>NZ_CP170550.1:2400000-3600000 GCF_042698365.1 Pedobacter sp. UC225_65
TTGATTATGGCTTTATTTTACAATAAAAATCTTCAAAAAATGCTATTTTTGTATCGATTTAGGCATTTTTTAACAATTAGCTAAGATACAAACTAAATCATAATATTAGTATTAAAGCCATAAGTGTTTTAAACATCTTATTAACAATTTTAGCATGGTAACTATCATATCTGGCACCAACAGACCCGCAAGCAATACCTTAAAAGTTGCAAAATACTATCAGAAACAACTGGCAGAAAAGGGGTTGGAAACCAATTTGTTAAATCTACAAGACCTACCCGCTAACCTGATCGATACCGACCTATATGGCAAAAGAAGTACTGAATTTCAAAAAATACAGGACCTGACCAGCCAGACCAGCAAGTTTTTGTTCATTATACCCGAATACAACGGCAGCTTCCCGGGCGTGCTCAAAACCTTTATCGATGCTTGTGCTTTTCCAGAGAGTTTTTTTGATAAAAAGGCTTGTTTGGTAGGGATTTCCTCTGGCAAATATGGCAACATCAGAGGTATAGAACATTTCAATGGGGTTTGTGCCTATCTACACCTCAATGTAATGCCCTTACGCCTGCACATCTCTTCGATCAAAACAGAACTGGATGAGAATGGACAATTTTTTAAAGAAGACACCTTGAAATTTGTGAACCAGCAGCTGGATAAGTTTATTGCTTATTAGTTATTGGTTCATTGGTCATTGGTTCATTAGTATCACTAGTTTATTCGCAACTGAACCTTTCACTTCCAGACTTCGGTCGTCGGACTTTCGGACTCTAGATTCTTTAATTGCTAAATTGTTTAACTGGTTAATCGTTCATCCCCCTCCTAACGCTCTACTCCAAACTTTTAACTATCAAGACTTTTCCGACTTTCGGACTCCGGACTTTTAACTCTCTACTTCCAAACTTCGGTCTTCCGACTTCGGACTCCGGACTACTAGACTCTTCAGACCCCAAAATTAATCCAATTCTTCCCCTCATTTCCAAATACAAAAAAGCCAGGATGCAACATTTCGGCAATATCTTCTAAAATAGCAACCAGTTCAGGCGCAAGTTTAACAAGCGTTTGTTGGTCGTCTACAATATAAACATGGTTATAGGTTACGGCAGGCCATTGGGGCGAAAGTGCATCGGCCACCTTACCCAGTAGCGCTCCTATACCCGCTTGGTGTTCGAAATAGATGATCACTTTGGCTTCCAAGGCAATCGGCACCAATTCGCCTCCTGCCAATTCGATCAAATGGTCTAGTGCATGTTGGATTTCGTTGTCTGTAGTTAAGCAGATCACGGGCACCTTGTCCATGAATTTTATCTTATGTGTTACAATGTCAACTCGATCATGTAATTCTTCACGCAAAAGCTCGTCATTTTCACTATTTATAACCTCATTTAAAAAAGACATCTGAATTATTTATTAATTTGTGCAAAAATAGTATTCCTAAACTGATGCGTAGAATTATAAGCGATATATTTTGGATTTTTTGTGTACTGGTAATTGTCTCTTGTAAAGGGAAAAACGCTGATGATGGCAAAAAAGTTTTCAATATCAACCTCGACCAGAATGTAACCTCTCTCGATCCGGCTTTCGCCCGTAACCAGAATGCCATTTGGATGATGAACCAGATCTTTAATGGATTGGTACAGGTTGACAAAGATCTGAACACAGTGCCTTGCATTGCCAAAACCTGGCAGATGTCTACCGATGGGCTGACCTACACCTTTAACCTGAGAGACGATGTATACTTTCAGGATGACCCTTTGTTTAAAAACGGAAAAGGAAGAAAAGTGGTTGCCGAAGATTTTGCTTATAGTTTTTACCGACTAATTGATCCAAAAGTAGCTTCATCTGGTGGTTGAGTCTTTAGCGACAAGGTAAAGGATGCCAGTGGCTTCAAGGCTTTGAACGATACGACTTTTCAGATTACCCTGCTTAAACCTTTTCCTGCTTTTATGAAGCTCTTAACTGCTCAATATTGTTCGGTAGTACCTAAAGAAGTGGTAGAGCATTATGGTAAGGATTTTAGGAGCCACCCTGTGGGTACTGGCCCCTTTAAGTTCAAATATTGGAAAGAGGATGAGATTTTGGTCTTGGTAAAAAACGACCATTATTGGGAAAAAGATGGTGATGTTCGCCTACCCTACTTAGATGCGGTAAAGGTTACTTTTATCACTGATAAACAGAGTGCTTTTATGAATTTCATTAAAAAAATCTCGATTTCTTTAACAGTGTAGACGGGAGTTATCGTGATGATATTTTAACCAAGAGTGGCAAGATGACCAGCAAATATGCAGGCAAGTTCCAACTGATCAAAGGGCCATACTTGTGTACAGAGTATGTTGGTATTTTGGTCGACACGTCTAAAACCATCGTTAAAAATTCGCCATTAAGGTTTAAAAAAGTGCGACAGGCCATTAACTATGCAATAGACCGTAAAAAACTGATCAAATACTTAAGAAATAGCGTAGGTACGCCTGCAACCTCTGGTTTTATTCCAAGAGGAATGCCAGGCTTTGACAGTACCCATGTAAAGGGCTACGATTACAATCCTGCTTTGGCGGCCAAATTATTGGCAGAGGCTGGTTACCCCGATGGAAAGGGAATGCCACAGGTTACCTTAAGCACTTCTACCACTTATAAAGATTTGATTGAGTTTATACAGGGCGAATTGAGTAACCTAGGCATCAAGGCCAAAGTTGATGTAAGTCCAAATGCCAGCCTACGCGACATGATGGCCAAAAACGAAGTAAACTTCTTTAGGGGTTCGTGGATTGCTGATTATCCTGATGGAGAGAATTACCTTTCGGTATTTTACTCAAAGAACCGAGTTCCTTTTGGGCCCAACTATACTGGCTATTTTAATGATGAATTTGACCGTTTGTTTGAGCAGAGTTACTTTGAGAGCGATGCTAAAAAACGATATGAGCTTTATTACAAAATGGACAATATGGTAATGGAGCATTCTTCTGTAGTGCCAATATTATACGACCAAGCCGTGGTGATGTTGCAGAACAACATTAGTGGCTACCCGATCAATCCTTTAAGTTTGATGATCTTGAAAAGGGTAAAGAAAAAGTAACATGGTATTTTAGTTTTGTCATGCTGTGGAACGAAGCATCTCCTTCCTAAAAATATGAGATAAAGACAGGCTTCTTCATAACCTTAATTTCTTCATGTTAAAGAAGATTGTCCAAAAGAGATTTACTGCTTCGCGAGCCTGATGTTCAAAATAACAAATACCCTAGCAAACTTTGTCATGCTGAGTGTAACGAAGCATCTCCTTCCTAAAAATATAGGAAAAAGGCAACTTTCTTCACTCCTTAATTCCCTAATGGTTCAAAATTATTCTTCCCTGCGTTCAGCATAACAAACAGGATTATTAAAGCATAAAAAAGCCTCTGATACAATTGCACCAGAGGCTAGAATTTATATTTGGTTTGTTTTTGATCTAGTTATTACCAGTTAATTAACGCATACATTAACTTGTAGTATAATCAAAGTTAAAATAAAAATTGATATAGAACGAATTTAAACCAAAATTTTTGTGGCAACTTTATTGTTGCACACCACCCATCTGTCCACCACCTTGTTGTTGGTCTTGTTTGGTGTCGTCGTTCTTGATTTTTTTCTTTTCTACAAACTTCAATTTACCAAAGCTATAGCTAAAGTTAACACCAAAAGAACGCAATGGGTAAAATACTTGTGTATTCTGATATACCTTACCTGTACTGTTTACCGAGTTGTTAACGGTCTTGATCTCCAAGTCGCGGGTAAACGGATTCAATACGTTTAAGCCAATGCTTCCTTTTTTACTAAGGATGTCTTTTTTAAACGCTGCGCCATAAAAATAAAAGGCATCTGTTTTTCCTTGGTAGGTACGACGAGGCGAAGTAGCCACACCAAAGAACTCCATATTCCATCCTTTGCCAAAAGCATAGGCCGAACGCGCAAACACGTTGAACATAAAATAAGTACGGTTAATGTCAATGATATCGCTATTGATGTCGTAACTGTTCATTCCAACACTGCTCATCAAGGTCCATTTTGGTTTTGGATTGTAAGAACCGAAAAGGTTAAATCCGAAGCTTTTTAAAGAACCTACGTTGATGTAAGAAGTTAAGGTTTTGTTTACATTTCCTTCAACAATTGGCGAGATCGAGTTTTCGATGATATTGCCCGTACGACGGTAAAATATAGAGGCATTGATAATCGAACCTTTAATGTAGGTAGAATAAGCCAACTCCAAGTTATCACTCAATTCTGGATCCAACTGTGGATTACCTTGCATAATGTTAAATGGATCGCTCTCGTTACGGAAAGGGTTCAAGTAAGTCTGACTTGGTCTTTGCACCCTTCTGTTATAGCTCAATTTCAACATCGTGCTTCCTTTTAACGTCTGCGCCACAATTACACTTGGAAACAAGTTCAGGTAATCGTTGGTTACCGTACCGCTGGTTTTGGTGTTAAAATCGATCTTGGTATACTCTCCCCTTACACCACCTTTTACTTGTAGTTTTTTGGTCAGGTTAAAACTGATCACACTATACAAAGAGGCTACATTCTGGTTGTATTTAAAATCTCTTGACGAAGCATCAAACTGACTGTTAAAATCGCGGAAGATACCTTTTGCACCAACCTCTAAAGTAGTCGATTTGCTAAACGGATAGGTGTAATCTGTTTGGGCGGTATATTCGTTGTTCTTACCCGTGTTGGTGGTAAATGTTTCGATCGCTCCAGGCATCAATGCCGAAGTTAAACTATTGCTAAAGGTTTGTGGCTGACGGCCTGTAGACAACTGTGCCGAGATAGAGAACTCCTCTCCTGCCTTTTTGCTGGTTTTTTTGTAGTCGATGTTCCAGTCCAGATTGTTCATGGTCATGTCCATGTTACTAATGTTCCTTGAAGCTAAACCATTAATGATATAGTCAGAAGCACCCGGACCACCATTAGAAAAACGGCTGTACTTGGCTGTGGTACTGATGTTGTTATAGGCATTAAAGTCGTAGTCTAAACCTAAACTACCATTAAACCCGTTCCTGTCCCATTTAGAGAAGCCATTCTGCTCAATGTTATTGCTGCCACCACCATTCAATTGCGTATTGTTCACCGTAAATATTCTTGTGTTTTGGGTGTAGGCATAATTGGCTCCCAAAGAAGTGTTCATGCTTAACCTACCTGTTTTTGCGGTTAGGTTAAATGCACCATTGTTTTGGCGTGTACCTACGGCAGTATTCACACTACCACTTACCCCTTGCGCATTCGATTTTTTGGTAATGATGTTTACGATACCGCCAGAACCCTCTGCATCGTATTTGGCCGAAGGGCTGGTGATGACCTCTACACTTTTGATCTGCTCTGCAGGCATCATCTTTAAAGCATCAGCTACACTGCTGGCCATGGTACCCGATGGTTTACCATTGATCAATACCCTTACCGCAGCACCACGCAATTGGATGTTGCCATTCATATCAACAGATAACATCGGCACTTTACGCATTACGTCAGTAGCATCGCCGCCTGCATTGGTCGCATCGGCTTCTGCATTGTACACCAATCTATCGATCTTGTTTTCTACCATGGCTTTTTTGCCTTCAACCGTGATCTCGTTCAAGGTATTGGCCGAAGCTGCGATGAAAACACTGCCCACGTTATTGTCTAACTTTTCTGGTGTAGTTTTTACCACCAAAGTTTTTGTTTTGTAACCGATAAAACCAACAATAAGCTTATACTCGTCTGGTGCAACATTTTGTAAGGTAATCTTACCCTTATCGTCTGTTAAACCACCATTTACTGCTTTATTGTCTTTTACCTTAACCAAGGATACCGTAGCATAATCTATTGGTTGTTTGGTTACCGAATCCAATACCAATGCCGTAATACGACCAGTTACAGTCACCTTCTGGGCACCACCCCCCATACCGGGAAACTGGGCCTTCGCACCGAACATCAACATTAGACCTACACATAGAAGTATAATTTTTTTCATAGTTATGATTTATTTTTATTGCTAATTAGTCTAACAAAATTAATTTTTGTTACACCAATAGAAATTCATTTCTGACCACTTGAACCGAAAAGGCGGTGAACGGTAATATATCATCGGTAAATGGTTTCACAACATTCCCACATACCAATCCATACCAGCCATCGATTTAAACTGAATACTAGTTATTTAATGCACCAATGGCATTTTACATTTTAAAACCAAAGGGCAATAGGTCTTTTATCTGCTTGCTTATTTAGAAACTTTTTAAATTTCAATATTGCATGGTTAGTATCCCCACTAACCATGCACAAGCCTTACCTATCAATTGTGCTTAAAACTTTCGATCTCTTTCAAAAACTGTCCAGACCTAACAACGGCCAGCCACTCCGTTCCTTGAAACAAAAACCTGAACCATTTTTTATCCATGTTTTTGACATCGATGTTGTTGAACAACCAGATACTTGCCATTGCAAAAAGCAGTACAATGGGTATGTGTATAAAATAGAACATATTCGGACTTTCTTTTATCCATTCGAAATTGATGTACCATGTAGAATAAAAAGGCAATTGCAATAACAGTATACGTACCACATTTAAGGTAGATGCCTGTAGCGCAGCTAATTTTTCTTGATCTGCACTACGCTTTCACTATTGTCAATTTCGTTGATCAGTTTAATATGATAGATATAATAACCAATTGCAATGAGGGTAATCACGATGCTGATGCTTAATGAAGCCACAAAGAATATATGCTCGAAACTTAGCGAGTTGAATACCAGAAAAGCTAAGAATGCCACATATATGATACCTGCTATAACAGCAAACAGTTTGATGTTTTTGGCTGGTTTTAATACATTTTTGGCCTTTTGCTGTTGTAGGTCAGCAATGATCTGACGGTTGAGTGAGATGGATTTTTCCAATTTCTCGTCGTATTGTTTCCAAAGATTTATAATTTCTATATTTTCCATTTCTTTAATCTTGATTGTTAAATTTTTGTTTCAATTGTTCCTTTATCCTTCCAATTTTAGTGGCCACATTGGTCGTACTAATTCCAATGATCTCTGCCATTTCCTTATGGGTCTTTTCTTCCAGATAAAGTATCATCAATGCCCGATCCAAAGGCTTTAATTCGTTAATGAACTGTTGCAGCGCATTAAGGTTTGTTTCTAGGCCCTCTTCCAAAAGTTCATCACTCAGCTCGATCAAATGATCGCCCATCAAAATCGTATTTGTGCTATTCTTTTCCTTTCTATAAAAAGAAATGGCCACATTTAGGGCAATCCTGTACATCCAGGTAGAAAGTTTGTAGGCCTGGTCAAAATTGCTCCACGATTTCCACAATTGAAAGATAATCTCTTGCGCAAGGTCTTCACGGTCTGCCGCATTGGGACAATAAGAATTACATATCTTAAATATGATGCCCTTATTGGCCTCGATTGTAGAAACGAAATCTTGTTGAACTGTTGTAGTGGTCTGCATTGATTTTAAATCATCTTTCCCTATTATTCGTAACAAGGTCCAAAAAATCACAAGCAAACCGAAAATTATTTTTTTAGTGTATAAAAACTGATAAGGGCAAGTCAAATAAAAAGCAAGCTAACTTTGGTTACTGGATAAAATTGGACAAGGCAATGCCTTAAAAAAACGCCTTTCTGTATCAGCACCGCATAATTTTATAAACCTGCTTTTGACGGAATGATTAACTCTAAAGTTTTTTGATAAATATTTATTGTTTTTCAATAAATATTTATTTATAATTGCATCGTAATCTTAAATCATTAAAAAATGGAAATAAAAACGAAACAAATCTTGAATGTATTGATCGTGATTTCATGGATCATATTTTTTGGCGTTTGCATTGAGCTTGGTGGCTTTATTACGAATGCTGTTTTTGCATTGGTCAATCCGGCCAGTCTTAAATATCTATGGCAGCAAGCAGACTTGACAAATCTTTATCAATACGACACAGGATATTATTTGGTAATACTCCTGCATATCATTATGCCGATGACTTTTAAAGCATTTTTATTTTATCTGATCATCAGAATTCTGCACAGTAAAAAACTGAACATGTCTGAGCCTTTCAACAAGGAAATGGTGAATTTCGTTTCTAATCTATCGTACGTAGCCTTGTTGATCGGGATTTTCTCTGCATGGGGTGCCAATTATGCGGAATGGCTAGCTAAAAAAGGGATTGAAATGCCAGACCTACAAAATTTACGCTTAGGTGGGGCTGATGTATGGGTATTTATGGGCGTTATACTTTTTGTAATTGCGCAGATCTTTAAAAGAGGGGTAGAAATCCAAGCCGAACACGAACTAACTGTATAAACTATGCCTATTATTGTTAACTTGGATGTAATGATGGCCAAGCGAAAAATGTCTTTGAACGAGCTTTCTGAAAAAGTAGGGCTTACGCTGGCCAATCTTTCCATCCTTAAAACCGGAAAGGCAAAAGCTATTCGATTTAGTACGCTAGAAGCCATCTGCGATGTATTGGATTGCCAACCCTCTGACTTATTGGAATATTCAAAAAAATGACTTTGTAAAGTTACAGTTTATGGATGTTCTTTGATGTTGTTGTACTGTCACAACACATTGTTGAGCTTTCATTCTCCGTTGAACTTCCTTGGGCGTATGTTTACCTTACAGAACCAATTTGAAAACTGTATGCGCCTTTGCATTGGCTTGCCGTGTCCACAAGAGCTCAGGTTTAAACTGAAACAGCTTGGAAACTTGGCACTGCTTTATTTATTTCAAGACGGTGTCATAGATTTTATTCAATAGGTCTTGTCTCATTTTCGAGTTCCTTTGGTTGAGTAGGATGATGAAACCCCAATTTTTGGCTCTGTTGTAACAGATGAGGGAAGATTGTCCCATAGAATCTCCTGATTTTAGATAAATTGTATTTTTATCATCTGTCATAATATTTGTACCTAGACCCATTTCTCTTTTTTCATCTTTATAAAAAATCCTTTCTGTAATGATTGCTGCTTTGGCAATGGTGGTTTCTTTATCCAATACTGCTTTTAAATACGTAACCATATCTACAGCATTGGATTTTACCAATCCGGCAGATGCAGTAACATTCCATTTAAAAAATTCTTGTATGCCACCCTCTGGGTTATGACCAACTACCCTGTTTTTTACCTCAAAGTTTTTCGTTAACGTATTTTTCAGCTGTAAAGATTTGATGATCTTTTCGGTAATAACCTCATCGTAACTCTTGTTATAGATCTTTCTAAGACTTGCCCTAACAAGGTATATCCAATGGTAGAATAACGGTATTTACCATAGTCGATCAGTTGGCTACAGTTATTGATTAGGGTAACCAATGTTTGTTCAGTTACATTACTTACAGGCTGTTGTGGATCTAATTCGATCAACTTTGCAAAATCTATGTCAGGCAAACCAGATTGATGAGAAGCCAGGTCTGAAATCTTTATTTTGTTTTTAAGACTTGCATGCAACACATAGGTTTTGGGCAAGAAGTTGTCGATATAATCGTCTACTTTTATTTTGTGCTCGATAACTGCCTGTGCAATTAAGTTTGAGGTTAAGATTTTAGTGATCGATGCGATTTCGAATATGGAGTTTTTATCAATTTGCGTTTTGCTTTCTGCATCTAAGTTACCATAGGCGGTAAAGTACGTTTCATTGTTTTTGATCAAACCAAAGCTAATGCTTACGTTAGGATTTTTTTGATAATTATCTTTTATGATCGAATCGATCCTTTTGGTGAGGTCTTGTCCAAAACAAAAGTTGCTGATTAACAATAGTGCTGTTAAAAGTTTAAATGAAGTTTTCATTGTATCGAGTTTGAGGTTAATAATTGTTTCGATACAAATGTGTGGAAGAAATAAAGGCTGTGCGACCGAATAAAAGTAGTCGAACGCTTTTGTTTCAAAAAATTGGTACGAATACCTACAACAACAAGTACGAGTAATTACAAATTACTGTATTACAGATTTTTGCGATAAGCAGTTGGGGTATACCCTGTATGTTTTTTAAAGGCTGTATTGAAAGAAGATTTTGAATTGAAACCTACTTGATATAAAATTTCTAATATCGTTAGCTTGCTTTTTGTAACATCTTTTAAAATATCCATGGCCTTTTCTATGCGATAGGTATTCACAAAATCGTAAAAATGCTGTTCTAGTTTATGATTGATCAAAACAGATAAGTCGCGAACAGGAATTTTAAGCGCAGCAGAAACAGCTTGGATGGTTAAGGAAGGGTCAAGATAGGGTTTGTCCTCGACCATATACTGCTTTAACTTCAGCAACTCTTCGCTGTATTCATTTTCGTCCACTGCAAATTGCCCGCTATTTTTTTCTTCCGTAATGATGTGCTGCACCAGTTTCAATTTCGAATCGATATTTCTAAATAAGCTTGGATGATTTAATGCTTTAAATAGATACCAAAAAATGATGACCAGCTCAAATACGAAAAGTCCAATTTTTAATCCTTCGGCAATGCTAGGGTATTCAGAAAATTTAAAGATGTTCTTAAACAGGGCAACAAAACAAAAGACCGACAATGCCAAAGTAAACTGGAACAACCAGTTCAATGATTCAATACTTGCTCCTGCATAATTTTCGAGATAGATTTTCTTTGCTTTTCTTAACAGCATAAAAGCCGCAATGAGGTAGGCTACCACCTGAACATGTATCACCACATGGTTAAACTGGATTTCTAACATACTGCCGCTTTTTTGAAGAAACTGGATTTTAGAAGCCAGGTCAACGCTATAAAAACGAGGAATTAAAATCAAATTTGCGATCAAAAAAGGAACGACATGGATCAAATGCTTGGGTCTTAGCTTAAAATCGGCATAACAAACCGACAATACGTATAGATAAAAGGTTGGAAGTTGTAAGAAAAAAAACGAACTGATGAAAACCCTTGCATTCAAAGGGATGTTGAACAAATCGCTGAGGTTTACACTGATATCAATTGCGGTTAAAACCAGAAAAAAAGCAAAAAGACGGTTGCTCAATTGATGTGCGGTTTTAACGGTAACCAAAAACAAGGCTAAAAATAATGAGATTACGATTGCGATCAAAGCGAAGGCACCTAATAAATCAATTTTATCCATTAATCATTGCTTGTTTATGGGAGAGTTGTTTTTAGCTGGTGGCGAATTTAGTTAAATTCTATGATTATTGTGGATCTGGTTAAATTAACTTGAAGGCATAAAAAAAGAGGCCCAAAGCCTCTTTGTGAAATCATGTAATCCCGCTAGGTTTCGAACCTAGGACCATTGATAGACGATATCTATTTCACCTCCTCTACCGGAAAATCTTTACCAAAACCATAACTTACAGGAAACTGCTCGGAACCGTTGTATTGTTTCATCAATTTTGGAATGATATCGCTGATGTAGTTCTTTAGGCCATTTACGGTAATCATTTTTTGGATCTGTGCCTTGCCTTCTAAACCTGTAAGCAAAGCATAAGTAAACGCACCATGCCCCAACTGACTAAATTCTTGTGCGTATTGCTGACTTCCACTGGCAGCCATCCAATGTGTTCCCGTACTTCTGGCCACCAAGGCCAAGCTCTTTTGTTGGGTCGCATCACTTTCGATCAATTTAGAAAAAGCACCCGCACTTTGGCAGGCATCTAAGATAAACAGTTGTTTCTGCGCCTTGATGTTAACGGCGTATTGCTGGAGCAGTTTAGATGCAATCCCATTTTTCAATAAAGCCTCATCTACATTTTTCAAGTCGGTCACATCATTTGGCACCAAATAAAATTCTTTGCTCTTTTCGCTGATTGACTCCATGACCTGCATAATAAAATACAAATACATCTTGCGCTTTGGCAGCTTTCTGCACGTTTTCAAAAGCATTGACAATGCCTTGTTTGTTGGCTAGGTCATCGGTCACAAAATAGGTTTTTACATTTTTGATTACGGTTTTGGCACCTTTTTCCATTTGTTCTTTAAATGCAGTGGCATCGGCCAGAGCATAATTTAAACGCATATTGGGATTTTTATAAGCATTGATTCCCACCACAAACAGATGTAGGGTAGCTTCTTGGTCGATCTGATCGATATCTCCTTGTACCACTACAGGAGGTCCATTAGGATTAACCGCAGCAGTGCCGATGTAGTTGATTGAAATCTCATCAGGTGCACTTTCTGTTCTTTGTCCATTTAACGCCACACCTCTAAAGGTATTGATACCAGGCAACAGGTTAATGGTATACAAACGTCGTACCCTACCCGTTTTTTCGTCGGTTACCACCAAATTACGGTTCACCACATTCACAATCTTCCCATTGTGGAACAACCTGACCTCATCTACCCTATCGTTTTCTGCCGAAGCTTCAATGGCAATCTCTGCCAAACCTGTACTATTGGTAAAATCTGGTTGTTTATCGTCGGTTACTTTCAGGTTACGTGTTTTTACCGCATAATTGAGGCGGGCTTTCGGCCTAGGGTGCAGGTTTCTGACATCGTTAACAACAGGCAGTTTTTGTCTGCTTAAGATACGGGCCAACAGGTTTGGGGTATAATAGGTTTCATAGAAAGATTCTACTGGCACTACTTCTTTACCTTCTACAAAATAGATTGATCGGATGGCTTCTTCGGTCCCGTCAAACAATCCCTCTGGTGTAATGACAATGTAGGCGCTGGTTTCTTTAAAAACATAGATACTGGCCAGTTCTTTTCGGGCATAGATGTCCCAGATCTTTAAATTGCTACCCGTAGCTGTTACCATTAAACTATCGTTTTTTAGGAAAATACCTTCTTGCAACCTTGTCGGAAACCTGAACAGTTGTGTTTGATCTGTGGTATTGTATACACAGGCTTGGCCATCTGGTGTTAAGATATATGCTTTAGAGGCATCCTTGCTCAAGGCATAGATATAGAAACCATCTGGGCTTTCCATAAACCCTTTAAACTTTTTGGTATTCAGCACATTTCCTGTTGCGGGTTCTAATTCATCCAAGGTCAATCCATAACCTACATATAGTTTTTTCCCATCTTCGCTCAGTTGCACCAAGGTACATTCTTCTGGCAATTTTCTTCTCCAAACCGCCTGACCTGTTTCTACACTAAAAGCAGCCACAAATCTTAGCTCTACACCTGCATTGTTTTGACCACCATACATGGCATAAACCATCTTTCCATCGGCAGCAATCACTCCATATTTATCGCCATGAACAGCCAGGTCTCCACCTCCGGTTGTTATTTTTTTAATGATGGTGGCGGTTTTGATATCATAGATGTATATCGTTCTGTTGTTAAAATAGGCAATTAGTCCGTTGGCCGAATAATCAATGGTATTGATATTGCCAGTTGTTTTTGATTCGAATACCTTTTTGGCGGTTTGGCCAGCTCCATATACATCAGCAATCATGTTATAACCGAAATAATTGGCTGCGGTAATGTATTTACCATCAGGCGATAGGGTAGCGGTTTCGCCAATGCTATTGAACAATTTGGCACTGGTTCTGGCTCCTCCCCATGTTAACAATTTAACTTGTTTACCCGATTCGGTTACGTTGAAATATTTGACATCATCCGACACTTTAGGGCTGGAAACAAATCCATTGCTATGTTGTGCGGCACTGAGGTATCTGCTTTCATAACCTCCTTTAAGCATCGATTCTGAAATGACATTGGTAACCGGGTTATAGGCCCTTACATCTAATGTACTTTCGCCACCTCCAAAACCAATAAACCATTTATTAGGGTCGGTATTGCTGGCTATAACTGAAGTAGCGTAAGGCATACTATATTTTGGCAGCTGGGTAACTGCATTTTTTTCGTAATCATAGATAATACCTTCAGTTTTATTGCTCAAGATTACCCGATGTCGTTTGGCATCAATGTTCCACCAATGGAGCATATCTAAAGGTGGCCAATCTCTGTAGATCACATATTTAAAACGCCAAGAGTTTCCGGTAAAGGTCAGTTTTGTTACTTCTTGTAAGGTAAATGGATTGTAACGGATAATGTTGTACAGGTCTTTGTTCTCATCTAAGAGGTTAAAGGCAAACAATTGGCCATTGGGCAATACATCGTACACATTGGGGATATTAAAAACCGTTGTTTTTTTGAGCGCGATATCATATTTGGTCAAGTTAGTTGCTGTACAGAAATAAAGTGTCCTGCCATCTTTGCCTACCAGTACATTGGTAAACTCTACTTTTTGTTCCAATACGAATAAACTGGTGGCTTTTCCAGAAGCCACATCTACCTGATAGGCTCCATTTCTAGTGGCTACATAAACTGTTTTACCATCGGGCGAAAAGGCGCTCATGATCACTCCTTTTTTTTGAAAGAGGACCTTAGCAGTCAAGGTTTCAACATCCAACAAAAAGATGGCCCAATCGCCAAGATCAATATCTTGGTCTGTGCAGCGTTGAATTCCAGTTTTCGGGGATCAACACGGCCAAAGTCTGAAATGAGCGGAAAAGCCTTTAACAGTTTCTGTTGTTTTTGATCGTAAAAATTAACAATTCCATCGGCACCCCCACTGATCAGGTACCGATCATCTTTACTCAATAACAAACATTGCACATCACTAGTGTGGCCTTGTGGGATTACCAAGTGCATTTTTTCTTGCCCATAGCTTTTGGCGATGAACAGCAGGGATAGACAAATACCGATGATATATTTTTTCATAACAGATAGCGCGTTAAGCCAGATTTTGGATTGATTAATTGTGTTTGATCTCGACCATTAAAGGCACTACACTCCCAGTGGTGGGTTTGCTGTCGTCAACAACAGTCAGGTTTCTGGTAGAATGGCCCTTGGTGCTAAACCCAACTTTATCAGTATTATAGGTAATCTTTGATTTGTCTATCAGTTTATTGCCCAAAACAGTTTTGATTTTTGTACTTAGTGCGCCTTGCATGCTGTTCATCTGGGTGGCGATGGCTTGTGCATCTAATTTTTGTGCAGCATATAGGATCAATAGGTAATCGGTTCCTTTTTGTTCGTCGAGCTGGATCACTTTGCTATCTGATGGAAAGGCGATGGTACTGTTGGCCCCTACGTGGGTAGAAATATTGTCGGCAAAAGGCAGGATCAGGTTGACCTTGCCTGTTAAGTCTGTGGCAAAGGCATAAACATACGCTTCTTGATCGATGTTCATGTAAAACCTAAACTTGGTACCGCTTTGGTATACCCCGTTCATGGTGTAGGCAACCAGGTCTTCTTTTGGTCCTTTTACATCTTCTTCTACCGTTAGATTGCGGGTAGATGTTTTGTTAACTGTCATGTCTGCTCCAGTGTTTAGTTTAAACTCTATACTTCCACTTAAAGCGAAAGTGGCTTCATTAGGTTTAGGTGCAGGTTGTGGTGTTGGACTTGGGCTAGGACTTGGCGTAGGTGCAGGCGTTGGTTTCGGTTTGTTCTCTTCAGGCGCCAAGGTATTGGGATCGGCAAAAACCTGTAGGGCAATGACACAGTAACGTGCAAAGTCGTTGTATTTCATCCACACATAACCCCCATCGGCCCATTGGTTACCCCAACTGTTCAGAATCCTAAAAGCGCCACCAGCCACGTTATCGTCATACCCTACTACGGCCATGGCATGTCCGTTGTGTTTCCAATCTTTGTTCACTTCGGCTGGATCAGATGTCCATATTGGCGATTTGATGCTAAAGAAACTTTCTGGAATATTGAAACCACCGGAAACGGGCGTGCCTTCGGTCAATGCTTTTTTGGTGATATTGATGATATCTTGTGGTTCTTTGTAATAGGCATCTTCTTTCATCATCCCTTTGGCTGCGAACAACATGGCCGCATCTTGGATCTTATAGTTAATGGCTTCTGCTTTTGCAGTACTGGTTAATGGAACACCACATTGGTAGGGAACGGTTCTCATCAATGCTTCTCCACTTTTGATCATGGTAATGATGGCTGTAATGGGATCGGCCCCACTCTGGCAGTCTTTGTCGTTGGCATTTTTGATCTGCTCGTACAAAAATGTTGGCGAGAACGCATATTTATTAATGAGTGCTTTATCTGTAAGGTTATGTGTTTTGGCATAGAGGATGGTAGCGATACCATAACCATTGGCAAAGGCTACACAGGTACCATGGTTGCCTTGGTTGGCTGGCGTTGGACAATATTTCTCAAGACTATAGCTGCTTGGCATAGCTGCAAAACTTCTAAAAGACAGGGTTACTTTTTGTGGCGTGGCCTCAATGGTTGATGCATTAAAAATAGCACCGGTACTGCGTTGTTGTGCGTTTGTTCTTAAGGCTGTAAAACCTAAACACAGCAGGATAAAATATCTGAATCTCATAACTATATATTTATGGTACAATGATATTCGATCTATCAACAGCAGTAAATACCCTCCAATGGGTATATTTTACATTAGTGCTGTCTGTGTGCTTTTCGGGAGGACACAACAAAAAAGCCACTCCTTAAAGAAGTGGCTTTCGTTTTATTTTAAGAGGATCAGTTCCCTTAGATCACAATATTGACGATCTTTCCTTTGACGAAGATCAGTTTTTTAGGTTCTTTACCTTCCAAGTAACCTTTAACCTGCTCGTTGCCTAAAACGGCTTCCCTAACCTGTGCCTCGTCTAAGGCCAAGCTAAGGTTCAGGTTCATCTTCATTTTACCGTTTACCGAAATAGGATAAGCAAATTCGTCTTCTTCTAAATAGGCTGGGTTAAATGTTGGGTAGCTTGCATTTGAAAGATCTGTATTGCCCAACAAAGCCCACAACTCTTCGCAGATATGTGGTGCATAAGGCGAAAGTACCACCACTAAATCTTCTAACACCTGACGGTTTTTACATTTCAGGTCAGTCAGTTCGTTTACCGCAATCATAAAGCTTGATACAGAGGTATTGAAAGAGAAACGCTCCACATCGTCTTGCACTTTTTTGATCATCTTGTGTAAGGCTTTCAATTCTGCTTTGGTAGGGATACTATCGCTTACGCTAAACACCCACTCCTCGTTATGGAACAAACGCCAAAACTTGCGCAAGAATTTAAATACACCTTCAATGCCATTGGTGTTCCAAGGTTTGCTCTGCTCTAATGGGCCCAAAAACATTTCGTACATGCGTAGGGTATCTGCACCGTAGTTCTCGATCAAAACATCTGGGTTAACCACATTGAATTTTGATTTCGACATTTTTTCTACTTCTACCCCGCAAATGTATTTTCCGTTTTCTAAAATGAACTCAGCATTGGCAAATTCTGGTCTGAACAACTTGAATTTTTCGATGTTCAAGACTTCGTTCTCTACAATGTTTACATCAACATGTAATGCCGATGTTTTATACTCTTTTCTTAAACCGTAAGAGACCAAAGTATTGGTTCCTTTACCTTCTGCATCCACCACACGGTATACAAAGTTACTTCTACCTTGGATCATGCCCTGGTTGATCAGTTTTTTAAACGGCTCTTCTTCGTTTACATAACCTAGATCTTTTAAGAACTTGTTCCAGAAACGGCTGTACAACAAGTGTCCAGTAGCATGCTCCGAACCTCCGATATATAAATCCACTGCTTTCCAATAGTCGATGGCATCTTTCGATGCAAACTCGCATCCGTTCTGTGCATCCATGTAACGGTACCAGTACCAGCTACTGCCTGCCCAACCTGGCATGGTAGACAATTCGTATTCGTATTGTTTTTCGTAACTCCAATCGGTAGCCCTACCCAAAGGTGGCTCACCGCTTTCGGTTGGCAGGTATTTATCAATTTCTGGCAACATCAAAGGCAGTTCTTCTTCCTTGATCAAATAAGGCAAGCCGTCTTTAAAGTACACAGGAATAGGTTCGCCCCAATAACGTTGGCGACCGAAAATAGCATCGCGCATACGGTAATTGGTTTTGGCCTTACCTACACCTTCTCTTTCGATCCAATGGTTAAGGTAAGATACGGCTTCTTTATAGCCTAGGTTATTGATGAAATCGGAGTTGATGTATTTCCCTTCTTTGGTAGGGTCTGCTTCTACTTCGAGGTTTTTTTGTGCATCTAAGATCTGGATGATCGGTAAGTTGAAATGTGTAGCAAACAACCAATCACGTTGATCGCCACTTGGCACACCCATTACCGCTCCAGTTCCGTAACCTGCCAACACATAATCTGCAATCCAGATCTGTACCTTTTCGCCATTAACTGGGTTGATTACGTAACTCCCTGTAAATGCCCCAGAAACTGTCTTGGTATCGGCCATGCGATCTAATTCAGATTTCTTTTTAGTTTGCGCAATGTAGTTGTCTATTTCTTGTTGTTGTGCTTCGGTAGTCAATGCCTTCACCAACTCGTGCTCTGGTGCCAATACAATAAACGACACCCCAAAAATGGTATCGATACGCGTTGTGAATACCTCGATGTGACCTGATGTAAGATGGGAAATGGGAGATGTAAGGTCTATCTTAAATCTTACACTTGCACCCACACTTTTACCAATCCAGTTGCGCTGCATCTCTTTTACAGGCTCGGGCCAATCTATGGTGTTTAGGCCTTGTAGCAAACGTTCTGCATAAGCAGAAATCCGCATGCTCCACTGCATCATTTTCTTTTGCTCTACTGGATAACCACCACGCTCAGAGAAACCGTCTTTCACTTCGTCGTTGGCCAAAACAGTTCCCAAAGCTGGGCACCAGTTTACAGTACTTTCTTTGAGATAGGTTAAACGGTATTTTAAAAGTTCGGTCTGTTTCTCTTCTGGGCTAAAGGTAGCCCAATCGCTAGGTAAAAAGCTACGTACATCTTCGTCACACACAGCTTTGATGCCTTCGCTGCCTGCTGCATTGAATTTTTCAATCAAAGTGGTGATGTCTTCTGCTCTGTCTGTTTCGAGGTTATACCAAGAGTTGAACAACTGCATAAAGATCCATTGTGTCCATTTGTAGTAAGATGGTTCACTGGTGCGCACTTCCCTGCTCCAATCGAAAGAGAACCCGATCTGGTCTAACTGACGTCGATAGGTTGCAATGTTGGCTTCGGTGGTAATAGCCGGATGTTGGCCCGTTTGGATGGCATACTGTTCTGCTGGCAAGCCAAAAGAATCGTAGCCCATTGGGTGTAACACATTAAAGCCCTTTAGTCTTTTATATCTAGAAAAAATATCTGATGCAATGTAACCTAGTGGATGCCCCACATGCAAACCAGCACCAGAAGGGTATGGGAACATGTCCAACACATAATATTTAGGTTTGTTAGAATTGGTATCGGCCTTGAAAGTCTGGTTTTCTGCCCAATACTTTTGCCACTTCTGCTCTATCTCTTTAAATTGATAATCCATTGATCTGCTCTTTCTTAAATAGTTTGCGAAAATAAGGAAATTAAGCTTCTGTTTAAAGTTTAATGATGCCTTTAGTTGCAGAATCTTATTTGCGCCAGATACCTTGGCCAATCTGTTAAAATCAGGCTATGTTTTCATATTTTCTTATTCTACTGCCCAAAAAACCGCTATATTCGTTCAGAATTAAAACAATAGCATATTTAAACGGTTATCCCCTTAATAACATTTTAAAGATTCTATTCTATATAGAGCGTTAATGAAGGAAAACCATATCAACCAAAACTATAAACTTGAACCTTTTTTTGAGCTTTCTCCAGATTTGTTGATCATTGCTGGTTACGATGGCTATTTCAGAAAGATCAATCCGGCAGTTTGTAAGGTATTGGGTTATACTGAAGAAGAGCTTTTTGCCAGACCAATCCGCGATTTCATCTATCAGGACGATAAAGAAATTACAGCCAAAAGAAGGGCAAACCTGACCAAGAACAATCCACTGTTGAATTTCGAGAACCGTTACCTTACCAAAACTGGAGAGATTGTTTGGTTATCATGGACGTCTATTCCGCTTGACCGCGAAAAGCTGGTCTATGCCATTGCCAAGAACATTACCCATAAAAAGATGTTGGAAGAACAACGTAACTTGTTGTTGACCAACCTGACCAAGGTAAACAAAGACCTAAAGCAGTTTACCTATATTACAGCCCACGACCTAAGGTCACCGGTAAACAATCTGCTTTCTATTTTCAGTTTGCTGGATGTAAGCAAGATACAGGACAAACAAACCAATGGCTTTATCGATAAACTAAAATCGGCCACCAAGAGCCTAAAGGAAACCTTAAACAACTATGTTGATATCCTGATCAAAAACGACAGGTTGAACCTACCTATTGAAGAGCTCCGTTTTGAGGACACGCTAAAATCGGTACAACAAAGCATTGGTGCTTTGATCGATAGTTCGAAAGTTACGTTTGTTGCTGATTTTTCGGAGGTTGAAAGTATTCCATTCAATAAGTCTTACCTGGAAAGTATCTTTTTAAATCTCATTACCAATTCTATCAAATATTCGAAACCAGACCAATTACCGGCCATTGTAATTTCTACCAGAAGAGAAGACAACGCTTGTCAATTGATTTTTTCTGACAACGGCTTGGGCCTTGATGTAGAACAGTTTAAGCACAAGGTATTTGGGCTTAACCAAAGGTTTCATCAAGAAACAGATAGCAAAGGGATTGGGCTTTATTTGATCTATAACCACATCACCAATTTGGGTGGTAAAATAGAAGTGGTAAGTAAGGTTAACGAAGGAGCTACTTTTATTATCACGTTTAAAGGACAGGAATAAGAGCAGGTTTTGATGAGTCATACTTAAAACACCATAAACCTATGTGAACGATGTTCCTATGTGTTTTTTAGCAGGTAAGGCTTACCATCTTAGAAACCTAAGGTATCTTAGGTGGTTACAGCTTTTAGAAAACCTATATGAAGTATCTCCCAATGCTGTCAATCAATGAGTGCAAATGAATTGAACTATGATGAACCAGTCCAGAATGTTAAATATCGTTAAATATCAACCTCAAAAAGCAATATAATGACCGGCTATTGTTAAATTAGTATGGTTTTTATTTGAGCTTCTGCAAACAAAAGCCAATTTTAAATATACATTTTACTTATCTTTCTTTATTTTCGCAAAACAAAAACATAAATACATGGAAGAATTCGAAGTAAGCGAGGCATCTAAGAAAACCAAAACCATTTATATTTCTACCATCTTTAGCATTGCCTTGGTATTGCTGATGTTGGGCATGTTGGGACTGATTTTGGTCCACGCTAAAAATCTATCCAATTATGTTAAAGAAAATATTGTTTTGAACATTATTGTAGATGAAGGCGCTAAAGAAACCGATATCTTGGCCTTTCAGAAAGAACTCAACAGTAACGCTGCCATTAAGCAGACACAATATGTAAACAAAGAAGTTGCGCAGCACAACCTGACCAAAGACCTTGGTGAGGATTTTGTGAACTTTTTAGGTTACAATCCACTCCTTTCTACCATTGATGTATACATGAAAGCAGATTATGCCAACAACCAGAACATTGATGCCTTGAAAAAGAATATCGAAAAAAACCCGATCGTAAAGGAAGTAGTTTACCAAAGTTCATTGATTGACATGGTGAACAAAAACATCAATACCATTGGTTTGATCGTATTGGGCTTTGCAATTATCTTATTGGTGATCGCTGTGGCATTGATCAACAATACCATTCGCCTGGCCATCTTCTCGCAACGCTTTTTGATCAAAAGCATGCAATTGGTTGGTGCAACAAAGAACTTTATCAGAAAGCCATTTATTTTAGTGGCTGCCCTGCACGGATTAATTGCCTCATTTATTGCGATCATCATTTTATTGGGCCTTTTGTATTATGCACAGAAAGAAATTCCAGAGATCTTGATCCTTAGAAACTATACCGAATTTGGTTTTGTACTGATCGGCATGGTTGCTGTTGGCATATTCATTACCTCGATGAGCACCATGTTTGCAGTAAGCAGATATTTACGTTTAAAAATTTACGACCTTTATAGATAATGGCACACAAACAAGCAGCTCCTGTAAAACAGGAACAAAAAACAGAACTGGTTTTTACCAAAAAGAACTATCAATTGTTATTGATCAGCATTGCAATTGTTATCATTGGCTTTATCTTGATGATCGGTACAACCGGCGACATCTATGATGTAAGAAGAACTTTGATCGCTCCAATGGTGGTATTGTTCGGTTTTGGTTTTGGCATCTACGCCGTACTCAAGAAATAGACCTACATGAGTTTTTTACAAGCCTTGATCCTTGCAATTATCGAAGGATTAACTGAGTTTTTACCTGTTTCGTCTACGGGGCACATGATGATTGGCTCTTCGATCATGGGCATTGCTTCCGATCCTTTTGTAAAACTGTTTACCATCTGCATTCAATTGGGCGCTATTCTATCTGTAGTGGTCCTTTATTTCAAAAGATTTTTCAAAAGCATCAACTTTTATATCAAACTTTTTATTGCCTTTATTCCCGCAGCGGTTTTTGGCTTTTTGTTAAGCGATAAGATTGACCAGATGTTAGAAAGTCCGCTTACCGTGGGTATTTCTTTAGTAGTCGGGGGTGTGATTTTATTATTTGTAGACAATTGGTTTAACCAACCTACCATTAATGAAGAAGAAGAAGTAAATTACCTAACGGCGCTAAAAATTGGTTTCTTCCAATGTTTGGCCATGATCCTGGGGTTTCCCGTTCTGGCGCCAGTATTGTTGGCGGAATGAGCCAAAAACTGAGCAGAAAGGTTGCCGCAGAGTTTTCTTTCTTTTTGGCGGTTCCGACCATGTTTGCCGCTACTGGCAAAAAACTGTTGGATTTTTACAAAGAAGGACATACCATTACTACTGATCAAATGCAAGTATTGGCTTTTGGAAACATAGTGGCATTTATCATTGCCTTATTGGCCATCAAAAGTTTTATCGGTTACCTGAACAAAAATGGCTTTAAGATTTTTGGCTGGTACAGAATTGTAGTGGGTGTGATCATTATTGCATTGATTTTATCTGGACACGAACTGTCTATCATTTAAAGCCGTACCTTTGCATAAATTTAATTTAAGCTTTTGGATAACGAAAACCCACAATTCCCTGATTTTAATTTTGCCCAAGGCGAACTGCTACTGATCAACAAGCCCTACAAATGGACTTCTTTTGATGTGGTTGGCAAAATCAGGAATTCGCTAAAACCATTAAAACTAAAGGTTGGTCATGCTGGCACTTTAAGTCCTCTGGCCACTGGCCTATTGATCATTTGCACAGGTAAACTGACCAAACAGATCGATACTTTTCAGGCAGAAGAGAAAGAATATACCGGCACCATGATTTTAGGGGCTACTACCCCTTCTTTTGATATGGAAACTGCCATTGACAACGAATTTCCAATCGAAGGCATTACCGAAGAAGCCATCTATGCGGCAACAACTCCTTTTAAGGGAGACATTGCACAATACCCACCGGCACACTCTGCCGTAAAAGTGAATGGAGAAAGATTGTATGTAAAGGCCCGTTTAGGTGAAGAGGTAGAACTGCGTCAACGTTTTGTAACGGTAAGTGAGTTTGAGATCACTAGGATTGCCCTGCCAGAAATAGATTTCAGAATCGTTTGTAGCAAAGGCACTTATATCCGTTCGCTGGTTTCTGACTTTGGCAAACAACTGAACAATGGGGCTTATCTCTCCAAACTCACACGAACCAGAAGCGGTAATTTTTTACTGGCCAATGCATTTGAAGTAGCTGATCTGGTTCAGTATCTTCGCAGTAAGAAAGAGGAAACTAACGGATAAAGGTTTTATGCAAAACAAGGTACAAAAACAAAATCTGCAGCGGCTAAAGGAAGTCGCATTGATTGTATGCGGAGTAATTTCGGCCTGTTTTGGACTGAAAAGTTTTTTGACCCCAACCATTTTATAGATGGAGGCGTAACCGGTATTTCGCTATTGGTAAGTACTTTAACCAAATGGAACTTGTCTTACCTGATCGTTTTGATCAATATCCCTTTTGTAATTTTAGGTTACAAGCAGATTGGTAAAGGTTTTGCCATTAAAACATCTATTGCCATTATCGCCCTCTCTTTGGCACTGGTTTTTATTCCATTTGTACCCATCACACACGAGAAATTGTTGATCGCTTTTTTTGGTGGTTTCTTTTTGGGTGGTGGTATTGGTCTGGCTATGCGTGGTGGTTGCGTAATTGATGGTACTGAGGTATTGGCTTTGTACATTAGTAGAAGAAGCCAGCTCACTGTTGGTAACATCATCCTGATCTTAAACATCATTATCTTCGCCTTTGCGGCTTATTTCATCAATATAGACACCGCTTTGTATGCCATTTTAACTTACCTATCGGCTTCTAATACCATCGATTTTATTGTTAACGGATTGGAAGCTTATACAGGTGTAACCATTATTTCGGATAAGAATGAAGAGATTAAACATTTCATCATTTCTGATATGAAAAGAGGAGTTACCATTTACAAGGGTGAAGGTGGTTATTTAGAGAAAAAAGACATAGACATTATTTATACAGTGGTAACCAAGCTCGAAATGAGCAAGCTACAAACTGAGGTTAGACACATCGACCCTGATGCGTTTGTGGTACAACAACAAATTGCAGACATCAAGGGTGGGGTTGTAAAACGCCAGGCTTTCCATTAATACGATTATTTTGAAAATATATAACCAGCTTTCTGATTTTAAAAAACTAGACAATGCCGTTGTTACAATCGGCACTTTTGATGGCGTACATTATGGTCACCAAAAAATTGTCAAACGCCTTTGCGAGTTGGCCAAGTCTTCAGGAGGCGAAAGTGTAATCCTTACCTTTTTCCCGCACCCGCGGATCATGATCGATCCTGAAAACCAAGACCTGAAACTGATCAACACCATCAAGGAGAAAGCAGAAATCTTAGCTGACTTAGGGGTTGACCATTTGATCATTACGCCTTTTACCAGAGATTTTTCTAACCTCAGCCCTGCCGAATACATCCAAAATATATTGGTTGATACCATTGGCACCAAACAGATCATTGTTGGCTACGACCATCGCTTTGGTAAGGATAGAAAAGGTGGCATGACAGAATTGGAAGCTTTTTCGAAAATATACAACTATAGCATTGAAGAGATACCTGAACAGGACATTAATGATGTAGCTGTAAGTTCTACCAAAATTCGCAAAGCGCTGTTAGATGGTGATGTTGCTTTGGCTGCTACCTATTTGGGCTATCATTTTGCCATCAATGGGCCGGTAATTAAAGGCGATAAAATTGGACGTACCATCGGATTTCCCACTGCCAACATCTTTGTAGAAGAAACCTATAAACTCATTCCAAGTGACGGGATTTATGCGGTAACGATTGAGATGATGGAAGAAAAGTCCGAAGTCGAGAGTCAGGAGTCGGGAGTAGAATCTAGCTCAAGACTAAGGACTAAAGACTCCAGACTTAACCTATATAGAGGCATGGCCTACATTGGGCAGCGACCAACCATCAATGGGATGACGCGTAATATAGAAGTAAATATTTTTGATTTCAACCGGGAGATCTATGGTCAGCACATCAAAATGAATTTCTTGAAATTCTTGCGTCACGATGTAAAATTTACTGGTTTAGAGACCTTAACGCAGCAATTACACCAAGACAAGCTTGACACTTTAGCTTTCTTTAAAAGCAATGAAGAATTGAAATAGTGCCTTAAATGGTGTAAAAACCAATTATTTTTATTATTTTTAAAGCAATGAGGTTTTTTATTGCTTTTTTATTGTTGGTCTGTTTGTATTTCCCTAGCGCATCTGCCCTAGAGAACCCTACTATTTCAGTTCCACAAAAATCCATCAAGAAACCTGCACCAATTTTAGACAAGGTAAATACTCTTGCCAAAAAAGTCAATCATTCTTTAAGTAAAGAACCTTTTTCAGACCAACTTGAACGGATCTATCAAACGGTAAACAACCAAAACCTAGCCCATGTGGTTGGTTTGATGCAACGTGTGGTAACCTATCTGTT
This sequence comes from Pedobacter sp. UC225_65, assembly GCF_042698365.1. Classification (GTDB taxonomy): domain Bacteria; phylum Bacteroidota; class Bacteroidia; order Sphingobacteriales; family Sphingobacteriaceae; genus Pedobacter. The sequence goes on from NZ_CP170550.1 coordinate 2,425,801, forward strand.
TACAAGCGTTTTGATGGTCTATTTTTTTAAAAGCACAAGTAATTATAGCTATCAGTTTATTTTCAACTGCCTGTTTCCGAAGCATACTTTTTGGTAATCGTTTTTGCATATCCGCAATAACCATTATTTAACAAAAAAATATTCTTTATGATCCACTTACCAGTATTGATCGCCGATTTAGGTCTTATACTTGCCGCAGCGGGAGTAACTACACTCCTATTTAAAAAAATTAAACAACCTTTAGTACTTGGCTATATTTTAGCCGGGGTTTTGGTAGGCCCCTACATCGATTTTATGCCTACCGTTACCGACCATAAAAGCATTACCATTTGGGCCGAAATTGGCGTTATCTTTTTACTCTTTAGCCTAGGGCTCGAATTCAGTTTTAAAAAACTGGTCAAGGTTGGGGGCTCTGCTTCTATTACCGCCATAGTTGAAGTAGTATTTATGTTATTGATCGGTTTCGCCGTTGGAAAAATGTTGGGATGGAGCACCATGGACAGCATTTTTTTAGGAGGAATCTTATCTGTATCGTCTACTACCATCATCATTAGAGCATTTGAAGAGCTTGGTGTAAAACACAAGAAATTTGCTGGGTTGGTATTTGGCGTACTGATCGTTGAAGACCTTGTAGCCATCTTACTACTCGTTTTATTATCTACGTTGGCTGTTAGTCAGCAGTTTGCGGGTAGCGAAATGTTGATCTTATCCTTAAACTGGCTTTCTTCTTGGTGCTTTGGTTTTTAGGTGGTATCTTTTTGATTCCTACTTTTTTAAAGGCCACCAAAAAGCTGATGAACGATGAAACCATGCTGATCGTTTCTTTGGCCCTATGTTTAGTAATGGTATTGTTAGCGGTTAAGGTTGGGTTTTCTCCTGCTTTGGGTGCATTTATCATGGGTTCTATTTTAGCAGAGACCACACAGGCCGAAAAGATAGAGCATTTAACCAAATCAGTAAAAGACCTATTTGCGGCGATCTTCTTTGTTTCAGTAGGGATGTTGATCGATCCAAGCATTTTATTAGAGTATGCTCTACCAATAGTAGTGGTAACATTAGCTACTGTTTTAGGCAAATTGCTGAGTTCTACGCTAGGTGCGCTCTTGTCTGGACAACCGCTTAAAACATCGGTACAAACAGGTATGAGCTTGGCCCAGATTGGGGAGTTTTCTTTTATCATTGCCACCTTAGGTCTAACCTTAAAAGTAACCAGCGACTTTCTATATCCTATTGCCGTGGCAGCTTCGGCCATTACCACTTTTACTACACCCTATTTGATTAAGGTATCAGAACCATTTTATAATTTCTTGGCCAGGGTATTGCCTCAAAAATGGTTAGATGCCATTAGCAGATACAGTTCCAGTACGCAAGGTATTACCACCTTTAGCGATTGGAAGATCTTATTGCGTGCTTACGCCTTCAACACCATCATCCATGGGGTAATATTGGTAGGTATCGTTCTGCTTTCGTCAAGATATCTACAGCCTTTTGTAAGTGAACATCTGTTAAATGGGAACAACGGAATTGTGGTCAGCTTGATCATTGCCCTGATTTTTATGATTCCTTTTTTATGGGCCTTGGCCATCAGAAGGATAGAAAGAAAAGCTTATTCTCACCTTTGGTTGAATAAAAAATATACCCGTGGCCCTTTAGTGGCCTTAGAGCTTTTGCGTATTGCTTTGGCTATTTTCTTTGTAGGTTTCTTAATTGTACAATTCTACAATACTTGGGTCGCCGTTTCTATTGCCTTGGGCTTGATCATTGTTGGAATGATCGTATTCTCCAGAAAGCTACAGAGTTTTTACGAGCGTATGGAAAACCGCTTTTTACATAACCTCAATGCCCGTGAAGAAGCCAACAGACAACCCGAAATCTTGCCATGGGATAGCCATTTGCTGGAATTAACGGTTGCACCAGAATCAACTTTAGTGGGACAAACTTTAGTAGATCTGGCAGTTAGGGAAAAGTACGGGATCAACATTGCTTTGATCGAAAGAGGTAAGATCATGATCCCCACGCCAAATAGAGAGGAAAGACTTTACCCTAATGATAAAGTTTTGGTAATTGGTACAGATGATCAACTGGCCGCAGTAAAGCCACTTTTTGAAGGTTTTATAGAGGAAAGTGAAAGTAACTTCCCTAAACAGGACATGTCATTGCAAAAAGTGATCATCAACAGCAAATCTCCAGTATTTGGGCAAAGTATCCGAAGCTCTGGCATCAGAGAAAAAACCCAAGGATTGGTTGTAGGTATAGAACGCAATGGCCAACGGATCCTGAACCCTGATTCTAATCTGGTATTCGAAAACGAGGATATTGTATGGATCGTAGGTAACAATAAACGGATACCCGATTTGTTGAAATAAATCTAAAATTGTCATGCTGAGATCGGGGAGGTTTTGAATTGCAATTCTTCACTAGGCTCAGCATGATAAAATACCAACAACTGTATTTCCCTAATACCGTCTTTACGTTTCCGCGGCCATACCTTCGCATTTTCCTACCACAATGTTTTATAATGCCCCATTGTAATTAAAATCGACAAAGGGGGTAACAATTTTTAATGGTGATTGATATATCTAAAAAAAGGAATACTCACCATTAAAACATTGCATTATGAAAACACTTAAACTAATGATGTTCCTGCTGATAGGATTATCAATTCAATTTGCCAAAGCACAGGCTGTAAAAGAGCCTGCTAGTGCAAACTGGCACTTTTCGCCAAGGGTTGGTTACGACCTCCCAAAATACCGTAACAACCAGCCTTACATCGATTACAAAGGAGGCATGGACTTAGGATTATCTGTAGACCATTATTGGAAATGGTTTGGATTAGGAATAGACCTCGATTACATCAAAAACAAACCAAAAAGCGTCTACCCTACCGACAATCTATTCAATTCGTTATCTGCACCACTCAATAGTTTTTCTATTGTAGAAAATTCCATCACCAGAACTTTTGCAGGTATCGGTCCAGATTTCAGGTATGAAAACAAAACTGGAAAATTTGCTGCAGAACTGAATACCAGGGTTGGATTGGCCTACATTAAAGGTGGGAGAACAGAATTACGCGAGACGGTAACACCACTTAACCAATTGCTTAATTTCCATGCGGGATATGATGTAAAAAACCTGCTCTCGGCAAAAGCACAATTAAAAGCCAATTACTTTTTTAACGATTACCTGGGCGTAAATGTGGGTGCCTATTACCTACAACATTTTAATGCGCCCGAAATGGTTGACCCTGCTTTAAATGTATCGGCAAGTTACCAACCATTTAGAACTAGCGGCACTAGCAACACCTACAATGGCTTAAGGGTAGACAGGGTAAAACCATGCAACTGTGATATTGCATCTGTTGGTGTTTTTGCAGGTGTTGTGGTAAGGATCCTAAATCGAAAGCACAACCAGCCAAAGTAAACTATACCTTAAAGATTACCGCAAAAGATAAATATACCCATGAGCTATTGCCAGAAACTGAGGTACAGATCAAAAACAATGTGGGTGCGGTTAGCTACAGCGGCATTACCAATGCGGCAGGTGTGGTTGTTTTTGAAAATGTGAGCCCAGAAGATTATGTGGCTTACGGCAAATTGTACGACACGCCTTTAGACCCAGCCGGAGTTGCCAAAGCTGAATTTAAAAACCAAGGTGTGGTACACAAAGAAATACTCTATAGCAATAGAAACTTCATCATCAGAGGAAAAATATTTGCCTGCAATACTGCCAACCCACTTTCTTTAACCAGTGTAATCTTAGAAAACACAGAAAAAGCTTTTAAGAAAACTTCGATTACCGATGCACAGGGAAGTTTTGTATTTCAACTCAATGAAATTGGCCAATACACCTTATACGGCAAAAAAGACAATTACTTTTCACAATACGAAGAAATCACAACGTCTAATTATGACCGTTCTAAAAACCTATTCATCAAATTGGAAATGTGTGCCGAACTGATCGATTGTGACAAGGCCATCAGATTGAATAACATCTTGTTCGACCTTGATAAATATTTCATCAAAGAATCTGCAAAACCAGAGTTGAACAGATTGGTGCGCTTTATGAAAGACAATCCAACTGTAAGGGTAGAATTGAGCTCGCATACCGATTCTCGTGCCTCGCATGAGTATAATATGACCTTATCTCAAAACCGTGCCAATGCCTCTGTTGATTACATCGTATCGCAAGGAATTTCAAGAGATAGAATCATAGCCAAAGGTTATGGTGAAACAAAACTCTTAAACGAATGTGCTGATAATGTAAACTGTACCGAGGCACAGCATGCGATCAACCGCAGAACCGAAATGAAAGTAATTTGTAACGATAAAAAATAATTAAGGAGACCATCATCATGAAAACGATAACAATAATCAAAAATGGTATTTATAGCAATATCATTAGCCCCAAATCAAAATACCTGATCATCCTACTCATGCTATTGCTTACACAAAACTCTTGTAAAAAAAGCACTTGTGAGTTTGATGACAATACTCTCCCACCTGCTTGTACCAAAGGAATGGACGTTGTATTTGTAATTGACTATACAGGAAGTATGGGCGGAGCGATCGACAACATCAAAAGTTCTATCAGCAATATTGTGAACACCATCGTTACCAAATCTGCTGGCGATTATAGATTGGCCCTGACTATTTTTGATGAGAACGCAAAAGGTGGAGCACCTGCCTATGCCGGTCAATTACCATATACCAGTTTACCTGCTGCAAACAAATTGGTGATTACTTCTGGTCCGACAACAAACCAATACCTCACCGTGATGGAGAATTTTGGGTATGCCAACAACACTACGTTTGCAACCCAACTTGCAAAGTTAAATGGCGCGATGTCTCTTGGTAATGGCAATGGTTTTGCAGAGCCTGGCGATCTACTGATCGACAAGCTGATCAACTCATCGTTTGCCGGGGCTTGGCGACCAAACATCACCAAACTGGTAATCCTGATTACCGATGCGCCTGCTAGTGGCGACGATGATATGAATACTGCAGCTGACGATACCTTTTTAACAACACTTGCTACCAATGCCAACTCGGCTGGTGTACAATGTATCTTGATTTCATCGCAGGCCACCACCAATTACGAAACAAAATTGATCGACAATAATACTGGTGGATTAAAACTGATGTCGGCAAACTTTGCAAACATCTCGCCCGACATCATTAAGATGATCAATAACCTTTGCCAAAACAATAGTCAAAATAAATAGGCAATAAATGAGTACTTAACAATGATTGACCCTCTGTTTCTGAAAAGAGACAGGGGTTTTTAAGGTTTGGACTGATTGCTATTTAAAAATTAGCCTAAATACACCAATGTTTGTTTGATGATCAGGTACAAAGCCAGTATCCATAAAAATATGGCGATGGATTTATTGACCAAAAGACTACTCAACGCAAATTTCTCTTGAATATATTTGGCAAAATGGGCATAACCATAAAGTGCAACTGCCGAACCTATCCCAGAACCGAAACTGAAGATCACCAGCGAAAGGTAATCTGTATGAATCCACTCGTGAAGAATGACATAGTTACCAAAAAACAACCAGAATGGAATTTGTACCGGATTTAAAACACCCAATAACATCCCATAAAAAACACTTCCTTTTCTACTTCTATTGTCTTCGGCCTTGGTTTTAGGTACTTTTTTACGATTGATCCAAGTAATGGTACCCATTACAATGAACAACAAGATCGATAAAGGCATCCACATAGGTACCTAATCTTACTTCACTGATATTGGCATCAAGGTTTACATCGCTCGATACCCAACGGGCAAAGCGCATCATCCCAAATGTAAAAAAGACTTCTACACAAGAGAAAGACAAAATAAAGTACAATGCCTGACGCATCCCTTTGTTAATGGTCAGTTGTGCCACGGTAAGGTTGATATTCCCCGGGGGAATATATCCCATGGCATTTAATAGGATGCCTATGATTAAGGTTAGGAAGAGCATACGACGCTAAGTTACTATTTCAAATGTGCTTTTAAAAATTGACCTGTATAAGATTCCTTAGCTTTGAGCAAATCTTCTGGTTTGCCTTCAAAAACTACATGCCCGCCTTTATCTCCACCCTCTGGTCCAATATCGATTACCCAATCGGCACATTTGATCATGTCCATATTGTGTTCGATCACCAAAATGGTGTTTCCTTGTTCAATTAATGTATTTAATGCTTTTAATAATTTTTTGATGTCATGAAAGTGCAGACCCGTTGTTGGCTCATCGAAAATGAACATCGTTTTTTGGGCGTTATTGCCTTTAATTAAAAAAGATGCCAACTTGATCCGCTGTGCCTCACCTCCAGATAATGTATTTGACGATTGTCCCAGATGTACATAACCTAAACCTACATCCAACAGAGGATTCAGTTTCTGTAAGACTTTCGGTTCTTTTGCAAAAAACTCAACCGCTTCCTCTATCGTCAGGTCTAAAATATCAGCTACGTTCTTATCCTGATAGGTAATATCTAAAACCTGTTGTTTAAATCTTCTTCCACCACAAGTTTCGCAAGGCAGGTAAATATCTGCCATAAACTGCATCTCTATCTTCACCTCTCCCTCACCTTGGCAAACATCGCAACGCCCACCCTCTACGTTGAAAGAGAATGCTGCAGGTTTTAATCCACTTGCTTTTGCAGCTGGCAAAGCCGAAAACAAGGCCCTTACATCGTCCCAAGCTTTTACATAGGTTACCGGATTGGAGCGCGAAGAACGGCCGATCGGATTTTGATCTACCATTTCAACCTGGCTTACCAGATCTATATTCCCAAAAATACCATCATAACTACCCGTTTGTTCGCCTGCATAATTACCGATGGCTTTTTGCAATGCCGGATATAATATCTTTTTGACCAAGCTCGTTTTACCAGAGCCTGAAACGCCACTCACACAAGTAAAAACTCCCAAAGGGAATTTCACATCTATGTTTTTAAGGTTATTCTCCCTGGCGCCTTTGATCAAAATGTGGTCTCTCCACTCTCTTCTTTTTGTAGGAACGGCAATTTCTTCCTTCCCTGCCAAATAACGACCTGTTAAAGAGTTTTTATCTTTGATCATCTCTTCGTAAGTACCACTGAACACCAAGTTTCCACCATGTGTACCAGCTTCCGGACCAATATCAATGATATGGTCAGCAGCCTTCATCATCTCTTCCTCATGTTCTACCACCAGAACCGTATTGCCTACATTTCTCAATGATTGTAATACCTCAATCAATTTATGGGTATCACGCGGATGCAATCCAATACTTGGCTCATCTAATACATAAACCGAACCCACCAAGCTACTGCCCAAAGATGTAGCCAGATTGATCCTTTGGCTCTCCCCACCCGACAAGGTATTAGACAAACGGTTTAGGGTCAGATAACCTAAGCCCACATTGTTTAAATATAAAACCCTATTGGTGATCTCGGCCAATAAACGTTTGGCAATTTTGGTTTCTGTTTCAGACAGTTCCAGTTGTTCAAAAAATGGAAGGATGGTAGACAATGGCATCAACACCATATCCAAGATCGACTTGCCATTGATCTTTACAAAGGAAGCATCTTTGCGCAAGCGCGTACCCTTACAATCTGGACAAACTGTTTTACCACGATAGCGCGAAAGCATTACACGGTATTGGATCTTGTAGGTCTGCTCTTCCAATTCTTTAAAGAACTCGTCAAGTCCGGCAAAATACTGGTTACCTGTCCAGATCAAACGCTGTTGTACTTCTGTCAGTTCACTATAAGAACGGTGAATCGGAAAATCGAATTTATCGGCATTTTTGATGAACTTCTTTAACCAATCGCCCATCTTTTCGCCACGCCAAGGTGCAATGGCATTATCGTATATACTTTTGCTCTTATCAGGAATAACCAGATCTTCGTCAATACCAATCACATTGCCATAACCTTCGCAACGTTTACAGGCGCCATAAGGATTATTAAAACTGAAAAAGTTTGGTGTAGGTTCTTCGAATTTCAGTCCATCCAATTCAAAACGATCGCAGAAGAAGGTCTGTTTACCCTCATGCTCTACAAAACAATCGCCTTTGCCTTCAAAAAATGCCGTTTGTACCGAATCTGCAATGCGGCTTAAAGTCTCTTCCTCATCATTCACCACAATACGGTCTATCAATATCCTGATTGTGGTGGTATCTGCCAGCTCTATATCTTTAATTGATTGATCCTCTAAAATGTCTTCAATTTTTGTAATGACATTATTAAAGTATACGCGCAAAAAACCCTTTTGTAAAAGTACCGCCAGTTCTTCCTTAATGCTTCTATTGTTATGCGGGTGCAATGGACAGAATATCGTAACTACGCTATCCGTACCCAAACCCATGATAAAATCTACCACGGTGGTTACCGTGTCTTTTTTAACCACCGCACCAGAAACTGGGGAATAGGTCAACCCAATCCTAGAGAACAATAATTTGAGGTAATCGTAGATCTCTGTCGAAGTACCCACTGTAGAGCGTGGATTGGAAGTGATTACTTTTTGCTCAATTGCAATGGCCGGAGCAATCCCTTTGATATAATCTACATCAGGTTTATTCATCCTGCCCATAAACTGACGGGCATAGGCCGATAGACTTTCGACGTAACGGCGCTGTCCTTCTGCATATAAGGTATCAAAAGCCAAAGAAGATTTTCCTGAGCCAGACATTCCGGTAATCACTACCAGTTTATTTTTGGGAATAGCTACATCAATGTTTTTAAGATTGTGTACCCTTGCCCCTTTTATGATGATATTTTGATGTGGATCTTTCTCTATTTCCTTGCTCATGTACCGCTTGCTAGAATATGGCTAATATACCCCAAAATTACAATTTTGGTTTCAACCAGCTCAAAAATAAGATGGGTTTTATAAAATTTTACATTTTTTAACATATTTTTTATTGGATTATCAAAAAAAAATCCGTCATTTGGATTTAGAACTCACACAAGTTTAGAAACCAACATCTTAAAAATAGGAGAACAGCTATAGATTAAAACAGCTACTTATTTATTATTTAATAAAAAAAGAGATTTTAATATACGCACTCCTATGAACATACAACAGCATAGTGATCAGGATTTGGTGAAGTTATACCTGAACGGAGACGAATCTGTTTTAGAAGAATTACTGAGAAGACACAAATCAAAAATCTATACCTCCATTTACTTATTGGTAAAAGACCAATATCTTGCCGAAGATATCTTTCAAGATGCTTTTATCAAGGTAATCAAGACCTTACGTAGCGGCCGATACAACGAAGAAGGTAAGTTTTTACCTTGGGTAATGCGTATTGCGCATAACTTGGTGATCGATTATTTCCGCAAGGAGAAACGCGCACCAGTGATTACCAGTGCCGATGGCACCGATGTATTGAACCTTTTGCAGATCCATGAGGAAAGTGCCGAAGAAAGGATGTTGAGAGAACAGACCCATGTAGACCTACGTCTGATGATCCAATTGTTGCCCGACGAACAAAAAGAGGTGTTGATCATGCGCCATTATGCAGACTTGAGCTTTAAGGAAATTGCAGACCTGACCGATGTGAGCATCAATACCGCATTGGGCCGTATGCGTTATGCCTTAAGTAACCTGCGCAAAATGATGAAGATCAAAGAGGTCTCTCAACGAAATTCATAATTCCCAGCCGGAGTTACCACTAAGGCTGGATTAAGATTCAAGAATTTTCGATTGGATCTACAAACTTCATACGCCTATTTTTATTGAAAATTATTGATTTGGCATTTTTATTTTAAATAAAATTTAAAAATTTAAAGCGCCAACACCACCTCTAAATGCAATTTTCAAAAATTATAAATTACTAACCATTTAGTTTAAAGAATTTAATTTGGTTAACACATTTTTATGTGTAACTTAAATAAAATAAAGTCAAATTAATTGCGTTTTCATTCTAAACTAAATATTGTAATTGCGTATGATTAAAATCTCTACTTCATTTAACACTGTAAATTACCAAGGCCAACAACAACCTACTGGAGAAACTGTGGAACAAACAACAGAAGATGAAATGTTTTACAACAGCATCAAACCACAATTAGACCAACTGGTTAAAAATCCATCGAACGAAACCATCGAAAAGATTTTAGCTTTTTCTAAAAAGAAATAATTTACACCACAACAGAATTCAGCTGTTTAACCTCAAGGTTAAGCAGCTTTTTTTTGCCCTGATCATCATAAACCTGCCATAATTTAACCTAGCTAGGTTATTCGGTTTTAAAACTTCCTACCTTTACATAGTGTAATTTAAACACTATGCAGATGATCAACAAAAATCTACTCCCTTTAACCTTAGGCGGCCTAGGCATCGGGATTACCGAGTTTGTAATGATGGGCCTTCTTCCAGATATTGCCAAAGATTTAGCTGTTACCATTCCAGAAGCTGGCCATTTGATCTCTGCCTATGCTTTGGGCGTGGTTATAGGAGCCCCCTTATTAGTGATCATTGCTGGTAAATATCCACCTAAAAAAATACTGATTGCCTTGATGGTATTGTTTACCGTTTTCAATGCTTTTTCTGCATTTGCACCCAATTTCAATACCTTATTTATTGCACGTCTCTTGTCGGGACTACCACATGGCGCCTTTTTTGGTGTTGGCTCTGTAGTAGCCAGTCGCATTGCGGCCAAAGGAAAAGCGGCACAGGCCGTTTCCTTAATGTTTGCAGGCTTAACCATTGCCAACGTAATCGGCGTACCACTTGGAACATTTATTGGGCATCACTTTTCTTGGCGTTTTTCTTTTGCCATTGTTGTTCTGGTAGGAATCTTAACCTTGTGGAGTTTAAAAGCATGGTTGCCTGCATTGCCTGCCAGCGAAAACCGCGACCTGAAAAAAGAACTGAGCTTTTTTAAAAAACAGGATGCCTGGTTCATGATCTTCATGATTTCCATTGGTACTGGCGGACTGTTTACCTGGTACAGTTATATTGCCCCTTTAATGACAGAGGTGGCTGGTTTTTCAGCTAATAATGTAACCTATATCTTAATGTTGGCAGGCTTAGGCATGATGGCAGGCAATTTCTTCGGTGGCTACCTGGCCGACCGTTTCTCTCCGGCCAAAGCTTCTGCCGCTTTATTGATTGTAATGGTGGTTACTTTGGTTATTGTGCATTATGTTTCGTTCAACCCCATTATGGCTTTGATCATGACCTTTGTTACCGGAGCCGTTTCTTTTGCCTTGGCTGCGCCGATCCAAATGCTGATGATCACTACCGCAAAAGGCTCAGAAATGATCGCCGCTGCGGCAAGTCAGGCAAGTTTTAACATTGGCAATGCCCTCGGCGCCTATTTCGGAGGCCTGCCCCTGGTTTATGGTTTTGACTATACTTCGCCAGCAGTTGTAGGTGCAATGATGGCTTTGGTTGGTGCGCTATTTTCTTTTTGGTTGATCAAGAACAACTCTACCGCCAAAACAAAAGCTTTGGCAAAGCTCGAATTTTTGACACAGCCACTAAAATAGACCTAAAGCTACGCCTGCAGATATACCCCTAAAACTTTTAATGGGGTTGGCATTTACATGCGCAGTACAACTAATTGAAAAATAACGTTTAAATTGGATCGCAAACCTGGCTTCTGCAGGGATGCCTACGGTTCCACGTTTTTTATATCTTTCTGGTTCAAACTCATGCTTTTGTGCGTTGAACGCCTCGTCTTTATCCGTTTTGGAAACAAAGGCCAAACCTGCGCCAAATTGAATCTGACATATCTTAAAAAAACGGTAGCTTTTGCCATAGATCAAACTCACATCAGAAAGTTGTCTGGTTTCGATACAGTTACAATCTTTACTATGGTTTTTATGCAATTGTTTTTGTTCTGCAGTGGCAGGATCGGCAGCCACCGCCGACATGATCTTAAAATAATCATGGTCAAGTTGCAGCCATGCACCTCCCTGTATAAAATTCCGGTAACCCGGCGATACGCCATATTCCCCTCCCATATAGAGGTTATTGAACAAGGAAATCTTTTTTTCAACGAAGTGGAGACTATCTTGAACAGATGGTCCATCCTGTTTGGTAACCAACATTGTCTTGGTGGTATCGTTTTGTGCATTGGCGACCCCTTGGATCAAAACAAAGCAACCTATTAAAATCAGTGTGTTAATTTTCATGTTTTCTATAATTGATGACCCAAATATAGTCCACGTCAAATACCTGAATTATCTTTAAAGAATACATAAAACAACATTAATATCTTTATAGGCGTATTCACACTTATCATAATCAATTAACAATCTTAAAAAGATACATAAACAAGCAATTTAATCTTTTATAAGATAAAAAATCACTATATTCACCTTTAAGAATATTATTAGATGCAAAACCTTCAAGTTACTTTCTTTAACGATATCAAATCGGCCATGCCCGATTATCAAAATCTGGCACAAAGTGTTGCCGAAGTTTTGGCAATCAGCATCAACGAGGCTTATAAAAAAATAAGGGGAAATAGTGCTTTAAGTCTTGAGCAGATCATTAAACTATCCGACCATTTTGGCATCCCCTTTTTATATAAACCCAGTCAACTGCCTACTGTAACCTTCGATTACCTGAGTGTAGACCAAAAAATACCCAACATGCTGCTTTACCTGCAAGACCTGTTAAAAAACCTAAAGCAGATCCAACAGGCCAAGCAAAAACACATCACCATTACTACAGATGACATTCCACTATTCCATTTTTTCAAATACCCGGAACTTACCTGTTTTAAACTCTTCTTTTGGTCGGACAGTGTAATGAATGCTGAATTTAAGTTCGATCCTAGTACTTTTGACCAAGAGCTGATTGCGTTGGCAAAAGAACTTAACCAGATCTACTTAGAAATCCCAAGCACTGAAATCTGGGCGAAAGACACTGTACATGGCACGATTGAGCAAATACGCTACGCTTTTGAAGCGGGCTACATTACCGAAGTATTGGCCAAGCAAGTAGTAGAACAGGTCCGTTATTGTTTGACCGACATGAATATGTACGCCATCAGCAGTAAAAAGACCATCGACCCAAACCATACTTTTAATTGGTACAACTGCGATGTTTTGGGCAGCATCTCTTACCTCGTAGAACTTAAGGAAACCATGCTTTGCTACAACAGGTTCAATACCTTCAACTATTTAAAAACAGAAGACCAATCTTACTGCCTACAAACCAGGCAATGGATGCAAAGTCTGGTCAAGAAATCAGTTTCTTTTAGTGGACAGGGCGAAAAACACCGCAATAAATACCTTTACAATGCTTTTGCCGAATGTGATGAGCTTTTGAAAGAATCAACAATTAACTGACCAACTCCTACGCAATCGACCTTTAGCCAACAATTGAAAAACCTTATATTTGTTCATGCTAAAAAAAGAACGCTATCAACAATTCGTTAATCATTTTGCAGCGAAGCAGCCCAATGCAGAAACCGAATTACATTACAACAATCCTTTTCAGTTATTGGTGGCCGTGATCTTATCTGCACAATGCACGGATAAAAGGATAAATCAGGTTACACCTGCACTTTTTCAGCGTTTTCCAAATGCAAAGGCATTGGCCGAAACTACACCGGATATTGTCTTCGATTACATCAGAAGTGTAAGCTACCCTAACAACAAAGCGAAACATCTGGTAGGTATGGCCAATATGTTGTTACATGAATTTAACGACCAGGTGCCCTCAGATATCGACCAATTGCAAAAAATGCCAGGTGTTGGTCGCAAGACAGCCAATGTAATTGCTTCAGTGATCTACGATGCTCCAGCAATGGCGGTAGACACCCATGTTTTTAGGGTAGCCAACAGGATTGGATTAACCAGAGGGAAAACGCCATTAGCTGTAGAAAAAGACCTAGTTAAACACTTGCCTGAACATACCATTGCCATGGCTCATCATTGGTTGATCTTACATGGGAGGTATATCTGCGTAGCCAGAAATCCAAAATGTAGCATTTGCGAGCTTACCCATTTTTGCAAGTACTATGAACAACACTTCAAAACTAAAGAAATTAGCCAATTGTAAATTATTGAAAATATTTTTAGATTTTATTTGCAATAATCAAAATTAAATTAATATGTTTGCTAAAGTTATTAGTATTTATAAACAATTCTTTTTAGCCGATACTTATCTTTTACTTAATTAGATTGACATGAACCCAAACGCAGAAAAATTAAAAGCACTCCAACTTACTTTAGATAAATTAGAAAAATCATACGGTAAAGGTTCCGTAATGAAACTAGGTGATGCAGCTGTAGAAGCTGTTGAATCCATTTCGACCGGTTCTATTAGCTTAGATATCGCTTTGGGCATCGGTGGTGTTCCAAAAGGTCGTGTGATTGAAATATACGGACCTGAGTCTTCTGGTAAAACGACCTTAGCTACCCACATCATTGCCGAAGCACAGAAAAAAGGTGGTATTGCCGCATTTATAGATGCAGAGCATGCTTTTGATAAGATGTATGCCAAAAAATTAGGTGTAGATGTTGACAATCTTTTGATTTCGCAACCAGACAATGGCGAGCAGGCCTTAGAAATTGCCGACAACTTGATCCGTTCTGGTGCAATTGATGTAATCGTAATTGACTCTGTAGCGGCTTTGGTGCCAAAAGCAGAGATTGAAGGCGAAATGGGTGATAGTAAAATGGGATTACAAGCCCGTTTAATGAGCCAGGCCCTACGTAAATTAACAGGTACAATTTCTAAAACTGGATGTTGCTGTATCTTCATCAACCAATTGCGTGAAAAAATTGGAGTGATGTTCGGGAATCCTGAAACTACTACAGGTGGTAATGCACTAAAGTTTTATGCTTCGGTACGTTTAGATATCCGTAGAACTTCACAGATCAAAGATTCTGACGAAGTTTCTGGTAACCGCGTTAAAGTTAAGATCGTAAAGAACAAGGTAGCTCCACCTTTCCGAATTGCTGAATTTGACATCATGTTTGGTGAAGGAATCTCTAAAACTGGAGAAATCATCGATTTAGGTGTAGACTTCAACATCATCAAAAAAGCAGGTTCATGGTTCTCTTACGGAGATACTAAATTAGGACAAGGTAGAGATGCCGTTAAACAGCTGTTATTAGACAATCCTGAGTTATCAGAAGAAATTGAAGCTAAGACCCGCGCAGAAGTAACTGGCGACAAATTAGAAGAGAAAGAATAATTCGATACCGTCATTTCGACAGCCCATACCGCACCTACCGATGGTTTTCGGGAAAATGATTTTAAAATGGCAGCGTTACCAAAGTAAAAATCTGTTGCTAAAAGCTGTCGAAATGATTTTTTTATTTAAAACTTGAAGATTTCGGAGTATCCACAGGTTTTGTGTTTTTCTCCATAAAATCCTTATCCAATCTGATAATGGTATAAGTTGCAATCAGCACACCCAATATCAAAAAAAACAAACCTAAATAGTTTTTCTTTTTATCCTGTTTAATCATCCATATCAAAAAGATAACCAATGGAATTAACATTAAACCAAAAAAGACATAACTCATCGTTCCCATATTTCTTTTATTTAAAAATTCATTCTTGCCATTGGCGACACTTCTTGCCCTACAAAATCACCCGCTAAAAATTTGTGGTAACCTGCAATAGCAATCATCGCCGCATTATCTGTGCAATACTCAAAAGCAGGAATATAAACGTTCCAACCCAAAGTATCTTTCATTTCCGAAAGCGCGTTCCTTAAACCAGAATTTGCAGAAACACCACCAGCGATCGCAATGTCCTTAATTCCATATTGTTTTGCTGCTTTTTTCAGTTTATTTAACAAGATATTGACGATACTATATTGAACAGAAGCGCAAATATCTGCCAAATTCTGCTCGATAAATAAAGCATTCTCTTTCTGTTTGTCTCTAATAAAGTACAAAATTGCAGTTTTAAAACCACTAAAACTATAATTCAAGTCTTGGATTCTGTGGTTCAGGAAATTTAAATGCTAAAGGATTACCTTCTTTTGCATATTTATCAATCAAAGGACCACCCGGATAAGGCAGGTTCAAAATCTTGGCTGTTTTATCAAAGGCTTCACCCGCAGCATCGTCTAAAGTTTCACCCACAATCTCCATGTCAAAATAGTCTTTTACCAATACAATTTGGGTATGACCACCCGAAACCGTGAGACATAAAAAAGGAAAATTAGGCTTTGGCTCGTCTATAAAATGGGCTAAAATATGCGCTTGCATATGGTTAACCGCAATTAACGGGAGGATCCAAGGCCAATGCGAAAGATTTGGCAAAAGAGACCCCAACCAATAAAGCGCCCAATAAGCCTGGGCCACGTGTAAAAGCCACACCGTTTAGCTCATTTTTGTTAACTTTGGCAATTGCAAGTGCCTGCTGAACCGCTGGCACAATATTTTGTTGATGAACTCTTGATGCTAATTCTGGAATTACCCCTCCATAATTTTCATGAATTGTTTGGTTTGCAATAACATTGGCAGTAATTTTGCCGTTGATACATACAGCAACCGATGTTTCATCACAAGAAGATTCTATGGCAAGTATTACAGGCACGTTGATTATTATTAAGCTACAAAACTATTAAAAAACTATTAAAAATACTGCTTTGGGTCGTTGCATCAATAATAATATTGCTTGCAGTCATATTATTCTCGCTTCAATTTAAGCCTGTGCAGACTTATGTGGCAAAAAAAGCAGCAGCTTATCTCTCTAAAGAATTAAAAACGACCATTTCTATTGGTGGATTATATGTTAAACCATTTAAATCTGTAGTCTTAGAAAATCTAGTCGTTCTTGACCGACAAAAAGATACTTTGGCCAGATTTCCTAAATTTATGGTAAGTCTGAATAAACTTTCTTTAAAAGAAAGGATATTAGATGTAAACACGGTACAGATCAACAATGGTTCATTTTTCTTGAAAGATAATCAGGATGGCTCTTCCAACCTTGATTTTATCATTGATTATTTTGATAGTCCCCCTCCACCGAACCGACCTAAGAAAAAGAAATTCCAGTTTTTGTTTGACAGGATCATTTTGAACAATGTCAATTTCAAATATAAAAACCTAAGAGTTGACACGGTAATCAAAGGCATTAATTTTGAAGATATCGACCTTACCAAGCTCAATGGTATTTTCGAAAAATTAAATACCAATGGCCATTTGATACAGGCCAATATCAAAAATCTTACTTTTAAAGAAAAAAGTGGTTTCCATCTCAAAAATCTTTCGGCCTTTACCACTATCGACACCAATGCCATAGAATTAAAAAATCTTTTATTGGTTACGAATCAGAGTAGACTAACTGATTATTACCAGATGAAGTTCGGTCGGTTCAAAGACTTCAACGACTATGTGAACAAAGTGCGCATGAAGGCCAACTTTAAAAATAGTCACATCTCATCAAGTGACGTGGCCTATTTTACACCAGCGCTTAAAAAGATGAAATTGGACTTAGATATTGATGGACAGATCAATGGTTATGTCAACAACCTAAAAGCAAAAAAACTATCGCTAAAAGCAGGAAAGGCCACTTACATCAAGGGTGATTTTTCTATGAAGGGTCTACCAGATTGGGACCAGACCTTTATGGATATGAATATCGAAATGGCTGGCACCAACAAAAAAGATCTTGATGAGATTTTGACAGACATTACAGGTAAAACCATGAAGTCTATTCCAGTCATCGTGAACAAATTTGGCAATATCAATTTCAATGGGTCATTTACCGGTCTACAAAATGACTTTGTCGCTTACGGAGAATTTAAGACAAAATTAGGTCGCATCAAATCTGATGTGAACATGAAAATCGATAAAAAAGGTGTTCCTTCTTATAGCGGAAACGTAAAGAGTTTTGATTTTAACATCGCAGAGCTTTTAAACGAGAAGAGCTTGGGTAGGATTACATCTGCACTTTATGTAAAAGGGAAAGGCACGGAAATCAAAGACCTAACCGAAAAATTGGATGGAGACATTACCTATATCGATTTTAATGGTTACCGCTACCGCAATGTAAAGATCAACGGTACCTTTGATAAAAAGTACTTTGATGGCAACCTAAAGATCAATGATAAAAATATTCAACTGGATTTTGATGGAGGTGTAAATCTTAATCCAAAGTTACCAGTATTCAATTTTAAGGCTTCCATTAAAAATGCAAGGTTGAAAACCTTAAAATTATTCAAGGATTCGTTAATGGTTGATGCTACTTTTAGCACCAACTTCTCGGGCAATAACCTCGATAATATTCAAGGAGATCTATCGATACAAAAAATCAAACTGAACAATGTAAAAGGAATTTACAGCATTGATTCTGTTCAGTTGAATGCAAATGGTATCGGCATCAATAGAAGTCTAACCGTTAAATCAGATATCCTCGATGCCAGTATCAAGGGGCAGTATGACCTGAACACGATTGTTTCTTATTACAAGGCGATCGCCAAAACCTATGTTCCTTCCTTGGATACACAGATCATCAAATACAATACCCAGATCTTTGATTTCAACTTACGGATCAAAAGGTTTGAACCTATTGCCGAGCTGATCGCTCCAGGACTATCCATTAACGAGCAGGCCATATTGATTGGTAATTTCGACTCACGCAACAACAAAGCGACCTTAAATGGAAGTATTAAAAAACTAACCTACAAAGGCATTACAGCAAACAATATCATTATTGACGAGAATACCACCTCAAACCAACTACAGGCCATCATCACTTCAGACCGGGTTGACCTGAATGACAGTCTTTATATCAAGAACGTCAACATCCTCAATATCCTTAGAAACGACAGTCTTTCGCTAAACGTTAAGCTTTCTAATTCGGACGATGCCAATCAACTCGATTTAAACGGTCTGGTAGAATTTGCTGGAGACACTACTGCCAAAATCAGTATTTTACCTTCTAACTTGAAGATCAACAGTGAAGACTGGACCATCCAAGAAAAGGTGCGGATCAACTTCAACAATGGAAAGACGGAAATCAGCAATTTTGATTTAAGCAATGGCCCTCAGTTATTATCTGTTGATGGCATTTTATCCAATGACCCAAAAGACCTACTCCTGGTTGGATTTAAAAATTTCAATCTCAAAACGATCAATCCTTTTGTCAAAACACTTGGGCTAAAATTAGCAGGAAATGTTAATGGGAAAACACAACTCTACAATATCCTAAAATCGCCCAAGATTACGGATAGTTTAGAAATTGATTCCTTAACTTTCAACGATACCTTTATTGGAAAGCTAACTGATACCAGCTCTTATAACAAAGCGAACAACCTGGCGAACATCTATACTAAGATTTTAACAGAGGGCAAGGAAACTTTTAAAATCACAGGAAATCTCGACCTCAAAGACAAAAAAATCAATTTGGGTGTCAGACTAAACGATAGCAAACTCGCAATTTTAGAACCTTTTGTTAAAAAACTGGTTTCTCATCTCAAAGGTGAAGTATCTGCAGACCTGACGGTAAAAGGCAATTTTGATAAGCCCAAGATCAACGGCGATGTCTCCTTTAACAAAGGACAGCTGACTGTAAATTACCTGAAGACAGCTTATACCTTAGATGACAATGTGGAGGTAAAAAACAGTGTAATTGGCATCAATGAGCTTGTATTACAAGATGTGGATGGCAATAAAGCTACCGCCAATGGCACGGTAGACCTCAACGACCTCGACAACCCTAACATACAGGTTGATCTTGTTGCGACTAATTTCATGGCATTAAATACCACATCTAAAGACAATTCTGTTTATTATGGTAAGGCTTATGCCACTGGCAAGTTTTCTTTTAAAGGGCCAACCAATAAAATGAGGATTGACATTGATGCCAAAACCGAAAAGGGGACGGTCTTTAACCTTCCTTTAAATAGTTCTGAAACGATTTCTGACAAAGACTTTATCACTTTTGTAAGCAAGGACACGACCAATGTTGTGAAAAAACAGGCCAATTTTGATGGCTTGACCATGAACTTTAGACTAAAAGTAGATCCAAACAGTACGGCGAACATCTACACCATTTTAGGAAAGTTAAGTGGAAAGGGAAATGCTGAACTCGAATTAAATATCAGTAGCGTAGGTGGTTTTCAGATGAAAGGTGACTATATCATAGAGAGTGGTATTTTCGATTTCACGGCACAAGAGGTGATCAATAAAAGGTTCGACATTAGACAAGGTGGAACGATCCGATGGATTGGAGACCCAACCGCGGCACAGATCAACCTAAAGGCCATCTATGCACTACGTGCTGGCCTAACAGACCTTTACACGGCCGCTAACCGCGACCGCAGTAGCAATGCCAATGAGCGTGTGCAAACAGAAGTTGAGATGGGTCTAAGTGGTCTGCTGCTAAAACCAGATATCAAATTGGATATTTTCTTCCCAGCCAACCCTGCCGTTAAGGAAGAGTTACAGGCTTATTTTAATGATGGAAATAACCTAAGTACACAGGCTTTAAGTCTGATCATTCAAAGAAGGTTTGCACCAGGCTCTGGACAAGAAAATTTGGGACAGCAATTAGGCTCGGTAGGAACGAGTACGGCTACCGAACTTTTGTTCAATCAATTCAACAACCTCCTTTCGTCATTGAACCTAAATTTTGTCGACATCAACTTCCGCTCACTAAATGATGCAAGTGCTTCATTTAAATTATTCAATGGTCGGATCATTATCAATGCGGGTATTACCGATACCAAAAGTGCCAATGATTTTACACCGATTGGATTTTCTAAGAACGATGTGGGTAAGGAATTGGAAATCCTAGGACTGATTAAAAAAGATGGTACGCTAGTAGGTAAAATAGGAACCAAACCACCTACACAGCAGAGTATTTTTGCCAACCCTGGGATAGACCAAAGTGCCAATGTCAACTCGCTGGGTATAATCTATAGCCAACGATTCGATTCCTTTAAAGAGTTTTTACAGAAGATTACAGGAAAATACCGTAGGGAACAGAAGAAGAAAGAGGCAGAAAAAGCAAAAGAAACCTTAAACAAGGAAGCTATTATAAACGAAAGCAAGAAAAACCAAAGGAAATAAACCTTGATCTTTCTTGCTTATATGATTTGACTAATTAAAGATTTTAGTGGTTCATGATCTGATGACCCATTTTATCTCTTTTAGTTTTAAGGTAAGTTTCGTTATGTTGGTTACTTTCAATTTCGATTGGAATATTTTCTACAATTTCAAGTCCATAACCAATTAAACCCGCCCTTTTGGTAGGATTGTTAGACATCAAACGCATTTTGCTTACGCCCTGCGCCCTTAAGTCTGTGCGCCTACGCCATAATCACGTTCATCACCTTTAAAACCTAGTTCAATGTTTGCTTCAACCGTATCAAAGCCTGCATCCTGTAGGTTATAAGAACGTAATTTATTGATCAGCCCAATACCTCTGCCCTCCTGGTTCATGTATACGATGATTCCTTTACCTTCTGCTTCAAGCATCTGGAAAGCCTTATGGAGTTGAGGGCCACAATCGCAACGGCAAGAACCAAATATATCACCCGTAACGCATGAACTATGGATGCGTGCTAAAATAGGTTCGCCTTCAGTCCACTCACCCTTGGTAATGGCCAAATGGGTTGCATTGTTACTCAACTGTGTATAAGCGGTCATTTTAAAGTCGCCCCATTGCGTAGGTAAACTCACCGTAACCTCTTCTCTGATCAAGCTCTCAGCAGCTAAGCGATAAGCAATCAGGTCTTTTATAGAAATAATTTTCAGTTGGTGCTGTGCAGCAATCAACATCAGGTCTGGTAAACGGGCCATGGTTCCATCTTCGTTCATGATTTCTACCAACACGCCAGCTGGCTCAAAACCTGCCAAACGGGCCAGATCAATCGTTGCTTCTGTATGCCCTGTTCTTCTCAATACGCCTTCTCTTCTTGCCTTTAACGGAAAGATATGTCCCGGTCTACCTAAATCTTCTGGTTTGGTTTCTGGATTGATCAAAGCCTGAATTGTTTTGGCACGATCGTGTGTAGAAATACCAGTGGTACAACCATGTCCTATCAAATCAACAGATACCGTAAAAGGGGTCTGGTGCAAAACCGTATTGTTCTGAACCATTAAATCAAGCTTCAGGTCGTTACAAAGATCTTCAATCAATGGTGCACAGATCAATCCACGACCATACTTAGACATGAAATTAATTACTTCTGGTGTTACATTTCTGGCCGCAGTAATAAAGTCTCCTTCATTTTCACGGTCTTCATCATCCACAACAATAATTATTTTACCAGCTTTGATATCATCAATAGCTTCGGCTATCGTATTTAATTTAATTTCCATTCTATTTTGGTCTTAATTATAAGTCCAAGACCTTAGCTTGCTTGGCTTTATAAACATTTACAAAGTTACAATCTTTTCATAGCAATATTTTGCTAAAATATCATCAGTAAGTAATGAATAAACTCAAAAGAAATTTACAGTTTTAGTTAGTGGTGTTAAGCTTTTTACGCTTAAACAAACCTAAGATAACCTGCTTGTAGTAATCGACATCAAACAATGCAGAATCAACGGTTGCCTTATAGGTTAAAAATATGCCCAGCGGGGTGAGTACGATAATCGCCATCCACATGCCAAAAACAGGTTCTAGTGTACCCTCTTTAGCAGACTTCTCTGCCACGGTAGAAATAATATGGTACACCAAGAAGAAAACCACTGCGATAACCACTGGCAAACCCAAACCACCCTTTCTTATAATCGCCCCTAATGGCGCACCAATAAAGAACAACAATAGACAAGAAAAGGCCAATGTGTATTTTCTAAGGTATTCTACCCTAGCCCCAATGATCTCTTTCTTCTCATCCTGGTAACCCAAAATCCGGTTATTGACAACCTGTTTGATGCTAGCAGTGAGCTCAGCTGCATTTTGTATAACTTGTGTACGCTCTTTTTTAGGAATTAAATTAAGGATGGAGCCCTTAATTGTTTTTACGTCGCTCTTCACTTTTGTGTAGCCTTTCACATAATTGGTAGTTTTATAATAACTACCTACATTGATCTTGGTACTTCTATTTACACTATCCAAGTTTTTGCTCAATGAATCTTGTCTACGGATCCAATCCTTTACGGTTAAGCATAGGTGCATTGTTCCTGAAACTCGACTCATCCGTCCTGCTCATGTCGCCAAAGGTCGAGAAATCCAACTTTACTTCGGTTTCCTTAAAACGCATCCTGGTCAAAGTCTGTCGAGGATTGTAGATGCTACCTCCTCCACTTTCTTCGTATCTTATTCCATCAGAAAGCTTGAGCAACATGTATTTTCCATCAGTGGTTTTGGTCATCCTACCTTGTTTGGCAATGATGATCTTTGGAATACCATTGTTTGAGGCGGTATGGTCGTAGATGATGATCCCATATAAAGAATCCACACCACCTTGTCCTTTGTGATCTACCCTAATGGCATAACCCGGAATACTGTTGTTAAAAACACCTGGTTTGATCAAAAAGGAAAGTTTTTTATTTCTAATATCAAAAAGAAGGGAGTAGTATTTCGTGTTTGCCTTTGGCAGCATGTAATCTGAAAAGTAAAATGAGGCCACAGCTAAACAAATGATCAGCACAAACAAGGGCCGCATGGCTTTTTGTAGCGATACGCCTGCAGATTTTATCGCAACTAACTCATAGTTTTCACCTAGGGTACCAAAAGTCATGATAGAGGAGAGCAGCACAGAGAGCGGCAATGCCATGGCCACGTTAGAAGCTGAAGCATACACCATTACTTCGGCTATGGTGTACCATTCAAATCCTTTCCCAATCAAATCGTCGATATATTTGAATAGGAAAAACATCAAAAGGATAAACATCACAATAAAAAATGTGACGATAAAAGGCCTGATAAATGCCTTAATTAACAGTAGATGTATCTTTTTCAATATGCAAAGATAGACAATACCGACGGAAATTTAAGCACCAATTACACTCAATAGATAAGTAATCTGGTTGTCCCAAATTTGGGTTTTTTCTGTACGTGTCTCGTCGGTTGCAAAATCTGTGATCGCTAGCGCTACATCGTTGGTCAGTTCGTCCTGTACGATCTCCATCTCAAAATAACAATGAGGTTCGTCATCAAGCCATTTAAACTTAACCAATTTGTTTTCTTTTATACTGAGCAGCTTTGCTTTCTGCACTTCATCGTCCCATGTGAAGGTATATACTTGATCTCTGAAAATCACATCGTCTGCAAACCATTGCGATAAGCCATTTGGTTCGCTAATGAAACTAAATAATATACGTGGAGATGACCTTAACTCATATTCTAGTGTAAATTTTTTCTTTTCTGACATCCTTAAACACCTCTATCTTAAAAATATTGGACTATTTTTTACTTATTATTTCTAAAGAAAAGTAATTTATTCTATATTTGCAACTCTTTAAAAAATAAGATGCCTGGCGGGGTAGCTCAGTTGGTTAGAGCGCAGGATTCATAACCCTGAGGTCACGAGTTCAACTCTCGTTCCCGCTACTTGAAAATCAAGCCTTTAGCTTTAAAAAGCTAGAGGCTTTTTTGTTTCAAGACCATATAAATACCATTTAATAAGTCCTTTTTCCCTTGCTTTTCATCTACTTCTTATTTATATCAGCATTCGATTTGAAATACTCCCAAAATCTAATCTGACTTTCTTTTTTTGTCTTTTCACCACCTGTTCTAACTATCTTTTTAAGATTTCAAAAGCATTGTCTATTGCGGCTAAATGTAGTTCGCGCAAAGTTTTGCATGTTCTTGCGTTTTTTTATTTTAAATATGCATAAATTGATTTTTAAAATTCTATATATTTACACTAGCAATAATTGAGCAGTATAATAATGCGTTTTTGTGCCTGTTTCAATTTGCAACACCAAATATTTAAACCTAATTAGTAGATGAATAGACACATACTCAGACTACAACAAATTGCCAATGCCCCATCTAGGGTAATTATTGGATTAATGTCGGGAACCTCACTTGATGGGCTTGACATTGCTTTATGTGAGTTTAAAGGTGCAGGAATCGGCACAAAGATCAAAGTCCTGAATTTCAAAACCGTTAGTTATACCCCCGAATTTAAAGCAGAACTGAGGTCCATCTCTTCGCAACCTACGGTAAGTCTACAAAAAGTGACTTTACTGAATGCGTATATCGGAACTTATTTTGCTGAACTGATCCTTCAAAGTCTCGAGGAATGGAAATTTCCTGTTGAGAACGTAGATCTGATTGCCAGCCACGGACAGACCATTTTCCATGCACCTATTTCTATACATGGCTTGAAAGGCTATCCAAATGCAACGCTACAAATTGGCGATGGTGATCATTTGGCCTTTAAAACTGGTGTGATTACCTTGAGCGATTTCAGACAAAAACACATTGCAGCTGGTGGTGAAGGAGCTCCCCTTGCAGTTTATGGCGACTATCTATTGTTTTCTAGCTTAACAGAAAACAGGATTTTATTGAACATTGGTGGCATTGCGAATTTTACCTTTTTACCAGCAGGCAAAGAATCCGACCTGATCTTTTCTTCAGATGTAGGCCCTGGCAATACCATGATGGATCAATTTGTGCAATTGAACTACGAGAACATGTATTATGATGCAGATTCTAAGCTTGCTTTAGCTGGTACGGTTAACGAGCAACTCTTGAATGCCTTATTAGATACTCCTTTTTACGATTTTGGTTTCCCTAAAACAACTGGTCCAGAATTGTTTAGCCTGACTTACCTAGATGAAGCCATTCAACGTACCCAATTGCAAGGTATTTCAAAAGAAGACATCATGGCCACGCTTTCTGAATTTACCGTTCAAGGTATAGTAAGGGCTATTGAGCAATGTGTGCCTAAAGACAATCCTTTTACCATTTACTTAAGTGGAGGAGGCATGCACAATCCGCTATTGGTCAAAAAGATTGGAGACTATCTGAACTGTGAACTTAAAACTACGGCTGACCTAGCTATCGATCCAGATGCCAAAGAAGCTATCCTTTTTGCCTTATTGGCCAATGAATGTATAGCAGGAGAAAAACCAGCCTACAAAAACAGGCCAGAAATGCCTGCAGCAGCGATGGGAAAAATAAGTTTTCCAGAATAATTAAACAGTATAAAACTTACCTCAAATAAATTTTAATTTATGAAAAAAAACCAACCATTTAAAGTATATAGGCATAGCCTTTTGATACTTTTTCTCTCACTGTTTATGGTGGGATCTGTTTTTGCCCAAAACACACCCTACCTGATCAAGGGTACGG
Organism: Pedobacter sp. UC225_65; assembly: GCF_042698365.1. Taxonomy (GTDB): domain Bacteria; phylum Bacteroidota; class Bacteroidia; order Sphingobacteriales; family Sphingobacteriaceae; genus Pedobacter. The sequence continues at coordinate 2,451,965 of NZ_CP170550.1, forward strand.
TAACTGACGGAAGAACAAAACTACCTATTGCTGGTGTAAGCATAAGGATCAACAATAAATTTATTGAAACCACTTCAAATGCAAATGGAGCTTATGAAATTGTGGCCAAAATTCCAGCGGGAAAATATCAAGTAACATTTAGTTACTTAGGTTATACCCAAAATACACAAAACCTAGACCTAGGGATCAGAAATCAATTACGCTTGATGCTAGTATTACAGAGGATTTAGTACGCCTAAATGAGGTAGTAGTAACAGGTACATCTGTAGCTACGAGCCGAAAAACATTGGGCAATGCCATCTCCACTGTAGGGGCTAAGGATTTTGCGAACAGTAACGCCACTTCTATCGACCAGGCCTTAAGTGGTAAAATTGCAGGAGCGCAAATCACCCAAAACTCTGGTAATCCGGCAGGTGGTATCAGTGTAAGATTAAGGGGTACCAGTACCGTTGTAGGTGCAGCAGACCCTTTATATATTATTGATGGGGTAATTGTAAACAACAGTTCTACCGAACTATTGGACCTTGGCGGCTACGCTCAAAACAGGCTGGTGGATATTAACCCAGCTGATATAGACCACATGGAGATGATCAAGGGAGCAGCTGCTGCCGCGATCTATGGTTCGAGGGCAAGTAATGGTGTGGTACAGATCTTCACCAAAAAAGGTAAAGAGGGCAAACCTTCTTATTCTTTCTCTACCAATTTTAAAGTAAGTGATGTAAGGAAAACTTTGGATGTGAACACCCATCCATTCAGATTTAACAACACTACAGTTACAGACCTTTCTCAAACGGCTGTACAACGCTATGATTATCAAGATGACATTTTTAGAAGTGCCATGGGCACGGAAAACAACTTGTCTGTTTCTGGTGGCAGCAATGGCACACAATATTTTGTAAGTGGCAACTACCTCTTCAATCAAGGTATTATAGATAAATCTGATTTTAGCAGAGCAGGTGCCAGAGCAAGAGTTGACCAAAGATTAAACGATTGGTTAAAAATATCTGCAGGGATGAACTATGTATTGAGTTCAAGTCATGAGATTCCGAACGGAGGTCTGAATGAGGCTTATGGTGCGTTAACAGGATTTATCTTCAGCAATAACTTTATCAATCCTGCTGCGGATCCTGCAACTGGAATTTACCCTTCCACATCCCCAACAGCTGTACAAAGAACCAATCCTTTAGAAGCCATCAACCGTTTTCAATTTGCACAACGTACCAGTCGTTTCATTGGAAACTTCCAGGCAACAGCAACACCTATCAAAGGTTTAAGCATCAATTATGTTTTAGGATATGACAATTCTACCCAGATAGGTACAGGATATATCCCTGTAGGAAACACTACTCCATCTTACAATACAGGATTTTCTAAAAGAGCCGACAAAACATCGTTCTTAGTTAACAACGACATTAATGTTTCGTATCAGACCAAACTTGCTGATTGGTTGCAATCAACCACAGGTATTGGCGGAACAGCACAATCTGAAAAAATCTATCAAACAGGAATTACAGCAACCCAATTGGGTTTGATTGGTCAAACAATCAACAATGGGGTTTCAGTGCCTTCAGAGTTTAGATCAGACATCAATGTAATGGGTGCTTTTATCCAGCAGACTTTTGGTATCAAAGAAAAAATCTATTTAACTGGTGCTGCTCGTTATGACGTTTCTTCGGTATTTGGAGCTAGTAACAGAGGTCAGTTTTATCCAAAAGTAAGTGCAAGCTACATTTTATCAAACGAGAAATTCTGGTCTGGTAAACTTTCAAATGTAATCTCAAGTGTTAAATTAAGAGCTTCTTATGGCCAAGCTGGTAACTTGACTGCAATTGGTGCATACGACAGATATAGCAGTTACATCCCAGTAAACTCAGCAGGTTTACCAAGTGTATACTCTCCTACCTTATTGGGTAATATTGGTATTAAACCAGAGCGTCAGGAAGAGATTGAAGTTGGCACAGACCTAAGCTTCTTTAAAGACCGTTTAGGTGTAGAGTTTTCTTACTATAAAAAAGATGTAAAAGACCTATTATTATTGGCTAATCTTACCCCAAGTACAGGTTATAGCAGCCAATACATCAACGTTGGAACGATGACCAACAAAGGCTTCGAATTGATGGTTAGAGGTGTACCAATACTTACCAAACAAGTAAAATGGGATGTAATCGCTACCTATTCAAGAAATAAAAACGTAGTGAACAACATTCCTGGTGGTGTATTGACCTTTGCTGGTGGCTTTGGCCAGGTCGCAGCGGTAAATGGCTATCCACTTGGTGCTTTTTATGCTACCTATTTTGCACGCAATGCTGATGGTTCTTTATTATTGACCTCAGGTGGTTTACCACAAACTGAAAAAGCAGGAAGAACTGGCGGACAACCTTCTGGTGCTACCTTAAAGAAAGTAATTGGCGATCCTAATCCGGATTGGGTAGGTTCATTGATCAATGAGGTGAGCGTTGGTAAGCACTTCTCATTTAGAGCGCAGTTAGATGCTTCTATCGGTGGTGATGTTTTCAACTTTACCAAACGTGTAGGTGATAGAGATCTATATGGAGGATTAAAAGGTTACGAACCTGAATTAAGAGGTGAGGTACCAAAAGGAACATCTGCAGCTTTATTCTCTATTTTCGAAAACTGGATTGAAGATGGTTCATTTGTAAAATTAAGAGAGGTATCTGCTTCATATTCATTTAAACCAAAGTTCCTTCCTACAGGCAACATGAGATTTAGTTTGGCTGGAAGAAACCTATTCTCAATTGACAAATACAGTGGTTACGACCCTGAGATCAATGCGGCAGGACAAAGCTCTGCAGTAAGAGGATTTGATTTTGTGGAGGTGCCAATCCCAAGACAAATTGTTTTAGGATTTAACTTGACCTTTTAATTGATTATAAATTGTATAAAGATGAAAAATATATATAAAATAAAAGCTGGTTTATTAGTGGTCATCATGTTATTTGCCAATAGCTGTAAAATGGATACCGTAAACCTGAATGCCCCAACAGATGCTGATGTGCTAACTACGAGAGCGGGCATCATTGGATTAAGTGTAGGCTTAAGACAGTATTATTCTACTAGTGGCATTTCTGCCTCTTATTTCTATCCTGCAGTAACCAGTCGCGAACTACAAGGCGTAGCTACATTTACCAATGTTTTAGAATTGGAAGCAGGTGGAACGGCATTGCCTACCGCAAATGGTAGCATCCTTACCTTATGGGCCAACATGCAAAAGTTGATGAGCATGAGTGAAGACATCATCAACAATGCCGGAAACATCAGTACACTTACAGGTGGTACTTTATCTGGTGTATTGGCGCATGCGAAACTATACAAAGCCATTGCATTGGGTACCTTAGCTACTTCATTCGAGAAAAGTAATATCAACACCGATAAAACTGGTAAAGCTACATTTCTTCCTCGTCAAGCCGTATTGGCAGAAGCCATCCGTTTATTGAATGATGCGATTGCCCAATTGACCACAACTCCTGTATCAACGGATTTCACAGCAAATGTTGCAGGTGCAAACTTCAATCTTAAAAATGTATTGTATGCTTTCAATGCGAGGTACAACTTGATGGCAGGCAATTACGCTGCGGCGATAACCAATGCCACTGCCGTAGATTTGAGCAGTAAAAACCAATTTGGTTACAGCTCGGTAAGTGTAAATCCATTATGGAATACCTCAGCTATCTTAAAATACTATGTTCCAAGAGCTGGTTTTGGTCTTCCATCATCATTATTTGAAGCTGGCGACCAACGTGAGGCATTTTACATCACCACAACTGTTTCGGGTGCTACAACGACCAGAACCCTTAGAGGTTTTGCAGCAGATCAATTGGGTTCAGTACCGGTATACCTACCTGATGAAATGAAATTGATCAGAGCTGAAGCCATTTTGAGAAGTAATGGTCCGTTAACCGATGCTGTAACTCTGATCAATGAAGTAAGAACACAAACTTCTGGAGATATTTTTGGTGTAAATGCTGGGTTACCTGCTTATAGTGGTGCAGTTACCAAAGATGCTTTATTGGTTGAGGTTTACCGTCAACGTTGTGCTGAGTTATACCTAACTGGTCAAAGGTTAGAAGATAGCCGCAGGTTTGAACGCCCAGCGCCACCAACAGACATTTCTGAGCGTAACCGAAACTTCTATCCTTATCCTGATCAAGAACGTATTACAAATCCAAATACACCTGCTGATCCGGCAATCTAATCAAAATTAAAAGCATGTGCACCAGTTGCACATGCTTTTTTGTTTAATCAAAATACACCTTACCATGACTACCCTAAAAAATCTGTTTTGCATTTATCTGTTTGATAGCTTCCCTTTCTTCCTCGGCACAAAGCCACTTGGAAAATTTGGCCCGAGTAAAAGAAGAGACAAATACCATCAAACAATTACTCGTGTTTAACAATGATAAGGCCCAACTTCCTATTGTTAAATTAACGGGTCTAAATATTGCTAGTGTAGGTCTTGGTTTTCAGTATACCAGTGTTTTTGACAGCATTGCCAATAAATTCACAAAAGTGGAACAACTGGCCAAATCATATAACAGTGAAAGCATTTCCAGTCTCAATCTATTAAATGACGACCTAAAATTGTACAATTGTGTTATCCTCAAAACATCTAAACCCTTAAGCAAAGGATTGGTGGCTTTAGTTACGGAACTTGAAAAAACGAAACAGGTAATCTTGGTATTGAATGGCACCTATCAAAAGAGCGGTTTTAGCACTTTTCGTTCTCCCGTGATCATTAGTCCTACAAATAGTGCTATCGGTGCTTCTTGTTTAGCGCAGTTTATTTTTGGAGCAATTGTAACCAACGGTAAGGCCATCAGGTTAAAATATAGCGTACCGGAAGAGGTAGGTATCAACAGCGATCGATCTTGATAGCATTTCATTGATTATTAAACAGGCCATTAATGCCAAAGGAACCCCAGGTGCTGTGGTGATGATCGTAAAAGATGGTAAGGTTATCTTTAACAATGCTTATGGCAAACATACCTATTCGGGTAATAGGGCAATGCGCATCCAGGATATTTTTGACATGGCCTCCATTACCAAAGTTGCGGCAACTACTGCGACTACAATGGATTTATACGAAAAAGGAAAAATAGGCATCGATAGCACCATTGGCACCTACATTGCCAGAACAAGAGAAATGCCCGAAAAGAAAACCATCACTGTAAAAGAGGTGTTGTTGCATCAGGCTGGTTTTTATCCGTACATCAAATTTTATGAAAAGCTCAAGCCCAATGATACAGATACTATATTTTCAGACCGTTACCCAACCCAGCTGGCAGATAAATATTATTTAAGGGCCAATTATTACAATGAGGTAATGTGGCCTGAAATGTTGCAGGATAAAGTATTGACCCGAGGAAAATATGTATATAGCGACCTGAGCATGTACTACATGAAAGAAATGGTAGAGAAGGTTGCTGAAACACCATTGAACAAGTATGCAGATCAAAAGTATTACAGTCCATTGGGTATGCAAACTGCAGGCTTTTTACCCAGAACAAGATTCAAGAAAGACCAGATCGTACCGACCACAGAAAATGATGGCTGGTTAAGGAATATGTTGGTACAAGGATTTGTGAACGATCCAGGTGCCGCGATGTTGGGTGGAGTAAGTGGACATGCAGGCTTTTTTGCCAATGCCAATGACATGGCCATTTTTTGCCAAATGTTACTCAATAAAGGCAGTTATGGGGGCACAACCTATCTTAAAACTTCGACTATTGACCTATTTACTTCAAAGCAATCAAATGTAAGCCGAAGAGGCCTAGGATTTGACAGAAAAGACCCCGATCTAAGCAAGGGCTATCCATCTACTTTAGCCTCTGATGAAGTATTTGGGCATACAGGATATACAGGAACAGCCATTTGGATCGATCCAAAATATAACTTGGTCTATGTTTTCTTGTCTAATAGAGTATACCCTGATGATGTAAACAAATCTTTAAATACCTTGAATATCCGTAGTCGGATCCAAGATGTGATCTATAGGGCAATCAAAAAATAGGAATTGATTTACAACACGGTTACTATCTTGGCGTATTTAGCTAAGACTTCATCATTAGGGTCTAGATCGGTAATCAGGTAATTGATCGCATTGAGGTTGCATACCTTCATTTTATGCACAGAATCTATTTTTTCGGCAATACTGACCAATATGGTTTTTTGAGCAGATTTGACCATCGCCTTTTTAATTTGGACTACTTCCCAATCTGAATCGGAAATTCCGTTTTCTATAGACAGGCCATTCGTTCCCATAAAACACAGATCAGCTTTAATGTCTGATAATTGGTTGATTACTTGCGAACCGATACTGATTCTGCGCATTTTTAGACAACTGGCCTCCAATCAAATGCACGTCAATATTAGAGCTTTCGATCAATTCTAAAGCCAATAAAGGACTTACAGTAAATAAAGTACAACGCAGGTCGCTGGGCACCATACGGGCCAGTTCTATCATGGTTGTTCCGCCACCGGTTAAGATCGACCATTCCATTTTGGATAAGCTTGAGTGCTTTTCTAGCAATTTCCTTTTTGGCATCTCTTGCATAAACGCCTTCTTGCTGAAATGGATAGTGAAAAGATTTTGAAATGGCGCCTCCATAAACCTTTAACACTTTCCCCTCTTCTGCCATCTCGTTTAGATCTCGTCTAATCGTATCTTCAGATACATTAAGTTGCAATGCCAAATCAGAAGAAAGTACCTTATTATGTATATTGATCTGCTTTATAATAAAAGCCTGTCTTTCGTCCTTGAGCATTAGAAAGTGGTTTTGATTAAACCAAATATACCAAAATTGGCTCAACATCAATGTATCAATCGTAAACTAATATGTTAGATTTCTGGTAGTCATTGTTATATATATTTCTATATTTGGCAAGGTCATCTCTCTCATTTGAAATCACTTAAAAACTATATCAGCTCCCGTTGGTCTGCCATAATTGGTAGCGAAGACTTATTTTCATTAGAGGCTAGAATTTTCCATGCCATTAGCATTTTGGCAATTTTTACGGCAACGATCAATGCGATTATCAATTTTAGGTTGGGTTTAATCTTTTACGGATTTATCATGCTCCCGTTGATCGGCATATTGGCTTTGGGTTATTACCTTTCAAGATATAAGCACAAGATGAATATTGCCGTGGGCCTATTTGCTGTGGTTTTTAACCTACTTTGTGGCGCCACTTATTTTGCTACTGAGGGCTCTGCAAGTGTCAATCTGTTTACGTTCATCCTGATCATCTTTCTTTTAAGCCTACTCACTTCAAAAAAGCAGTTTAGGATATGGATTCCACTAAATATTTTATTGGTTATTGGATTTTTTGTTTTGGAATATTTCAATCCAGAACTGGTAAAGCCACTCTATCCGGATAAGCGGCACAGATTGGTAGATGTAGCGCAAACATGGGTTGAAGTTGCTGGAATGATCGCCTTGATCACCATGTATATCCAAAATAATTATAACCGTGAAAAAGAGCTGGCAAAAAGCAGATTAATTGCCTTAGAAGAAATTAATGATACCAAGAATAAATTATTTTCCATCGTTGCCCATGATTTAAAGGCACCTTTGGCTTCTGTAGAAAACTATCTTTCTTTATTGAATCAAATAGACCTTGATCCTGAGGAGAAAAAAACAATTGAACAAAACCTGCTTACTTCAACAAAGCAGACTTCAGAAATGTTGCAGAATATTCTTCATTGGTCAAAAGACCAGATGCAAGGGATAACGGTCAACCTCCATCGCATCTCACTATTCCAAACCCTGTATCAAACCATTCTTCTGCAACAAACATTGGCTTCGGAAAAAAATATCCAGCTACACTACTCAATTGACGATGAAATCAAGGTAATAGCAGATCCAGATATGTTGCAGCTGATTGTAAGGAATTTATTGAACAATGCCATTAAATTTTCTGCACCAGACAGTGAGATCAATCTGAGCATAGAGCAAGAAAAAGATAGATGCATCTTAAAAATCACAGATACAGGGATTGGAATTAGCGAAGAAGACCATTTCAATATCTTCTCGCTAAAAAACAAAAGCACTTACGGAACCAATCAGGAGAAAGGCGTTGGACTAGGATTAATGCTAGCCAAAACCTACATCGAATTACAAAATGGCGAAATCTGGTTTGAAAGCAACTTAAACAAAGGCACAACCTTTTTTGTAAGCATAGCGCTCGATCAAACGTCCAACATCAGTACTTAATTAAAACTACCGTCTCCTCTTCTGATGATCTGTCTGCCATTACGTGATTGTACTCCCGTCCATTTTTGTAATCGAACAGCAAAACGCAACATGAAATATCTGCTCAAAGCATTCGTTTTGGTATCGGTGATACTCTCATCGGTAATGTTCCTGTTCACGAAATTGTTCTGGTTCAAGATATCAAATGCCTGAAAAGTTAGCGTAGCTCTTCTTTTCCATAGTTCTTTTTGCAGATAGCCATTGATCACCAACGGGTTATTGGTTACATTCGCATTTATTCCACTTACATAGTTTTTACTGGCACTGTATCCAAATATCAGGGTTTTCCACATGTACATTTTTCCATCAATGTTGAGTGCCAGAGTATTTGTTCTGCTGTCAATAGAAGTTGGCAAAGTATTGTTTGATTTGGTAAAGGCATAAGATACATTTGGGTTTACTTCTAACCATTCTGTTGGATTGATCCTTGGACCAAATCTTTGGCTAAAATTCCAGGTGGTAGTAATGTTTTTGATATCATTACTCATTGATACCCCATGGTTGTAAAAGATGTTACCATTATAAGCCAAATTATATTTACGATTGACTCAGTTGTTTACTGACCGAGTAATTGGCGTTGATACGATATACGCCACCAATATTCACATAACGTGTTTCATTTTTCAAACTGTTATAGGCATCTGCGATCTGTACCGTATTTCTCACTACCGAGTTTTGAACAAAAGTAGCGTTGGCATTTATGGAGTAATTCAGTTTCTGATTAGCGATGTAGTTGTTGTAACTGGTATTGATAGAATGGTTAAAAGTTACTTTTAGGTTCGGATTACCCACTACCGGATTTTGTGGATTCGACACATCGCGAACAGGCTGGATCTGATCAAAGGTAGGTTCTGTGGCATTTCCAGAATAATTGATCTGCATGCTATGTTGTTTAGACCATAGGTATTGAAAACGGGCAATGGGTATCAGATTAAAACTATTTCGATGTGTGGTGGTTCCTAAACTCACTTTGGTGCCACTCAGCACTGCGGGAACCGCCGTTAACCCTAACGAGAACCTCACTTTAGAAGCATTGCTGATGCCGTAGCGATAGTTTAATGCCAAACGTGCTTGTGTAAAGGAATAATCGTAGATATTACTCAATGAATCAATTACATGTGTGTTTCCATTGGCAAAGATATTGCTGGTTGTGGCTGTATTATCGTAGCCATTGTAATTGACTTGTCCATTAAATTCCAATTGTGTATTGGCCGTAAGTGGTTCAGCAAATGTCATACTTGCTCTGTACGTTTTGGTCAGGTTTTCTCGCTCTACCAATCTGTGGATCAATGAATCTTTAACAACAGTATTGCTGTTATCCAGATAGTAGATAATGTTCGAATTTCTTTCTTGATCCGATTCTTGTTTCGAATCATTTAGGCTCAACTGAACAGATAGATTTCTTCGTGGCTTTTGAAAAATGTGTTGATAAAAGACCGTAGCCCCAATTACTGGCCTTGTATTGGTCGTTGTATTTTTCCCCGTCTGGTCTTGGTGGATCAAACCAGTTTGCATAATAGCTGATTGGCTACCACTTCCAGTTGATGAATACGTTATGGTAGGCACTACTCTTAAAAAGTTATTACTATCTAAATCTGCTTCCAGTTCAAAGCTAAAATTATGGGTTTTAGTATTGCTGTTACTTGAACCGTCATTTGTAGAAAATGTAGTTCCATTTGAACTGAAGATCTGGGAAACACTACTATTTGTAAGATTGTTATTGGTGAAATTAAAACTGTAGTTTGTATTTATCCTTACTTTTTTACCCAATTGGTCGCGGTATGAGAGTGCATTATTTCCAGTATTGTTTGTACCCCCGCTTCCAGAAGATGAATTGCCACCATTATTTCCACCTGCCGCATTACCGCCACCATTCCCACCGCCACCAGCTCCGCCTCTACCCCCATTTCCACCTGTAGCACTCCCTCCATTACTCCCTGTTCCACTATTGGCAACGCCGTTTACGGTATTGTTTATTTTCGAATTAACCCCAATGGTCTGGTTGGCATTTAACCGCGTGGCAAACAAACCGCCTTCATAACGTTCGTTATTTCCAGCGCCTCCATTCAAATTCATGGTATTGCCCACAGATTTATCTGCTCTTGTTACAATATTCAATATTTTTTCTGGATCCCCATCTTTAATTCCTGTTCTTGCAGCTTGGTCTCCATAGTCATCCACCACCTGAATCTTATCTACAATTTCTGCAGGTAAATTCTGGATGGCCGTAGCTACATCGCCTCCTAAATAAGTCTTACCGTTGATCTTTGCTTTTGTTACAGCTGTACCTTGATGTACAAGTGAACCATCCGTACCTACTTCCATCCCCTCCATTTTTTTCAGGAGTTCATCAACAGTGGCGTTTTCCCTAACGATATAATCCTTGGCCCTATATTCTACCGTATCTGTTTTGTAAGTAATAGATGGTGTTCCATTAACCACGATTTCATTTAAGGTATTTGGCTGATTCTTCAGCACTATCGGATCCATTACTATTCTCGCTACTGCATCATTCTGTTTATATTTACCTACCAAAGCCTTGTAGCCAATACTATTGATATTCAGTGTATAACTTGCAGATTTCACCTTCTTGAATACAAAAATCCCATCCACATTTGTAGTCACCACAAGGGTATCTTTATCCGAAAATAAACGAACTGTAGCATAAGGAATGCCTGTATCTGTTGTATCTTTCACAATACCACTGATCTCTCTAAGTGGTAAAGGTAGTGGAATCTGTGTTTTTGGTGCTGGTTGCGGTGTTTGCGCCAATAATTGATTTGTAAAACCAAGAAATAAGATGCAAAAAAATAGCCCTTTAGCCATATGGCGAAATAAATTGTTCATGATGAGGTTGTTAAAGATGTCGGAGTAAGGATTGATGTTATTTTTTGGTGAAACTATACTTGCCCCAGAAATCTGTGGGGCTCATCATGTCCATACCAGAACCACCTCCATTAAACCCTGCTCCGACATTTCCCCTTGGGGCACCAAAATTTCCGCCACCATTACCACCAGCGTTTCCGGCAAAAGTTCTTCCTCCATTTCCACCACCAAAACCGGCAGTGCTCAGTCCGTTAACTTTGATCTGATATACAAATTCTTTGGTATCGTTGATAGAAAGTTCCAATAAGCTTAAGGGAATTGCTAATTCGTATACAAACTCACCCTTCGCATCAAATAAGCCGACGGTTTTGATACCATATTCGTTGTAAATGGAAATCAGCGTATCTTTAATATTTTTAAAGCCTGCTATTTTGATTCTCTTTACAGTGGCCAATTGATTTTTGCGTTGCACCAAAGCAGCAGAATCTCGCTGTTGCTGTGTCTGTTGTGCCCTGTTCTGAAAACCACCTTGTCCACCAGCCTGTCTATTTTGTCCTCCTTGATTTTGACCTTGTCCACCTCTTCCTGCACCAGGCACTCTTTTGATCAAGGGATAAGTAATGCTAAAGGCATCCTTTTCTCTTTTCTTACCTTGTGTATTGATGTTAAAAGTGATTCCACCAGCGATGATCTTACTGGCACTAGCAGTGCTCACCGACTTTAAAACGAGGTAAAGATTTTTATCGTCATTGGCCAAAGTATAATAGATATCAGTTCTTTTGTTTTCGGCTGCGAAAGTATCGTTCCATTCTGTAGCTTTTCCATCAATTTTGATATTTGATGGGGCAACCACATTTGATGCCTGGACATCTGGCAGTTTTTGCGCAAAAGCAGAACTTATAAAAAAACAAAAGATCAAAATGGAGTAAATTCTTTTCATATCTAATTTGGTTAACAGGTTTGAGTTGATGTGGTTTAAGCGAATAGACTAATCAACCAGCCAATAGCTTAATTACAGAAACCAAATTTTATCTATCTTTTACATTAGAAAATCCATAAGCGCTTTTATAGCCTGTGTTGTACCTTTTTGGCACCGCTAAAAAAATCCATCGCTAAATTGTTACCATTTAAAATTTGTCTAAACAAAAAAATCCCCTGACTAAAATAATCAGAGGATCATTGCTTAACAGCTAATAATTATTTGGACAGTTGATAGCTATCGGCCAACTTTAAGGCATTATAGGCATTTACAATACCTCCACTTACACAGATCTCTGAAAAAAGAACGCGAACACTCTCATCTCTTTCATTTTTATATTTTACTTTATGGTTCACCTTCGTTACAGATTGCATAATGATATCTCTAACTTCAGCAGGCTTAAGTTCGGGATGATAGCTTAGGATCAATGCACATAGACCAGAAACCACAGGTGCAGCCATACTGGTTCCATCAAATTCTTCATATTTAAGTCCTGGTACAGTAGAATTGATCATATAGCCTGGCGCAAAAACATCTACATTATATTTACCATAATTTGAAAAAGATGCTTTCAGGTCTTCATCATCTTTATAAGAACTCGCGCCTACTTCTATCCAATTACTTGCATGCGGTAAGTTATATTTAGCAGGATCTAAAGGAGCTGGTTTGGCAAAAGGGTCTGGTCGGCGTTGTGCCCCTTGTCCGTTTCCAGCCATATCCATTGGTTTAGGAGGTATTATTCCAAACTCATCTTTTTTTGGATGTGCTTTTGCATAAGCTTCAGCCTCTGGGCTATCGTAATATTTATTTGGATAGTTTTCTTCGATATCGTTGTTTTTATTGTCATTCCCTGCCGCATGAACAAGAATCACTCCCTTTGCTTCGGCATATTTAATGGCTTCATCTACTACTTTTTTATCCCATTTATAGGCTTTTCCAAAACTCATGTTGATTACTCTTGCCCCATTATCTACAGCGTAGCGGATACCATTGGCCACATCCTTATCTCTTTCATCACCCTCTGGTACAACCCTAATCGTCATGATGCTTACATTGTTTGCCACACCTAGTATACCAATATCATTAGTTCTATTTGCACCAATAATACCAGAAACGTGCGTGCCATGTTCTGCATTTGGTCCTGTTACATCATTATTTCCATAGATCCGTTCAGCAGAGTTCTCATAGTCATCTCCCACTAATTCAGCACGTTGATTATAGTTTTCATTCAAGTTATATTTCAACATCACTTCTAGTTCATGATAACCTTTGGCTATATTTTTATAGAACTTCTCAATACTTCCATCTTCCTTAGCACCCTTTCTGATGATCTTTTTCACATATTCTTCCGTCTCATCATCAGCTTTGTATCTTTCAATATCTTCTAAAGAAGGGATTGTTTTTTTATTGATGAAGGCCACAGAATCAAGTACTTTTTTAATGATAATATAAACCGGGAATGTAGAACTTGCATCATCATATTTTTTACCAAAATCGGCCAATACTTTTTTGTAAAGTGCATATTCCTTTTTCTCGGTACTGTCTAAAACAGTACTTGGAATTGTAAGTCTCTATTTAGGCTCATACTTTCTTTTGATACGAACCAACTCAAGATTATCATAAGCCAGGTTACCTTTTTTAGAACCGATAAAATTCCAACCATTGATATCATCGATATAACCATTTCCATCATCGTCTATGCCATTACCAGGAATTTCTTTGGTATTTGTCCAAAGTACATCCTTCAAATCTTCATGTTTAATGTCGGTACCACCATCAATTACGGCTACAATGATTTTTTGCTTCGGCTTTTTGTCTTTTAATAGCTCTTTATATGCCTTTTCTGTACTGATCCCGAAGTAACCATTTGCAGTTAAATCTAGATTGAACCAATTAGGAGGTAATGTAACGTTCTTATTTTGTGCAAAAGCATGAACACTTATCCCTATAAAAAATGCAAAAAATAAACCAATCTTTAATTTCATGACCAATACTGTTTTTAAGATTAACGTAATTTACAATAATACAGTTTTAAAATAGCTAGATTAAAGATTTGGGCTATTTTAACAAAAATTTAACAAGCAAATATAGAATAATAATAGTTTCAGATAGGCGTAATACCTGCATAAGAAATGATTGTTTTTGGGAGGTAAGGCCTTCTTTAAAAATACAATCAGATTTTCAAAAAAAACTTTATAAACAACAAAGCCCCTTAGCTAATGCTAAGGGGCCTGTTTAAGATTTGGCACCGACCTACTCTCCCACATGTTACTGCAGTACCATCGGCTCTGGCGGGCTTAACTTCTCTGTTCGGAATGGGAAGAGGTGGACACCGCCGATATAGGCACCTAAATATTTTTATATAGTATTCGGTATTCAGACATCAGTATCTGGACAATCTTGTCTAACTACTAAGTACTAGCTACCAACTACTAAATGACATATTATTGAAAGAAGTCAATTTGGAAGAGCAAACAACGTTCTGCTCTTGAAAGCTTCGGATGATTAGTACTACTCGACTGTGCTGTCGCCAGCTTTACATCTATAGCCTATCAACGTAGTAGTCTTCTACGGTCCTATATGGAATTCTCATCTCGTGGCTAGTTTCGCACTTAGATGCTTTCAGCGCTTATCTATCCCCAGCGTAGCTACTCTGCAATGCCCCTGGCGGAACAACAGATTCACTAGAGGCTAGTCCAACCCGGTCCTCTCGTACTAAGGTCAGCCCCACTCAAAATTCCTACGCCCACAACAGATAGGGACCGAACTGTCTCGCGACGTTCTGAACCCAGCTCGCGTGCCACTTTAATCGGCGAACAGCCGAACCCTTGGGACCTTCTCCAGCCCCAGGATGTGACGAGCCGACATCGAGGTGCCAAACCTCCCCGTCGATATGAGCTCTTGGGGAGAATCAGCCTGTTATCCCCAGCGTACCTTTTATCCTTTGAGCGATGGCCCTTCCATGCAGAACCACCGGATCACTATATCCGTCTTTCGACCCTGCTCGGCTTGTCTGCCTCACAGTCAAGCAAGCTTATGCTATTGCACTCCGCGTACGGTTACCAAGCGTACTGAGCTTACCTTTGAAAGCCTCCGTTACCTTTTTGGAGGCGACCACCCCAGTCAAACTACCCATCAAACAATGTCTCCCGCTGGGCGGGATTAGACACCGAATACAGAAAGGGTGGTATTTCAACGTTGGCTCCACGACGCCTAGCGACGCCGCTTCAAAGCCTCCCACCTATCCTACACATCCTGTATCCAATGTCAATGTTAAATTGTAGTGAAGGTGCATGGGGTCTTTCCGTCCCGTTGCGGGTACCCGGCGTCTTCACCGGGACCACAATTTCACCGAGCTCATGGCTGAGACAGCGCCCAGATCGTTACACCATTCGTGCAGGTCGGAACTTACCCGACAAGGAATTTCGCTACCTTAGGACCGTTATAGTTACGGCCGCCGTTTACTGGGGCTTCGATTCAATGCTTCGCCTTGCGACTAACATCCCCTCTTAACCTTCCAGCACCGGGCAGGTGTCAGGCCTTATACTTCATCTTTCGATTTTGCAAAGCCATGTGTTTTTGTTAAACAGTCGCCTGGGCCTTTTCACTGCGGCTGACATTGCTGTCAGCGCCCCTTCTCCCGAAGTTACAGGGCCATTTTGCCGAGTTCCTTAGCCATGATTCACTCGAGCACCTTAGAATTCTCTTCCCGGATACCTGTGTCGGTTTGCGGTACGGGTTTTTATAACCTGGAGCTTAGCGGTTTTTCTTGGAAGTCTGATTACCTGCACTATCCACTTACCCGAAGGCTCGCGGTACTATCAGCGTTCAGCAGGTCTGGCGGATTTGCCTACCAGTCCTATACCTACAGCCTTCAACGATCTATTCCGTCAGATCGCGGCAGTGTCACTACTCCGTCCCCACATCGCAGTTATAAAAAGTACGGTAATATTAAACCGTTGTCCATCGAATATCCCCTTCGGGTTCTCCTTAGGCCCCGACTAACCCTGATCCGATTAGCGTTGATCAGGAAACCTTATCCTTTCGGTGGGCGGGTTTCTCTCCCGCCTTATCGTTACTTATGCCTACATTTGCTTTTCCAGAAGCTCCACCATAGCTCACGCTACAACTTCGCTGCCGCTGGAATGCTCCCCTACCGTAATATTAATATTACCCATAGCTTCGGTATACCACTTAATGCCCGTTTATTATCCATGCACGATCGCTCGACTAGTGAGCTGTTACGCACTCTTTAAATGAATGGCTGCTTCCAAGCCAACATCCTAGCTGTCTATGCAATCGCACCTCGTTAGTTCAACTTAGCGGTAATTTAGGGACCTTAGCTGATGGTCTGGGTTCTTTCCCTCTCGGCGCGTGACCTTAGCACCCCGCGCCTCACTGCCGTGTATATTATATAGCATTCGGAGTTTGTCTGGATTTGGTAGGATTTGACTCCCCCGCACCCAATCAGTAGCTCTACCTCTATATAACTCACCACGACGCTGTTCCTAAAAACATTTCGGGGAGTACGAGCTATTTCCCAGTTTGATTAGCCTTTCACCCCTACCCACAGATCATCCGGAAACTTTTCAACGTTTATCGGTTCGGTCCTCCAGTACGTGTTACCGCACCTTCAACCTGTCCATGGGTAGATCACAAGGTTTCGCGTCTACCTCCCCTGACTATACGCCCTATTCAGACTCGCTTTCGCTTCGGCTGCGTGTCTTAAACACTTAACCTTGCCAGAGAAGAGTAACTCGTAGGCTCATTATGCAAAAGGCACGCCGTCACGCCACCTGGACGCTCCGACCGCTTGTAAGTATACGGTTTCAGGTTCTATTTCACTCCCCTGTTCGGGGTTCTTTTCACCTTTCCCTCACGGTACTGGTTCACTATCGGTCTCTCAGGAGTATTTAGCCTTACCGGATGGTGCCGGCAGATTCCCACAAGGCGTCTCCGACCTCGCGGTACTCAGGATACTGTTAGGCTAATGTTACTTACGTGTACCGGGCTATCACCGTGTATCGCCAGGCTTCCCATCCTGTTCCACTTCATTTCATTAATGCCACATCACAGTCCTACAACCCCAGTCATGCCGTAACATAGCTGGTTTGGGCTCTTTCCCTTTCGCTCGCCACTACTTAGGAAATCATTATTATTTTCTCTTCCTCTGCTTACTTAGATGTTTCAGTTCGGCAGGTTTGCGCACTATGTGCGACCAGTCTTCAACTGGCCAGGTTTCCCCATTCAGAAATCCGCGGATCAATTCATATTTGCTGATCCCGCGGCTTATCGCAGCTTATCACGTCTTTCATCGCCTCTGAGAGCCAAGGCATCCCCCGTATACTCTTTCTTACTTTCTTCTCTATATAGCCTTTTGCGCCTATATAAATGCTTTTTTTGATCAGTTGTCAATTTTTAGCCCCTAAGGACACCAAGCTGACAACGTCTCTATTGTTGTTTGCTCTTCTTTTTTAACTTCTTCCAATATGTCAAAGAACTTTTCGATCCCGGGAACAACCGTTCCTATTATAAACGTGCCTTTTGTAACAGGCACCGGTGATGGTGGAGAATAACGGAGTCGAACCGTTGACCTCCTGCGTGCAAGGCAGGCGCTCTAGCCAGCTGAGCTAATCCCCCAAAAAAACTTAGCGTTGTAGTCCCGTCCAGATTTGAACTGGAGACCCCTACATTATCAGTGTAGTGCTCTAACCAGGCTGAGCTACGGGACTGTTTTCAGATTACGACTGTGTTGCTGATTTACGATCCTATCTTTCGCGTCAATCGTAACCCGTCAACCGTAATTCCGTTCCAATCTCGCCCCTGCCGATATGGTATCGTGCGATGGCTTCATCTTTTTGGTTTCCTTTAGAGATATGTATCATTTTTTACGCAGCGAGTAGTCCATACTACTCCAGAAAGGAGGTATTCCAGCCGCACCTTCCGGTACGGCTACCTTGTTACGACTTAGCCCCAGTTATCGGTTTTACCCTAGGACGCTCCTTGCGGTTACGTACTTTAGGTACCCCCAACTTCCATGGCTTGACGGGCGGTGTGTACAAGGCCCGGGAACGTATTCACCGCATCATTGCTGATATGCGATTACTAGCGAATCCAACTTCATGGGGTCGAGTTGCAGACCCCAATCCGAACTGTGAATGGCTTTTTGAGATTTGCTTGCTGTTGCCAGCTTGCTGCCCTCTGTACCATCCATTGTAGCACGTGTGTAGCCCCGGACGTAAGGGCCATGATGACTTGACGTCGTCCCCTCCTTCCTCTCTGTTTGCACAGGCAGTCTGTTTAGAGTCCCCACCATGACGTGCTGGCAACTAAACATAGGGGTTGCGCTCGTTGCGGGACTTAACCCAACACCTCACGGCACGAGCTGACGACAGCCATGCAGCACCTAGTTTCGTGTCCTTGCGGACGCATCCATCTCTGGATACTTCACTAACTTTCAAGCCCGGGTAAGGTTCCTCGCGTATCATCGAATTAAACCACATGCTCCTCCGCTTGTGCGGGCCCCCGTCAATTCCTTTGAGTTTCACCCTTGCGGGCGTACTCCCCAGGTGGAATACTTAACGCTTTCGCTTAGCCGCTGACTGTGTATCGCCAACAGCGAGTATTCATCGTTTAGGGCGTGGACTACCAGGGTATCTAATCCTGTTTGATCCCCACGCTTTCGTGCCTCAGCGTCAATAAGACCATAGTAAGCTGCCTTCGCAATCGGTGTTCTGTGACATATCTATGCATTTCACCGCTACTTGTCACATTCCGCCTACCTCTAGTCCATTCAAGCCCATCAGTATCAAGGGCACTGCGATAGTTGAGCTACCGTCTTTCACCCCTGACTTAACAGGCCGCCTACGCACCCTTTAAACCCAATAAATCCGGATAACGCTTGGATCCTCCGTATTACCGCGGCTGCTGGCACGGAGTTAGCCGATCCTTATTCCTTCGGTACATTCAGCTGCCTACACGTAAGCAGGTTTATTCCCGAATAAAAGCAGTTTACAACCCAGAGGGCCGTCTTCCTGCACGCGGCATGGCTGGTTCAGGGTTGCCCCCATTGACCAATATTCCTTACTGCTGCCTCCCGTAGGAGTCTGGTCCGTGTCTCAGTACCAGTGTGGGGGGTCATCCTCTCAGATCCCTAGTCATCGCGGTCTTGGTGGGCCGTTACCCCGCCAACTAACTAATGACACGCATGCCCATCTCCATCCTATAAATATTTGATCATTGTACGATGCCGTACTGTGATTTTATGCGGTGTTAATCCGGATTTCTCCGGGCTATCCCCCAGATAGAGGTAGGTTGCATACGCGTTACGCACCCGTGCGCCGGTCTCATGGTTGCAAGCAACCACTACCCCTCGACTTGCATGTATTAGGCCTGCCGCTAGCGTTCATCCTGAGCCAGGATCAAACTCTCCATTGTAAAATGTTTTGTCTGAACTCTGACCATTCTTATTCTAGTGTTATTAAAATTAAATAGTCTTTATTCTATTATGTTGTCTGATAGAACAGACTTAAGAAACAGCTCGGTATCATGTACTTTGAAATCGTACCTGTTTGCCTCGCTGCGTTGTATAAATGATATCTCTTTAATGAACTTTCCGGCCGTGCCTCTCGGTGGCCTTTTATATGTTGCAATGTCGCGTTCCGCTCTCCGCCGGTCTTTGTTGTTCCGGTGGTCAGCTCGACCCCTCCATTGTTTCAATCTTTTTTATCCGTCCTCCCAACATCCGTTGGTGAACTCCCGTTTCGTTTGGGACTGCAAAGGTAGGAAACTTTTTCAAACCTGCAAACTTTTTTTTTATTTTTTTTCGAAGCTTTTGAAACTTCTTAAAAACGTCTGCCGTTCTCCGTTCCCATATTTCAAACCCATCTCCTCCTGTATCCCATTCTCCTTTCGTCGTTACCTCCGTAGCGGGTTGCAAAGGTAGGAAACTTTTCCGCTTTCCAAAACTTTTTTTGAAGTTTTTTCCGGCCTCCCCGTAAACCGCTGAATATCAGCCAATCCATCCTTTTTCCCCTTTTCAATAGCCCAACAGCACTTTCCGACGCCCCCCATACTTCCTCCGAAGCGGGATGCAAAGGTAGCAATCATTCCCGTAAACACAAATACTTACAAACCTTTTTATCGCACCCAACACCTAACCCCATGGAACACAACAAGAAAAAGTTTGAAGAAGTTTATCTTGATGATTCAATCAATGCTTATTCAGCATCAATTGCTTCTGATTTCTATCTGTTTTTGGTATTTGATCTAAAGGGAATATAGGTGGAACTAGAACTGTCCAGTACTTAATAATACAAGTGTACAGGCTTCGATAGGTTCGATACCATGCTTCTCCAGCATTTCTTCGAAAGCAGGATTCTCCGTACCCGGATTAAAAATCACCCGTTTGGGTTTAGTATCTAATATATAATTGTAGTAATCCGGTTGTAAACCTGTACCTATATATAAGGTAACTGTATCGATGTCGTGATAAGGCGCAGCTGGTTTTTCAATCTTCACGCCCGCTACCTCTCCTTGCTTAATGCCGATATTAACAATAGGGTGTCCTTTTGCAGTAAGCATATGAGCTGCCTTATAGGCATAACGATCAGTATTTGGGCTTGCGCCTATAATTAATGTCTTTTTCATAACAATATCATATGAGTGATCAACTTAAAATTTTAAAAGCAGGGCTATTTGCCCAGCGTGGTAGGCATGATGCTGGATCAGCCCATTGATCAGTTGTGAATTATCTACACCTGTTCCCAATTCGCGGTTTCGTTGATCTTTAACTGCACTCGACCAATCTGCTGGTGTCAAATCAGTGATCAATCTGATCAATTTTTCATTAACCAGTCTAAAGTCTTCTACCAACCTATACCATTCCTCTTCGGTTTTCTCTATGGGCAAAGGCCAATCTCCCCTTGAGGGTTCTTTAGCTATTTGTCCTTCTATCCTATCTATCACCTCTTCCGTCCATGCAGTTAAGTGCAACACCAATTCAGCAATTGAATGTGCATTGGGTATAGGATGTGTAAAGACCTTTTGTGGATTTGCCGCTTGTATCAGGCTAAGAACATTGCTCCCATGCCAAGTGTCTCCGTTATATGCTTTGCTAAGTTCGTCTACTAAATTGACCATAAAGAAAGATTTACTTTTATAACACCTGAGTTTTCTTAATTGTTTAGGATGGCATTGGCACAGTTTACGCCATCAATTGCTGCCGAAACAATTCCTCCTGCATAACCCGCCCCTTCTGCACAAGGATATAGACCGCTGATCTGTGGGTGCTGATAAGTTTCTTTATCGCGTGGGATACGCACTGGAGAGGATGTACGACTCTCTACACCAACCAAAATTGCTTCATTGGTGTAATAGCCTTTCATCTTTTTTCCAAACAATGGCAAGGCCGCTTTTAGGCTTGATGCCACAAATTCTGGTAGAATATTATCCAACATCACACTTTTAGTGCCAGGCAGATAAGAATTTTTAGGCAAATCTATCGATAATCTGTTTTCTACAAAATCGATCATCCGCTGTGCGGGAGCAACTAAGTTACCTCCACCTGCTTCAAAAGCCAATTGTTCTATCTCTGATTGAAAGTTAAGCATCCTCAGTGGGTCATAACCTTGCACATCGTCTAAAGTAACCTGAACTACTGTTCCTGAGTTGGCAAAGGGATTGTTGCGCTTAGATGGCGACCAACCATTGACCACAATCTCGTCTTGTCCGGTAGCACAAGGGGCAATGATCCTCCTGGGCACATGCAAAAAGAAAATACTCCTCTGGTTTTTACCTGTTCTACCATACTATAATAAGCCGGCGGTAAAAACTCGCTCCTGACATCACAGTGGTATTGCGCACTATCTATGATCTGCTGTGGATGTTCAATACGTACACCTAAGGCAAAAGGCTTCGCTTCTATCAAGATATTTTTATGGTGCAAGAGTTCATAGATGTCTCTGGCCGAATGACCTGTTGCCAAAATAACAGCATCAGCCAAAAGTTCTTGTTCTTGGTTAATGACGATCCTTTGATTTTACTCCCAGAGATGATAAAGTTTGTAAGTTTCGAATCAAAAAGCACTTCACCACCTGCATTTTGAATGGTTTCTCTAATTGCGGTAATGATATGTGGCAATTTATTGGTGCCAATATGTGGACGTGCATCGATCAGGATATCTTCATCCGCTCCATGTTGTACAAATAGCTGCAATACTTTATTGATATCGCCACGCTTGTTGGATCGTGTATATAACTTACCATCTGAGTAGGTACCAGCGCCACCTTCGCCGTAGCAATAATTGGATTCTGTGTTGACCACACCTTGTTTATTGATGGCTGCCAAATCTCTACGGCGTTGTTTTACATCTTTTCCACGTTCAACAACAATAGGTTTAAAACCATTTTCTATACATTGTAATGCAGCAAACAATCCCGCTGGGCCAGCTCCAACAATAATAACAGTTTTGGCAGCACCTATCTTTGGATAGGTAAATTTGACTTGTTCAATAGTTGGAACCTCTTCTATATAAGCCCGAACCTGCATCCGATAGATCACTTTTCTTGAACGTGCATCTATAGAACGCTTTAAAATCTGATGGTGTTTAATCGTAGCTTGCTCTACTTTTAAAGCTCTTGCCAGGTTCTGCAGGATAACCAGCTCATTAGAAACATGTTCTGGGGCAATGGTAATTTCAATTTCTCTTTGCATAATCATCGTCGAGTTTTTATCTCGAATACACAAAATTACTGTTTTCGGTTCACAGTTCAAGTTTTTGATGTGATTTGTGCTTTGGCCATTATTTAGTATCTTAGGGTAAATGTTATGGCAACTTGTCAGTATTTTGTCTGTTTTAGTAACAAGGTATGAATATTGATATCTAAATTGAAATAGAAACCTAAAAAACAAAATAACAAAATGAAAAAAATAGTAATTGGAGTAATTGCACTTGTAGTTTTATTGGCTGTAGTAAGCGGATGTAATGGCTACAATAAATTGGTTACATTAGATGTTGATGTACAAACTAAATGGAGCCAGGTTGAAGCTCAGTACCAACGTAGAGCTGATTTGATCCTAACTTGGTAAGTACAGTTAAAGGAGCCGCCAAATTTGAGCAAAGTACTTTAACTGCTGTAATCGAAGCTCGTGCCAGTGCAAGTAAGATTACGATCGATCCAACTAAATTAAATGCAGAAAATATTGAAAAATACCAAGCTGCTCAAGGTCAGATCACCCAGGCCTTAGGTAAATTGATGGTATTGACAGAGAATTACCCAGAATTAAAAGCAACGCAACAGTTCAGTGATCTTTCTGCCCAATTAGAAGGAACTGAAAACCGTATCACCGTTGCTCGTAAAGATTTCAACGAGTCTGTTCAGGCTTATAATGTTAAGGTAAGGTCTTTCCCTAACAACTTAACAGCTGGATTATTTGGCTTTAGTCCTAAAGCGGCCTTTAAAGCTGATGCTGGTGCGCAAAATGCACCTAAAGTAGAATTTTAGTGATATTCCAACATTTTGGGGTAATGTGTGTTTAAACCTTAAACATACATTACCCTTTAATTTATAAAACAAAAAGCATGTCTCTTTTCACAACACAAGAACAAGAATTAATAGCGAATGCCATTGCCGAAGCCGAAAAAACAACCTCAGGAGAAATTAGGATTGCCGTAGAAAAACACTGTCACGGTAGTGCATTTGAAAGAGCGACCCAATATTTTGCGGAATTAGGCATGGATAAAACTGCTCAACATAACGGCGTTCTCATTTACCTAGCCCATGAAGACCATAAATTTGCTATTATTGGCGACCGCGGTATCAACCAGGTTGTACCAGAAGATTTTTGGGAGACGACGCAGGTGGCCATGAAAGCCCACTTTTTAAGTGGCAACCTAGCAGACGGAATTATTGCTGGCGTTTCTTTGGCTGGCGAAAAATTGGCTTTGTTTTTCCCTTATCAAAATGGGGATGTAAACGAACTGCCAAACGATATTGTATTTATGGACCAAGCTGAACCCAAATAACTGATGAAAAAACTGATCATCTTATTGCTTTTAACGCTGAGTTACAGCTTTGGCTTTGGGCAAGATTTCCCTGCGAAATCAAATACGATCGTAAATGATTATACCCAAACCCTTACGGCCAGCCAGAAACAACAGTTAGAGCAAAAACTGGTCGCCTTTGACGATTCTACATCCAATCAAATTGCGGTAGTGATCCTCAAATCTGTTGGCGATTACGATATCAATGAGTATGCACTTGAACTGGGCAGGAAATGGGGCATTGGTGGAAAAGGCAAAAACAATGGTGTGATTTTATTGATTGCCATAGGCGATAGGAAATTATCTATCCAAACTGGTTATGGGTTGGAGGGCGCTTTGCCAGACATCTACACCAAAAGGATCATTGAGAATGACATCAAACCTTTTTTTAAGGAAGGTGATTATTATGCGGGTATAGATGCAGGAACAAATTCAATCATCTCTTTAATTAAGGGCGAATACAAAAACGACAAACCAAAGGCAAAATCGGGAGGTGGAAAAGGAAGTGCAGGCTTTATTATCATTATCATTGTGATCATCATTGCGATCATTTTAAGAAAAGGTGGTGGCGGTGGTGGAAGCCAAGTAATTGGTGGACGTGGCGTAGCCGATGCGCTTTTCTGGAGCATGTTATTAGGTGGTGGACGTAACTCTGGTGGAGGTGGATTTGGTGGTGGTTTCGGAGGAGGAAGCAGTGGTGGTGGCGGATTTGGTGGCTTTGGCGGTGGTAGTTTTGGCGGTGGCGGAAGCAGTGGAAGTTGGTAAGCTAGGTAATAGGTAATAGGTAATAGGTAATAGGTTTGATTGTGACAACTTTTAAACGTTACAACTGGCAAGCCTTATCACATTATAAATGTATAGAAGAGATTTAATTACAGCAGAGATTGAGAGACTTGCCCAGGTTTTGGCAAGGATCATGGGTTTAAAAGTAGAACTGAAACTGGAAGAAGCCGGACTACTTTTTAACGAAACCATGGCCAATAGCTTTGGTCTACCTATCGATGTGCTCAACGAACCCGATCCATCATCGTTCGAAAATTGGCTACAGGAAAGTGATCTACCAGCAGAAAAACTGGATTCGCTAAGTGAGTTTCTATACTACGAACTAGGGATCAGCCAAAGTAAAAACCAAATCATTGCGCCTAAACTGAACCTGATCTATGAGCAGCTTTCTAATAAACATAAAATTGTACACTTGGTTAACCTACATCGTCAAAAGGTTATCCAACAATATCTATAATCCAATTCATGGAAATCTTAAAATGGCAGAAACTGGCCTCCAAATATTTAGTTAGAGAAAAATGGGCTACTTTAAGGGTAGATACCTGCAAATTGCAAAATGGCACTATCAAAGACGACTATTATGTATTGGAATATCCAAATTGGGTAAATGCTGTTGCGCTGACTAAAGAGAACAAAATCATCTTGGTTAGGCAATATCGTTTTGCAGGCGACATTATTTCACTAGAAATCCCAGGAGGTGTGATCGATGATGGAGAAGAACCAGAAGCAGCCATTGTTCGCGAATTACAGGAAGAAACAGGGTATAGCTTTGAAAGTTGTGAGCTGATTGCTACACTTTATCCCAATCCTGCCACTTCGACCAATAAAACCTTTACCTATTTATTAAAGGGAGGTATAAAATCTCATGCCCAACATTTAGATGAGCATGAGATTTTAAATGTAGAAGAATATACAATTGAAGAAGTTAAACAATTGCTAAAGGACAATATGATTGATCAGGCCTTACATGTTGCCGGCCTATATTATGGCTTGATGAAATTGTCGTAATTATTTTTTAGGATGTTTATCCTTCAGCATCTTTAACATTGTCGGAAAAAAAACATCGAATTTTTTATACTTTTTGTCTGGACCATAGTTTGCCAATATATAAGGAACCAAGTCTTCTACATAAATAAAGTCACTTGCTGTTTCCTTGGCAACCTGTCTTTTAAATTCTCTTTCTGTACGGTATTTGTAATACATATTGCCCACAATTGAACGGACCATGTTTTCGTTGAGGCAATATTCCCAACTTCCAATCCCATTTCTTTTCATGCCTTCGTCATCTTTATTGTACAAATATGCAAGCTCATCGATTTCTTTTTTGTACTTTTTAAACGATGGATCCAAAAAGATATGGCTTCCTTCGTGCCAAACTAAGTAATCAAATCCTTTATATTCAAACATTGGCTCATCCTTATCTGTTGATTTACGATTGAAATAACCCGTATTGTATACTACAATATTGCTGAATTGTGGATTCAGGTTTTTAGTGGTAATGGCATGAGAGCCCCAACTGTTTAATGGATCTATACAGATATACCATTGCACATCGGCATTGAAACCATAAAACTTTTGAAGTTGGTTCATAACGCCACTTTCATTCACCTCTTTTTTAATCTCTTCCCCCCATTTTTCATATTTTGCGGTATGGGCCTGATAAAAATCCCAGAACTTGGTGTCGTTAAAAAAATCACGGCATAACTTGATATATTCAAGTGTGTTTTCTTTTCCATTGTGCTTATACCAATTGAGGTCTGCCGTAGGTTCATAGATTTTAATGTTGGGAAAATCAGACATTGTCCAGCCCAATTCGGTCAGGTCTGTAAATACCTTGTTAAAACTTTTCACTTTCAATACTGCCGGATGGTCTTTGTACTTGCCAAAATATTCCATCACCTCTTTGCTATAGGTAGATGGGTTTGGATCAGGAAATTGTTCAGCTAAAATCTGGACAATGGTAAAAAGTTCAACCCCTGGATGAACCTTAACAGTTAGCTTTTCTTGTGCTTTGGTATTTAAAAAGAACAAGGCCAACAATGCGGATAAAATTATTTTCTTCATAATGATACATTTGTTTGTATGGTCAAATCTTCAACTAAAAATGTAAAACAGATGGTTGCAATTGACAAATGCACAAAAACCATTGATGAACAGACTTAAACTTTAGCCAAGCAACTTATACTTTAAATAAGCGCTTTGATGGATAAGAATTGACCGTTGATGTATTTTTAACTTCAATTGATGAAATTGCTGATATCTTTGGTCAATGAAAAAGAAATATAAGATAGGGCTACATATTCTGATATGGTTACTCGTTTTTCTGAATGATTTTTTTCCGAAATACCTCAATAACAGTTTTCGTTCCTATGCCAATAGTGGATCGTCCCCCTTACTCCTATTCAATTATTTTTTGGTCTGTTTAGGTTATCTGGGGTCTAGTCTGGTTTCTTTTTATACAACCGCCAATCTGATTGCGCCATCTTTTTTCAATAAAAAATGGTTGAAGGGTATTTTATTCACCTGCCTACTGTTTATTTTTATTCCGAGCTATAGATATCTGTTAGAGTTCCATTTCTTTCTACCGTATCTGGGATTTGATAATTATTTTGGCGGCAAACCTGAGGTAAGCTGGTATATTCAAAATAGCATACTATATACATTTTACAGTTATTTCATTTATGGCTTCATTTATTTTATTGTAACCGAATGGTATACCAACAATAGGAAACAAAAGGAGTTGGAAAAGGAAAAGATAACTGCCGAACTTGCCTTTTTAAAATCACAGATCAATCCGCATTTTTTGTTCAATACCCTCAACGATATCTATGCCCTAACCTATCGCAAATCTGATGAAGCTCCAGCAGCTGTTTTAAAACTATCGGATCTTTTACGTTACATGTTAAAAGAAAGCGACGATAAATTTGCCGACCTGCAAAAGGAAATCGATTACCTAAAAAATGTGATCGATTTTTTCAGATCGGGCAAAAAGGAACCGCATCTATCGAATTTGACGTTAATGGCGAAATTGGCAAACAACAGATTGCTCCATTGATTTTGATCAACTTTGTGGAGAATGCCTTTAAACATGGCGTGATCGACAATCCTAAACGGCCCATCCAAATCAAAATCAATATGGACGCTAACGGCATGCACTTTTATATCAGTAATCAAAAAAACGAAGATTATAAAGATAAAACAGTAGGTATTGGCCTAACCAATGTAAAAAGGAGGCTCGAACTGATCTATCCTAACCAACATTGGCTTGAAATTAAGGATGAAACGGATATTTTTACAGTGGAGTTAAACATAAAATGGATATGATTCGTTGTGTAGTTGTTGATGATAAGCCATTGGCCATAGACATATTGAGTGACTATATTGGCAAGCTTCCATTTTTGGAACTGACATTTAGCTCAACCAATCCCTTATTGGCATTGAACCTGATCATGGAAGATAAAGCCGACCTTGTTTTTCTGGATATACAAATGCCACAGCTCAATGGCGTACAGTTTATGAAAATTGTGCAAGGCAAATGTAAAGTGATCTTAACAACTGCCTATGCCGAATATGCTTTAGAAGGTTTTGAAAATGACGCGATAGATTACCTGTTAAAACCCATCTCTTTTGAACGTTTTTATAAAGCAGTGCAAAAAGCGATGCACTATTTCAATGCCTTGGAAGTTAAACCCCAAATTGGCATTGAGCCAAATACAATTAAAGAAGTGGATTTTATTTTCGTGAAAAACGAATATAAACTGACCAAGGTAAACATTGCCGACATTCTGTATATCGAAGGGATGCAGAACTACGTGGCCATTCACACCAAAAAGGAAAAGATCATTTCTTTGCAGAACATTAAAAAAACTGAAGAACAATTGCCTAAAAATCAATTTGCGCGGGTACATAAATCTTATTTGGTGGCCGTTAACAAAATCGACAATATTGAACGGAGCCGGATTTACATCGAAAACCACGTCATCCCCTTGGGAGATTTTTATAGGGATGCTTTTTATAAGATGATCGATCCAAACAGCTAACAAAAAAGCCTCGATAATATCGAGGCTTTTATTTTTTATCAGATCTTGATTAACTCATCTTCAGTTTTTTCTGGATGTCGTTAACGTAAGCTTTGAATTTTTTATCAGTTTCAATCAAATCTTCTACTGTTTGACACGCATAGATTACCGTTGAGTGGTCCCTTCCACCGAAGAAAGCACCAATGGTTTTCAATGAAGACTTGGTATGGCTTTTAGACAAATACATAGAAATTTGACGGGCCTGTACAATCTCACGTTTACGAGTCTGAGATTTAACCATGTCAACAGGTACCTCAAAATATTCGCAAACCAGTTTTTGGATATATTCCATCGAAATCTCTTTCGAGGTATTTTTGATAAAGTTCTTCAACATCTGTTTAGCCAAGGCCAGATCGATGTCTTTTTTATTTAAAGTAGATTGTGCCAATAATGAAACCATGGCGCCCTCTAGTTCACGTACGTTGTTATCAATGTTGTGTGCTACGTATTCAACTACCTCTCCTGGCAATTCGATACCATCAGCATACATTTTTTTCTTTAAGATCGCGATACGGGTTTCAAGACTTGGAATCTGCAGGTCTGCAGACAATCCCCATTTGAAACGGCTCAATAAACGCTCCTCTAAACCAGCTAGATCTTTTGGTGCCTTATCAGATGTTAAGATCACCTGTTTACCAGATTGGTGTAGGTGGTTAAAGATGTGGAAGAAGATATCCTGTGTTTTCTCTTTACCTGCAAAGTTATGCACATCATCCATGATGATCACATCCATTGCCTGATAGAAATTCACAAAATCGTTAATGGTATTATTTTTTAATGAATCGACAAACTGTTGGCAAAATTTCTCACAAGAAACATAGATTACCAATTTATCTGGCATGCTTCTTTTGATCTCGTTACCAATGGCCTGAGCCAAGTGTGTTTTACCTAAGCCTACACCCCCATAGATTGATCAATGGGTTAAATGATGTACCTCCTGGTTTTGCTGCAACTGCATAACCCGCAGAGCGTGCCAGGCGATTACAATCTCCCTCAATGTAATTCTCGAATGTATAGTTTGGATTTAATTGTGGATCAACATTTAATTTTTTAAGCCCTGGTATAATAAACGGATTTTTGATGTCCTTATTTATCGATACCGGAATTGGCATTGATTGCATTTTTGCTTCTGCCCCATTTCCGTTAGAGGGCATGTTTGTTGTATACGGAGACCCACTGTTTGACGACTTGTCAACTACTATATTGTATTCTAATCTTCCTTCGTCTCCCAATTGCTTTTTTACCGTTTTACGAAGCAGACCAACATAGTGTTCTTCTAGCCATTCGTAAAAAAATAAACTCGGCACCTGGATGGTTAAAACTTTCCCCTCTAATTTAAGTGCGGATATCGGCTCGAACCAAGTCTTAAAACTTTGGTTTGGGATGTTATCCTTAATAATTTGGAGACAGTTCTTCCATACTTCGGTACAAGTTTTTTCCATTGTTATTATATAATTTGTTGATTTTCAGTTCTAATAAGGACATTACGGACATGCCCTTTTGGAACATCGAATATTCAAAAAATTATCAACAAAAAGAACAAATTTTTCAATTAATTTGTAAGTAGTTCAGGAGCAGTAGCATACCCCTGTTAACCTAAATTTTTTATGTTGATAACTATTTATTAACATAGTTTTTAATATTCTCCGAACACATTTCGCATGCAATCCGCTATTTCCCCAAGTGTAGCATATTCTTCTACAGCGGTTAAAATATAGGGCATTAAATTCTCATTTGTCTTTGCCGCTGATGAAAGCCTTGTTAACGCTAAATTAACAGCAGCATTGTTCCGTTCTGCCTTTAGTTTTTTTAATTTCTCTGTTTGTATTGTCCTGATTGATTCATCGATGTTCAATACATCGGTTATCCCCTCCGTTTCTTGTGTAAATTTGTTTACCCCAACAATAACCCGTTCTGCCGATTCGACCTCTTTTTGGTACTGATAGGCAGAGCTTGCAATTTCTTGTTGGATATATCCATTTTCTATCGCATTAACCGAGCCACCCATGGCATCAATCTTTTCGATGTAGGCTTGTGCGGCAGCTTCAATTTCGTCAGTTAATGTCTCTACAAAATACGAGCCAGCTAATGGATCTACAGTATCGGTTACGCCACTTTCAAAAGCAATCACTTGTTGGGTACGCAGAGCGATCTTAGCCGCAGCCTCAGTTGGTAGAGACAAGGCCTCGTCATATCCATTGGTATGGAGCGATTGCGTACCACCCAATACCGCAGCCATCGCTTGGTTGGCTACCCTGACCACATTGTTTAAAGGTTGCTGGGCGGTTAAGGTAGAGCCTCCTGTCTGCGTATGGAAACGCAACATCATTGCTTTTTCATCAGTTGCACCCAAAGACTTGGTAATATGCGCCCACATTCTTCTGGCGGCACGGAACTTGGCAATCTCTTCGAAAAAATTATTGTGGCAATTAAAGAAAAAAGACAATCGCTTTGCAAATACATTAATGTCTAATCCTTTTTCTAATGCTGCATTGAGATAAGCTTTACCATTTGACAAGGTAAATGCCAGCTCTTGCACAGCAGTTGACCCTGCTTCGCGAATGTGGTAACCCGAAATAGAGATGGTATTCCATTTGGGCACTTCCTTGCTACAATATTCAAAAATATCGGTAATGATTCGCATCGAAGGTTTTGGCGGATAGATATAGGTACCTCTTGCTGCATATTCTTTTAAGATATCATTCTGGATGGTACCAGAAATTTCCTTAAGGTCGGCTCCCTGTTTTTTAGCTAAAGCGATATACATTGCTAATAAAATAGATGCCGTAGCATTGATGGTCATTGAGGTAGTGATCTTTTTCAGTTCAATCCCATCGAACAAAATCTCAATGTCTTTTAACGAATCGATGGCCACCCCCACTTTTCCCACTTCACCTTCTGCCATATCATGGTCAGAATCATAACCAATTTGTGTAGGCAAGTCAAAAGCTACCGAAAGTCCCATGGTTCCTTGGGCCAAAAGGTAATGGTAGCGTTTATTGGATTCTTCGGCTGTTGAAAATCCGGCATATTGACGCATGGTCCACAAACGGCCACGGTACATGTCTTTTTGGATACCTCTTGTAAAAGGAAATTCCCCGGGGCTTTCTGTCAATGGTTTCGCAGAAGTATACAGCCCTTTTATTTCAATACCTGATGTTGTCGTAAATTTTTTATTACTC
The DNA here is from genome assembly GCF_042698365.1 of Pedobacter sp. UC225_65. Lineage (GTDB taxonomy): Bacteria > Bacteroidota > Bacteroidia > Sphingobacteriales > Sphingobacteriaceae > Pedobacter. The sequence goes on from NZ_CP170550.1 coordinate 2,484,127, forward strand.
ATAATTCGTTTCCGATAATATTTGAAAGGCTAATTGGTTAAATGCCCATACAGAACAGCTAAACAATTTGCCAGTTTAAACGGTTAACCCCAATTAAAACAACTGGTGTATGTCTTTTTTAAGCAAGTCTATTGTCAATTCATAAGGGTTTTCTGCTATCCCACTCATGTGCTGTAGAACTTTTTTGCTTAGGTCTACCCCACTAGCTGTTTCAGGCAAACCTTGTACCACATTGTTGATCATGGCAATCGTGTCATCCTTTAGTTTTCGTACCACATTCCAACTTACCGTATCTATGTAAAGCTGTTGGGTGATGTTATGTTGATATTCCGCCTTTATTTCGGTCAATACCAGGTTTTGTAATTCTTTGATGCCAATTCCTTGTTGATGTAGACGTACCAGCAAGTTGGACGGATTGATTCTTTCTACAAAAACGATCAATCGCTCGTGCGCCTGCAAACGCAAAGGGAATAATGCTGCCCTATTGTCTTTATTTGCTGCTAACGATTTAAACCTGAAATAATTCTGGATGTCGTTTTTGACCAGAAAATAAGCAGCAGCAACGGTGACAATCCCACCTGCTGCCAATATGGCCACTTGTGTTAAGAAATGTGTAATGTTCATTCTATTTTGTTTGGATACCGTAATATTAATAAGTACAGCGAACAAAAATGTACATAAATATTTATATTTGTTCTTCTAAATTTTAAAAACATGAGTAGCACTGTAGAAACAACTTTTGCGCCTGTATCGTTTACCGAAACTGCTGTTAAAGAACTTTTCAAATTAAAAGACCAACAAGAAATTGCCGAAGATTTCGGATTACGTGTTGGTGTAGAAGGTGGCGGTTGCTCTGGAATGAGCTATGTGCTGGGCTTCGACCAAAAAAAGGACGGAGAATCAGGAGTTTATCATAGATGGCATTAAGATATTTATGCACAAAGCACACCAAATGTATCTATTAGGGATGCAGATTGATTGGCAAGACGGCTTAAATTCTAGAGGTTTTACCTTTAGTAATCCGAATGCAACCAGCTCTTGCGGTTGCGGAACAAGTTTCTCGGTTTAAGCAGATTATATTTGTAACATTTTAACAGGTCTCGTTGTCTTAACAGCGGGACTTTTTATTTTTACCCCAACTAGCATTTATTCTCATCAAATGACTTATACCGAAAACGTAAGACTTGCGCTACAATCTATTAAGAGTAACCGACTTCGTACCATGCTTACAGCATTGATCATTGCGATAGGTTTGTCGGCCTTGGTTGGCATTTTAACTACCATAGATGCAATCAAGAAAAGTATGACGGAAGCTTTTTCGAGTATGGGAGCCAATTCCTTCAACATTAGAAACAGAGGAACTGGGATCAGGATTGGAGATCAGGCAAAAGACCAAAACCTTTCAAATCTATCCGTTATGAAGATGCGATCAATTTTAAAAAGCAGCTGAATACACCCGCTACAGTTTCGGTAAGTGTTTTTGCCAGTGGTGGTTCTACAGTTAAATACGGACAGGAAAAAACAAACCCAAACATCAACGTACAAGGATTAGATGAAAACGGCCTGGCCTCTTTAGGTTTGGAGTTGGCGCAAGGAAGGAATTTTAATGCTGCCGAAGCCTTGGCAGGCAATAATGTCTGTATTATTGGTAATGAGATTGCCACCACATTGTTCAAAAATGAATCTCCATTAGATAAAATCGTTACAGCAGGTAACAATAGATTAAGGGTAATTGGTGTACTTGCTTCTAAAGGCTCTAGCATGGGCCAAAGTACAGACAGGGCGGTTTATGTCCCTTTGTTCAAAGCTAAACTGATCAACTCCAACAACAATCCATCTTATACCATTACAGTAATGGTACCTAATAACGATATGATGGACAATATCATTGGCGAGGCTACTGCCGAATTTAGAAACATCAGAAAAGTAAAGAATCGGCGAGCCAAACAACTTTGAAGTGACCAAAAGTGATGCGGTAGCACAGACACTTTTTGAGAACCTGGCTTATGTGGTTATTGGTGGGGTAGCCATTGGGGTGATTACACTTTTAGGTGCTTCAATTGGACTGATGAACATTATGTTGGTTTCTGTAACTGAAAGAACCCGCGAAATTGGGATCAGAAAGGCCATTGGTGCTAATCCAGCCGTAATCCGTAAACAGTTTTTGATTGAAGCTGTGGTGATCTGTTTAATGGGGGGAGCCTTAGGTATCCTACTGGGTATTGGTATCGGTAACCTCATCTCCTTCTCTATGGGAGGTTCGTTTATTATCCCTTGGCTGTTTATTTTGGGAGGATTTGTACTTTGTGTTTTTGTTGGGATTGTATCAGGTTATTACCCAGCTAAAAAAGCATCAAAACTAGACCCAGTAGAAGCGCTTCGCTACGAGTAATCCTATAAACCTATCGAGATAAATCGATATTTAAGGCACTAAAAGTACCTTACACAGTTACAATAAAAGATTGTTGATTTGAGGTGCGGCCAATATTTTTTGCAGCCTATCGAGTTTTAAGCTTTCTTTTAAAGCATCGGCATGACGAAGGTGGTGCATATCCGTTCCTAAAAAATCGACACAGTAATTATCAATCAGTTCTTCTGCTGTTTGTTTACTGCTTTTACCATAATAACCGGTTAGGGAAATGGTATTCAGTTGCAATAAACAACCTGTATCTCTGATCTGTTGATGACTTTCTATCGAGTTGTAGTAGTAGGGATATCTTTCTGGATGTGCCAGCACAGGCTGATAACCAGCATCCTGGATCTTGGCAATCACCTCAAATAAATTATGGGGTGCATTGATATAAGAGAGTTCAAACAACAAGAAATTCTTTCCAAAAGTCAATACTTCTTTTTTGGCAATCTTGCTTTCGAAAGTTTCATCAAGATAATATTCTGCAGCAGCATCTACTTCTAGGTCGATGTTGTTCTGCAACAAACCTTCCCTTAAGGTATCCAATGCTCTGTTTACAGTAGCGGGAGTATTACGGAAATAATCGGCCATGATATGCGGAGTAGCGACCAGTTTTCTATAACCCAGTGCCTTAAACCGTTTGGCCAGCATTAAAGAATCATTCAGCGTTTTGGCGCCATCATCTATCCCCGGAAGGATATGTGAGTGCATATCAGCCCCAATGGCTGAAAAATCCAAACCCGCTTCTTTTTTCTTACTAAATAAACCAAACAAACTTACCTCCCTTTATATTGATTGTCATAATAAGCCTGATAGTTGCCTGAAGTTACATTGTTTAACCACTCTTCGTTTGCTAAATACCAATCTACAGTCTTAGCCAATCCTTCTTCAAATTTCAAACTCGGAACCCAGTCTAATTCCTGCTGTAGTTTTGTCGAATCTATGGCATAACGTAGGTCATGACCAGCCCTATCTGTTACAAATGTAATTAACTTTGCTGATTCTCCATTTGCTCTGCCCAATTTTTGATCCATAATTCCACATAATAGATGGATCAGGTCGATATTTTTCCATTCATTATGTCCACCAATGTTATAAGTCTGCCCAGTCTTTGCCTGATGAAAAATCACATCAATAGCCCTTGCATGGTCTTCTACCCATAACCAATCTCTTACATTCTCGCCTTTACCATAAACTGGCACAGGTTTATTGTTCTTGATATTGTTGATGGCCAAAGGAATTAATTTCTCTGGAAAATGGTGTGAGCCATAATTATTTGAGCAATTGGAGATGACAATGTCCAATCCATAAGTATCGTGATAAGCACGAACAAAATGGTCAGAACTTGCCTTAGAAGCTGAATATGGACTATGCGGGTCATAACTGGTTGTTTCTGTAAACATGCCTGTGTCGCCCAAAGCTCCATAAACTTCATCAGTAGAGATATGATAGAAACGTTTTTTGTTATAATCACCTTTCCAATATTCCCTAGCAGCATTCAACAAATTAACCGTACCGATCACATTGGTCAATACAAAAGCGCTTGGAATCAGCTATTGAACGATCTACATGCGATTCTGCAGCCAGATGGATCACTGCATCAAAATTTTCTGTCTTAAAAAGATGGTTAATTGTAGCCGCTTCGGTAATATCTGCCTTTACAAATCTATAATTACTTTGATCTTCTATATCAGTAAGGTTTGCCAGGTTACCGGCATAAGTCAATGCATCAAGATTCACTATTTCATAATCTGGATAATGTTTTACAAACCTACGTACCACATGAGACCCAATAAAACCTGCCCCTCCGGTAATTAAAATCTTCTTCATAATTTATAGTTGTTCGGGTAAACCTAGGTCTTTTGCAACGCTGGCCATCTTTCCCTTATATATTTTTTCGAGTAAATTGTCTAGTCCTTCTTTTAGATCAAACTGAAGATCCTCATGCAATTTATCAAATTTACGCAAAGTAACTAATGTTGATTTGATAAAATAAGTTGCAAATACCTGCTCATGATCTTTACTTGAAGAAAAAATCCGACCCTTAAATTGAGTGACCGTGTTGTTAAAAAGAAATATTCTCAATTCAACATCTTCAAAGTTAGCCTTGGTCACCCTTAAATTATGGTTCACCAATTTGGCCAATCGGCGTAGGGCAGTCAATACATCCTTAGCATTCAGATTCTTGGTCTCAGCCAATTGCTGCATGGTTTGTAAAACCTCTGCTTTGATATGGGCAATCCTATCCCTAAGGTTGCTCTCATCTTCCAATAGTAAAAAATGCAAATGTTCGGTAAGCACCTTATCTTTGGCCACCAAGCGAAGTAAGAGTTTGTCTTTTTCTTTTGGTGGTAAAGCTAAGTCTCCATTTTAAGATCTTTGTGCTCACTTAATTTCATTTAAAAGGGGTTATCTCTTAAGTATTTCTCCCAGTTCCAGGCAGAGCTCATCATTTCTTCTAAGCCCAAATCTGCTTTCCAGCCTAACACCTTATTAGAATGGCTTACATCGCCATAGGTCTGCTCCACATCGCCCTCTCTACGTGCACCAATTACATAATTTAGCTTTTCGCCTGTTGATTGTTCGAATGCATGGATGATTTCCAATACAGAAGAGCCTTTTCCGGTACCAACATTAAATACCTCATAATTAGCCCCTTTTCCAGTTTCTAGTCTTTTAATCGCCGCTACATGAGCCTTTGCCAGATCAACCACATGGATATAATCTCTTATGGCAGACCCATCTGGGGTATTGTAATCATTTCCATATACAGTAATTGCCCCTCGTTTGCCAATCGCCGATTGTGTAATAAAAGGAATTAGGTTCTGAGGTACGCCAATGGGCAGCTCTCCAATCAATGCAGATGCATGGGCACCTACTGGATTGAAATAACGCAAAGCGATGACTTTTAAATCGGGTGTTACGGCACAAGTTTCCTGCAGATATCTTCTGCGATCTGCTTGGTATTACCATAAGGTGATTCTGCTTTTTTTACAGGCGCATCTTCTGTTACCGGCAATTGATCTGGTTGACCATAAACGGTACAAGATGAAGAGAACACCAATTGGGTCTTACTGTTAAACGCAGTAAGGATATTAATGAGTGAATAAAAGTTATTTCGGTAATATTTCAACGGTTGCTGTACCGATTCGCCTACTGCTTTAAAAGCTGCGAAATGAATAATACCATCAATGTCTTGGTTTGCATTGGCAAACATGTTCACTTCTTGCTCATTGCACAGATCTAATTGTACAAATGCAGGTTTTTTACCACTGATCTTTTCAATCTGGTCCAATATCTTAGGGTCCGAATTCGAAAAATCATCAACCACCACTACTTCATAACCAGCATTAAAAAGTTCTACAACTGTATGTGAACCAATATATCCCGTACCACCAGTAACTAATATTTTCGCCATTACTTGTTATAAGTATTAAAGTTTTTATGTTCTTTGTTTACTAAGGCTTCTTTTGGCAAGGACCTAAAATAGTCGTAGGTGATCTTTAGACCTTCCGCTCTATCCACTTTTGGCTCCCACTTCAAGAGTTCTTTCGCCTTCGTAATATCTGGTCTGCGTTGTTTGGATGATCCGTTGGTAATTCCTTGCAGATGATCTTTTGTGTAGTACCTGTAAGTTTGATAATCTCTTCGGCAAAATCCATCATGGTAATTTCATCTGGATTGCCAATGTTAACAGGTTGCGCATAATCGCTAAACAACAAACGGTAGATGCCTTCTATCAAATCGTCTACATAGCAAAACGACCGGGTCTGGCTACCATCGCCAAATACGGTTAGGTCTTCGCCCCTTAGCGCCTGTCCGATAAATGCTGGCAAAACACGTCCATCATTTAGGCGCATCCTTGGACCATATGTATTGAATATCCTTACAATTCTTGTCTCTAGGCCATGAAAGGTATGATAGGCCATGGTCATTGCTTCTTGGAAACGTTTAGCTTCATCGTATACACCTCGCGGCCCCACAGGGTTTACATTGCCCCAGTATTCTTCAGGCTGTGGGTTTTCTGTCGGATCGCCATATACCTCAGAAGTTGAAGCGATCAACAACCTTGCACTTTTCGACCTTGCCAAACCTAACAGATTATGAATCCCTAAAGAACCGACCTTTAAAGTCTGTATAGGAATCTTCAAATAATCGATTGGGCTTGCTGGTGAGGCAAAGTGTAAAATGTAATCTAAATTACCCGGCACATATACAAACTTGGATACATCGTGGTGATAGAATTCAAAATTCTCCAGTTTAAAAAGATGGGCTATATTTTGTAGATCACCTGTAATCAGGTTGTCCATGGCAATTACATGGAAGTCTTCCTTAATGAAACGATCACAAAGGTGTGAACCTAAAAAACCGGCAGCTCCTGTAATTAATACCCTTTTCCTCTCCATTATTTAATTAGTTTACGGCCAACACTGTTATAGTAATAACCTAGGTCTATCATTTTTTGAAGATCGAATAAATTACGACCATCAAAAATCACTTTGTTCACCAATAGCTGGTCCATTTTCTCGAAATCAGGATTACGGAACACAGACCATTCTGTAGCGATCAACAGCGCATCTGCATTTTTTAAAGCATCGTATTGGTTGTCGGCAAAACTGATCTGGTCGCCTAATATTTCTTTCACATTATTGATGGCTTCTGGGTCAAATGCGCTAACCGTAGCTCCATTTTTAATCAGCTCATCAATGATATACAAAGCTGGTGCTTCTCTAATATCGTCCGTTTCTGGTTTAAATGCCAAGCCCCATAATGCAAAATGTTTGCCCTTGATATCGCCTTTATAATATTTTAACAGTTTATCGATCAGTACTGTTTTTTGTTTTTCATTTACATTCATCACCGCTTTCAGGATTTGAAAGTCGTATTGATGTGTCTCTGCCGCAATGGCCAATGCCTGCACATCTTTCGGGAAACAACTTCCTCCATAACCGATACCTGGGAAAAGAAAACGTTTGCCGATACGGTCATCAGAGCCAATCCCTTTACGTACTGCATCTACATCTGCACCAACAATTTCGCAGAGGTTGGCAATTTCGTTCATGAAGGTGATCTTGGTCGCCAAGAAAGAGTTGGCTGCATATTTTGTCAGTTCAGAAGAACGTTCGTCCATAAAGAAAATCGGATTTCCTTGACGCACATATGGTGCATACAACTCTGCCATCAATTTCTGGGCCTTCTCACTTCTTGTACCAATCACTACGCGATCAGGTTTCATGAAATCATCAACAGCAACACCTTCGCGTAAAAATTCCGGATTAGAAACCACATCAATCTCTACAGTTGTGTTTGCAGCAAAAACGGCCTGAACCTGATCGGCTGTGCCAACTGGAACAGTAGATTTGTTAACGATCACCTTATATTCGGTAACGAGTTTTGAAATGTCTTTTGCGGCTCCTAAAATATAAGAAAGATCTGCGGCACCATCACCGCCGGGGGGGGTTGGCAGGGCCATAAAGATGATCTGTGCCTCTTTAACTGCAAGGGCAAGGTCAGTGGTAAAAGATAAGCGGCCTTGTGCAATGTTACGGTGGAACAATACATCTAAACCAGGCTCATAGATCGGTACTTCGCCAGCAACCATTTTTGCAACCTTTGCTTCGTTGATATCAACGCAGATTACATTATTACCTGTTTCTGCTAAACATGTTCCAGTTACCAGGCCCACATATCCAGTTCCAATTACAGCTATCTTCATATATTAATAGGCGGATTTAAATTTATTCATTTATCTTCGACGAAGATAATAAATTAGACGCAAAATGCTTTGGATTTATAACATTGGGATCACAATGTATGGCTTACTTTTAAGGTTCGCTTCACTTTTTAATGCTAAGGCAAAGCTTTTTGTTGAAGGAAGACATCATATTTTTGAAAACATTGCGCAAAAAGTAGATGCGGATGACGAACCGATCTGGTTTCATTTTGCTTCATTGGGCGAATTTGAGCAGGGAAGACCCGTTTTGGAAGAACTAAAATCTATCCATCCACAACGAAAGATCATCGTCACTTTTTTTTCACCCTCTGGTTATGAGGTTAGGAAAAACTACGCTATGGCAGATGTTTTCTATCTACCCTTAGATACTGCTGCGAATGCCAAAAAGTTCATCAATATCGTCAATCCAAAACTGGCCATATTTACCAAATACGAATTTTGGTTCCATTACTTTAAGGAGCTAAATAGTAGAAAGATACCTCTTTATCTTATTTCGGGTATTTTTAGACCTGACCAAACTTTTTTTAAGAGCTATGGCGGATTTTACAGAGGGATTTTAAAGTTTGTGACCCATTTCTTTGTGCAGAATGAAGAAAGCGTAAGCCTTTTAAAAAGTATCGGAATAGAACAGGTAAGTTTAAGTGGTGATACTCGGTTTGACCGGGTTTATGAAAATGCACAACATCCAAAAAAATTGAGTGATGTGGAGGCCTTTTGCGGCACCCAACCTGTATTTATTGCAGGCAGCACATGGCCTGAAGATGAGAAATTATTGGTCGATCTGGCCGAAAAGAATCCAGATTGGAAATTCATCATTGCACCGCATGAGATTGGCGCCAACCATATTGCAGCTATTGAAAGTCTGTTTCCTAATTCAATAAAGTATTCCGTTCTCAAATCTCAAATCTCAAATCTCGAGCCTCAAATCTTAATCATCGATAACATCGGCATGCTTTCTTCTTTGTATCAATATGCTAAAGTAGCTTACATTGGAGGGGGATTTGGTGCAGGTATACACAATACTTTAGAAGCTGCAGCTTTTGGTCTACCCGTTATTTTCGGACCTAAGTATGATAAATTTCAGGAAGCAAAAGATCTGATTGAAATTGGAGCGGCAAAAAGTATCCATACCTCGGCAGAACTATTAACTGCATTTGACCATTTCAAATCGAATGAACAGGCGGCTACCGCTGCTCAAAATTATGTGGCACAGAAAAAAGGAGCGACTGAAATGATACTTAAAGCCTTAAATCAAGATTAAGCATTGACCATTTCTGCTAAGGCCTCAATAAATTTCGGATGATCGTTTAAGCTCTCTACCAATTGTACATGTTCTCCACCTAAAGCTTTGAACTCTTCATGGTATTCTACCGTGATCTCATAAATGGTTTCTAAACAATCTGCAACAAACGCCGGACTGAAAACCAATAATCTTTTCTTTCTTTCGGCAGCCAATCTCTTCAAAACATCGGTGGTATAAGGTTGTACCCATGGCTCTTTACCTAAACGCGATTGAAAACAAACCGTGTATTTCTCTCTTGGCAAACCCAATTCTTTTGCCAATAACCTTGCGGTATCATGCCCTTGGGCAGAATAACAGAATTTGTTGGTATCGTTAAGCGTTTGACAGCAATCGGCAGTTTTTAAACAGTAGGCACTCGTATGGTCGCATTTTAGCAATTGTCTTTCAGGTAAACCATGGAAACTGAACAATACATGATCGTAGGTTTCTGGTTGATGCTTTCTTGCATTTTCTGCAAAAATCTCAATCATCTGCTTGTTGTCGTGAAACGAATTGATGAACGATATAGGTGGAATAGTCTGCCATTTGCTCACCAGTTCCATTACCAATTGCATTACCGATCCAGTACTTGCCGAAGCATACTGCGGAAACAATGGAATAACCTTGATACTTTCTACCAGACCCGCCTTTAACTTGGCCAAACCTTGCTCAATAGAAGGGCTTTGGTAACGCATGGCCAGTTCTACCTGATAACCGTCGCCCAATTTGTCTTGCAAAAGTTGAGCTTGAATCTTGCTGTAATGCAACAATGGAGAACCATTCTCATTCCAGATTTCTTTGTACAGCTTTGAAGTTTTAGGGCTACGGAAAGGAACGATAATTCCTTTGACCAATAAAGTACGGTTAAATTTAGGGATATCGATTACCCTTTCGTCCATCAAAAACTGATCGAGATATTTTCTTACATCTGCAACTTCTGGACTATCTGGCGTACCTAAATTAACTAATAAAACTCCTTTTTTCCCCATAACTATAATATTGAAGCACAAACGATACTGTTCTACTTCAGATTGATGCTAAAATTTTGAATGGCAAATATACATTAACCATAAATCTCTTAAAAGGATAGGCCTAAAGTCTATCTGTTTTAATTGAATAATTACTTTTTAATGATTGAGAATGGGTCAATAAGATTCGAGTTCTGCTTTTACCTTTTCCATTAACCACATTGGTGTAGATGTTGCACCACAGATACCAACCTTATCATTTGGTTTGAACCAGGTTTTATCCAGTTCTTCTACATTAGAGATAAAGTAAGAGTTGGTGTTGTATTTTTTACAAACATCATATAATACCTTTCCGTTAGAAGATTTCTTGCCAGATACAAAAACGATCTGATCATAACCAGCCACAAAGTTCTCCAACTCTTCGTAACGGTTAGATACCTGTCTGCAAATGGTATCATTGGCCTTTACATCATAACCTCGGCTCAACAATTCGCTTTTGATCTGATAAAACTTATCAGTGCTTTTGGTAGTTTGACTGTAAAGCGTGAATTTATTGGGTAGCTCCATTTGGTCTAGCTCGGCCAGATCCTGAAAAACAACAGCCTTGCCATCTGTTTGTCCTTGCAGACCAATCACTTCTGCATGACCATGCTTACCAAAGATGAAGATTTTTTCATCATCGTCATGAGAGTTTTTAATCCGGTTCTGTAACTTCAAAACTACTGGGCAAGAAGCATCAATTAAGGTCAAATTGTTGTTCAAGGCCAATTCGTAAGTTGATGGTGCTTCACCATGTGCCCTGATCAGTACTTTTTCATTAGAAAGTTGCTGCAATTTTTCGTGGTCTATGATCCGAAGTCCTTTTGCCTTTAAGCGTTCTACCTCTTCGTCATTATGTACAATATCTCCTAAACAATATAGATATTCTTCATGGTCTAAGATATCCTCGGCCATGTCTATGGCATAGACCACGCCAAAGCAAAAGCCCGATGATTTATCTATTGTTACGTTTAAATTGTATCCCATTTTAAATTGCTCCAATTATTATACAAAAATACGCAAAAAGAGTTTCAGAATTTAAAGCTTATGATGCTTTTTGCGTTTGTTTTAAAATCGCTTTGTCATAATGTTTGTTATACTCACTTTTAAGCAATTGCAAACTTACATATTCTTCTGCCTGCCATGTGGTTAAATAAGCTTTGGCTTTTGGTTTTCTATGGTTAAAATAATCGATCAATATTACAGAGAATACCGTCTGGAATTTCTTTTTAGAGGCATTTACAACCTGCATCACTCCTTTTTCGAAAGCAATCGTATCTACATGTGCCGATTTGATCTTGCCTTGTGGAAAGATAAGTACCAGATTTTTAGGGTCATCAAGCAAGGTACCCGCATAGATCAGGGTTTCTAATACGTCTTTTCCTTTTTTTTCGGGAGCAAAACCACCAAAATACTTTAGGTAGCCCAATTGTTCATAATCATCGGTGGTAACCAATGCATGAAACTGTTTTTTAAACACTTTCTTATTGAGCTGAAAAAGCATGAAACCATCCCACCAACTGAAGCGATTGGCCAAAAGCAATACTGCTTCGTCTTCTTTAATTGCCAGATCGTTATGGGTAAAGGCCGAAAAATCCTTCTTTAGGATATAACCGATATACCAAGCGTAACATTTAAAGATCAGACCATTTTTTTGGGGGAGATACATTTAGGAAAATTGCAAAAAAATAGGCTCATTTGCAAATTGCATTTTATGGGCCGTTACAGGTGTTGGTTAGCTAAACCTGATTGGAGTGGCTGCCGATTTTTCTTCGGCAGGAACGAAAAGCAGGACTGGACTGACCGAAGAGTGATGAACAATGTTTTTCTAAAACTCAATAAATCGTTTTTTTGCATCTATGAAAGATTTAGGAAAGCCGATTTCTACACAATTTCAGCGTTAGCCGGGCTTTACATTCCAATCTTTTTGCGTTTTCACAGGCCCATTCACACAAAAAGGATTTCCATTGCAATCCCGTTTAGCACACACAGGTCTATGCAACTATTTAGGGTTGCAATAAGCCAAAAACTACTACCATTGTAATATAAACCTGATTGGAGTGGATGCCGATTTTTCTTCGGCAGGAACGAAAAGCAGGACTGGACTGACCGAAGAGTGATGAGCAATGTTTTCCTAAAATTTCAATAATAAATCTATTTATACCAGGCTAGGATTAAGGAAAGCCGATTTCTACACAATTTCAGCGTTGGCCGGGCTTTACATTCCAATCTTTTTGCGTTTTCACAGGCCCATTCACACAAAAAGGATTTCCATTGCAATCCCGTTTAGCACACACAGGTCTATGCAATTATTTAGGGGTGCAGTTTATCAACAAGCCTAGCTCAAATAAACACGGTCTTCTTCTCCTTCAACATCCATCACTACATCTACATGTTCTTTTAAGATGGTAGAAAGCTCTAGACCTACAAAATCGGTAGCGATCGGGAAAATTTTATGGCTTCGGTCTACCAAAACAACCGTTCTGATTTTTTTATGTGGCGTATCTAAGAAAACACCCAGGCCATAAGCTAAAGTTTTGCCACTGTTCAGTACATCATCAACCAAGATAATGACCTTATTTCTCCACTCACTTTCTTCCAGATCTGTTTTAGATACCAATTTACTGTTCTGTTTCTCTAGATCAATCCGCAGCAAGGTTACCTTAAAACTTGCAATCTCTTTTAAAACCGCACTTAAACGCAAAGCAAGCTTATACCCACGGTCCCAGATACCTGCCAGCACAATTTCCTTTTCATCTAAATTATCTTCCAAGATCTGATAGGCAATTCTGTTGATCTTTTGGGCGATCTGCTTTTGGTCTAAAATAAGTACTTGATTTTCTGGCATAGTAAGCAAATTAAATCTATGCTACAAAAGAACGACTTTAAGCCTCAAAAACAAACACAAAAAAATATTTTACTTTCTTTGCAACATTTGCCCTATCGCCTGCGTCTTATGGATATTAATTAAACGAGAAAAACTATGAGAATTGCCAACTTGATCAAAACAAGCCTACTTTCCTTGTCTATTATTGGACTGGGGATGAGCACTGTAAATGCACAAACCAGCAAAAATGTTGGAGTGAAAAATTTCAATTCGGTTAGTGTAAGAAGTGGCATCAATTTGTACTTAACGCAAGGCACAACTGAAACTGTGACTATTAAAGGCGATGAAGACCTGATCAAAGATGTAGTTGTTGAGCAAAATGGTAGTGATCTTACCATTAAATATAAAGAGGGCGTAAATTGGGGCAGGTTATTCAAAAACCAGAGCATCAAGGTTTATGTCAATTACAAAACCTTAAAAGGATTAACTGCCAGTGGTGGTTCTGATGTTTACACTCAAAACACCTTAAAAACAGACCTATTGAATGTAAAGGCAAGCGGTGGTTCGGATGTAAAACTGACCTTGGCCTGTAAAGACCTGAATTTAGAGATCAGTGGGGGCAGCGATGCCGATTTATCCGGAAGTGGAGAAAACATGAGCCTAAGCGCTAGTGGCGGTAGTGATGTAGATGCTTTTGGTTATGTTGTAAATTATGCTAAAGTAAACGTAAGTGGCGGTTCTGATGCCAATATTTTTGTGAACAAAGGACTAGAAGCTGGCGCAAGTGGCGGCAGTGATGTAAGTTATAAAGGCAATGCGTCTTTAAAGAAAACCACTTCTTCAAAAAGTGGCGACATAAGACGTGTTAATTAGTAAATTTTAGTTTAGTTTTTAGTTAAAACGCCTGTATTGTGGATGCAATACAGGCTTTTACATTTCTAAATCATTAGCGATCTGCTAATCCTTCCATCTCCATTCGCCCGCAATCTTTAAGGGTTCTTTTAATCTTTGATCCAATAAAAAGCGTTCTAGTTCTGCTTCATTCTGTTTTTTAACAGGGATTTTTGGTGTATTTGCCAAGGCATAGGCCAAGATTGCGCCATAACGAACAGTATTCTTTAGCCCTTGCTCATCAACCAATTTAAACACATCACCATCTGAATGGTAATACGGACCAGAATTATTTGGTAACCTACCACCTGCACCACCACCAGTTGGAATACCTTCTAGCATAAATGGTTGATGGTCGCTATGCAAGCCAGCGCCGGCCAAAAACATATTTTTAAAGTTGGTATCGATTTTAACTACATCTGCTCCCCATCCTTTAAAAAGCGGCTCCAATTCTTCTCTTGTCGTAGAAAATCCTTTTGGATCATTGGTCATATCATAGTTGAGCATAAAGCTAACCTGATCTAAGGTTTTGTTCTGTTTGGCCTGTTGTACATAAGCCTTAGAGCCTAAAAGACCTTGCTCCTCGCCCATAAACAATACAAATTCTACCGTTCTTTTTGTTTTAAGGTTTAGCTTCTTAAAGGTACGGGCCATATCGATTACCGAAAAAGAGCCAATACCGTTATCGATGGCTCCTGTTGCCAAGTCCCAACTATCCAAGTGTCCACCTACTACAATTTTTTCTTTCGGAAATTCTGTCCCTTTAAATGTGGCAATTACATTGCGTGCTTTGATCAAACCTGAAAAATTTGTCATTTCAATTGAAGCAATTTGGTTACCTGCTTTCAGCTTTTCTTTTAAAGCCATTCCACTTTCCAATCCGATACATACGGCCGGAATAGGAATGAGCTTACCCGTAACCGAAGCTGTACCTGTTAATAAAACACCATTTTTTACCGTATTGATAATGATGACACCAATGGCGCCATTTTTTGTGGCGATGGCTGTTTTTTCAGAACGGTGTAAAGAGGGTGTTCCTTTTGGCGAACCAGGCAAAACACCTAAATAGATCAAGGCTATTTTACCCCTTACTTTGTCACCCAACGCTTGATAGTCTGCTTCCAAACCATTACCCACATCGATCAAATCAGCCGTAACATTGGCTGCAACCGGCGAGTGCGCCAAGGTAACAGCCCTTACCGGTGCCAGTTCTGCACTAGAAGCACCTATTTTTACCGCTATGGTTTTTCTGTTCCAACTCTCTACCTCAAATGGCTGAAACTTAACATCGCAACCATAAGATTTCAATAGATTATAAGCATATTCTTCAGCCTTTGCTCCATTTGCCGAACCTGTTAAACGGTGCCCAATAGTTGCCGAAGCATCTTTTAGATTGTTATAGGCATTGGATTGCGTTTGTACTTCGTCGCTTATTTTTTTAAATACAGGACCAAAGTTGTCTTGTGCACTTGCAGACAAGCTTAAGCTGGCAAAAGCCAGAATAAAGAGTTTTTTCATCAGATTAATTTTTGATGAAATTAATATTTTTTGCGAGGAACTCTCTTAACTCCTTGAATTTTTACAATAAATTTTGACTGGTGATGAACAGTATATCAATAGCCTAATGTATAGGAGTCTCCTTCTTTTTCGGAAAAACCAAAGATGCCACGATACTGGCTGTTAGAATAAATAAAATGACCAATAAAGAATGTTCAGTGGTAAAACCCCAAGATTTTAGGTAGTCGTGCGCCAACATTTTAATACCAATAAAGGTCAACAAAAATGCCAAACCAGTTTTTAGGTAGTGGAACTTATGGATGATGTTAACCAACAGGAAGAACATAGACCTTAAACCCATGATGGCAAATATATTGGAGAAAAACACGATGTAAGCGTCTTTGGTTACCGCAAAAATTGCTGGGATTGAATCTACGGCAAAAATCAGATCGGTAAACTCTACGATCAACAATACTAAAAACAAAGGCGTTAACAGGGTTTTTCCATTCACCTTAAGAAAAAACTTCTTACCCTCATATTTAGGATGATCTTAAAGAACTTAGAGGCAAACTTCACCACTTTATGATTGGCTGGGTCGATTGCATCATCCTCTTCTTTTGAAAAGAACATCTTTACCCCAGTAAAGATTAAAAATGCGCCAAACACATATAATATCCAGCCAAACTGATTGATCAGCGCTGCACCTGCAAAAATGAAGATGAAACGCATAATAATGGCCCCTAAGATACCCCAGAACAATACCCTGTGGTAATATTTTTCAGGTACTGCAAAAGCCGAAAAGATAAGTACAATTACAAAGATATTATCTACAGAAAGGGCATATTCTATTACATAACCCGTTAAAAACTCTATCCCAAGATTTTGTTTGTAGATCCTCAGGCTTTCTTCAAAATGCCCAGGAATTAATGTAATTGGATGTTTATGGGCCTTGACAATCTGTGCTAGCCTATCGTAGTTATCAATGCCATGCAGGTATTCTCCTTTAAGGATCAATAATAGATAAAAGCTGAGCGCCAAAACCACCATGATAAAACTCATGATACCCGCTTGTTTCAAGCTGATGGTATGGTCACGTTTACTAAACAAGCCCAGATCTAGTGCTAGGATCAGCACGATGAAAAGCAAAAAGCCACCAATGAATAATAATTCGTTCGACATTATTTTTTACGTTCTGTAGTATATCTCACCAATTGCTCTAATCCAATTCGCGCATCACTTTCTTCAAACTGATACAAAATATCAAAAGCCTGTTTTTGGTACTCCAACATTTTTTGGTTTGCATAATGCACCCCTTCTTTGTCGTTTACAAAATCTATGATCTCTTGTATTTTTTTTGGATCATCCTGATGGTTCTTAACCAAGTTGATTATCTTTTTCCGCTCTGCTTTTTCTGCTCTGTTCAGGGCATAAATTAGTGGAAGCGTAACTTTCTTTTCTTTAATGTCTATTCCTAATGGTTTGCCTACATCGTCCGTCCCAAAATCAAAAGTGTCATCTTTGATCTGGAAAGCAATACCGACTTTTTCGCCAAACAGGCGCATCTTTTCAATGGTTTCTTCATCTGCACCAGCTGATGCTGCCCCACAGGCGCAACATGAAGCAATTAAAGAGGCTGTTTTTTGACGTATCACATCAAAATACAATTCTTCGCTGATATCCATCCTCCTCACTTTTTCAATCTGCAACAACTCTCCCTCACTCATCTGTTGTACCGCTTCAGATACAATCTTCAACAAAGCAAACTCGCTATTGTTTACCGAAAGTAACAAACCCTTGGCCAATAGGTAATCACCTACCAAAACGGCAATCTTATTTTTCCATAAAGCATTGATAGAGAAAAACCCACGTCGCTCATACGCATTGTCCACTACATCATCGTGTACCAAGGTTGCGGTATGTAAAAGTTCTACCAAGGCCGCACCGCGATGGGTAGATTCTATAATTCCACCACATAATTTCGCTGCAAAAAAAACAAACATCGGACGCATCTGCTTCCCTTTTCTCTTTACGATATAATGGGTGATGCGGTTCAATAATGGTGCTTCACTATGCATCGAATCTTTGAATTTCGCTTCAAATGCATCAATTTCTGCAGCTATAGGTTGTTTGATCTGATTTATCCCTGGCATTCAGCTAAAAATGTGTCTGCAAACTTAGTTAAATTCCATTAAAAGCGTATTTTTAATCAAACTATTCATATGAAAATCTTTTTAAGCTTCGTAGTTGTTATTGTAGCAGCATTAGTGATTGTTTATTTAGTTGGCCCTAAGCCTGCCAAACCCAAGTACGACACTCAACTTCCAACTCTACCTGAGTTGGCTGACCTACCAGCTTATATAGCGCAACAAGAGGCCAAACATAAGGTAAAACCCGGCAATGAAGCCGAAATTGTTTGGGCAGACAGTACCAAAAGCCAAAGCGAATATGCCCTTGTGTACCTTCATGGTTTCTCAGCTTCCAAACAAGAGGGCAACCCAGCTTATAATTATCTAGCTAAGGCGCTACATGCCAACATGTACCTAGCCCGCCTGGCCGACCATGGTTTGGATACCGTAGCCCCCATGCAATACCTTACCGCTGATCGACTTTGGGAAAGTGCCAAACAAGCTTATGCCATCGGAAAAAGATTAGGCAAAAAAGTCGATCCTGGTTGGCACTTCTACTGGCGGAACCTTGGCCTTACAATTGGCAGCCACCTACCCAGATGTCAATAGCCTTGTGTTAATGTCGCCAAATATTGCCATTAACGATCCAAATGCCTGGTTACTCAACAATCCTTGGGGTTTACAGATTGCCCGTAAAGTTACTGGCGGAGACGAACGTAAAGTTGATGGCAAAAAACCGGCCTACAAAAAATTCTGGTATACCAACTACAGATTGGAATCTGTTGTAGCCTTAGAAGAACTGCTCGAGACCAGCATGAACAAAGAACTATTTGAAAAGGTAAAACAACCTGTATTGTTGCTTTATTATTTTAAAAGTGAAACCGAGCAAGATCCTGTAGTGAAGGTAGGTGCCATGCTTCAAATGTTTGATGAACTGGGAACACCTACCAGCCAAAAACAAAAGATAGCCATCCCAAATGCTGGCAACCATGTGATTGGTTCTTCCATTACTTCTAACGATATTGCGGGTGTAGAGAAAGCCATGGATGGTTTCATCAATGCCAGATTGGCGACTCTAAAATAAGATGACAACATATCATTTTGAGGCAAAAATCTATAAAATTGGCATCAACTGGGCTGTTGATGTCCCCTCATCAATTGTTCAGGAAATGACACCTGAAAAAGGATATATCCGGATCAAGGGACAAATCAATGGTTTTGAGTTTATACAGACTTTGGTTCCTGTAAAAAATGCCCCTTATCGCTTATTTGTGAACCTGATCATGATGAAAGGTGGAAAAACTGCCCTTGGCGAAACCGCAGCATTTAGCATTGCACAGAACCATACCAAAGTAGACCAGACTTATCCTATGCCAAAAGTATTATCGGATGCTTTAACCAAACATCAACTGCAACAACAATTTGATCAGCTCAGTGCTTCGAGAAGAAAAGATGTACTCAAATACCTGAGTTACCTAAAAAACGAGGAAACCATCCAGAAAAACATTGACAAATTAATTTCTCAGCTGCACAACAAAGACAAAAATGCCAGAATACCTTAAATTATAGCTTTGCTTTCTTCTGCATCAACATTTCTTTATAGTGCTCTCCTATCGGGATTTCCGTATCGTTGAGCTGAATTTGGTTTTTGCCAATTACGTTGATGTGCGATTGATTGACCAAATAAGAACGATGCACCCTGATAAACTGCTCTTCTGGCAATAATTCACCCAAATATTTCATGGTCATATGGACAATCAAGTTACCCGAAATTGTATATAACATGATGTAATCTTTAATAGATTGGGCATAAAGAATATCTCCATGCTCAACCTTAACCAATTTGCCCGAAACCTTAAAATAAGTATAGTCCTTTTTTTCGTTTATAGTTGTAGGCTGTGATTTAAAAAACTTGTCGAGGCTTTTATTGAAACGCTCTAGTGTAATTGGTTTGAGCAGGTAGTCAATGGCTTCTAGTTCATAACTGGCTACCGCATATTCAGAAAAGGCAGTGGTAAATATCACAGCAGGTGGATTTTTTAATGATTTGATAAAATCGATTCCGTTCAGTCCGGGCATTTTGATATCTAAAAATAATAGATCGATCTTTACATGATGCAAAACTTCAAAAGCCTCAAAAGCGGTATTGCACTTTTTGATCAGGCACAATTGTTCATTGCCATTTACATAACTTTCAATTATATCTAAGGCCAAAGGCTCATCATCAACAATTAGGCAGTTTTTCATTTCATTGTTAAAGTTAAGCTTACCTGATAAACTTTCCCATCATTTTGGATGTCTAATTGATATTGCTCAGGATATAAGATCTCCAATCGCTTCTCTACATTAGCCAATCCAATACCACCGCATTTTGTAACGTTCTGTTTAGCGATGCTATTACCCACTTCCATAGTGAGTTCGTCTTCATTTTTACAGATTACAACCGTTACAAAACCACTGGTTACTTCTTCAGCAATGCCATGTTTAAAAGCGTTTTCTATAAAGGGAAGTAACAATAACGGACTGATTGTACTTTGGTCGTCAATACCTTGTATATCTAAATTAATGGTTATTGCAGAACGATACCTTATATTTTCAACTTCTACATAATTCCGGATAAATGCAATCTCGTCTTTTAACCATACCTTTTTTTGATCCGATTGATATAAAATGTAGCGCATCATTTCTGATAGCTTGGCCACCAATGGAGCAGTATCTTTCGATTGTTTCAAGGCCAAAGCGTAAATATTGTTTAGGGTATTGAAAAAGAAATGAGGTTGCAATTGGGCTTTCAGATAAGTGAGTTCGGCTATTAATTGCTGTTCCTTTAATACTTTTAGCTGTTCGTCTTGTTGTAACGAACGGAGTAAAAAAGCAAAACCAATAATGGTAAAAAGAATACGGTTCAGTGTATAACTTATTATAAAATATATAGTTGGCCTGCTGAAATCTTTCAAGGCCCGTGCCTTTAGCTCAGCCGACACAAAAGGCAATTTGGTAATGGACCAATTCATTACATATTTATCGTAAATATGGCTTAAAACAATAAAACAGATAATACTAAGTACAATTGGGATCGCTTTTTTCTTAAACACATACCCTTTTAAGAACACCCAATAATAAATGCTATAGAAAATAAAGAAATAAGTACCAATAACCAATCGATACTCTAGAGCATCGGTAAATTTCCATGCATCGTGTTCCTCATAGAAGCTATATTCTATGTCGCTTATAATTGATCCAATGTAACAGATAAAGATAAAAAAGAACAATTCTATCTTGAAGTACTTCCAATCTGTTTTAGTCTTTAACTTGAACATGATACCAAGGTAGATAATATTTGTTTAGCTCTTTTTTAATTGATTTTGCTTTTCGACTAAAGCCCCTATTTTTTAGACTAAAATTAATTTTGGTCTTTCTGTCGAATTAATCGAATATCCTGTCTAATTCAAAAAAAAGGCACAATCACGATGTATAGATTTGTGCAACACAAACTTAAAATCATGAAACACAGCTTAACTTTTTTAGTTTTATCGTGCATTGCGCTAATGGCATCGGCCGAAAATGTAACAACACCCGAAAGTGTAATCAGCAAAACGAGTGAAACGCTCAACAATCTAAAATCTATCTCCTATAGTAGTTATAGAGAGATCAACAATTTCAAGGACAATTACTTTGCAAAGAATAGCGGCAGCAGTTACTTTGAATATGATGCTACAATTGATGGAAAAGTAGCGAGGTTCCAACTCCAAAATGAAAAAAGTCTACAAGTCTACAATGGAACAGAGTATTTCCTTTTAGACGATGCCGACAAGACTGTAGAGCTAGAAAAAAGGACTGCCAAGCAAATGGGAAGCATTTCTTTACTCTACAATTCCGTTACGACCCTCCGCATCGTTTTACCCTTGTTGCTAAAAGACCAAAATATTCCAAAATCATTAAAAGACACCGTAATAGAAGGCAAGAGTTATGATCTTGTACAGTTTGCATTGAACAAAAAATCGATGGAATTTCCAAGCGGCTTTACCAATTTTGATAGCGAGGTAATCAAATATTATAAATTGATCATTGATAAGGAAACAGCCTTACCTTATATGGTATTTGATGGAAATAGCATTCTTAAAGATCAATATTATACCAAAACGATTTTCACCAACATCAATGTTAATCCAAAATCTCCAGCAGAAGATTCGTGGTATTCTTCGAGCTATAAGGGCTACGAACAAAAAAAAGAAGGTATTCAAAATCCAATGATTAAGGTTGGTAGCATTCTTCAAAATTGGTCACTGCCCAAATACGACCCAAAAAAATCAGACCTGCTGAAATCTTCAGACCTTAATGGCAAAATTGTTTTGATGGAGTTTTGGATTAAAAACTGTGGTTATTGCATGTTGGCTTTTCCAGAAATTAAGGAACTAGAAGAAAAGTATGGCAAAAAAATCGAAATTGTAAGCGTTAATGCTTATGATAAGAAATCGGAAATTGACTTTTTTTACAACCGGGAAAAACCTAAGTATCAAATGTTATATAATGGTGAAAAGTTTGCCAATAGTTTAGGGATTTACGCCTATCCTGCCTCAATTATATTAGATAAGAGCGGAAAAGTCATTTACACCTCAAGAGGATTTGACAAGGAAGGGGTAGAAAAATTCCTTAAGGGAATATTGTGATTGACTAACCAGTACCTGATAAGATCCAGCCTTTTTTACTCTATCTTAATGCAACGTTTTTAAAGATCCTGTGTCTTTTAGGTTAGGGGCTTAAAATTTGAAAACAGAAAATTATTTAACTTAGTCTTCCCTATATATCTAATCTTAAATTACATGACCAACTTCAAACCAATCAACATTTTCTTTGTCCTTTTGATTTCTTCGATTTCAACAGTAGCACAGACCTTCAATATTACGGGCACAACAACAGGAATTGATGATGGGACCTGGCTCTACCTTAGAACTTCATCACCAGACAAAACTTTGGATTCGACAAGGGTAATGAATGGCAAGTTCAGTTTAATTGGAAAAACCAATGAAAAAATCTGCCAAATCATGATCCATACTTCTCAGTATAAAAACTATGTATTTTTTTGGGCAGCACAAAACACGCAATTGCAGTTAAAAAATGGGGAGTTCAAAAAAGCCACGATTACTGGTTCTCCAACACAGGATGAAGAAAATATGCGATCAAAGCTTAAAGCACCAAACCGCAAGTTACAAGATAGTTTAACTCAGCTTTTGGCCATCGTAAAAGATGATGTGGATAAAAAAGAGCTGAAAGAAAAATTGAATGCTGCAAGAAATGCAGAAAAAGAGTTGGACATCAATTATGTAAAAAACAATCCAAACTCCATTATTTCCGCGAATCTGCTAAGCATTTACAGCTCTACATGGGGCAAGGAAAAGTCGTCAGAACTATATGAGAATTTAAGTGCCAACATGAAGAATACAAGTTATGGCAAAACTATACATGATTTCATTACCTTGAACAAAGAAATAAAAATTGGAGGAAAATTTGTTGATTTTGAACAACAGAATGCCAGTGGCAAAAAGACCAAACTATCAGCTATCAAGGGGAAATACATTTTATTAGAGTTCTGGGGTTCTTGGTGTGGTCCGTGTAGGGAAGAAAATCCCAATCTCGTTAAAACCTATAATGCGTATAAAAGCAAAGGTTTTGAAATCTTAGGTGTAGCCGCCGATAACAACAAGGAGCAGTGGTTAAAAGCGATTAAAGATGATCAACTTCCTTGGGAAAACGTAAGCGATCTGAAAGGTGATAAAAATACCGCAGCCTTAATTTATGGCATCAATGCCTACCCTACCAATTTTTTAATTGATGAGAAAGGAATCATCATTGCTAAAAATCTAAGGGGAGATGCACTGAACAAAAAACTACAAGAACTATTACCTTAAAAACAAAAAAGGTTCGTGCAAACACGAACCTTTTTTGTTTTCCATTAGGAATATACTTTTATACTTTCATCGCCTTGCTTGGGCAGGCAAAATCTGTACGTTTTAAATTCGTAGCCTTAATAGCGCCATAACCACCTGCAATATCAATTACATTATTGATACCTCTTGCTTTTAAGATAGAAGCAGCAATCATAGAACGATAACCCCCGGCACAATGGATATAATAGGTTTCATTTGGGTTCACCTCAGTGGTCCAATCGTTGATGTAATCTAAAGGACGAGTTAAAGTCGCTTCCAAATGCTCTGCCTCATATTCGCCTGGTTTACGCACATCCAAAGCGTTCACGTGGTCATTTGTATTCAATACTGTTTCAAACTCTTCGGCAGAAATTGAGTGGATCTGATCTATTTCCTTACCCGAACTTTGCCATGCTTCCATTCCACCTTCTAGGTAACCAATGGTATTGTCGTAACCAACCCTAGCTAAACGGGTAATGGCTTCTTGTGCTTTTCCGTCTTCGGTAACCAACAATATCTCTTGTTTTAGGTCTGGTACCAAAGCACCAACCCAAGGTGCAAATTGACCATTTAAGCCAATATTTATAGCATTCGGGATGAAAGCCTTTGCAAACACCTGTGAATCTCTCGTATCCAAGATCAAGGCATTGGTCTGGTTGGCCTTGTCTTCAAATGCCTGAGGAGCAAATGCCACTAGGCCTTTTTCGTAAACATCATCAATGCTTTCGTAACCACCTTTGTTCATGGCCGCATTTTTGGCAAAATATTGTGGGGGTGGTAAAATTCCATCCGTTACTTCTTTGATAAATTGTTCTTTTGAACTGGCTTTTAAGGCATAGTTCACTTCTTTTTGATGGCCCAAAGTATCGAAAGTCTCTTTGCTCATGTTTTTACCACAAGCAGAACCAGCACCATGTGCAGGATATACGATTACATCGTCAGCTAAGGTCAAGATCTTGTTGTGTAAAGAATCATAGAGTGTAGCTGCCATATCTTCCATTGTCAGCTCACCTTGTTGTGCCAAATCTGGTCTACCCACATCTCCAATGAACAAAGTATCTCCAGAAAAGATGCAGTAATCCTTACCATTTTCATCTTTCAACAAATAGGTAGTCGATTCTGGGGTATGTCCTGGCGTATGTAAAGCAGTAATGGTAATGTTGCCAATCTTAAACTGCTCTCCATCTTTTGCAATATGTGTTTCAAAATTGGTTTTTGCGGTTGGACCGTATACAATTGTAGCACCTGATTTCTCTGCCAGATCGATATGGCCAGAAACGAAATCTGCATGAAAATGGGTTTCAAAAATATATTTGATCTTGACGTTGTTCTGCTCGGCCTTTTTTAAATATGGACTTACCTCACGAAGCGGATCGATAATAGCTGCTTCGCCATTACTTTCGATATAATAGGCCGCTTCGGCTAAACATCCTGTATATATTTGTTCAATTTTCATAGGAGTATAAATGTTTTAAAGGTAACGAGGTGACCTTGATTTTGCATCAATTGATCTATATTAAAGCCAAAGTTAGCCCCTTACAATACAAAAGTAAGCGTTAATATTTAGAAGCAGAATGATTTTAATCATAATTGCAGAAGTTTTACTTAAGCAGATTCGATTTTCAGCAACAGGTTCTTTTAGATTGTGAGTTCGCCAGCAATGGCAACCTCTAATCTCTGCTTGATTTCAGTTGTACTTAAACCCTGGCCTAAAAGATACATCAGTTTTGTAACCGTAGCCTCGAAAGTAAGGTCATAACCACTTACAATACCCATTTGCTGTAGCTCTCTACTGGTTTCATACAAACCTAACTGTACAGCTCCACCTTTGCATTGCGAGATATCGATAATGACTTTACCATCAGCAATCGCTTTTTGTAGGCAAGCAATAAACCATGGGGCTGTAGTCGTATTTCCAGACCCAAAAGCTTCTAGAACGATGGCATCTACATCAGATTCTGTAATTGCCTTTACTGCATTTTCGGTAATACCGGGATACATTTTGAGTACACCGATATTCGAATTGAATGAAGTATGGATTTCGAATGGATTTTTGGGAATCGGCAAAATATAGTTGGGATAAAAGGTCAGGTTTACCCCTGCTTCTGCCAAGATCGGGTAATTGGGAGAGGCAAAAGCCTCGAACTTCTCTGAATTGTATTTAATAGAACGGTTGCCTCTAAACAACTGATAATCAAAATAAACGCAAACCTCTGGCACCATTGCCCTTCCATTCTTTTTGGTGGCCGCAATTTCTAACGCAGTGATCAAATTCTCTTTGGCATCTGTCCTGATTTCGCCTATTGGCAATTGCGAGCCTGTTAACACGACAGGTTTAGCCAGATTCTGCAACATAAAACTTAATGCAGCTGCTGTAAACGACATGGTATCTGAACCATGCAGGATTACAAAGCCATCAAAATGATCATATTCTTCTTTGATCAGTTCAGCCAATGCTTTCCAGATTTCAGGATCCATATTAGAAGAATCTAAAATAGGATCAAAAGAATGAACAGATAATTGATAATCTAACCTAGCCAATTCCGGAACGTTTTCTTTGATCTGTTCAAAGTCAAAAGGGATGAGTGTACCCGTTTTGGCATCATTTACCATTCCAATGGTGCCGCCAGTATAGATGATTAAGATTTTGGTCATGTGATTTAGGTTAAAGCCCGAAGATTTTATTGGCATTTGCAGTAGTAATTTCGGCAACTTCTGCCAGACTAATCTGGTAAATATCTGCAACTTTTTGGGCAACGTGTATCAAGTAGCTGCTTTCATTTGGTTTGCCACGGTAAGGAACCGGAGCCAAATATGGAGAATCAGTTTCTAAAACGATGTCATGGATAGGAATTTGAGCTAAAACAAGGTCTAAACCA
This sequence comes from Pedobacter sp. UC225_65, assembly GCF_042698365.1. Classification (GTDB taxonomy): domain Bacteria; phylum Bacteroidota; class Bacteroidia; order Sphingobacteriales; family Sphingobacteriaceae; genus Pedobacter. The sequence continues at coordinate 2,510,707 of NZ_CP170550.1, forward strand.
GCTTTTTTATAGGTTACGACCCCGCCGATACCTAAGTGGAAACCTAGATTGATGGCACGTTGGGCTTGTTCTAGGTTGCCCGTAAAGCAATGGAAAATACCCCTCAATTTTTCATCTTTCAGTTCTTCCAAGACATCAAAAACTTCATCAAATGCTTCTCTACAATGGATTACAAAAGGCAGATTAAGGTCTTTAGCCCAATTGATCTGCTGCCTAAAGGCATCTTGTTGTATGGCTAATGTTGTTTTGTCCCAATATAGATCGATACCGATTTCTCCAATCGCATAGATTTTCCGATTGGCAATGCTCTGGTAAATCGTGGCCAGTTGGGACTGATAATCATCTTTTACATCACAAGGGTGTAGGCCTGCCATTGCAAAACAATTTTCTGGATATCTACTAACCAAGTCATCAATCATTTTAATGGAAGCTACATCAACATTTGGCAAGAAGAGGCGTTTCACATCAAATGCAAAACATCGCTCCATCAATTGCTTCTGTTTCTCTAAATCTTGTTCGTAATAAAGATGGGTATGGGTATCGGTCAACAACATATGCAAAGGTATTTTTTATTTGCTAATACAGAAAAATGAAGCCTAAAAAAAGCCCTGTCCATTTATTGAACAGGGCCTTATATCTTAAAATTAGATGGTTATTATTTTTTTGGAGCCTCAACAGGAGTAGCTGGTGCTGCTACGGGTGCTGATGGTTTTTTGATATCTACCAATTCAATATCAAAAACTACTGGAGAATATGGACCTATTCTGCCACCACCTTGTGGGCCATAAGCTATGTTAGAAGGCAATATAGCAGTTATCTTTCCACCTTTGCCAATCAACATCGCAGCTTCAACAAAACCTTTAAAAACGCCTTCAGCCAATGGAATTGGACGTGGACCGTATACCATAGCTGGGCCTGGCACTGGTGGCATTGTTTTTTTAGCTACGCTTTCTACACTTGTATCAAACACGTTATCGTTACCATCACTTTTTTTGTAAGTGAATTTACCAGTGTAGTTTACCATAACGGTATCACCCATTACTGGTTTTACACCAGTACCTGGAGCTGTGATAACATACTGCAAGCCACTTGGTGTAGTTGTTGTTTTAAGTTTATTTTCTTCAACATATTTTTTAATCTTAGCCGCTTCGCTATTTTTTCTCTGCTCGGTCATTTCCTTATAATCAGCTTGGAAATAATCGTTTGCTCTTCTTTGGAAGGTAGAGTCTGCTTCATTCGGCTTTTTAGAGAATACCTTACGGAATACAACTGTATAGTTCAGGTATTTATCCTTTTTAAAAGATTCTAGTCTTGGTTGTTTGGTATAGTGATCCATCGTATCCGCATTTAATTTGAAAGATACACTATCACCCTCTCCAAACTGTGACAAGATATCGTTCATATCTCCACCGTAGGTCTTTTTAGCCACAGGAAATATCTGGCTCATTCCAGTATCATATGTACTAAACTCTATTGAATCGTTGTCGTGTCTTAAAATAAAATCAACTTTAACAAAATCACCTTCTTTTACCTTTTCTTTTCCACCTGATTTATAGATGGTATATAATGTACCACCAGCCGCCTTTTTCTCATTTTTACAAGCAGCTAAGCCTAGAACTGCTGCTAGAAGGATTAATAAACTTTTTTTCATTATGTCTTTTTTGTTTTTGTTTAATTTTTTTAATGATTTATTTTCCAAATATATCTCATTGCTTGGAAATCTTATATCAAATGCAAAGATAATTTAACTTATCACTTTTTTATAAGGATCAATAGTTCTTTATCCTACCATTCAATCCAACAAAAAACCCTGCTCAAAAATGAACAGGGCTTATATTTTAAATATAAAGGATTATTTTTTAGGTACGGTAACCGGAGCTGGTGTCGCTGCCGGAGCTGTTCCTTTTTTAATGTCCATTAATTCAATATCGAAAACCAATGGAGAATAAGGTGCAATTGGACCACCACCTTGCGCACCAAAAGCTAGTGCAGAAGGTAAAATCGCAGTAATTTTACCACCTTTACCAATTAGTTGAAGGGCTTCAACGAAACCTTTGGCAATGCCTTCTCCTAGTGGAATTGGGCGTGGGCCATACATAGCGGCAGGGTTAGGTGGCATTGTTTTCTTAGCTACACTTTCTACGCTAGTATCAAATACATTGTCATTACCGTTAGATTTTTTGAAGGTAAATTTACCTGTATAGTTTACCATAGCCGTATCGCCCATTACTGGTTTTGGACCAGTACCTGGCGACGTAATGATATAATTTAAACCGCTACGTGTAATATGAACTGCTAATTTATTGTCTGCAACATATTTTTTGATTGTAGCATCTTCAGCATTTTTTCTTTTTTCTGTATAGGCTTTGTAATCTGCTTGGAAAAACTCATTCGCTCTTTTGTGGAATGTGCTATCCGCCTCATTTGCTTTCTTTGGAAATACTTTAGCAATTTTAACCGTGAAGTTCAAATATTTATCATTTTTAAACTGATCAGGTCTTGGTCCTTTTGTGCGGTTAACCATGGTGTCGATGTTCAACCTAAATGTTGCGCTATCTCCTTCGCCAAAAAGCAATAAAACATCATTCATATCTCCAGGATAAGTTTTTTTACCAACAGGGAATATTTTTGACATCGACTCGTCGTAGGTGCTATAGATAATCGAATCCTTGTCGTTTTTTTGGATAAAATCTACCTTAACAAAATCGCCCTCTTTGATTTTTTCTTTTCCTTCAGACTTATGGATAGTATATAATAAACCACCCTCACCTTTTTTCTCGTTTTTACAAGCAGCTAGGCCTAAAGTTGCCGCCAAAACAATTACTAAACTTTTTTTCATTATACTTTTTATTATTTATAGATTAATATTTATTGCAACAATTGAGATTTATACTCTGGTAAAATCGATTTAAATTCAGCCACAGTATCTGCCAGATTTTTATCAGATGCACCACCTGCAGCATTTCTATGCCCTCCACCGTTAAAATATTTCTTACAGATCTCATTAGCTGGAAAATCGCCAGTTGAACGTAAAGATAGTTTAACTTTGTCTGTTCTTTCTATGATAAATGCTGCCAATTTAATTCCATTGATAGACAAGGCATAATTCACAATCCCTTCTGTATCGCCTGTGGCAATATTATAGGCTTTAAGTTCTTCTGCGGTAACAGTGATAATCGCTGTATTAAACTCTCTTAATATATCTAGTTTGTTAGATAAGCAATGTCCCAAAAAGCGCAAACGGTTTTCTGAAGCATTGTCGTATACCAATTGATGGATCCGCCAATGTTCTGCACCAAGATCGATCAGGTCGGCAGCAATGCGATATACGGTTGACGTAGCCGAAGGAAAACGGAACGAGCCCGAATCGGTCATGATACCTGTATATAAACAAGTGGCCACGTCTTTGTTGATGAACCCGCCATCATTAAGTTCATTTACGATGAAATCATACACCAGCTGTGCAGCAGCACAGGCATTGATGTTCCAATGACGGTAATCATCAAAATCTTCTGGTTCCAAATGGTGGTCGATCATCAACTTTAAACCTGAAGCATTACGGATGTGTTCACCCAGTTCGTTGATCCTGTTCAAGGTATTAAAATCACAACAAAAGATAAGCTCGGCTTCGTTTACCAATTGTATAGACTGCTCTTGTGCTTCTGTGTAGATGACAACATTAGAATTATTAGGCAACCAATGCAGAAAATCGGGATAATCTGTTGGTGTGATCACGGTTACATGATGTCCTTTTTGAATTAGATAAGCATATAAACCCAAAGAAGAACCCATCGCATCGCCATCTGGTTTATGATGGGTTGTGATCACGATCTTTTTAGGAGCTGCTAATAATGTTTTTAATTCTGAGATTGATATCATATTATTTTTGCGCTTGCAAAGCTAATGATTTTAGGTTTAATTGGTTGCTTTTATTCAGTAAGCTTTTAATATTAAATAAAGAAAGCGTATTTTTGCAAAAAATTTCAATTAAATAGAGATGAGTACGAACAGAACATTTACAATGATCAAGCCTGATGCAGTTGCAAACGGGCACATTGGCGCAATCATTAACGATATTACAAATGCTGGTTTTAAGATCATTGCATTAAAATACACCAAATTAACTCCAGAAACTGCCGGCGAATTTTATGCTGTACACAAAGCACGTCCATTTTATGGAGATTTAGTAAGCTTTATGTCTTCTGGACCTATCGTTGCTGCTATCTTAGAAAAAGATAACGCCATCGAAGATTTCAGGAACTTAATTGGTGCTACTAACCCTGCTGAAGCTGCAGAAGGAACTATTCGTCAGAAATATGCAAAATCTATTGATGCAAATGCAGTACATGGACCTGATTCTGATGAGAATGCTCAAATTGAAGGCGACTTCTTTTTTACAGCTGCTGAGCGTTTCTAAGTCAGTATTAACTTATTCATAAAACGTCATTTTGAATAGAAAACAAGGAGAAATCTTCTCTTGGGGCCCTATTTCGGAATGACGTTTTTTTTATGGGAATATTAATTTTGTATATTTCGACCTTAAAATTGATAAATGAAGAAAATATTTTTTGCCGCTTTGATCACTATTGTTGGTTTTGGCGCTAATGCACAAACAAAAAGCAAAACCAGCATTGCTAAAAAACCAGTTGCCACAACAAAAACCGCTACAAAACCTGTTGCCAAAGCACCAGTTTTCAAAAACAATCTAGATTCTGCTTGTTATGCTTTAGGATTAAGTGTAGCCAGCAGTTTTAAATCTGGCGGCCTCACTACCATCAACTACGAATCGTTCAATAAAGGACTAACTGATGCCCTAACTGGAGCCAATCCAACCTTGAGTCAAGAAAAGGCACAAGAAGCCATTACCAAACTTTTCGAAAGCTTTAGCAAACAACGCGAAGAAGTAGAAAAACAGAAATATGCTGCCAATGTAAACGAAGGCTCCAATTTTTTAGCACAGAACAAAACCAAGCCAGGCATTAAAACAACCGCAAGCGGTTTGCAATATGAAGTAATTACGGCTGGAACTGGGGCTAAACCAAAGGAAACGGACAATGTAACCGTAAACTATAAAGGAACTTTGCTAAACGGTACTCAATTCGATAGTTCTTATGATCGCGGCGAACCGGCTACATTTGGATTAAACCAAGTAATCAAAGGATGGACTGAAGGTGTACAATTAATGCCAGAGGGTTCAAAGTATCGCTTTTTTATCCCGTATCATTTGGCTTATGGATCAAGGGCAACTCCAGATGGAAGCATTCCTCCTTTTAGCACCTTGATCTTTGAAGTAGAACTGATCAAAGTCAACAACTAAAAACCAAACTATTTATGCATTCATATGTTTTATCAGAAAGCATATGATCATGAAAAAATATAGTTCTCTGGCATTGGTTGCCATTTTTGCAAGTACATTAACCAGTTGCGAATTGGTTGAAGGAATATTTAAGGCGGGTGTATGGACCGGTATAATTGTAGTTGTAGTGGTGCTGGCCTTAATTATATGGCTGATCTCCAAAGTATTTGGTGGAAGAAATTAAAAAATGCCATTCGATAAATAATCGAATGGCATTTTTATTATAAGAAGACAATTTCTGTGATCACATCAGAACCTGCCCTTTCGTTTAGTTTCTGTATAATACCTGTTCTTACCATCAACAATTCATTTTTGATGACCGAGGATTCTATTCTTACAAAAAGTTTTTTCTGACTTACATAAATCTGCGTGGTCCGGTTGGCCACTGCAGTCCCCATCAATTCTGGCCAATGCGCCACTACTCCCGTTTCATCATATTTACCACGCAAACGATAAACCGAAAGCATTTTGGTAATTGCATCCTTAAGTGTGATATCATTTGGTTTACGCATGTTTAATTACCCCATTATCTACTTCAAACAAAGTTACATCAACCTTGATCTCCTTAAAAACAGAAAGCACCCTTTCTTTACCTGTATCCGTAATAAATATCTGTCCAAAATCGTGATGCGATACCATTTCCATTAATTTACGCACCCTAAGGTCATCTAATTTATCAAAAATATCGTCCAATAACAACAAGGGTTTAAAACCTTTAAATTTTTGCAGATAACTGTATTGTGCCAATTTCAAAGCAATCAGAAAAGATTTTTGCTGCCCTTGCGAGCCAAACTTTTTCAGGGCCATATCACCAATCACAAACTGTAGTTCGTCTTTATGTATCCCAGTAGTAGTTCTTTCCAATAGTCTATCCTTTTCTATAGATTGAGCCAATAGCTCTTCAAAACTTTGTGTATTGAGTTGCGATTGGTAACTTAAAGCAACCTGTTCTGCGTTGTTGGTGATGTAACTATAGTGTTGATTAAAAAGCGGAATGAAATCGAGTAAAAATTGTTTCCTTTTCTCAAATATCTTCATCCCCGAAGCAACCAATTGTTCATCCAGGATCTGCAACAGCGTTACATCCAGTTTTCTGGTGGCGGCTACTTGTTTCAATAGCGCATTGCGGTTTAAAAGATGCTTGTTATAAATAATGAGCTCGTCGAGGTAATTGGAATCAGTCTGCGAGATCACATTATCAACAAACCTGCGTCGTTCTTCGCTCCCATCCATGATCAGGTTTACATCGTATGGCGAAATCATGACCAAAGGGAAAAGTCCAATATGGTTGGCCAGCTTGTCGTATTCTTTTTTATTTCGCTTAAATTGCTTCTTTTGGTTGCGTTTTAGTCCGCAAGTGATCTTCTCATTTTTCTCTTTCCGATCAAAATCACCCTGAACCAGAAAAAGGTCTTCATTGGCCTTAATCTGCTGACTATCTATAGGGTTAAAATAACTTTTACAAAGGCATAAATAGTGGATAGCGTCTAATAAATTCGTTTTACCAGCCCCGTTATTCCCTACAAAAGCATTTACGGTTTTAGAAAAGCCAAGCTCTGCCGACGAATAATTTTTAAAATTGAGAAGTGTAATGTTTTTTAGCCACATAGTTTAATACGTCCAAAGTTACCTTTTTTACGGCTGCTAATTCATTAAAGTTTAATTAAATAGTTAAAAAAGGGGTTGATACTTTGATTGAAAAATGTATTTTTGCAATCTCAATTTTTTAAATAAATGTCTACAACAGATAAAACGATAACGCAACCAGTTAGAAAAGGTGGTTTTTTAGAAGAGAACGGTAAAAGTTTGTTATTTATAGCCATCGCTATCTTAGCTTTAGCAGCAATAGCTGTTTATTATTTTTACTCGTACTTGCCAAACAGAGCAGAACAAGCTGCTGGCCAGATGTATAAAGCAGAGCAATACGTAGGTGTAGACTCTTTAGCTAACAAAGCAATCAATGGCGAAGGCGGTTATCCAGGTCTGGAAAAAATCGCTGCAGAATTTGACAATACCAAATCTGCAAACTTGGCCAACCTTTATTTAGGTGGTATCTATCTGCGTAAAGGCGAATACAAAAAAGCAACCGAAGCTTTAGGAAAATATACAGCTACAGGCAGTCCTGTTGCAGACCCATTGGCTTTAGGCTTATTAGGCGATGCTTATAGCGAGTTGAAAGACTATAAACAAGCGGCTACTTATTACCAAAAAGCTGCAGACAAAGCCAGCAACAAATTTACTTCTCCTATGTTCTTGAAAAAATTAGGTCTAGTTAACGAAAACCTAAAAGATTTTAAGGCAGCAGCGGAAGCTTACACTAAAATTAAAACGCAATATCCTGCAAGTCAAGAAGCTGCCATGATTGACGAGTACATTGCACGTGCGCAGGCTCAAGTAAAATAATCTTCCACTTAGTGGTTAAAAATATAAAGACTCTGTTAACGCAGGGTCTTTTTTTATATCCTAACATTATTCAAACACTTCTGCTTTAAAACGTTTCAACTTAAAGCTTATCTTTGTAACATGGCAACACATCTTAAAAACCTATCAGACTTTTCGCATACAACTATTCCTAATGGTGCAGCTTATAAAATTGCAATTGTTGTAGCCGAATGGAATGCTAAAATTACTGGCGCATTATATCAAGGTGCCTATGCTACTTTGACCAAACATGGCGTAAAGGAAGAAAACATCATATCTATGCCTGTACCTGGAAGTTTCGAATTGACTGCTGGTGCAGAAATCTTATTGACAAAAGACAACACACTGGATGCAGTAATCTGCTTGGGCTGTGTGATTCAAGGAGAAACGAAACATTTCGATTTTATCTGTGATGCGGTGGCAAATGGTGTAACCAACGTTGGCATTAAACACAGCAAACCGGTAATTTTTGGGGTGTTGACCACTAACGACGAACAACAAGCGATGGATAGAGCAGGTGGCAAACATGGCAACAAAGGAGATGAAGCAGCAATAACAGCCTTGAAAATGGCGAATTTTTCTGCAACAATTTAATTACCCCATACGTTATTCATAAAAAAGTGTAATTTAGGGCATTAGCAAAATTCTTTAATACCGAACACGAATGAAAAAAATAGCAATTCTATTATTATTTATGTTTTGTGCTATTGCAATATTAGAATCATGTTCTTCTAAGCTCTGCCCTGCTTACAGTACTTATCCAGAAGGAAGAAAAAGAAGATAAAAATGCAGTGGATTGACATTACGGTTCTTGAACAGATCAATACAATTAAACAAGCAACTGGTTATAGTGTTATTTTTAAACACAGTACGCGTTGTTCGATAAGCCTTATGGCTAAAAAACATTTTGAATTAGACTGGGATTCTATTCCGGCCAATACTCCGCTCTATTTTTTAGACCTGATCAGCCATAGAGACATTTCTGCCTATGTTGCAGAAACCTTTCAGGTCCATCACGAATCGCCGCAAATGCTCTTAATCAAAGATGGAGAATGCATTTTGGATTCTTCACATGGTGATATTTCGGTGGAAGAAATTACAGAATCAATCTTAGCTTAGGCAGATTGTTCAACAATTCGATCAAAATAAAAGCCTCATCAAATGATGAGGCTTTTATTTTGATATTAATTTTCTACCAGACTATTTAACTTGAGCACAGCAGAAGTCCTTTGTCTGGTTTCATTACATAGCATTTCACTTTCCGACAACTTCTCTCCGTAGGTTGGGATCATTGTTCTGATCTTTGTTTGCCATTGGGCAGTCTGCAATTTGGCTTTGAAACAACGGTCTAAAAGACTTAACATAATAGAAACCGCGGTTGAGGCACCAGGTGAAGCACCCAATAAAGCTGCAATCGAACCATCAGCTGCACTCACTACCTCTGTTCCAAACTCTAAAATCCCACCTTCTTTCTCATCTTTTTTGATCACCTGCACTCTTTGTCCGGCAGTTTCTAACTCCCAGTCTTTGATGTCTGCATTGGGCAGATATTCTTTCAAGGCCTCAAATCGATCTTCTGGCGATTGGCGTACTTGATCAATGAGGTATTTTGTTAAATCTAAGTTGTGTAGCCCCGCAGAAATCATTGGACGGATATTGTTGAACTTGATAGATAAGGGTAAATCCAAAAATGAACCATTCTTCAAAAACTTAGTAGAAAACCCAGCATACGGACCAAACAACAAAGCCTGCTTTCCATTGATGATACGTGTATCCAAGTGCGGCACAGACATCGGTGGCGCACCAACAGCTGCCTTACCATAAACCTTTGCATGGTGACGGGCAATTACGGCTTCATTGGTGCATTTTAACCATTGGCCACTTACCGGAAAACCGCCAAAGCCCTTTCCTTCTGGGATGCCTGATTTTTCTAGTAATGGCAATGAACCTCCACCAGCACCAATAAATACAAATTTGGCCAATCGGCTACGTTTTTCGCCCGATTCTAAATTTTTGACCTTTATCTTCCACTCACCACTGTCCATTTTATCCAGTTCACGTATTTCGTGATGAAAGTGCAAACTTACCTTAGGCTGTTTACTTAAATAGCTAAACATCTCTCGGGTTAAGGACCCAAAATTCACATCAGTACCGAGGTCCATTTTGGTGGCAGCAACTTTTTCTTTTTTCGAGCGGCCTTCCATTACCAAAGGTGTCCATTCTTTGATTGTTGCCAAGTCTTCGCTATACTGCATATCGTCAAAAAGATTGCATTTTTGCAAAGCCTGATATCTTGTCTTTAAAAATTCGACGTTATTTTTACCCCAAACAAAACTCATATGCGGAATATTCCTGATAAACAAATGGGGATCCGATAGGATTTCTTTTTCTACCAGATAGGTCCAGAACTGTTTGGAAACCTCAAAGGATTCGGCAATCTGTACCGCCTTTTTGATATCTACCACACCATCCTGGTTTTGGGGAGTATAATTGAGTTCACAAAATGCCGAATGTCCTGTACCTGCGTTGTTCCAGGCATCAGAGCTTTCTGCCGCAGCAATATCTAATCGCTCATAAATTTCTATACTTAAATCTGGTTCCAATTCTTTTAAGATCAAACCAAGTGTGGCACTCATGATACCTGCGCCAATTAAAATCACATCTGCGTCGGTTTCAACAACCGTCTTTCTTTTTCTGCCCATTACTAAACAACCAATATAAATCTTTGATTCTAAAGCACAATCGATGCCAAGAATCTTACCAAACAGTCAAAATATTCTAATATTTTAGACCTTGCAAATTTAAAGGTTTGAAAGAAAATACCTCGACAAAAACAATCATTTTTATAAGAAAAGAAAAAATTAACAGAAAAATAACCTGATTTTTGATTTAAAATCTAGTTAAATAAAAAAATGATATCATTTTAAAACCAAAATAACCAATTTTACACACAACCAAACACAATACAACAAAAATGCAAATACTCAGACTTCAATCTTTAGACCTAAAGGACGCCGAACAAATCGCTGCATTATCCATCCAATTGGGTTATGAGAACGAGATCAATGCACTGTTTAACAGAACACAGCAAATCATCAAGGCAATAGATAATTGTGTATTTGTGGCAAAGGCAGATGATCGAATTGTAGGTTGGATACATGGTTTTATAGCTTTAAGGGTCGAAACCCCACTCTTTGTTGAAATTGCTGGCTTGGTTGTTGCGCAAGACTTCAGGAAACAACATTTAGGAAAAGAGCTGATAGAAGCCGTGAAAGAATGGAGCAACTCAGTTGGAGTATATAAAGTTAGGGTGCGATGCAATGTGACCAGAACAGAGAGCCACAAGTTTTATAAAAACATCGGTTTTAGCCAAAACAAGCAACAAATGGTTTTTGAAATGGATATCTAGGGGATATTGCATCAAAACATTACAAGCGCTAAACATTTAAGGATTGCAACATTTCAATCCTATTGCTTAACTTTGCATTATGATAGAACTTCCTGTAGTTCCTGCTGTAACAGAAAAGCCGCGTAAACCAGATTGGTTAAGGGTTAAATTACCTGTTGGTAAAGAATATGCCCAAGTAAGAAGCCTTGTTGACACCCATAAACTGCATACGATCTGCGAGAGTGGCAATTGTCCCAATATGGGCGAATGCTGGGGTGCAGGCACGGCTACCTTTATGATCCTGGGAAATATCTGTACCCGATCTTGTTCATTTTGTGCTGTAGCCACAGGAAGACCCTTGGCAGTTGATACAGATGAACCTGCTCGTGTGGCCAACTCTGTGAAACTGATGAACGTAAAACATTGCGTGATCACTTCAGTAGATCGCGACGACCTAAAAGATGGCGGTTCTATCATCTGGGCTGAGACCTTGCAAGCCATTAGAAGAGAAAGTCCTCAAACTACTTTAGAAACTTTAATTCCAGACTTTAAGGGTCAATGGGATAATCTATACCGTGTATTGGAAGAAAGACCAGAGGTAATGTCGCACAACGTGGAAACGGTGAGACGCTTAACCAAACAGGTACGTATCCAAGCTAAATATGATAGAAGTCTAGAAGCTTTGAAAAGAATTTCGGAGTTTGGCCTAAGAACCAAAACTGGAATTATGTTAGGCTTAGGCGAAACTGAAGAGGATGTTTTAGAGGCGATGGATGACTTGGTAGCCAATGGCGTACACATTTTAACTTTAGGGCAATACTTACAACCAACAAGAAACCATCACCCTGTTGTTGACTGGATACATCCAGATCAATTTGCTAAATATAAAGAGATAGGGTTGGCAAAAGGCTTAAGATATGTAGAAAGCGGACCGTTAGTACGTTCTTCTTACCATGCTGAAAAACATTTGTTTGATTTTTAGTGTTTAATCTTTAATTAAATAAATCACTTTCAATTGTTATAAGTTTCTGTATATTAGTAACCTTGGCAACAACAAAAAAAATATCTCTTTCTGAAGAAGAATTGGTCAATGCGCTGAAGAGACAGGATACTGTAGCGATCAAAGCATTATATGACATGTATTCTGGAGCTTTGCTCGGTGTAATTTCGCGTATCATTCAACATACAGAAGTTGCAGAAGACCTATTACAAGAAACTTTCGTTAAAATATGGAATTCGGCAGGTAGCTACGACTCTTCTAAAGGCCGTTTATTTACATGGATGATGAATGTTGCCCGTAACTTATCAATTGATAAATTACGCTCCAAGGATTTTAAAAATGCTAGTAAAAACCAAGACATAGAAAATAACGTAGATTTCATTGACCAGCAAAAGAAGGTCAGTTTTAATGCCGATGTTTTAGGACTTAAAGACATGGTAACCAACATGAAACCAGAGTTTAAAGATGTTTTAGACATGGTCTATTTTAAAGGATATACCCATGTAGAAGCGGCTGAAGAACTAGACCTACCTTTAGGTACAGTGAAGACACGTGTGCGCATGGCTATATTAGAATTGAGGAAAAAATTTAATTGAGGTGGAAGTGGAAGAAGTAAAAGCATATATCGAATCAGGCATACTTGAACTTTACGTTCTAGGGCAATTGAACGCCCAAGAAAGTAGTGAAGTTGAAGCTATGGCCAATAAGCATCCGGAGGTTAGCGCAGAACTTGCTGCTATTGAACTTGCCCTGGAAGCTTATGCGCTTGAAAATGCAATTGCCCCATCAAACGCTTTAGAAGATAAAATACTAGCCCAATTTACTACTACTGCTCCTGTTACTACATCAGCGCCTGAACCGAAAGTAGTACCCTTATACGAAGGACAAAAAGATGGTACCGTGAGAACATTGCGTTATGCATTGATTGCTTGTAGTATCTTATTGGTGTTGAGTTTGGGTGCTTTGTTCTCTGCACATAAAGATTTAAGTCAAGCCAATGAACAGATCGCAACATTAAGTTTAGACAAAGAAAAATTTGCATCGACTGTTTCTAAACTCGAGTTTGACAAGAGTGGAATGGAAAATAGGATAGCCATGACGGAAACCGATGAATGGGCTACCGTAAAACTAGCAGGTGTTAAGGATTCTCCAAAAGCAAAAATGCTGGTTTATTGGAATAAAAAGGACAAAAGTATATTGATCAACTATGTGGCTATGGACCTTCCCAAAACGGACCAGGCACATGAATACCAGTTATGGGCTCTTGTTGATGGAAAACCAGTAAGTTTAGGTGTATTTAGCAGCACCGACAATGCTAAAGAAGCCGTTAAACAAATGGAAACCATAGAAAAAGCCCAAGCTTTTGCCGTAACCATAGAACCTATGGGCGGTAGCCAGAACCCAACCATGGAAAAAATGGTGGTAATGGGTGGTGTTACTATCTAATCTAAAATTTTCCTTAACGTTTTTGGAAGCTGTAAAGCCAGTCTTGAAGCATTTATCGTAAAGCTCTTTTTAGCCAATTCATCGCCTGACCTACCGTGTAGGTATGCTGCTAAAATCGCCGCTGTTTCGGCAGGGTAAGATTGTGCTACCAAACCTGCAATTATTCCCGTTAATACATCTCCCATTCCTCCAGAAGCCATCGCAGGGTTTCCTGTAGCATTGATGTGGACTTCACCATTTGGTAAACAGACAAACGTGTATTGGTTTTTAAGCACAATGACCAAATGTCTTGTTCTGGCTTCTCTTTGTGCTGTTATTAATCTTTCCCACCAATTTTGATGCACACCAAACAGTCGATCAAACTCCTTTAGGTGAGGTGTTAAAATACTTTGGGCAGCCAAATCATCCAATAGGTCTTTTCTTTGCGCTAAAATATTCAAGGCATCTGCGTCAGCTATCAGTGGCTTTTTAAGGCTGATCAATCTTGCCAATAAGATTTCGTTTTCTTCCTCTGTACCCAAACCAGGACCAATGGCAATGGTTGTAAACTTTTCAAAAGCCGCGATGTCTAAATGTTCATGTCGGGGTAAGGCCATTACCTCTGGCAAGGTCGAATTTAAAGCAACCAATCCACTTTTTGGTAGACAAACGGTCGTTAATCCAGCACCTATATGTAAACAGGAACTTGCCGATAAAAGGGCCGCCCCCATTGTAGTATCGTTTCCGGCTACCAATAAAGCATGTCCGTAAGTACCTTTATGTGTAAAATTTGCTCTAGGTTTGAGCATATGTTTGATATCGGCCTTGGTGGTCAACTTCCAATCACTCGGTTGATCTGTGATGAAATCTTTATCCAAACCTATATCAACCACTTTAAACCTTGCTAATGCCGCTACCGATTCGGGAAAGAAAAAATTAAGTTTGGGTTGTTGGAAACAGATTGCCAGATCAGCTTTGATCCCATTGTAAGCAATTGGTATTTCACCTTCTGCATTAAACCCAGTTGGCACATCCACGCTTACCACTGTTTTCTTTAAGCTGTTAACCAAACTAGCCAAGGTTGCATACTCGCCCGCTAAAGGTTTATTTAAACCAGAGCCCAAAACTGCATCAATAACGATATCGGCCTTTAAGTCTTTAAGATCTTCGGCTTTTGAGACAGTGATTGACTTGATCTTTTTCTCGGTCAACCGTTCAAGGTTTGCGGTATAATCTTCGCTTTGTTTGGCTGAGAAATTGACTAGATATACTTTAATATGTTTGTAATCATCCTCTGTTAAAAGTCTGGCAATTGCCAAACCATCTCCTCCATTGTTACCCCGCCCACATAAAATGGCAATGTTATTTTTGCGTTCTGGAAATGCTTTCTTAAATGCTGCTACAAATCCTACAGCAGCCCTTTCCATCAGCTCAACAGAAGAAATACCTTGTTGCTGGATGGTAAAAATATCTGCCTTTTGCAGCTGTGCCGAGGTCAATAGGTTTTGCATAAAGCTAAGTTAGGCTAATCTGTTTATTAAATCCAATAGCTAGTGGTTTTGTTTTATTTAGTAACATTTTACAAGGTTGCGCATCTGATTATCAATAATTAAATCGCTAACCAAATTTTAAAACGATGATTCAAAAACCATCAAACGCATTCATAGCAGCCGCATGGATCGCACTTGGAATTGGCATGATTGGCTTTATTGTAGGGCTTTGGCGCTCCGATATGCTACTAAACGAAAAGGGTTATTATTTTACTGTATTGCTGTTCGGCCTTTTTGCCGTTATCTCTTTACAAAAAGCCGTAAGAGACAAATTGGAAAGTATTCCTGTTACAGAAATCTATTACGGCATCAGCTGGTTTGCTACCATCCTAACCATCACTTTATTGGTGATAGGCTTATGGAATGCCGACCTTTTACCGAGTGAAAAAGGATTTTATGCCTTTGGCTTTTTACTCGCTCTATTTGGCGCTATCGCAGTGCAAAAAAACACGAGAGACCTTCAGCTTTTTAAAAGAGACCAACACTTGGATTAATTGATGCTGAACCATTTTACAGCCATTCCAATTACTTGGAATGGCTTTTTTATTAGTTATTTTTAAATGATTAGGACATCTCCTTCTTTAAGAATTTCCCTGTTAAGCTAATTGGATTTTGGATCAAACCTTCTGGTGTACCTTCAAATATGATTCTTCCACCACCAGCGCCGCCTTCTTCACCTAGATCAATTACCCAATCGGCAACTTTCACCACGTCGAGGTTATGCTCGATCACCAATACTGTATTTCCTTTTTCCACCAATTCATTCAATACACCCAATAATACATTGATATCTTCGAAATGCAGTCCTGTGGTAGGTTCATCCAAGATATAAAATGTTTTACCCGTATCTTTTTTCGATAGTTCGGTAGCCAATTTAACACGTTGCGCCTCTCCACCCGATAATGTAGTAGAAGATTGACCCAACCTGATGTAACCTAAGCCCACATCATTAAGGGTTTTGATCTTGCGATAAATAGCAGGCATATGTTCAAAGAACTGACAAGCCTCCTCTATACTCATGTCTAGTACATCGCTGATAGATTTGCCACGGTAACGTACTTCCAATGTCTCACGGTTGTATCGTCTGCCACCACATTCTTCACAAGGAACAGCAACATCCGGCAAGAAATTCATTTCGATCACCTTCATCCCAGCACCTTGGCAAGTTTCGCAACGGCCACCTTTTACATTAAAAGAGAAACGCCCAGGTTTGTAACCACGGTCTTTCGCCTCTGGTAACAATACAAACAGGTTACGGATATCAGAGAAAACCCCTGTATAGGTAGAAGGATTTGAACGAGGCGTACGACCGATTGGCGCTTGATCGATTCTCGATCACCTTATCAATTTCCTTCAATCCATTGATCTTTTCGTATGGAAGCGGGTGTTTCTTCGCTCTAAAAAAATGATGGTTTAAGATGGGATACAATGTTTCGGTAATCAAGCTAGACTTACCACTACCAGACACGCCTGTAACCGCTATAAATTTACCCAAAGGGAAATCAACCGATACTTCCTTTAAATTATGTCCAGTAGCTTTAATGATCGATAGTTTATGTCCGTTTCCTTTACGTCGCACTTTAGGTACTTCGATTCCTTTTTTACCATTTAGGTAGGCTGCCGTTAATGTTCCAGATTTTAGGTACCTGCGCAGGTGTTCCCTGTGCCACAACCTCGCCCCCATGTACACCAGCTGCCGGACCAATGTCAATGACATGGTCTGCCTCTAAGATCATGTCCTTATCGTGCTCAACCACCAAAACCGTATTGCCCAAATCGCGCAGGTTTTTTAAGGCGCCAATCAAACGTTCATTATCCCTTTGGTGTAAACCTATACTTGGCTCATCCAAAATGTACATCACATTCATCAATTGAGAGCCGATCTGTGTGGCCAAACGGATACGTTGGGCTTCACCACCAGAAAGGGTTCTAGCTGTACGGTCTAAGGCCAAATAAGTTAGCCCTACGTCTGTTAAGAAACCGATACGCGCCCTGATCTCTTTTAAGATTCTTTGGCAATGGTATTCTGTCTGTCGTTTAAACGGCTTTCTACGTCTGTAAACCAAGCTTTTAAACCAAGGATATCCATTTCAGAAAGTTCGAAGATATTCTTTCCGTCTACCTTAAAATGCAGACTTTCTTTTTTCAAACGTGCGCCATTACATTCAGGACAGGTTTTCAGTTTCCTGAAATTATCCATATCATCAGCTGCAGCGGTATCGCTTCTTTTCTCGTGTTGTTCTTCCAACAGCTTAATGATCCCATCAAAAGTAATCTGGTAATTCTGGACATTCCATTTATTGTATTCAACAGCTACACTTAACAACTCATGTGTGCCGTTTAAAATGATATCTATATTTTCATCGCCCAGCTTTTCAAGTGGTGTAGAAAGCGAAAAATTATACTTTTTTGCCAATGCCTTTAATACCTGGAACATCCAAACATCACGGTATTCACCAAGTGGTGCCAAACCACCGTTAATAATGCTCAGTTTCATATTAGGCATTACCGATTCCTTGTCTACTACAAAAATATAGCCCAAGCCATCACAACGCTCACATGCACCATAAGGCGAGTTAAAAGAAAAACTATTGGGCTGTGGTTCATCATAAGAGATTCCTGTAGTTGGACACATCAAAAACTTGCTGAAATGGGCAACATTATTGTCCTTATCGCTAATCTTAATAATGCCTTTCCCTAAACGCATGGCGGTTTGTATACTGTCCAATAAACGTTTATGGTCTTTCTCATCGATGATCAAACGGTCTACTACAATCTCGATATCGTGAATTTTATAGCGATCAACCTGCATTTTAGCCGTAATGTCTTTGATCTCTCCATCAATACGCACCTTTACATAACCCTGTTTGCGGATCTGCTCAAACAACTCTCTGTAGTGGCCTTTACGACCTTTAACTACCGGAGCCAAAATATTCACGGCCACCGTATCAAATTTCTTGTAAATATTTTTAAGAATCTGGTCTTCGCTCATGCGTTCCATCTTCTCACCAGTGTTATAAGAAAAAGCCTCGGCCACACGGGCATATAACAAGCGCATGAAATCGTAGATCTCGGTAATCGTTCCAACAGTTGAACGTGGATTTTTACTGGTTGTTTTTTGCTCGATGGCAATTACCGGACTAAGGCCTGAAACCTTATCTACATCAGGACGTTCCATCCCTCCCATGAATTGACGAGAATAGGCGCTAAATGTTTCCATATAGCGACGTTGCCCCTCTGCATAAATGGTATCAAAAGCCAAAGACGATTTGCCACTACCACTTAAACCAGTAATCACAACCAGTTTGTTGCGTGGAAAGCTTACATCTATATTTTTAAGATTATGCACCCTGGCACCGTACACTTCTACATCTTTTTGTTCGCCTAGGTCAACGTTCTTTTTGCTCATAAATTTATGAATTCTCGGTATTAAAAAACAGCCTGCAAAAATAGCGAATAATAAGCAGAAAAGCTATTGATTTACAAAGCTTAAAATGTAGTTTCTTTGTCATTAGGCCTAAAGGTTTTTTGTTTCTTTTTGCTAAACAATTAGAAAGCTAAATAGTTGCAGAATGCAAGTGTTGAACACCTATTTCGATTGACGTTGAAAATCACAATCCACATTGTAAAGCTAGGCCAACAATAAAACATTTGGAATGGAAAGAAATTAAGGATAGTTTTGAAGGATAAAACGTGGGCAATTTAAAACCACGAGGATCATTTAAAGGATTAGCTAAAGAAAATTATGATTATTGAACCTAGAATGCGAGGATTTATATGTTTAACTGCACATCCAAAAGGTTGTGAGCAAAACGTAATTAATCAAATTAACTATATTAAGTCTAAAGGACCGATTGATGGTCCAAAAAAAGTACTGGTTATCGGTGCTTCAACTGGTTTCGGATTGGCTTCTAGAATTACAAGTGCTTTTGGATCAGATGCAGCCACCATTGGTGTCTATTTCGAGAAACCACCAAAAGAAGGAAAAACTGCTTCTCCAGGTTGGTACAATACAGCAGCGTTTGAAACTGAAGCCGCTAAAGCTGGTCTATATGCCAAAAGCATTAATGGTGATGCTTTTTCTGACGAAGTAAAAGCACAGGCCATCGAATTGATCAAAGCCGACCTAGGTCAAATCGACTTGGTCGATCTATAGTTTGGCATCTCCAGTTAGAACTAACCCTAAAACTGGCGTAACACACCGTTCGGTTTTAAAACCGATTGGTGGTTCATTTAGTGATAAAACGGTTGATTTTCATACAGGAATAGTTTCTACAGTAACAATCGAACCTGCAAATGAAGAAGAAATTGAAAATACAATTGCCGTAATGGGTGGTGAAGATTGGGCCATGTGGATTGATGCTTTAAAGGCTGAAAACTTGTTGGCTGATGGTTTTACAACCGTGGCCTATTCTTACATTGGCCCTGCGGTTACAGAAGCGGTTTATCGCAAAGGAACCATTGGTAGAGCAAAAGACAATTTAGAAGCTACAGCCTTTACCATTACCGATAAATTAACGGAAGTAAATGGAAAAGCTTACGTTTCTGTAAACAAAGCCTTGGTTACCCAAGCTAGTTCTGCAATTCCAGTTATTCCTTTATACATTTCTTTCTTGTATAAGATTGATGAAGGAAGATGGTATCCACGAAGGCTGTATCGAGCAGATCCAACGGCTGTATCAACAACGCTTATATACTGGCGATGCGGTTCCTGTTGACGAAAAAGGAAGAATTAGGATCGATGATTGGGAAATGAGAGCAGATGTACAAGAAAAAGTTGCTGCACTTTGGAAAAATGCAGATACCGATACTTTACCTACAACAGGTGATTTAGCGGGTTATAAAACCGATTTTTTAAACTTGTTCGGCTTTGATGTTGCTGGTGTAGATTACAATGCTGACGTTAACGAAATGGTAGATGTACCAGGATTGGTTGAAGCTAAAGAAGAAAGCGGCGAATAAAAAATAGCAACTCATTCACTAACAGAAATAAATTGACAATTGCAGACGCCCGTTTTTCAACGGGCGTTTGTTGTTTAATACCGAAAGCTTATCTTTAATAAAAAAATAGAGATGTCGAATATCAAGCTCATTATCGAAGAACGACCAAGTGACATTGGCAATTTTATGGTTGGCAGGCTATTGCCTTTCAGGGAGAAAAGAATGGTTGGCCCATTTTCATTTATCGACCACATGGGTCCGGCTTTAATGAGCGACCATATCAATTTAGACATCCCACCCCATCCACATATCGGCCTATCTACCTTAACTTATCTTTTTGAAGGGGCGATCATGCACAAAGACAGTTTGGGAACTTCAGTAGAGATCAAACCGGGTCAGGTAAACTGGATGACTTCTGGAAAAGGGATTGCCCACTCTGAAAGGACTCCAGAATATTTGCGTCACACCAATAAAATGTTGCATGGCCTACAGATCTGGGTTGCCCTGCCAAAAGATTTGGAGCAGATGGAACCAGAATTTTTTCATGCAGATGCAGATCAATTACCTGTTTGGGAAGAAAATGGGGTTCAATACAAATTAATTGCTGGTGAGGTGTTTGGACATCAATCGCCAATTCCGGTTTATAGCCCGCTCTATCTGTTAGAACTAAAAAGTACAAGTAAAACCAATGTCAAAATTGGCGACCAACTTTTCGGAGAAAGCGGCATCTACATTTTAGAAGGGGGTGTTGAAAGTGAGGGCAATACGTTTGGCCCAAAACAATTATTGGTTGCCAAAGAAAGTTCACTGTGCGAGTTTACGCTATTGGCCAATAGCACCATCTACATTTTCGGCGGAGAACCTTTCCCAGAAGAACGTTTCATCTATTGGAATTTTGTGGCTACGAGCAAAGAGCTGATCGAAGCAGCTAAGACGAAATGGTTAGCCCAAGAATTTGACCCTGTACCTGGCGAAACCGAGTTTGTGCCTTTGCCCGAAAGGAAGATCTAATTTTTATAAAGATTAAGCTCTATTCTCCCAGAACCTTTAACTTTTAATCTTCAACTTATTTAGAAAAGCACAAACTGTGGTTCTTCGCTTGCTGCAGTCCCGCTTTCCGTTCCAAGTCCTCGCTGCGCTGCGGGCTTTGCACTGTTATCGGGTTTATTTAACAAAAAACAGGAGTACTTTTGTAAGGCTGCATGCACTCAAAACATTCAACTTGTAATCTTTAACTTCTACTCCCAAGTAATGGTAGTTTCATTTTCAGTAGGACGGCCTGTACAAACCAAAACCCTGCCTTCGGCTATTTCCTGATCTGTTAAAACTTCATTGTAGTCCATCTTCACATGGCCAGAAATGCAAGTTGCCGTACACGTACTACAAACACCTCCACTACAGCTATAGGGCAAATCAATCTTATTTTCCAAAGCAACTTCCAAGATCCTTTTTGGATAAGGAATTAATAAATGGTGTACATTGCCCTTAAAGTGCAAATTGACAGAATAAGTATTGGTATCCTTTACTTTTTCCGTCATATCATCCTCGTCTACTTCATCCTCTGGCAGCACAAAAGTTTCCCGTTTCACATGGCTTGGTTTAAATCCCGCACCTAATAAGGTAATCCGACAAACATCCATGTAATCAACTGGGCCACAAGTATAAAACAGCACATCATTTCTATCAAAGCTCATGTTTTCTTTGACCAATTGGTTGATGAGAAATCCATTGAGCCTAGCCCGCATCAGGTTTTTAGAATTGCTGAAAAGATGGATAACCTTAAACCTTTCAGGATAAGCAACCTGCCATTTGGCAATTTCGTTGATGAACAAGGTATCCTCTGCAGAACGTGTACTATAGACCAATACGATCTTAGAATTGACCTCTTTAACCAATGCTGTTTTTAAAATAGATAACAACGGGGTAATGCCCACCCCTGCCGCAAAAAGAAAAACAGTTCTTTCCATTTCTTTTACCGGATGATAGGTAAACTGGCCATTTGGCTTGGCAACAGTTACGATATCTCCGACCGATAATTGATGATGGATAAATCTCGAAATCTCCCCATTTTCTACCAGTTTAACAGCTATCGTAATCGGCTCATCAATATCCGGCGAACTACAAAAAGAATAAGAACGCCTTAACTCCTTTCCATTGACCTGAAAAACCAAAGGCAAAAACTGGCCAGCTTTATAAACTAGTTTTACACCATTCACCGTTTCGAAATTGATGGTCAATACTTCGGCGGCTTGTTTTTCTACAGAAATGACACGGAGTTTTTGCAAAGACATAGAACTGCTAAAATAACAAATATAGGCTTATCCAAAGAAACTGTTCAACATGTGGGCGATAAAAAAAGCCATTCCAACAGGTGGAATGGCTTTAGTCCATTAAGTAAACAAATCTTATTCTACCATAGTATTTGTACTACCAGTATAAGCAATCAATGCTTTTTGGTTGGTATAACCATTACGTACGGGGTTTTCAAGAATTTCTTTCACAGAAATGAGTTTGTAAACATATCCACCTGTTTCACGGTTCAGTTTCATTTTGAAATAATTGTCTTGACTTTGCTTATTGATCTGCCTTTTCATGTGCGCATCTCCAACATTATAGGCCGCTGCAACTAAAGTCCAGCTTTCAAAAATACCATATAACTCTTTGATGTACTTACAGGCTGCAATGGTCGATTTTTTCAAGTTTTTACGCTCATCAACCCTACTGTTTACTTTCAATCCATAAGTACGGGCCGTACCTGGCATAAATTGCCAATAACCTGCCGCGCCTTTTGGCGAAGTACCATCTTGCAGTCCCGATTCTACTAAGGGCATGTATTTAAAATCGTTCGGGATACCATAAGCGGCCAAAATAGGTTCAATAATAGGAAACCATTCCGCGGCTTTGCGGTGTAAACGATTTGTTTGCAGATTTTGATAAGCAAAAGAAGCTAAAACCTTCTTCATTTTGCCCTTCACCTTATTATCGCCCAAAGGCAAGGTTTCGTCTGCAAATTCTAATTGAGCTAAGGTAAATGCTGGCTCTTCAGCTTGTTTTACTTTGGTGGTGAGATTGTTGTTTTTTAGATCTGTTTTTACTTCTGGTAGTGTATAAGCAAACACTTTTGCCATGACTAATAATGTTAAAATTATTACGCATGGAGTGAGGTGTTTCTTTATCATCTTCCTCCTTTTTTTGGTGAACAATTATAATTGGATTTGCAAAGATACAATACATTTAGTTAATTATCAAATAGTTACGTATTTTTCCGCAAAAATCAAGGTTTAAATGTGTTTAAACAGCGATTTTATTTAAGTGATTTTAGCTTGATTTTTACGAAATAGATTGTTGCATTTTTATTATCTTTGCACCCGCATATTTTATGTGGTTAAAAGCGTATCATGATAAAAAACAATAACAGGAACAGTCGCGATGACAAGTCCAAGGCGGGCGGAAGCAACGCAGGTAGAAGACCTGCAGGCACCGACAAACCCAAAGCAAGATTTAATGACAAAGACGGAAAAAGCAATTCTGGATTTGACAAAAAAGAAGACAAGGATAAAGACAAACGCAAATCTGGTTTTGCGGCAGGCGACAGAAAAGAATACAAACCCAGAACAGCTAGAGATGGTGATTCGAAACCATACTCATCGTCAAGACCTTCGGCAGGTAAAGATTTCAAACCAAGAGCCGACAGAGATGGTTCAGCCAAAGAATACAAACCTAGAACAGCAAGAGACGGAGATTCTAAACCTTATTCATCATCAAGACCATCGGCCGGAAAAGATTTCAAACCAAGAACCGAAAGCAACGAAAAAGGTGGCTTTAAACCTTGGGAAAAGAAAGAAAGTGGCAATAGTGGCTATAAATCAAAAGCGTATAAAGAAGGCAGCTCTAGAGACGATTCTGCTGAAACCAAGCGCAGTTACATTAAAAAAGACAATTACGCGAAAGATGGGGAGAAGCCAAATTTTGCAGATAGAAAAAGCGGTGCTTCTAGAAGTACAGATAGCCGCCCATATAGAAAAAGAGAAGATGGCGACTTTAAACGCAAAGATGACCGTGGTGAACGTGTATCTCCCGCTACAAGGGCCAGGAAAAATGCACCAGAGCCAAAAGACGATGGTTTAATCCGTTTGAACCGTTATATCGCCAATTCTGGAATTTGCTCTCGTCGTAAGGCAGACGAATTGATCGAGGCTGGTGTAATTTCGGTAAATGGCGTGCCCATTGCTGAGCTTGGCCATAAAATAGACCCTTACAAAGACGAAGTACGTTACAATGGCGAATTGTTGAAACGCGAAAAGAAAGTTTACGTTTTATTGAACAAGCCAAAAGATTATATCACTACAACAGACGATCCACAAGAACGTAAAACCGTAATGCAATTGGTTGAGAAAGCCAGTCGTGAGCGCATTTATCCAGTTGGACGTTTGGACAGAAATACTACTGGTTTAATCTTAATGACCAATGATGGTGAATTGGCAGATAAGCTATCTCATCCCAGAAATGGCATTACCAAGACTTACCATGTTGAATTGAGCAAAAATCTAAGCCAGGGTGATTTCAATAAAATCCAATTTGGTTTAGAATTAGAAGATGGTTTGATCAAACCTGATAACATTTCTTATGTGGCTGGTGCAAGTAAAAAAGAAATCGGCATCCAGATCCATAGTGGAAAAAACAGAATCGTACGTAGAATATTTGAACACCTAGGTTACGATGTGGTTAAACTTGACCGTGTTGTTTATGGCAACTTGACCAAAAAAGACCTTCCACGTGGCAGATGGCGCTTCTTAGAAGAACATGAATTGATTCAGATCAAACATTTGATAAAATAATCGATATTTTAAGTAATTTCACAAGATAAGACAACGTAAATCGTTGTCTTTTTTGTAACAACAGCTTTTGCATGAAAAAATACCTATTCTTTACATTCGTTTTATTCTTAGCATTCCATACCCAAGCGCAAACCTATAACCTATTGGTGGGCACTTATACCAACAAAGGGAATAGTGAAGGCATCTATGTTTATGATTATGACAACCAAACTGCCGAAACCAAATTGAAAAGTGTGGCCAAGAACGTGGTTAACCCCAGTTATTTGGCAGTAAGTAAGGATAGGAAATTTGTGTACAGCGTAAACGAAGATGGAAAGAACAGTGCTGTGAGTGCTTTTGGCTACGACCCAAAAAGTGGAAATCTTGTTTTCTTAAACAAAAAGCCTGCTGCGGGTGCAGTCCTTGTTACATCAGTGTTGACGATAAAAACGTAATCATAGCGAATTATAGTGGCGGTAGCATTGCTGTTTTCGGACGAAATGCCGATGGTTCATTAACCGATGCCAAACAGGTTGTTCAACATACAGGAAAAAGTATCGACCCTAAAAGACAGACAAGTGCGCATGTACACATGGTACAATTTACGCCAGACAAAAAATATCTATTGGTAAACGACCTTGGAGAAGACCATACCTATATCTACCATTATAACCCAAACAGTAAAAACCAGGTGTTGACGGTTAAAAATGTGATCAAAACCAATGCAGGTTCTGGACCCAGACATTTGACTTTTAGCCCTAATGGTAAGTTTGCCTATTTGGCCCATGAGTTTAATGGCAGCATTACTGCATTTACCTACGCTGATGGCAAACTAAACAAGGTGCAAGAAATTGGAACAATTGCCAAAGACTTTACGGGCAAGATTGATGGTGCCGATATCCATATCTCGGCAGATGGCAAATTTCTATACGAAACCAACCGTGGCGACGCCAATACCATTAGCACTTTTGCAATTCTTCCAACAGGAACGCTAAAATTGATAGACATTCAAAGTACCTTAGGGAAAGGTCCACGGAACTTTAGTATTGATCCTAGCGGTCGTTTCTTACTGGTTGCCCATCAATATACAAATGATGTGGTTATCTTTAACCGCGACCAAACTACAGGTAAATTAAAGGATAGTGGCAAAAGAATTAATGTTGGTGTTCCGGTGTGTTTGGTATTTAGCAAAAAATAAGCCCACTAATGAAAAACAATAGCTTAACTCCTCCACATCAATCATCAAAATGGCTTTTGACCTTATTGTTGTGTCTTGGCTTTTTTGTGTTTTCTGGCGGAGTAAGCAATGTGCAACCTGGTCAACATAGGGCTGTACAAACAGAATCTGTTATTGGTACGGCACAAAAGCACAATAACAGACTTGTTCATTATCATTACCGAGTTAATTCTGATGGCCAAAATGACCTGATCAACACCCCTGCTTTTGGCAACATTGTTTTAGTCCACTATCATCGCGCTTTACAGACCAAATTTAAACTGCTCCGACAACAATATGTCAATCAGAACACCAAGCAGTTTTTTCCTTTAAAAACCATACCTCAAGATTCTAAAGAATCTACTTTGTCTTTTCTTTTAGGATAATCCATCCTCTTCGCCAATTCATTTGGCTTTACCAATAGTTTATTTTTCAGGAAACCGATACCGCTATGGCATTGGTCAATTATTTATTTCATGAAATTTTTCAAAAAATTAATGCGTATCATCGTGTTGATATTTTTAATCTTACTGGCAACAGTTGGTGTAGGTTTGAGCGGAGGTATACCCACACCCTCTTCTGGAAGAAAAGAGAACACCATCGAAATCAGGACAGAAATTGAGGAGGAAGATGAGGAAAAACCAGACCAACAGATCAAACCTCAATAAATTCCAACCCAAAAAAAAGCTATAAAGAAGTAATTTCCTTATGGCTTTTATAAAAACTTTATTTTTTATCCTGTTACCAACGATTGTTGAAGCACCTCTGTATAATAATTGATATACATTGGCAATATCTTTTTAAGATCAAAATCTTTGGCACGTAGATAAGCGTGTTCTTTAAATTCTTTTAAAGTCTCATCATTTTCCAATATCAAGACTGCTTTTTTGGCCATATCTTCTACATCGCCAACATTGCTCATATAACCACAATAGCCATCTACATTCAGCTCTGGCAAGCCGCCTGCATTCGTAGTAATGATTGGTACTTTACAAGCCATGGCTTCCAATGCTGCCAAACCAAAACTCTCGGATTCTGATGGCATCAAAAACAGGTCTGATACCGATAAAATCTCTTCAATCGCATCTTGTTTACCTAAAAACCTTACATTTTCACAGATATTCAGTTCGCGGCAAAGCTGCTCATTGGCCGTACGTTCAGGGCCATCTCCTACCATCAACAATTTAGAAGGTATTTTTTCCTGTACCTTTTGAAACATCTTGATTACATCTTCTGTACGTTTTACTTTTCTAAAGTTTGAGGTATGAATCAAAATGCGCTCATTATTTGGGGCAATTGCCTTTTTAAAATGATCTTTTGGCTGTAGGCTAAAACGATTAAAATCTATAAAGTTTGGGATTACCTTGATGTCTTTCTGGATCTCGAAATGTTTATAGGTATCTTCTTTCAGATCTTCTGAAACCGTAGTTACACCATCACTTTGGTTGATAGAGAAAGTTACCACTGGTTTATAGGTTGCGTCTTTACCTACCAAGGTAATATCTGTACCGTGCAAAGTGGTTACAAATGGAATATTAATACCGTAGGTAGCTAAGACTCTGCTTGGCCATAAATGCTGCAGATGCATGAGGGATTGCATAATGTACGTGTAAAATATCAAGCTGTTCAAAGCGGACCACATCTACCAATTTACTGGCTAGGGCCGATTCGTATGGAGCATAATCAAATAAAGGATAATCCCTTACCGAAACTTCATGATAAAATAGATTGGCAGAAAAAAAATCGAGACGCGCTGGCTGGCTGTAAGTGATAAAATGAACTTGATGACCTTCATTGGCTAATGCCTTACCCAATTCTGTTGCTACAACACCACTACCACCGAAGGTAGGATAACAAACAATTCCTATTTTCATTAATATGATTTCTATTTAAGAACAAATTCAATACAGCAAATTAACCTATATCTTATTTAATTTGTGTTATCTATTGGTAATAAAATTAACGTAGAGTTTTTATTTTATCAATGCAGCTTATTTGTCCTATTGTAAGAAAAGAATTAATAGTTGTTGTTTGCGACCTACCTTACTTTTTATCAGTTTTTGGATAAGATCAACCTAAACGAATTTGAAACGGCTTGATGCAGGATCGTAGCATGATCTTCTTGAGGCAGATAGTCGAAATAGACTTTTACATTTTTGCTCTTTGTTCCTTTTAACTTTTCGGCCAAAAGATTTGCATCAACCTCCATCACTCTTGGCAATTCGGTTGGGGTAAGCCCTTCTTTACCTACACCAATATAAATGTCTGTTTTTTGGTTAAAGCTATCTTGAAAAATTTTCGAATCCTGACCAAGCAATGTGCCATTATCCCACCATAAACTTGGGCTTACAATAATATATTTGTTAAAAAGTGTTGGTTTTTTCAGTAAGATTTCTGTTTCCAACAGTCCGCCTAATGATTGCCCAATAATGGTTTTCGAAGCATTTGTTTTGTACTTTTTTTCGATAAAAGGCTGAAGCTCTTTTTCAATAAACGAGATAAATTGATCGGAATGTCCACTTGTTGGATACTTTTTTTTGTCTCCTTCAATCTTTGTTGGAAATGTAAAGTCCCTTCTCCTATCAACTGTTGCAATACCTACAATGATCGATTTGGGAACGTGATTTATCCATTCAAAACTGTTGAACTGAACAAGCCCAACAATATGGATAAAATCTTCATCTGCCGAACCATCAAGCAAATAGATTACAGGATATTTTGTGGTATCACTTTCGCGATAACCTTCAGGAAGATAAATATTCAATACCCTTTTCTCGGCCAATTCTTTTGACTGTATCTCGTCAATTACACCAAGGACAAAAGGCTTAGTATTATCTTTTTGTTGGGTTTTATTGGCTTGTGCAAAAACTAGGCTCGTGCTAAAAACAAGCACGAAAATTGTAATCATTCTGTTCATTTGTCTATCTGCTTAATATTGATATCCAGTCTGGAAACCATCAACTGCTGCGCCTACAAAAATAACATCCTAATTGGTATAGCTGCCTACTATTTACGATTAGCTAAAAAAAGCCTCTTACGCTGCAATTATTTGACTGTTTTGGCCCCACTAAACTTCAACTGTTGGTCCATCTTAGCGATTTTAACCTTAGATTTTTCGATATTGGCTTTCAGACTTACAATACTTTTTTGATTAGATTTTAAATTGTCAGCCAATTGATGGGCTTTTTTGGTATCATTATATGAAGTCTTCGCTGCACTTTTTGCTTTTTTGGCCAACTTCTGGTCGCCTGCATTGGCGATCATCTTTGCCGACATTTCTTTGCTTTCTTTCGTTGATCTGGTTACAAGATCATTTGCAGTAACAATGTCTTTTTCTAGTTTTTTTGTTTGTGCCTCGGCATTAGCCAATTTGATCTTTAGTCCGTTTAATTTTGTTGTTTCTTTCAATAAAGCATCTCTGGTTTTTAAAACCTCAATAGAAACTGGTTTAGGGGCTTCTTGTGCATTGGCCAAACCTGTAAATGAAACCAATAATGCGCCAATTCCTAAAATTAAAATGTGTTCGTTTTTCATCTGTTTATTTTTTTGAGTGTTAACTTGATAAGGACACAAGAAGCATGCCCAGTACAAAGTATGGGTATAAGTTCACAAAAGCATCCAAATTACTTTGAAATCAAGAAACAAGATATAGATTTTTGGGGAAATAAATCCCAATTAAGATGATGATCAGCTTTTCATCTCGGCCTGGATCACCAGATACATTTCATTGGGGCGTTGTGTACCAATAAAATATTCCAAGCCATCCCTATCGGTTAATACCACCGCGTCTTTACCAGAAGAATAAAACCTGATGCTTCCTTTGCGGTGAAGGTTATATACAGGATTATTGAACACATAATTACTGTAGGTTGCCTTGCGCACTTTTACGATGCTGTTCAGATCGATCTTCACTTTTTTGGCTGTCCATAAACCGTCTATAATTACACTTTTATTTTCGATACGGATTTTATACTGTATCAAGAAAAGAAGGATGATCGACACGCCAATGATGCCAAAACCCACTACTAAAAAAATCTACCGTATTGTCACGGTCACGTTCGTAAACATAGGCAGCAAAACAGAATGCAGCCATCAACAGCCTGATCGCAATACGGATATAATCGCGGCCGATGTACTGTTTTTCGATATAGACATGTTTCTGATCCATTATTGATAGCCTAATTGTCTTTTGGCGGCTTAAAACACACCAAGTAGGGTTATTGATTTAACAGTTCGAATATAGCAACTTTTTTTGTTGTTGTACTTACTTTATATCTATTGTCTTGTCGTAAACCAGCCACCCAGATTATTTCGCCGTTACCATTCAAAAGCAAGGGTACTTTTCCCTTTTTGGGTAAAGGCACTTTTTGCTCGATCAAAAAATCACTCAGTTTTTTAAACTGTTTCATTCCCAAGGGCATAAACTTATCTCCATCTTGCCTAAAACGAACAACCAAAGGAAAAATCAATTTATCTAGGTCTACAAATGCCTTGTTTGGATCATTTTCAACCACAGCCGAATCTGTATAAAGTAGCGAGATTACTTGTCCTCCAATTGAAATATTAAGATCGGTTGGGTGTATCAAAACCAATTGGTCTTGTTGCTTTGGCAAAACCGAGATGATCACATCCTCCCTATTGATGGTTACCCTATGGCTGTGGCTATAAAATGAGGTTCCACTTTGTTTAGTTAATGAACTTAGGTACTCATCCACAACTGCACTGGTAAAATGATAAGGGTTGAGCAGTTCAAAAAACAATAGTTTTTGAGGTCGAAGTGCTTTGATCTTCTCGATAGAAAGATAAATTTCTTCTCCTTTCTCTTCCATTACCATTGCTCTTGTTTGTGCGATGACCTGTTGTAAAACTTCTTCGGTTTCTGCAAAACGGACAATATTCTGTGCAAAAGTATGTTCCAGGTTGGGGTTGATTTCTCGAAGTTGTGGAATCACTTGAAGTCTGATCTTATTGCGGGCATATTTGGTACTGCCGTTCGAGCTGTCTTCTACAAAATTGATATCATGTTCTTCAACCAAATGGTCAATATCCACTCGTGTTAAAAATAGTAGTGGCCGTACAAGTTTTCCACGTTTGGGCAAAATGCCATGCATGCCACTGATACCGGTACCACGGGTCAAGTTCAATAATAAGGTTTCAATCGAATCATTTTGGTGGTGTGCCAAAGCGATAAAATCATACTTTTCTGCCTGTCTTATGTCTTCAAACCAGGCATATCGCAAGTCTCTGGCTGCCATTTGTGTAGAGACCTGGTGTTTTTCGGCATAGGCTTTGGTATCAAAATGTACCACATGAAAAGGAACCGCTAGATTTGCAGCCAATAGTTTTACAAATGCTTCATCACGTTGTGCTTCATCACCTCGTAAATTAAAGTTACAGTGTGCAATACTAAATCGATATCCTGCGAGTTTAAATAGCTGAACCATTAAAACAGAGTCTTTACCACCACTTACAGCCAACAAGATTTTATCCTCTTTGGTAAAAAGGGCATTTTTTTTGATGTAAGCAGTAAACTGGTCCAATGGTAACATGGTTCAAAAATATTTAATTTAACTAGGATAAGCTTGCTTCTTCCAAAAAAAATAAAAACAGTGTGGTTATCGCTAATTAACAGTTCACAACACTATAACCTAATTAAAATAAAACCCTAACTTTGTAAAGTGCAGAAATTACGCTTTTTCTTCCTTCTCATCTTGTTTCCGAGTATATTGTTTGCTCAGGAAAAATCAAAGGTCAATTTGATCAAATCAACTTCCATGCAGGTTGATAATAAAAAGAATATCAGCTATATCAAAAATCCAACGTTTAAACATGACAATGCTACATTGTCTTGCGATAGTGCCGTATTTTATATTGACCTCAACTATTTTGAAGCTTTTAAAAACGTACACATCAACCAGGCAGATACGGTAAACATTTTTTCTGACCTGCTCAATTACGATGGCAATAAAAAGATGGCACATCTGATCAATAATGTGCGTATGGTTGACCCTACATCGGTATTGACCACCAATATCCTCGATTACGATATGGGCTTAAAGATTGGTAATTATATCAATGGTGGTAAAATTGTAAATACCAGTAAGGAAGTAACCATTACCAGTAAAAAGGGATGGTATTTTGCCAATACCAATGATGCTTATTTTAGGTTCAATGTAGATGTAGTTACGCCACAGGTAAATATTAAATCGGATACCTTAGTTTACAATACCGCCAGCAACTGGACATTTTTTCATGGCCCTACCAACATCAAAGGCAAAGATGATAACCTATACACCGAAAATGGTGCCTACAATACTAAAAGTGAAAATGCGCTGTTTGGTAAAAAGAACCTATACACGCAGGGCAGCCGATCGTTAAAGGGAGATAGTCTATATTATTTTGGCAAGCAGGGTTATGGAAAAGCGGTTAAGAACATTGTGTTTATGGATACAGAAGACAATCTAGTTTTACGTGGACAATTGGGTGAGTATTATAAAATAGATGAACGGATCGTGGTCACCAAAAATGCTTACGTAGGTGTGGGAACTGCAGATTCTATTCTGATGGGTGGCAAAAAAATTCCAGATAGTTTATGGATTGGAGCAGATACACTTTTTGCACAAATGGTGCTTCAAAAAACATTGAAACTAATTCCTACACCGGTAATCTTAAAAGACAATGAAATAGGGGCAGAAACTGAGAAGGAGAAAAAAGAGAAGGAGGCTGCAAAGGCCGCCGCTGCTGCTGCCGCAAAAGAGGCTCCTAAACCGAAATCTACTACTGCAAAAACAGTCAAAAAACCTGAAAAATTAAGCAGAAAAGAACGAAAGGAAGCTGAAAAAGCCGCAAAAGAGGCCAAAGAAGGGGCAGGTTTAGTTGCACCGGTCTCCAAACCACCAGATAGTGTCAAGTTGAAAATTGATTCCGTCAAGAAAGATAGCCTAACAAAGGTGCTTGTAAAAAAAGACAGTTTACCGCCTTTGCAGCAAAAAACCATTCCAAAAGATAGTGTAAAAACGGTTGCCAAAACAATCGTTAAAGATGCTGTTGCCAAAAATGGTATACCTGTTCCTGCTGTAAAAACACCTATAACAAAAGGTGCACTTCAAAAACCTTTGGCTAAAGATTCATTACCTTTTGACCCTGCTGATACGGTGAGAACAAGAACAATTAAGGCTTTTCACAATGTAAGAGTATTTAAATCGAACCTGCAGGCGAAGTCTGATTCTCTATTTTATACAGCTGCAGATTCTACCTTAAGATGGTATCAAGATCCTATAATCTGGTCTGAAAACTCGCAACAAACCGGCGATACGATCTATGTCCAGTTCAAGAACAAAAGGATCAACACTTTACAAGTATTGAAAAATGGCTTTATGGTCAATACCGAGGGGGATTCGACCAAATTTAACCAGGTAAAAGGAAAATTATTTACAGGCTTTTTTAGCAATGGCGAATTGAGGACCTTATATGTGGATGGAAATGCTGAAAGCATCTA
This sequence comes from Pedobacter sp. UC225_65, assembly GCF_042698365.1. GTDB lineage: Bacteria > Bacteroidota > Bacteroidia > Sphingobacteriales > Sphingobacteriaceae > Pedobacter. The sequence continues at coordinate 2,544,319 of NZ_CP170550.1, forward strand.
TTATACCAAAGACAATAGTGGCGACCACATGAACCAGATGATCAGCGGAAGGATCAAGTTCAATTTTCTGGATAAGGAACTGAAAGACATCATGTCAGTAAAGGACAATGAGGGCGCCTATAGCAGCAACAATGAGATTCCGAAGGAATCGCATTTAACTGGCTTTATTTGGAAGCCCGAATTGCGGCCACTAAGCAAGGCAGACATTATCAGGGGTAGACCAGCAAAAAAAGTGGACAAGCCTGCAGATCCAGCGAAACCTAAAACCACACCTAAAAATACGGGCAAAACACCTGCTGGTACCAAAGCGATTCCACCTACTAAAAACACTACCACAGACAGCAAGGACCCGAAGAAAACGATTGTTCCAATAGTAAAACCTACTGCAGAAAAAATAAAGGCAGACAGCATCAAGATCGATACTACGAAAGTACCTGTTAAGTCTTTAAATTGACATGAGTTCTATCTCCTTGGTTCGTGTCGACAAGAGCCAAGTTTAAAAACTAGTTCTGTTGTAGAAAATCAATCAGCTTTTTCATTGCGATGGCGCGATGGCTGATCTGGTTTTTCTGGTCGATATCCATCTCTGCAAAGGTGATGTTGTATCCATCAGGCTCGAAGATAGGATCGTATCCAAAACCTTTGTCACCTGTTGGTACTGTTCTGAGTTTGCCATAAACCACACCTTCGAAAAGATAGTTGGCCCCATTTTGGAATTAAAAAATCACCGTTTTAAAACGGGCATTTCTGTTGCTAACCCCCTCCATTTTCTGTAGAAGGAACATCATATTTTCGTAATCGCCCCTGGCACCACTATACCTGGCCGAGTAAATTCCAGGTTCATTGTTTAGCGCTTCAACCTCTAAACCACTGTCGTCGGCAAAACAATCTAACTTGTAGTTTTGTACCACATATGAACTCTTCAAAGTAGCATTTTCTGCAAAGCTATCTCCCGTTTCCGGAATATCTACCTCGCAACCAATATCGGTTAGGTTCAATATTTGGTAAGTTGGTGCCAATAAAGCACGTACCTCGAGGGTTTTATTGTTGTTATTGGTAGCAAAAACTAGTTGATTGTTCAATTTAGTATGGATTGTTTTTCGATTATTTTAATTGTTGCAAACTGCCCCAAAGTGTTTTTTTACTTAACTGGTCGCTGTCTAAGTCGTGTAGGTTTTTGGTAAACACAAACCTTGTGTCGCCTACTTTCGCAATTTGATGTAAGGGTTGTTCGTTTAGCCCCAATTGCTGTGTTGCCACACCAAAAGACAATACCAATTGACACTTAAAGAAAGTTTTCAGCTCTTCGAATGCCGTATCAGGATAATGGGCATAATTGACCAAGGCGAAATCGTTATTGGTCAGTTCTATTGCTTTTACCAATTTTCTCAATAGCTCTGTCCCTACAGGAGTACTCACTTTGTTTTCCTTGTCATGTACCAGAATGAGGATACCTTTTTGGTTTTTACCTAAAAATTCAAAGCTAGATTCTTTTTGAATGATGGGCGTTGGCTCTTCAACCAGCGTAGGCTTTTCCGGTAGATTTTGATATTGGATATTGATCATGGGCATAACCGCAATTTCGGGAGCGGGCGCTTCGGCTACTGTAACAGGCTCTACAGAAGACATTTGGTTTTTATCCTCTACCAAATAAATATCATCGGTAAAAAATAAACGCAAGGCTTCGGCGTTACTTGTTAGTTGGCTATTCATCAAATTTATTTTATTAAAATATTTTCTGTTAAAATTAGTTAAATATCTTATTATAGCGTCTTAATTTGTTACTTTTATCCATTAAAAAAATATAGTTGTTGTCTTTGTGAGAAAAGTTTATTGCATTTCTATTTTATGCTTTCTTAATATCGCTTCATTTGCACAAAATGTGGCCTCTGTTAATGGGAAATCAATAAGTAGTAAAGAATTTATGTGGGTTTATAAAAAAAACCACGCAGGGGTAACCAGTGCTTCTTATCAGGAACTAGCTGCTTATTTGGATCTTTACATCAATTTTAAATTAAAAGTAATTGATGCAAAAGGGATGGGCCTTGATGTAGATACGGCCTATAAAAAAGAGATCAATGGGTATGAACAAGCACTAAAGGCCCAAAAGAAGGCATCTCCAAAAAACATCGAGTATAGTTTCATTATGAACGAGTACAGAGAGGGCGTTCTAATGTTTAATGCATCGGAAAAAAAGATATGGAGCAAGGTGCAGGACAATGAAAGCCAATTGCACGATTACTATAGCAAATACATCAGTAAATATGATGGCAAAGGCTTTGAAGAAGTAAAAGGTCAGGTGATTGCCGATTACCAACAAAGTTTAGAAGACGAATGGATCAAAGCATTAAAATTAAAATATACGGTTAAGGTTAATGAAGACGAATTGAAAAAACTAGCTAAACCCTAGTCAAATTTGTTATGCTAATTAATATTAACTTTGCCTTAAATACAATTGAATAAAATAGAATGAAGAAATTTTTGTTAATAGCAGGTGGTCTAATGTGCCTGTTTATAAATGTTCAAGCTCAAAAGAAGAATCTTGATAAAGTTGTAGCGGTAGTGGGAAGCAATATCATCCTTTTGTCTGATCTGAACCAACAATATGCAATCTACCTTAATCAAGGTAATCCACCTGACGATAGGGTTAAATGCTACTACCTACAAAGCATGTTAACGCAAAAATTATTGAAACAACAGGCCGAAATCGATTCGATCATGGTTGATGATGCCCAGGTTGACAGCGAGCTTGATAAACGTATGCGTTACCAGATCCAACGTATGGGTGGTCAAGAAAAACTAGAAAACTTCTTACACAAATCAATATTACAGTACAAAGACGAGATGAGACCCGACATTAAAGAGGGTTTAATTGCACAAAAAATGCAGTCTAAGATCACAGAACATGGTGCCGTTACCCCGCAAGAGGTAAGACAATATTTCAACACTTATCAAAAAGATAGCTTACCAGATATCGGTACCGAGGTAGAAGTTGGTGAGATTGTACTTTCGCCAAAATTAACCAAGGTAGAGAAACAAAAATATTATGACAGACTAGATGCAATAAGGTTGCGTATAAAAAGTGGAGAAGATTTTGCTTTCTTAGCCAAATCATATTCTGAAGATCCAGGTTCTGCTGCCGAAGGTGGTGATTATGGTTTTATCGATAGAACTACCATGGTGAAAGAATTTACAGCTTGGGCCTTTAAACTAAAAGCGGGAGAAATGTCGCCGGTTTTTGAGACTGAATTTGGTTATCACATTGTGCAGGTATTGGAACGTAGAGGTGAACAAGCGCACGTTAGACATATTTTGATCAAACCGCAAACTACGCCTGCAAGTTTAGAAAGAGTAAGGTTAAAGGCTGATAGTATCTATAAAGACCTGGAAGACAAAAAACTGACCTTCTCTCAAGCTGCTTCTTTATATTCGGACAATAGAGAAACCCAATACAACGGGGGGATGATGTTGTATGCTGATGAGGTAACATCTAGGACAACTTTTATTCCTGTAGAGAAATTAGATCCTTCTGTATTTGTGGTGATCGATACCATGAAAGTTGGAGAAGTTTCGAAACCTATTGCATATAAAAGCGAGCAAGATGGTAAAGAAGGTTATAAAATATTCTTGTTGAAATCTAAAATCCCTCCTCATAAAGGTAACCTAGAGCAAGATTATACCAAATTTAAAGAAAGAGCGCAACAAGAAAAAGATGCCAAAATTGTTAAGGAATGGTTTGAAAAACGCAAAGAAACCACCTATATTAGAATTGACGACGAATTTGCAACTTGCGACGAATTGAAACTCTGGGTTAAAAACGACAAAAAATAGTTTACATGCAGTTTAACAATGAAGTAGAGGCTGTAAACGCACTGCACCAATCTTATAAAAACATCAAGGCCGAAATTGGCAAAGTTGTTATCGGGCAAGATGAGATGATCAAATCAGTACTCATTGCAATTTTTAGCAATGGGCATTGCCTTTTAGTTGGCGTACCGGGTTTGGCCAAAACCTTGTTGGTACAGACTGTTTCAAATGTGCTGGACCTGAATTTTAACCGTATCCAGTTTACACCGGATTTGATGCCTAGCGATATTATCGGAGCTGAGATTTTAGGTGAAGACAGACACTTTAAGTTTATTAAAGGACCAATATTTTCAAATATCATTTTGGCAGATGAGATCAATCGTACGCCACCAAAAACGCAGGCCGCTTTGTTAGAGGCCATGCAAGAAAAGGCCGTAACCGCTGCCGGACACACGCATCACCTGCCACAACCTTTCTTTGTTTTAGCTACACAGAACCCTATTGAGCAGGAAGGGACTTATCCACTTCCTGAAGCGCAATTGGATCGTTTTATGTTTAACATCCAGCTAAATTACCCAGCCTTCGCAGACGAGCTGACCATTGTTAAAAACACAACCAGCAACAAAGAAGTCAAGCTTGAAAAGATCATCAGTGCAAGTGAAATCCAATATTTCCAGAAGTTGATCAGAAATATCCCTATTACGGATAACGTGTTAGAATATGCGGTTAAATTAGCGGCCAAAACAAGACCAAATACGGCTTTGGCTTCAACGGCAATAAACGATTACGTTTCTTGGGGTGCTGGGCCTAGGGCTTCTCAATTTTTGGTATTGGGTGCCAAATGCCATGCAGCTATTTCTGGCAAATATGCTCCAGATATTGAAGATGTACAAGCAGTTGCAGAACCGATCCTACGCCATCGTATTGTGCGAAACTACAGGGCAGAGGCCGAAGGTCTATCCATCGAGCAGATGATCAAAGACCTATTCTAAGCTTTTTAGTTTACACCTCCCTTTTTAGTCGCATCATTTAAGATGATGTGATGACTTATGTATTTCTGAGATTATCTTTATATTAGTAAGAAGAAGTACCACATAAAGTGAATGCTTTATCCTAAAATATATTGTTAAACAACATGAAAAACAGCGCTCTCGTTTTAAGAATAGCCATGGCTATCATTCTTTTATCGCATGCCATACCAGGAATGTTCGATGGTGGAATCAATGATTTTGGAAATTTGTTTTTAAACCAGATCGGATTTTCACCTTTGGGTGTACCCATTGCTTGGGCCGTCAAACTATCGCATGTATTATGCGCTGCACTTTTGTTGTTGAACAGATATGTTAAACCCGCAGCCATCCTTACCATTTTGGTGCTGATCATGGGCATTATCTTGGTGCATTTTAAAGAGGGATGGTTTGTGGTAGGCGGAGGAAGAAATGGCGTAGAATATAATTTCTTATTGATCTGTGTGCTAATTGCAATTATGTTTCAAGACAATACCAAAAATCCAGCTAAAATTAATCCTTAATTATAATTAGTTCAACTGCCCCATGATATTAGGGTAATCGGTAATGACCCCATCTACCCCAAGCCCCATTAGGTATTGGATATCTTTAATGGAGTTTACCGTCCATGGGATGATCTTGATTCCGGCGGCATGACATTTATCAACTAATGTTTTACCCACCAATACCGAATAAGGACTGTAGATCGTAGGGTTAAATCCGAGGTCTTTGATATTGTTCTCAAAATCTTCCTTTTCATCTATACCTAAAGAAGTCCGTATTTTAGGATATTTCTGATGTACATATTGTAAGGTTCGGATATCAAAAGATTGGATGATTACCCTTTTTTCCAGTTTCTTTTTCTTTACGATATCCATGATGATCTCTACATATTCCTCCGGGCTAGGTTGAAATTCGCCATCACCTTTACGGATCAGCTTTGTTTCTATGTTGTAATCTGGTTTGGCCAATTTGTTAAGTTTAACATACGCCTCAACAGAATCTATCAATTCGCCCAGCAAAGGTTTGTAAGCTTTAAACTTTTGTTGACCCAAAAAGCGGGGATGGACCTTGCTGCCTACATCAAACTTTTTAACTTCGGCATAATCCATTTTATAGATATTGTATTTCTTTTCATCTTTTAAGGTAATGGGCTTACCATCTGGAGTTAAACTGAACTCGTGGTTAAAATAAGGCTCCTGCGATACTACAGCTTGTTTGTCTTTAGATATTACAATATCCATTTCTAAAGTAGTTGCCCCTAATTGTAGCCCTTTGATCATTGCTGGAATCGTATTTTCGGGCATAATGCCTCTAGCGCCACGGTGACCTTGGATGTCAAATTTCTTTTGTGCGAAAGCATGGATGGTAATTGTAGAAAGTAGGATCAGTAGGATGTGTTTTTTCATTATAAATTCTTCTTCAATAATAACGCCAAGATGTTTGGCTTATTGGCATAATTAGGGCAATTTGCATAAAAAAAGGATTTCTGCTGAGCTGAAATCCTTTTGTGTATATATGGAGTTGTTCAATTAGCGCTCGGCCAAGGTAAACAGCTGGGTAGTGATGTTCCAGCTAAAATCTGCCTGGCGTTCCCAGATAAATACATAGTGGAAACTTTCTCTTAGGTCGGCTTTATAATCAATAGTAGCAATACCATAAGTATAAGCAATATCTCCGCCTAAAGCTTTATCAGCTGAAGTGGTTTTTAGGCTGATCTTATCAATCATCCTATTGTTAAAGGCTTGGATTTTATCTTTTCCAACGATCAGGTCAGTTCCAGGGAACATCAATTGTGCATCTGGGTTTAAGAAACCTGCAAAAGCACTTGCACCATGGGTTTTTAACATGGTATTTAAGGTTTTTTCAGTTGTATAGATAATGTCTCTACTTGCCTTGATTTCTTTATCTGTTGCAAACTTAGGGGTATAGTGGTCTTTTGGCTCTTTAAAATCTGGTGGCATATTTACCAAAGGTCTGTTGGTTTCTGCACCTAGACTTAAGATATATTCCCATTTACCTTCTTTGGCTCTCCATATCGACAAATAATGTCCGTAAGACTTTGGCTCACCTTCTACTACATAACTTCCTGTAGTAAAGCCCAAATCGCCACTTCTTGCTACTCTTGCATAGTTCACTGTCCAGTTCAGGTTTTTCATATCTGGTGCAGTTGCATAAAAAGTTTTTGCATTTACCGGGTTTGGTCTAAATACAATTGCATCACTGGCCGCGTATTTTACAAAAGCTTCTCTAGTGCCATTTTTAGTTGCAGCTTCTGCAAAGGCTTTCTCTGCATTTACCAAAGATTTGGTTGTTCCGTCTGCTTTTTGTGCAAAAGCATTTAAGCTTAAAGATGCGGCTAAAACCGTATATATAATTTTCTTCATTGTTAATAGTAATATGGTACGAATATAAGATTAGAATAATAAGCTGAAATAAAAAGTAATTAACAATTACACACTAGCTTACAGGTTTTTCTCTATAGATGACCTCTAACACGGTCTGTCCTACCGCTTTTAACGTATTTTTATCAATGTTGTTAAGGTTATCCAATTGGGTGTGCCAGTTTACATAAAACTTACCAGTATTTGGATCAGGATTTGAATAATCAATGATATCAATACATGGAATACCAGCTTGGTTTACCCAAAAATGATCGTCGATGATGTTACCAGAAGTTTCATTAACAAAATAAGCAGAATGGCCAATTTCATTTCCAATGTCCCAAACTTTTTTAACCACATTAGGTGCATACCTTCTAGAAACTTCATCTTGCGTAAACCGTGCATTTCCACCTCCTACCATATCCAGGTTGATGGCATACATTGCCTTATATCCTTTTACATGAGGGTTTTTTGCCCAATATTGCGAACCCAAACACCAAGTGCTTTCATTTGGGGTTTGGTCGTCGTCCTTTCCATAATCCTCAATGTCCCACAAAATAAAATCAACGCCCACATTTGGTTGCCTTTGTTGTATTTGACGGGCCATTTCTAAAATTACCGCTACCCCACTTGCGCCATCATTTGCCGCATCAAAAGGTTTGTCTTTCATCTCCTCATTTGGGTCTTCATTAGAAAAAGGACGTGCATCCCAGTGGGCAGTGACCAAAACCCTATCTTTTTGGGTGGGATTGAACGAGGCAATGATATTTTTTAGTGTATGGTTCTTTCCATCGTAAGTTTTAGCTGGTGCTTCTTGCACTGTTACTGCAGCCCCAAAAGATTTGAACTTCTCTACCAGATAAGCTGCGCATTTGGCATGTGCTGCTGTAGATGGGATACGTGGACCAAAATCCACCTGTGCTTTAGTGTAGGCAAACGCGCTATCAGCATTAAAATCTGGTGAAAGCAACTTCACCTCACTTGTTGCCGTTTCTGTACTTTCTGTAGGCTTATCATTTCTACAAGCCTGTAAACTTGCCAATGCAATTAATGGAAGTATGAAAAGTTTTTTATTCATGGTGATCAATATGATTTGCTAGTACTAGGTAATTAATTCTTGCTCCAAGTAGTACCGTCTTTGCTATCTTTTAACTGTATACCTATATTTTGAAGACCAACACGGATCATATCTGATGTGGCATAATCTTTATTTTCCTTGGCATCTTTTCGCAATGCGATGACCATGTCCAGCACTTCATTCAGTTCAGTATTGCTCGAATCTTCGTCCTTAAGTCCAAAAACTTCAAATATAAAATCGTGCATTAGGGTTTTCAACTTGTCCAACTCCGCGGCAGAGATTTTCAAAGCACCATCGTATACCGTGTTGATGATCCGCACAGCTTCAAACAGTTCTGCAATAACCACAGGGCTATTGAAATCATCGTTCATGGCATTCTCGCAGTTCAACCTGATCGGATCTATTTCTACCTCACCATGCTCACTTGCGATCAGCTTTGGCAATAAACCTACTGCATTCATCAACCTTCTAAAACCTTTTTCAGAAGCATCTAATGCATCGTTAGAGAAATCTAATGTACTGCGATAATGTGCTTGTAGCATAAAGAATTTCACCGTCATCGGGCTATACCCTTTTCTTAATAGTGGATGGTTACCTGTAAACAATTCGCCCGGCAAAAAACCATTACCCGCCGATTTAGACATCCTTGTACCATTAACCGTTAACATATTGGTATGCATCCAGTATTTGGCGGGTTGATGATGGCTACATGCTTCAGATTGTGCAATTTCGTTGGTATGGTGTGTAGCCGCCAGATCCATTCCTCCGCCATGGATATCAAATTCCTGACCTAGGTACTTGGCACTCATGGCCGAACATTCGATATGCCAACCTGGAAAACCCATGCCCCATGGAGATGCCCATTGCATTAAGGTTTCTGGTTTTGCCTTGATCCAAAGTGCAAAGTCCAATCGCCCGCGTTTATCATCCTGTCCACCCAGTTCTCTGGTATTGGCCAACATGTCTTCTAGGTTGCGATTGGTTAAAATGGTATAATTATATTGTTGACTATATTTTTCTACATCGAAATAGATGGTTCCATCTACCTCATAAGCATAACCATTTTTGATGATTGTTTTGATCATTTCGATCTGCTCAATAATATGCCCTGTTGCCGTAGGTTCGATACTAGGTGGTAAAGTGTTGAACATCCTTAATACGTCGTGGAAACCCAAGGTATATTTTTGGACAATCTCCATTGGCTCCAATTGCTCCAACTTTGCCCTTTTTGCAAATTTATCATCACCCTCATCCCTATCGCCTTCCAAATGGCCAGCATCAGTGATATTCCTTACATAACGAACTTTGTAACCACTGTATTTCAGGTATCTAAAAATCAGGTCGAATGAAATAAACGTACGACAATTACCCAAATGCACATCGCTGTAAACAGTTGGTCCACACACATACATACCCACATGTGGGGCATTTAAGGGTTGGAATAATTCCTTTTTTCTAGAAATGGTATTATATAATTGAAGGTCTTGTTTCATGCTGCAAATGTAAATAAAAGCCCTTGATCTTTTAACAGAAAGGCTAAACTTAAGGTTTCGATGACTTTAGGCGCAAGTCGCTACGTACCGGAAAATGATCTGATAATTTGGCTTCTATAATATGGTAATTGGTAATCTCTATGTCTGGTGTAGTGGCAATATAATCAATCTGGAAATTCGGGAACTTGCCATTATAGGTACGGCCTAGTCCCCTACCTTGTTTTACAAAGGCATTGTTTAACGAATCGGTCATTTTTGTAACTGCATATGATGCCGGAGTATCGTTAAAATCCCCTGCAATCAAATAAGGTGTTTTACAGGTTTTCATGTGTGTTTTCATCAAATCTACCTGCGCACTTCTCTTTTTGAAAGCTTCTCTCAACATGCGCACAATCCTTTTCGAAGAACCCATCTGTGCATCCATTTCTTTTACCTTATCTAAATAAGTATAGTCTTCTTTTTCGAAAGAAATAGATTGCAGGTGCACATTATATACCCTTAATGGGTTGCCTTTGATGTTAAGACTTACATAAATACTTTCATTACCCGAGCCCGGTTCAAAAATGATGTTGCCTTGGTTTTCGATTGGATGTTTAGAAAAAATGGCCAGTCCAATGGCTTCTGTTCGGCTCCGCATGGTAGGCTGGAAGTAATAATAGTTGGTATTAAGCAGTTTCATTAAACTATCAACTGTATCATAAGGCCCTTTAAAACGGGTATAAAATTCTTGGAAACAAATGATATCAGGATTTTGCTCTTTTACGATGTTGAGCATTTTTTCCTTTACTTCGATGGTATTTTTGTCTCCGAAAGGTTTAAAATTATGCACATTATACGTCATCATCCTAACCAGATCTGCATCTGTTTTCTGCTGGTCGCCAATATTACCAAAAAGACCAAATGTGGCCATTAGGGTATTCCACCCTGAAAAAATCAGGGCTAATGTAACCAAAGAAAAAATCCATTTCTTTCTGATTACCCACCAGAACAAGGCGATAAAATTGGCCAATAAGAAAAAAGGATAGGCCAAGCCAAAAAAAGCAAGCACAATGTGCTGACGAGGATCATTTTTACCTGCCAGAATACCACAAATCAAACCAATGGCCACTACAATAGCCATAAGCATGATCAGTTTATCCAGTAATGTTAACCTCTTCTTTTTCATTAATTTTTGCTAGCCTTAAACAAAGTCTCTTTTTCTGCTCTGCTTAATTTATCATATCCTGTTTTAGAGATCTTATCTAAAATCAAATCGATCTCTTTTGATTGACGGTATTTGTTTGTTGTTTAACGTTGTTGTTTTTAACGACTTTCAGTTTAGGTTTCTTCTTAAAGATACTACTTAGGTCTGTTCCTTTTTGCAAGAACTTGATATATAAAAATCCAAATAGTGCACCACCCAAATGTGCAAGGCTACCTCCTGCATTGGCCGATTGCATGGCGATCATATCCAAGATCACGTAAACCAACAATAGGTATTTGATCTTCACATCACCAATAAACATCAAGCGGATGCTATAATTTGGCACCAAGGTAACGGCGGCCGCAAAAACAGCCATTACAGCTGCTGATGAACCAATAACTGTACTCTCACTTACCAATGGTTGATAAACTGGAACCAAGTTATAGATCAAAGCAAAAAAGATGCCCCCCAATATGCCTCCACCTAAATAGACGAAGTGGAACTGTCGAGGTTTTACAAAGTCTAAGAAGATCTGACCCATCCAATATAACCAAAGTAGATTGAACAAAATATGAAAGACACCTTGATGAAAAAACTGATAGGTTAAAAGGGTATAAAACCGTGTAGGCCACAAGGCTGGCGATGATGGAAAGGCCAGGTAATCATTGATGAAACCGGCTACCGCATCGGGCATTTTGGCAAAAAAGAAAACGACACTGATCAACGAAAAAACAACAAAAATAAGCGCATTGACCCCAATGTATAACAACACAGGGTTGCCAGACTTAAATAATTTTAGTTTTAACTCAGCCCACAAACTGTTATTCATAATAATCGTAATAGGTGTTTTTGTTCTTCCAAAGCTTAACTAAGATATAACCTAATAACGCTCCGCCCAAATGTGCAAAGTGGGCTATCGAATCTCCTTGAAACCTAGCTACCCCTAAGAACAACTCTATAACGATATAAACCGGAATGATGTATTTCGCCTTTACAGGAACAGGGATAAACATGATGTACATTTCCAGATTAGGGTACAACATGGCAAAAGCCACTAATATCCCAAATATGGCACCAGAGGCACCTACCATTGGCCCAAAATAAATACCTTGTAAGGTCTTTATATATTCTTGACTAACCTTCAAGGTGTCCAGGTCATTTACTGGCGAACCCGTAATCTGGTAAACTTCAAAAGCTTGAACGGCCCACTGCAGTGCCAATGCACCCAAACCAGTGATCAGGTAAAAATTGATAAAACGTTTACCGCCCCAATGCGCCTCTAATATGCTACCAAAAGAATACAAAGCAAACATATTAAAAAAGATATGTGCCATATTTGCATGCATAAACATGTAGGTAATGGGCTGCCAAACGTTAAAATAAGGAGAGTTGAAATAGAAAACAGCAAGGTATTTATCCAAATAAATTCCTTGTTGTTCAAAAAGCCAAGTCGCAAAAAAGAAAATCACATTGATAATGAGTAAATTCTTAACTACTGGGGTAATATTATTCATATGTTTTTGTTCGTTTGTTCGTTCATATTGAGGAAATGGAGATGGGTAATTATTGTTTATCTCTTCATTACCTCATTCAATTTTATTTATCAAATTTCTGTGCAATTTCTGTTAGGGCTATGGTCTGTATCACTGGCCTACCACTAATGCTAAAGTTAGGTGTTTTACAGGCAAAAAGTTCTTCGATCAAGGTATTCATTTCTTGTTGACTCAAAGCTGTTCCTGCTTTAATGGCACTATTTCTGGCCATGCTTCTGGCCAACGAGTCACGTTTATCCAACTTCAGTTCTTGCTGCGAGTTTTTAAATCCTTCGATCAAATGCTCAAATAATTGTGTTTCGTTAATATTGCTGCTGCCCAGATCAACAGGTATCCCTTCAATTACCAATGTGTTTTTCCCAAATTCCCTCACTTCAAAACCTAAGCTCTTGATATCTTCCAACAAACTCTTCGCCAATTCGTAATCATTTGGGCTTAAAGTTACCGTTTGTGGGAAGAGACTCTGTTGCGATGCCCCTTTCCGATCTTCCAGATGTAGCAAAAATCTTTCGTATAAAATCCGTTCGTGCGCCGCCTGCTGGTCGATCACCATCATACCAGACTTGATCTGCGAAACAATATAACGATGATGTAGCTGCATAAATTGTTTCTGCACGGGCTCAAATTCATCATCTTTTTGATGACTACTGCCCAAATCTATCGTTGCCTGTTCTGGTAAATGGTGATTGGTAATCTCGTACAATGAACCCCAATTTTTACTTGGTGCCATGTGTTGGTTCTGATTTCTAGATGTAATCCCCTCCCGAGTTGGTGCCTTTGTTGGTGTAAAAGGATTAAAATCTGGATTAAAAGAAATACTTGGTGGCACGATATCTTCGGGTGCTTTATGACTGATCATATTGCTGAAGCCAGTTTCTTGGTCGAAATCTATAGTTGGACTGATGTTAAACCTACCCAAAGATCTTTTACCGCCGAGTGGATGATCGCATAAATCGATTTCTCATCCAAATATTTGATTCTCTGTTTTTGTAGGATGGACATTGACATCGATCTTTGCAGGATCAATATCGATAAACAATACATATAGTGGAAAGTTGTCATCAGGTAACAAGTCCTGATAAGCTTTATTTACCGCATGGTTAAGATAGGCATCTTTGATAAAACGATCATTCACAAAGAAAAACTGCTCACCTCTGGTTTTTTTGGCAAACTCTGGTTTACCGATAAAACCCTTAAGGTTGATAATGGTGGTTTCTTCTTCAACTGGGATCAAGCGTTCGTTATAGTTGTTGCCAAACAAATGCACAATCCTTTGTTTCATGGCCGATGCTGGCAAACGATATACCTCAACCCCATCGTGATGTAGACTAAAGGCAATATTTGGTTTGGCCAAGGCTACCCTTTGAAATTCGTCGATGATGTGACGCATCTCTGCCGGATTGCTTTTTAAAAAATTACGTCGGGCCGGTGTATTGTAAAAAAGGTTTTTAATGCTAATACTGGTACCATCAGCTGTACCCACAGGTTCTTGTTTGATAAAAGAAGCCCCTTCGATCTGTATCAAGGTACCCACTTCGTCTTCATGACGTTTGGTTTTCATCTCTACCTGTGCAATGGCCGCAATCGAAGCCATGGCCTCGCCCCTAAAACCCATGGTGCGGATGGCAAATAGGTCTTCGGCCTTGCGCACTTTGGAAGTAGCATGGCGCTCAAAACACATCCTTGCATCGGTAATGCTCATCCCGCAACCATTGTCTATCACCTGGATAAGGGCTTTACCTGCATCTTTAACGATCAGTTGTATCTTATCCGCTCCTGCATCTATGGCATTTTCAAGTAATTCTTTTACCGCTGATGCAGGTCGCTGCACCACCTCTCCTGCCGCAATTTGATTGGCAACACTATCGGGTAAAAGTTGTATAATATCAGACATTTATATTCTTTGTAAGGTTGCTAATTTAGCGAAAATAAGCCTTATCCCTATGGCAGATTTCACATTGTTGATACTAAATGACTTAGCTTTGAACATTTATTAACTTAGCAGAAAATTTACTTATCCAATTGTTCATTTGTTAAGCTGTTAATTGAAAACTGTGAACTGATTTTATATCTTTAAAAGATGAAACAAATACTCTCGCTATGTGCATTGCTTTTGATCTTATGCAGCTGTAATAAGCCTAAAGCAGATCTGATGATCTATAATGCAAAAATCTATACCGTTAACGATAAATTTGATGTTGCTGAAGCCATTGTGGTTAAAGATGGTAAGATCCTTGCCGTTGGCGCTACAGCCGATATCCGTAAGCAATATAGCGCTACGGAAGAAGTAGATGCAAATGGAAAAGCGGTTTATCCTGGTTTTATCGATGCACATGCCCACTTTTTTGGCTATGGTGAGAGTTTACAAAGTGCCGATTTAAGAGGCACCACTAGCTGGGACGAAGTAATTGCACGGGTTACCGAGTTTGCAAAAACCCATCCTGATGGCTGGTTAACTGGTCGTGGGTGGGACCAAAACGACTGGGCCGACAAACAATTTCCGAATAAAGACAAACTGGACCAATTGTTCCCAAACAGACCAGTATTATTGGAAAGAATTGATGGACATGCTTCCATTGCCAACCAAAGCGCATTAAACGCAGCTGGTATTACCAAATCTTTTGCGCTAACTGGTGGAGATATTGTAGACAAAGATGGCAAGCTAACCGGACTGTTAATTGACAATGCCGTAGAATTGGTGGCCAACAAAGTTCCAGCTGCTGATGAGACAAAAGCCAAAAAGATTTTGCTGGATGCCCAGAAGAATTGCTTTGAGGTGGGCCTAACTACGATAGATGATTGTGGGTTAGATTACGATGCAGTTGAGTTTATCGAAAAACTACACAAAGACAAGAGCTTAAAGATGCGTTTATACGTAATGCTTTCTGATGCCGAAAAAAATTACGATTATTTATTTAAAAGAGGGGCCATTAAAACAGACAGACTAAATGTAAGATCATTTAAAGTGTATGGTGATGGGGCTTTGGGCTCTAGAGGTGCCTGTTTATTACGTCCTTATACCGATATGCCTACTAAAAAAGGCTTCTTGTTAAGCGACATCAAACATTTTGAGGAAGTAGCAAAAAAAATAAATTCACATAACTTTCAGATGTGTACCCATGCCATTGGCGATTCGGCCAACCGCAGTATCCTGAAAATATACAATGAAGTATTGGGTGGCAAAAATGACAAACGCTGGCGCATTGAACATGCCCAAGTGGTGGCTCCAGAAGACTTTAACCTATTTGGCAAAGCCAGTGTTGTGCCTTCTGTACAGCCTACACATGCTACTTCAGATATGTATTGGGCAGCAGACCGTTTAGGCAGCGACAGAGTAAAAGGTGCCTATGCCTACAAACAATTGTTGGCCCAAAATGGTTGGATACCATTAGGAACTGATTTCCCGGTTGAACAGATCAACCCGATGCTTACCTTTTATGCCGCTACGATCAGAAAAGATGCAAAAAACTTCCCTGCAGGAGGGTTTCAGATGGAAAATGCCCTGAGCCCTGAAGAAGCTTTACGCGGAATGACGATTTGGGCGGCCAAGGCCAACTTTGAGGAAAAGGAAAAAGGAAGCCTCGAAGTTGGGAAATTCGCTGATTTTGTGATGTTGGAAAACGATATCATGAAAGCCACTGGCGAGCAGATTCTAAACAATAAAGTGTTAAAAACATACCTAAATGGAGAGAAAGTATATGAGCGCATCGTGGACAAGTCAACTACAATTAAAAAATAAAAACACCGTCATCTTGTCTATCAATGATAGACAGGGCTTTATAAATATGAAAAAAAACAACCTGATAGGTATAATTGCCACGTTTTTAGCCTTTATTTTCACCTTAAGTGCTTGTGCACAAGACCACAAACAGAACGAGAACAGATTAAAAACAATCAATGCCATTGCCAATAGTACAGTACTGCTCAACAATCAAGAAGGTTTTATCCCAGTTACGAAATTAGCAGAGAAAAAATTCGTTTCTGTTGATTTGGGCTTTACCTATCAAAGTTCTTTTGATAGTTTACTCAATAAATATGCTGATGTAAAATCGTTAAGCGCCGCTAAGTATAAAGATTCGGCTACGCTGAATGACCTAGATGACGACCTCAAATTTTTCAGTACGGTAATCATTCCCATTACCGACCAAATGGCCAACAATGGAAAATATCTCAATTTCATCAGCAGTGTAGCAAAGCACAAGGAAGTGATCTTGGCTGTTTTTGGAGAGGGTAAAAGTTTAGCTGCCTTTGATAATTTAAGTACACCAATCGTATGGAGTCCACAGGCAAATAACGAAGCAGCGATGGTAGTGCCACAAATCATGTTTGGAGGTATTGCTGCCCAACAGACCTTAAGCAAAACCTATTCAGGAAAATATACTGTAGGCTCAGGTTACAAAACAACAGTAACCCGTTTAAAATATACCGTGCCCGAAGATGCGGGTGTAAATACCGAAGAGCTGAATGCAGTTGATAAAATTGCGGCCGAGGCCATTGCAGGTAAAGCAGCGCCAGGCATTGTGGTTTTGGTAGCTAAAGATGGAAAGGTCATCTACAACAAAGCCTTTGGTTACCATACCTATGACAATACCGTAGCTGATCAGGTAACCGATATTTTCGACATGGCCTCTGTAACCAAGATTACAGCAACCACACCAAGTGTAATGCGTTTGGTTGAAGAGAACAAGTTAAAACTAGATACCAATATCGGTTTCTATATCCCAAGGGCCCGCAACACCCCTATGAATGCAATCAACGTTCGTGAGGTAATGTTGCACCAAGCCGGATTTATCCCTTATATTCCTTTTCATAACTTTGTGAAGGAAGGAGATTACAGCAGGGATTCTTCAGCGCTTTTCCCAACAAAGGTGGCAGATAATTACTATGTTAAAAAAGGTTTTTTCAGTGATTTTATGTGGCCTAAGATGCTAAACTCACCCATCAAAACCCGTGGGAGTTATGTGTACAGCGATATAAGTATGTATGTAATGCAGGATATTGTAGAACAGATTACAGAAGAACCGCTAGACAAATACGTTTTGGACAATTTCTATACGCCGTTGGGTATGCATACCGCTGGTTACCTACCCAGAAACCGTTTCGATAAAAGTAGAATCGTACCTACGGAAGATGACAAGGTTTTTAGAAAAACTTTGTTAGAGGGTTATGTGCATGACCAAGGCGCTGCCCTCAAAGGCGGGGTTGCAGGTCATGCTGGTTTATTTGCCAATGCCAACGATTTAGCCATTTATTATCAACTGATGTTGAATAAAGGCACTTATGGTGGCGAACAATATTTTAAGCCACAAACAGTAGAAGCATTTACCAGCAAGCAATCTAATGTAAGCAGAAGAGGCTTAGGATTTGACCGCTGGGATCCAGATGCGACTAAGAAGTATCCTTCAGAATTGGCCTCTTCTCAGACCTTTGGGCATACGGGTTATACAGGTATTGGGGTTTGGGTAGAATCCAAGTAGAGGATTGGTGTATATCTTCTTATCCAACCGTGTGCATCCTACTGTGAGTGAGCAATTGGGCAAATTGAACATCAGACCACGGATACAGGATGCCATTAACAAAGCAATAGATAAAGGGAATAAATAGATCAGATATTGTTGAGATAACAGATTTTGACCAATGGTATAAAAATCATTAAGATGTCAGTCTGAGCCTATCGAAGACCAAATCGATAAATACTTCGACAAGCTCAGCATGACAATTCTTAGTAAGAATAGAGATTGCAAATCTTAACTAGTTATATAAAATCAATACAATGTCAGTCTGAGCCTGTCGAAGACCAAATCAATAAATGTTTCGCCAAGCTCAGCATGACAATTCTTAATTGACCTATTAAATAGTTAAGCTATAGATAATCGTTTCCAAACTTTCGGTATCCCTATCTTCACAAAGTAAAAATTCAATCCCATTGGCATCTTGTTTAAAAAATGAAATGCCTTCAAACTTTTGATGTTCGGAAATCTTCTTAGTATAGTTTAGGCGCAATGTTTTAGCATCTATGCTTCCCATATAACTACCTAAAATCTCTCCATCGTTAAATGTAGAGTTGGTATCTTCAACCGCTGCGATAAAATAAATTTGATTTTGGCGCAAAATGGCATCGGTAAACGACGCTACCAAATGATTGGTCTTTTGTAGCACAATAGGGAAGAACTCCATTTTATCAGCTTTAAGCAAGTGCTTCCCAACAATCTTGATGATTCCATTCTTCGCCGAATTTCCATTCCCACGATTAAACAAAAACCATTCCTCGCCAGTAAAAATTGCGCCTTCAATATTCAGGTTGGCATCATCGATTAAAGTTGCTTGTTTGATATTGTGGTAAAGTGCTGATAAGTCATGTCGAACAATCTCTTTTGTTCGAAGATGGTACTCAATCATCAAATTTCGATTTGCTTCAGAACCAGAACTCATTATAAAAAGCACCCCATTGTGATGACAAAGTACTTCAAAATCTGGTTTATCTTTTTTAGGAATATTATCCAACTGACTTTGATCAGGTAAGAGTTGTATCCTATTTAGCTTTTGATCAGCAATATGATAGGCATATAGATAACCACTATTGTCACCGATGATATAGAGCAGATCTTGAGCTAGAAATAAGCCCGAGGCAGATCCAACTCCCTTGATCTTGGCGAAAACTGCTAAATCATTTTGATGCATAGGTTTATATTAAAAAAGCGCTAAGGTTAATTAGCGCTTTATATTTTTGTTTAAAAATGCAGATTACAGAAAATTATTTCTTTAAACCAATTTCTCTCAAACGTTCGTCCAAGTACTCACCAGCAGTCATATCGCTATATACTTTTGGGTGTTCGGCATCAATGGTAGATGGCAAACTTGTCAAATCCATATCCGAACGTGGGTGTAAGAAAAACGGCACAGAGAAACGTGAAGTTTTCATCAGTTCGCGTGGTGGATTAACTACCCTGTGGGTGGTAGATTTCAACTTGTTGTTGGTTAAACGTTGCAACATGTCGCCTACGTTTACTACGATGTCGGTATGATGGGCTTTGATCGGCAACCATTCGTTGCTTCTTGTCAACACTTCCAGACCATCGGCACTTGCACCGATCAACAAAGTGATCAGATTGATGTCTTCGTGCGCACCTGCACGTACCGCATCATCAGGTAAGGCATCAGGATCTTCTATCGGAAAATAATGGATCCTCTTAAAATAGAGTTTCCGTTATGTACATGCGCATCGAAATAATTAACAGGTAAGCTCAAATAGGTAGCAATGGCACGCAATAAATGTTTGCCATTTTCTTCCAGCTTCTGATAAATTTCTCTGGTTACTGGATTAAACTCTTCAATTTCTTCCAACACCTCATTGTCTGGATATTCCTTTTTGATTGGATCACCATCGCTAACTTCTTGACCGATCTGCCAAAATTCCTTTAGATCGGCAGTTTTGGCACCTTTTGCCGTTTCTTTACCAGCACTGGTATAACCACGTTGGCCAGCTAGTTCTGGTTTTTCATATTTGCGCTTGGTTTCTACCGGTAGGGCAAAAACGGCTTTGATGTTTGCATATAGTTTATCGATCAATTCCTGACTTACGCCATGATTGGTAATGGTTACAAAACCAGAATCATTAAACGCTCTTCCTAATTCGTCAGAAAATTTTTTACGTTGTTCTTCATTACCATTGATATAAGTACCAAGATCAAGGCAAGGGATATACGGTGTAGACATATAATTTTATTTTAATGAATATTTAAATTTAGAAAAGTTATGTTAATAAACCTTAATAGCTTTATTTTTTGTTAGCTAACAAATTAAAGAACAAATTGTTAAGTTATTAACAAATTAAGGATATGTATTGAGATTGTCAAGACGATATCCCTTTTTTATATTCAAAAACTTTAATAACTTGTTTTGCGTATACTTACTAAAGTAAAATGCGCCACAATGAAAAAATTAGCAATCCTTATCTTAATCTTCCTATCTATGCAAGAAGCTGATGCACAAAAACAAAAATTACAGAAAGCCACATTTGGAATGGGGTGTTTCTGGTGTACCGAAGCCCTTTTTCAACGTTTAAATGGCGTTTCAAGTGTTAAATCTGGGTATGAAGGTGGAGATGTACCCAACCCAACTTATGAAGAAGTTTGTACAGGGACAACCAATCATGCCGAAGTGATCGAAGTAACCTATGACCCAGCCAAAATAAGCTACGATGAGCTTTTAGAGGTTTTTTGGAAAAGTCATGACCCAACCACTTTAAACAGACAAGGTGCAGATGTTGGCACACAATACCGCTCGGTTATTTTTTACCATACCGATGAGCAAAAAGCAACTGCAACCAAATACAAAGAGGAATTGAACAAGGCAAATGCCTTTGGCAAACCTGTTGTAACCGAAATTACAAAGGCCGAACCTTTTTATGTGGCAGAAAACTATCATCAAGATTATTTTATCAAAAATGGAGAATTGCCTTATTGCCGTTTGGTGATCCTACCTAAGATGGAAAAACTAGAAAAGCTGTTCAAGGCCAAACTAAAAAACTAGCCAAAAACAAAAAGCCCCAAGATAAAATCTTGGGGCTTTTTAATATCACATTATATTGTTAACCTTCGTTAACCACACCCATCGAACAGAATTTCTCAATCCTCGTTGCGATCAACTTATCGGTATTTACTTTTTTAAGTTCTTTCAGATCTTTTAAGATCTGTTTTTTAAGCGTTTCGCCCATTAATTCAGGGTTTTGATGTGCTCCACCCAATGGCTCTTTTACAACTCCATCTATTAATTTGTTGTTGAACATATCTTCAGAAGTCAATTTTAGACATTCTGCAGCTTTTTCTTTAAAATCCCAACTTCTCCATAAAATAGAAGAACAAGACTCTGGCGAGATTACAGAATACCAAGTATGTTCTAACATGTATACGTGGTCGCCGATACCAATGCCCAATGCACCACCAGAAGCGCCCTCTCCTACCACAAAGCATAAAATTGGCACTCTTAATACCGACATTTCCAACAAGTTACGCGCAATAGCTTCTCCTTGTCCGCGTTCTTCGGCCTCCAAACCTGGATAAGCACCCATGGTATCGATAAAAGAGATTACAGGTTTGTTAAATTTCTCGGCCAAACGCATCAATCGCAATGCTTTTCTATAACCTTCAGGATTGGCCATACCGAAATTGCGGTACTGACGCTCTTTGGTATTTTTTCCTTTTTGGTGACCGATGACCATTACTGTCTGCCCATCAATTGTTGCAAAACCACCGATAATGGCTTTATCGTCTTTTACCGTTCTGTCGCCATGCAATTCGATGAAATCATCGCAGATCATACTGATGTAATCTAAGGTTTGAGGCCTTTCTGCGTGACGAGACATCTGAACTTTTTGCCAACCTGTTAGGTTGTTATAAAGGTTTTTGCTGGTTGTAGCTACCTTTTCGTCAAGTTCTGCCAAGGTTGCAGACATGTCTACTTTTGTTTTATCAGCAACTTGCTTTACCTTTTCAATCTGCTGCATTAAATCAGCTAAAGGCTTTTCGAAATCGAAGGATGTTTTGATCTGTTCCATAAGCGGGTTACAAAAATAGGGAATTATCCCGAAACATAATGCAATAAAAATTCAGATGTTAAATAGTCTTAACTATCCATTAAGAAACTGATTAAAGTTATTGGATTGTGTTTCCACAATCCAATATTCAAAATATTAAGGAAATTAATATTTTGAAAGATAAAATAGTGATAAGAAGATAAATAATATAATCATGACCCAATCTTTAAAATTTCTATCCATTTGCCAAAAACTTAAATATCCATCTCCCTCTTGTTTCCATCTTTTCATATCTCTTCTGTTCCAAAGAATTAATCCTATCGCAAAAAAGAAACATAATATACTTTTGGTTAAATAACTAAATGCAGATATATCTATCATTTTATCGGCATCATCAAGCTTGTACTTCCACCTGCTTGTGTAGTTGGTAATTTACCATCCCATTTTTTAATCCACTCTTGCTGTATTAACATTGGTGTTAAAGAAGCTTGTCTTAAACGATTGGCTTCAGATTCTGATTTTGCCCTAACCAATAATGCCTGAGCTTCACCCTGTGCAGTTGCCACTTTTACTTTAGCTTCCGCATCTGCTTGTTTAGCTTGGTTTTCTGCTTTTAACCTTGCCTGAATGGATGCGTTTTTCTCATCTATCATTTGTCGCAAACTTTCTGGCGGTGTAATCGCTGAAGTTAGTTGATCATATATAAAACCATCTTTACTTAAGTTTTTGGTCAAAATATTTTGGATTCGATCTTCAAATTTTTCTCTATTAGACATTACCGAATCTGAGCTGAACGAATTGGCAACAATCCGATAAGCATCATAAATCGTATTGCGCATAAACTGCTGTTCGATTTCATTTAAAGGTTTGCGGTATTGTCTATAGATTTGAGGTACCATCAATGCATTAACGTGGTAATTTAATTTAGGGTCTACTTTAAATTCGGCCGCATCTTTGGTAGTCACTACAAATGGATCATAATCCACGGATTGAGTATATGTAGGAAATTCGACAATTTTAGTGGTCCAACTGTTGTACCAAACCCTACCTGTAACAATGGTAATGTTATCCACCCCTCTATCAGAACCATATAAGTTAATTTTTATCCCCACATTACCAGCATCAATATTTTCGTAAGTAAATGGTTGAATAACCCATACAATAAGTAAAACGATAAATATAACGACGTGCTTAATTAACCGTTTAATTAGAGGTTTTTTGTCTGTTTCTTGAAAGCTCATTAATTTTAGATTTTTTTAAATAAAATGGTGATAGATTGATACACGATCGCCAACCCAAGTAAAACTTCAAACACCCCAATCGCTACTTCAGTATTTGAAGGTTCGCTAATGTTGTTTACGCCTAAAGTAATTAGTATAATGGCAGCGATTACTCTGATTAGAATAATTATTGGTTTCATTGTTACGGGCCCTATTTTACTGTAATAATAGCTAATTGCGTCCCAAAATCAAAGCATAAAAAATGGTCTGCAACGAACTGCAGACCATTCCAATTTTATTCATTTTTTTAGAACTTGGCAGGTACGCCAGGTTTTGGCAATGCTTTTTCAATAAAGTCTCTGATGTGCTCGTTGCCCATTTTCAGATCTGGTTTACGCAGGTACATCATGTGTCCACTTTCGTAACCTTCCCAGCTCATCCTATCTTTTAACTTGCCACTTGGATCCATTTGCCACATGTTGTATTTGGCATTGAAATAATCGCAGGCACCATCATAATAGCCAGATTGAACCAAAACATGCAGGTAAGGATTTTGGGCCATCGCTGCACGTAGGTTTTCGCCAGTACGGTCGCCTGTATTGTCCCATGGGTTAACTGGACCGAACATATTATATTTCAAGTCTGTTTTGTAGTTCAGCTCATTACGCAGGTACATATTAATGGCAGGTGTAAACGAATGCAACCAAGAGGTCAGCTCTGCATTGTAATCAGGGCCATTGCCCGCATCAGAACGATCGATACCTTTGTATCTCGAATCCAATCTTCCAACGGTAAATCCTTTATCGCGCAACAATTCTTTCCAAAATAGATTGGTAGAAACATCCAAGTTGTTTTGCATGATCACCTTTTCTGAAAGACCAGAGAATCTGGCCATTTTTGCGGCGATCTTCTGCTTTTCGGCCATTGGTAAAAATCCGCCTTTGGTAATTGCAGGAATCAATTCATTTACCGTAAAGTTTTCTACTTCTGGCAACATATCGGTTAGTTTTTTACCCTGTAGATCTGCTGGTAACATTTTGTGGTACCAAGCTGTAGCTGCAAAGTATGGTAAACGTAAAGCTGCATCTAATACTGTTCCTCTTTCCATGCCCAGTTCTGTTGGAGAAACCAAGATCACCCCATTCAGGTACATCCATTGGTTACTTTGCAGTTCAAGTGCCAAACCAGAAACACGGGTGGTACCATAACTTTCGCCAATCAAAAATTTAGGCGAGGCCCAACGGTTGTTACGGGTTACAAAAGTGTTCAACCACTCTGCTAGATAACGGATATCGGCTCTTACACCAAAGAATTTGCTTGTTGGCACATCTTTACTGGTTGCACGAGAATAACCTGTGTTTACTGGATCGATGTATACAATATCAGCAATATCTAAAATAGAACTGCTATTGTCTTTGTATCCATAAGGTTGGATCGGGTAACCTTCATCGTCAATGTTCAAAACTACTGGGCCTGTATAGGCAATGTGCATCCAAACAGAGGCCGAACCAGGGCCACCATTAAACGAAATCACCAATGGTCTTTTATCTTTATTTTGGATATCGGTACGTTCATAATAGGTATAGAACAAACCTGCAATCGGCTTGCCTTCCTCGTCCCATACCGGAAGTGTACCCGTAGTTGCTTTATATGGCACTTCTTTGCCTCTAATGGTTACGGTATGATTGGTGATCACCGTACTTTCTGGGTTGATTGTTCTTGATGGAGTATTTGCAACACGGGGAGCGGCTTCTTCTTTTACAGCCGCTGCAGGTGCAGCAGTACCAGGGGCAGTTGGTCGTTGACCATTAGGGTTTTGACCTTGAGTTCTTTGTTGAGCTTGGGCAAAAGTAATCAAACTCAATGCAATAAGAGTTGAGGTAAAAATTTTCTTCATTTGATTTAGGTTTGGTTGTAGCCATAAATATCAAAAATAGAAAACCATATTTAGCAAAAACACGAAATTGTTACTCAACTTTGAGCGTTGAAATCTGAGTGGTTTATCTTACTTATTATTCTTTTAACTAGGGATTGGCCAAGATAGGCGCCAAAACTTTTGCCTTGCCATCTACTTTGTTGGTATAGTTCAAACCTAAAATCTTAGCGATCAAGGGATAGATATTTACATTTTCGAATGCAGGGATTTTTAGGGCTGTTTTAAAATTTGGTCCCCATGCATAAAATATGGCATGCATATCTTTTATTGCTGGATCAAAACCATGCTGACCAGGGTCTGGTTTAATGCCATTGATATTAAATACATTTGGCAGTTTTGGCACCAATAGGATATCTCCAACCCTATTGTACTTATCTTCCTTTTTGTTGTAATGCCAAGCTTTTGGCACTTGCTTGCTCAAATAAACATCATAAGTGGTAGCTTCGGCCTTTAGCGCTTTATAAGTAGGTCTGATATCTACCTGATCATTGGCATATACATGTAGCAATACATTTCCTGGTGGCACTTTAAATCTGTTCAAGTCTATTGCTTTCGGCAGAGGAATTGTATTTTCTCTATCAATTGTGGTCATACCATGATCAGACACCACAATAAAGTTCACCTCTAAACCTGTTGATTTTGCCGCAGCCACCAATTTCCCAATGGCATCATCTACAATCTGTACTGCCGCTCTTGTTTCTTCAGAATCTACCGTATGTTTATGTGCAGCTTGGTCTACCTGCGGAAAATACAACGCCATAAAATGGGGTCTTTTTTCTGCTGGTAATTGTAACCAGTCTTTAACAACAGCTACCCTTCTATCTATGGGGATAGCTTCATTATAATTATATAGATAGGTAGGCCTTATCCCATCCATGGAGATTTCTGAACCTGGCCAATAAAAGATCGCACTTAACATCTTTTGTTGTTCTGCCAATACCCAAAGTGGCTTGCCACCATACCATGAGCTGTCTACAGCCATTGCTTTATCAGATTTTCTATACGTTACATTTCTGGCCTTATCATAAAAAATATTATCTACCACACCATGGTGGGCAGGGTACAATCCCGTTACGATCGTGTAGTGATTTGGGAAGGTTAATGAAGGATAAGAAGGTTTTAAATAATCGGCCTGCACACCACTTTCCCTTAATTTGAGCAGGTTTTTTGCTTGGTATTTATCAGCCAAATCCCATCTAAAGGCATCGATAGAAATTAAAATAACATAAGGCTTTTGCTGTTGTACTATACTATTTGTTCTATTGGCAATTACTTTTTGCGTAGTATCTTGAGCCTTGGCTATCGAAACCAAAAGAACAAATGAAACGATAAGTAAAGAAAACTTTTTAAAGCACATAGTTCAAATCAATTTAGGGCCTGCTTACTATAGATATGATATTCGCCAGGGGCCAACACGGTGCTATAGTTTGTAGTTGCTAAATTAATATTTGTTCCGCTTATTGCATCAATCCAATTGCCATTTGTTCCAAAATCTATATTTGCTGTTTGTGGGGTTACATCAAAATTACCTACCACCATTACGGTATTCGAACCATTAACCAACTTGATGTATTTAATTCCACCTGCCAAATTATAACTGGTATTGGTGGTAGCGAAAATGGCATTGTTCTTTTTCAGTTTGATAAATTTAGCATAGGCATTGTACAATGCTTTACGTCTACTGTCATCAAAATAATCCCATTTAATTGGCTTCTCTCCCAAACGCCCGTTAAAATCAATGCTATAATCATAGCCTAGCTCGCCAAATTGCCAAATCATCTTAGGTCCTGGAACTGCAAACAAGAACGCCGCTGCCATTTCTTCTCTTTTCAAAGCTGTGGTAAGGTCTTTAACCGAATAACCAGCCACTACATTACCGTAGGTTATATTTTTAAAATTCAAACGTTCTTCGTCATGACTTTCCATATAGCTCACCAGATTTTCTGATTTGCCAAAGCCATGTTTGCTAGAAAATGCCCACGAAAAATCTGAAGCACCCAACCAGCCCATTGTCGCTTCGTTCATGTTGTAATTGATATTTGCCCAAAGCATCATGCCATCATCTGCCAATACCTTTTCTTCGCTTGCATCTGCAAAATGTTCCAAGATAACGTAGAAATTATTGGGGTCAATACTCTTGATATAACTGTTGTAGTCTTTCCAAATGGCAATCCTACTGGCATCGTAAGCAGCAAAGCTTCCATCATCCGATGATGTCTTCTGTGTAAACCCTTTCGATAGGTCAAACCTAAACCCATCTATTTTATATTGCTGCATCCAATATTTCACTACATTTTTTACATAGTTTTTGGTTGCTGTGCTTTCGTGGTTAAAATCATAACCTACATTATAAGGGTGTTTGGCATCAACATTAAACCATGGGCTGTTAGCCGTTGGTTTATTGCCATCAAAATACAGTTGCACCATTGGCGATTGTCCAAATGCATGGTTCAGCACCATGTCCATGATTACCGCTATGCCTTTTCCATGGCATTCGTCTATAAAATTCTGTAGGGCCAGTTTAGTTCCGTAATATTTATCTGGAGCCAACGCATAAGAAATGTTATAGCCCCAGCTGATGTTACCTTCAAACTCTGTAACTGGCATCAATTCGATGGCATTGATCCTAGACTCACCAAATAATCCAATTTTTGTAAAGTAGAAGCATAAGTATGTTCGCTGGTAAAATCTCTGATCAGCAATTCATAGATTACCAAGTTGTTTTTATCAGGTCTGGTAAAACTGTTGTTCTTCCAGGTATATATAGGTTTGTTGGCCTGCATTACACTTACAATACCTGTTGTTTTACCTGTAGGATATGTTTTTAATCCAGGGTAGACTGAGGCACCGATAAAACCATCATTCATTGGATCCAACACCTTCTCGCAATAAGGGTCGGCAACCTTTAAACTTCCATCAACCATAAATTGATAGGCATATTCTGTGTTGGGATCTTAGGCCGTCTATCTGCACCCACCAAGTATTGTTATCAGGTGCCAGTTTCAGCTGATTGGCAGGTAAAGTTTGCCAATTGCTAAAATCGCCAATTACGTAAACCGAAGTTTTTGATGGCGCATATAAAGTTACGATTGCAGAAGTACCTCCATTGATAAAAACCACTCCATCCTTAGCTGCAGCAGGTAAAGGATAAGATGTAGGGGTTGGCGTTGTAGGGATTGTAGGTGTAGGATTGGGTTCTGGGAACGTTCCCGATTTCTTACAAGCTGAAGAAAGGAAAGCCATTACAGCTAACAAATAGATGATCTTTTTCATGGAGTGGATTGAAAGGTTGTTAGGTCCTGAATTTTAAAAATACTAATTATTAGTGATTTAATACCTTAAAAATTATTCTAGCGTTCTAAAAACAAATCTCAGCATCCTTAACTGTGTTAATTTCGTAGGTATGATTCCTTATTATGAAATTAATATGACAATTGTACAGAATAACTCATTAATTAAACTACATTAGCTAAAATATTAAAACCATCCCTACACCGCTCTAACTCAAATATGACAAAGAAAGTCAAGTTTACAAACCTCAACAAATCTACCTTTTATGCTACTTTACGAAAACGTGTTGATGACCATTTTGAAGACCAAAACTTAAGTGTCCATGCAAATGGCGCCATGTGGTTCAAAGCGTTTTTCTTTTTAGGAACTTTTATCACCTTATACCTCCTCATTTTATTAGGAGGTTTTAGTGTATGGGCCATGTTGGGTATGGCTATTTTACTGGGCATCTTTGGTGCATTTGTTGGTTTTAACATCTGCCATGATGCCATTCATAAAGCATTTTCAGACAAGCCGATCATCAATCGGTCTTTCAGTTTTTTGTTTAGCTTGATTGGTGCCAGTGCCTATGTTTGGAGCATCTGCCATAACATTGTACACCATACTTATACCAATATTTCTGGTCATGATGAAGACATTGATGTAGCCCCAGGCCTCATCCGTTTTTGCGAAAAGGAACCTGTTAACAAGATCCAACGCTACCAACATTTTTATGCTTTTGCATTGTACAGTTTGGCCATGCTCTCGTGGGTGTTTAGAAAAGATTATAAAAAGTTTTTCCAGACCAAGATTGGATCACAGGTAGCAAACCATCCCAAAATAGAGTATTTCAACCTGTTCTTTTTCAAATTCCTATACTACTTTTTATTCATCATTTTACCATTGATTGTAATTGATGTGCCTTGGTGGCAGTTTTTAATAGGCTTTTTGGCCATGCAGTTTGCACAGGGCTTGGTACTGGGTCTGGTATTCCAATTGGCTCATGTGGTAGAAGGCACGAGTTTCCCACATCCTAATGAAGATGGGAATATTGAAGAGGCTTGGGCTGCCCACCAAATGATGACTACGGCGAATTTTGCCGTAGAGAGTAAACTGGCCGGCTTTTTATGTGGTGGCTTAAACAGACAGATAGAACATCACCTGTTTCCAAAGATCTGCCATATCCATTACCCAGCTATTGGCAAGATCGTAAAAAGTACCGCGCTAGAGTTTGATCTTCCGTACATCGAAAGCCGCACCTTTTTCAATGCATTGGGTTCTCATTACCGCATGTTGCGAAAATTAGGTAAAGAGGCTTATCTTACCCAAGAAAAAATAGTTCCTGTTCCTTGCATACTTACAGCAAACGTTAATATCAGTCAACCTTTATAAAAAGAAAAAAATAGAAATATCTTTTTTTTGTATGAACAAATGAATAAATTGTTTGTTTAAACAAACAACTTGTTAACAACGTATGAATCGAGGTTTCTTAAGTAAGGGAGGCGAATGTGGCGCTTTAATTCGCTCTATTGATTGGAGCAAAAACTACTTGGGACCTGTAGCCGAATGGCCACAAAGCCTGCTGACCACCTTAAGCATCTTACTTAATTCTAAATTCCCCATGTTTTTATATTGGGGACCAGAACTGATCTGTTTTTACAATGATGCTTATCGTCCTAGTCTAGGTAACAATGGGAAACATCCATCTATTATGGGCATGCGGGCCGAAGAGGCCTGGGTAGAGATATGGCCTATCATTAAACCTTTGATAGACCAAGTTTTAGCTGGAGGTGAAGCTACTTGGAGCGAAGACCAATTGATCCCTATTTTTCGGAATGGACAAATTGAAGATGTGTATTGGACCTTTAGCTATAGCCCAGCCCACGACGAATCGGGAAAGCCTGCTGGTGTATATGTAACCTGTACAGAAACCACGCAAAAGGTAAATACACTACAAGCTTTAAACGACAGCAACGATAAGCTGGAGTTTGCATTGAATGCTGCCGAACTGGGTACTTGGGACCTTAACCCCTTAACCAATAAATTTACAGCGAACAATAGATTAAAAAGATGGTTTGGGCTTCCACCAGAGGCTGAAATCGATTTAAGCCTGGCCCTCAATTCTATTATAGAAAAGGATAGAAAAAGGGTAAACGATGCTATATTAAAAGCTTTAGAGTTTTCTTCAGGTGGTAATTATATCGTTCAATATACCATTGTTAATGCAAAAAATGGTAAGGAAAGGATTGTTAAAGCCAAAGGAAAAGCACTTTACAACGAACAGGGCATTGCCTATCGTCTAAATGGCACGCTACAAGATATTACAGAAGAGATTGCTGTACAACAGGCCTTTAAAGAAAGTGAAGAGAATTTCCGCAAGTTGATTTTACAGGCGCCCGTGGGTATGATCATCTTAAAAGGAGAAAACTTCTTTGTAGAACTTGTAAATGATGCTTACCTGCAGATTGCAGGCAAAACCAGAAAGGAATTCGAAAACAGACCACTTTGGGAAGCCATACCAGAATCTAAAACTTTAGGGTTCGACCATATCCTTAAAAAGGTATTACAAACTGGAATTGCCCATTATGGTAACGAGCAGCCTACAACATTGATCCGAAATGGCAAAAAACAAACTTTTTTTATCAATTATGTATATGAGCCACTAAAAGATGCGGATGGTACCATCAACAGGATCATGGTGGTTTCGGTTGATGTAACCGAGATGCTCGAAAGCAAACGTAAGATCCAAGATGCAGAAGAACGGGCCAGGTTGGCAACCGCTGCATCCGGTTTGGGTTCTTTTGACCTCGACCTACGCAAAGGGACGATGACGACCTCTGAACGTTTTGACGAAATCTTTGGTTTTAAAAGCCATGCCTCTAGGGCAGAGTATGTTAAAGCAATCCATCCAGACGACCACATTATTCGTTTAAATGCCCATAGAAGGGCTTTAGACATTGGCCATATCTATTATGAAGCACGGGTAATATGGGAAGACCAATCGATACATTGGATCAGGGTTGAAGGAAAAATATATTATGATGGCGATGGGAAAGCTTTGCGGATGCTGGGTACGGTAATGGACATTACCCAACAACGCAATGCCAAAGAAGAGCTAATACAGATCAACCAAAGATTGGCCATCGCTTTAGAGGCTGGGAGTTTAGGTTCTTATGAAATTAACCTTAAAACACATCAGATCAGGTTTTCTGAACAGTTTAACCTGAACTATGGTTTATTGCCAAACATAAAGCTCAGTTACGACGAACTTTTCAATTTCATTGAAGATCCTTTTAAGACCGCGGTAATTGAGGGAATCAACAGTGCTATTGTAAATGGCAAGGTATACGGAGCCGAATATCCGATCCGTTGGCCAGACAATTCTATACACTGGATCAAAGAAAGTGGAAAAGCACAATATGATGAGCAAGGCAACCCAATTACCTTTATTGGCGTATCCTTTGATATTACGGAGACGAAGCAATTGCAGCAACAGAAAGATGATTTTATTGGCATTGCCAGTCACGAATTGAAAACTCCAGTAACCAGTATCAAGGCTTATTCACAGGTATTGGAAAAAATATTGCTAAAAAAAGGAGATGTTATGGAAGCAGGGTTGATGCGAAAAATGGATGCGCAATTGAATCGGTTAACGAGTTTGATTGGCGACCTACTTGATGTAACCAAGGTAAATGCTGGGAAACTACAATATAACCATACCCATTTCGACTTTAATGAAATGATCCATTTTGTAATCGAAGACCTGCAACATACCACAGAACACCATCAGATTGTAGAAAACCTTGAAGAAGTGGGGCTGGTTTTTGCAGACAAGGAAAGAGTAAGCCAAGTATTGACCAATTTGATTACAAACGCCATCAAATATTCTCCAAATGCCGAAAAAATCATTGTCCATACCAGCATTTCTGGTACAAACGTAGAGGTTTGTGTGGAAGATTTTGGTATCGGCATTGCGTCAGATAAACTGAATAGGGTATTTGAACAATTTTATAGGGTTAGTGGCAACATGCAACATACTTTCCCAGGCCTTGGATTGGGGCTTTATATTTCATCAGAGATGATCAAACGTGAGGGTGGAAGAATATGGGTAGATAGCACAGAAGGTCAGGGCTCAAAATTCTGTTTCTCCATTCCGATCAACCGTCATCATTATTAACCAAAGAATTTAGCCCTACAGCGACTCGATTTTTATAACCAACCACACCATGAACAAACAAAAACGAATAACAGTAGCAGATGATGATCCGGGAATTTTAGATGCCGTTGGCATGATGTTAGAAATGGAAGGTTATGAAGTAAATGCGACCTTAAACGGGCATACGATACTTAATTTTGAACAAGAATTACCTGATATCTATGTGCTGGACATCTGGATGTCGGGCACTGATGGCAGGGAACTTTGCAAAAAGCTAAAAAGTGAGGAACTCACGAAGAACATTCCAGTAATTCTAATCTCTGCAAGCAATGATTTGAAACGTTCTGCAGAAACCGCTGGTGCAGATGATTTTTTAGCGAAACCTTTTGAGATCGATATGCTGTTATCCAAAATTGAAAAGGCCCTGACAAATTAAACCTCAAACTGAATTTGTCGATTGTTAGACAAAAAGATGGATTGCCATATTGAGCCTATCGAAATGTTTCATCAATACATCTTCGACAGGCTCAGATTGACATTTATTTTAATTAAGGCTTATACTTTTTAAACAAGCTTGTAGCGGTATGTCCACCAAAGCCGAAAGTATTGTTGAGTACATAATTTACGATCTGATAGATGGGTTTGCCCAAAACAATGTTTAAACCTTCTGGAATTTCTTCATCCAGATTTTGGGTATTGATGGTAGCTGGGATTACATCATTTTTTACCGATAAGACCGAAATGATACTCTCTATCGCACCAGCCGCACCCAACAAATGACCCGTCATGGATTTAGTTCCGGTAATGGCTACAGGTACATCTCCAAACACATTTTTAATGCCCACCAATTCGCTGATGTCTCCAATACCCGTTGAAGTAGCATGTGCATTGATGTAGCTTACGTCACTCGCTTCAATCCCTGCTTCTTCCATGGCATAACGCATACCCAATACCGCACCAAGACCCTCTGGATGAGTACCCGTTAAATGATAGGCATCAGCTGCCATTCCGCTACCCACCAGTTCAGCATAAATGGTTGCTCCTCTTTTTAAGGCATGCTCCAGGTCTTCCAAGATCAATGCTCCAGCACCCTCGCCCATTACAAAACCATCACGGTCTTTGTCAAATGGCCTTGAAGCTTGAAGTGGGTTTTCATTGTTCTTACTTAAAGCCTGTGCCGAGTTGAAACCACCAACAGAACCTTCGGTGATCGCTGCTTCTGAGCCACCTGCAATCATGATGGTTGCCTTACCTAACCTAATGGTATCAAAAGCATTGATAATGGCTGTATTAGATGAAGCACAGGCAGATACCGTGCAATAATTTGGCCCATGCAATTGGTGGCGGATGGAAATTACGCCAGCTGCAATATCTACAATCATTTTAGGGATAAAATACGGACTAAACCTAGGCGTACCGTCTCCTGCATTAAATTCTTTCAATTGGCTTTCAAAAGTAGAAATACCACCGTTTCCGGTTGCCCAGATCACCCCAACTTTATACCTTTCGGTTTCATCCATTGTCGTAAAATCCAACCCACTGTCTTTAATGGCCTGGTCGCTTGCGGCAATCGCATATTGTGTAAATAAATCGTACTTTTTGATTTCTTTTTTGTCCAAGTATGCTTCGATGTTAAAATCTTTTACTTCACAAGCAAAATGAGTTTTGAATTTACTAGAATCGAACTTGGTAATTGGGCCTGCGGCACTCTTGCCCGCAATGATGTTCTCCCAAAATTCGTTTACTGAATTACCTAATGGTGTAATGGCGCCAAGGCCGGTAATGACTACTCTTTTCATAATGTTATTGTTGCGGCAAATTCTTTTCTTTGATCAGCTTATTTACCAGTTTTTCAATTTGTGGTGCAATGGTTAAAATGGCCGGAACTGCAACTGTATAGGCAATTAGCCATGATTTTAACCATATCTTAAAAAATTGATTGTTTAAACCAATGTTAACTACAATAACCACAAAGGTAACAATACCTGTGGTTACCATAGCCATTAAAAAGGCAAATGCAAGTTTCTTTTTCGTCATTTTGGTGTGCTTTCTATCCATTCTTCTCTTTTGGCATTCATAACATTCAGCGCATCAAGGGGTGAAGAACGAAACAATTCATACATCTTAGCGGTATCTCCAACACGGATTTCAAAATCATCATTTTCCAATGCCCTTAACAATTCTTGGGCAACTACCGAAGGTTTGATGCCGTTGTGGCCACCTATACCTGCCGAGAACTCCGTATCTACCAGTGGCGGCATCAATTCGAACACTTTAACAGGTGTATTTGCCAAGCTTAACCTCAACGATGTAGTGTAAGAATGTACCGCAGCTTTACTGGCAGCATAGGTTGGCAAGGTAATACCCGGTACATAGGCCACGACTGACGAGACATTGACAATGGCAGCTGTTGCTTGTTGTTTCAATAAAGGCAACAATTGTTGGTTCAATCTAATAATGGATAGATAGTTGGTCAACATTTCATCTGCTGCATTTGCAAAGGCATCCTGATCTTCATCTGCCAAATTGTAAAGCAATGCTCTTCCTGCATTATTCACCACCATGTTCAGTTCGGGGAAATCTTGTTTTAACGTAGCTACCAATTGTAGCACCTCTTCTGCTTTGCTTACATCGGCCTTGATGGCGGCCACATCACCTAACTTTGCTTTTGCTTCGTCTAGCCTGGCCTGATCTCTACCGGTAATGATCACTTTGTTGCCTTGTTCGCTTAATAATTTTGCTGTTTCGAAACCAATACCGGCACTTCCGCCAGTAATCAATATGGTATTGTTTGTTGTTTTCATGTTATGATTTGTTTTTAAAATATATTTTTTATACCAATCGGTATATTTTTAACCAAAAAAATTTAACTCATTATTATCATCTTTTTCATCGACTGCATGATCATTGCAAAATGTTTGGCTTTGCCTAATAATTTGGCAATCATTATTCCACCCTCAATGGTGGCAATCATGGTCAACGCCAATTGTTCGGCATCAACATCCGTCTTAAATTCTTTGTTTGTTATTCCCTCTTCTATGATCTGTACCAATTTGTTCTTCCAAGAAAGTACGGCTGCGGCCGCCCGTTTTTTGAGGTCGGGGTGGGTATCATCAGCTTCAATGGCTGTATTTAGAATTGGGCAGCCCCCTTCTGAAAATGGAAGATCGAATATCTGTTCATACTTATCGGCATACACCAATAATTTGTCTTTGGCAGTAGCCTGCTTAGCAAACTCAATCGCAACGGCAGTATTTAGTTTGTTGAGGTTGTAATCAAAAACCGCCAAGGCTACTTCATCCTTGTTGGCAAAATTACCATAGATACTGCCTTTTGTTAAACCTGTTGCAGCAGTGATGTCATTTAAAGATGTACCAGCAAATCCTTTCTTGTTAAAGATAGGTGCCGTTCTTTCTATAATAAATGCTCTGGTTCGTTCTGCTTTAGACATGTCTGTTTAAATTTGACAGCACAAGTATATACCGAATGGTATTATTTTGCAAATTCTTTTTTACAAGATGATTTTGAGGAGACAAATAACTGTCATCCTGAACGCGGTAACCTCTTACATTTAAGGTTCCATTCTTGCCCAGAATGACAGTTTAGGCAATCAAATTTGTTTTTTAATGCCCATGCCCTTCGGTATTGGTCAGTTTGGCATTGATAAAAAATGCACCTTTGGTTACGATCTTTGCTTCCTTTGGTATGTCTGTCACAAAATTTACAGCCGTAAAACCTAGATTAGATACTCCTCTGATTACCTCTATCTTTTCGAAGTTTACATCGGTTTTGGCTTCTTTGTGTTCCTCTCCTTCTTCATGCTTTTCTTCTGGTTTTTTATCAGTGATGATAAAAATATAAGTTTTGCCATCTGCTTCAACAATGGCATCGTTTGGCACCGCAGAAGTGGTTACGTTGTTGATGCTTACAAACCCTGTAATGTTCATTCCATCAATCAGCCCAGCTTTATTGCCCTTTACGGTACAATGCACTGGGATGGTCTTGCTTTCATTTTCAAAAGCACTGCCTATACTAAATACCTGAGCATCGTATTCAACCGTAGGGTTGTTGGTCAATGTAAAATGGATGGTCTGGCCAACTTTAAGCATGGGTAGGTCTTTCTCAAACACATTGAGGTCTAAATGTAGTTGGCTATTGTCTACGATTTCTGCCAATGGAGAAGATACATCTACGTAACTTCCAATTTTAGAGAATAGCTCGCTCACTGTACCACTGATGGGGCTGGTTACCATCAACAATGATTTGAGATTGCCATTGGCCAAAGTATTGGGATTGATGCCCATTAATTGTAATTGCTGTTGCAAAGATGCTTTTCTGGTACGCAAACTGCCCAGTTCGGCATTGGCACTTTGCAGGTTTTTCAATGCACCAGCATTGCCTGCGTTCAGGTCTTTTTGACGTTGTACTTCTTGCTCTGCAAAAGTGATCTTGCTGCCAAGGGTCAGATACTCTTCTTGCAATTGGATAAACTGTGGATTGGTAATGGTAGCGATTACCTGACCTTTTTTTACATAACTTCCAACTTGTACATTGATAGATTTGATGACCCCTCCATACAAAGATGTGGCATTGGCCTTGTTGTTATTGGGCACCCTCAAATTACCATTGGCTTTAATGGTGGCCGTCAATTGCTTCTGTTCTACAGTGCCATATTGAATACCTACGGTTTTGATCTGTTCTTGGCTTAAAGTAGCAATGCTTGGCTCTTCTTCCTCATGTGGGGCTTCTGCTGTCGCACTTTCGCTTTTAGTTTTGGGGTCAACTGTTGCTTCTTTTGTTTTTTCGCCATTGCAGGCTGTTATCAAACTTACAAATAGCGTGAGTAAAAGGCCAGTGGTAAGTATTTTCGAGTTTTTTATCTTGAAATTCATTGTGCTAGATTTTATTTATTCATCAAATAATTAATGGAGACCACTGCTTGGTTAACCTGTTGGATGGCTTCCAAATATTTCAGTTCTATATCAGTTGCCGTTTGTAGGGCATATAAATACTCCACATAATTGATATCACCTGTACGGTAGCCCAATTTTGCACCCTGCACAATTTCTGCAGCATTAGGCAGTGCTTTTTGCAGGTAATAATTGTACTGCTCCCTATATTGGTGATACTGTTGTAAGGCATTCTTCAACTGGGTTTCCAATTGCTGCTGCTGATATTGGGCCGTAGCTTCTGCAGCTTGTGTTTGATAGTTCAATGATTGTACACGTGCTTTGTTGGCCCCAAAGGTTAGGGGAATGGCTATTCCGAAACTTACTGCACTAAACCTTTTACCTGCACCAAAATATCTTTCTTCACCATTGATGTTCTGAAAACCAATCAACGATTGATTGTTATATCCCACCTTAAAATCGGGTAGCGCCAATGCTTTTTCCACTTTAATGTTCTGCTCGGCAATCAATGCGTTTTGATACAATGACCTTACAATTGGGTGATTGGCAATTGCCGTACTATCCAATAGGGCGCTGACCATTAATGGTTCGTACCTTGGGGGATTTGCAATGCTGAAATCGGTCTTAGTATTCATCAATGTTTTTAAGTTTTGGTAAGCATTGCTGATATAGGTCTCATTCTGCTGCAACAACAGGCTGATCTCTCCCCTTTTGGTTTCGGCAGTGCTCAATTCCAGTTTTTTCGATTCTCCAGTTTTGAAACGTAGGGCTGCTGCTTTTACAAAATCTATATATAAAGTATCCAAGTATTGCAGCTTGGTCTTATTGTATTGCAGGTAGACCAATTGGTAATAATAACTTCTTACCTGGTTTTTCAACTCGTTTTCGGTAATCTGTTGCTGCCATTCCTTGCTTTTTACTTCTGCGTTGACCAATGCTCTTTTTGCACCGAATAATGTTGGGAAAGGAATACTTTGAGAAAGTTCAAAAGCATTATCGAAATTGGTACTGTTGTATTGACCGAGTTGTGCGTTGAGGTCTAATTTGGGCAATTCGCCTGCAGTTCTCTTCTTGCTCTGCATGGCCAATACTTCTAAACTTTTGGCCCTCACTTCGGTATTGTTTTTAAGCGCGATGTGAATGGCATCTTCAACAGACAGGTTTTTGTCTTGCGCCTTTGCACTTGGCAAAAGCCCAAAGCATAATACCATTAGGGTGGCTATGGCCGTTTTCATTTTCGGACTTGTTTTTAAGGTTATTTTTGAACTAAAAATGATGTAGAGCAATGGCAATACAAACAAGGTTAAGAAGGTAGCGGTCAGTAAACCACCGATTACTACTGTAGCCAAAGGTTTTTGTACTTCTGCTCCCGAACTACTGCTTAAGGCCATTGGTAAAAAACCTAAACTGGCAACTGTTGCGGTCATTAATACTGGTCTTAAGCGGATCTTGGTTCCTTCTATCACCCTTTTCACCACATCGGTCCAGCCCTCCTTTTCCAATTGGTTAAAAGTGCCGATCAATACAATCCCATTCAGTACGGCTACGCCAAATAAAGCGATAAAACCAATCCCTGCCGAGATACTGAAAGGCATACCCCGAAGCAATAGGGCAAATACCCCACCAATGGCACTCATCGGGATGGCGGTAAAAATCAATCCAGCTTGTTTAAATGAACGGAAGGTAAAGTACAGTAAGATAAAAATCAGGACCAGCGATAATGGAACGGCGATTATCAATCTTTTGGATGCTTTTTGAAGGTTTTCGAACGTACCACCATAGGTAAAATAATAACCTGGTGGCAGTTTCACCTCTTTGGCCAATTTCGATTGTATATCCTCTACCACACTTTGCACATCTCTTCCATCCACATTAAAAGATACATATACCCTACGTTTCCCATCTTCTCTACTGATCTGTGCCGGACCCAATTTGTAGCTTACATTGGCCACTTGCGATAAGGGAATCTGGTTGCCACTGTTGGTTGGTATAAACAGATTGTTTACATCGGCTATATTGGTACGATGGGCACTGTCTAAACGGATGACCAAATCAAACTTCCGTTCGTTTTCATAAACCTGCCCTGCGGTTTCGCCCGCAAAGGCAGTACTGATCACATGGTTGATGTCGACCACATTTAAACCATAACCGGCCATCCTGCTTCGATCGTATTCGATACTAATCTGTGGCAAACCCGAAATCCTTTCGATCTGCGGTTGGGTTATACCTTTGATGTTGCTGATCGCCTTGCTTACCTTATTGGCATAATTGGCCAAGGTATCCAAATTTTCGCCAAAAATCTTGACGGCCACATCTTGCCTGATCCTGTCATCAGCTCGTTAAACCGCATTTGTATAGGTTGGCTAGGTTCTGCAATTACACCAGGGATATTTTCGAGTTTTTCTTTCATTAGGTCAGCCAGCTCATAAAAATTTGTGCTGGTTTTCCATTCCTTTTTATCCTTTAAAACCACAATGATATCTGTAGCCTGCATGGGCATTGGGTCTGTGGCCACATCAGCAGCGCCAGTTTTACCAACCACCATCTTTACTTCTGGAAACTTTTTGATGATCCGTTCGGCCTGCATTACAGTTTCTACCGTTTGACTAAGCGATGCCCCTTGTGGCAGTACAAATTCAATGGCATAATCACCTTCTTCCAGGGTAGGGATAAACTCGCCTCCCATTCTACTAAACACAAAAACAGTGATGGCCAAAACGCCAATGGTAATTCCGGTAACGATATCTTTGATCTTGATTACTTTGACTAAAAGTGGTTGATAGATCCTTGGAAAAACTTCATCATCCGGTCAGAAAAATTCTCTTTATGCTGAGGTTTTTTAGACAAGAACAAAGCACACATCATTGGGATATAGGTTAATGATAGGATCAAGGCACCCAAAATAGAGAAACCTACGGTTTGGGCCATTGGCCTGAACATTTTCCCTTCAATTCCCACCAGGGTAAGGATTGGAATATAGACGATCAAAATGATGATCTCGCCAAAGGCGGCACTGCTCCGTATTTTGGAGGCAGAAACAAACACCTCTTCGTCCATTTCTTTTTGGGTAAGCTTATTGATCGATTTCCTGAGGCCTAGATGATGTAGCGTTGCCTCTACGATAATTACGGCTCCATCTACGATCAAACCAAAATCTATGGCTCCTAAGCTCATCAGGTTGGCACTTACTCCAAAAAGGTTCATTAAGCCCATGGCAAAAAGCAAGGCCAATGGAATGGCAGATGCCACAATAAGCCCGGCCCTAAAATTTCCAAGGAAAACGATGAGCACAAAGATCACGATCAATGCACCTTCAATCAGGTTTTTTTCTACAGTACTGATGGCCCTGTTTACCAAATTGGTCCGATCTAAAAAAGGTTCGATCACAACGTCATCAGGGAGAGAACTTTGTATGGTCTTCATTCGTTCCTTTACCAAATTCACTACTTCAGAACTGTTTGCTCCTTTTAGCATCAGTACTATACCTCCTACTACTTCCTTTTCGCCATTATAGGTCATGGCGCCATAACGAGGCGGCGTACCGAATTGTACTT
This sequence comes from Pedobacter sp. UC225_65, assembly GCF_042698365.1. Lineage (GTDB taxonomy): Bacteria > Bacteroidota > Bacteroidia > Sphingobacteriales > Sphingobacteriaceae > Pedobacter. Next base: position 2,585,405 of record NZ_CP170550.1, read on the forward strand.
TGGCTACATCCCTAACCAAAATGGGGGTGCCATTTTTTGAACTTTTGACTACGGTATTCTCAATATCTTCGAAGGTTTTTACCACCCCAATCCCTCTAATAAAGTAGGCATTTGGTTTCTTGTCGATATAGGCACCACCTGTATTCTCGTTGTTTTTTTCTATGGCCGAAAACAGTTCTGGAATAGTTACTTCTAAGGATTTTAAACGGTCGGGGTTTACGGCTACTTCATATTGCTTGGTAATACCACCAAAACCGGTAACTTCTGCAACACCTGGTATACCATATAATTGACGGCCTACGATCCAATCTTGCATGGTACGTAGATCCATTGCCGAATACTTGCTCTCACTTCCTTTTTTAGGGTGGATCACATATTGATAAATCTCGCCCAACCCCGTAGTTACGGGTGCCAATTCTGGTTTGCCCAATCTTTCGGGTATTTCTTTTTCAGCTTGTTTTAGTTTTTCGCTGATCAGCTGTCGGGCAAAATAGATGTTTACCTCATCTTTAAATACCACTGTAATTACGCTCAGGCCAAACCTTGAGAAAGAACGCATCTCTACAATATCTGGCAGATTGGCCAACGATTTTTCAATGGGATAGGTAACATATTGTTCTACTTCTTGAGCGGCCAATGTTGGCGATTGGGTAATGATCTGCACCTGATTGTCTGTAATATCGGGCAAGGCATCAATGGGTAGTTTAGATGCACTCCAAACACCCCAAATGATCAATAATAAGGTCAACAAACCTATGGTAAGTTTGTTCCTTATGCTAAATTTTATAATTTGATCTAACACACGTTTAACGATTAATAATTGATAAATCATCAATTGACAAGAAACATAACAGTGCCTTGTGCAATTGACATCGCATAAAAAAACAGAATGATTAACCTACAATACGCATAACACGGATTGCAACGGGTAAGGGGGATGAAATGGGTATTTTAGTTAATCACTAAGAATTAACCGCAAGTTTGGGTGGTTGCCAGATGTTTACTGGTCGTTGTTGCAAGGCAAACTCATAGCTGGCAATCGGAGCTATAAGTTCTGCAATTGGAACTTCAATACTGAAATTGATAAAGGAGGTAGCCACCACACTTTGCCCGCAGCAAGTACATAAACAAATTGGCGAACAGGCTTCAGTGCTGCCCTCTTGTTTGCCATGTTCAACCTTGGCGATGATGTTTTGTGTAAAATCACGAGCGCTCAATTCATCGCTGCATGGCAATGCCGAAAGCAGTACCACTAAGATCAGATAAAAGATGCCTAAGTTTTTCACACCGTAAAAGTAGAGAAAAATATTTTATTGAATTGTTAAAATATTTTAAATCACTTGAGTTTGGGATAACAAAACTATTCTTACTGTTGATCTGGATTTAAATCCAGACTTCTTGTTGGGTGGATTTAAAATCCACAATTAGCGTAGTCGAGATTGCAAATCTCGACTAACAAAGACTGCAAATCCAGATTAACAAAAAAAGTCCCTAAGGTCAATTGGCCGTAGGGACTTTTTATTAGGGGCGGTACGATTAAACTCCTTCGCTCATTACCACTTCTTCTTTAATATCGGTTAAGGCTTGGCTTCCTTTACCGGCAGCCAGCTTGCTTACCCTGTACATTAAAAATATACTGAGGATTGAAATGACCACGATCACATAGCCTACAATATCATAGTTTTCTAAAGGGCTGAATTTTGTTCTTTGTATCACGATCTTCCCTGCAACTGCCGCAGCTATACCACCAGCAATTTGCTGTAAAGAAGCATTGATGCTCATAAAAGCACCGCGATCTTCTAAATCTGGAATGGCACTGGTTAAGGCTGATGAAGGATGATCCTGCTCATTACCCCCATCATCATCAAGATATTCAACACCACAACCAACCAAAAGGTGGTACCAGATAAATTGGTATACACCACACACATGACCATCATCCAGATGGAAGCCACCATAAATATCTTAAATTTACTTACACTATCGCTTAAACGGCCAATGATCGGCATGATCAACAGCGAGCTCAGACCAGAAATCATAAACAACATCGGCAATTGGGCATTGGTTACATTTAGGTTGTTTACGGCAAATGCGCTCCCAAAAGGCATCATCATAAAACCACCGATAGATAACAGGGCAGTTGAGGTAAAACCGATTCGGTGCTTTTTCTTGGCAAAGGTATGCCACAGGTGCATAAAGGCCGATTTATCTCGTTGAAAGGCCAAATGTGCCGTTAATGGTTTGAGCTGCATTAAGATCAATACGGCAATGATCACTGCTAAGCCTGCTACCATTAGAAAAGGTGCTTCCCAATCCCAGATATTGGCTAGGTAAAGTCCGATAGGTACACCTAAAACCTGACTGGCGCCAAAGCCCATCTGTACAAAACCCATTACCCTACCACGTTGTTGCAGGTTAAATACGTCTGTAATGATGGCCATAGAGATAGAACCAATTACCCCACCAAACAGGCCAGTAATGATCCTGGCGGCAACCAGTTCTACATAGGTATGGGCCATGCCACAGAATATGGTACCTACAATAAATCCGACATAGAAAAATAATAAAAGTTTTTTGCGGTCAAAACGATCGGCAAAGCCTGCGGTAAGCAGGCCAGATATACCTGCGCTAAAGGCGTAGGCAGAAACAGCCACACCAAAGGCAGCTGGTGTTAGGGTCAAAGATTTCATTAGGATATCACCTAGTGGCGACATGACCATAAAGTCTAAGATCACCGTAAATTGGGTAACGGCTAATAGGAAAATAACCATCTTTTGATACCCCGTAAAGGGTATAACTGTTTGTTCTGGTTTCATTAAATGTTAAGTTAACTCACAGCAAGAATGGCCGTGATAATTGATCAATTCGATAATTTGTTGATGGCTTAAGGTGTAAGAGATTACTCTTAGCACGCAGTCAGAATCGTCTAAAGCTACGTTCCATTTGCTGATTCCTTCGTGGTTGTTCAGTATGTCTTCTAGCTTTGCTCTACAGGCTTCACTTTTGATGTCTGTTTTAAATAGTAAGATGTGGTCTAGGTTTTCCATTAGCTGTAGATCGTTAATTTTTTAGTCCTTTGATAACCAAGTCGAAAGTTTGCCATAAGACCTGGTCTGTCATTTTAAATGGCTTGCCCCGGATGCTTTGGCCTTCTCTATCAAAGCGTACCAAAGAATAAAGTGGGGCATAGGCCACCGACCAGAAAACTTCTAAGGGCATGGGCTTCATTTCACCCCTTGCTACCACACCATGCATAAATTCGCTGATCACGGTTTTAAACTTTTTCATGAAATCTTCTAAGAACCGACTTTGATACGTAGAGGTTCTTAGTTGTTCAAAAAATGAGTTGGCCAATGGATTTTCTACCATGTAGGTGTAACGGTTTTTCCATTGTATGCGCATTCCTTCTTCAAAAGAGAAAGATGGATCAAAATTCTGGATCAGTGTATTGGCCATCCTATCGCCTTCTTCTTTTGCAATACTGATGATCAGATCGTCTTTATCTTTATAGTAGATGTAAAGTGTAGCAACAGATATGCCACAGGCCTTGGCCAATTTATTCATGCTAAAGCCTTCAAAACCTTCTTTAACGATACTCTCTAGTGCCTTTTGCTTTACCAGCTTTACTTTATCTTCATCTCTGACCCTCATGGTACAAATATAAATGAATATTCATTCATTTATAAATTAATTTATAATTAAATTAAAAGATGGTGATACCTGCACTCCAGCCTAGCCAACCTTTGTTGCCATTAATGTCTTGATGTTTATTGGGTACAATCTGCTGTTTGTAACCTACAGCACTGTTCTCTATTAATTTACTACTTGAGTAAAGGTTATAACTAGGGCCGCCAAAAATGGTAAGGCCATTGAATAGCTTCAAGTGTAGATTGGTCTGGAACTTGGTCAACATTTTAGTCTCATCCCAACTACCCAGGTACAATCCTTGTGTAGTGAGCTCTGCAGCTACAGAGAAGGTTCTGTTCAGGATAAAGTCGTGCCCAAGCCCCAAGCCTCCGGTAAGGATCTTTGCTGTATCTGAAAAGTTTTTACCGGCTAAAAAGATGGTATATAAGTTGGCATTACCTGTTTTTAGACTCACGTTGGCATTAACCAGTTCGTTGGTAAAGAAGCTTACCTTATGGTAGCCATGTTTAACAATATTGATCAGGCCCAAACTTACGCCAGAAGAACTGTCGGCCAGATTGATCAGACCCAACTGAAAACCTTGGTTGTTTTTGGCATAGTTTAAAAGACCAGAAATCTGCATGCCCCTCAATGTTCTGGACGTGATATTAGCCACACCAGCGATCTGCATACCCTTACTGCTACGGCTGGTAATGTTGGCCAAGCCTGCAATCTGCATCCCGTTGAGGTGTTGACTTGCCACATTGCCCACACCAGAAATCTGAAATCCATTTACGTTTCCTTTGATCAGACTGGTTAGTCCTGCAATCTGCACTCCTTTTGAACTGCCCTGTACACTATTGATCAACCCAGCAATCTGTACTCCATCTACATTGCCACCCACTACATTAAATGCACCAGCAAGCTGTAGTGTTTTTACATTACCTTTGCTCAGGTTAAATACCCCTCCTACTTCTACCCCATCAACACCGGCGGTATACCCTCCAATAATATTTAATGATACTTTGTTTACCACCCGCCCACTCATCATGCCATGCGAACTGAGACCCGGTGTAAGGGAAGCCTGAAAAGGGGTGTTGGCCAAAAAGTTGGGAATATTGATATTTTGAATCCGCTGTTTTGACGAAAGGAAAAACTTACCAATCCCCAGCTCTTCGATGGTGTTCTCAAACAATGTACCTTTTTCTTTGTCAGGGTCGTTGTAACCAGCGGGTTTGATATTGATACTAGACAGAAACACCAAAGCAGTATCACGATAGGTTTCTTTACTTGCGGTTAAAACGATGGAGGCATGTTCTCCCTTGAATCTTAAACTGAAATAACCTTCGTCATCTGTTAGGGTAGACTGTAATAAACGTTTTTCGTAAACACTGGCCTGCTTAACCTTTTTACCTGTTTTGATATCAACCACATAACCGCTGATCAAATAGAGGTTATCAGCTGTGGTAATATTGTCTGGCTCTATGGTAAACTGGTTGACGGCATAACGGAGGATAATGTATTTCTCATTCTCTTTGTAATCCACCTTGCCGTCAAACAATCGGTCTAGCACATCTCTAACAGGCATGCTTTTTACGTTAAGGTTAACGATACTGTCTTGTGCGATCAATGCGCCATTGTAGGCGAAATAAAAGTTTCCGGCATTGCTGATCTGTTGCAATACATCGCCGACGCGTTGTTGCTTAAAATCGAAGGTTACCCTTTTAGAAAGATTATGCGGATAGGTTGCTACCGATGTCTGTGCCTTACAAAGTTCTGTTAAGAGTATAAATATGATGATGAGTTGATTGCGCATTCTTATGGGTAAGACAATAAAATCTCTTTTTGGTTACGGGTTATTTTAAGTTTAAGGGCATCGCAGATTACTGACAGATTCTGATCTAGATTGCCTAGTTCTAGTGGCCCGGTAAAGGTAACATTCACCTTATCATCAACTACGACGTTACTTCCATAGGCTTCGTTGAGGGCCTCTACCAGTTTCTGAAGCGGTGTATTATTGGCGATAAAGAGCTTGGTACGGTAATAGTTGTACAGTTGATCGGTGCTCTGCTCTTTTTGCAGCTGCTTGGTGGCAGGACTGATCAACAGCTTCTCTCCCTTAACCAATCTGATCTCTTGGTCGTTCAACTTTACTTTTACGATGCCTGTTTCTACCACAATTTCGGTGTTGTCTTTTCGATGTTTGATGTTAAACGATGTACCTACCACTTCTACATCTACATCGTCTATATCAATCACAAATGGATGTTGTTTGTCGTGCGCTACATCAAAAAACACATCACCTTCTTTTAGGCGTACACTTCTATTTTTCTTAAAGTTGTTGGCATAACTGATCTGGGTATTTTTGTTAATGGTCAACGCTGATCCATCGGGCAGTGTCTTATTCAATACCTGATCGGTAGACACTACTTCTATATAGGCCGATGGTGCAAGTATGGTATAAAGAGACCATACACTAAAAGCAACCACCAACACCGCAGCAATCCTAAGCCACAAATGGTTTCTTTTTAAGGGTTTAACAATGGGCTGCGCAACAGGTAAGGCATCGGCCTTTGCCTTGAACTTTAACCAGGCTTGTTGTTCATCAACCTGGCTTGTAGCTGCCAATTGTTTACTTGCATTCCAGATTTTTTCAAACTGGGTCAATTGCGCCGCATTTGCCGGACTTGCCAATAGCCAATCATTAACGATGGTATTTTCATCCTCACTCGTTTCCTTTAACAGAAACTTTATCAATAATTCATCATTCATTTCCATTGCCTTAGTTAAAAAAATCTTTGTAATACATGATGCCCAATACAATCAGAATCAGAAAATCTGCCAGCTTGATACGCAAAAGCTTTAAGGCCTTGCCCATCTGGTTTTCTACGGTTTTGATAGATAGGCCCAATTGGTCTGCGATCTCTCTATATTTTAGCTCCTCAAATCTGCTCATCTGGAATATCGTTCTACATTGTTCTGGCAGCTCGTTCAGTGCCACCCTTAGTTTGCCTTCTAGTTCATTCAGTTCTACCCTTGCCGATGCTGCTTCACTTTCTGTATCCATGGTATGTACGGTAAAGTCTTGATATTTCGTCTTCACCTTTTCATGCTTGAGGTAGTTGAGGCTATCGTTATAGGTACATTTGTACAGGTAGGCTTTTACCGAAGTCTGTACGTTCAGCAGTTCTCTTTTTTCCCAAAACCTTAAGAACATGTTCTGCACGATCTCTTCTGCCAGATCCATGTCTTTTAAAATCACATGGGCATAGGCATGCAGGGCCTTGTAATGAGTTTTAAATATTTGCTCAAAAGCCTGGTTACTGGTATCGGCAGAAATGGTAGTCGTTATGCTCAAAGTTTTAATTGTTGTTCAAATATATGCCCTCAGTATTAATTTTCTTTCTTATACCGATCAAATTTTCAGGCATTTGTAATCAAGGTTCATCTATTGCTCTTCATCCATCTATATTGATCCTTTTTAAGATCTCTTTTCCTGTGTCGCTGTTTGTGGTAAAAAATCAATGTACTCTACCTTCGGAAACCAGAACGAGCCTCCATTTATCTTTACAAAAACCCTTTTTAGCAATAGGTTTTTCCCATCGTCCTTAATGTACATCCTATACTGTTGGTCGGTTTCCGATTTTAGCAGATACATCGGCATTTTCTGATAGGCGGCCAAGCGGATCTCGTACACATCGTTGCCTAAGGCTTTACATTTCACCCCATAGGCAAACTTTTTCTCTATCCCCGTTAGGGCCTTCGTCTTTCCGTTTTCTTCATACCTGATCCATGATCCTTTAATCGGCGATTGGCTGTCTATCACCCCATCACTTTTATAGTTCAATTCGTAGATCACCGTATTGGCATCTGGCGTACGTTGTAAAAAGAAGAGCAGGTCTTTGCTTTTTGGGGTAGGCAATGGGGTAACCGTACGCTCTTGTGCAAACAACAGCTGGCTAAGCAATAGCATGATTGCAAACACGGCTATTTTAACGATCCATTTGCCAGCTGGCTTTGTTTTTACCGTTTTCTCTGCCTTGTTTAGTTTGTGTCGATATATTTTGGCCGGACTTGCAAAGATGAAGAACAGCATCTCTTTTAGTCCATCGCTCTGTTTAACATCGTGCAACATGTCTCTATATTCGTGAAAGTTCAATACAAACGGGTTTGTTTTGTTTTCTACTGGTGTGGTTAAACCATAGATAGGCTGTTCTTCTTCGTACTGGAAAGAGCCGAAAAGATGGTCCCAAATCATAAAAGTAGCGCCAAAGTTTTTGTCTAGGTATTTGTCTTGACTACCATGGTGTACCCTATGGTTTGATGGCGTACCGAAGTATTTTTCTATAAAAGGATGCAGCTTGCCAATGGCCTCGGTATGTACCCAAAATTGGTACAAAGTACTCAGTTGGCTGGCAATTAAAAACACCACTGGGTGGAAGCCCATTAAAGCTACCGGAATAAAGAACACTGTTTTAAAATGCTGTACCCAACTTTGTCTAAATGCTACGGTTAGGTTGTAATGTTCTGCCGAATGGTGTACCACATGCGTTGCCCAAAAGAAGCGGTTGTAGTGCGAGATGCGGTGCGACCAATAGCTGCAGAAATCGTAACAGATAAAACAGATGATCAAGGTCCACCAATTCAGTTCCATACGCCAAGGCAGTTGATTGTAGATCCAAATGGCCCCACACACTAAAGCTGTTTTTAGCAAGAGGTTAACCGTAAGGTTGCCCAGGCCGATCAACAAAGACCCAAATGTTTCTTTACGCTCATAGGTTTTATGCTCGCCATAGTGCGAAACTAAAAACTCTATAATGGTTAAAAGAAACACCAATGGCAAGGTATAGGCCACCAAGTTAGGTGCATCTTTTTGCAACTGATATACACTGCTTAACGCAACTTCTTTGGCCCCGAACAGGGAGCTGAAAGATTGCCAATAAGTTTCGAGGCTTTGCATGGTTGTGGGTTTTAAAATTTGATCAACTTACCAGATCCGCTAATGCGCGATTCTACTACTGGACTACCTGTATAATAAACCTTACCACTACCACTAATGCTTGCCTTTAACAGCTCTTCTACCTTAAGGCGTGCATCACCAGAGCCTGAGATACTTGCATCAGCACGTTTGCTGGCCATTTTTTGTAGATCAACATTACCAGAACCAGAAATGGTTACATCAAGCTCTTCGGTAGCCATTAAATCGGCCACCTTAACTTCTCCGGATCCGCTAATGTCTACACTGAAGAAGTTGACCAAAGGGAAGCTGCCTTTTACTTCAACCTCGCTGCTACCGCTGAGGTTGATGCTTTTGAGCATGGGTAGGGTTACAAATACCTCAAGGTCATCGCGCCATACACTTGCATTTCCGTAGTCCAATACCAGTTTGTTGTTCACCACATTGGTCTTAAAATAAGGGATAAGGTTGCTAGAACCTTTTAGTTCTACTTTGTACTCGCTACCATAACTGATATGGATGTCATTTGATCCACTACCGCGGATGCCGGTAAATGTACCTGGTGTTCTTGTCTCTGTTTTCATATCTCCATTTGCTGTTAGCCTGTCTTTTTTACAGGATATAAAAAGGAGAAAAATGGTTGCAATGGTAAAAAGGGCTTTCATATTTGTGTGTTTATTTTAGGGTTCATCAATGATGTTTATCGTATCTATTTATTGAGCTATAACTCTGCAAATGCAGTTTTCAGGAACAATATTTGGTTTATGTTAATTAATGTTAAAGTATGTTAAGGCTAGAAAATGAAGTGCAGGCCACCGCAGTAACCTATTGATAAGGTCTGCTGGTAGCTTGACCATTTGTTTTGCCAGGTGCGCAGTGTTTTATGGTCGGCATTTAAGGCCAATCCCTCGGTGCTATTGGTACTGGTATAGTTAAAACTTGGGCCCGCAAATAGCTCTAGTTGTTTAAATAGCTTTACGGCTGGAAACAGTTTGAACGAGCTTCTAAAGTATTCGCCACTTTCAAAACTTTCTAGTCCACTTGCGGTAAGCTCTGCATTTACCCTAAATACCTTAGACTGCAAGAAGTGAGCACCAAGGCCCGCTTCGTAGGCGTATACCTCATCTTTGTTCTTAAGGTTGTAACCCACCCCTAAAATACCATACAGCACTTTGCCACCCGACCTGAGGGTTAACATGGTAGTTTGGTTCTCATCTATACTTACGCCAAGGCTCTTCTCTCCTTTTTTAATGAAGTTGACGATCCCAATTGGGTAATCGCTACTGTCGGCAATGTTGATGAAACCTGCGATCTGCGCGCCTTTTACTTTTTTGGCAATATTGATAAAACCTGCAAACTGCGATCCTTTTACATTTTTAGCGATGTTGATAAAGCCCGCAAACTGCGATGCGGTGATATTTTTGGCGGTATTGCTAAAGCCTGCAAATTGGCCCCCGTTTATGTTTTTGGCAATGTTGGCGAAACCCGCAAACTGTAGACCGTTTACATTACCGTGGGCAATATTGGTAAAACCTGCAAAGGCTGCTCCGTTGCCCTGTCCGTAGGTATTGGCAAAACCTGCCAATAACAAACCATTTGCCTTTTTTAGGATATGGTTAGAGAAACCTGCGATCTGGGTTCCATAAGTATTGTAGCGTACGATGTTTGATAAGCCTGCAAAGGAAAACCCTTTTTCTACCGCAGAAACACCTGCAATTAGATTGATGGATAGGTCATTGGTATCTAATGGGGCATGCTTGCCATTGCTGCTGATCGGGTATATCAAACCTACATGAACCCTAAAGGTATTGACCTGTGCACGGCTGTTGATGGTGCAGAATAGTAGGCCAAAAAAGACCAATGCTTTAATGGTTTTATAGGTAAGGGATTGTTTTTGGGTTGGTGTTGTAATATGCTTCATTGTGTCTATTTTAAATTGAGACAACGAAAAGTAACTCTACCCCTACGCCAGTTTGAAAAAAATAATTTGGATGTTGATGGTGGTTCGTTTTTTCACCATCTCAGACACCTAAGAACAGCTCAGCACATTGCTTTGTCTTACTGGGCGCAGCTAAGTATCCCCTTTACCAGATTCTTTATTGTCACGCTGAGCTTGTCGAAGCGCACTACCCAGTTTCAATTTAAAACATGAAGGCATTAAGAGGAGTTAAGTTTTAGGCGGTTAGTTTGTTTAAACCACATAGAAACCTTAGTACGACAAAATACTTAGATTAACTCAGGTGTCTTAGATGGTTTTTTTCACCATCTCAGACACCTAAGAACAGCTAAGCACACTGCTTTGTCTTACTGAACCTGCGAAGTAGCTCCTTTACCAGATTCTTTATTGTCACGCTGAGCTTGTCGAAGCGCACTATGCAGTTTCAATTTAAAATATTAAGGCATTAAGAGTAGTTAAGTTTTAGGTAGTTAGTTTGTTTAAACCACATAAAAACACCTGCCTGCGGTAGGCAGGTAGGGCACATAGAAAATTTAGAATTACAATTGCTTATGTTAATTAAGATGTCTTAGGTGGTTTTTTTCACCATCTTAGACACCTAAGAACAGCTAAGCACACTGCTTTGTATTACTGAGCGCAGCGAAGTATCCTCTTTACCAGATTCTTTATTGTCACGCTGAGCTTGTCGAAGCGCACTATCCAGTTTCAATTTAAAATATTAAGGCATTAAGAGGAGTTAAGTTTATGTGGTTAGTTTGTTTAAACCACATAGAAACCTTAGTACGACAAAATACTTAGATTAACTCAGGTGTCTTAGGTGGTTTTTTCACCATCTCAGATACCTAAGAACAGCTTAGGGTTTGTTACACTGAGCTTGCTGAAGCACTAATCAGTTCCACTTTCCTTGGTTCGTGTGACACGAACCAAGGAGATGTTGGCTATGCTCAAGCATGACAAATTATTCATAAAAACCAAAAGCCCCAATTACAGGGGCTTTTAGTGTATTAATCAAAAAGGAGTGGTGAAGCTTTTTATTTCAAGATGTTTTGTAACACTTCTTTTTTACCATCAATTTCTTCAGTGATTTTTAACCCCAATATCTGAGCGATCATTGGGTAAACATTTACATTTTCGAAAGATGGGATCTTGACGTTCTTTTTAAAGGCTGGCCCCCATGCCATAAAGGTAGCATGCATGTCTTTTACCTTTAAAGGCTCAAAGCCATGGTAACCTGCACCTGGTTTTCTGTTAGAGAATACCTTAGGCCAGTGCGGCAACAGAATGATATCGCCAATGCGATCCATACGATCGTCTTTTGTACTGTAATGCAACTCTGCGGGCACATCGGCCTTTAGGTACACATCGTAATCTTTGGCGGTTTTTTTCAGTTCGTTGTACAAGGGCATGATATCGGCCTTGTCTTTTGCCTGTATATCAACCATGGTACCAGACGATGGGATGATGAACTTTTCTGGGTCGATAGCCGCAGGCATTGGAATGGGATTTTCCCTATCTACATTCGTCATGCCATGATCAGAAACAAATACAAAGTTAACTGGCAAACCTGTTGTTTTTACAGCCTCCGTTAACTCGAACACGATTGAGTCTACCATTTTTACAGCACGCTCTGTTTCTTTGGCTTCTGGACCAAAGCTATGTCCTGCGTGGTCTGGCTCAGACACATAAAAGGTAATAAAATGTGGTCTTCTATCATCAGGCAGGCTTAACCATTCTTTTACAGTCTGTATACGTTGGCCCACTTTGATCTGCTCGCTATAATCGTAATAATAGGTAGATCTTACATCTTTTACGGCAGCCTCAGAGCCTACCCAGAACATGTTGGCAGCCAATAGCTGCTGTTGTTCTGCCAGTACCCACAGTGGTGTACCACCGTACCAGCTACCATCTCTAACCTTGTCTTTGGCACCCATCGAGTATTTGTCTTTTTTTACCTTATCGTAAAAGGTATTATTAACCAAGCCATGGTGCGAAGGGTATAGACCTGTAGCAATGGTATAGTGGTTCGGAAACGTAACTGATGGATAACTTGGAATCATAGAAGCGGCCTGCACTCCATTTTTACTTAATTCTAATAAGTGGGTGGCCTTGTATTTTTCTGCATAATCGTATCTAAAACCATCGGCAGAAATCAGAATCACATATGGTTTCTTTTGTTGTGCAATACTGTTCTTGTTCTGTTTGTTAACCCGTTGCGTGGTATCAACAGGTGTTTGCTGTGCGCCTACCAGATTTGATAAGACCAGGAGCACAAACATTAAGCTATATTGGGCTATTGTTTTCTTCATGCTATTTTTTTTAACGGTAGTTAAACCATTTTAAATAATTAAGAGGGCGTTAATTTAGAAACAGCGCTTTTGGTTTTGTTATTTATAGATCTCGTTCAATAATCCCGCAAGGCGAAGACCAGCCTGTGCCAGACGTTTTTTGATGAAGTCTGCATGTTTTGGATAATAGTCGTAATCGAAGTCTGGATTTTGCGCCGCTTCGGCATACAATTGCTGACTGATCTCGTACGATTCGAAGGCCCATTTGGCCACATCGTCTTTTTGCCATGCACAGGCTTCTTCTTTCGATATTACATCGCAGCTTTTGGCCAACTCGGTATAAGACATACCTGCATAATCGATCAAACCACTGTCCCAAAGACCGTGTAGGTTGGTTTCTTTGCGCATCAGCTTTACCTTAATGGCATTACCACCCGAATCTTCAGAACGGCCAGTGTGCATAGGCTGATGCAAATCGCCTACCAAGTGCACCAAAAACTTAAGGGCAAAAACTTTTTCTGCCTTGCTTTTTGCTGGGTCTTTTAGGTCGCTGGTACAGTTTAAAATAGCTTTATAGATATTTGGTTTATCCATGCCAGTTAACTGTGCACTAAATTGCGCATAGCTTAAACCGTGTGCTACGTTTACATAATGCCAAGGTGCGGTGTAAGCATATTTTTCGTAAGAACGGATCTCGTCTGGGTAAGTGCTTACCATAGCCAAAGATTCAGAGCCTAAAAGGTCTTTTACGGCAACTGCTGCCTTTTTGCTCAAATGGTTTTCTGCAATCTGGCCTATGGCACGGTGGCCAACTACGCCCCAAGAAATCAGGGATAAGCAGATTACAATGGCTCCGATTGGAAATATTATTTTTTTTAACATCATTTTAAGGTTTAATAAAAAAAGGGAAAGCGAACTTTCCCCTTTAAATGGTCAATATTTTAAATTAGTTAAAGATATAACGGAAGCCGAACTGCATGCTATAAGTTGATGCAAAACCTACGTTGTCTCTGTAACCATTAACAACTGGGAAGTTACGATCTGTAGCAATCCTGAATGTTGGTTTTGTTGTACCACCTGGCACCAATGCAGCTACATTGGTTGGCACCAAGATAGATGATGTACCACCGCTTAACTGTGTACCCCAATATTTGTTCAACAAGTTACCAAAGTTCTGTACGTCTACACTGAACTGGATGGTATTACGTTTGCCACCAATGTTAGTGAAAAGGTCTTGTTGGAACCTGAAATCGAACTGACCGTTGAATGGTGTAATTGCACCGTTTCTTTCAGCATATTTACCTTTTCTGCCACGTAGATATTTATCTTGGTCTACGAAACGGAAGAACAGGTCGCTCTGTTGCTTAGCTGTATATGTTACCGCATCGGCACCAGTACCTACTGTTAATGGCACAAATGTAATTTCCGAAGCATCTTTAGGTACATAGATCAAATCGCCGCTTACGCCATCTCTGTTGATATCTGTTGAGTAGGTATAAGAGCTACGTCCGTTAGAACCATCATAAACCAAGGTCAATTGTGTACCTAAGTGTTTGATAAATTCTTTGCGGAAATAAATCGAAGCAATGATACGGTCTGGCGAAACGAAACCTGAGTAACCCAACACTGGTTTGTTTGCTCCATCAACCGTACTTGTTCCCTGCCACGCAGATAAAGTCTGGTCTCCACTACCTTCGTATAAACTTTTTGCTGCACTTCTGATGTAAGAGATTGAAGCACCAAAACCGTTGTCGAAACGTTTGTTCAAACTTCCAGTTACCGAGTAATAATAACCTTTGTTAGCGTTGCCCAACACAATTACGTTAAACGCATCTGGTTGTTTTACGCTTGATCCACCTGGATAAACTGTTCCTCTTGGTACGGCTTGACCATTATAGATCGGGTTTAAGAATTTATCGGTAGCCGCACTTGGATAGATCATACGGTTATCTGGGTAACCTGCTACATTTAATGGTTCTGGCTCTACCAAGTTGGCATTGCGGAACAATACGGTACGTAGGTCTTTGTTATAGATACCTTCAATTGATGCTACGATACCTAAAGGTAACTTAACATCCATTGCTAAACTTGCCTTTAATACCGATGGCATTTTTAGGTTTTTATCCATTACAGTAACTGGGTTTGGCAATACGGTACCTGCAACTGGTACTGTTGTTGGGCGGTAAGCGCCAATATTAGGGTTAAATGGACCAGGCGTATTGTTCTGACCTGAATAAGTTTCGGTGATCTGTAACATACCCGCATCACCTGCTTGTGCTACGATCGATACGTTAGGGATTTTACCTGTAAAAATACCTGCACCACCTCTAAACTGTAAAGAACGGTCGCCTTTTACGTCCCAGTTGAAACCGAAACGAGGTGAAATGGCTACTCTTGATTTCGGTAGGTTACCTGTATTCAAGTGTTCTCCATTTTGGAAAGTCAATGCCGAAACCAATGGGTGTTCTTTTAAGATCTTAGGATAAGTACCTAGATCAAAACGTACACCAGCAGTTATACGTAATCTATCGCTGATAGAAATCTCATCCTGTCCGTATGCCGAGAATTGTAAAAACTTAAAGGTTGGGAATGCTTGTGCATAACCTGGAGATAATGAATAGGTTTGTGCAAACTCAATCGGTTTGGCCCCGTTTTTAAAATCATCCCAAGAGTTAAAAGTATAATAACTGGTTCCGAAACGTTGGAAACCATTTTTGGTAACGTTATAATCGGCTTGTAAACCTGCTGTAAAATTGTGTTTACCTGCAGACCAAGTCAAATAATCGTTAAAAGAGTATACTTGTACATCTCTTAAGTTGCCGTAGGTAAACGGCTCATAACCAAAAGTGGTAAATGGTGTTGGCGCCGAGTTCCCGTCTGCTTTTAAGATATCAACCAAAGGGAAAACATCACTATCCGAGCTTCTTGGATCGTTCTGGTTGGTATAAGATAAGCGTAAAGTATTCGCTACTCTACCTAAAGTACTGTTCAATTCTGCAGTAATAGAGTAAAGGTTGCTCTCTTGGTAATAGTTAGAGTTTTTGAAAGCCAAGGCAGTGTTACCTGTACGAGAACCACCACCTGGGAAGTTACCCAACGGGCTTCTTGATGTACTTACAAAAGAAGGCGCTTTGGTTTTTACATAACTACCACGGATGTTGAAACGGTTTTTGCTGTTGATGTTCCAATCGAAACGGGCCAAAAGGTTTGTTCTTTGTGTTTCTGAAGCATAGCCTTGATAGATACCTGGATCGTAACCGTAGGTTGTTTTTAAGTAGTTGCTGATCTCGTCTAGTTCTGCAACGGTTGGGCGCACTACGTTTGGAATACCTGAATTATAAGGTGCACTTGGTGTAGCCGCTAATCTGGTTTGACCCGGTCTAACTTGATCTTCTCGCTCTGCGTTAAAGAAGAAGAATAATTTGTTTTTGATGATCGGGCCACCAACTCTAGCACCAATTGTTTTGTACGATTGGTCTGTTGGATCGGCCAGTTCTGGATAATTCTGTACTTTTTTACCAATCTGGTTCTGGTTTCTGAAATAAGTATAAGCAGGATCCAGAAAATTCGTTGTTACCCGAACGGGTTACCGCATTGATCGATCCACCGATAAAACCTGATTGTTTTACATCATAAGGTGTAACGTTAACCGAAATGGCCTCTAATGCATCGATAGAAACCGGATTACCATTACCTGGTAGGTTGTTACCAATACCAAAGTTGTTGTTAAAATCGGCTCCATCTACCGTAACGTTGTTCTGACGAGAGTTACCTCCACCAATAGTAGTACCATTGGCTTGTGGCGTAAGTCTGATCAAATCATTTAAGCTACGGGTTAAGGTAGGTAATGCATTGATCTCTGCTTTGGTCAAGTTGGTAGATGTACCCGTACGACTGGCATTTAACATCGAATTTTTACCATTGCCTTTTACCGCAATCTCGCTCAACTGTGTACCAGCCACTTCCATGGTAAGGTTAAGCAGGTAAGGATCGCCCAAGGCAATATTGATGTTCTCTACCGTTTTTGGTTCTTTACCTACATAGGTAAACTGGATCTTGTATGGACCTCCAGGACGTAGGTTTGGAAGTGTAAAGCGGCCATCTTGGTTACTACTTGTAATGTAGGTAGTACCAGATGGGGTATGAGTAGCCTTAATGCTAACTCCAGGCAGGATTTCTTTGCCCTCTCTAATGGTTCCTGTTATGCTTCCTGTGGTTACCTGGGCATGTACACCCAATGCAGAAAACAACAGTAATAGATAAGTAAATAATTTCTTCATGTTGCTTTTTAATATTTGAACTCTGTTTCACATCATCCTACATGGACGATTTCAGGGGTCAAAGTTCTCTTAGCGAGATAAAGCAAATATTACCTATCAGTTAAAGAAAGCTTAATGATGTATAATCACTGTTACACTTAGTCCCAATGAAAATAAACCCATAAATAGCTGCATTTTAAGCTATTATACACAAAAGCATTGGTAGCGCATTAAAGTAACGCATCGTCTGTTAAACTAAAACCAATTAAAGGTTATCCTTATGTTTAACTAAAATGAAATTATTGAAATCAGATCTTATCCACAGCGCACAGTCTTATAAATCGATTGCATAAGACTTGCCTCTAATTTAATCCGTAAAGTTCAACCGTTCGTATTTCGTTTGCTACCGCTCGTCGGTATTGTCTTTATAATACCTATCCTACGCTGCAATTTTGGACTATCAACCTAAAATAGCGTATACATGAAAACAATCTTTACTCTTCTTCTCTTCACCAGCAGCCTTGTGCTAAATGCGCAGACCCATATCAGTGGCACCCTTAAAGGCAACAATGGCGAAATCATTGCTTGTGCAAATGTGGTTTTGGCCAATACGTACGATGGAACATCTACAGATTCTGTAGGCAGATTTAAGTTCAACACCAGCGAAACTGGCAAACAATTGCTCCGTTTTACAGCAGTGGGCTACAAAACTGATAGCTTATGGGTAATATAGAAGGCAAGGATATTGTATTGACGGCACAACTTAAACAAGCGGTTAACGAGCTGAATGTGATTACGATCAGTGCAGGAACTTTAGAAACTGGCGATAGCAAAAAAGATACTGTTATAAGTTCTTTAGATATTGCCACCACTGCCGGAGCTGTAACTGATATTGTTGCTCCAACTCATTAAATTGCCATATTTTAATGGTAAAATTGCCTAAAAGCAATTACCTTAATGCCTACAACATGACAAAGAAGATAATAGCCATCAAAGAGCGGGGATTTTTATACGTTAACATCAAATATGGTGTAATCGGTATTGCGGTTGGCACTGTAATGAGCTTGTTTGTGGCCATCTTTAACAGAAACAGCATCTCTATTGAGGATGCCTTGATCAATGTGCTTTATAGTTTGTTGATCACCTTGGGCATTGCCAATGTGGTAGCCATCTACCAATGTTATTATAGTCCAGGCAATATCAGCTTTTGGAAATTCATTTTGGGTTATTATGCTTGTAATTTAGTGGGGATGGTAATTGGTATGGAAACTGCAAATGTTATTGTTTCCTTGCTATACAATTTCGATATCCATTTTTTTAGATGGGAATATTATGGCACTACCTCTGCCATTGTAACCGTTGTGGGTACCTTGATCTTATTTTATCATCTACAGAAGATCAATGCCGAGTCTATTTTACGGGCCAGAGAAATGGACCTGGTTAAATTAGACCAGTTGAAGACACAAGCTGAACTACAGGCCTTACAATCGAAGATCAACCCGCATTTTTTATACAATGCTTTAAATTCTATCGTGAGTTTGATCCATGAGGATGCCAACAAGGCTGAAGAGATGACCTTGAAACTTTCCAAGCTTTTTAGGTACAGTATCAACACCATGCAAGAAAACTATTGTACGATAAAGGAAGAGGTAGAAATCCTAAATACCTATCTGGATATAGAAAAGGTGCGCTTTGGCAATCGAATTCGTTTTTTGATCAGCGTACCTGCAGCGCTAGAAAACCAACTGATCCCGCGTTTTTTATTACAGCCTTTGGTAGAAAACTCGTTAAAGCATGGTTTAAAGGATATTCGAGACCATGGGGAAATGAAGGTAATCATTGTATCAAATGGACCGAGGATAGAAATCTCCATCTATGATAATGGCATCCCTTTTCCTGAAGAGCTAATTGCGGGTTATGGGCTACAGAGCACTTTTGATAAACTTAAACTACTGTATAAAGATGAGTACGACCTACAGCTCAACAACAGCCCAACCAAACACATTAAAATTTCAATCCCCTTAACTTAACCGCCATGTGGAAGACCATAATTATTGATGATGAGCAATTGGCACGCCAACGCATAAAACGTTTGTTGGCGCAGTACGATGAAGTAGATGTAGTTGCGGAAGCCGAGAATGGAGCGGAAGGTTTGGAATTGATCCAACTGCACCAGCCTGACCTTATTTTTCTGGATATAGAAATGCCTATTTTAAATGGTTTTGAAATGTTAGCGAAGCTGAGTAACCCACCAAAGGTTGTTTTTACCACCGCATACGATCAATATGCCATTAAAGCTTTTGAAGAGGGCTCGATAGATTATCTGCTTAAGCCTATTGAGACCGAAAGGTTGGACAAGACCATTAAGAAACTCAAACAGACTGCACTTTCTGCACCTCAGTTGCCCATTGAAGAGTTGATTCGGCAGATCCAAGGTAAAAAGACGATCAAGACCTTAACTGTAAAGCTAGGCGATAAGATCTTGTTGATCAAATTAGAAGACATTGTACATGTACAGGCCGAAGACAAATATGTGTTTCTGCATACCAGTGATGGCAAAAAACATCTAACGGATTATACTTTAGCCGTATTGGAAGAAAAGTTACCGGAAGAATTTTTAAGAATCCACCGAAGTGAAATGATCAATACCGATTACATTAAAGAAATCAGAAAAGGTTTTAATGGTGCATTGATCTTTGTGTTGAACACTGCCAATGAAACCCGAGTAACTTCTAGCCGCTCCAATAGCGAAGCCTTACGCTTAAGGTTTGGGATTTAACAAACAAGCCTATATGTTCTATGTACCTATGTAGTCAAAAAACAAATTGATAAACCACATAGGTACATAGAAAATTCTTACTTCAGATAAGGTTCCATTATTTTTTGCCAAATGGCATAACCTTTTGCATTCATATGCAGGTTGTCTTTTAAAAAGATATCTGTCATGATGGTTCCATCTGGGTTAAACATGGCATTATAGGTATTTACAAACTTTACCTTTTTCATCTTCTTCACCATTTTGGCAATCATTCCGTTGGCTTCCACCATTTGTGGCATATACTTCTCTCTTGATGGGCTTGGCTTGATAGAAATATATACCAAAGGTACTTTCGGATATTTTGTTCGGATCAGTTCAATCAATTGTTTTACACGGTCTACTACAATCTGCGGCGTAGCACCTCCAGTAAAATCATTCTCGCCACAGTAGATCACAATCTGCTTCGGATCATAAGGGAAGACAATATCTGGTACATAATTGATTACATTTGGCAGGGAAGAACCTCCAAAACCACGATTGATAATCACATGGCCAGGGAAATAAGTCTGCACATCTTTCCAATTGGTAAAGGTAGAACTGCCAATAAATAAGATGGCCTTTTTAGGTGGAAACTTGATGCTGTCTTGTTTTTTAAAATTTCGGATCTCATTGTAAAATGGAGCATCTTGCGCTTTTAGTGAGATAAAAGCGATTAAAAAAAGTAAAATGAGGGATAACTTCTTCATTGTATTGATTTGATAGGGTTATTAATTTGATTGCAAATTAGTGAAAGTGGTTTTATAGGGTAAAGGTCTTTTTGTAACGCAGGTTTGGCTTTTTATGTATCATGCGCCTTACCATTTCATTGTTTTTTTAAGGTAAGCGGTCAGTTCCGTAGCGATTTCTTTGTGTTCTGCCAAAGAGGGATGGCCGCCACAACCCTTGTTAGCTTGTTTGGAGAAAACATACATCCCGATATTTTGGTCGCCGGCTTTGTTCAGCTGCCTTTTTACTGCTGTAATGTATTTTGTTAAAGCTGCTTTTAATTCTTTACTCGCCATTGGACTGGTTAAAAAAACCAATTTGGCCTTGGGATAATACTTGCGTAGCGTTTTAGCAAAATTTAAATAGGCCCCACAAAAAGCAGTAGAATCCTGTATGCCATCATTCTGTCCTAAACAAACCGTTACTACATCTGGTTGATAACGGTTAAAATCCCATTTGAGGGTATCTTTGGCCAAGCTTGTCTGACCAAAAACATCTGGCATTATCACTTTTTTATCGCAACAACTATGCATCAACCCAATGCCAGAAACTGAAGATAGATGCCATTGTGCATCCAAAGTACGTGCCGTTGTAGGGCCATAGGCAAACCAAGCATTGTGCTGGTCATGCCATTCGCCCTTACCACAGGGAATCTCACTTTCGTCGCTACCTGCGCCACAGGTAATCGAATCGCCAATAAACTCTATTTTACGCTTAGGTTTAGCTGGTGGTGGCAATAATTTATCGCAAGAGAACTTTACAAATTCAATATACCCATTTTCGGCCTCCGAGTTTTTGCAGATGGTCATCACATGTTCTCCTGCTGGCAGGTCTTTGGCCAATACCAAGTTGTTCACTTTTTCTTTCAACTGGATACGGTAGGCAGGTCGGTCATCAATTTTGATTTCCAAGTAGTTCAATACCTTGCCCCAAACCATCTGGTCGTTCAGTTGTGCCCAAAAAGAAGTGCCACTAAATTTGATGGTAACATAAGCTCCAGAGGCCCAAACCTTAGGCTTGTCGGCATTAGAAAAATCTACCCTACCCGTATATTGAATGTATTGATGGTTGGCATTAAAAAAAAGTTCTGTCTTCTTTTTAGTAAAGGCAAAACAACTGATAGACAGTAACAGTACGAAATAAAAGATCCTTTTCATATACTTAAACAAAAACACGGTGACCGGAAAGATTATCTCTAAACTCTTTCGGGGTACAGCCCTTTTTCTTTTTAAAAATGCGGTTAAAATTAGAGATGTTGTTGAAGCCACAATTGTAGGCTACTTCTGCCACGGCTTCAGTGGTGTCTATCAACTTTCTGGAGGCGTGACCCAACCTGATTTCAATCAAGCTATCGATAAAACTGATGCCTGTTCTGCTTTTGAAAAACCTACTAAAAGACACCTCTGTCATGTTGGCTATTCGGGCAACTTCGGCCAAACTTACCTGTTTATCGAAATTGAAGTTGATGTATTCCATTACCTTTTCTACACGCCTGCTGTTATAAGAAAATTCGGCATTGCTGAAAGTAGAATCAGAAAGGGTGCGCATGTTTCTGGAAGTAGAAAGATCATGCAGGATAGACATCAGTTCCAATACTGAATCAAAACCATGTTTCTTGTTCAGTTTTACCAATCGAGGCCCAATGGTCTGTGCTGTCTCTTTCGAAAACAGGATGCCACATTTCGACTTTTCGAACATCTCCCTGATTACACGCAATTGGTTGCGTCGTAGAAATTTTTCATCAAACAGGTCTTTATGGAATTGGATGGTTACCTCATGGATCTCTTGCCCACTCAGCTTATGCGTTTCCCACACATGGGGTAAGTTAGAACCAATCAACACCAGTTCTATCTCTCCAATTTCTTCAATATGATCGCCAACTACCCTCCTGGCTCCAGTAGCATTAGAGATAAAGTTCAGTTCCATCTCTTCATGGTAATGCAAGGGAAAGTCGAAATCTTGTTTCTTTCTTTCGAAAATAGTGAAACAATCGCTGTTGGTTAGTGGTGTTATTTCCTTTATCATATTTGCCTACACGGTAAATGAATAAATAATATCAATAAATAGGATAAAATAATATCAGTCATCAAATATATAACAAGTCCAATGGATTTGCTAATTAAAATAGTTTAGACAATGTTAAAGTGCCTTAATTTTAAAAATAAAGAATGTTAAAGCGATAAAAATATTATAAATGGATAAAATAGTATTATTTTGTGCATCGCATTGACTACTACTTTTGAGTAAACCAAATAAACCGCTTATGCTTAATAAACTAACCACTAATTTATTGGCAGTACTTGTATGCCTGTTATCCATTACCCATTGCTTTGCCCAAGACAAAAAGATCACGGGCAAAGTATCTGATGAGAGTGGAACTCCGCTTGCTGGTGTTTCAGTCCGCATAAAAGACACCAAATCGGCCACCAATACCGACGTCAATGGAAATTTTATGATCAGTGCCTCAAACAGCCAAATCATTGTGTTTTCATTTCTCGGAACGGAAGAACAAGAGTTCAATATTGGCAACAAAACCTCATTCAATATTACCTTAAAATCTAAGAGCACTACGCTATCTGATGTGGTAATTATTGGCTATGGTTCTGTTAAAAAAGCAGACCTAACAGGATCGGTTGCCAGAATTGAGCGAGAAGACCTGATCAAAGATGGTCCGATCAACATCTTACAAGCCTTACAAGGAAAAATTGCAGGCGTAAACGTTACACAGAACGACGGTTCGCCAGGCGCAGGTTTAAGTATCAAAATCAGAGGATCAAACTCTTTCTTGGGTGGCACAGAACCACTTTATGTAATAGATGGCATCCCTTTTAACAACTCAAGCTCTGGTTCTACACCAATGTCTATCGGTGAAGATGAGAAACAGACCTTAAATGCCATGTCGTTTATCAATCCTAGCGATATAGAAAGTATCGACATCTTAAAAGATGCTTCTGCAACCGCCATTTATGGTTCTCGTGGTGCAAACGGTGTCGTATTGATTACCACCAGAAAAGGGAAAAGTGGTAGAGACAGAGTGGAGATGAACGTTACAACCGGAATGGCTGAAGTTTCTAAAAAACTCGATGTGCTCAATGCCTCAGAATATGCGGCCTACCAGAACCTGGCCTATACCAATTCTAACAAATATACTGGTACAAACTATAACATCCCCTATCCAGGCGCACAGGTACCAGATCCATTAAACCCAGGAAAGACCTATTATTCAAAAGGCCCACAAGATTATGTTGGCAATACCAACAACTGGCAAGACCAGATCTTCCGTCGTGGGATCTATCAAAATTATTCGGTTAACATTTCTGGTGGTAGCGACATCGGCAACCACAGCATTACCTTCAACTACCTAGACCAAGAAGGTACCATTTCAAACTCAGGCTACAACAAATTAGGCTTAGGTTTAAACTTGGGCAGAAACATCAGCAAAACCTTTAAGATAGGCACCAGTACTTCGTTTTCGAGTACCACCACCAATGGTGTAAAGACAGGCACCGACAAATCTGATGCGGCAAGTGCAGGTGTAATCCGTTCGACCATTACCTTCCCTTCAACCTTAAGCGATCCAGCAGTTTATGATGGTGTGGGCGATGCTTTTATTACCAATCCTTACATCTATGTAAACGATGTACTGAACAAGGTAAAAGGCTTAAACATCTTCTCTTCAAGTTATTTGGAGGCCAGCTTTTTAAAAGATTTTAAATTTAGACAGAACATCGGTTTCAGTTATGCTTCTAGCACCAGAGACCAATATTATCCACGAAGTGTATACGAAGGTTTCGCCGTAAAAGGCTGGGGCTTAAAAGCCGACAACCTATGGAACAGCGGAACTGCAGAAAGTATCTTAACCTATAACAAAACCATAGGCAAACACAGCTTAAATGTGATGGGCGCTGGAACTTTTGAACGTACCAATGGCAACAGCAAAAGAGCCGAAGCTAAAACCTTCCCTAACGACGCGCTACAGAATGAAAATTTAGCTGCTGGCGAGGTAGTTCTTCCCATTATTTCATCGCGCTACCAATCTACATTGATTTCTTTCTTGGGACGCGCAAATTATACTTTCGACGACCGTTATCTATTGACGCTCTCTTACCGTCAAGATGGTTCAAGCAAATTTGGCAAGAACAATAAATGGGCAGGTTTTTCTTCGGCTGCTTTGGCCTGGAAATTATCTAACGAGAATTTCATCAAGGACATCAAAGAAATCAGCGACCTGAAGATCCGTGCAAGTTATGGCCAAACCGGCAACCAAGGTATTGGAAGTTATGCTTCTCTTGCCAAACTTAGCGTATACAACTATCCATTTGGTGGTGCTGTTCAAACAGGCTTGGCCAACGACCTTTATTCGGGCCCGGCCAACGAAAAGCTAAAATGGGAAACCACTACAGCCTACAATTTGGGCTTGGATTTAGGCATGTTCAACAACAGGTTAGGCCTGCATGTAGAAATGTACAAGAAAATAACCGATGATCTTTTACAGAACCTGATCATCCCTTCTTCTACTGGCTTCCAAACCAAATTGGTAAACTCTGGATCGATACAGAACAGAGGTTTAGAGCTTACGTTAAATGGAACCATTGCCAAGAACAAAGATTTTGAGTGGAACTCTAATTTCAACATCTCTTTTAACAGGAACAAGATCTTGAGTTTAAGTCCTGATGTAAAAGAACAATATGGCAGAAACATCTCTACAGGCGATGCACCATTTATCCAAACTGTAGGCATGCCCATTGGCGCTTTATATGGCTATGTTGAAGATGGCTATTACGACAATGAGGCTGAGGTTAGAAATGACCCTGCCTACACCAATCAGGGAGATGCAATTATCTTAAGGACAATTGGCGAGATCAAATACAAAAACCTAGATGGCGACCCAACCAACATCTCGCAAACAGACCGCACTTTTATTGGTGATGTAAATCCTGATTATACTTTCGGTTTCATCAACAATTTCAGATACAAAAGTTTCGACCTGAGCATTTTCATCAATGGTGTACAAGGAAACGACATCATCAACATGAACACCAGATTTAATGGCAACTTGGGCACCAACAAAAACATTACGCAAGAAATGGCTGATGGTGCTTGGGCACAAGGCAAAGACAATACCAATGCAACCGGACCAAAGATCATGCGCCAGTTCTTCAGGAACCAATTGTTTAGCAGAAGATTTGTTGAGGATGGCAGTTTTGTAAGGATCAAGAACATTACCCTGGGGTACAATGTTCCGATGCGCTCTAAAACCATTTCGGCATTAAAGGTCTCTGTTGGGGTAAACAACCTGTTCACCTTCACCAATTATTCTGGTTACGACCCAGAAATCAACAGCTATGGAGATAATCCCGCTTTGTTTGGTGTAGACCTTGGTGGTTATCCAAATTCAAGAACTTATAACCTGTCTTTACGTTGCAATTTTTAACCTTATTAAAAATATAATATGAAAGCGATTTCAAAATATTTTATAGCATTTGTTGCGGGTAGTTGTCTATTGACAAGCTCTTGCAAAAAAGCACTAGAAGAAAAGCCCTACTCGTTTTACTCACCAGAAAACTTTTATAAAAACGAAAGTGATGCGAAGGCCGCGATCAATGGTGTGTACAACGAACTTTATACTTACGACCTTTACATGCAACCATTCTGGAACATGACGATCTTGGATGATGACCATGTTTCTGGAGCAGATTGGTTTTTGGGCACTACAGGGGCTGGTAACCCACAAGCCTATTTTGGTTGGGACAGACCTTGGGTAGGTTGTTATGCCATTATTGCCCGCGCAAATACCGTATTGGAAAACGTGGTCAACATAACCGATATTGATCCGACATCAAGAACAGAATCTTGGGCGAAGCCTACTTTTTAAGAGGTTGGGCCTATTTTCAATTGGTGCAGTTATATGGTGGCGTACCACTTCGTTTAAAATCTTTATCGGCAGAAAACCCCGAAACCAATGTACCGCGTGCCTCTGTAAAAGACAGTTATGCACAGGTAATCAGCGACCTTAAAGCCGCAGAGACCAAATTGCTACCCTTAGGACATGCAAAAGTTGGCGAAGCAGGTAGGGTTAACCAAGGTGTAGCCAAAGCAGTTTTGGCCAAAGCCTACCTAACCATGGCCTCTGGTTCTTTAACAGGCAATTTAACGGTAAGAGGTGGCACAGACAACGGATATTACACTTATGCAAAAACAGTAGTTGCTGGCCTAGAAGGCTTGGATAGCAAAGCTTATTATACTTTGGCAAGAGACAAAGCCGCAGAAGTGATGACCAGTAATTTATACAGCTTAACCCCAAGTTGGAAAGACCTATGGAGCATTGCCGGCAGAAACTCTAAAGAGCAGATGTGGGAACTACAGTCTTTAGCCGGTACCGCTTTTGTAAACAACTTAAGCGCTTATTTCTCGGCCAGATCAACCTTTGGTCAAGGTGCCGTATGGACTACCAACAACCATTATAGCGATTATGAGGATGCAGACAAAAGAGTATTAGATGGTGTAACACATAATTATACTACTTTACAGGGAACCAATATCTTCTACCCTTCGTGGCAAGCTGCTTTGTACAAAGTTGTAAACGGGGTGAATTACAACAACACGGGTACCACTGGTGCTGAGCGTGCCTATGTGATCAAATACAGCGCCGTAGCAGATCCAACGGTAGCCAATAGCGATGCCTTTTTCCCACTAGTGCGTTATGCCGATGTAATATTGATCTATGCCGAAGCAGAAAATGAAATCAATGAGGCTTCTACTCAAGCTTACGATGCTTTGAACACCATCCGTACCAGGGCAAGTGCTACGCCTGCACCAACGGGGATGAACAGAGAACAGTTTAGAAGCTTTGTTTTGGCAGAAAGGGCCCGCGAATTTAACCTAGAGGGTATTAGACGTTTTGACCTGATGCGCATGGGCGTTTACCTACAGGTAATGAACAAGATCAGTACCGGTCAGAACAGCATCTCTAAAGTTAGGTCGCTGAAGAACTTATTGCTGCCACTGCCCTTAAACGAACTCAATTCTAATACAGCGATCAAAGGCAATAATCCTGGCTGGTAAAATTGATATATTTATTCAATCATGACTTTAACTCATATAAGTATGAAAAAAAATACGCCATCAATACGCATTTATGCAATGGTTGCACTAATGTTGGTATTTTTCGCCGCCTGTAAAAAAGACAACAATGAAAATACAGGAACGCCTACCCTAACCGAGGTTACCAACCTTACAGCCAGAACGGCACCACTAAGTTCTGTTGGCTATGGCGAATGGATCATCATCAAAGGGGCAAACCTGGCCACTACTTCAAAGGTCGACTTCAATGGCACTTTGGCTGCGGATTCATTGATCTACGCCAACGACAATAGCATTACGGTAAAGATTCCTTCTAGCTTAAAAGACCCTGTAAACAACCCGATTACGGTTACTACAAAATACGGCACTGCAACGCTGAACTTTAAAATATTACAGCCAGCTCCATTAATTACCGATTTTGACCCCGCAGCTGGTGGACCTGATGACCAAGTAACCATTAAAGGCAATTACTTTAAAGGCTTAACGGGTGTAATGATCAATGGCGTAGCAGCCAATATCGTGTCGAGCACCCAAACTGAAATCAAATTAAAAGTACCTGCTGGGGTAACTTATGGCTTGGTTGCCGTATCTACACCAATCGGAACAGTTACCGCTACCAAAACCTTTGGACTAAAACATGTGATCTTTGATGATGCCCTACGTGGTGGATGGTCTAACACTTCTTATAGCAGTACTTGGGACATGTTGCAATCTGTGATTGTTAGACGTGGATCAATTGCCATTGGCCATAAATATTCTGTCGGATTTGGCGCCGCAAGGTTCAGGTGTATCCCTACATTTAGCACTACTGGCTATACGGTACTTAAGATTTCAATCTATGGTGGCCCGGGTACGGCAGGTAAAAAAGTGAGGATTTCTTTAACTCCGGCAAAATCTACCTATGATTTGGTATTAACTGAAGGTGTTTGGACAGACTACCAGATTCCATTGACCAACCTAGGTGGCCCTACAGTGATCGACTACATCACTTTCCAAGAGTTTAGTGGAATAGCCTCTCAGATCTACATTGATGATATTGGTTTCTATTAATCAATTCAAAAATCCCTTCAAAAACTAGCCGTATCCCCTACATGAAATTAAACAGGATAATTTTAACCAGCATCTGTAGCAGCTTCCTTCTATTGGGGAGCTGCGCTTTAAATGCGCAGTCTTTAAGTGATCCAAAGGCCACCAAAGAAACAGTGGCTCTTTACAAAAACCTACACCAATTGAGCAAGAAACACATCTTGTTTGGCCATCAAGACGATTTGGCCTATGGTGTAAACTGGAAATACGTTACTGGCAAAAGCGACATTAAAGACGTGGTCAATGACTATCCTGCAGTTTATGGCTGGGACATGGGCAGAATAGAATTGGGTGCTGCAAAAAACATCGATGGTGTTCCTTTTGAGCAGATGCGCAAATACATCCAAGAAGGTTATCAAAAAGGGGCTGTAATTACCCTAAGTTGGCATTTCGACAATCCGTTAACTGGAGGTTCATCGTGGGATACCACCAAAAATTCGGTGGCCGCTATTTTACCGGGTGGTGCCAAACACCAATTGTACATTTCGTGGTTGGATAAAGCAGCACAATTTATGCAAAGTCTAAAAGGCAGCAAGAACGAAGCTATTCCTATTTTGTTCCGCCCTTTTCATGAATTAACGGGCAATTGGTTTTGGTGGGGAAGAAATACAGCTACACCAACCGAACTGAAACGGGCTTGGCGTTTTACCATCGACTACCTGAGGAACAAAAAGCATCTGCACAACCTAATCGTTGTTTACAACACCAACGATTTCACTACCGAACAACAGTTTTTAGAACGCTATCCTGGCGATGACCTGGTAGACGTGGTAAGTTTTGATCTTTATCAGTTTGAACAGAAGGACAAACAAAAGTTTATCAATGCTGTACGCCATCAATCGACCATTCTGACCAAAGTAGCCAAACAAAAAAACAAACTAGCTGCCTTTGCAGAAACAGGTTTTGAGGCCATACCCGACCCCACATGGTGGACGGAGACCTTATGGCCTGCCATTAAGGGTTATCCATTGGCCTACGTATTGGTATGGCGCAATGCAGGTTATTCGGTCACGATGAAGAAGATGCATTATTATGCACCTTACAAAGGCCAAGTGTCTGAAAAAGATTTCAAGAAATTTTACCAGAACAGCTACATCTTATTCGAAAAAGCCCTAGGCGCCAAAAAAATATACCAATAACCTTAACGCTTACATGAAACTACAACTTATAGACATTTTAATTCTGGTTACCTATCTCGCCACCATGGTGCTCATTGGTTTTTACATGAGGAACAAGGCCAAGCAGGATAAGGAAAGCTACCTGATGGGCGGCAAAAAACTACCTTGGTATATGCTGGGCCTTAGCGATGCCAGCGATATGTTCGACATCAGTGGTACGATGTGGATGGTTGCCCTTTGTTTTGTATACGGCTTTAAAAGCATTTGGATTCCTTGGTTATGGCCTGTTTTTAATCAGGTTTTTATGATGATGTTCTTATCCAAATGGCTAAGAAGATCGAATGCGACCACAGGTGCCGAATGGTTAAAAACCAGGTTTGGCCTCAGTGGAAAAGGCGTTACAGGCTCGCACGTAATCGTGATCGCTTTTGCACTGATCAGTTGTCTGGGTTTTTTGGCCTACGGTTTTGTGGGCTTGGGCAAATTTGTACAGGTCTTTATCCCTTGGGACCACATCAAAGACTATATCCCTTTCCATGTATCAGACAAATATGTACCTCATTTTTATGGTATCGTATTTACGCTATTTGCCATGTTCTACTCCATTATTGGTGGTATGCACAGTATTGTGCTGGGCGATGCAATCAAATATTCGATCATGACATTGGCCTGTGTGGCTATCGGCGTAATTGCCGTACAGCATTTACATGGCCAGACTTTAAACGTACCAAAGGGCTGGAACAATCCTTTCTTTAGCTGGAAACTCGATCTCGATTGGAGCAAAATCGCTGCAGATGCCAACAAAAAGATTGCCGATGATGGTTTTAGCCTTTTCGGAATTTTCTTTATGATGATGTTGATGAAAGGGATTTTCGCCTCCTTGGCTGGTCCAGCTCCAAACTACGATATGCAAAAAATCTTAAGTACGCGCAGTCCAAAAGAGGCGAGTAAAATGACAGGTTTCGTAAGCATCATCCTGTTGCCCATCCGTTACTCGATGATCACAGGATTGACCGTTCTGGCACTTTTGTATTACAACCAGCTTTATTTAAAAGGACCGGATGGCGTAACCGATTTTGAACGTATCCTTCCGGCAACCATCAACAATTTTCTGCCAGTTGGCGTTTTGGGACTGGTATTAACGGGCTTGCTTGGTGCCTTTATGGGCACTTTTAGTGGCACCTTAAATGCAGCACAAGCTTATATTGTCAACGACATTTACCTTAAATACATCAATCCTAACGCAGCAACCAAAAAAATCATGTCCATGAACTATATCGTGGGTGTTGTGGTGGTAGTTGTAGGTATCTTTTTCGGCTTTTTGGCCAATGATGTAAACGATGTACTCCAATGGATCGTTGGTGGTTTATATGGTGGGTATGTGGCTGCCAACTGTTTAAAATGGTATTGGTGGCGCTTTAATGCCAATGGCTTTTTTTGGGGAATGGCCGTTGGTGTGGGCGCAGCCCTATTAATGCCTTACGTAACTACTGGTCTGCCGCTCTATTGGTGGCCATTGCTTTTTGTCCTTTCCTTTATCGGTTGTTTGATTGGCACTTATGCCGCCCCAGCAACAGATATTACTGTGTTAAAATCATTTTATAAAACCGTAAGGCCATGGGGCTTTTGGCAACCCATACATGACTTGGTTGTTGCAGAAGACCCAACTTTCAAAGCCAACAAAAACTTTAAACTGGACATGTTCAATGTAGTGCTAGGCGTTATTGCGCAGCTCTGCCTAACCATTGCGCCAATGTACCTGATTACGGGCATGTACTCTCCTTTATGGATAGCACTAGCCATTTTAGCCCTCATCATCTTTACTTTAAAAAGAACCTGGTGGAATAGATTAGAAGATTAACAAAACACATGAAAACGAATTTCGAACAACGCATTACAAAATTGGCCAAAAACCAGGAGGAGTTGATCCAAACTCCAAATCAAAAGATTGAAGAAGGAAATGGCCTTTTCAATAGATATAAAAATCCCGTATTAACAGCTGCTCATGTTCCGTTCAACTGGAAATACGACCTTAATCCCTTAACCAATCCTTATCTGATAGAAAGGTTTGGCATCAACGCGGTACTGAATGCAGGGGCGATCAAATGGCAAGACAAGTATGTTCTTGTTGCCCGTGTAGAAGGTAACGATAGGAAGTCTTTCTTCGCCGTGGCAGAAAGCCCAAACGGAATAGATAATTTCCGTTTTTGGGAGTACCCGGTAGTGATGCCGGAAACAGCAGACCCCGATACCAACATCTACGACATTAGATTGGTAGCACATGAAGATGGTTGGATCTATGGCCTTTTTTGTACCGAACGCAGAGATCCAAAGGCAAGTGCAGGTGATCAATCTGCAGCTATTGCCCAATGCGGTATTGCCCGCACCAAAAACCTGGTAGACTGGGATAGATTGGCCGACCTAAAAACTTCTTCGCCACAGCAGCGAAATGTAGTATTACATCCTGAGTTTGTAGATGGAAAATATGCTTTTTACACCCGTCCGCAAGATGGTTTTGTTGATGCCGGCAATGGTGGCGGTATTGGTTTTGGTCTTTCTGCATCGATAGAAAATGCCGTGGTAAATACCGAAATCGTGATTGATAAAAAGGTTTACCATACAGTTTACGAAGCCAAAAATGGACAAGGTCCTGCACCAATCAAAACCGCACAAGGATGGCTACACTTGGCCCATGGGGTAAGGAACACCGCAGCCGGATTAAGGTACGTATTGTACATGTTCATGACCGACCTTAACGATTTGACCAAGGTGACCAATAAACCTGCCGGTTATTTCTTGGCCCCAGATGGGGAAGAAAGAATTGGAGATGTATCTAATGTGGCCTTCTGCAATGGCTGGATCGTTGATGAAGATGGAACTGTTTACATCTATTACGCCTCTTCAGACACCCGTATGCATGTAGCTACCAGTACTGTTGCACAATTAACCGATTATGTGATGAACAACCCAGCAGACGGTCTACGTTCTGCCACTTCGGTAAATACGATTATAGACATTATAGATAGAAATAAAAAAATTGCAGAAGAAACGCCTGTTGCCGTAAATTTAAACGGACAATCTGCCAGTTTGTAATATGGACCAAACAACGATAGCTACCTACAAAGCCGAAGTAACAACAGAACTAGAAAATCTCCTCAATTGGTGGATGACTTTTACGGTTGACCATGAAAATGGTGGCTTTTATGGCAAAGTAGATCCTAACAATATTGTTGCTCCTAATGCACCAAAAGGACTGGTATTAAACGCAAGGATACTTTACACCTTTTCTTCGGCCTATCTGCTCACAGGCAACGACGACTACCTACGCATGGCGGATAGCGCTTTTAGCTATCTCCACACCTATTTTTTAGATCCAGAATATGGGGGTTTCTATTGGGCTGTAGATTTTAAGGGTGCAATGTTAGATGGCAAAAAGCAAGTCTACGGGCAGGCTTTTGCCATTTATGCATTTGCCGAATATTACAAGGCAACCCAAAACGAGAAAGCCCTAACATTGGCTAAAGATGGCTTTTGGCTATTAGAAAAATATAGTTTTGACCACATCCATCTAGGTTATCTGGAAGCTTTTAAAAAAGATTGGCAAGCGATTGACGACCTGCGTTTAAGCGACAAGGACCTGAACGAAAAAAAATCGATGAATACACACCTGCATGTTATCGAGGCTTATACCAACCTTTATGCTATATGGAAGAACGAAGTATTGGCCATCGCCATCAAAAGGTTATTGGCCAACTTTGCCACACACATTATCCATAAAGACACCCATCATCTCCAATTGTTTTTTTCGGAGAACTGGGAGGTCAAATCTTCATTGGTTTCGTTTGGGCACGACATTGAAGCGGCTTGGTTATTACAAGAAGCAGCAGAAATAATAGCCGATCCAGAAGAAATCACTAAATTCAAAAACTTAGCCCTACAGATCAGCAGGGCAAGCACTAGCGGTTTAGCACAAAATGGTGGATTATGGTACGAGTATGACCCTGCAACGGCCCATTGGACCAAAGAATGGCATTGGTGGCCGCAGGCAGAGGCCATGGTTGGCTTTTTTAATGCCTGGCAGCTCAGTGGAGAAGAACAGTTTTTGAACCATTCTTTAGAAAGCTGGGCCTTTATCAAACAGTACATCAGAGATTCTGAAAAAGGAGAATGGCATTGGGGAATCAATGAAAATTACTCACTGATGCAGGGCGAAGACAAGGCCGGTTTTTGGAAATGCCCCTATCATAACGGCCGTGCCTGCATAGCGCTGATCAAGAGAACAAATGTCAAAGCATAGGATTGTTACCAATCTAAATCCTTAAAAAAGAGAATTAGAATTGGGCTTGTAAAAAAAATTACGATATTTAGGGTCATCTTCCTTAATTGTTTATCGATCCTTATCGCTCATGAAAGTTAAGTTCATTAATAGCTATACTTTGGCCTCTTATTTTGTCATGGGTACATTTATTATTGGCGTAATCAACATTTTTATCCATGGATTAGCAGACTTGGCAGATGTAATCTTGGCTATTGTCATTCTTATATTAAGGTATTTTTCGTTTATCTTGGTTAAAAGAAGCTTTACCTGGAGCAAGTACCTATTGATTCTTTTGCTGGCCCGTAGTATTTATCGCCTTTGGTACATCATGGACCTTCCTACTACCAATTTTCTCGGCATCTTTATGATGGTCTTACAAATCATCTTTACGATACTCGCCTTATCATTGATCATGAGAGTCCCTGCCAATCTCTATAAAAAAAGGAAGTAGGTTATCTGCTCAGATCTTGAGATTTAAGCAAGGCCATCTGCTCATTGCTCAACGTTACCAATAAGGTTACTTTAACCTCGTCGCTGTTTTTAATGGCCCCTAATATCGCTTCAGGCATTTTCAGTTGGTAATCGCTCAGTTTGATTGATTGTGTGCCACGAAATGTCAAACTTTGGTCTTCATTTACCACATAGCTCAATTGTAACGCCACTCTATTCTGTTTGTTCCCAATCTGTAGCTCGCCAATAACGTTTGCCATCTTCATCACAGACAACACCATGGCATTGGTCTGTTTAAAGGTTACCTCTGTGATCTGATTGTGTTTAAACAGCTCCTCCATTGCTGTATCCATTAATGGGTTTTCACTCTTTAACTGAGTAACAGGTAAGGCAAAACTAAGTTCAGACAGTTCTTGAAGTTCTCCTTTTTCCAACTCAAACCGACCATCGCAAACAAAGCTAGTAGCATTAATAGACCAATTGCCCATGTTCGAAGAACCTTCGATCAAAATGTTGGAACGGTCGTAACTTTTATAGTACGTATCTTCATTTGTAGCACGTACAAAAGAGATACATACTACGATAACCATCAATAACAACAAACTAAAAAGTTTTGTTTTTTGAGGAGTATTTTTTCTTAAATTTTTCATAACTGTTTTAGGTTAAGGGGATTATAGTACCAAATTAGGAAGCGAAGCACTTAAAAATTATGACTTCAAACTGGCTAAAAAATGATTTCTATCACTTTTAGCTTGGTTTACGAATGAAGTAATGCCTGTGATTTTTGCCTGTCGAAGCAACATCTCAAAAAGTTAGACGTCTTGTAAAAAAACCAAACAAGCCCAAGCTAGCATGAGAATTCTACTTCTACTTTTATCATTATGTACCCTAACTATTTTTTCGAAAGCACAAGACCATAAAGGAACCATCCAAGGTGTCGTAATTGATTCGACCACTTCGAAACCCATTACCTATGCCACCGTAAGTGTGTACAAAGCAATGGATACCACCTTATTGAGCTATAAACTGAGTGATGAAAAAGGAGAATTCCGTATCCCTTTGCTGCCTGTTTCACTTCGATTAAGGGTAGTGATCACCTTTACGGGTTATACTGTATATCGAAAGGAATTCACCATCAACAGCGATAGGCTTCAGGTTGACCTAGGTAGGATAATGATGAACACTTCCGCACTAAGTTTAAACGAGATCGTTGTACATGCCGAACGTCCGCCCATCACAGTGAGGAAAGATACGGTAGAATTTAATGCGGCTTCTTTTAAAACGCTCCCCGATGCTTTGGTAGAAGACTTATTGCGCAAACTACCGGGTGTTAATGTAGACAAGGATGGAAATATCTTAGTCAATGGCCGAAGGGTATCTACCATTTATGTAGATGGAAAAGAATTTTTTGGTGGGGATGTACGTATCGCTTCCAAGAACCTTCCTGCCAACATCATTGATAAAGTACAGGCCATGAACGATCCAGAAGCTTTGCGTGCAAATCCTTTAATGCCCGAAGCAGACATCCCTCAGGTGATCAACCTTAAATTAAAACCTGGCATCAAAAAAGGGATGTTTGGCAAGATCTACGCGGGCGGGGGGATCAAAGACAAAGGAGAAGCCGGTGCCATGTTAAATCTTTTTAGAGACACCACGCAGAATCAGCTTATTGGGCTATGGCAACAATCTTAACAAAGCCGCTTTTGCCTTTACCGATATCCGTTCGGTAGGTGGTTTTAACCGAAGTGGCTGGGGCAATGCCAATGGCAATGGTACTGGTGGCCTTTCTATAGATAAAGTATCTTTTGGGGGTTTTGGCTCCGGACTAATGACCTCTTCTGGGGGCGGTGGAAACTTCAATACCGTAATCAAGAAAAAGGTACAGTTTAACCTTTATTATTTTTATGGCGCCGTAGCTTCTGATTATGATGAACTGAGAAACTCCCAGCAATTATATAAAGACACCCTGCTCAACACCAGACAAAACATGCAACAGCAATCGGATACTTATGCACACATGGTGGGCAACAAAGTCCAGTTTGCCCTATCGCCAAAACTTCGTTTGGATTTTAAGACCACCTTCATTTTTACCAAAGAAAATACCAGCCAGCTTTTCAACGTCAACTCTAACAATAACAATGGCCCACTGAACACCAGTAACAACGACCAACAGAACCGCAACAATGGCTTTACCTACATGTCGTGGTTAAAGCTGATGCCCACCTTTACCAAGAAAGGAAGAACATTAGACATGTTCAATGCTACTACCATAGACGATAGTAAGACCAATCTCTTTAATAAGGTAAACAATGTTTTTTTTCAACCACCTGCACAAACTACGCTTGATCAGTTGAGGAGAAACGACACCAAAAATATCAGTAGCATTTCTTACGTACGTTACAGCGACATGTTGAACGAAAGGTTGAATTTTAGCACAGGTCTTACCATCAATTATTTCGACAACCAGAATGACATCGGCACTTTTTATCCAGATATGAACGAACAATACCTCATTGGTGTACCTGCACTTTCTGAAGATTTTTCGAGAACTGGTGCCAGAAGTGATGCAACTGCAGCCATCCGTTGGAAGAGCAAAAAATTTACCATCGGACCAGGTATTGGTATCGGATCTTATATAGCCAAAAATACTTTTAGTACGTCAGACCCAGTAAAGCAGAACTTCTTTTTTGTGCTCCCTTCGTTTGATATTGGTTATGGCATATTTAACCTGAGTTATCAGACCAGTTTTAGGGAGCCTGCAATGGCCAACCTACAACCTGTTGCAAATAATACCAATCCCTTGTTCATCAGAAAGGGGAACCCAGACCTTAAGCCAGCTTATAGCAATACGTTAAACCTGAGCATGAGGAAATACGACACCAAACGTTTCATGACCTATAACATTGGCTTTAATGCTTCTAAAGTTAAAGATGCTACGATCATTTCACGTACTGTAAATGGTGCTGGTGTTCAGACCTCATTCCCTATCAATAGCAGTGGGATATGGAACATCGGCAATAGCCTCTCCTTTCAAAAAGATTGGAAACTGGCCAATAATCGCCAAATCTCTTTAGTTGCTTCCAACAACAGCTCACTTAACCAATCGTTGGTAATGCTCAACCAAATAAAGAGCGATTTTCAAACACTCAGTATCCGTCCATCTGCCGAAATCAGGATCAACTTAAATGACAAGTTTGAGCTGAACCAAGCGTATAGCCTTACCCATTACCGCAGCAACTACGAAAGCAAGGAATTTACCAGTCAGGCCCTTACCTATCACGATTCGAAAAGTGAGCTCATCTTCCGCATGGCGGATAAACTGGTTTGGGAGACTTCGTTGGATTACCGATACAACCCCAACAATATACCTGGCTTATTGAAAGATTATTACAAGTGGAATGCAGCAGTAACCTATATCTTTTTAAAAGGTCGCAGAGGGCAATTAAAACTTGCGGTAAACGATATCCTCGACCAAAACATCATCGCTTCAAGACCGTTCGCGAAAATACCATAGAAGATATGCAAGGCAGTACCATCAGAAGATATGGCATACTTACATTTACCTACAATATCCGAAATTTTGGAGAAAAGGTTGGCGGCAAAAACAAACTATTTTAAGCATAATCCAAACAACTATAATTTCAGAAAGCTTTACCATACCGGTAAGGCTTTCTACTTTTTATTGATCTTAGAAATGGTCTTTCCTATGGTTTTGGTTGGCTTGTCCATATCTTTGATCGCAAAAGCGATAGCTGCCTGGAGGAGTTGTTTCACTTCTTCGTTTCTATAATCGCTCGCTGTTTTGATAGGGATATGTCTAATCAGATTTCCCGTCCCTATAAGCAGGTTATGCGGGTCTGTTAGTAATGTTCCCTTGTTAAAACCTAAGTTCAGATGGTTGGTATAGATGGGAATCATGCAAAACGCATCGCCCAGTTTCTCAGAAATCGCAAAAACTGCAGTTAAGGCATGGGTATGATATACCAACTCATTACTGTTTGGATAGCACTCTAAAATAAATGCCCTTAGATCACAAAATAGGTCAATTACGTTTTGCTCTTTTAATACCAATAAAGCATGAAAATCTGGATGAATGGGCCTGTTCGTAATCATCTGGCACTAGTATTTTACTTTATATCCAAGTTTGCTAATCAAGCTTCAACCTTTTGGTCCACCTCTAGTTTGTAGCCTTTACCGTGTATATTGACCAATTGAATCGAAGGATCATTTTCCAACTTTTTTCTCAGTTTGGAAATGAACATATCCAAACTTCTACCTACAATCACACCTTCGTCTTCCCATATCTCTTTTTGAAGCCTCGCCCTTTCGATGATAAGGTTTGGAGCATGCGCAAAAATCAACAATAGCTTATTTTCTTTCGCTGTGAGTTCGGTTGTTCCTTTTGAAGTACTCAATAAACGTGTTTTGGGATCAAAATGGGTATTGCCCATTTTAAAGGTTTCATTTCCAACAGGACTTCTCTCCATTCTATTTTTTCTTCCTTTACCAGACCTTAAGAAAATCAACCCTACAAAGGCCAAAAATGGCAAGCTTCCAACCAAATATCCTTTTTGTACTGGTGTAATACCTGGCGTTTGAAATTTAATATCGATCAGGTAACAGGCTTTTGGCTGTATTCTTCCAGAACAGGCAATGATATTGTCTTTCTCATTACTAGAGATGGCATAGCCAAATATCACATCATTTCTGAAACAGTTCAACACATTAACCACATAATCTGGGTTATTGTTATTTTTTGCCATTGCACGGCTAATGATCTTCACCAATGAATCTGACTGAAAGGTAAGTTCATTCTCAAACTTGATCTGGTACTCGTTTCTAGCTATTTTTTCAATCGGCAAAACCCTCGAGGTACGATCACCAGACTGTAACAGAACCTCATGCCCAATTTTCCTTAACAATACTTCCTGTTTGGCTAGTTCAAAATCATCACGTTCAGTAAAACTGAAAGCCACACAGACCATAGATACAATCAATAGTCCTGTAAATGCCAATAGATATTTAGTCTTCATCTGCAAATGTGTTTAATCGTTGCCATCTCCTTTAGTATTGAATTTACAAAGTTTATACTTTAATCTGTAATATTCATCAATTTATCTGGATGATGGTTTCATCGTAATAAAGATATTGATTATTTCTTAGCTAAATGCAAAACGCCTATCTTGGTAAGCCCATGACTTCACTGACCAGCCCAACAGCCCAAACCAAACAAAGAATCTTACCCATTATTGTCATTGCACAGTTCTTTTGTACTTCTTTATGGTTTGCAGGTAATGCCGTGATGGCCGATCTTGTTCAACAATTTCATTTCGATCCTGCTTATCTGGCCCATTTAACCAGTGCTGTACAATCTGGTTTTATCATTGGCACTTTGGTCTTTGCTGTGTTCAGCATTTCCGACCGATTTTCTCCTTCGTTGATTTTCTTTGTCTGCGCTATTATTGCCGCATTGGCCAATCTCTGTGTCAGTTTAGATGCTATTGGTGTAAACCAGTTGATTGGGATCAGATTTATTACAGGTTTTTTTCTGGCTGGCATTTACCCAGTTGGGATGAAGATCGCTGCTGACCATTACCAAAAAGGATTAGGCAGGTCATTGGGGTTTTTGGTAGGCGCTTTGGTTTTGGGAACTGCATTTCCACACTTCCTTAAAAGCATCAATGGCATACCTTGGCATTACATCATCTTTTCAACCTCAATACTTTCGGTCATTGGAGGGCTTTCCATATTTGTTTTTGTTCCAGATGGGCCATACAGAACCATTAGTCAAAAATTAAGCTTGAAAGCCTTTGTTAAAGGGTTTGGCAACAAAAATTTTAGAGCTGTTGCCTTTGGTTATTTTGGGCACATGTGGGAGTTGTATGCCTTTTGGGTATTTGTGCCGGTAATATTATTAAGTTATAACCATCACCACCCTAATGCGCAATTTAACATCCCTCTTTTATCTTTTTTGATCATTGCCAGTGGGGGTTTGGCCTGTATGTTGAGTGGAATACTAGCCAATCGTTTTGGTACAAAGAAAATCGCTACTATAGCCCTGGGTATCTCTTGTGGCTGTTGTCTGGTTTCTCCCCTCATCTTATCCAATGGTTCACCCATGGTGCTCACCATCTTCCTGTTGATCTGGAGCATGGCAGTAATTGCGGATTCTCCTTTGTTTTCGACCTTGATCGCCCAAAATGCAGATGCAGCCTATAAAGGTTCTTCGCTCACCATTGTCAATTGTATTGGGTTCTCCATTACCATCATCAGCATCCAATTGATCAGTGCCTTTAGAACAGAAACAAATGCAAACTACATTTATATGATACTTGCTTTAGGTCCAATCTTAGGCTTGATAGCTTTATTCAGAAAAGACTAATATTCTATTCTTTATACCCTTAGCGAACCTCTAAAGCCCCTTGCAGCATAGTAAGAATCTGCACCATTGTGGTAGATGAAAACGGTACCATAACGGAAATCGCCAAAAAGGCTTCCACCCTTATCCCTGATATCGGTAGGTGTAATGATCCAACTTGAGGTTTTGCTATCAAAATTCCCCAATTGTTGTAATTCGCGATATTCTTTTTCAGTTAAAAGCGCTATGCCCA
This sequence comes from Pedobacter sp. UC225_65, assembly GCF_042698365.1. Lineage (GTDB taxonomy): Bacteria > Bacteroidota > Bacteroidia > Sphingobacteriales > Sphingobacteriaceae > Pedobacter. The sequence continues at coordinate 2,626,679 of NZ_CP170550.1, forward strand.
TTTCAGCTGCCATATCCATAGCACTGTTTGCTGGTTTATGTTCTTTCCTTGCGTCCAAAGCCTTACGGTCGTAACAGATACTTCTTCTACCTTTAGGGCTTTCGGCCGAACAATCGTAAAAAATGTATTCGTCGGTTTTTTGGTCATAACCTACAACATCAGGCTCGCCTGCCGTACTTTCCATTTGGTAAAGCGACCATAGTTTTGCTGCATCAGCTTCCAATCTTACCTGTACTTTGCCCCAATCCAAACCTTGATGGCGCTTTATATTTTGTTCAAAACGAGTTTTTAAAGTATGGAGCAGTTCTTCGCGTTGCGAAACCGACAACTCCTTTGTGTTGTTCTTCATATCATTAGTCATTAAGTCCTTTTCCATTGAGAATTTGAGATATCCATTTTTCTACCCTCGATGCCCTAGTCTTTGCTTGTTTAGGTGCAGAAAAATGTAGCATATATGCCCGTTGTCTGCCTGGTGTCAATGCTTCAAAAGCAGTTTTCAAAGCAGGTAGTTTATCTAACCTATCTTGAAATTCATCAGCCATGGCAAAATCGGTTGTCTTTTTTAAATCGACTTTCAGTCCTGCTTTTTCTATTTCAATGGCCTCAAAGATATAGGCTTTCAAGATTGGTTCAAGTGTAATGACCGTCTCAACATTGGTAAACCGCACTTGTCGTGCAGCTTGCACATTCTCTGTTTGTTGGATCAGTATCTTGTTTGTATCGCGCAGCAAAGCCCCTTTAAAAAACAAAAATGCACAGTATTCTTTAAACACATGGATCAGAACGATGTTACTTTTTTGAAAAGTATAACAAGGAGTACCCCACTTCAATTCTTCCGTCAACCCGCATTGAAGAACGATCTTTCTCAATTGCCCGAGTTCTTTCTGCCAGGTTTTGGCTTGATCAAAATAAAAATCGACTTTGGGATTCATGTTGTTCATTGATTAAAATTAGCAGAAATAGGCTTTCTATCCAAGGGCCTAAAATACCACGACACCATGGTAAGGATCAGTAACAAAACTGGTCCGAAAAATTCCTTAGCTCCGTCTCCGACTGCTAAATGTGAAAACACTGCACCAGACATCGCAAAAAAGAAACCAGCATATGCCCATTCCTTTAGCAAAGGAAATTTTGGTATCAGTACAGCTGCAGTGCCTAATATTTTCCAAACACCCAATATCGTCAGAAAATAGGCTGGATAACCTATATGCGTCATCATGCTCACTTCTTGTTTCATTTTCAATAGCTGTACTACTCCGGTTGATACCATTCCTAAGGCTAGCCAAATCGTGGCAATCCAATAGATGATTTTATTTCTCTTTGTCATCAAACTTATTTTAATTGGTTTACAATTTCCTGCAATCGGTTATGCGCCATATTGATCCTTGGGCAAAAGGCAGCTTCAACATCTGATCTCTGAGCGCTATCGATTTATAAATGATATGCATTTGGAGTTTGCTGGTCTCATCGGTCAAGGCTTCAAATGTCAAGAACTCAAGCTGTACGGCAAAAGGTGTATTTTCCATTTCAAATGTCCGTGTGATCTGTTGGTTGGGTACAAATTCGTGGATGACCCCATTGGCTACAAACACCACATTCCCCTTTGCGTCACTGGTTTCAAATTGATAGGCTCCATGTTTTTTACTTTCCAATTTTAACACTTTTGTCCCCATCCATTGTGCAACAATTTCAGGTTCTACATAGGCCTTAAAAAGTAATTCAACTGGCAAATCGAATTCTCTCGTGATCATCAGGTCTTGCTTGCCCTCTTCGGCATTGATCTTTGTTTTCAGTTCCATATTGGTCTATTTTTTCGGATTATAGTTTTTCATGATATTTTCTAATTTATTGAATCGCTCATCCCACATCTGGCGAAATGGTTCAATAAAATCGGCTATTGCTTTCATGTTTTTTGCGTTGGTGTAATAATAGATCTCCCTGCCATTTTGCGTTTGCTCCAACAACTCGCACTCCGTAAGTATCTGTAGGTGTTTGGAAACGGTGGGTCTGGCGGTATCAAAATTCGAGGCTATTGCACCTGCAGTCATCGATTGCGAAGCAACCAACAACAATATGGCCCTTCTAGTAGGATCGGCTATGGCCTGAAATACATCTCTTCTTAAATTCATTATGTAGCTATTTGACTACAAATATATATGTAGTCATTCAACTACGCAAATTTTTACAGCTTTTTTTCTCGGGTTTAAGCAATCAGTAAATATTCGGATGTTTGGCTCTGGCTATTTTGCCTTTAGGATTTCTTTTTGATCGGGCGATGCTCGTAGCTTACAATGCGTTTAAGTTGCCAATCATTGCCATTACGTTCCCAGATATGGATAAACTTCCCAGTGCCTTCTGGAACGCCATTTACAAAAAAAGTATGTTCGCCCAATTGTACCGCTCCATAATCTCCCAATTTATCGATGGTACACGAATTTAGTTGTCTGGTCAATTTCTCGGGTCTGGCACATTTTTCCATTAAAGCCTTGATCTCGTTCGCTTTCGATTTGTTCAGTCCAGAACGGTCATCATAAAATTCTATATCGTCTGCAATGATTTTTTTGAAAAGTGCTACATCACATTGATTAAATGCCACGGTAAAAAGTAGACTATCCATCTTAATAATTTCGGCTTTGAGGTCGTTCATTTTTGAAGGACTACTTTTGATCTGTGCCATGGCATTGACACTAAAGAATAATAGAGATACAACAAGTAGCTTTTTCATGGGGATGTTTTAGGATTTTGTTTGCTGTTGGATGCACAAAACTGCTTATTCAAGGCCGTAAATGTACATATAAACGGAGGACTATGTTTCTGAAGTAGATTAAATTAAAGCTTATGAAGTATTAAGTTTATCTAAATGGTTATATATTTTGTGACAGAGATGTTAGTATTTTAAGTTCTCTTTAACAAAATTCTGTACATACTCTTTGATCATTTCCCTTACCTCACGGAACCGCTCCATCACCTCTTCATCAACGCCTGATGCCTTTGCAGGATCAGGAAAGTTATAATGCAGCTTTACCGCATTGCTTGGAAAATACGGGCAGCTTTCTTTAGCGTTATCGCAAACCGTGATGACATAATCGAAATCAATGTGCGTATATTCGGCTATATTATTGGAGCTGTGCCCTGAAATATCTATCCCATCTCCTTTCATGGTTTCGATGGCTTTTGGATTTACTCCATGCTTTTCTATTCCCGCACTGTAGATTTCTGCCCTATCTCCAGCGAAATACCTCAAATAACCTTCTGCAATCTGGCTCCTGCAACTGTTTCCAGTACATAGCACCAATACTTTTTTCATAAATCTTTTTATAGTCGAATAAGAGTTCTGCTCCTGATTTTCATAACAAGCCAATTAACAGCAACCACCACCGGGCGTACAGCTGTTCGCTGCAGCTGCCAGATTAACCATTGTATTTTTTGGTGTTTCTTCAATTCCACAGGCTTCTTTTGCAAGACACGCCGTCTGTTTCGAAAGCAACAAAAAGTTGGTACCATCAAAACCAAGGTCGTACTTTCCGATGGTACCCAATTGGTATTCGACTTCTATTTCAAGGTCTTCCATACCCAATACCTTTTCAGAAAGGGAAATGATATTCAATAGTTTTCCAGCTTTCAGGCGGTGCTCGTAGTCATCTGCATCCCATAACTGGAAGTTTGCCACCTTCTCATGACGTACCTTACCACCACAGTCTATAAAGTCCTTGGTAATGATTCCAACTTCTGTAACATGGAAATGTTCTGGCACCATCGCCCCATGTTCTACTTGAAAATTTACTGCCTCGGCAGTAGCCAGGATTTCTTTGATTTCTGATAGTTTCATAAAATTTGTATTCTAATATAATATTGCAATTTAACGATTGATTATTTTAAAAAAAGCTAACAACAGCTTCCTGGGTTTTTATAAGAGCCTAGGAAATCACCAAGTTGTGACTGGAGGAGTTCCCAGGTCTTTGGCTCAATACAGTAACAGACTTTTACCCCATCTATAGTTCCCTGAATAATTCCTGCATTTTTCAATTCTTTAAGATGCTGCGAAATTGTTGCCTGAGCAAGTCCGAGTTCTTCAACTAGATCCCCACAGATACAAGCATTGGCAGATATAATCTGCTGTAGAATTGCAATTCTCGCGGGATGCGCAATTGCCTTCAACAGTGTTGAAAGTTGATTCTGTTGGTCAGTAAATATTTCTGTCTTTGTAAGTCCCATAATTATATATCGCAATATTACGATATTTATTGATGACTACAAAATATGAATTGCAAAATTACGATTGACATGAAGTATTCATTATCAAACCAGGATTGAGGTTTTTAGAAATCTTTGAAAATTAGTATAAAACAGAAAAGCCTTACATTGCTGTAAGGCTTTTAAGCTGCTCCCTCTGCTGGGCTCGAACCAGCGACCCTCTGATTAACAGTCAGATGCTCTAACCAGCTGAGCTAAGAAGGAGTACTGGTTATTCCTAAAACGGCTTTAGATAATATGTTAAGAACATAAACCCTTGTTCGTTTTGGGAATGCAATATTAGGGCTTTTAAATTATTTATGCAATATTTGCAGTGAAAAAAAATAAAAAAAATTTAATCTAATACATATGAGCCTGATAATCATAGGTACTGTGGCTTTTGATGCCATCGAAACACCTTTCGGAAAAACGGATAAAATCGTTGGTGGCGCTGCAACATACGCTAGTTTAGCCGCATCTTACTTCTATAACAAAACAAAAATCGTTGCTGTAGTGGGCGATGATTTCAAAAAAGAAGACATCGAAACCTTAAACCAACATGGAATCGATACCGAAGGTCTGCAGATCAAAGAAGGTGAAAAGTCATTTTTTTGGAGTGGAAAATACCACAATGACATGAATAGTCGCGATACTTTGGCTACTGAACTCAATGTATTAGAAAATTTTGACCCTATTATCCCAGAAAGCTATCAAGACTGCGAATACCTGATGTTGGGCAACCTTACCCCTCAAATCCAACAAACGGTAATCAAGAGGTTAAAAAACCGCCCTAAGCTGATTGTTTTGGATACCATGAACTTCTGGATGGACATTATGATGGATGACCTATTGGAAACCATTAAAATGATCGACGTATTGACCATCAACGATGCAGAAGCCCGTCAACTATCTGGCGAGTACTCTTTGGTGAAAGCGGCCAACAAAATCCTGACCATGGGTCCTAAATACCTGATCATTAAAAAAGGTGAGCATGGCGCTTTATTGTTCCACGAAGACAAAATCTTCTCTGCACCTGCCCTACCATTGGCAGATGTATTTGATCCAACAGGCGCAGGTGATACTTTTGCTGGTGGATTTATCGGTTATTTGGCACAAGTAGGTACCGTAAACTTCAACAATATGAAAAATGCCTTGATCTATGGCTCGGCATTGGCATCGTTCTGCGTAGAGAAATTTGGAACAGAACGTTTGTTGGAATTAGAAAAAAGTGCGATTGCAGAAAGATTACAAGAATTTGTAAACCTGAGCAGCTTCGAAATTATACAAGACTAAATAGGAGTATAAAGTAAAAAGTTTAAAGCATAGCCAGACTAGCTTTAAACTTTTTAGCTTAAATTATTCAACTTTCGGACTTTTCAACTCTCTACTCGGAACGCTAGACTCCGGACTTAAAAACTACTTCAACACTCCAATCACTTCAAACTTCTCAAAAACAGTTTCCGTATGCGGTGCATCTGGTAGTTCGGCTGTAAGATCTTGTCCTGCCCAATGTTCGTAATGTTTACCATTTCGCCATAAACGGCTACTTCCCACATCATAGATCTTGCCTTTATAGGCTACCCATATCTGCGGTTTATCCTGTCCATTGCGTAGGGCAAGCTGCTGCTTACTGTATTCGGGCAGTTCCATTACTTGACCTTTTTGTACTTAAAGAACTCAAATACATAAACCGTCAACAACAACATGCCCATGATATAAAAATGGTTTTCTAGGGGAATATCACCTAGTTTGAGCTTGATGGTTTCGGCGGTATCATAAGTTAAGGTAGGTAGGTAGCAAAGCACACCATAGCAGATATAAAAAGGAATCAAACAAACTACATAGGCCCTATAAAAGCGATACATGAACCTCAGTTTGTTAAGGTATTCTATATATAACAATAGCAGAAACAGTACAGAAAAAGTGACAACCGTATACCATTTGGCATAGGCAAAAAAGATAAAGGCTACACAGACTCCTAACATCAGGTTACTGACCGACAAGCTGAATTTCTGTAGGCTATTATTGGGAAACTTAAGGTTAAGGTAATTGTAAACTCCTAAACCAGCAAAGCTGAAGGCAAACAAGAACAAGTATTGCTCTATTGGAACCGACCTATAAGAACTACCAATCAAAAACAAGGGATTAAAGCCCCAAACCCCAAAAATGGTAAAGACTACTGTAATTGCAGAAAAGATAATTCCAGCAACTAATATGGCAGGCACAGCAAACCTCAAGTGTGCTTTATCGAGTACATTTTTATCAAAGGATAAAAAAATGGGAATAAGGATTAGAAATAAATCGAGCAGTAGAAAGCTATAGGTCATTTAAAATTTGATTTGGTTTCAGATTTCAAAAGTATGATTTTATACTTAACCATCCTTAACTACAAATCAATATAAAACAAAAAGGCTCCAAATTGGAGCCTTTTTTATGTTTTTCATTCAAATATTACACCTCTGTAGATGCAAGGTCCTTCGCATAGGTTTTCAAGTATTTTTTAAGTATACCACGTGCTACGTGGATACGTGTTTTAACAGTTCCGATCGGAATTTCCAATTCATCAGCAATTTCGTGGTATTTATAACCTTCAAAATATTTGATAAACGGAACATAATATTCAGGCTGTAAGGTCGCTAAAGCTTTATGGATATCACCCATTACAAATTTGCTCTCTACGGCATTACGTGTAGCGCTATAATGTAGATTGGCTGATGAAATATCTTCACTTTGTGTGATCAAGGTATTTGTTTTAACCATGCGTCTATAGTTATTGATAAACGTATTGCGCATAATGGTAAACAACCAGCCTTTTAAATTTGTTCCCTCTTTAAATTTGCTGTAATAAGTAACCGCCTTAAGCAAGGTATCTTGCACCAAATCATTTGCATCTTCAATATCTTTTGTAAAATTTAAAGCGAATGACTGTAATGAGCCAGAATAATCATGCAATTGGTGGTTAAATTGAAGCTGTGTCATAGTTTTTTAGTTTTAAGTTTTAAAAAGAAACAGAAGCTTAGTGGTTCTAGCAAACTGTCTATAATTATTTAAGCCTATACAACTATGATACCAAAAAAGGCAGAGCATTTAACTTTAAGTTAAAAATCACCTTTAAGCAAGGATAAATCCACTTGTCACAAGATGTTTACCTCGCGTTCTAAACCAACAAGAAATTTGGCATAGACCGTATTTATTATTTGTTCTGAAAAATCATACACCTCTTGTCCACTGGCCCCGCCATGATTAACTAATACTAAAGCCTGGTTTTTCCAAGTCCCGGTCTCACCAACAACAACCCCCTTAAAACCACATTGTTCGATCGAACCATCCAGCGGCCAATTTTACTTTTCCATTGGGTGCAGGATAATGGACAACGTCAGGGAATTTTTGGACAAGCCTCTCAAATTCTTCTACACTGATCACTGGATTTTTAAAAAAACTACCCGCATTACCAATCGTTTTTGGATCAGGTAATTTGCTTACCCTGATCGCTGCAACTACTGCAGAGACATCTGCTATAGTCGGTTCGGTGATGTGTCTATTGGCCAGTTCTGTGGTGATGGCCCCGTAATGTGTTTGTAGTTTTGCTTGTTTACTTAAATGAAATTGTACACTGGTAATGATATATAATCCTTTCAGTTCATTTTTAAAAACACTGTCACGATATCCAAATTTACAATCAGCATGATCAAACGTTTTGATTTTGCCCGTTGCAATCTCAAAGGCCATGCAAGAAGTGAAAACATCTTTTAACTCAACTCCATAAGCACCAATGTTCTGGATGGGTGAAGCACCAACAGTACCCGGAATTAAGCTTAAATTTTCTATACCAGCGAAACCTTGTGCCACACAATAGTTGACCAAGTCGTTCCATACTACGCCCCCACCCGCAACTACACTCACTTCATCACCTTGTATCTGATAACTAATACCAGGGATACTGACCTTTACCACCAAACCTTCAAAGTTTTTGGTAAAAAGCATATTGCTGCCCCCGCCTAAAACCAATAGGTTTTGCGTTTTTGCAATTGGATGGTCAAAAACTTCTTTTAAGTCTGCTTCACTTTTTACTTCCGCAAAGTAGTTGGCATTTACGTCTATACCAAAAGTATTAAATGACTGAAGAGATACGTTTTCTTGCAAAATGGGCATAAATTTAAATTAAAGCACAAAGGTATTAAAATGTTGATCACTTGTTGATGGGTTCATTGGTTCATTGGTTAACTGTCCAATTGTTTAATCGGTTAATTGTCATTGACAACTGTTTATTGTTTAATTGCTCAATTGTTGAGTTGGTTAATTGTTCATTGCCAACGTACAAACTAATAACGGATAACGATCAACTGTCAACCATCTTCGACAAGCTCAGACTAACAAAGCATTGTGTTAGTGGTTCATTAGTTCATTGGTTCATTAGTTCATTGGTTAACTGTCCAATTGTTGAACTGGTTAATTGCGAACTAAAAACTGCCAACTGATAACGAACAACTATCAACTGACAACCAACAACTGACCACTAGCCCTCTTCATGCAAAACATTTTCAATCCTTTTATCAGGCACCAACCAGATCAAGGCCACCAAGATATACAATGCACCAGAAATCCATACATGCACAAAGGCACATGGAATGGCGATGGCGTAACAAACGCAGGAAATTTTACCTTTTATGCCACTTCCAACTGCTTTTGATAAAATCGATTCGTCTCCATGATGTTTGATCAGGATGGAAGTTAAAATGGCATAAGCTATTCCGTTCATCAACAACACAAAGCCATACACCGCCATGGGTGCTGGTGCAAAATGGTTCTCTCCCATCCAAGCAGTAGCAAAGGGATGATCGACAACCAAAAAAGCAGGTGCATATTGGCCCACAACACTGCACCATTTACTTTATTTACCACGGTAAACATATGGTGGTGGTTGTTCCAGTAAATACCCACATAAATAAAACTCAATACGTAACTTAAAAAAACAGGCCACAAAGCCAATAGATCTACAAGTCTGCTCTTTTCGTGAGGAACTTTTAACTCTAATACCATAATGGTAATGATAATGGCGATTACGCCATCGCTAAAAGCTTCTATTCTTCCCTTTTTCATAATTTGATCCTAATCATTTAGCCGAATATAGAAAAATTACATTAAAATTAGATTCATATATTTTCACCTGTAAAAATCCTCATTTCACCGAAAGAACCTATTTCCACCCCTTTTTTGTACTTTCCTTTGTAGCATGGAAACAACACAAACCAGCACAACGATTGCTGAAGAGATCAGAATTTTAATAAGGAAACTTTGGAGTTAAAAAAAGTTTCCATAGTTTTGTCACGTCATTTAGAAATAAAAGAATTGGAAGTAAGGGAATATATAATAGAAGAGGCGGATAAACTTTTTTGCCAATATGGTTTTAAAAGTGTAACGATGGATGACATTGCCAAACATCTAGGCATGTCTAAAAAAACAATTTATCAGAACTTTAGTGATAAGGACGAATTGGTCACCATTCTGATCAAAGAAAAATTGGCTGCTCAAAAGTGTTTAATGAACGAAGCTTACAATAATGCAGAAGATGCGATAGAAGAAATCTTCCTGATGATTGGCAGCATCCACGAAGTATTAAACAATATCAACCCTAAATTATTCTACGACCTGCAGAAGTACCATACGCAAGCCTGGTTGTTTTTTAAGGAATTTAGGGACAAGGCTATTTATGAAACCATCAACAACAATTTAAAGCGTGGAGTAAAAGAAGGACTCTACCGTGCAGACATCAATATCGATATCCTGACACAACTTCGCTTAGACCAATCAGACTTGACTCTTCACCAGCACGAACAATATACCATGAACAAGTACAATATTGCACAGGTTATGGTAGAGCTTACCGAGCATTTCTTATATGGTGTCTGTTCTTTAACCGGACTGGGCCATATCTATGCCAATAAGATGAAGCTACAAACACAGAATACACCTACCGAGATAAACAATTAATTCATTTAACCCAAAAAACAACAAACATGCTTAGAATAAAAACGGCAAAACTTGTAGTGTTCCTGCTTGCAGGCATGGTTTTGCCACAAATTGTAACTGCGCAACAGCAGCTTACCTTAAAAGATGCCCTAATTTTTGCGCTACAGAACAATACCAATACTCGCAAAGCCAGATTAGATATTGACGGCGGAAGGTACAAAGTAGAAGAAGTAAGGGCCCAAGCCTTACCACAACTTACAGGTACAGCTGGCTTAACGTACAATGCCATCATCGGACAACAGGTTGTTGATTTTGGCGGACAATTACAGACCCTTAAGTTTGGCCAGAAGTGGAATTCATCTGCTGGTGTTCAACTTTCGCAACAATTGTTCAACCAACAAGTGTTTACAGGTTTACAAGCTGCAAGATCTAGTGAAGAGTATTATAACCTTACTGCCCAATTAACAGAAGAGCAGATGATCGAGTTGGTAGCCAACAATTATTATCAGGTGTTGGTAAACAGACAACAATTAGGTGTGCTAGACAACAATATCAAGAACATTAAGGTGGTAGAGAAAATTGTGTCTAACCAATATGAAAACGGTTTGGCCAAAAAAATTGATGTAGATCGTATCAAAGTAAACCTAACCAACTTGAACACACAACGTGAACAAGCTGTTAATGCGATTACCATGTTAGAAAACCAATTGAAATTCTCTATGGGGATGCAGATTTCTACACCGATCATCTTGCCGTCTACCGAGTTGACCGAGGTAAGCACCTTACCTCAACTTGCTGCGAGCATTGACCTGTCTAACAGAACAGAAATCAAACTTTTAGATAACCAAGACAAGCTTTTGGCATTGCAAAGAAAGGCATACGTGGCAGAATATTATCCTACATTAGCCTTAACCGGAAACTATACGTATTCTAGTCAGGCCAACGGATTTGACTTTTTAAGCACCAACAGCACCGCTATTGGTTATGGACTTTCTGCGATAGGCTTAACACTTAAGGTGCCTATTTTTAATGGTTTTTTAACCCGTGCTAAGGTACGTCAGGCTGATGTGAACATCAGAAAGGCACAAGAAGACAGGTTAAATACCAAAAACTCGTTGAACATGGCCTACGAAAATGCAAAAATCCAATTGCGCAACAACTTGAACACCATTACTGCACAACGCAAAAATGCAGAGCTGGCGCAAGATCTACAAAAGCACCCAGAACAACTACAATAATGGCTTGGCTTCTTTAACAGACCTGTTAGATACAGAAAACTCGTTAACACAAGCTCAAAACAGCTATACAGAGGCCTTGTTAAATTACAAGATTGCCGAAATACAATTAATAAAATCAAACGGAAACATTAAATCGCTAGTACAATAGAAATGAAAAGAGTAATCACCATCATCATCGTAATTGTTGTTGCCCTTGGCGCAATAGCTTACGTTTTAAGCAACAATAAAAAGAAGAACGAAGAAAAAACCGCATTCATTGCAAAGGGAGGCGGAGCTGTTGCTGTTCGTGTAGCAGATGTAGAGAAAAAAGTTGTTGACCTGGATTTCAATGCAAACGGAAACTTTGCGGCCAATCAAGAACTAAATTTCTTATCAGAAAATGCTGGTCGCGTTACTGCGATTTATGTGAAAGAAGGAGACCGTGTAAGTAAAGGACAGGTTTTGGCCCGTGTTGATGCCGAAATCATCAATACCGATAGAGAAACAGCAGAAGCCAATTATCAAAATGCATTAAGAGACGAAGCCAGGTACCAAAGTTCTTATCAAACTGGGGGTGTAACGCAACAACAGTTAGACCAGGCTAAATTGGCAACGCAAAATGCAAAACTACGCTTACAGGCTTCTCAAAGAAAACTAAGTGATGCAAGCATCAAATCACCGATCAACGGTATCGTAAACAAAAAATACATTGAGGTAGGTGCCTTTGTCACCGCTCAAGGTACACAGTTGTTTGAATTGGTAGATGTTTCTAAACTAAAGCTTAAAGCGAATGTAAACGAATCACAAGTTGCAAACTTAAAGTTGGGCGATCAGATAGCCATCAGATCTTCTGTATTTCCGAATGAAAAATTTAATGGTAAAATCACATTCATCGCTCCAAAAGCAGATGCTACCTTAAACTTCCCTATAGAAATTGAGGTAACCAACAATATCAAAAACAGTTTAAAGGCAGGGATGTACGGTACAGCAGTATTCAACTTCCCTCAACAAGCACCAAGCATATTGATTCCTCGTACTTCATTTGTGGGCAGTGTGAGTAGCAACCAGGTTTTTGTATTGGATAAAACAAACAATACTTCAAAACTGCGTAAAGTAGTAACTGGTCGTATCATCGGAGAGAATGTAGAAATTCTTGACGGCTTAAAAGAAGGTGAAAGCGTAATTACAAGCGGGCAGATCAACTTGGCAGAAGGTACTGCTGTGAGTATAGTTAAATAAATAAAAGCTGTAGTCAGTAGCCTATAGTCGCGATACACCAATCGCAATATAAAATGCTAATTGCATAATACGAATTAAAATGAAGATAACAGATATATCTATAAAAAGGCCTTCGTTGGTAATTGTGGTTTTTACCGCACTTACCCTGCTTGGGCTATTAAGTTACTTTTCGTTGGGTTATGAGTTGTTACCAAAATTCTCAAACAACGTAGTATCTATTTCGACCATCTACCCTGGGGCATCGCCAAATGAGGTAGAAAATACCGTAACCAAGAAAATTGAGGATGCGGTATCATCAATGGAAAACATTAAAAAGATCAACGCCGTATCATTCGAGAGTTTATCTACTGTAACCATTACGTTAACTGATGCAGCTAATATTGACAATGCACTAAATGATGCACAACGTAAGGTAAACGCTATTCTTGCAGACCTACCCGAAGATGTAAAAACACCATCATTAAGTAAGTTCTCTTTGGATGACCTTCCGGTAATCACCATGTCTGCTTCTGCAAATATGGATGATGTGACCTTTTACGACCTGATTGACAAACGAATTGCCCCGGTAATTTCTAGGGTAAATGGTATTGCGCAGGTTAACCTGATTGGTGGTTCCGAGCGCGAGATCCAAGTAGCCATGGATGCCAAGAAACTACAAGGTTATAATCTTTCTGTACCTCAGGTACAACAGATGATCTTGTCGTCTAACTTAGATTTCCCTACCGGTAGTGTTAAAACACAAAACCAAGATGTTTTGATCCGTTTATCAGGAAAATACCAAAACATCGAAGAATTGCGTAACCTGGTATTGACCACCGGAAAAGATGGTGCGCAGATCCGTTTAAGTGATGTTGCCGATGTGCAGGATGCGCAAAAAGAAACAGAAAAACTGGCACGTATCGACCGTAAAGGAGCTATTGCCATCCAGATCATTAAACAAAGTGATGCCAATGCCGTAGAGGTGAGTAAAGGTGTAAAAACCATCATCGAGAAGTTAAAAACAGAATACGCAGGTGATAAATTAGACATCAAGATTGTAAACGATAGTTCAATCTTTACACTTGAATCCGCTAATGCTGTAATTCACGATTTGATTCTAGCGGTAATTTTAGTGGCATTTGTAATGCTTTTCTTCTTGCATAGCTTAAGAAATGCAGTCATCGTAATGGTATCCATCCCTGCATCCCTAGTTGCTACGTTTATCGGAATCAGTTTATTTGGTTTTACCCTCAATTTGATGTCATTATTAGGTCTTTCCCTCGTGGTAGGTATCTTGGTGGATGATGCGATCGTGGTATTGGAGAATATCCAGCGCCACATGGAGATGGGTAAAAACAAGGTAAGAGCAGCTTCAGATGCGACAAGAGAAATTGGTTTTACCGTAGTTTCCATCACGTTTGTAATTGTGGTAGTATTCTTTCCAATTGCCGTAAGTACAGGTTTGGTATCTAACATTTTGCGCCAGTTCTGTATCGTGGTAATTATTGCAACGCTCCTTTCGTTGGTGGCCTCATTTACCATTGTACCATTATTGTTCTCAAGATATGGCAAACTAGAGCGCATTGAAGGCAAAAACATGTTTGGCCGTTTCATTTTATGGTTCGAAAAACAACTTAAAAAATTCACAACCTGGATTACTTCGATCTTAACTTGGTCATTAAACCATAAAAGACGTACCATTTTAATGGTAGTTATTTTATTCGTAGCCTCTCTTTATTTGGCAGTAGCTGGATTTATTGGTAGTGAGTTTTTCCCTAAATCAGATAAAGGCGAGTTTTTGGTACAGATAGAGTTACCTAAAGATGCTCCATTAGAGCAGACCAATTTCTATACACAAAGAGCAGAAGCTTTCTTGCAAAAACAACCAGAAATCGCACAATTGATCACCACCGTTGGTCAGTCCAGTGGGGATATGGGTGGAACACAAGCCACAGCCTACAAATCAGAGAATGAACGTAAAACTGGTTGAACGCAATGAGCGTAAAGGTGTTTCTTCTGATATTTTTGCAACCAAAATGAGCCGTGCTTTGGCTAAAGAACTGGTAGGTGCAAAAGTTAAAACCGTGCCGATCAGTATTTTGGGTATTGCAGAAAACGCACCTATCCAATTGGTGGTAATGGGTTCTGATTTAGATAGCGTGTTAAAATACGCAGAAGGTGCCCAAAAGTTATTGGCAACTATTCCGGGTGCTACAGAGATCAAATTATCTGTAGAAAAAGGAACACCAGAGATCAATGTTAAAGTTGACCGTGATAAGATGTCGGCCTTAGGCCTGACCTTACAAACTGTAGGATCGACCATGCAGACCGCATTTAGTGGTAACACTGATGGTAAATACAGAAAAGGCGAATACGAATATGATATCAATATCCAATATCAGGATTTTGACCGCAAAAATGTGGACGATGTACGTAATCTGATCTTTATCAATGCTGCAGGACAACAAATTAAACTTTCGCAATTTGCTACCATTACCGAAGGTTCTGGACCAAGTCAGTTAGAACGTTTAAATAAATCTACTTCAGTATCTGTTCAAGCGCAATCAATCGGTAGACCAACAGGTACAATCGTTACTGATTTTAAGCAGAAACTCATTGATATGCAGAAAAATGGTAAGCTTAAAGCACCTGTTGGGGTAAGTTATACTTGGGCTGGAGACGAAGAAAACCAAGCTGAAGGTTTTGGTACCTTGGGTATAGCCCTGTTAGCTTCGATAATTTTAGTTTACCTGATCATGGTGGCCTTATATGATAGTTTCATCTATCCATTGGTAGTGATGTTCTCATTACCATTGGCATTGATCGGAGCTTTATTGGCATTGGCCTTAACCAACAACTCCATCGGTATCTTTACCATTTTAGGATTAATTATGTTGATGGGTCTGGTAGCGAAGAATGCGATCATCCTGGTCGATTTTACCAACCACATGAAAGCCGAAGGAAAATCTACAATAGAAGCCTTGATCTTAGCTAACCATGCCCGTTTAAGACCAATCTTAATGACAACCATCGCCATGATCTTTGGTATGCTTCCAATTGCATTGGCCAGTGGTGCTGGTGCCGAGTGGAAAAACGGTTTGGCCTGGGTTATTGTAGGTGGACTAACCAGTTCGCTCTTCCTTACATTGATCGTTGTACCTGTAGTGTACCTGATCTTCGATATCATGTTGGATAAACTAGGTTTCAACAAACAGACCAAAACAATAGATGAGTTGATGGTAGAACCATACGACCATAAAGACGTTCATGAGTACGACTTAGAACATTAATACATTTTCCAATTACAATTTTTAGTTTTTTTTAAAGGAGCCCAAATGGGCTCCTTTTTTTATGTCAAGATCATTTTGGTCTTCTCTTACCCGATTGATTTAATTTGCTCCATTCACCTACCTAAAACCGCTGTTTACCGACAAACTAATTCTTAATTATTAATTAATATTTTCTTTTGTAAATAAAAAATTTTCATAGAAATGTAATGGAAACTTTTAGATTAAAAAAAGTTTCCATAGTTTTGATAGGTAAATTTTTAAGGGGAACTTAGATTGGAAGTAAAAGACTATATAATACAGGAATCAGATAAGCTTTTTTGTCAATATGGCTTTAAAAGTGTTACAATGGATGATATCGCCAAACATTTGGGCATGTCAAAAAAAACAATCTACCAGCATTTCAAGGACAAAGATGAGCTGGTAAACATTTTGATCAAAGACAAACTAAGTGTTCAAGACTGTAACATGGGCCTCAGTGCAAAAAATGCAAGAGATGCTGTTGAAGAAATATTTTTTGCCATAGATAATATGCACGAATTATTAACAGGGATGAATCCTAAGCTTTTTTACGACCTCCAGAAATATCATCCAAAAGCTTGGCTGTATTTTAAAAATTTTAGGGAAAAGAAATTAGGCAAAGTGATTTCCGAAAACTTAGAACGTGGTGTTAAAGAGGGGTTCTACAGAAAAGAAATTAAGATAGATATCCTTGCCCAAATGCGTTTGGCACAAGTTGACATTATTTTTAACCAGCACGATCACTATACCACCAATAAATATACCATCGCTCAAGTTATGATAGAATTAACGGAGCATTTCCTTCAAGGTATCTGTAACCAAAAAGGGATAGAACAAATTAATCAATACAAACAAAAATCTACGCAAGCACAACAACCTTTATGAAACATCAACTTTACATCTTCCTCTTTTGTTTGAGCTGGGCAATACCCACCATGGCGCAGCAAAAAGACACCGTGGCAAGTTTTAGCTTACAAGAGGCGATCTCTTATGCCCAAAAACATCAGGTTAGCATCATCAATGCCCAAATAGACGAGCAGATTGCTAAAAACACGGTTAAACAGACTATCGGTATCGGATTACCACAGGTAAGCGCCAGTGCCAACTTTCAAGACTACCTTAAAGTAGCAACCAGTTTATTACCGGGTGAGTTTTTTAATGCTCCAGGTACTTTTGTACCCGTTAAGTTTGGCGTTAAATACAACTCTTCTATTGGTTTAGACGTTAATCAGCTTTTATTTGATGGCTCTTACCTGGTAGGCCTACAGGCATCCAAAACCTACAAAGAGCTTTCTGTTAAAAGCACCAATCGTACCCGTATCGAAACTGCTGTAGCCGTAAGTAAGGCTTATTATTCGGTATTGGTAAGCACAGAGCAACTCTCATTGATCGATGCCAACTTGGCAAGCCTTACCAAATCGCTAAATGATGCGGATGCCCTATTTAAAAACGGTTTTGCAGAAAAAATTGATGTAGACCGCTTAAGTGTACTTAAAAACAACCTCCTTACCGAAAAAGAGAATGTGATCAGGCTTTTGGCTTTAAACGTAAACGTACTTAAATTTCAGATGGGCATGAGCGTAAACAGTATGCTTACTTTAACTGATAAAATTGGCAGTGTCAACTTGGATAAAACAGTACTCATCAGCGATTCTAGTGCGTATGCAAAAAAGGATCGAGTATTCGTTAATGCAGACCCAAAAGAAACTAAACGATTTAGATGTGAAACGCTACAAAAGTTTGTTTTTGCCATCTTTATCAGCTTTTGGAAGTACATCAGCTAATTTCCAGAATGATAAGTTCGGCGACTTGTACGACACCCGTTTTCCTACCACCGTTATCGGATTGAGATTATCCATTCCTTTAATTTCTGGCGGACAAAAGATCTATCAGCTGCGCAATGCAAAACTTACATCATTAAAGACCCAGAACCAATTGTACGATCTGCAAAATGCCATTAACCTTGAGATTTCACAGGCTCAGACCACCTATTTAAATGGTCAACGCTCTTTAGACAACCAAAAGAGAAACATGGAGCTGGCCAAAGATCTTAAGAGTAAGCAAGATCAAATACGAGCAAGGTGTAGGCTCTAGTTTAGAAGTAACTACTGCTGAAACTTCGCTTAAGGAATCGCAGAACAACTACATCAATGCTTTATACGATATGCTGATCAACAAAGTAAATCTAGACAAAGCACTAGGAAACATAATTTATTAAACCTTACAAAAACACAATACAATGAAGAAATTATTATTCATTTCAGCAATTGCATTTTTAGCAGCATGTTCGCAGCCAAAAGATAAAAAGACTGAATTAGCCGATCTAAAAAAACAACGTGCCGAACTCGATGGCAAAATTGCAAAACTAGAAGCAGAAGTTGGCACCAAAGACTCTGCAGCTACCAAAGACGTCACTGTTTACGATGTAAAAACAGCTCCATTTAACAACTATGTGGAAATTCAAGGTAGAGTTGATGCAGAACAAAATGTACAGGTTAACCCAGAAGCACAAGGTGTGGTAACCTCGGTTTCTGCTGCCATTGGCCAAAATGTAAGCAAAGGACAGGTATTGGCCCAGATAGACGACAAGGTATTGCGTCAGAGCATGGCCCAGTTACAGACACAGATAGACCTAGCCGTTAATCTATACAACCGCCAGAAAAACCTTTGGGACCAAAAAATCGGAACCGAAGTACAGTTTGTAAACGCCAAATCGCAGAAAGAAGGCTTAGAACGCCAAATGGCTGTTTTGAACTCTCAACTGGCCATGTACAAGATCAAAGCTCCGATCAGTGGTACCATTGAGCAAATGGATTTAAAAGTAGGTCAGGCGGTATCTCCAGGTATGTCTTCGATCAGGATCGTAAATGCCAATAGCCTAAAAGCAAAAGCTCAAATTGCCGAATCTTATTTAGGTAGAGTTGGTCAGGGAGATGATGTTGAAGTGATCTTCCCAGATATTCCAGATAGTTTAAGAACCAAGGTTTCTTTCGCTTCTAGGGTAATCGACCAATCTTCACGTAGTTTCGATATCGAGGATCAAATTGCCTTCAAATGCCAAATACCGTGCAAATATGATCGTGGTTTTAAAAGTGGTAGACTATAAAAATCCAAAAGCCATTACCGTTCCAGTAAGTGCGATCCAAAATGCAGAAAATGGTCAATATGTAATTACGGTTGTAAATGGAAAAGCAAAACGTAACCAGATCAAAGTTGGAAGGACCATTGATGGTAAGTCTGAGATTTTATCAGGCTTAACTGCTGGCGACAAAATTGTTGTTTCTGGCATCGAAGATCTGAATGAGGGTGATACAGTTAAATATTAATCAAGGTAAAAAAGAGCGAGCAATTGGATGTGCCTTTAAAGAGTATGTTACTCTAATCTCACCTCCAAAATCTTACTTCTTCATACTCATATCCCAATTAAAATGAAAGACGTTAACAAAGAATTTAAGCCCTCTAGTTGGGCCATAGATAATAAAACAGCAATCTACATCATCACCATCATGATTACGGTAGCTGGTTTGTTTGCCTATAATTCTACTCCAAAAGAAAATTTTCCGGAGGTCATCATCCCAAAAATTTTCATACAAACGGTATACCCAGGTACCTCTCCAGAAAACATGGAAACCTTGGTAACCAAACAATTGGAAAAGCAGATCAAAGGCACGCAAGGACTAAAGAAAGTTACTTCTAACTCTTATCAAGATTTCTCTGTCATTACAGCCGAATTTGGTACAGATGTAGATATCAAAGATGCGAAACAACGTGTAAAAGATGCGGTTGACAAGGCCAAACAAGATCTGCCCAACGATCTTCCAGATGACCCAACAGTACAGGACATCAACTTATCAGACCTTCCAATCATGTATCTGAACATCTCTGGAGATTTCGACCTGAAAAAACTGAAAGAATATGCTGATGATATCCAAGACCGAATCGAAGCATTGCCTGAGATTTCGGGAGTAGATATTGTAGGTGCCTTAGATCCAGAAATGCAGATCACGGTAGACATGAACAAAATGGCTGCAGCAAAGATCTCTTTTACCGATATCCAGAATGCGGTAGGTTACGAAAACGTAAATGGATCTGGTGGTACTGTTAAAATGGATGGCTTGCGCCGTACGTTGAACGTTAAAAAAGAATTCAAAAATGCAGAAGAAATTGCCAACTTGGTGATCAAAACCCCAACAGGCGCAGCTGTTTATCTCAGAGACATTGCTGAAGTTAAAGATGCATTTAAAGAACAGACCAGTTATGCCCGTTTATATGGTAAAAACGTAATTACGCTAAACGTTAAAAAACGTTCTGGTCAAAACCTGATCGAGGCTTCAGACAAGATCAACCAGATCATTACAGAAATGAAAGAGCGGTCGTTGCCAAAAGCACTGGACATTAAAATTACAGGCGACCAATCAGACCAGACCCGTGTAACACTACACGATCTGATCAATACCATCATCATTGGTTTTATTTTGGTAACCATTATCCTGATGTTCTTTATGGGGGTAACCAATGCATTATTCGTAGCGCTTTCGGTTCCACTGTCAATGTTTATCGCTTTCTTAATGATGCCTTTACTTGGAGGCATCATGGGCTTCAGTTTTACCATGAACATGATCGTGCTCTTCTCTTTCCTTTTGGGACTGGGAATTGTGGTAGATGATGCCATTGTGGTAATTGAAAACACCCACCGTATTTTCGACAATGGAAAAGTGCCAATTGTAAAAGCAGCTAAAATGGCGGCAGGCGAAGTATTTGTACCTGTATTTTCGGGTACCTTAACTACTTTGGCTCCCTTCTTCCCATTATTGTTCTGGCCTGGTATTATCGGTAAGTTCATGTACTTCTTACCGTTAACCTTGATCGTAACTTTGTTTGCATCTTTAATTGTGGCCTACATCATCAACCCTGTTTTTGCGGTAGATTTTATGACCCACGATGACCACTCGGCCAATAAAAAACCACACTTTGATAAAGCGGTAAGAAAAAAACTGATCATTTTTGCAGTTTTAGCCTTATTGGCTTACCTGGTTAATTTTGGCTTAGGTAATTTCGTTGTATTTATTGCTATCCTTTACCTGATCAACCATTTCTTTTTAACCAATGCCGTTAAAACGTTCCAGAACAAAATCTGGCCAGGTTTCCAAAATAGATATGTTAAGGTTTTACATTGGGCGGTAGAGCATCCAAAAAAATTGATCTGGGGTACTTTCGGTCTATTCTTTGCCACACTTTTTATCTTTTTTGCATTGGTAATGTCTGGCAGACAAAAAGTGATCTTCTTCCCTTCTGCAGACCCTAACTTTGTGTATGTATATGTAGGTTTACCAGTGGGTACAGATCAAGCTTATACCAATGAAGTAGTTAGAAATGTAGAGCAGAAAGTAACCAATGTGCTTTCTAAAAATGGCAAGGTAGACCCAGTAGTTACCTCTATCATCTCTAACGTTACCAAAGGTGTTACCGATCCACAAGACGAGGACCAGGGAGAATACCCTAACAAGGGGAAAGTAACCGTAGCTTTTGTTGAATTTGGCAAAAGAAATGGTGTAAACACTGCCCAATACCTAGATAAGATCAGAGATGCCGTAAAAGGAATTCCGGGTGCAGAGATTTCTGTAGCCCAAGAACAAGGCGGACCGCCAACAGCTAAACCAATCAGTATCGAAATTACGGGCGACAACCTCGATTCGATTGTACATACTTCAGAAAGGTTGAAAAAATACTTGGTCGACAAACAGATTGCTGGCGTTGAGGAGTTGAAATCAGATTTCCAGAACAATAAACCTGAAGTTGTTTTTGACATTGATAGGGAAAGAGCAAATAGAGAAGGATCTCTTCTGGACAGATTGCCAATGATCTTCGTGCTGCACTTTACGGTCGCGAGATCTTAAATTCAGAGATGAAAAAGAAGATTACGAAATCAATGTTCGCGCAAAAGACGAGCAGAAGAACAACCTAGAGGTATTGCGCAACTTAAAAATGACCTATCGTGATATGGCCATGGGCGGCGAAATCAGACAGGTGCCTATTTCTTCTTTTGTAAACATCCAATATGTAAACACTTATGGAGGTATTAAACGTAAGCAACAAAAAAGATGATCATCTTGTCTTCAAATGTATTGAGCGATGCCAACCCTAATCAGGTAGTGGCCAATGTTGCCCAAGAGGTGAGCCAATTTAAAACGCCAACAGGTGTAGATATCAGAATGGCAGGAGACCAAGAAGAGCAGGCAGAAACCATGGGCTTTTTAGGTACCGCATTCTTAACCGCAATTGGGTTGATCTTGATCATTTTGGTAACCCAATTCAACTCGATCAGTAAACCGATCATTATCTTGGTAGAGGTTTTGTTCAGTTTAATTGGGGTATTGGGTGGCTGTATCTTATTCAACATGCCATTCTCTGTAATGATGTCGATGTTGGGTATAGTAGCCTTAGTAGGTATTGTGGTACGTAACGGGATCTTATTGGTAGAGTTTACCGAACTCTTGATCAGTCAAGGTTATACCGTTAAGGATGCCGTGATCGAAGCGGGCCGTACCCGTATGACACCTGTATTGTTAACCGCAACTGCAACCATGTTGGGTCTAATTCCATTGGCTGTGGGTCTGAACATCGATTTTGTGAAGCTGTTTACTGAACTCAATCCACACTTGTATTTTGGTGGAGACAACGTGGCCTTCTGGGGTCCATTGTCTTGGACAATGATCTTCGGTTTAAGTTTTGCCACCTTCCTGACCTTGATCTTGGTGCCATGTATGTATATCGTAATGGACAAAAACTCAAGAGCGATCAAAGGATGGTTCAAGAAAAAACCAGCAACACCAGCAGTTGAGGCTGCTAATGATGAAGCAACTAGCCATTAAGCTTTAGCTTAACCTCAAAAAATCCCTTTGGCATAAAAACCAGAGGGATTTTTTGTTTTCGACCGTATGGCAAAATCGCATCTATTTTTTCCCCAGTGTAAGTATTCGACCATTTGTGTTACTAATAGGGTTAAAACAATATAACCATGAAAAATTTAATCCTAATCGGTTTCTTATGCTTATCCGCCTGTGGTCAATCTTCTTCGCCTGATGGCCGCTCACAATTAAGAGACACAGAGATCCATAAAGAAATAGAAGCCTTAAAAACCCAACAAAACACTATATTGGATAGTATCAGATCTTTGGACAAACAACTTAAAGCGCTTAAGCAATATAAAAAGTAATGAGTGAAATCGAATTTCTTCAACTACTTTCCCTCAATCAGGGCATTATCTATAAAATATGCAATGTATATGGCAACAGTAAAGAAGATAAAGATGACCTGTTTCAGGAAATAACCTTTCAGGCCTGGAAAGGTTATCCACATTTTAAGGCCAGGTCTAAATTCAGTACCTGGCTCTATCGAATTGCATTGAACACCGCTTTAACTTCTTTCCGTAAAAAAAGACCAATCATCAATTATCTTCCAGAACTGCCAGATTTCATTACAGACGAAGAAAGCACTGTGGCCCAAGCCAGGCAAACTCTTTTGCTAGATGCCATTAAACAATTGAATGAAACCGACAAGGCTGTGATTACCCTATATCTAGAAGAACTCAGTTATCAGGAAATTGCCGACATTATAGGCATTAGCGAAACCAATGTAGGCGTAAAGATAAACCGGATCAAATCAAAACTTCAAAACCTACTCAAAAATGGAAACAACTGACCTAAAGGAGCTTTGGAAGACCATTCCAAACCCCAAAAAGAATACTGAACAATTGGTAGCAATGCTGAAAGAAAGCAACCACCCTATATTAAAAGGAATCAGAAGACAATTGACACTAGAACTCGTTGGCTTTTTAGCCTTTTTGGCCTGTTATTATACCATGTTCGATGGTGCCTACAAGCCCCTATCGAGCAATCTGATCCTGATTTTAGCTATTGTTACACCTATCGTCCATAACCTCAAAGGCTATTGGCTACACCAATACATAAAGGATGCAGCCAATCTTAAAGACAGTCTAAATGCTTATTTAAAAAGAATAAACAATTATGCAACACAGGCTATTGCTACTCGCCTCATCTTTGCGGCCGGTCTGATGTTCTTTTTTACCAACGGATTAAACCTTGGCCCACAAAAACTGCTTTTTGCCAGCTGTGGCATACTCGTTATATTTAGCCTACAACTATTTTTTCTCTATAAGATCTGGAAGAGTAGAATAGATCGGTTAAAAACCAACATCAATGCCTTAACTACCACATAACCTATTTAATGGCACTGATCTTAGCCACGATCACCGAAATCAATAGACCAAAACAACCAATAACCGCATAAGAATAGCGCAGGCTAGAGAGTGCAGAAATATAACCGATCAAAGGTGGACCCATTAAAAAACCAAAATAACTAACCCCCGAAACCATGGCCAAAGCAATACCTGGCGAAACTTTGGTATTGCTACCCGCAATGCTATAAACCATGGGTACAATGCCCGAAACTCCAATGCCCACCAACATAAAGCCTAGGGTTGCAGGCACCAGATATGGAAAAACCACAGAAATGAACATGCCAGTAGAAATAACCACTCCACTTACCTGTAAAGATTTTTTCCGACCATAACGGGCAATTACCTTATCTCCCAAAAACCTGCCTGTAGCCATCATGATCATAAAAGAAGTATAACCCAAGATCACCAAGGCATGTGGCGCCTTTACAATTTCCTTAAAATATACCCCGCTCCAATCGAACATGGCCCCTTCGGTTGCCATGCTACAAAAACCAATGATACCCAACTGTACCAATACCCCCTGAGGCTTGGTAAACAGCTTTGGTTTTTCTGTTTCCTTCGGCTTTTGCCAGCCCAATAAATAACGATAGTTGATTCCGATATGTAACCAAGCCAGAACCGCAATGATACAAAAATGCACATAGGGCGAAAGATGGATGTTGATCATTAACAAACCGATCAATGCTCCAGAAAACCCACCTACGCTCCAAGCGCCATGAAAAGAAGTCATGATGGGTTTACCATAATAACTTTCGCCAGCTACCCCCTGCGTATTCAGGGCAATATTGCAGATGTTACCAGCCACGCCAAACAAAAACAGAAAAAACGCCAATTGCCATCCTGCAGTGGCCAAGCCTAAAACAGTTAAGGCCAAAGCATAAAGTGGTGCGCCGATGGTCAACATTCTTCTACTGCCAAAAATGGTGGTCAGTCTACCAGAGATGGGCATGGTTAACAACTGTCCAAGTGGTAAGGCCAATAAGATACTACCAAGTGCGGCATCAGAAAGTGCCATACTGGCTTTTAGGTCTGGAATCCTACTTGCCCACGATGCAAAACATACACCCTGTCCAAAATAAAACAAAGAAACCGCCAACCTTACTCTTTTTCTACTATAAGGATGGTTTAAAAACGGATTTTCTATAGCCGGAGCTTCAATAATTTCGGACATAACGGGTGTAAGGAGGATGAAAAATGCGGAAGCACAAAGGTCCTTAAATCTATTGGCAAAAGAAAGCCCAAATTATCATCTGGATATAATTATTGTATTGGAATTGTCATGCTGAGCGAAGCGAAGTACCTTACTCTTGCCCCCAAAACAAAAAAACCAGTAATAAATTACTGGTTTTCTATCCTTTTAAAATGTTATATGCTTACAATTTATTCGGTTGATAAAATCTTATCGTACCATCCTCTTCACTTGCAACAATCAGTAAACTTCTACCATTTGGGCTATCTTTAGGTTTCACGAATAACAGACCCTCAGGTGCATCACCTGTTTCAAATACCTGCACAAATTTTGGTGCAGTTGGGACACTGATATCATAGACAGCAATGGCATCCGCACGTTCCATACCAATAAAGGCCATGGTTTTTCCATTAACCTCTGCTACTGTAACGCTTTCAACCTCTACCCCTTTTTTAGGCGAGCGTTTGTCATCGTATTTATTGTTAAGATCCGTTGCTACATGTTGCTCTAGGTCTTTTCCAATATGTGCAACTACAGCACCCGTAGCTGCATTATGTATGCTCATGCTTCTACCACCTACCGCATATAACTCTTCAAAAAAACCATCCTTGTTTTTGCCCGAAGCTTCGGTAATTACCAGTTTACCCATATTGGCATCCAACTGTAAGGTAGCTGCATTAGGAAATTTAGTAGGATCTAATTTTGCCTTTTTTACTGTAGTTTCTTCTTTATAGGCATCGTACTCACGCGTATCGCCCTCATTGGCCAAGGCATAATAACCCGTTCCGTTAGCTGTAAAATAAGAAATGGCATCTGGCAGGTAATACGCTTTAATTGGCCATGTCTTTGCTTCGTATTTATTATCGTCCGTTACATCAAAAGCATTTTCTGCCAAACTGATATCTCTGGTACCCAAAGGTCTGATTTTGGTAATGGCACCCGCTACCAGATCAACTTCTGCAACTGCGTTGTTCTCTTGCAAGGTTACAAAAGCCTTTTTAGAATCTGGAGTAATCGTAACATATTCAGGTTCAATATCCTGTGCAAAACTGGCATTTAAACCAAAGATGCGAAGACCTGCAGCTATTAAGTTTACTTTATCAGATTCGAAACCAGTAAAATCTAATGTTCTAACCGCATAGTTGTTCTTGATGTCGATAATAGAAATAGAACCTATAGGATCGAACGGTATACATGGCATTAGGCTCGCCCTCATTGGCAGAAACGATATAATTCCCATCAGGACTAAAGGTTACCATATCTGGTAAAGCACCCACAGTAATCTTTTTAAGCTCTTCGTAAGTAGACGTTTTAAATACATATACAGTACCATTGTCTTGCTTTACAGTAGCCTCTACCCCAACAGCCAACAAACCGTTTGATACAGCCACACTATTTGCCCATCCTTGGCCCGGAAATTCGATACTTTTTACCTTGGTAACCGTTGGGAAATTGCTCAGGTCGATCACATCAACCTTAGTAGTAGTTTCGTTATTGACCACAAATAACTTTTTGGTCAAAGGATCATAGGCAGAGATTTCGGCAGCTTGAAGTCCACCAAGATCAATCATGGCAACTTGTTTAAAGCTGGCAGGATCTTCTGGAAGAATGGTTTCAACCTCTGGTTCAATAGGCCTATTTTTTGTACAGGCACTCAGGGCAAGTGAAAAAATCACCAAACCCGTCAATAATTTTGTTTTTACGGTCATCTTGTTATCTGTTTATCTTCCCGCAAAATTATTGGCCGCTCTCCTCAACAATGTTTACACAACATTATCATTCCATTAATTTTTAACCATTTAACTGTCCATCAAGACTTAGCAATTTTAATTACATCAACTTTTCGGATCACATGGTTCATCTTCAATTGGAATATTCCAACTTCAATTGACAATACTTTATTGTTAACCCCTATTAAAAGTTATTTATTCGGTTCTCACCAAATTGAGGATAATTAATGGATCGCTCTTCCTACCTGCTGTATAAAACCATGAAAGTTCAGTTTCTTTTGTCGATCACCTAAACGAACGATGATGACCTTGTTTTGCGGATTGATATAAACCGATTGATGGAACATTCCTTGTGCCTTATAATCATAAACCTTATTGGCGTAGAAATATCGCCCGTCTGTATTTCTTTCTACGGGATAAGCTAAGCCTTCTTTATCCAATTGGCTAACGGCGCTTAACGAATCTTTGAAGTATTTAAAATCCCTAGTGGCCCAAAACTGGTTTTTGTACCTGTATTTGGTTAACGAATCGGGGTTGGAAGTAGCCGATACCCATTTTTTGGACACGAGCTGTTGACCTTCCCAATTGCCATTGTTTAAATAAAGTCTACCAATTTTGGCAAAATCGAGCGCAGTAGCATTCAAACAGCAAAAGGCTTTGATGTGGTCTTGGTCGTCCAAACTCCAAAGCGCATCACTTTCTGCACCTAAGGGCTTCCAAAGCCATTCTTGCATTAACCATTGTAAAGGTTTTCCAGTTGCCCGCTCCAATATAAAGGCCAGTACTTGGGTGTTGATGCTCTGGTATTCGAAAACCTTTCCGGGTTCATTTTTCATCTTCAATTTTCCGACTATTTTTTTCAGGTCTGCCCCATAATAACTGCGCGTAATTTTAGAAAAAGGATTGAAAGAACGTTCCGAAAAACGGAAACCGCTACGCATGTCTAACACTTGTTGTATGGTTAAGCGGTTAAAACGCTCATCATTCTTTGCCAATTCTGGCAAGTATTTGATCACCAGTTCATCGGTCGATTTAATCTGACCTCGATTCACGGCAATGCCAACCAAAGTGCCCACAAACGATTTGGCCATCGAAAAGCTAGGTTGTCTGGCCTTCAATGTTGTGCCCTCAGATAGATATTGATAAATGATGCTATCGTTTTTGATCACCAAAAACACATTGGTCTTCGTATCTTTTAATGAAGTGTCCAGCTGTGTTTTTAAGGCCGTATAGGTGTTGTTGGGGAAATTGTTCTTGAAATAAAATGGTGCGGCAGATTGTTGGATGGTTACATTTTCGAACTTGGCACTATCGGCCAGATCCGGGATGAGGTACTTCACAGAACGTAATGGTACGCAGGCAGCTAAAAAGAGTAAAATGGCGACTAGGGAAAAGCTTATTCTCATTAATGCTAAAATACAAAAATCAGCATAGCCCCAAGCAGTTGCGCAAAATATTTACATCCTATTTATACAAAAAAAATCCCACGGTAGTACCGCGGGATCTCTATTTTGTTTAGCTGTATTCAGCTGATTACTTAAAAGGTTTTCAGACTTTCAACCTTTAACTTTCAACTTAAATATGTATCGCTCTATTTTCGGTTGCCGCCAAAGCTGCTTCCTTCAATGCCTCAGTATAGGTTGGGTGTGCATGGCAGATTCTTGCAATATCCTCAGCCGAAGCACGGAACTCCATTGCCACAACTGCTTCAGCAATCATATCAGCGGCACGTGGGCCAATCATATGTACACCTAAGATTTCGTCGGTAGCCTCATCAGCCAATACCTTTACAAATCCATCTGTATCCATACTTGCTTTTGCTCTTCCACTTGCTTTAAAAGGGAAAGAACCTGTTTTATATTTGGTGCCTTTTTCTTTCAACTGCTCTTCGGTATAACCCACAGAAGCCACTTCTGGCCAAGTATAAACCACACCAGGAATTAAGTTGTAATTGATATGAGGTTTCTGTCCGGCAATGGTTTCAGCCACAAAAATACCTTCATCTTCAGCCTTGTGCGCCAACATGGCTCCGGTAATGACATCGCCAATGGCATAAACACCTTTAACAGGAGTTTCCAAGTGCGCATCTACAGGGATTTTTTTACCTCTTTCTTCTAAGGTGATGCCTATTTTATCTAGACCTAAACCTTCACTATAAGCCGTTCTTCCTACCGCAACAATACAGTAATCAGCTTCTAACTTCACTGCTTCGCCTTTTGCATTATCGGCAGTAACTGTAACGGTTTTACCTTTAACACTAGCGCCAGTAACTTTATGGCCCATTAAAAACTCCATGCCTAAAGATTTCTTTAACACACGTTGTAGTTCTTTACCTAAGCCAGCATCCATCGTCGCAATGATAGAAGGCATAAACTCAACCACAGATACTTTGGTACCCAAACGGGCATATACCGAACCCAACTCCAGACCAATTACACCACCACCAATCACAACCATCGTTTTTGGAACTTCTTTGATGTTTAAAGCTTCGGTAGAAGTAATGATACGTTTTTTATCAATAGGTAAAAAAGGCAATGCCGTAGGTTTAGAACCTGTAGCAATGATCACGTTCTTTGTAGAAAGTGTTTCTGTTGAACCATCAGCCTTGGTTACCAAAATGGTGTTTTTATCCACAAAAGAACCAACGCCTTCAAAAGAATCGATTTTGTTTTTCTTGAATAAATAAGTAATACCGGCAGTATTCTGCGCCACAACATCATCCTTGCGGGCAATCATCTGCTTCATATCAACCTTTAAATCTTTTAGGTTAATACCATGTGTAGTAAAAGTGTGGGCAGCATTGTGAAAATGCTCAGAAGAATCTAACAAAGCCTTAGAAGGAATACAGCCTACATTTAGACAAGTACCTCCAAAAGTTTTATATTTTTCAACTACTGCTGTTTTCAAACCTAACTGTGCACAGCGAATGGCACCTACATAACCGCCCGGGCCCGAGCCTATAACAACTACATCGTATTGCATAACCTAAAAAATTTTATGTGGCTAAGTTACACATTAGTTTTATTCTGGTAAAGTTCAAATGGTCATTAGTTCATCAGTAAACAGTCGATTGGTTCAATAGTTCATTAGTCATTAGTTCATTGCAAACTGATAACCGTCAACTGTTTAATTGTACAATTGTTTAAATGGTTAACTGTCATTAAAAATCTCCTAGATAAATTGTCAGTCTGAGCCTGTCGAAGTGTTTTACCAAAGATTTAGCAAAACATCTATTTTTGTGAACACTATCTACTTTTCACTTTAAACTTTCAACCTTTAACTTTCAACTCCCTATCACAATCTTGATACCTATCTTCAAATAATTTATACAACAAAACCATTTTACATATATTTATACAATAAACCTATCCTATTCAATATGAACCGCTTAAAATCAGCCATTCTACTGCTCAGTTTCGTATTTATCGTTACCAACCTGAAGGCACAAAACACCTATATCAAAGACAATTACACCAAAACCGACACCTATATCACCATGCGTGATGGTGTAAAACTATTTACCTCCATCTATACCCCAAAAGACGCTTCAGCACAAAAAAAATACCCGATCATGATGCAGCGTACCTGTTATAGCATTGCACCTTATGGTATCGATAAATATCCAGGCAAATTAGGTCCATCAACCACCATGATGAAAGAAGGGTACATCTTCGTTTATCAGGATGTGCGCGGCAGGTATAAAAGCGAAGGCACTTTTACCAACATGACCCCAGTGATAGCCAACAAAAAAAGTAAAAGCGATGTAGACGAAGGCTCGGACACTTACGACACCATAGATTGGTTGATCAAAAATGCCGCAAATAACAATGGCAATGTAGGCCAGTGGGGTATTTCGTATCCTGGTTTTTATACCGCAGCAGGTATCTTGAGTAATCACCCTGCGCTAAAAGCTTCATCGCCACAGGCCCCAATCTCAGATTTCTTTTTCGACGATTTTCACCATAATGGCGCATTCTTACAAAGCTATTTCTTTACCTTCCCTGTATTTGGTGTACAGAAAAAAGACACCACCACCACGGCTTGGTACAACAGCCAGAACATTAAGACGGGTACCAGAGATGGTTACCAGTTCGGATTAGACCTTGGCCCCTTAAGCAATGCCGACAAATACTATAAAGACAATTTCTTTTGGCAAGAAACCGTAAACCACCCAAGCTATGATGAGTTTTGGCAAAAACGTGGCTTATTGAAACATTATACAGAAGGTGTAAAACCTGCAATCATGACGGTTGGTGGCTGGTTCGATGCCGAAGATCTATCGGGACCATTAAACATCTATAAAACCATCGAAAAGAAAAATCCAAATGCCTACAACACCATTGTAATGGGTCCATTTGGCCACGGCCGTTGGTCGAGCGAAGCAGGCCATACCATGCACAGCAATGTTTACTTTGGCGATAGCATCGCCACTTTTTATCAAAAGAGATCGAATCGAAATTCTTTAACCACTTTTTAAAAGGTAATGGAGATAAAAACACAGGCTTACCAGAAGCTTACATGTTTGATACAGGCCTAAAAAAATGGGATACCTTTACCAAATGGCCCGCAGCCAATGTAACCAAACAGAAACTCTATCTGGCTACAAATGGCAAACTGAGCATGACCAAGCCAAGCACAGCTGGTTCTACTTCTTACCTTAGCGACCCTTTAAAACCTGTACCTTATACCGAAGACATTACCACCACTACAGGTTTTACTCCGCACAACTACATGAGCGAAGATCAACGTTTTGCAGGTCGCAGGCCAGATGTATTGGTGTTCCAGAGCGACGTTTTAACAGAAGACATTACCTTAGGTGGCGAAATCATGTCGCACTTAAAAATAGCTACAACGGGTAGCGATGCAGATTTCTTTGTGAAACTGATTGACGTTTATCCAGCAGACGAGCCGAATAATGCCTACATGCCAAACAAGAACATTACGTTGAGCAATTATTGGCAAATGGTACGTTCAGAGATGATGCCTGCCCGTTTCCGTAACAGTTTCGAAAAACCAGAAGCTTTAACAGCTGGTAAAAAAACAGAAGTCAACTTCCGTTTACAAGATGTGTTACATACCTTTAAAAAAGGCCATCGCATTATGATCCAAGTACAAAGTACAGCCTTCCCTTTGTTTGCCCGCAACCCACAAAAATTTGTACCTAATCCTTACAAAGCCAAAGCGGCAGATTATATCAAAGCCACACAAACCATATTTAACGATAGTTTTATTGAAGTAGACATCATCAAATAATGAACATCCTTAAACTCACCTTATTTTCTGCTCTTCTTACGTTTTCTTTGGCCGCAAGTGCGCAAGAAACAGATTCGGCATATGTTAGAAACAACTACACCAAAATAGAAAGACAGATGACCATGCGCGATGGCATAAAACTATTTACGGCCATTTACATGCCCAAAGACCAGAGTAAAAAATATCCTTTTTTGATTGAACCGCACCCCTTATACCGTTGCACCATATGGTGAAGACAAATATAAGCTCAGCCTAGGCAGTTTCCCCGCTTTGATGAGAGAAGGATTTATCTTCGTGTATCAAGACGTACGTGGAAGATGGATGAGTGAAGGCAACTTTGAAGACATCAGGCCACAGACTAGCAAAAAAGGTAAAAAAGACATCGACGAAAGTACTGATACCTACGATACGATCGATTGGTTGGTTAAAAACATCCCGAACAACAATGGTAAAGCGGGTATCTCGGGTATTTCTTATCCGGGTTTTTATTCTACCACATCTTTACCCAATGCACACCCTGCGCTAAAAGCAGTTTCACCACAGTCCCCTGTAACCGATTGGTTTTTGGGCGATGACTTCCACCATAATGGCACCCTGTTTTTAATGGACGCCTTTAGTTTCATGAGCAATTTTGGCGTACCACGCCCAAAACCCATTACGCCAGACAAAGGCCCTAAAGGTTTTGTCTTCCCTATTCAGGACAATTACCGTTTCTATTTAGAAGCTGGATCCGTTAAAAACCTCAAAGACAAATATTTTGCAGACAGCATCAAGTTCTGGAACAATCTCTTTAAACACCCCAATCTGGATACTTTTTGGAGAGCAAGGCTGATTACCCCCCACCTTACCAATGTTAAACCTGCTGTAATGGTGGTCGGTGGTTTTTTTGATGCAGAAGACGCCTACGGAACTTTTGCGACTTATAAAGCGATCGAAAAACAGAACCCTGGTGCCAATAATATCTTGGTGGCAGGACCATGGTTTCATGGAGGATGGGTACGCAGTACTGGCAGTAGCTTTGGCGACATCCAGTTCGGACAGCCTACCAGCACCTATTACCAACAAAACCTAGAACTGCCTTTCTTTAAGTTTTACCTCAAAGGCGAAGGCGATTTTAACCCTGCCGAAGCC
Organism: Pedobacter sp. UC225_65; assembly: GCF_042698365.1. Lineage (GTDB taxonomy): Bacteria > Bacteroidota > Bacteroidia > Sphingobacteriales > Sphingobacteriaceae > Pedobacter. Next base: position 2,660,188 of record NZ_CP170550.1, read on the forward strand.
AATATCTTTGTAACGGGTAGCAACCAATGGAAACGCTTTAATGCTTGGCCACCTGCAGAAACAGAGAGCAGAAACCTGTACCTACAGCCCAATGGCAAATTGGCTTTTACCAAGGTTGGCCGCACCGATAGTTGGGACGAATATGTAAGCGACCCTGCAAACCCAGTACCTTACCAAGATGGTGTACAGGCCAGGAGAACCCGCGAATATATGATAGACGATCAACGTTTTGCCGCCCGCAGGCCAGATGTAAAAACCTATCAAACTGATGTTTTAACAGAAGACATTACTTTAACAGGGCCTGTTTTGGCCAACTTGGTGGTAGCAACCACTGGTACCGATGCAGATTATGTGGTGAAACTGATAGATGTATATCCAGAGGATACACCAAACCCAAGCCCCAACCCTAAGAACCTGATCATGGGCGGTTACCAGATGTTGGTACGTGGAGAGATCATGCGAGGCAAGTACCGCAACAGTTTCGAAAAACCCGAACCTTTTGTACCCAATGCCATTACCAAAGTGAGCTATGCCCTACCAGACGTGGCCCATACCTTTAAAAAAGGTCATCGGATCATGATCCAAATTCAAAATACCTGGTTTCCATTGGCCGACAGAAACCCACAAAAATTTATGGACATCTATCAGGCAGAGCCGAAAGATTTTCAAAAAGCTACCCATAAAATATACCACGACACCTTTAACAGTTCATTTATTACTGTAAATGTGTTAAAACCATAATAACAAAATGAAAAAACTGATCTACACCGTACTCGCTTTAGTATTATTGAGCTACGGTACACAAGCCCAATTGTTGGGTGCTAAAAAAGGCAACAGCAGAGCTGATAGCCTAAGAGGGATGTTAACCCCTTTACGTACTTGTTATGATATCAATTACTACCACTTGGATGTGAAGATAGACATCGACAATAAATCGGTAAGTGGCAGCAATGAGTTTGCCTTTACCGCTACACAAGATTTTACCAAACTACAGTTTGATCTTTTCGAAAATCTAAAAATTGAAAAAGTAGTTTACAAAGGAGCTGACCTTCCCTTTACCAGAGAGTTTGGGGCCGTATTTGTGACCTTCCCAAAGACCATTAAAAAAGGCAGCAAAGATAGTTTTACCGTGTTTTATGGCGGCAATCCTAAAGTGGCCCGTAACCCACCTTGGGATGGTGGTTTTATCTTTAGAAAAGACAAAGGCGGCAATCCGTTTGTATCTGTAGCCTGCCAAGGCTTGGGTGCCAGCGTTTGGTGGCCAACCAAAGACCACCAAAGTGATGAGGTAGATAGCATGTTGATCAGTATCTCTGTACCCAAAGACCTTGATGAGGTTTCTAATGGTCGATTACGTAGCATTATAGACAAGCCAGATGGATACAGACAACACAACTGGTTTGTAGCCAATCCAATCAACAACTACACCGTATCATTCTATATTGGTAAATATGCCCACTGGACAGACACCTACAATGGCGAAAACGGTCCTTTGACCATCGATTACTGGTCGCTAAAAGAAGACAGTGCCAAAGCCCGCCCACATTGGGATGCCGATGTGAAACCAATGTTAAAATCGTTCGAGTACTGGTTTGGTCCATACCCATGGTATAAAGATGGTTATAAACTGGTACAGGCGCCACACCTGGGCATGGAACACCAAAGTGCAGTAGCTTATGGCAATCAATTTAGAAAGGGTTACCTAGGTAGCGATATGTCTGGCACAGGCCATGGTTTAAAATGGGACTACATTACGGTACACGAAAGTGGGCACGAGTGGTTTGCCAACAATGTAACCACCAAAGACATTGCCGATATGTGGGTGCACGAAGGCTTTACTACCTATTCTGAAGCCTTGTTTACCGAGTCTACCCAAGGTAAAAAGGCAGGAGAAGAATATTTGATTGGTTTGAGAAAGGGCATTAGCAATAGATCGCCAATTATTGGTCCATACAATGTCAATGAAGAAGGCAGTCCAGACATGTATCCCAAAGGAGCCAGCCTGATCCATAACATCCGTCAGTTGATCAACAACGATGAGAAATTCAGATCTATTTTAAGAGGCATCAACAAAACCTTTTACCACAAAACCACCACTACCCAAGAAATAGAAGCTTATATAGCCAAACAAAGTGGATTAAAGCTCGACAAAGTATTTGATCAATATTTACGCTACAGCAAAATTCCTGTATTGGAATATAAGATAGCCAACGGAACCCTATCCTACCGTTGGATAACCGATGTTGCCGGATTTGACATGCCAGTTAAGGTTACACTAAAGGCAGATCAATATACCCTCATCAAACCTACCAACGACTGGAAGACCATTAAGGTAGATGCCAGTATCAATGCAGACAATTTTAAGGCAGATCCAAACTTTTATATCAATGTTAAAAAAGTAGAATAGTAAAACTGTTCGGTTAAAATAGACCAATGCCCAATTGTTAATTTTTAGCAGTTGGGCATTTTTTTGTCAGGGAATAGAGTTGAAAGTTTAGAGAATACGAAACAGAGAATAGTGATAGAGGTTAATAACAAATAACGAGCAACTCACAACAAATGAACTAATGACCATTGAACAAATGAACTGAATGTAACGAATGTCAGTCTGAGCCTGTCGAAGACCCTTTAACCTACACTTCGATAGGCTCAGTGTGACAATTTTATCTCCGAGACTTTTGAAGACGATTAACCAGTTAAACAGTTGACGGTTATCAGTTGCCAATGAACAAATGAACTAATGACTAATGAACTAATGAACTTTTTTTACCAGTGAATAAATTTCTTACCTGCGTGCAACGTTTCCACAACAAACGGCGTCTAATAAGAAAAGACAATTAAACCCGGAGTGTTAGGACTCTGGAGAACCCATAAAAAATAAACTAAAATCGATGAAAAAGTTATTTATCTCTTTAGGCATAAGCTTTGTATTGCTTAGCCTAAGCCTTCAACCAGTTTTGGCAGCCTACCCAATCGTAATTTCATTTTCTAAATTTAAAAAAGAAGAAAGAGACGTAAAGAATTTTAATGGTGTAGCAGCAGGTGGACCAATCAATGTTGTTGTTACCTTGGGCAGTACCGAAGGTTTAAGGTTTGAAGGTGATGCAGACGCAATTGCCACTTTAATTACCGAAGTAAAAGGCAATATACTGATAATTAGACCTGAAAACAGCTGGAAAAGTTGGTCTAGAAAATACGAGAACAAAAAAATCACTGCCTACGTTTCGGCCAAAACCATTAAAAGCTTAACCATGAGCGGATCAGGTAATCTATCGGTTAATGGTAAGATCAAAGAAAATACACTAACCACTACTTTGAGCGGATCGGGCAGCATTACGGCAAACGCAGATATCGCTAATTATACTGGTGTGATCAGTGGTTCAGGCAACCTGAATATCAGCGGTGGAGCAGACGATGCTACCATTACCATTAGCGGCTCAGGTGCATTTACCAGAAAAGGATTTTCGGTAAGCCATTTAACCGCGGTAGTAAGTGGCTCTGGAAGTGTTACGATAGTGGCCCAAGACAAGATTGATGCCGTAATCAGCGGATCGGGCAGCATCAACTACAGCGGTAACCCTAGAGTAGAACAAAGAGTATCTGGCTCAGGAAGAGTAAGAAAAATATAAACGCTTTTAACACACACAAAAAAGCTAAGCTTTCCAACAACATTGGGAAGCTTTTTTATTTAATGTCCCTATAGTGCTGGTCTGGATTTGTAATCCAGACCTATTATCATCGAGATTTCTAATCTCGATATAGTTTACAGTGATCGAGAAAACATTTCTCGACCAATATGAATGACAAAAATACCTATGTATACTATGTTTCTATGTGTTGGATATTAATCAACAAATAAAGAATCAATCTATAGAGATTCTTCGTTGCACTCAGAATGACAAAAAAGAAAAAAGCCAATCCTTATCAGATTGGCTTTCAAATTTTATTTAAAACTGTAAACCTAAAACGGTTAAACTTTCCAGGTATCTAATGGTTTGACTGGCTCCATCAATGCTGTTCCTTCCAGTGGTATGGATTTTAGATAGGTCTGTAAACCCTACCTTAGCAGAACTCTGTAGATAGAACTTCTTGGTAAAATTAAACTTCAGACCTGCTTTTACAGAAATCCCATAACCTGCAAAATTCCAGAAATTGTTTTCCCCAACCCCAAACAACCTTACATCTGTACGTGGGATCATTGCCCCAACACCCACACCGGTTTCTAAGGTCAGCATCTGCTTTTGCGAACGGGCAACCCAAATGTCATCGTAACGCTCTAACTCCGTACTTACATAGTTAAAACCATCGGTATGCTCAAAGGTCAACATATCTGCATTTACCTGCAGTGGCGTATTGTTATAGGTACCTGCGTAAGGCCCAGTTGGAATACCCGGACTAGAAATGGTAGAATTAATATAACCATCAACCTTAACCGTTTGCGGAATTTCCATTACGTATTTCATGTGGTCCCAACCCAAAGAGATGCTATAATTATCTTTAATGAAATAACCAAAGCGCATATTGAATTGGGGAGTAGTCAACTCCATCGGATTGATGTAATCTAAAGATAATTTTGAGGGTCTGTCTTTTGCCTTTACATTCTTTAAGGTAAAATCGTAACCAGGTCCTTTAAAATTGATGTCGCTGGTATCGTACAAAGAAAAGTTCCAGCCCCAATGTACAAACCACTCTCCTTTACGAGAAAAATTTCTTTTGGGTTCTCTGGAGAAAAGACTTCTACCAATTTTAGGTTGATTAACAGATTTCGGGATGATATCTTGGGCACTTACCTTTTTACCAAAAAGCAAGGCGAAAATTAGCACAGGGAAACGTCTCATGCCCAAAAATGAGCAAAAAGCACCATTTTTTTATTTATTTAACATTTCAAAGCATCTAAAATGTTAAATATGACTTTAGATCATTAAAACCTTGTATAGATGGCCAACTGTACCACATTATTGAGTGTAGTACCATTGATTCCTTTACTCGCCTGGTTGAGATAGCCAGCCTCGATATCCATCTTTTTCGAGAAACGGTAGCCCGCAGCCAGATAAGCTCTATTTTGATCGAAAAAGCTCTTGTTCAATAAATCTTTGTTCTGGATATTGAAGAACGTTTCATTCTGTAAAGCTAAAAAAGCACCTTCGGTAAAAGTATCCTGCTTTTTCTGGAGTGGCTGGATCAACCTAAAGAAATAACGGAGGCGTTGCGAAAAGATATCATCCCCATTGGTTTCAATAAAACGTTGTTCTAATCTAAATCGGTGCATGGCAAAAACAGAACTGATCTTATGGTTAATGATGTATTGTTCCCAGGATCCGGTGCTCTAACAAAGTCTGTTTATTAGGGATTGGCGAAAATTTGTTGTTAGTGGTAGCCAACATATAACCCGCCGTTACATTGCTTTTATCATTGAGGTAATAGGTAAGTCCGGGTCTGAACAAGGTATTTCTTACATAAGCCCAATCATCTGCGGTACGCACTTGCACATCGAGTGCCAGTCCCCATTTTTTGTTGAATTTAGTTGAATTGAAAAAGGCCAACCAACCCGAATTCTGTTGAATGGTCTGTGCGCTTAATTTGCTTACGGCTAAAAATAAAATCAGGGTTACTGCAATTCTTCTCATAAAAACGAGTCCTGGGTGTATACCCGCTAAAATAGAAGAAAAATATAATTACTCCCAATTGTAATGCAATTTTGTCGCAAATAAAAAGTCCTATCAAAAAATTTGACAGGACTTTTAAAATATAATTAATCAGGTGCTTATACCCCTAATAACAATCTAGCTGGGTCTTCTAACAGTTGTTTCACACGTACCAAGAAACCTACCGACTCACGACCATCGATGATCCTGTGGTCATAAGACAAGGCAATGTACATCATCGGACGGATCACCACTTCTTTGTTCTCTGCAATGGGACGCTCAATAATGTTGTGCATCCCTAAAATTGCCGATTGTGGCGCATTGATGATTGGTGTAGACATCATCGAACCAAACACACCGCCGTTGGTAATGGTAAATGTTCCACCTGTCATTTCCTCAATTGTCAATTTGCTATCTCTCGCCTTGGTAGCCAATTCGATTACCGTTTTTTCGATCTGCGCCAAGCTCATGCTCTCTGCATTTCTGATGATCGGCACCACCAATCCTTTTGGTGCAGAAACTGCGATAGACACATCTACAAAATCATTGTAAACGATCTCTTCACCTTCAATACGTGCATTTACCGCAGGAAAATCTTTAGCTGCCTCGCAAACTGCTTTGGTAAAGAAGCTCATGAAACCTAAACCTACACCAAACTTCTCTTTAAACTGGTCTTTATATTTAGCTCTCAAGTCCATGATCGGTTTCATGTTCACCTCATTAAAAGTGGTCAACATGGCTGTTTCGTTTTTAACTGTTACTAAACGTTTAGCAACTGTTTTACGCAATGGCGACATTTTTTCTCTGCGCTCATTTCTTGAACCAGCTACAACTGGAGTACTTGCCGCTTTTGGGGCCTCAACTTTCGGACTAGCTGCTTTTTCAGCTTTGTTTGCATCATCTTTAGTGATACGTCCATCAACACCGGTACCTTTTACGCTACCTGCATCTACACCTTTTTCGGCCAAGATCTTAGCTGCAGATGGCGATGGTGTTCCTGTGGCATAGCTGTCGCCAGATTTTTCTGCAACAGGGGCACTTACTTTATCAGCAACAGGAGCTGCCGCTGTTTCGGCTTTTGGACTTTCTGCTTTAGGGCTAGCTGCTGCGCCGCCCTCTTCAATAGAACAAACTACTGCACCAATTGGCAAGGTATCACCTTCGCTAGCTACAATTTTTAAAGTTCCCGCTTTTTCGGCAGTTAGTTCAAACGTTGCTTTATCAGATTCTAACTCTGCAATGATTTCGTCCATTTCAACAAAATCTCCATCGTTTTTAATCCAACGAGATAAAACTACTTCTGTAATCGATTCGCCAACTGGCGGAACTTTTATTTCTAAACCCATATTTGTAACGTTATGTTTTGTATTGTTAAAGGTTAAAATGTTGTAAAGTTGAAATGTTGATGGGCACCGCCCTTTACCTTAAACCTTACACCCTAAACCTCGTTTTAATCTATGTTAACTAATTTTTTTGTCGCTTTGCTTACAATCTCTTTTACTTTTTCTGTTACCGGAACATCAAAAGCTGTAGCTACAATATAAGCTTGTTGGTTGGCATGTTGTTTTGCAAAACCTGTTGCCGTACTGCTGCTTTCTTTTCTAGAGATCACATCCATTTGGCCAAATGAGGTTTTTCTCAATCGGCGCAATAGGTAAGGCCAAGCACCCATGTTTTCTGGTTCTTCTTGTACCCAAACTGCGTCCTTTGCATTTTTATAGCGTTTATAAACTGCTTCCATTTGGTCAACAGGTGTTGGATACAATTGCTCTACTCGTACCAAGGCTACATCACCTTTTTCGTTTGCTTTTTGTGTTTCCAATAGATCATAATAGATTTTGCCACTACAGAAAACCACACGTTTTACGTTTGCTGGTTTTACGTTTGCATCATCTATCACCTCTTTAAATTTACCTTCTGTAAAATCTGTTAATGGACTTACACAAAGTGGATGGCGCAACAAGCTTTTCGGGCTAAATACCACCAATGGTTTACGGAAATCGCGTTTAAACTGACGACGTAAGGCATGGAAGAAGTTAGCAGGTGTAGTGCAATTGGTTACCTGCATGTTGTAATCTGCGCAAAGCTCCATAAAACGCTCAATCCTTGCAGATGAGTGCTCAGGCCCCTGGCCTTCGTAACCATGTGGCAACAACATTACCAAACCATTTTCTCTTTGCCATTTGGTTTCGGCACTGGCTACATATTGGTCAACCACGATCTGTGCCCCATTAAAGAAATCACCAAACTGTGCTTCCCAAATGGTTAGGGCATTAGGGTTGGCCATGGCATAACCATACTCAAATCCTAAAACACCATACTCTGATAAGTGCGAGTTGTAGATGTCAAATTGTGCTTGTTGATCAGAAATATTAGCTAGTGGTGTATATTCCTCTTCACTATCTTCTAAAGTCAATACGGCATGACGGTGAGAGAAAGTTCCTCTCTTTACATCCTGACCGCTTAAACGAACCCTTTTACCTTCGGCCAACAAAGTACCGTAGGCCAATTGCTCGCCCATTGCCCAATCAAATACATGAGTGGTAGTAGCCATTTTATAACGCTCATCAAATAACTTTTCGATTTTTTTGAAGAACTTTTTATCTTTTGGTAAAGTAGAGATCCTTTTGGCAACTTCTAACAAAGTTGTTTTTTTAACCGAAGTATCTGGTGAGACATCGAAATCTTTGGCGGTAGCGATACGCATATCGGCCCATGCACCTCCAAACTTCACATCGTGATACGTAGAGGTCAATTCTTTGGCTTCATTTAAACGCTCTTGTAAGATGCCTTTAAACTGTTTCTCCATCTCTTTGGCCAAACCTGCTTCCAACTCGCCGGTTTTGGTCAATTTTTCGATATAGATATCTCTTGGATTGGCATGTTGCTCAATCGCTTTATACAACAAAGGTTGCGTAAATTTAGGCTCATCCGCTTCGTTATGTCCAAATCTGCGGTAGCATAAAATATCGATGAACACATCGTTTTTATATTTTTGACGATACTCCATGGCCAAGTTGATGGCATACACCAAAGCTTCAACATCATCACCGTTTACGTGGAAAACCGGAGATAACGTTACTTTGGCAATATCTGTACAATAAGTACTAGAACGGGCATCTTTATAATTTGTAGTAAAACCGATCTGGTTGTTGATCACCAAGTGGATGGTTCCACCTGTTTTATAACCTTCCAATCCGGCCATTTGTATCACTTCGTACACAATCCCTTGACCAGCTACAGAAGCATCACCATGGATCAAAGATCGGAGCCAAGCGGCTGTTATCGCCTGCATATTTGAAATCGATCTTAGAACGCGACATCCCTTCAACCACACCATTCACTGTTTCTAAGTGCGATGGGTTTGGACATAAGCTCAAGTGTACGCTTTTACCATCAATGGTAGTTACATCAGTTGAGTAACCCAAGTGGTATTTCACATCACCCCCAAAAGGAGATTCAGCGCTATAACCTTTGCCTTCAAACTCTGCAAAAATATCTTTATAGGTTTTTTGCATGATGTTGGCCAATACGTTTAAACGACCACGGTGGGCCATACCAATTACAAACTCCTCAATGCCCAACTCTGCACCTTTTTCAATCACCGAATCCAATGCAGGAATCAACGACTCAGCACCTTCTAACGAGAAACGTTTTTGTCCCAAAAATTTGGTACCCAAAAAGTTCTCAAAACTTACCGCTTCATTCAATTTGGTCAGGATGCGTTTTTTCTCTTCGATAGAAAACTTAGGCGTGTTGCGCTCGCTCTCCATTTTGGATTCGATCCACTTTAAAACCTCTGGTGTACGTACATACAAGTACTCTGCACCGATAGACCTGCAATAGGTCTGCTCTAAGAAAGCAACAATGTCGCTTAATTTAGCTGGTGATCCAATACCGGTTTCAATGGCTGAGTTAAAAACTGTATCAAGGTCGGCTTGTGCCAGACCAAAGTTTTCAATTGCCAAGGTTGGTAAGTGTTTACGTCTCTCTCTTACCGGATTTGTTTTGGTAAACAAGTGTCCGCGTTGACGGTATCCATTGATCAGGTTTAAAACGTTCATCTCTTTTAAAAAATGTTCGGGAGCTTCAGTACTAACATGCGTTGCATCAGAACCTCTACCGAAATCAAAGCCTTCAAAAAACTTCTGCCAGCCAAATTCTACCGAATTCCGGTCTTCTTTATAGCTTTGGTATAAGGATTCGATATATTCGGCGTTGGCGCCATTGAGATAAGATAAGTTATCCATTGTGTATTTATTACGATAAGTATTGCAAAATTAGGATTTTACCTTAAGAAATGGCAATAAACTTAACAATTAATTAAATAAAAAGTGCTTTTTCTAACAGGGCAAATCGGGTAGTGTAATTTAGCCATGGTTACAGCATAAACCGTACCAATTGATCGGCCAAATTCATGATCAAAATCCGAGTAGAACAGTTGTATTTCGTATGCTTGTTGAAGGGTTGTAAAAGGATGATTTCATCAATAAGATTTACTGCTTTGCGGTCTTCGTTGTATTTAGAATGACAAATGTACACTATGTGTACTATGTTCCTATGTGGTTAACTTCTTAATACACTTTTAACTAATGCTATCTCAAGCCTATCGAAGGATCATATTAGAAAGATTTTGCCAATCAGTTTCTTCGTTACACTCAGCATGACAAAAATATTCTATATGTACTATATTTCTATGTAGTCAACTACTTTAGGTGATGATTACGCTAGGATTAGGCTCTTGCAGCTTGTGCGTAGTTACCCTTTGGATCTACCACTTTGAGCTGCTTTTGAAAATCGAAGCTCGAAGTTAAACGTTGGTCGTTACCTACGCCTGCAACAGTTGCCCAATTGCCCCAATTGCTCGCCGGACAATAATCAATCAGTTTTTCCTCAAAATAAGCGGCACCCATTACCCAATTCACTTTCAGTTCGTACACCAAGTAAGTTGCGACCAATTGCCTTGCCGCATTGTTGATATAGCCTATGGTGTTCAGCTCCTGCATCATCGCATCAACCAATAAATGCCCCGTATTCCCTGTTTTCCATAAGTGCAACAGGTCGCTATCGGCCAATGGCACTAGGGTAAGTTCTTGCTTAAAACCTTCAGGTTTAAAAAAGGTATTGCGGTATTTCTTGAACATGAAGCGGTAATAATCGCGCCATAAAAGTCCCAACACAATCTGATTGAAATAAGGTTTCAGTCCATAATTGGCTTCGGCCTCCTTCATTTTCCAATACACTTCTCTCGGTGACAAACAGCCCAAGGCCAACCAAGGCGAGAGCTTGGAAACGATTTCGTTCTTTTTTAACGAGGCATTGGCCAAAGCCATCCCTTCGCCAGTATGCAAGAAATCGTGCAGGTGGTTTAAGGCTGCTTCTTCTCCCCCTTTAAATTCAGAGTCCTGCGTTAATCCATCCAACTCTTCGTTAACCACCAACTCATTGAGCTCAGGTAAAATGCCCCAATCTTGCACAGCGACAAAACTGATGGCGTCTGGCGTTAAAAAACAAGGTTTTACAATGGCATCACGTTCAGTCTTTTTCTTAAACTGTGTAAAAACATCAGGAATATCCTTGATTGGAAAGGGTAGGTCTTCTTTATTGTAGAGCGTATGACCGATGAAATGTTTCAGGTTCACTTTCTGTTTCCACAAGATCTTCTACATGGGTAGAAACGACTGTCTCTTCACTGGCAACTTCCCTATGGTGGTAAACTTCTGCAATCTCATACTCGCTCACCAATGCAGGTAAAAGTTCTTCGGGTTTCCCTTTTAAGATCAAAAGGTCGCCACCATAACCTTGTAACGACTGACGGAGTGCAGCTACACTTTCGACCAAGAATTGCGTTCTTTTTGCACCGGTTTTGATGCTATGGTAATTGGTGAGCTCAAAATGACGGGGATCGAAACAATAGACGGGCAAAATTTCATCAGATTTGGCAATGGCTTCAACCAGCATTTCGTTATCATGCAAGCGTAAATCATTCCTAAACCAAACCAAAATCTTTTTGCTCATATCCGTAGCCATTTATATTGACCTGCAATTTGCACAAATTCTAGCAATTAGCCTTTTTAATCGCTCATTTTTTACATAGGGATAACACATCCTTGGCATTTGATTGACAAAATTGTCAAAAACAAAAAAACGGTTCCATTTCAAAGTCAACTATCCAATCTACCTTGTGTATACGTTCAAACTAAAATCCTATATTTCGCTCATTAAAACCAAAACCTAGTGTTAGCGGTTTATGCTATATGTCGAAAAACATTTTAATTACAGGAGCTACAGGGCTGGTAGGCCGAAAATTGATTCCCGCTTTACAGGCAAAGGGGCATCAGGTCTCTATTTTGTCTAGAAAACACACCAACATCAAAGATGTGAAAGTATACCTGTGGGATGTGTACCAACAGACCATAGACGAAAATGCCTTAACAGGAATAGATACCATTATCCATTTGGCTGGCGAAGGCATTGCCGATCAAAAATGGACAGCTAAACGTAAAAAGGAAATTGTAGACAGCAGGGTTAAATCTTGTGAACTTCTATACCGCACCATTGCGGCTACCAAAGCACCAGTTAGCACTTTTGTTTCTGCATCTGCTGTTGGTTTTTATGGCGATAGAGGTGAAGAAGTATTGACCGAAACCAGTGCACCAGGTGATGGCTTTTTGGCCGATTGTTGTATGGAATGGGAAAATGCTGCAACCGCAGGTCTTGACCTAGGCATCCGCGTAGTTAAAATTAGAGTGGGTATTGTTTTAAGCAAAGAAGATGGGGCTTTGGCCGCGATGGAAAAACCGATACGCTTTTTTGTAGGTGCCCCATTGGGTACGGGCAAACAATGGATGCCTTGGATCCACTTAAATGATATTGTAAAAATCTTTGTAACTGCTGTTGAAGACCCGAACATGGCAGGGCCTTATAATGCTTGTGCCCCCTATCCGGTTACCAATAAGTTATTGACCCAAAGCATGGCCAAAAAACTGCACAGACCTGTTTGGCCGATTACCGTTCCTGTATTTGTATTAAAAACGATCATGGGCGAAATGGGAATCTTACCACTGATGAGCAGCAATACCTCTTCCCAAAAACTATTGGATGCGGGTTATCGATTTGACTATGTTGATCTGGACAAGGCTTTGGAAGACATCTACAAAGCTTAGCCTTTTAGTTGGTCGAACTTATCAAAGACCCTCTTCATTTATGTAAAATGTATTTATTCAAGATATAGGAAGTCATCGGCATTAATTTTTTCTTGTTATTCAGGGGATAAGTACCGCTATCGGTATAAAATTCAGCGCTGTCTTGTCTGATCTTTACATACCAAACTTTGCCTAAATCCTTCTCCGTAATGGTATCCAAACGATTGATTTTCTTTAAGCCGACTAATTTCTGTTTATCCAAAGCAATTACGGTAGCATGATCAACCTTTACACTACATCCTACCGATTGGTATTGGTCACCTGTCCAGTACATACATTGCGCATTTATATTATCTAAAAAAGCGTATGACCCACCTCCTGCCATAGCTATAACTACAGATAAAACGATAGCATTTTTGAACTTTGATTTAACCTTTGGTTTTGCTGTTTCAACTGGCGCACTAATGAAAGGCTGAGGCAGTGACACAGGCTCGTCTTTTGTTTCTTGCTCTTCTTCCCTAGGAGGTTCCTCAATCTCGGTACAGGTTATATCTTCATCCTTAACTTCATCAGTTGGCTTTTCATTTTCTTGAGGACCCAAATCAATAGGGTCAGGATTTGGCAGAACTGCCAGACCTAAAGCACCATAATGATCAGCTTTCCAATCTTTATAAGGCCTGATTTCAAAATCTATTAACCACGCCAACAGTTTTACATTCTCTTCTTTTCTAATTCCCGGCTGTCCTAAAAAAAACTTCAATAGTGCTTTAAATCCATCCAAGTCAAATTTTTGGATACTCAATTCATGATCATTAAACTTATGATCAGGATAAAAAACGCCTTAATCGTTTCGTCATCCTTTTTAAGGTATCTGTTTTTTAAAATGAGGAGACATTCTTTCCTCAATTTAGCTTGCGTTGGGTTTTCAAAAGTCTCGGAAAGCAGACCCATCGCCTTTTTCTCTTGATAGAAATTTAGTACTGCATTTTTATAATCTTCAAACATTTTCAAAAAATTAAATGTAAAAATAGACTGGAATTTCCGGAATTTTTACGGTTTACCGGAATATCATTGGAATTATCTAGGACTAACAGGAAACATCGGAATTACCTAATTACAAACGGATTACAGTCCACATCTTTGCTTCAGAAATCAGTACAAGCGTTTGCTCAACTCATAGTAAATGTACGAAACAGATTTCACAATGAGCGGATGTTGCGGTAGTTCGTAACCGGTTTGGGAAGCAGTTATAAGCTCCCGCAATTGAAACTCAAAAACACTTCCCAAAAATTTCAGAAGGCCTTCTGATTTACAAACGTAGCAAGCCCCGCGAATGGTCGCGGGGACCTACAAAGTTTATCATTCTTAAATTTTTGAAAAAATGTTTTTACCATTAATTATAGCCATTTTATTAGGCTTAGTAAACCCAGCAAATCACAACACCAACTGTAATGGCGGAGGTACCGTCTATGTAAACTCCGACGGTTCAAACTCAGGCGACGACGGCTCTGGAAGCGGAGGCGATGATGGCTCTGGTGGAGATGACGGAACCAACCCTGGTGGACTACCTCCAGGTGACGGGCCTGGTGGCCCTACAGGAGATAACGGACAGTTGCCTCCTCCAAAACCATAATAAAGATAAAAGGGGTAGCGGTTGTTACCCCTTTTCTATTCAAATTAATTTTAACTAAACATCATCAAAGAAATAGATAATCACAAGAGCAATAAAAACTGACTTCATTTCTACTGGAACTTCATTGTCATTTAAACAATTATTAATCATGAGAAGGCATTGTTAGTTATTTTTCTAACTTAGGGTAAAACTATAAAATGTGAAACGCCTTCATCTTATATTAATTCTTAGCCTTTTTTTATTTACTTGTTCCGAAAATAAGTCTAAAATAAAAAGTACACCAAAAAAAGAAATAGAAAATGCTTTTTATGATAGAGCATTTGAGTATAGACAAAAGAATAAATCAGATAGCGCATTTAAATATTTTAGCCTAGCTAAAGACTTTTTTTGCAGCAAAAGGATAGTCTAGGAGCAGGAAAGTGTTTAGTAAATATGGGTATTATTTCTACTCAAATGGGTGATTATTTTGGTGGACAAGAAATTTCGTTAAGTGCCATCCCATATTTCCATGAAACAGATACAAACCATTTATACTATATCAAATCTAACCTTAATAATCTTGGCATTTCTTTTTATAATCTAAAAGAGTATGATCTAGCAATTAAATTCTATAGACAATCTTTGACATATGCTGCAGATAGTACAGCATTCGTGATAAAAAACAATATTGGGAACGCTTATAGAGAGAAGAAAGATTTAACAAAATCATTAGAGTTCTATGATGATATTCTTAAAGAAGGAATTAATAATAAAACAGAATATTCTAGAGCCTTAACTAATAGTGCTATTACTAAATGGCTTCAGAATCCCAATTATAATGCTGCCCCTGAGCTTTTAAAAGCTTTACATATTCGAGAAAAAGGAAGCAAATTAGAAGACTTAAGTTCCAGCTATCTACATTTGTCTAATTTTTATCTTCAAAATCACCTAGATTCGGCTTTATTTTACGCACGTAAAATGTATGGCACATCTCAAAGAACGAGTAATGCTGAAGATAAATTACTAGCACTTCACAATCTTATAAAACTTAGTCCATCAAAAGAATCAAAAAACTATTTTTTAGTATTTGAAAAATTGAATGATAGTGTGCAAACCGCTCGCGCTTCTGACAAGAATCAGTTCGCCCTTATCCGCTACGAAACTGAAAAACAAAAGTCCGACAATCTTCTACTTCAAAAAGACAATACAGAGAAAAAATATCAGCTCATCATATTGATAACATCTACCATTATATTGCTAATCTTTGGTGTAATTTGGTACAAAAAAAGAAAACAGCGACTAGAACTAGAAGCTCAAAATACCATCCGCGAAAACCAGCTTAGAACTTCCAAAAAAGTACACGACGTGGTCGCCAATGGCTTGTATCGGGTAATGACAGAAATCGAAAATCGGGAAGACATCGACAAAGAACATATCTTGGACAAGATTGACGACATGTATCAGAAATCTCGTGACATCTCGTACGACCAACCTCAAACACCCAATCTGCATTTTAATGATAAACTAACGAAACTCCTTCAAACTTTTGAAACAGCGACCATCAAGGTTGTAGTTTTAGGCAATACTGCTCAACTCTGGGAAAAAGTGACTACTGAGGTTAGGTATGAAGTAGAACATATCCTTCAAGAATTGTTGGTGAACATGGACAAACACAGCCAGGCAACTGAGGTAACTTTACAATTTGAGCAGATCGATAACCATATCAATATCTATTATACAGACAATGGCATTGGCCTATCCAAAGACATCGTTTTTAAAAATGGGCTGACCAATACGGGAAACCGTATCGCCCATATCCATGGCAGCCTTACTTTTGATACTGAAACCGAAAAAGGATTGAACATCAAGCTTTCATTTCCGATTTCCTAACTACCTAAAGTATGTTTAAAAAAGTATTGATTGCCGAAGACCACGAAATGACCAACTTTTCGGTACAAAGAACCCTCACCGAGTTGGGCATTGCCAACGACACCCGAAACTACGTCTACTATTGTGACCATGCCTTAATGCGTATCCAAAAAGGATTGCAAGAAAATGCTCCCTACGAATTATTGATCACCGACCTTTCTTTTATAGACGATGGTACTCAACAAAAAATATCTAAAGGAAGTGAATTGATCAAAGTGGCTAAACAATTACAGCCAGATCTCAAAATTTTAGTATTCTCTATGGAACATAGGGCAGAAATAGCAAATTCATTGATTAAGGAGTTGAACATTGATGCTTTTGTACCCAAAGGTCGCAAAGATGCACAAGATCTTAAACTGGCTATAGAAACGATTTATCAAGACAAAAAATATCTTTCCTCTCACCTTAAACGCAGTGGTGAAGAAAGGAAGGATTATCATTTTACCGATTTCGATAAAATCATTCTTCAATTGCTTTCTAAGGGAATACTCCAAAAGGACATCCCCTTTCATTTACAACAAAAGAACATCAAACCATCTGGTTTAAGCAGTGTTGAAAAACGGCTCAACCTGATCAAAGAAATATTGGAATTTTCGAACAACGAACAATTGATCGCTTACTGTAAAGACATAAAAGTAATCTGATCTTTAACATCATCTGCACAACAAATTAAACCCTAAATCAATCTGTCATCCTGAGCCTGTCGAAGGGAGATTGATTTGGGGTTTTGACTATTCTCAGCTTTTGCCATTTAGGTGAATGTTGCGTTTCCTCAGCCCTTTATTTTTCCCGTAAAATTCCCTACCGCAATATTGATTTTTATGTAACCAAAGCGCAGTACACAAAGAAATCAAACCTTCATTAATACCCTGTTTATCAGTTGTTAACTCCAAAAAATCAAACCAATCAAACTTTTTAAAAATACTTTACCGCTTTACGGATTCCCGTAAATAAAGGGTTTGGTATCTGTATACTTTTGAAGTGTTAACCAACAAAAAACAATTATGAAAAAGTATTATGTAAACACAAAAGCCCAGAGTAATGGCGATCATGAGGTCCACAATGAAAATTGCGACTATCTACCAAGCTCAGACAATAGAAAATACTTGGGCGAATTCTATTCTTGCGACAGTGCTGTTACAGAGGCAAAAAAAACTTATTCAAAGGCCAATGGGTGTTACTACTGCTCTAAAAGTTGTCATACTAGCTAATGTCCTATTATTTTTTCTCTTGCTAACTCTTTCAATATGAAATTCGGATATAGAGCTCCTTCTTTAAAAAAGAGAATTGCTGCAAGAACTTCTTGGAAACGGGTGGTTAGGCATCAACTAGGATTTAAAGCACCAAGGGGCTGGGGATGGCTAACTAATCCTAAAAAGGCAGCCTATAACAAGGTGTATCACCAAACTAGCAAAGGCTGCCTAACCACCTTCTTGTTTTCAGGATTTATCATTTCATTACTGTTATTCATCATCAAAAATTTAAAATAATGGGAAACTTCATCATCACCAAAAGAACAAACGGCGAATACCAATTTAACTTAAAGGCCACAAATGGACAGGTCATTTTAACCAGCGAAGGTTATGCGGCCAAAGCATCTTGTAAAACAGGTATCGAGTCTGTAAAAACGAATGCACCTACAGCTACAAGATACGACAGAAGAATTGCTAAAAATGGCTCCTTTTATTTTAACCTCAAAGCAGGGAATGGTGAAATTATTGGTAAAAGCCAGATGTACACCACCAGTTCGGCTCGCGACAACGGGATCGAATCTGTAAAAACAAATGCGCCTACGGCGTCTACCATAGACGAAACCATCTAATTAAAGACCATGGAACTTAAATTAAAGTTGGAGCAATTACACCAGCGGGTAAGTGGTTTAAAAGACCAGATACAAACCGAAGAAGCCACCAAAAATGCATTTGTGCTTCCTTTTATCCAAATCTTGGGTTACGACATCTTTAACCCCACCGAAGTTGTACCAGAACACATCTGCGACATCGGCACCAAAAAAGGTGAAAAGGTTGATTATGTGATCAGAAAAAATGAGGAACCTATCCTCATTATCGAGTGTAAACATTGGAAAGAAAATGCCGATGCACATAACTCTCAGCTTCATCGCTATTACCATGTTTCTAAAGCAAGGTTTGGTGTGTTGACCAATGGGATCATCTACAATTTTTACACCGACCTCGAGAAGCCAAATATCATGGATGAGAAACCTTTCTTGACCATTAATATCGAAGACCTGAAAGACAGCGCTATCAAAATTCTGGAGAGTTTTACCAAAAACGAATACAACCTAGAAAACATCCTTGATTCGGCCGAGGCTTTCAAATACATCAAAGCCATCAGAAAGGAATTTGAAAACGAAATCGAAAATCCATCTGATGAATTGGTAAAACTATTGGTCAACCGCTTTTTCGATAAACCATTAACGGCCAATCGGATGATTTCTTTTAAAGAATATACTAAAAAAGCATTGGCCATTTCAATTAACGAATCCATCAGTTATCGCCTAAAATCTGCATTGAACATTAACGAAAAGATTGAAACCAAAGTGGATGAAAAGGTTAACCAGATTGATGAAAACAATGGCGCACCGAAAGTAATCACCACAGTAGAAGAGATCGAGGCCTTTCAGATTGTGAAGGCCATTTTAAGAGAGAAGATTACGGCAGAAAGAATTGCCCATAGAGATACCCAATCTTATTTCGGTGTATTACTCGACGACAATAACAGAAAACCAATCTGTCGCTTTCATTTCAATAGTGCCAATAAATATTTGGAGCTTTTTCATAAGGGTAAAGATGCCGGAGAAAGAATACCCTTAAATAACCTAGACGAGATCTATAACCATAGAGATCAGTTACACCAAACCGTAGAAAATTATTAATATAAAAACTAAATGTATTGGTTGATTATGATAAACGATTTAAAAAGGTTTTTAAACGAAGAACAAGACCCTAAGGCAGTCTCAAAAATTCTGGAGAGGGTAAATAGTTTGCTTACTTCTAATGAACAGGTAGAATATGTTGCAGTTCAAAGAAAACCTGCCATTACATTATCTCCAGACTGTGTTGCCCTTACCAACAGAAGAGTTATTTTTTGTAGGCCTAAAGCATTTGGGTTATCAATGGATTTTCAAGACTACAACTGGAAAGATATTGTTGATTGCCATATCAAAGAGGGAATAATGGGTTCAACATTTACGGTAAGGACTATAATGAGCTATAGAATTATGATGGACTATCTTCCTAAAAACCAAGCTAGAAAACTCTATCAATTTGCTCAAGAAAAAGAAGAGGAAATGAGAGATTATAGAAGACAAAAAGAACTGGAAGATAAAAGAGCGGCGGCAGGTGGTGGAATTACTGTGAATAATGCTTCACCATTGCAAAATGAAAATTCTCAAAAAGAAGATCCTTTTGCGGTTTTACAAAAGTTAAAAGCCTTGTTAGAAAATGGAATTCTCTCGCCAGACGAATTTGAAAGCAAGAAAAATGAAATTCTTTCACGTTTATAAATATGAAAACATTCTTCACTCTTTGCGCCCTCTGTTGTTTCATTGCCATATTGAAATTGCCCATAACCTATTATACTTTTCTCCGGATTATAATTTCCTTGGGTGCAATTTTAGCCATCTACAACTTTCTAAAACATAAAGACCATGCATGGTTGATAGTTTTTGTAATCCTTTTAATTCTTTTTAACCCTGTATTTCCGATTTATCTATACAGAAAAAGTGCCTGGGTTCCACTTGATATCCTTGTCGGAATATTGTTTTTACTCCTTGCCTTTGTGAAGAAAAAAGCACCTAAAAAAACAAAAACCATGGAGGTTTTACCGGTTGCGAAAACCTATACGAGAGACCGAATTATTTCCCCTAAAAAACTACAATAAATTATATGGAGACTACAATTAATATCGAACTACAAAGTCATTTTTTGAGGCTTTATCAAATAGCTTGCGCTGATAAAAATTTTGATGTGCTTGAAATGAAACAGTTATACAAATTTGCTGAACAACGCGGTGTAGGAACTGAACATCTCAACAATATCTTAACCAATCCCGTAGATAAAATGGAAGTACCAATAGCTATAGAAAAGAAAATAGAGTATTTGTACGATTTAGCCATCATGATCTGGGTAGATAAAGAAGTAACAGATGATGAATACAACCTACTTAAAAAGTACTGCGAAACATTCGACTTTTTACCTGAAAACATTATCAACATATGCGATTATCTGATTGACTGTGCAAAACAAGAAAAACAGCTTCAGGAAGTATTGGACTCTATCAATTAAATATTATGGAAATTAGAAAGTTATTTATCACTAAAAATAGTGAAGAACCTAAAACTATTGTTCAAGAAAACGAAGAGCAAGACGAACAGAAAATTAGGATTACGTATTATCAAAGTGGTTATGGGGCAGCCCAAAAAGCAATGGGTAGTCCTATAAATTTTAAAGCCTGTTTAGAAAACGTTTATGGTAGTTTCGAACAACAGTGCAGAGAACAAGAAATTCACCAAGGAAAATTAAAGCAACCATATATCGACGATAAAACTAGAAAACAAAGTGAACTGAAAAACACAGAAGCTGCTATCTCTATTTTTGAAGAAAAGAAACAACAGGTCATTGAGAAAATAAATGCCGCAAAAAATGAGGTAGAGGATGTAAAAAATCATCCCGATAGGTATGGTGTAGAAACATCAAAACGTCCAAAAGCACAATTTTATATCGGACTTCTGTTATTGGTCCCTATTACATTATATCTTTTTGTTTTTTATATCTCAGCTACTTACTCAGCGTTCTTTAAAGATTTCTCTAACGATAGTCTAACTGCAGCAATTTTTGATGCTCAAGCTTTTAACAATGCTTTAAACGCTAGTTGGCTAGAAGCAATCTTAATTTTTACGATTCCTTCTGTTTTCTTGGGTTTAGGTTATGTCATTCATATGGTTCAAAAAGGGAAAGGATCAAGAACATTTTCAGGATGATTGCTTTATTTATCGTTACATTTTTATTTGATGGCCTACTGGCTTATCAGATTGAGAAGAAGATATATGACTTTAATAAAACTCCAGATTCATTGCCCTACAACCTTAAAATAGCCCTTGGCGAATCAGAATTTTGGATGATTATTTTCGCTGGCTTTGTAGTCTATATTATTTGGGGTTTAGTTTTTGATATCACGATGAAAGAGCATGAGAACATTGATAAAATCAAGGGACATATTAAGACCAAATTTGAAGAAATTAAGTTATTAGAAACAACTAAAAATGAAATTATAGAGGAAATCAATAACCTAAAGAAAAAAACTGTTGAAATCACTGGAAAGATTGCAGAATTACAATCAGTGATAGATGGCTTTGTATTAAATCTAAAACAATATCTCCTCTATCATCATCAATACAAAGAAGGTTGGTTTCAAGCTGTGACTTCGGAAATAGCATTGCCACAGCAAAAACAAACTGAAATGCTAGAACAGTGTGAAAATATAGCAAATGAGCATCTCAGAAAGCTCAATTTAATAGACCCAGATTTTCAAAACATTGTTTATTCTAAAATTTCATAACTTATGAATACTAAAATCAGTCTTCTAGCATTAGCTATAATTACAATTATTCTTGCTGGATGTGCAAACGAAACCAAAAAAGAAAACACTCAAAAGAATCCTGTTGCTCATGAAGCAACCAACAAAAAAGAGAATTTAAATATTAGTATTCTATTAGATTTATCAGACAGAATTGATCCAATAAAAAATGCTAATCCATCAATGGAGTTTTACACACGAGACTTAGGATATATTGAATCTATTAGCAAAGGCTTCGAAAAACACTTAAGATCCAAGCCTATTAGAAATGATGATGATCAAATCCAGATCTATTTCGAGCCTGAGCCTTTAAACTCAGAGATAAACGACCTAGCTAAAAAGCTAAAATTATCCTTCACAAGGGATAATACGACAAAAGAGGGTATTCTAAAAATATCTTCACAATACCATTCAGCATCTAATGAAATATACAATCTGGCCATTAAAGACAAAAAATATATAGGTTCTGATATATGGGGGTTTTTCAAAAACAAAGTAGGTGATTACTGTATCAAACCTAACCATAGGAACATTCTCTTTATCTTAACAGATGGCTATATGTTTCATCAAGATTCTAAATTCAGAGAAGGGAATAGGAGTTCATATCTTACACCAGAACTGGTTAAATCTCTAAAACTAACTACATCAGACTATAGAGATTTGATGCAAGAGAACGACTATGCCTTTATTAAAGCTAATGAAAATTTAGATCATCTTGAAGTAGTAGTGCTTGGAATTAATCCTGCCAAAGGGAATCCATTCGAAAGTGATGTAATCAACGAATATTGGAATATTTGGCTGAAAGAAATGAAAGTAAAAAATGCAATTATAAAGCCAGCAGACCTTCCTGCAAATCTAGACCAAGTTATTCAAAAAATCATTTTAGCAAAATAACAACAAACATGAAACCCTTATTAATGCTGTTCTTTTTCTTAACTAACGCAACTTGCCAAGAGAAAAAAGAGTCGCCAACAGTATACCTCTGCGACAGCCCAAATGCTAAAAAATACCATTACAAAGCCGATTGTCGTGGCTTGAGCAATTGCAGCTATAAAACCATAAAAACCACCTTAGAAAAAGCCAAAAAAGACAAGAAAACAAAATGTGGATGGGAAAAATAATTTCCTTTGTTTTATGTCTATCGCTCATTCCATTTTTTTGCCAGCATCAGGTAGAACAGTTAGATCATGGCAACATATCAAACTTAACTTTTACCGCTAAAGTGATCCGCATTATGGATGGCGATACCATGGAAGTGCTGTATAAGAATACGCCCAAAAAAATACGTTTGGCACATATCGATTGTCCGGAAAATAAAGGTGCACAACCTTTTGGCAATCAAGCCAAAAAAGCTTTATCCGATTTGTGTTTCGGGCAGATGGTGACCGTTCATGGAGTGAAATTAGATCGTTATGGTCGATTGATTGCACTTGTTGTTAATGATCAAAATCAGACTGTTAATCAAGAGATGATCAAACAAGGCATGGCCTGGCATTTCAAGAAATATTCACATGATCTAATCTATGCGAACTTGGAGATAGCGGCCAGAAAAAATAAAATAGGGCTATGGCAAGAGCCCAATCCTAGCCCCCCATGGGAATGGCGAAAACCAAAACGCAAATGAACTGTTTACTTTAATACCCAATGGTGAAAATGATGAACTAAAAATGCATCTTTAGCCAAGATTTAAACAGTTTACACTTACCTATGGACATCAGTATTTGTTGGTTACGTCGCGATCTACGTTTAGCAGACCATGCTGCACTCTACCATGCGCTCAAAAGCGGATATCCCGTACTCCCCTTGTTCATTTTTGATCAAAATATCCTCAACAAACTCGACAACAAAAAGGATGCGAGGTTAACTTTTATCCATCAAACTTTAAAAACCCTACGAGAAGAGCTACAACAATATGGTTCTTCATTGTTAGTGAAATTGGGTAGTCCAGAAAAGGTATGGCCAGAGCTCATAAAAACATATCAGGTAAAAGCTGTGTATGCCAATCACGATTATGAGCCTTATGCCATCAAAAGAGACGATGGTTTGGCCGAATACTTAAGAAGCGAAGAAATTCCATTTTATACCTACAAAGACCAGGTTATTTTTGAGCAGGCCGAAGTGGTAAAGGCCGATGGCAAACCCTACACCGTGTTTACACCCTACTATAAACAATGGCTACAAAAGCTAAATGCATTTTATGTCAAAGCCTATCCTACCGAGCGCTATTTTAAAAATCTGTTCCAAAGCCCAGCACTTCCATTCCCCACCTTACAGGATATCGGTTTTGAAGAAACCAATGATCAATTTCCATCAACAAACTTTGAGGCCAAGCTAGACCAGTATCACGCAGATAGAGACTATCCTGCAAAAGATGCCACTACACATCTGGGGCTACACCTCCGTTTTGGAACCGTGAGCATTAGGGCTGCAGTAAGGGCTGCACAAACACAAAAGGCCAACAAATGGCTTTCGGAATTGGCTTGGCGAGAATTTTACATGATGATTTTATGGCATTTTCCACATATCATAGACCGTGCGTTTAAACCTGCCTACGATAACATTGAATGGCGGAACAACGAAACAGAGTTTGCCGCTTGGTGCGAAGGCAAGACAGGTTACCCATTGGTTGATGCGGGTATGCGTCAATTGAACAAAACGGGTTTTATGCACAACCGTGTACGCATGGTGGTGGCCAGTTTTTTATGCAAGCACCTGTTGATCGATTGGCGTTGGGGAGAGGCCTATTTTGCAGAAAAGTTGTTAGACTATGAACAAGCCAGTAATGTAGGTGGCTGGCAGTGGGCCTGTGGTTCGGGCAACGATGCAGCTCCTTATTTTAGGGTCTTTAATCCTGAACTGCAATTACAGAAATTCGACCCAAAGTTGGCCTACGTTTTCAAATGGGCTCCTGAATATCAATCGGCCCTTGCCCCCGTTCCTATTGTTGAACATACCTTTGCCAGAGATAGGGTACTAAAAGCCTTTAAAAAAGCATTGACATAAAAAAGCCCCTGCTGAACAATTCAACAGGGGCTTTCTATATTTTTTTGTTTTAATCTGTTACATCAACAATTTCTATATCGAAATCCAGAATAGAGTTTCTTGGTATTGTTACCGCTCCAGTAGTCGAGTCTTTTCTATCTTGTGACCCATAACCTAGATCAGAAGGAATAATCAGACGAACTTTTGTTCCTTTTTTCAAGCCTACCAATACTTTGCCCCAACCTGGTACCAAGGCATTGATTGCAGCAACCAAAGTTGCATCACCCGTTGTTTGGTCAAAGATGGTTCCTGTTAAAAATCTACCTGCATATTTAACTGTAACCGTCGAAAACTTACTGACTTGCGTTCCAGTACCTACTTGGCTAATGTTATAATAAACCCTTGATGGGTCTTTGGTCATGGTTAGGTTTTTTGCTGTGATAAACTCATTGATCAAACGATCATCGATCTGCCATTGTTTGGTTTCTAGATAAGTGGTGATTTCAGAAACAATCACCTCGTTTGATGGTACAGGTCCACTTCCATTTTTACCGTAGGCCATGTACGAAGGAACAATTACCCTTACTTTACCCCCTCTGTTAATGGCATAAAGTGCTTCTCTGTAAGCATCTGGGGTTACATATCCTAAATAATTACCAGTGTTAGAGAATACCGTTGGACTAAAGTAAACATTACCACTTAAAGATTTTACCGTTACATTGTAGAAAACAGAATCCTTATTCTGCATTACACCACCAGTTCCAGGATCTAAAACCTGATAATAAAATCCGCTTGGATCTTTAACCGCAGGGAGATTATTGCTTTTGATGTAAGCCTGTATTTTAGCATCATCGATGTCTTCGATAGACTCGTATTCCTTTTTACAAGAATTGAAAATCAAAATAACACCTAATAAGGCGTATATATATTTTGTTATATTTTTGTGCATTTGCATGTTATTGAACATTAACCACTTCTACTGTAAAATCTAGAACCGAGTTGGCAGGTATACCTGTACGCGCTTCATTTTTGTAACCTAAACCAGAAGGGATCAATAACCTGATCTTGCCTCCCTTTTTAATATGGGGAATTCCCTTTTGCCAACCTAAGATCAGATTGCTCAATGGGAAAGATACTGTACTGGTCGACTTATCAAATACTGAACCAGACAATAACCTACCTTCATAATTAACAGACACTGTGTTTGATACTGTAATATCATTGCCACTGCCTTGTGCAAGAACTTGATAGTATAATCCTGATGGATCTTTAACCGCTACAATACTGTTTTTGGCTATAAAATCAACAATTGCTGCATCGTCTATTCTAGATTGTTTATCGGCATCATAATCCTTTTTACATGAAGAGAGTACACCAACACATAAAAAGAGCATTAAAAAAAACTTGGTTTTTAACATAATTGGACAAAAATAAGCTTTTAATACGGATGCCGCAATTTTTAACCAATTTTAACAAATAAAGGAGGTTGAAGGAAGTAAGCCCTTGGTTCGTGTCGACATGAACCAAGGACAAGAAATGCAGCTAAAAACAAAAAGGTTTAGGATTTGCATCTTTTCAATTCAAATCCTAAACCTTCAACCTTTACACTTTCTACCGCTAAAAAATATATTTGTTGGCCTCAATAATCTGTTGGGCAACATTTTGACGGGCCTGTTTTACGTTAAAAGGCTCCATTTTGGTAAACCTACGTAAACCCACCAACATCATGCGCTGCTCATCGCCTTCGGCAAATGCCCATAAAGCTTCTTTACCCGCTTTTGCTAGCCCATCAACCGCTTCCACAAAATAGATGCGCATCATGTCTAATTGCCCTTTACAAGCTTCTTCACCACGCAATGCAACCAATTTTTCTGTTCTCAGCATCGCTGATTCAGCTACATACACATAACTGGCCATATCGGCGATGTTCATCAAGATCTCTTGTTCTTTAGATAAGCTCATCATCAATTTCTGAACCGCAGCACCTGCCACCATTAAGGTAGCTTTTTTCAGGTTTTGGATGATTTTCTTTTCTGCGGCGAACAAGGTTGTGTCTTCTTCTCCAAAATCTGGGATAGACATCAATTCTGCCGCTACTGCAGTTGCAGGGGTCATCAGATCCAATTCGCCCTTCATGGCACGTTTCAACATCATGTCAACCGTTAACAGTCTGTTGATCTCGTTCGTCCCTTCAAAAATACGGTTGATACGGGCATCACGGTAAGAGCGGTCCATTGGAGCATCAGCCGAAAAGCCCATACCACCATAGATCTGCACACCTTCATCCGTTACATAATCCAACACCTCTGAACCCCATACCTTCAAGATTGCACATTCTACCGCAAATTGTTCTGTCGATTTCAGTTTGGCCTTGCTTGCATCCATTCCTTTCGCCACCAACTCATCATACGCATCATCAATGTTCTGTCCAGCTCTATAATTTGCCGATTCTACAGCGTAAACCTTAGCTGCCATCTCAGCAATCTTATAACGGATGGCACCATATTTAGAGATTGGTCTATCAAACTGAATACGTTCATTCGAATAGTTTACCGCTAAATTCAACACTCCTTTTGACCCACCGATTGCTGCAGCAGCTAATTTGATCCTACCAATATTTAAAATATTTACGGCAATCTTAAAGCCATTCTCTCTTTCAGAAAGCATGTTTTCTACAGGCACCGGGCAATCGTTAAAAAACACCTGACGTGTTGATGAACCTTTGATCCCCATTTTGTGTTCTTCTGGGTTCATGGTAATGCCACCAAATTCTTTTTCTACAATAAAAGCAGTTAGGTTTTTATCGTCATCAATTTTTGCAAAAACGATAAAGATATCTGCAAAACCACCATTGGTGATCCACATTTTTTGACCGTTGATGATATAATGTTTGCCATCGGCACTTAGTTTGGCCTTGGTTTTACCAGAGTTGGCATCAGAGCCGGAGTTAGGCTCAGTTAAGCAATAAGAGGCTTTCCATTCACCAGTTCCTAGTTTAGGGATGTACTTGGCTTTCTGTGCTTCGTTACCATAATACAAAATAGGCAAGGTACCGATACCAGTATGCGCCGATAGGGCAACCGCAAAAGAATGTCCTGCACCACAAACATCGGCCACCAACATAGAGGTATTGAAATTTTTGCCAAAACCGCCAAATTCTTCAGGAATGGAAACACCTAAAATACCCAATTCACCGGCCTTATCCATCAACGTAGGCATCAACCCTTCTTCCTGACTGTCAATTCTATCTAAAATCGGATTAACCTCTGTTGCTAGAAAATCACGACAGGTCTGTGCAATCATCTGCTGTTCTTCATCAAATTCTTCAGGAATAAATACATCCTGATAAGTGGTTTCTGTAATCAAGAACTCACCACCTTTAATTGTTTTTTTCATTTTAAGAGATTTTGAGATCTAGACTTGAGATTTGAGACTGGTCAAATTTCAAAAACAAATCGGTTATTTTCAGATGTGTGACATGAGTTTTGAGAACTTAAACACTTGTATCTATCCCAAAATTTCACATCTATTTTCTCACACCTTTTTATTATTAATTTTCTTATCTAGCATCTGCTGAAAACCATAGGTCATTTTTTGTAACTCATCAATTTGTGCCAATAATGGCTCTAATGTTTCTACTGTCAACATCCCTAACCTATTTGCAATCACTAATTGCGTATGCAATTCAAAGGAAGAACCATTAGCTATTCCTAAAAAATTGTTAAATTCTTTAGTAGAATTTCTACCTGCGCCTTCGGCTATATTTGAAGAGATTGAGACTGCTGCTCTTCGCAATTGACTTATCAATCCAAAACGTTCATCAGTAGGAAAATTTGAGGTTGCTTTATAAACATCAACAGTTAAATCAATTGCTTTATTCCAGATTTTTAATTCTTTTAAATTATTCATCCTTACATTTCTTTAAACTTCCCACATCTCAAATCTCACGTCTAGCCCCTCACCACTAATGCTAGAGCATTTCAAAAATCCCCGCTGCACCTTGCCCAGTACCTACGCACATGGTTACCATGCCATATTTCTGGTCTCTTCTTTTTAGTTCGTTAAATAGTTGTACGGATAATTTGGCTCCTGTACAGCCTAGGGGGTGGCCCAAGGCAATAGCACCTCCGTTTACGTTGATCTTTTCTTGGTCTAGGCCTAAAGTCCTGATCACTGCCAACGATTGTGAGGCAAAAGCTTCATTCAGCTCAATCAGGTCGATATCGTCTTGTTTTAATCCTGCTTGTTTCAATGCTTTTGGAATGGCCTCTATTGGACCAATACCCATAATGCGTGGAGGCACACCAGCCACACCATAACTCACCAAACGGGCAATAGGTGTTGCACCCAGTTCTTTCATCTTTTTCTCCGATACCACCAATACAAAGGCAGCACCATCAGACGTTTGTGAAGAGTTACCGGCTGTAATACAACCATTGGCTGCAAAAACTGGTTTCAATTTGGCCAAACGTTCTATGGTGGTATCAGCTCTTGGTCCTTCATCTGTGTCTACAACATAAGAACGGGTCTGTTTTTTCATATTGGCATCCAAATAGTTTTCGTTTACCGTTATCGGTAATACACCTGCTTTTAAATGACCGTTTTTAATGGCTTCTACTGCTTTAAGGTGCGAACGATAAGAAAACTCATCCTGGTCTTCCCTGCTTACCTTATATTCTTTGGCAACAGCCTCGGCAGTTAAGCCCATGCCCCAATACCAATCTGGATTTGTTTTGGCCACCTCTGGGTTTGGCACCAGTTTCCAACCTCCAAATGGCATTCCCGACATCACTTCTACCCCACCAGCCACAATACAATCGGCCATGCCTGTTTTGATCTTCGCTACCGCAGTAGCAATGGTATCTAAACCCGATGCACAATAACGGTTAATGGTTACGCCCGGAACTTTATCCGTATCCAAGCCCATTAAACTGATCATGCGTGCAATATTCAGCCCTTGTTCTGCTTCTGGTGTAGCATTGCCAACAATTACGTCGTCGATCTGCTCCTTATCCAAGTTAGGAACCGAAGCCACCAAATCTCTAATTACATTGGCAGCCAATTCATCTGCTCTTGTAAAACGGAATACACCCCTCGGGGCTTTTCCTACAGCTGTTCTAAGTCCTGCTATTATATATGCTTCTTGCATTTTTATAAGATTTGAGATCTAGACTTGAGATTTGAGACTTGCCCAATTTCAAATACAAATCGTGTTTACTTTTTTTATGGTCAGAAAGGTGATATTGTTTTATATTCTTACATCTCCAATCTAACTTCTCACCTCTATTTTCTAGTTTCTAAGCGGCTTACCTTTTGTCACAATCGATTGGATTCTTTCCAAGGTTTTACGTTCGCCACAAAGTGATAAAAACGCTTCTCGTTCCAGATCCAAAAGGTATTGTTCTGTTACTTCTGTTGGCGAAGACAGGTCTCCCCCGCACATTACCCAACCTAGTTTTTCTGATATTTTTTTATCATGTTCTGAGATATAGTTACCAGAGTACATCGTATTGGCACCTGCGTACACAATGCCCAAACCTTGCTTGCCCAACACTCTGATATCTTTACGTGGGATTGGTTTGGTATAACCTGCATCAGCCAGTTCAATGGCTTTGGCCTTTGCATCGGCGATCAAACGGCTCCTGTTCATGCTGACCGCAAACTTATCTTTCTGCAGATAACCCAACTCAAACGCCTCAACAGCCGAGGTAGAGACCTTCGCCATGCCAATGGTCAAGAAACGGTCTTTCATGGTGTTCTGTACAATCTGGTCTGCCCGATATTCGTCAGATGCGCGTAGGGCAAACTCTTTCGTTCCACCACCACCTGGGATCACACCCACACCAAACTCAACCAAACCCATATAGGTTTCTGCATTCAGCTGTACAAAATCGGCATGCAAGCTAAACTCACAACCGCCACCCAAGGTAAGGTTGTGCGGTGCTACCACCACCGGAATTGATGAGTAACGGATACGCATCGAGGTATTCTGGAATAGCCTAACGGCCATGTTCAATTCTTCCCATTCTTGTTCTACCGCCATCATAAAGATCATGCCTACATTGGCCCCGGCAGAGAAGTTGGCGCCATCATTTCCGATCACCACACCGCGGTAATCTTTTTCGGCCATATCAATCGCTTTGTTAATGGCAGCCAAAGTATCGCCACCAATGGTATTCATCTTAGAGTGGAACTCTACATTGATAATTCCATCACCCAAATCGATGATTGAAGCACCTGAGTTTTTCCAAAGCACTTTATTTGCCCTTAGGTTATCAAGGATGATAAAGTTATCCGCACCGGGAATGGCTTTGTAGCTTTTAGATGGGATATCATAATATTTTTTCAGTCCATCTTCTACTTTATAGAACGAGGTATGTCCAGCGGCCAACATTTCGGTTACCCAAGTTGCAGGCGTATGGCCATATTGTTTCATTCCATCCAATGAAGCCTGAATACCTACGGCATCCCATACTTCAAACGGGCCTAGGTCCCAGCCAAAGCCGGCACGCATGGCATCGTCAATGCGATACAGTTCATCCGAAATTTCTGGAATACGGTCTGACACATATTCGAACAACCCAAAGAAAGAGGCCCTGAACAATTCGGCGGCCTTGTCCTTTCCTGTAGCAAAAACCTTCATGCGGTCTTTTACATTTTCGATGGTCTTGGTCAGCTCTAACGTAGCCGATTTTACCTTCTCCTGCGGACGATACTCGAGCGTTTTAAGATCAAGTGCTAATATTTCTGTTTTGCCTTCGGCAGTTTTTGTCTTTTTATAAAAACCCTGTTTGGTCTTATCGCCCAACCAATTGTTGGCTTCCATTTTTTGCACATAGGCCGGAAGTTTGAACAAATCGTGCGCCTTATCATCTGGGCAGTTGTCGTACAAACCTTTCGATACTTTGATCATCGTATCCAAGCCTACCACATCTGTAGTACGGAAAGTAGCAGATTTTGGTCGGCCCAAAGCTGGTCCGGTAAACTTATCTACTTCCTCTACCGTAAGGTCCATCTTTTCTACCAAGTGCAATAAGGCCATGATCGAATACACACCTACCCTGTTGGCAATAAATGCAGGGGTGTCTTTACATAAAACCGTGGTCTTACCTAAAAACTTATCGCCATAATGCATCAAGAAATCTACGATTTCGGGTTTGGTAAATGGCGTTGGGATAATTTCCAACAACCTTAAATAACGTGGTGGATTGAAAAAGTGTGTACCACAGAAGTTTGCCTTAAAATCGTCACTTCTGCCCTCGGCCATCATATGGATCGGAATACCCGAAGTATTCGACGTAACCAAGGTACCTGGCTTGCGGAATTGTTCTACCTGCTCAAATACCTTTTTCTTAATGTCAAGGTTTTCTACCACAACCTCAATGATCCAGTCGTAGTTGGCAATCTTGGCCATATCATCTTCAAAATTGCCCGTAGTGATGTTGCCCAACACCCTTTGGCTATAAATTGGCGATGGATTGGTTTTCACAGCTGTTTGCAAAGCGGTATTCACAATGCGGTTTTTTACTGCCGGATGTGTCAAAGCCAAACCTTTTGCCTGCTCTTCGGCATTCAGCTCTTTTGGGGCAATATCCAAAAGCAGCACCTCTACACCAATATTGGCGAAGTGGCAGGCAATACGAGAACCCATAATGCCCGAGCCCAATACAACTACTTTATTTATTTTTTTGTTCATCATGATCTTTTGTAGGCGAATAAGCCAATGTTAATTGGTTAACTTTATCTAAGGTTAAAATCAGTTGCTCTTTTTCTTTGGCACTTAGTTTTTCGTTTAAATACTCATTAAACTTGATCACTACACTACTGGCCAATTTTCTTTTCTCGATACCAAATGGTGTTAAAAAAACTTTAACAGAACGTTTGTCGCCAGCAGCGGTTTCTCTGTAGATCAGGCCAAGCTCTTCCATGTTGTTCAACATCCTCGACAAGCTGGTGGCCTTTACGCCAAGCAGCGCGGCCAATGCCGAAACCGCCGTGCCTTCGGCCTCTATATTGATCAACACATAACCAATGGCTTGTGTAATACCAAAGCCCGATGCGATCTGGTTATAGGTGTTGGAAACATTCTGCCAAACCACCTTTAAAAAATAATCTACTGTTTCTTTCTGCTTCATTAATTACTATGCTTGCATAACAAATTTAATGATTAATAATTAGAATGCAAATAGAAAATCAAAATATTTTTGTTGATTCATTCAATTGTATAACAGCACAGTAGTTTGTGACATAAGCCTGATTGTAGCGAACACAAAGGTTGATCTTGTCAACGGTCATGACCTTTAATTTTCTTAACCTTAACCTCTTTTTAGAACGTTATGAAATGTAAAATAGATATTTGTTATTCTTCTTATTAGAAATCAAAACCATGAGCGCTTCGGTTGCGATAGTCCCGCTGTACGCTTTACTGCGTATCCGCCGCCATCGGGTTTAGCCAATAAGGGACAGTGGTTTTGAGGCCATTCAGTTTCCTAGCAGCACTACAATTGGTTAACTAAACCTGATTGTAGCGAGCACGAAGCAGAAGGCGAAGTAAAGCGAAAAGCCTGCCTACCGCAGGCGGGGCTGATCTTGCCAATGGCCAGTAGCTTTCGTTTCCTTAATTTTTAACCTCTGTTTAGAACGTTATGAAATGTATAAAACAAAAAAAGCGCCCCAATTATTGGGGCGCTTTTTTGATATGGTATTGTTTCTACTAGTATAAAGTAAATTCTACCCTTCTGTTCTGTTGACGACCAGCTGCAGTAGCATTGGTTGCAATGGGTTGCTCTTTACCGTAACCTGTTGCTTCGATCCTACTTGCATTGGCGCCTTGTGCTACCAAGTAGTTTTTGATCGCTTCTGCTCTGTCTTTAGACAAACGCATGTTCAATTCTGCTGAACCAGTATTATCTGTATGACCAGCCAATTTCAAGCTAAAGTTTTTCTCTACCAATAAAGCCGCAACTCTATTTAAGGTAGGGTAAGATTTAGAACGGATGGTTGATTTACCCAAATCAAACTCCAAGTTGGCAATTGCATCTTTAACCACTTTACGGTCTGCTTCTGTAACGACTACTTGTGTTTCTTTAATGATCTGCGGTTTTGGTGTAACCAATGGACAGCCTGCACCATCTACTACTGTACCAGCAGGAGTGTTAGGGCATTTATCCAATTTATCAGCTACTCCGTCACCATCGCTATCTTGCAATAGGTTACCCATGTCGGCACGTAATCTTGCATTTTCTGCTTTTTGCGCATCAAGGTCAGATTTCAAGGCACTTGCTTCTCTTCTGGCTGCTAAAGCCTCATCGTAAGTTGCTGCAGTTGGGCTATAAAAAGCCATTTGTTTACCTTTACCCAATGCAAATTCTAAACCAGCATAACCATAGCTGTATTTGTCATTTCCATTTCTTTCGTAACCATCCAAGTTGTCACCATCAACAAAGTTTACGGTATAACCTAAATCAAGGTTAACACCTGGCGATAAACGGAATTTAGCACCTACACCAACTGGGATTACCAATTTGTCTACATCTTTAGCAGTTGTAGTTACATTGCCTGTCGTAGTTGTAGTTGTTTCGTAGTTTACAAAACCACCACCCGCAGATGCATAAAGTTGTGCGGCATTCTCTTGTTTAAACATGCTCCAATTGAACATATTTACCACGGCACTTAAACTTGCCGAGTACCTAAGATCAGTAGAGAAAGAACTAAAAGGACTAACGTTTACAGTACCATCTCTATAAGGTTCTGCATTATTTCCTTTTAATTTACCTCTCAAAGCGTCTGCACGTAACGCAAAATAAGGTGTAATCTGTTTTTTGATGTACAAACCGTAACCGATATTGGTTTTCCAGTTCGAAAAATCTTCTTTTCCACCCAGTGGAGAGAAAGGCATCAATGCCCCACCGTTAACACCAATAGACCATGTTCTAAAAGAGGTTGATGGAGATGTCATTGGTTCTTGTGCTTGGGCAGCAGTTCCAATAAATAGGGCAGCTAAAGCTACCGGTAACGTTTTAAATAATTTCTGTTTCATAAGAGAGATATTATAATAAGCTATTGTTATTTACAATATCCATTGGCAATCAATGTACCAAAATCGATACAAAACAGAATTATACTGCTATATTCATCTTATAGACAAGTCATTGCGTCCATTCCATCGATTTTACAGTATGTTAAAAAGTGTTAAAAAAGTGTGTGCTTTACTATACGTATCGAAGTTTATTGTAAGCATAAACCTCCAATGGCATCCCCTACAGATTCCATAACTATTTAATTATAAAGAAATTATTAATTAAAACGACAAACAATTAAGGAATATTACCTGCAAATTTCCATTGGGTACTAAAGTTTTCTGGCAACAATTGGTTGGTTAAAATGGCACGCACCATTTCTACCGGCATATTGTTCTCTTTTAGGATCCGATCATGAAACTGGATATTGGTCATTTTACCACTGCTTACCAATTCTTTGTGCAGGGCTCTAAACTCTAAACCACCCAACATGTATCCGATTTGGTAAAGTGGTCCGTAGCCGCCTGTAAAAGAACGACGTACCTCTGCTTCTGCATTTGCCCTTTCAAAGCCCACCCGTTCTACCAGAAAATCTATACATTGTTTTGGGGTCCATTTGCCCAAGTGGTAATTTAAGGAGAAGATGATCCTTGCACAACGGTGCATGCGCCAGAATAACATTCCGATCTTATCTTCTGGTGTTTTGGCAAAGTTCTTATCCCATAATAACATTTCCCAGTACAACGACCAACCTTCTGTCCAAAATGGGGTGCTGAAACTTCTGCGGTAAGGTTTGTATCTGCTCTGCATAAAATATTGCAGGTTGTGTCCAGGATCAATTCGTGAAAAACCACTGCTCTAGAAAAATGGCGGTTGTTTCCACGTAAGGTCATCATTTTGGCATCTTCACTCATGTCTTCTGTTGGGTAAGCAATCAGCACTGATTCTCCGCCTAAAAAGAAAGGAGCAAATAATTGTTCTTGCGGGCTCAACATGCGCATGCGCCAGCCCTCTTTGGCCAAGGCAGGTACAGTGATCAATTTATTCTGCTCTACAAAATCAATGGCTTCATTTGCCAGTTCGTATACCAGTTCGGGTTGTTTGCCCAAAGCAGGGTAATCTGTTTTTACTTTTTCCAGTGCTTTTTTCCAATCGTTGCCAAAACCCATCTGGTTTGATGCCTTTAGCATTTCTGCATCGCACCAAGCAAACTCCCGCATGGCAATGGCTTCGATCTGTTCTGGTGTATAGGCAATCATTTCATCTTTTAAACCAGCCAACAAAGCGGTCCTTCCAATAGGATTTCCTAAAATGCCACTGCCATCGTCTTTTGCATTAGAAAGTTTTGCAGTTTTACCCAATTCGGCTGCATATTCTCTTAATGCCTTTAACACATCTGGATAAACCTCTTTGGTAGCTTTGGTAAATTGGGGGTCATAGCCATCGTAAAACTTATAGGCTTCTGTAAATACGGTGATATATTGGTTAACGGTTTGCTGTGCCCAATTGGCCTGCATTGGCGTTACGGTTAGCTGTCCATTGCGTACAGCTTTGGTAGTATTGTCTATCGCAGTAATCAACTGTTTAAAGTTTGCTGCCGTTGTTGGTCCGTCCTGTTGTTTGCCCACGCGTCTTTTCTGTTCAAAATCGATAATGGTTTTGGCAAAGGGTACAGTAAAGTTTGAGGCCTTAAATTCTACATGTGCAGCTTGCGATGCCGCAGCATCAACCCTGATATCGCGTTTCAGCAAGGTGTAATCTACACGTTCGTTTACACTTAGTTTTGCAAAAGGCAATGCTTTTAACTTGGCCAACCAGCTGGCATAAAAGCGGTCCATCCGTTGCAAATATTCTTCAGAACGTTTTAAGCTATACTTGCGGTTAAGCATCGTTTCATCAGATTGGTATTGGTTAATGAAAGGGCTTAATAAGCTGGCCTCATTGCTTTGTGCAAAAGAAACCTGGATTGAAAGGGTTAGGGCGAGAAGCGAAAAAAACAGTTTGCGCATGGTGATTCTATTGGTTTGGGGTTAATATTTACCTGCAACTACCTCACCTTATCTATTGCCAAACGCGCCATTGGTAGCATACCAGCTGTCTAAACATCAGGTAATTTGCTTCGGTAATTGCTGCAATATAATTAAAACACAATAGATTTAAAGTAACAGCTTAGTGAGACAGTTATTATTATTCTTTACCTTGCAATAAAGAAATCTTATAGGTAAGCCCCAAGTTGAGTGTACTGCTATTTAAAGCTCCATCCAATGCCTTAACGTGGCCAAAAGAACCCCTTAAATCTAAAACTGGAAACAGATGATATTGTAGCCCTACACTTGGTTTAATGATCAGTCCTTGTCCCACGTTTACGTTACCCCCACCAGAACCACCAGCCAGCACCTGTGCAAATGCCTTTAGCTTGGTATGCATTTTATCGGCAGTGGTTACTCCAAAACCAAAGGCTCCTTCGCCATAGGCCCCAGCATTGCCAAAATTTGCAAAAGATACATGGGTAGCCAGATACCATTGTTTTTTGAGATAGAAATTGATCTGGGCAAATACCTGTTGCATGTTTTCGGTCGGGAAATCGTCTCTTTCAACATTGAAATAAAGCTCTTGTGCAGCAATGATCTCCAGGCCTTTAAAAACCCCTGAATCGAAATGTTGGTCTTTATCATAACCCAAACCATTTTGCCTTAGGTTATATTGAAGGCCAAGCCCAAAGGTTGAACCTAAAAAATGCTGATTGGGTGTCATCAGGTAGCCTTTGTTCAAACTGATGTTAAAGTTCTTCCAGATCTTTTGGGTAATGGAAATATCTGGGTAGATCAAAAGGCCTCCTTCTGTATCTACCGTACCACCACCACCAGGTCCCATACCAAACTTAAGTGCTAGACTTGTTTGGTCGTTAAACAACGTAAACTTATGCCCATATCCCAATAATACATTGAGGTATCCGCCTTGTATTCCTTTATAAGCGCCATCGGCCTTGGCAAACAGAAAGTTGTTTTTGCCGATGTAAGTACTCAGCTCAAAACCTACCAATTGAATGGTTTTACCTACCAAAGAACCACCTGTTATCGTCTTCGATTTCTTTTTAGGGAACATGGTGTTAAAATTCAGTGAGAAATCGACCCGTTTACTTTCGGTATTCCATGCCGTTTGTTCGTAATCCTTATAGGCAATCCTTTTTTCTGTTTCTGCAAAAGGCGCGTACTTTAGCTGGAACGGAATACGGACAGCATAATTCAGCTGACTGCTTTTGATCGAATCCTCCATCAAAGAAATTCACATAACTATAACCTGCTGCTAGCTCAAACTTCGGAAATTTATAACCAAGATTTAGGCGCGACATTACCACTGCCCCACCACCATCTGGCGCATCGGCACCGCCACCGCCACCAAAGTAGGCGCTGGCATCAACAAACAGATTTTTAGTGAGCTTTTGTTGTAAGCCCGCATTTACGCCAAGTGTAAAAAAGCCACCACGTAAACCTGTAATGGAACCATAATAACCTATTCCTGCATAAAAGGTCTTGTTAATGTTCAGGTTATAGTGTATTCCGGTAAGGCCGATATTCTTTTCGCCATTGGGCATTTTGATCGACAGAAAATCTCCCTGTAAAAATCCTTTCTGCTGGTATCTCGGAATTAAACGAACGCTGTCTTCTTGCGAGAAGGCAGCAAACGAAAAGAAAGAAAAAACAAGGAGGACCAATACTTTCATCAAGGATCATTTTGAAATTTAAACAAAGCTAAGAAACTGTTTAAACTTTGCTAATCGAAATTGAAAGCAGATACACCTACCTTAGCTACAGATATTTGCTGATCTGTTCGTATAATTTATCCTTATCACTTGGCCTGAGCGCATTAGGCACCACCAGTTTCCCATCTTTTAAAATGAGGTAACGTGGAATTGCATAACCTTTTCCATCCCAAAGTTTATTGATCAGGTCTTGTTGCAAAGCGGCGTTGGTACGGATATGGCTGCCAGACAGCTGATAATATTTGATCATATCTTTCCATTGCTGATCTACAGCATCCTTATCCATAGAAATGTACATCATCTCTGCGCCTTTGCTTTTCAGGAATTTCTCTAATCCTTCACCATATTCAAATTCTGCTTTACAAGGACCACACCAAGTTGCCCAGATATCTACAAAAATGGTCTTACCCTTAAACTTGTCCATTAGCTCATCCAAAGTATTTACCTGACCGTAATTGGCTACAAACCTTTGGTCTGCGGCAAAATCTTTTTTGATCTGCTCATGGTATTTTACAATTTCATTGGCCATGGGCTGCAATAGCGGTGCATAACTACTTTTTGGATATTCATGTTTGAAATCATTAAACAAAGTAACCAATACCTCCTGATAGTCTTTTTGCAGCATTTCATTGAAAAGAAAGCTGGCCAAGAGATATTCTTTGATTTTACCTTGAAAGTTGGCAGCGAAACCGGCATATGAAGTTTTAAGTCGTTTGTTGCCATCATTCCAATCTGGCTGTACCCATGTACCCTTAAGTTGCGGCAAGTACATCCCTATATAATCGTTTGAATAATATTGTGCATGGTAGTAGAATTCTGTAGCATTAAGGTCTTTTAAGTTGTTGAAAGGACGGTCTTCATATACTTTTTTCCAGAGGTCTTTAAATTCCTGCTTAAAAACAACCTTGCTGTTAGGACGAATGGAAGCAAAATAAAGTTGGATGGGAATGGCCCCAGCAATGGCTGTATAATCGAAAGTGATATCTGTTTTGATGGCTTCGTAAAAGACCTTGCTGATCTGCTTCTGTTGTAACAGTTGATCATACGGTTTCAGTTCTTTTTGTTGATCGGCGGCAATTAGAGCCATTACCCCTTTTGCAGTACTGTCTAGTTTAAGATAATTACTTGCCCTCGATTGATAAAATGCATTTTTTCTGGCATTGATCAACAATTGCCCTTTTGCACTTGAGCCTTGGTAATGGATACTAGCCGTATCTTTTTTGCCAAGGTCTAAAGTGATGTTGGTTTGACCAGGTTCAATTAAGAACCTAAATTTTCTATTTGTAGTAGTCACGAAAACATTCGCGATCTGGCCCGCTTTAAAATCGAGTTTTAAAGTATGGTCGGGCGGCAATTGTCTTTCTGCCCTAGCTGGATAAAATGTAGTTCCATCAACGGGTAATTGTACAAATACTTTTTGGTCGGTTAGTCCAATAAATTTGATTTTTACATTGGCCTGTTGTGCAAAGGTCAATGCATAACACACCAATAGCAATAGGGTGAGTGATAATTTCTTCATTTGAGGATAAAGGTTTGTTTTCGGTTACATCAAATATAATGAAAAGCTAGCCTTTTATTCAACGTTTCAAAGCAAACAAAAACAAAGCAATTCCATCTACAAATGTGATGAACAGGTTTAAAAATGGGGCAAATAACTTATGCTTACCAGCCTATGGCCTTATCATCTCCCCTTGGGTCTGCTCCACCTTGGTAATAACCCCATTTGGTTTTCAGGATGGCATCTACCCTACCTATTGGACCACGTTGCACAATCTTATAACCTTTTGCCTTTAACTTAACTGTAGTTAAACTATCCAATGCCTTTTCTTCAACACTTACTTCGTCTGGCAACCATTGGTGATGTATCTTTTTGGCATTTACCGCCGACTGCATGGATTGATTAAAATCAACCACATTTAAGATTGTCTGAAAAACAGAAGTAATGATCGTTCATCCACCAGGGGTACCTACTATCATAAACAATTGCCCATCCTTGGCTAAAATGGCTGGCGTCATCGAACTTAACATTCTTTTGCCAGGGGCAATGGCATTGGCTTCGCCACCTACCAGTCCATACATGTTGGGAGCACCCGGTTTAACCGAAAAGTCGTCCATTTCATTATTGAGCAAAAAGCCTGCTCCTTTTACCACCACCGCTGCGCCATAAGAGCCATTTAAAGTTGTGGTAATGGAAACCGCATTGCCCTCGCGATCCACAATAGAAAAATGGGTGGTTTCTTCATGCTCAATTGGCGCAATCTCGCCCGCACTGATTTCGGCACTTGTACTGGCCTTTTGCCAATTAAAGGTGCTCATGCGTTGTTTGATATAGGAATCTTCAATCAGTTTACTTTGTGGTACAGGATAAAAATCTGGATCGCCCAAATGTGCGGCACGATCGGCATACACCCTACGTTCGGCCTCTACCATTAACTGTACGGTAGAATCAGCATTAAAACCCCATCGTTGCAATGGGTAGGGTTCTACAGATTTTAGCAATTGCACCAATGCAATGCCACCACTTGATGGAGGTGGCATGGTAATTACCTCGCAACCTCTATAAGTTCCTGTTACTGGTTTACGCCAAACGGCTTTATAATTGGCCAGGTCTTGTTTGCTGATGATACCGCCACCACGTTGCATTTCTGCCACGATCGAATCGGCAACTGCCCCCTCATAAAATCCATTCCTACCTTTTTCTTTGATCAACTTCAGTGTATTTGACAGTTCGGACTGTACCAACACATCTCCTTCTGCCCAAGCCGTTTCCTTAACTAGGGCAGTACCCAAAGGGTTTAACTTTTGAAACCTGCTCTTTAGTCCATTTAATTCTCTGGCTTGTCTGGCAGTCAGTTTAAACCCACTTCCAGCCAAACGAACCGCTGGGGCAATCAGGTCTTCCCACTTTAAACGACCATATTTTTGATGTGCTTCTGCCATGCCCGCCACAGAACCCGGTACGCCTGCCGCCAATTGTCCATACAGACTTTTGTCAACGATGGGATTACCCGCAGCATCAAGATACATGTCTCTTCCTGCACCTGCTGCTGCTTTTTCCCTAAAATCTAAGGTATTGCTTTCGCCTTTGGCAGAACGATATACCATAAAACCACCACCGCCAATGTTTCCTGCATTTGGATAAACCACTGCCAAGGCAAACTGTACGGCAACTGCAGCATCTACGGCATTGCCCCCTTTTTTAAGAATGTCGACACCTACCTGCGAGGCCAACTCGCTGGCAGAGACTACCATTCCGTTGCGGTATTCGCCGCTATTGTTTTTACCCAACTGGCCACCTGCACAACCCGAAAACAGGTTGGTTACCAATAAGGCCCCTGCTAATAGTGCGAGTATTGATTTAGGCTTTATAATTTTCTGCATCTTTATAGATCTGGTCAATGATGGCTGCATTTTTTTCTAATACCACTTTACGTTTAAAACTCAATTTAGGGGTCAATTCGCCCCCGTCAATACTAAACTCTTTGGCCAATAAGGCAAAACGTTTCACCTGCTCCCATTTACCAAATTCGGCACCCAGTTGCGCAATGATACGGTTATATTTATCCAATACCTGTGCATTGGTCATGATTTCTTCATTGGTGGTATAAGGGATGCCTTTTTCTGGCACCAAGTTTTTAGCGCCGGGAACGTAGGTACGATCAAAGCTGCCGGGAATTTCCTGTTTTCGCCCAATACCATGATCTGCTCAATCAATGGCGATTCTTTATACCTGTTCTCTAACATCTGCGGAGCCACATATTTGCCCCCAGCAGTTTTGAATATCTCTTTTTTGCGATCGGTCATCTTTAAAAATTTATCTTCCAAAATCTCACCAATATCTCCGGTATGGAACCAACCATCTTGGTCTATGCTCTCTGCGGTAAGGTCTTCACGTTGGTAATACCCTTTCATTACATTGTGCCCACGTACCAAGATCTCTCCATCTTGGGCAATCTTGATCTCTACCCCCTCTATTACCGAACCCACGGTACCAAACATGGTAGCGCCAAAATGGTTAACGGTGATTACAGGTGAGGTTTCTGTGAGGCCATAACCTTCGAATATGGGCATACCTGCAGCCCAAAAAATACGGTTCAAACGTGGATTTAGCGCTGCACCACCCGAAACGATTACGATAATGTTTCCGCCCAGGGCCTCCTGCCATTTTTTAAACACCAGCTTGCGGGCTATACCCAATTTAAAATTGTACCACCAACCTTTATTGTGGTCAAATTTTTCGGCCAAAGCCAGCGACCAGAAAAAGATTCCTCTTTTGATTCCTGTTAAATCTTTCCCTTTTTCGATCATCTTATCGTATACCTTTTCTAACAGACGTGGTACGGTAGAAAAAGCATTCGGTTTTACATATTGAATATCGGCTACAATGGTATCGGTACTTTCGGCATAGTATACAGCTACGCCACAATAGGCGTAGAGGTAAGAAATCATCCGCTCAAAGATATGCGACAAGGGTAAAAAGCTCAAGGCCTTTTCTAAACCCGGCGGAATCAACACCGAAGATTTTTCGAAGTTCTGCACCAAATTATCATGGGTCAACATCACTCCTTTTGGCGTACCAGTGGTACCCGAAGTATAGATCAAAGTTAAGATATCTTCGCCAGTTACGGCACTTCTGTAAGTTTCTAGGTCAACATTGGTGCTTTGTCCAATGCTTACCAGATCTTCCCAATGATCGGCGCCTTCAATTTTGTTGAAAGTATAAATCTTAATAGGATGA
Source organism: Pedobacter sp. UC225_65 (assembly GCF_042698365.1). Lineage (GTDB taxonomy): Bacteria > Bacteroidota > Bacteroidia > Sphingobacteriales > Sphingobacteriaceae > Pedobacter. Next base: position 2,703,619 of record NZ_CP170550.1, read on the forward strand.
TTTAAATCTTTGGCTACTGTTTTTACCTTATTGTAAATGGCTTCATCGCTAACAAAAACAATGGTGATCTCGGCATTTTCGATAATGAACTTTACATCATGTTCTGCCAAGGTTGGGTATAAGGGAATTTGATAAGCGCCCAATTGCATGATCGCATAATCGCAGATATTCCATTCTGGCCTATTGTGCGACATCACCGCAATCCGAGAGCCTTTGCCTATACCTAAAGTGGTTAAACCCCTGCTCAAATGATCAGTTACCTCACAAAATTCTTGTGTGCTATATTTTTTCCATTCACCATTCACCTTGCCACTGATAAACTCTGGCTTCGGAAATTTCTCGAGATTGTATTTTAGAAGATCGAATACTCTGCTGATGGTTGTAGACATGGCTGAACTATTTAATTTGGCTAGGCAATGATCCAACGAAACGATTTGGTTTTACCATTTTGTTGTTTCTCAAATCTAACAAATTATCTTTTCTACTCAAACCAAATTTAAATTTATTCTGCATGCATAGTAATTTATTGCTTTATGATGAAATTTGGGAAAACCTGTCCAATATCAACACTTATTTTATCTAGGTAAGTTTTAGAATAAGTAACAACAATCTGGTTTAACTTTCAAACGATGCTGACTTAATTATCAATTTCATCTTTTCTTGTCAAGTCACTCTTTAAATCTTCCCAAAGCCCCCAATATGTACTGATGATGTAGTATGATTTTCCTTTATTACTTAAGTTTTCAATTCTATAGGTAATATCGACTTCAAAAATGCTATTGTATTTATTTGTGCGATTAAATCCTTTGATCAGGTCTATGTCTTTTATTGAACTGGTTATTTGTAGACCTTTAAAAGTATAGATACTTACCACATCGTTCGAATCAATCTCTACACTTTTAATTACCCCATTCAATGTATTTAATCTTTTTAATGCTATTTTAACGATAGTGGCTATTAAAAACAAAAAGACCATCATTGCCAAAACAGATATGCCACTATCAAAATTTCTGAAAAAATTACTTTTTAGTAAGATAATGAGAAAAGGCCAAAAGACACTTAATAACATTGCCATTAAAACCCCCGATTTACTTTTTTTTATTATTTCAGTAAAATATTCAGCACCCTCATCACTAATTGTATATATTTTCATTTTTTATTTCAATTCCCTTTTACACTAACTTACCCGTTTGGTCTGCATCAATAGGTTTAAGGCATCTTTGAAAGAACCAGCCCGAATTACTTCACCTGCATTGACAAAAAAGATTTCATCGGCGTTCTCGATGGTATTTAAGCGATGTGCAATAATAACCAAGGTTGTTTCTTGGGGTAGTTTTTCTAATATTTTCTCCAACAACTGTTCGGTTACCGTATCTATATTTGCAGTGGCCTCATCCAAAATCAACAAGGCAGGTTTGCGTAAAAAGGCACGCATAAAGGCAATCAATTGTTTCTGGCCTAAGCTCAGTTGTGCCCCACCAGCTTTTACTTCGGTATCCAAACCCTCGTCAAATACTTGTAACAGTTCTGCCAGACCAGCTTGATCGATTACTTCTAAAAATTCATCTTTACTCAAGCCTTGATACAAATTGTTGCCGTATAATATATTTTCTTTTACCGTGCCTGTAAAGAGCAATGGTTCTTGTAAAATAAACCCAATCTGTTGACTTCGTTCTGCAGCACTATATGTTCTGATATCCCTTCCATTTAAAAACACTTCTCCTTGTAAGGATCATACAACCGGGCCATTAAAGAGGCTGTGGTGGTTTTACCTCCTCCTGTTGGACCTACAAAAGCATACACTTTACCTTGCTGTAAAGAAAAACTGATGTGATGTAAAATCTCTTTTCCATTGGGATAGCCGAAATGAACATCACGAAACTCCATTAAAGGGGCCGAAAGCTTACTTTCTTCTTTCGATTCTAAAATGGTGAGGTTGTTTTCTTGTGCCAACATCTGCGAAATTCTGTCCCACGAAGCCAAGGCGGTCTGTAAACTTGTCCACAAGGTGGCCAGCTGCCGAATGGGATTATAAAAATTGGTGGCATAGGCAATGTAACTGATCAAAAGCCCTACGGTTAAATCTCCTTGTCTGATCAAATGAATACCATAAGCCAATACCAATAATTGGGCAATGTTAGAGAACAGACTGAATACTGGCATAAACACCGTTCCCGCAATGCCTGCACCAACGGCCGTTTTGTAGTTCTGCTGGTTGGCGGTATCAAAACGTCTTCTAAAATAATCGCGGCGGTTAAAGGCCACTACTACTTTAAAGTTGTTCAAGCTCTCTTGGATCTCGGCACTTAGCAGGCCTACACTTTTCAAACTGGCGGCATTTTTTTTACGCACCCATGGCGAAATCCTATTCACAAACAACCAGATCACCAAGGCGGGTAAAATTGTAACTACGCCCAACTTAAAATTGATGATCAGCATGAAAGTACCTGCAGCGAGCAACATAAAAATACTGCTCAAGAACTGCAACAAGGCTTGTGAGAAAAACTGGTTCAAACGATCGGTATCGGAGTTGATTCTTGAAATCAGATCACCGGCCTTGTTCTGGTTAAAAAAGGCTACCGGTAATTGTTGTACTTTGTGGAATACTGCATTGCGCAACCCAAACACGATGCGTTGAGCTACACCGCCCATTAAACGTGTCTGGCTATAACCACCTACAAAAACCACAGCATACATGGCCAACAATATGCCCGAAAATAAAAGTACCCCATCAAATTGCTTGGTTACAATGTAATGATCAATGGTATAACCAATCAATAGTGGCCCAGAGAGGTTGACACCTGTATTTACCAACATGATCAACAGCGCCAATAACAGGTTTTGTTTTTCTGCTCCAGCTACCGCCAACAAGGTTTTCAGCTCTTGCCAAATCGGCTTTTTTTCTGCCGGCTTACTTGTGCTATTGAGGTTATAGTTCATAACTGCTGGTGCTCAATTGTGATTGGTATAATTGAATATATTCCGGACTTCGGCCCATCAGTTCCTGATGTGTTCCCTTATCCAACAACTCGCCCTGCATCATCAGAATGATCTGATCGTAATCTTCAACCGCAGCTATCTTTTGGGTAACCGAGATCAATGTCAATGACGGGTAGTTGGTTTGTATATTTTCGAGAATCTTCTTTTCTGTTTGTTGGTCTACCCTAGCCGTAAAATCGTCTAACAACAAGATTTTTGGATCAATAGCCAATGCTCTTGCCAGCATGATCCGTTGTTGCTGTCCGCCAGATAAGTTCAGGCCACGCTCAGAAACATCAGTAGTTAATCCATCGGGTAAAGTAGCGACAAATTCTGTTAATGCTGCGCTGGCGATTGCCTTTTGCAATGACTCGTCTGTGACCAAGGTAGAAAAGGCGATGTTTTCTTTCAAGCTCATGTTAAACATCACACTATCTTGAAATACAAAGGCCAATTGTCTATAAAAAACATCTTGTTTAAGGTCTTGGATCAAATGTCCATCAAACCTGATTTCTCCGCTATCGGCTATGGCCATGCCTGCCAAAAGACTCAATAAAGTGGTTTTACCTGCCACAGTTGGACCTACAATAGCCACTTTGGATCCAGGCTTTACCTCGAAACTGATATTTTTAAGTACATTTTTGCCACCATAACTTAAACTCACCTCACTTACGGTAATCTTACCGCTCAATGTTGTATCTATTGTTCCCAAATCCAAGCTATCTGGCGCATCCAACACCTTGGCAATCCTACCATAAGAAACGGTTGCCTGCACAATGACATTGCTCATGAAACCGATCACCAAAATGGGGAAGATCAACATGGCAAGGTAACTGTTAAATGCAGCAAGGTCGCCAATACTCATCCGACCAGAAATCACCAAATGACCACCATAAGCCAAAATCACCAACGCAGCTATACTTGCGGTAAAAGTTATGATGGGGATCAGCCAGGCAAAAAGCCTCAGGATCGATAGACCAAGGTCTCTTCCTTTGATACTTGATTCTAGAAACTTATCATATTCCAAACTTCGCGAGTTGACTACCCTGATCAAAAAGGCCGCCAAAATGCTTTCGCTGATTACTTTATTTAATCGGTCAATTACTTCCCTGCTTTTTTTGTAGAGGGCCTTTACCTGTTTTAATACCAGATAAAATGTAACGCCAATGGTAGCGGTAATGCAGATAACGATGAGGCCCAATTGCCAATCGATACTAAACAATAGGATAGCTGCACCTATGATAATCACCAGAGATGAAACGATAGAAACAATGGCCTGTGCCACAAAGGTTTTAATGGCGTCTACATCCGAAGTGAGGTTGGTCAATAGTTTGGCTGGATCTTGTCCTGCAATAAAGCCAGTACTTTGCTTGGATATTTTGGTGGCAAGTGTAGTACGTAGATCACGGGCTACTTTTTCTGATGCATAGATCTGTATGATACTCTGAAAATAGCCCAATATAAATACCAATGCGGTAATACCCGAAAACTGCCATAGGGCTTTTTCCATAGTATACTGCTGGTGTGATAGCCCATCGATTACCCCTCCAATAATTTTGGGCAGCAGCAAACTTAGGCCATTGCCAACCAGGGCCAATAAGAGCAATAATACAATGAGACCGGCATAAGGTCTTAATAGTTTAAGCATAAGGCTAAGGTATCAACAAAGCTTCATCTTGAAAAGAGTTTTTTTGATTTATATGATTACCTATTGTCATTATTTAGCTGGCTTATTGCGGTCATACTATAAGGATTTTGTGATGTGAATGCATTGAAGAATCTACTATTCTAATTAGACAGACTGATGCTGACATTGGTTTAAAACATATTGAAAAATACACCACATAGAAACATAGGACACATAGAAGATTTTTGTTGTTCTGAATGACAATATTCATCAAACCATTTATCCTGCTGCGTTGTTATAACTTGACATTTAAAATATGGTTATGGAAATCAAAGAGAATATTGCCGGATTAGGCAAGAACCACGATAAGGAGGCTAGACCTCATGACATTGCAAAAAAACAAAGTGAGGCAAAACCAGCTACAGAGAATCTGGATGCAGCACCAAATAGTGTCAGTGCCAAAGGTAAAAAAGGGCAAGACACCGATCAAAAGATAGACAATATACATCAAGATGCGGCTGCCTATGCTCAGGAAGAACATGAAAAAGCAGAAAATTGGGAAGATCACGGTAAAGAAAAGTAATTTAAAATTTCTCAAACACTCTATCCTTATTCTTGTTTTGTTTGAGATAATAGAATGATTACTTAAACTAAAACTATGAAAAAGTTACTTTTTACATTATTGGCAGGCACTATTCTTTTTACGTTCAGTGCTACAACGGCAAAAGCACAATCTTATAAAACAGGTTTAGGTCTGGCCATTGATTTTGGCGATGGCCAAACTTTGGTAGGGCCACATATCAAGCATTTTTTTAATGCGAATGGCGCTATCAATGGAGAGGTACTTTTTGGCAAACACTCTACCTTTTTACAGGCCATGTACCAATACCATGGTCAGGTTAAAGGTGCAAGTGGCCTAAAATGGTACATTGGTGGTGGACCATCGATCCAATTATACGATGGTGGATCTAGTTTTTACTTGGTACCTATGGCAGGTTTGGACCTTAAATTTAAATCTGCGCCTTTGGCTGCCTCATTCGATTGGAGACCTAGATTATATCTTGGCGATAACAACAGCGATTTCAATGCAGGCAGATTCGGATTAGGCTTTAGGTATACTTTTTAGCTAAAAGCCGGAAATTTATTTACTATTCACAAAAAAGGTCCCAACAGCAAACTGTTGGGACCTTTTTTATAGGTTGAACTTATACGCTCAATTAATTAACGCCCATCCATTTTTTGCGAACCGCCAATTGCAATGGGGTTGCATCATCTTTTAAGGTAGCTTTTAAGCGAACATTTGGATTTTCTTTTAAGGTTAATGAAAGTTCTTTTTCTAAACCATCACGTTTTACTTTAACTACCAATACGTCGCCAATCTGTTTTTTAGATACTACTGGCAAGCTTTCAAAAGATAAACCTGGACTTGTTCTTACATCTTTTAAAACATCGGCAATGCTTAGGCCATCGATACTTAAGATTTCGTCGTTTACGTTCAATCCACCAATCCAGGCAGCAGAGTTTCTGGTTACCGAGCTTACGGTTAAAGCTTTGGCAAATGCCAATGCTGCACCTACCGATGGTTTGTTTGGTGTTGCATTTTCTGTGGCGATGTTGATGCCTGCATAATCGAAATATTTGGCATATTCTACATCAACAGTACCAGTAACATATTTAGCCCAGAAATTGGTAAAGCTGATGCCACTGATCTTTTCTACCATGGCTTTAAATTCTGCGTCGGTATACCCACGTTTTAAGGTTTTGCATTGCAGATACATGGCTTTCATTACATCGTCTAAACTTTTAGCTCCTTTGGTTGCATTGGCAATTTCTAGGTCCATCAATAAACCTACAACTTCGCCTTTGCTATAATAAGAGATGAATGTATTTTTAGAGTTTTCGTTAGGACGGTAAGCACCGTTGATCCAGGCATCGAAACTTGAAGCTGCTGCCGAGTTGATCTTTGCACCTTGCGAATTCACAATAGTACCTACAGCACCTGTAAGATCTGTTACAAAACCTTCTGGGGTTACAAAACCAGCCCTTAACATAAACTTGTTCTCATAGTACGAAGTAAAACCTTCGGCGATCCACAAGTTGGTCGTATAATTCTCATTGTCGTAATCGAATGGACCTAAGGCAATCGGACGCAATCTTTTTACGTTCCACAAATGGTGATACTCATGTGCTACCAAGCCCAAAAAGCCTTTATAACCTCTTTCAGTTCCATAAGCATTACGTGAAGCACCCAAAACAGTAGAGTTTAAGTGTTCTAAACCGCCACCACCTTGTGCATAGTTGTGTACAATAAAAGTATAATGTTTGTTAGGGTTTTCGCCATATACTGCAGTTGCTTGTTCTACAATTTTGGCCATATCAACCTTTAAACGTTCTTTATCGTAGTTACCACCACCATACATGGCTACTTCGTGTTTTACACCTGCCGCCATAAAGTCAAACACATCTTGAGTACCTACTTCAATTGGGCTATCGAATAGGATATCAAAATCAGCAGCTCTATAGGTAAACTTTTGTCCAGCAACTGGCTCTAAACCTGTGCTTACTTGGTTCCATGTACCAAAAGGCACAATCTTTACCGTACTTGGTGTTTTGATCATGCCAGCAGGATACATAAAGATATTGGCTGATGACAAGAATGCATGAGAAGCATCAATAAATGCGGTACGAACCGAAATTTCAAAAGCATATACCCTATAGTTCACCTTAATGGCATTTGCTTTTGCATTGTATACTCTCCAAGTATTTTTGGTTACTTTTTCTACCTTCACTTGCTTTCCACCTGCAGTGGCACTAAAACTTTCTACACTTTTGGCAAACTCGCGTACCAAATAAGAACCTGGTGTCCAAACTGGCATTTTCAGGTCTACGTAGTTTTTGGTGGCAATACCAGCCATGTTCATTTCTACTTCTGCGTAATGCGCTTGTGGTTCTTTAAAGCTGATTTCGAAATCTATCTTCACCTGAGATTTTGCTGCCATAGTAACTGAAAGTAGAATTACTAATCCTAAAATTGATTTTTTCATTCGTATAATTATTTTTTTGGTTATCCAAAGCTGGTCAAAGCCCTGTATATGATTATATTGTAGTTGATTTTACAAACATAACCATAAATGTTTTGAGGCAAATTTATAATTTCTAACTTTTCTTTAGCTGTTATTTCCCAAATATGCTGTAACATACTTAGTACATCAAAAGATAAGAGAAACAAATAAATAATTTTGTACGTTAACCTTATCATATTCGCACTAATGAAAATCAGGTATATTGTTTACATCCTACTTGTTATAGGATCGCCTATCTAGTCTATTATAGAATTTCTGAAAATAAAAAAATCGAAGCCGAAGGCGCCGGTGGCGGTAAAGGTGGCCCTGGTGCTAAAGGTGCAAAGGGTGGTAAAGACGGCAAAGGCGGTGCACCAGGCATGACTGTTGAAGGCATTGTGGTACAAACAAGTGCATTTGATAGCGACCTTGAAATTTCTGGCAGTATAGAGGCCAACGAAGCTGTAGTTTTAAGGAGCGAAGTCTCTGGTCTGGTTACAGGCATCTTTTTCAAAGAAGGCAGCAATGTAAATAAAGGTGCTGTATTGGTTAAAATAAACGATAGAGACATCCAGGCCCAATTACGGGATGCATTGACCAAACAAGAATTATCAGCTACCAACGAAAATAGGGCTAAACAACTTTTACAAAAAGGCGCCATTAGCCAAGAAGAATACGATACCGCATTGGCGGGACTTAAATCTTTACAGGCACAAGCCGCACTGATCAGGGCACAATTGGCAAAAACATCAATCGTTGCACCATTTAGTGGTAAGATAGGCTTAAGGTCTATTTCTACTGGCGATTACCTGACCTCTTCTACGGTGATTGCAAATCTATTGAGCACCAACCCTGTGAAGATCAACTTCTCGGTTCCAGAGAAATATGTTGGACAGATCAAATTGAACTCTGAAATCTCTTTTACCACCGATGCTTCTGGAAAAGTTTTTAAAGGAAAAGTTTTTGCCATCGAGCCTGGTATCAACCAACAGACCAGAACCTTACAGATCAAAGCACTGGCCCAAAACGCAAGTGGCGAATTGACCCCGGGTTCTTTTGCCAAGATCAAATTGGCCCTGAGCACTTTACCTAATGCAATACTCATCCCTACGCAAGCAATCATCCCCGTACTTAAAGGAAAGATGGTTTACATTAGCAAGGATGGAAAAGCCAAACAAGTTAAAGTGGAAGCTGGAACAAGAACGGCCGACCGAATTGTGATTACCTCAGGATTGAATGTAGGCGATACGGTGTTGACCACCGGTGCAATGTCGCTAAAACCTGATGCTCCTGTAAAAGTAAAACTGCCAAAAACTAAGGAATGAGCATTTCGACCACCAGTATCAAACGCCCGGTTCTTGCCATTGTAATGAACCTTGTAATTATCCTCTTCGGGGTAATTGGCTATAACTTTTTAGGATCAGGGAATATCCTTCCATTGACCCGACCGTAGTATCCGTGCGGACTTCCTATCCTGGAGCAAACTCAGATATCATCGAATCGCAGATTACCGAACCTCTAGAAAAATCGATCAACTCTATTGATGGGATCAGAAATATTTCATCCTCAAGTAACCAAGGAACGAGTAACATCACCATTGAGTTTAACTTGGACAAAAACATTGACGAAGCTGCGAACGATGTCCGTGATAAAGTATCGCAAGCTGCACGTAACCTGCCAAAAGATATTGATGGACTACCAACGGTAAGTAAGGCCGATGCTAACTCGGATGCGATCATCTCTATGACGATCCAGAGCGACAAAAGAGGCGTGACCGACCTGAGTGATTTTGCCGAGAACGTAATTGCCGATAGGATCCAGACCATTCCAGGTGTAAGTAGTGTGCAGATCCAAGGGCAAAGAAAATATGCCATGCGTATCCGTATCGACCCTAATAAACTGGCCGCTTATGGATTAACTTCGCAAGATATTGTAGCTGCGTTGAACACCGAGAACGTAGAGCTTCCTTCGGGCAAGCTTACTGGTGCAGCAACAGAATTGACCGTTAAAACCTTGGGTAAATTGACTACTGCAGAGCAGTTCAACAACCTGATCATTAAAAGTGACAGCAACAATGTGGTGAAGCTACAGGACGTTGCCCTTACAGAGATTGGTTCTGAGAACGAAGAAACAGTATTAAGAGAATCGGGTAAACCAATGGTGGCCGTAGGTATCATTCCACAGCCTGGTGCCAATTACCTTGACATCAGCAAGGAATTTTACAAACGCTATGATAAACTAGTGGCCGATATGCCACAAGACATCAAACTGAATGTTTCGCTAGACAGTACTTTATTTATTAAAAAATCGGTAACGGAAGTAGCCGAAACCATTCTACTTTCTTTGGTACTGGTAATCTTAATCATCTATCTTTTCTTTAGAGATTGGGCCATTGCCTTTAGGCCATTGATTGATATTCCGGTATCGTTGATCGCCACTTTCTTTATCATGTACATTTTTGGATTTTCGATCAATGTATTAACCTTATTGGCCATTGTATTGGCTACAGGATTGGTGGTGGATGACGGGATTGTAGTAACAGAAAACATCTTTAAAAAAGTTGAAGAAGGCTATTCGCCTATTGAAGCGGCGATCAAAGGTTCGAACGAAATCTTTTTTGCGGTAATCTCCATTTCCATTACACTGGCGGCTGTATTTTTACCCGTAATTTTCTTACAGGGATTTGTTGGGCGGCTCTTTCGAGAGTTTGGGGTAGTGATCGGAGCCGCGGTACTGATCTCGGCATTTGTTTCGTTGACCTTGACCCCAATGTTGAATGCCTATCTGATGAAAAAAGGTGGGCATACCCCTTCTAGGTTCTATAATTTTACAGAACCTTATTTTGTAAAACTGAACGAATCGTACAAAGAGAACCTCAATAAGTTTTTAGGCAGAAGATGGCTTGCCGCACCAATTATCCTGGTGTGTGTGGGCTTGATTGTACTGTTCTGGCAGCTCTTACCAAAAGAAACAGCTCCTTACGATGATAGAAGTGCCATTAACCTAAATGTGAGCACACCAGAAGGTTCTTCATTTACCTATACGGATGGGTTTATTTCTACATTGAACAAAATGATGATCGATTCGGTACCAGAAAAAAATGTATTGATCACCATTACTTCTCCAGGTTTTGGCGGTGCTGGTGCGACCAATTCTGGCTTTTTACGGATGGGCTTGACCGACCCTAGTGACCGTGAGCGTAGCCAAAAACAGATTGCCGATAAGCTGACCAAAATCACCAAAAAATATTCGGAAGGAAAAGTAACCGTTACCCAGCAACCTACCATTTCTGTAGGTAGACGTGGCGGATTACCGATCAGTTATATCCTACAAGCACAAAATTTTGAAAAGCTAAGAGAAAAAGTGCCTTTGTTTATGGATGAGGTATCGAAGGACCCTACATTCACCACCTCTGATGTAAACCTTAAATTTAACAAACCAGAAATCAATCTGACCATTGATAGGGATAAGGCCAAAAACTTGGGTGTTTCTATTGTAGACATTGCCCAAACCTTACAACTGGGCCTCAGTGGACAGCGTTTCTCTTATTTCTTTATGAACGGTAAGCAATATCAGGTAATCGGACAATATGATGTGAGCGACCGTAAAGATCCATTAGACTTGAGTTCGGTCTATGTAAGGAACAACAAAAACCAATTGATCCAATTGGATAACTTGGTTTCTGCCAAAGAAGAAAGTAGTCCACCGCAATTGTACAGGAATAACCGTTTCATCTCTGCTACCGTTTCTGCAGGTTTGGCACCGGGCAAAAGTATTGGCGATGGGATCAAAGCCATGGATAACATTGCGGCCAAAGTTTTGGACGAAAGTTTCTCTACCGATCTAAGTGGCGAATCGAGAGATTTTCAGGAAAGCTCATCTAATACCATGTTCGCTTTTGGTTTAGCTTTATTATTGGTATACCTGATCTTATCGGCACAATTTGAAAGTTTTAAAGATCCCATCATTATCATCTTAACCGTACCGATGGCTGTAGCAGGAGCCTTTTTATCACTGTGGCTATGTGGCCAAAGCTGGAATATCTTTAGCCAGATCGGAACGATCATGCTAATCGGTCTGGTAACCAAAAACGGAATCTTGATCGTAGAGTTTGCCAACCAATTGAAAGAACAAGGCAAACCTGTACAAGAAGCCATTAGAGAAGCGGCCGTTTCTAGGTTACGCCCTATCCTGATGACGAGTATGGCCATTGCCATTGGTGCCCTGCCTATTGCCATGGCCTTAGGTGCCGCAGCAAAAAGCCGTATGAGTATGGGTACCGTTATTATTGGGGGCACCTTATTCTCCTTGATATTGACCTTGTTTGTAATCCCTGCAATCTATTCGTATTGGAGCAAGGAACACAAAGAGAATAAAGATTTAAAAGAATCGTTGGCAGCGGCAGAAGCTGATGAGGCACAGTCAAAAAAATTAAATGATTAAGATGAAGACCAAGTACATTATATGCTTTATCGCCCTATGGCTGGCAAGCGCAGATCAGCTGGCCTTTGCACAAGAACGATTGAGCTTGCAAGATGCCATTGGTATTGCTTTAAAAAACAACTACGATATCAAACTGGTCAACAATGAAGTAGCCATTGCCAAAAACAATGTAAATTTAGGCAATGCGGGCATATTGCCAGTAGCGGTTGGTACTTTTAGTACAGGCGGAAGTAGACAAAACACGGTACAGACCCAGTCTACAGGCACAGAACGGGTAACAGATGGAGCCAGAAGTACCAATATGGCTTATGGCGTAGGATTAGACTGGACCATTTTTGATGGTTTCAGGATGTTTGCCAATTACGACCGTTTAAAAGCCTTGGAACAACAAGGTAAGGTGATAGCAAAAGGGCAGATTTTGACTACCATATCTGATGTGGTTGCGGCCTATTACAACTTGGCCAAACAACAACAATTGGTAGCGGCGGCAGATAGTGCCATCGATATTTCTAACCTGCGATTGAGGATTGCCAACAACAAATTAGACATTGGTCGTGGCTCTAAACTGGATGTACTTTCGGCCAAGGTAGATTACAATACGGATACATCTACTTATCTTCAACAGAAAAACCTGTTGGCTACCTATATCGTTACCTTAAACCAACTATTGGCCAGAGATGTAAATATCAAGTTTGCGGTAGATGATCAGATTGATGTAGACCAAAATCTCAACTATGCTGCTTTAACAGAACAGACGGCTTCCTTAAATCCTGATCTTCAGAGTGCCTTCATCAACAAAAAGATTGCAGACCTTAACTTAAAACAAGTAAAGGCCGGACGTTACCCACAAATTAGCTTGAACAGTGGATACGACTTTAACAGGAGTACCAGCCCTACTGGCTTTAATACCAAATTTAGGGCCAATGGTTTAACCTATGGAGTAACGGCAAGCATCAATATTTTTAATGGTTTTTTACAGCGCCAGAACGAACGAAATGCCAAGATTGCCATCAATTCTTCTGAGCTTACCTACGATAAAGTAAAACAGGACATTAGTGCGCAATTGGCCAGTGCTTATCAAAATTACAGTACTTACCTAGAACTGGTTAAGTTGGAAAGAGGTAATGTAGATATTGCCAAGCAGAATTTGGACATTACTTTAGAAAAATACCGTTTGGGCAGTATTGCTCCATTAGAGTTAAGAGAGGCCCAAAGAAACACGATCAATGCCAACAACAGGTATTTAGAAGTACAATATCAATCTAAATTGGCAGAAATTGCATTAAAAGAGCTTAGCGGAACGCTAAATATTCAATAAATTCCTATTTTTAGTCCATGATTTTAGTTGCAGATAGCGGTTCGTCCAAAACAGATTGGATGGCATATAGCCCAACCCACACTCTTTCTTTTAGTACACAAGGCATTAATCCATATTTTGTAAACGCACACGATGTGGTGAGGATTCTGAGTAAGAACCGAGATTTATCTGCTTATGCTACTGCAATCAAAGAAGTGTATTTTTTTGGATCCGGCTGTTCTACTCCAGACAAACACGAAATCATTTCTAATGGGCTCTCTGCTTTTTTCACCAATGCCTTTATCAGTGTAGATGACGATTTGATTGGTTCGGCCTATGCCACTTGTGGTGATAAAAAAGGCCTGACTTGTATTTTGGGTACAGACTCTAACATCTCTTATTTTGATGGGGTAAATGTACATAGCGGTAAACATGGCTTAGGTTATGTTTTGGGCGATGAAGGTTCTGGTACTTTTTTTGGACGAAAGGTGCTGACTTCGTATCTGTACCACACCATGCCAGCCGAACTGAGTGAAATATTTGCCAAGACTTTTGAAGTAACCAAAGACATCGTAATCAACAACATCTATCAAAAGCCTTTCCCTAACTCTTATCTGGCTACCTTTAGCCGTTTCATGATTGGCCATAAGGAACATCCTTTTATCCAACAAATGCTGAAGGATGGTTTTCAGGAGTTTATAGATACCAACGTAAAAGACTATAAGGCCTACAAAACCTTAGAATGTAATTTTGTAGGTTCAATTGCCTATTATTACCGTGATGAACTAAGAGCCGTATTTGCCGAAAATGGCATTAAAGTAGGTAAGATCTTACAAAAACCGATTGAAGGTATTTACGAATATATCCTAAAAAGAGAAGGCATCACCGCCTAGTCTACCATCAAAAAACCTGTCAATCTTTGTCATTAAAAACGGCTGAAAATCAAACTTTTTCAACCCTAACAAGGTATGCCTAAACTGATCTTTTTTGTTTCAAAAAAAGACATTGCAATAGCCTATAATATATAAGTAATAAAAGCGATTTTTTCTTGACCATTTTATTCATTTTGCAGCTGAACAGCATTTGCATTGAATAAAATGAATAGGCATAAGGGCTCAAACAATAATTAGTTTTACTGTTAACAATAGCGATTTAAACACGCTAGCGTTGTTTTTAGACTAAACTATCTCTCTCCCTTGTTCACGATTAAAGCTCCATATCGCCTGTTCATTTTGATACTCTCTACAGTATTGATGTCCATGTTGAACAAGGAGGCGAAGGGGCAAACAAAGACCTATCTTACCGGGCAAAAAACAGGGAATAAAGTACAAGCTGGTAGTTTAATTGGTCTAGGCACAGGAACTGCTGGTCTTTCTAGCCCAATGCTAACTGAAGCCTGGGGATGTTTACTTGGTGCTCAAACTAATAAATTTCAATTTTATTATGGAGACCAAACCATTTTAACAGGTTCAACCTCAAATTCGACTACAATTACCGCTTCTCGTAATTTTGGACTATTAGGTGCTCTAGGGTCAGGTGCAGACACTTATCTGCAATTCAGAAATACTTCAAATGCCTCAATAGCAGCCAACACCCCCACCTATTTTAAATTAGGCGGGCGTCCTACAAATACAGGAATAACTTTAGCAGTTGGCGGATTACTTGGAATAATCGAGTTAAATAGCATTACGGGTACAGCATATTCTGGTGCTGCCAATTATAAATTGAATACCGCAACCCTCAATACGCTTTGTACCAATCCCTATAATGGTCTTGAAAATAATGGTTCGGTAGCCGGTACTTCTACTACAAAATTATTGTTGGATGCTGCTGGAGATTGGTATGCAAGGGTAACTCCAGATGCAGCCTATAACTCAGTAAGACTAAATGTAGCCTTTCCGCCAGACTAAGTCTTGCCAATGTTGCGGCAGAAATAAATGTGAACGTTTATAACGCCTTTACCGAAACAGATGGAGGTGTTTGTAATACCAGCCCGCAATTTACCAGTCCAGGGGAGGCCCTTGGTGGCATCACCTTAAATACCGCTGGAGTAGGCGGCTTAACATTGAGCCAATTGGTAGCCAATCCGCAACAGGCCATAAATGGAAATGCAAGCGATTACTCTTCATTTTCTTCTGGACTGGCAAGTGTAGGTGTAGCCAACTCGGTGGCCCAAAGTTTCTACTTTGACCATAAAGCTACAGCTAATGATGGGGTAAGACTACAATTGGGCATTCAGGGCAGTTTGATTGACTTAGACCTGCTCAAATTGACTACCATTAAGTTCAATGCCTATAATGGTACTTCAACAACCCCTGTTTACCAAAGCAACCTTAGTAGCCTAGCTACATTACTGGAGCTGAATTTATTGAACCTAGTGCTGATCAATGGTAGTCCAAGTCATAAAAAATTAGACTTCACTTTTAAACCCGGTGTACAGTTTGACAGACTTGAGGTGGTATTTGACCAAGGCGTTGCCGCTGTTGGGGTATTGGGCGATGCCTTGAGATCTACGAGGTTAACCTGTCTCCTTCAATCCCCAACATTACGGTTCAGCCTACTACAGCCAACTCTACCAATGTTTGCGAAGGAAATGCTGCAAGTTTCAATGTCACTGCAACGGCCTCGGCTGGTGGTGTGATTACAGGTTACCAATGGCAATATTTTAACACAACCGACAGCACTTGGACAAATGCCCCATCTGGCACCACTAATACGTTAAACATTGCTGCGGTAACCAACGCCATGAACAATAGATGGTATAGGGCTAAGATTTCTGGTGGTAATGCTTCCTGTCCGCAAGACATGTACTCTAATGAAGTTAAACTGACGGTAAACCCGAGAGCGATTGCCAGCGACATTACCTCTACAGGCGCTACGGTTTGCCCAGGTGTTGCGGTTAATTTAACAGCAAGTACCGCAACCATAACCAGTCCATCATTTAAATGGTATACCAATGCTGCACTGACGGGTAGTCCGCTGTCTTTAACCAATCAATTGAGCGTTAGCCCCACAGTAACCACTTCATATTGGGTTACCGTGCAAGGAACGGGCAAATGTGAAAATGCCCCCAATACGGCAAAACAGGTAACCATAACGGTTAATCCTTTACAACCACCACCAGTTTTAACCATTACTTCGAACTAATTAATCTCTTAATATCTAAAAACTTAAAAAACAAACAACATGGAAACAAAATCTACTCTTTTAAAATCAAGCTTGTTAGCTCTGCTTTTATTCATTTCAAGTACAGCCTTCTCTGCCACCTATTATGTGTGTGCTGGAGCCACCTTAAATCTAAGTGCACCTGTTGTAGCAGGTACAAGTTACATGTGGGATGTTAAGCAGGGAGGCACCTCTATTTCTGGTTACCCAAGCGCTACAGCGCCAACCAGTTTGCCATCTACAGGTACATATCAGATTATTTTATTGACTACATTGGCCGATCCATTGCTTTGTGCGCCTAATAATGTGGTCAATGATTTCATCGTACTTCCAGCATTAACCCTTACCATTGCCACACCAACCAACCCAAGTTATTGCGGTTCATCAGCTACAGTCAACACTTCGGTAATTACACCAACTCTAGGGGCATTCCCAACTGGTGCACCTTATACTACAGATTTAGAAGCCGAATATAGTTACAGTGTAGTAAAAGATGGTGGTACAGCCGTAAATGGAACAACCGTGGGTACCATTAATGCCACTACTGGTGCATTTACCCTTACCGCTACTGCAGCAGGAACGTATGTAATTACAGGCACTGTAAAATATAAACAAAAAACAGGTTTTACTGGCACATTATTGGGCACTACAGGCTGTCCAACAACTTCTACTTCGCAAACCGTTACCGTAACCGGCGCACCAGCGGCACCAGTAATTACCATCAGTGCTAGTTAATTAAATAGTTTGGTCCATGTTTAGTCTAAGAATAAGTATTGTAGCAGGTCTGCTGTCGCTTTTTGCGACGGTAGGCTTTGCGCAATCTGGTTCTTCGCAAACAGTAACGATTGTCCCTGGTTCTTCCATCAAATTCACAGCTAATTCTGCCAATGCCAGTACTTATCAGTGGTTAAAAGATGGTGTAATACAGGCCGATGGTAAATCTTCAACTTATGTGGTTTCAACAGCGGGCAAATACACGGTGATCACCTATAACAATGAGGGTTGTGCTTCTGTACCTTCAGACCCCGTAATTGTAATTGTAGATCAGCCCAGTACATCAATAACTGCAGACATGGCCATCAGCAAAACATCAGAACTCAGAGCCGTAAGTACAAATGATCCATTTGAATATACACTAAGCGTTAAAAACCACGGGCCAAAAACCGCAAACATGGTTAAGGTAAAAGACATATTACCCGTAGGGCTGACATTTGAAAGTCTGATCAACCCACTGGTTGGAACGGCAACTTACAACTTGGATAGTCGAACCGTTACCTGGAATATTTTACAGATGGACAGCAGTGCTACAGCCGACCTCAAGATCAAGGTCAAGACCGATAAATACGGCATCTATAGAAATACCGCAACGGTTACAGCCAATGAAACCGACCCTAATCTAACCAACAATAGTTCTACTGATGTGAAGCCTATTCTAGGTATTACCATCCCTAATGTTTTTACACCAAATGGCGATGGCAAAAACGACACGTTTGAAATTGTTGGACTAAACCTTTACGAAACCAACGAAATTAAGATGATCAATCGTTGGCAAAGTACTGTATACGAGAAAAAAGGTTATCAAAACGATTGGAGGGCCGATGGGTTGAGCGATGGAACCTATTTCTATGTACTCAGAATAAAAACACCTACTAACACCTGGCAAGAATTTAAAGGTTACGTTACTGTAATCCATTAATCATCAGCCGAGCTTAATTTGGGAATTATGAAAAGGATTGTTCTAACTTGTTTATTTTATATGCTGCTGTTGCCCTTGTTCGCACAACAGAATGCACAATATGGCCAATATATTTTTAATGGGTTATACATTAATCCTGCTTATGCTGGCTATAAGGATGAAATTTACATGCAGGCCTTTTTCAGGTCGCAATGGACTGGTATAAAAGGTGGCCCACAAAGTTTATCTATTTCTATTGACGCGCCAGCCTACAAAGGAAAAATTGGTTTAGGAGCGATTGTTACCAAAGACAAGATAGGGGCACAAAGTTCGCTCAATGCTGTGGGCAATTTTGTATACCGCATCAAACTAGACCGCGAAGAAACCAAAACGCTTGCCTTTGGCTTAGGTGTTGGCGTAACACAAATCGGTTTAAACGGCGCCTTACTAGACCCAACAGATATCGGCGACCTACGCATCCCGGTTGGATATGAAAAAAGAACGGCCCCCGATGTAAGGGTAGGCATCCAATACACATCAGATCGGTTCTTTTTAGGCTTTTCTGCGAATAATCTGGTGTCACAATACTTAAATGCTGCCAAAGACTTCAATATCTTGAACATGAAGATCAACCTCATTTTTACCTCACTTCTTCTACTTTTTTTAAAGTAAACCAAGACCTGATTTTTAAACCAGCTTTTTTGATCAAGGATGATCTGCATGGGCCTACATCTATGGACCTCAATGCCTTTTTATTGTTCAAGGAAAAGATATGGGTAGGTGCCTTGTACCGTACCTCTGTTAAACTCTACCCAAAAAAGAACCTCCAAAATGACCTATCGAGTCAAAGCGCCATCGGTTTTATCACTGAGTTTTTTGTGAAAAGAAACTTCAGGATTGGGTACGGTTATGATTACAGTTTAAGCAAATTGGCCAATTATGATAATGGTTCTCATGAGATTTCCATAGGCTATTACCTGAATACCATTAGAAGCCAGAAAAAACTCTGTAACTGTTTTTAAAGAGGTTAATAAAAAGCTTTATGGTTAATGGTAATATGATAAGTAACTACCCCATTTGCTTTTACCTCAAAGGGAGCGATCTCTCCATTTCCTTCGAATAGATTCGCAAACAATTTCCCCTCTTCTTCAACCGTAAAGATCGAATATCTTCCGGGTTTCAATTTGCACTGGAAATAGCCATCTTTATTTGTCTTTGTAGTGGCAATCAATCTTGTGTTCACCTTGGTAAACAAAGGGGCTTGCCCTTCTACCTGATCTAGTTTTGTTACTTCATAGATGTGTAGCCTACGTTCTGCTGCTTTCCCTGTACCTCTGCTAGGGGCATCTGGCGAAGGCATTACATTGCCCTGCAACCATAAAACTCGACCAGAAACACCTTGTTGAATGCTTGGTTTTCCATCTTTGATCATTAAGCAAGAGGCTAAAGACAAACTACCTAATGCAAATAAAAATATTATTGTATATTTCATATCAAATTCTAATGTCATCTATTCATTCTAAACGCATCCTATGGTAAAAAACTTTTACCTAAAACTATATTTTCTTACACTTGCCGCACTATTTTTGATAGTGTCTCCCAATTCTTATGCCCAAATTGTCAACAAAGGAACCAATCTAAGCTTTTTAAGTCAGAATGCGCTTGATTCTACAGCAGAAATTAGACGACAATAGGCAAATGGCATTTGCTGTTGCAAAAGATAAAGGATGGGAAACTTTAAAGGTGACCAAAAAAGGTGATATCATAGCCCTGCAAGGCATTGATGAATTAGGTCTGCCGATTTACTTCATTACCTATAACAACAGTATTGCCGCAGCTACCACTGGCACCAATAAATTATATGTAGGTGGCGCCTTAGGTTTAAACTTAAGTGGCAGTACCATCGGAAACGGCAAGGTAGCCCTTTGGGATGGCGGAGCCGTGTTATTGACCCATGTTGAGTTGATCAACCGCGTAGTGACCAAAGACAATGCCTCAACCACTTCTACGCACTCTACACATGTTGCAGGTACCATGATGGCTACTGGGCTTTATGCCGCAGCTAAAGGAATGGCCTTTGCGCTTCCTCAGCTTTACTCTTTTGAATTCAATAACGATGCTGCAGAAATGTCGGCCAATGCCGCTACCTTGTTGATATCCAACCATTCTTATGGTGCAATTTCGGGCTGGAACTACAACGACGATGTTACCCCTGCCCGTTGGGAGTTTTGGGGAGCTGCTGATGCGAATGAAGATTATAAATTTGGATATTACAACAGCTCAGCCAAAGACTGGGACTTGATCTGTTACAATGCACCATATTATCTACCCGTAAAATCTGCTGGAAACAACAGGAACCAGACTGGCCCTGCAGTGGGTGCACCTTATTATCGTTACAACACTTCTGGAATAATGGCTGATGCCGGAAACAGACCAGCAGGCATAAGTTCTAACAATGGCTATGATATTATTGCAACCACAGGTACAGCCAAAAACATCTTAACTGTTGGTGCTGTTAACCCATTACCTTATGGGCCAACTAATCCTGCTAGTATACAGATCTCTTCTTTTAGCAGTTGGGGGCCAACAGACGATGGCAGGATTAAACCAGACCTCGTTGGAGATGGCGTAAGTGTAACTTCTACCAGTGATGCTAGCAATACCGCTTATACTACATTATCCGGGACATCAATGTCTGCTCCAAATGTGAGTGGTTCTTTGGTATTGCTACAGGAATTATACAGCCAAAAAAATAGTGGTGCTTATATGAGATCGTCCACTTTAAAAGCCTTGGTTATTGGCACAGCTACTGAAGCTGGAAGCAATCCTGGTCCAGACTATATCTACGGATGGGGTCTGCTCAACATGGAAGATGCCGCCAAGGCTATCTTGAATAAAGGCAGTAAAAGTATCATCAACGAAAATACCATTGCACAAGGAACCAGCCAAACGATCAGTGTAGTAGCTTCCGGCAATGGCCCATTGGTGGCCACCATTTGCTGGACAGATCCTGAGGCTACGCCTGTTCCAACTTTGACCTCTTTAAATAATGGTTCACTCCGTTTGGTCAACGACCTAGACTTAAGAGCAACTCAGGGTGCTACCACATATAGACCTTGGGTGCTCGACCCTGCCAACCCCTCGGCAGCAGCAACCACAGGTGATAATTTTAGAGACAATGTAGAACAGATCTACATTGCCAATGCCACACCGGGCAAAAGTTATACGTTTACGGTAACGCATAAAGGTACACTGCAACGAGGCCCACAAGCTTTTTCGATAGTAATTACAGGAACAGGAGGTTCGGCTTATTGTGCATCTGCCCCAACAAGCACCGCTGATACAAAAATCAACAATTTCAAGCTAGCCAATGTAGACAATACCACACCAAATACAACCTGCACCAGTTATTCTGATTTTACTGCACAGACCATTGAATTAGAAAAAGGAAAAACTTACCCACTCAACCTTACCTTGGGCACCTGTGGTGCCAATGCCGATAAGATTGCCAAAGTATTTATAGACTGGAACAATGATGGCAATTTCAATGAAACCGACGAATTGGTTGCTACAACTAACGTGATCAATGGCACGGGCAACTATACCACAAACATTACTATACCCCAAACGGTTACCATTAACAATTTCTCCTTGTTGAGAGTAGTATTAACTGAAACAAATTTAGCGGCCAATGTATTGCCTTGTGGAGCTTATGCAAAGGGCGAGACACAGGATTATCGGGTTAAATTTTTAAACCCCGCAATTGATGTGGCGATGAAGGCCATCATCGATCCAACTGCCGTAGGCTGTGCCAACCCTGCGCAAAGCGTTAAGGTAACCATTAAAAACCTAGGTACACAGAACGTTACCAATGTACCCATTACTGTTACCGTTACCGAAAACGCAACTGTTGTAGCAACTTTAACCACCCTTTATACAGGTACACTTACCCCGTTAAGTGAAGCAGATGTGACATTGTCTGGTAGTTTTAATGCCCAAGCAGGGAAAACCTATACTTTGGCCGCTAAAACAAGCTTAAGTACCGACCAAATATCGGCCAATGACCAATTGAGCAGTACCGTACAAACCAGTATACCTCCTGTAGCAACTGAAAGCAGTGCCTATCTCTGTAGTGCCTTGAATACTTATGGTTTAAAATCGAATACCAGTGGTACAGCATTTTGGTACAAGAACAACACTGATCTGACACCTGTTGCATTTGGCAATTCAGCTAAGACAACAACTGCACCAGAGAACAATACCTATTCGGTTGGGGTAAATGATTTTAAGGCAGACATCGGTCCTAAAAACAAAAACGACATTGGTGATGGTGGATATAACCAGTTCACTCCAGGAATATCTGTCAATGTACTCGCACCAATGACGATTGAAAGTGCCAAAATCTATGTGGGCAACTCAGGGCAGGTGCGGTTTACCGTAGTCAATTCATCAGGGATTGCCGTTTCTTCTACATTGCTAACCGTAACGGCAACCAAAGCTGTGCCAGGCCCTGATGCCACACCTAACGACCTCACCGACCAAGGACAGACCTATCCACTGAACCTTAACTTTCCTAATGCAGGTGCCTATACCATTAATGTAGAATACCTAGGCGGGGCAACACTCTTTAGAAACAACGTATCCAATACCAACTATCCTTACAATACTGCATTGAATATTTTCAGTATTACTGGAAACACGGCTTCATTAGATGGCAATGCCAATTATTTTAAAACCTTCTATTATTATTTATACGATATAAAGGTAAAATCTGGAGGATGTTTAGGGGGCACAAGGGTGCAGGTGCCCTTAAGTACAGTTACAGCTACAAGAAGTGGGGCACAATTGTCTTCTAGTGCTACAACCAACAATCAATGGTATCTGAATGGAAAAATAATTGCTGGCGCTACCAACCCACAGTATACGGCTGTTCAAAACGGCACCTATTATGTTGAAGTGACACTTGCTACGGGTTGTACGGTAAAATCTCAAGAAATCAGCATCTATGACATCAACTCGCCATCTACTACTAACGAAATCAACCTAAAGACTTATCCTGTACCTACAAATGGCGAATTGAACATCTATTTTGAGGTGGCACAAACCAACAATATATCTATTTTGCTGACCAACCTACTCGGACAAGTTGCCTTTAAAGAAGAAAAGCTAAATTATACGGGGAGTTATACCAATAAAATCAATCTCAATTCCTTTGCTGCAGGAGTATATGTGTTAAAGGTAAAGGTGGGCAACAAAGTCTACAACAGAAAGGTATCGTTGATCAAATAAGTTAAACATCACTACCCAACGATATTGGTGCATAAAAAAGCCCATCCTTAAAACAAGGATGGGCTTTTTCTATAATTGCAGTGAATTATAATTTGTAGCTGATACCGAATCTACCACCGCTTAGGTTACTACCGCCGCCAAATTCTAAGTTCACACCGAATTTCTCAGAAAAGAAATATCTACCGCCAACTTGGGCATCAAAACCAATACCCGAATCATATTTTCCACTGTAGGTATATCCAGAAACATCGTATTTATTACTGAAGTTATAATAGTTTAAGCCTATTCCTCCATATAAATCCCATTTTTCATCAATTTCTAAAATTCTGTTGAAATGATAATTTCCTTTTGCAGAAACTCCAAATGCAGATATCTTACCCCAACCATAAGATTTAGATTGGTAAGAAACTTCACCAGCAACCGAGATATCCTCATGTACACCGAATTCTAATCCTACATAAACTGGCGTTGCAAAAGAACTAAAGCCTAAACCAGCATTTAATACCTTGTCGCCCTTTTTGATTGGATTTTGCGCAAAAGCTACAACTGTAGCTAAACATAATGTTGTTAAAATAAAAATTTTCTTCATAGCATTGTTTTTTTAAGTATTGGACAAATATATTATATTATCATAATATTAAAAGCGTTTAGCAACTTTCATTCCAAATACTACTGATCCATTAAGCAATTACAACATTATTTATCACATCTACAGCTTATCATCAGTGTCATAGCTGGTTAAGCTCCAATTTCCTTTTGCATCTTTTTCGTAACAAACTTTATAATTTGAAGATGGGGGAATGGTAAAATGAAAGCTAAATGTATTTTCTTCAGCGTTTTTAGGAATAAAATGCTGCTTTATTGCATTAGCAGTAGCTTCGATCTGTTCTTTTGAGTGTGTTTTCATTCTCAGTCTCTGTATTGTCCAATTTTATGTTCAACAAACTCACTCTCATTGCCTGTTCTATCTACCGCCGTTACCCCAAATGCAGCTAAAGGAATCTTATCCTTTCCTGTTGTACCTCTGTTGATGGCTACCAAAATATCCAACATTGCATCTTTACGGTTCATGATCTTGTAACTCCATTTCTCTCCATATTTAAAATAGACTACCCATTTAAATACATCCTTAATTTCTGGATGATTCCATCTGATCTGCCACAAAGAGTCTTTTGGTGCTACCGTTACGATTGGTTTCTGTGGTGCTTTATTGTCCAGCCATGCACTTGTAGGTACAAGCGCCTGCTTTTGATAAGGTCCATCCAACAATCCTTGTCGTAGCTTTTCGTGTTTAACCAAAGCCGCAATGCTCCAATGCAGCGCGCCTTTGCTATTGGGCATCATCCCTCGGGTCATGATGATCTGGTTGATCACTTCATCAACATTTTTATCATCACCACCAAGCCCCACATTCATTCCTGGCCATAAATGTCTGCCTTTGGTATTTTCAGATTGCCACCAGCCTAACAGCACAGGGAAACTTAATTTTTGGGCATTCACTGTCCAATACAATTGCGGACTGAAATAATCTATCCAGCCTTTGTTGAGCCAAAGTTTGGCATCGGCATACAACTTATCGTATTGATCCATACCCTCGATAGATTCTGGATATCCGGGGCGCCATATTCCAAATGGGCTCAGTCCAAACTTCACATATTTCTTTTCAGCCTTGATTTCTTTGTATACCCTTTCTATAAACGTATTTACACTTGCTCTTCTCCAATCGCCTCTGTTCAATTTACCACCACCTTTTAAATAGGCATTCCAACTTTCCCCATCTGGGAAATCCGCACCACCGTTATAGGATTCGTAAGGATAGAAATAGTCATCAAAATGCACCCCATCAATATCATAACGTTTTACAATATCCCTAACTACCGCAGCAGAGTGGTCTTGGACTTCTTTTTTTGAAGGGTACCATCCAATATTGGCCATCTTTTAGTTTAACCACCAGTTCTGGTTTTGCTTTAACGATAGAGGTCGCACTTTCTTCGCCACCTGAAGTATGGTGCGCACGATAAGGGTTTAACCAGACATGCAATTCCATTCCACGGTCGTGTGCGGCTTCTACCCAAAATTCTAAGGATCGTAATAAGGGTCTGGAGCCTTGCCTTGTGCACCTGTTAAAAAGTACGACCAAGGTTCTAAACTACTTTTGTATAAAGCATCTGCCTGTGGCCTGATCTGTAAAATAGCGGCATTAAAGTTTAAGCGTTGTAAAAGATTGAGCAGATCAATTGCTTCTTGCTGTTGCTGGGCTGTGCTCAAGCCGGGTTTACTTGGCCAGTTGATATTGGCTACGGTTGCGATCCAAGCTGCCCTAAACTCTTGCATGGCCTTTGGAGGCTGGCTATTTAATTCATCCGCCTTTTGAGCTTTTGTAAATTGACAGTACACCAAGCTTAAGAGTACAATAACTAAAGTTGATTTTTTTAACATAAGGATAAGTCTATAAAAAAGACCCCCGATCAACTGAGATGCTTTTAATGCTTGTTTAAAATATTTTAGTTTACACCACCCTTACGAGTAGCTTTTGTTGGTGCAGGCCATTTACCTGGCTCACCGTTTCTAGGGTTAGGCGGCAATACGCTTTTTACTTTCGATGTAGTTGCAGGATCTTCGCAAGCCATGTACACCAATATTGCAGTTAGGATCGCATTGCTTCTTACATCATCAAAAACAATCTTATCATACGTATCTCTGTTGGTATGCCAAGTATAATTGCCATACGACCAGCTGTTAGAACTTAAAGAGAAGGCAGGCGCACCCGCTGCTACAAATGAAGCATTATCTGAACCACCACCACTAGGAGAACCTGGGAAAGAAGTTTTGATTTCATTTCTGATCTCTGCTGGAACTTTGGCCAACCAACGTGTTAAATAATCGTAGGCATTTAAAAACCCTTGACCTGAAAGATTAACCACCCTACCTGTTCCATTATCTTGGTTAAACAACGCTTGGATGTTCTGTACAATTTCTGGGTGGTCTTCTACAAATGCTCTTGAACCATTCAGCCCCTGCTCTTCACTACCCCAATGGCCAACCAAGATTGTTCTTTTTGGGTTAGGATAGATTTTTTTAAGGATACGCATCGCTTCCATCATGGTAATAGAGCCTGTACCATTATCGGTTGCTCCTGTACCACCATCCCACGAATCGAAGTGGGCAGACAACATCACATATTCATTTGGTTTTTCTGTTCCTTTGATTTCTGCAAGGGTATTGAAAGTAGGTACCATACCCAATTCTTTTGAATCTGTACGTACGCTGATCTTTGGTTTAATGCCCGATTCTGTTAAACGGTAAAGCAGACCATAATCTTCTAACGAAATATCAATTGAAGGAATCTTGGTTGTATTTGCACCAAAGATCTTGTTTACACCAAAACCCGATGACCAATTGCTGGTTACCACACCTAAAGCACCATTCTGCTCAAAAGCCAAAGCTAGGGCTTTTAAGTTTAAACCTGTTTTGCTGATGCGTGAGCGCCATGCATTGGTTTGCGCAGTTCTGTCTTTCTTCATTTTTTCAAATGATTCTGGCGTAGCAAATTCTTGCCAGTTATAATCCGGACGACCAGTTGGCTGGTTCATCGAGAACATTACAAATTTTCCTTTTACATTTTTGATCCAACTGGTAAAAGCAACCGAATCTGGTAGAATCAGGATAGATGATCATTTCGCCTGTTAAGGTTTTACCATTGGTACTTGGGCTCCAACCCAACTGCATGCCTTCTAGAGACTTTACCCTTGGATAAACCATATCGATATGAGAAATACCTCTCTCCCATCCTTTCCACTCGCCCCATTGCTCATTTTTTGCCGGGATGCCCCAAGCTGTGTATTTAGCCACTGCCCAGTCATTTGCCTGTTTCATTTGTGGTGTGCCTACTAAACGTGGTCCGATCTGATCTAAAAGTTCGTGCGCCAACTTTTCTAGTTGAGAGTTTTCGGTTGCTTCTTTTACGATCTTTTCAATAATCGGGTCTTTGCTCTGGGTTTGTGCAAAAGTAATGCTGCTGCTCAGCATTGCCGCTACAAAAAAGAGCTTTGTAGCCTGCCCAATCACAGAAAGTTTTAGGGAAGTTTGATTAGTTTTCATTATTTATCTGTTAAATAGTTTAGCCCGAAAGATAAGACTTTGTGCTTGTTTTAACAATAAAACAAAACCCCTAGAGGCCTTTTAACGCCTGTAGGGGTTTACTTATCAAATAAGTTACAAGTTGCTTAGGCTCCTCGCATCACGCCGATCTGCTTTCCTGTCCAGTCTGGGAAAAGAACTTTATCGTTGTTGATCCCAAGATGCTTATCTGCAACTTCGCTAAATACACTTCTAAAATCGGTAGTTACCGGTAAGTCTCTTCCATCTTCTAAGTTTTCTTTACTTAAAGGGTTGACCACACCATGTACCAAGCCTCCATTTACACCATTTCCTAAAATAAAGTTGCAAGAACCACGTCCATGATCGGTTCCGCCTGTACCATTCTGTGCTACCGTACGTCCAAACTCGGTCATGGTCATTACGGTTACTTCATCCTGATAGCGACCCATATCTGTCCAAAATGCCATGATGCAATTGCTTATATCGTTCACATTACGTGCAAATATACCAGTGTCTGCCCCTTGGTTAAAGTGGGTATCCCAACCACCCGATTCGGTAAAGGCAACCTCCATTCCAACATCCATTTTGATCAACTGGGCAATCTGTTTTAACGAATTGCCCAAGGCTGTATTTGGATAAACGGCCCCATTTTCTGGTGTGTAATTTTTTGGGTCTGTTTTTTTGAGCATCTTGATGGCATCAAAACTTTCTTTGCCGGTATTTTTGAGCAAACCAGAAGAAGTTTGGTCATAAAGGTCTTCGAAGCTTTTTGAAGCCATGTTGGCACCTGCTTGGTTACCTTTTAACTGGATATTGAAATCTGCCAGGTTACTGATCGCAACAGCTGGATTATTGCCATAAAAAGACCTTGGCAATGAAGAAGTTAAACTTACACCCTGAAAAGGTGTAGCAGCATCATGGCCAAGCAAACCTACCGCACGGTTCAACC
Source organism: Pedobacter sp. UC225_65 (assembly GCF_042698365.1). GTDB lineage: Bacteria > Bacteroidota > Bacteroidia > Sphingobacteriales > Sphingobacteriaceae > Pedobacter. Next base: position 2,732,206 of record NZ_CP170550.1, read on the forward strand.
AACCGCTTTCTGTGCCCTTGTTAAACGGCGTACCCGATTCCATAAAGTCTTGGGCATCAAAGTGCGAACGCGTATTGTTGGGCGAACCTATGCCATGTACAATTGCCATCCGTTTTTCGCGGAACATCGGCTCGAAAGCACTCATTGCTGGGTGCAGACCAAACTTCCCATCCAAATCAATCAAAGGTTTGGTTTTCCCACCTTGTGCGGCCGACATAAACAAATTCGGGCGTGCTGCTTTTAGATATTCGTCCGTAAAAGGTGTTACGGCCATCAACCCATCCATTGCGCCCCTTTGGAAAATGCAGACCATTACTTTCCGTTTCTGATATAGGCCAGGTGTAATCGTTCCGGCAACAGCATCGGCCAAAAAGCCAGGTATACCACCTAAACTGATTCCAAACAACGCCAAACCACCTGCCTTGATAAATCCTCTTCTTGAAGTCATGATAAATATTATTTACGTTGAAACTCTGGTGAACCGATAATTACACCTATTACTTGGGCAAGCATCGTATTTGTACCCACTTTTTGAGTTGGTGTAATGTTGCCCTTTGGTTTATTGGCTCCTTCTTGCATCATATTGGCATCTTCATTCGCCATGGTATTCATTTGTTGCGGCGGAGCTGTTTTCGCTGCAGCTTTGGCCACATTGTTCTCTAAATTAGGATCGTTGAGCATTGGTTTCAACCTGGCAATGGTTTCGTCCAATTTTCTTTCGGGCATAAACAACTGACTATAGATCGACCAAAGCAGCCTCTGCGCTTTCTGGTTCATGGTTGTCGTTCATTGCGCCTAGATCAAAAGTAATGCCCGGTATCCGTTTCGAGGCTAAGGCCAAGCCGAAATTCATCCTGTTCAACAGCGAACCTGTGTTGATCCAATATTGACCTCTATCTGGAAAACCTGTAGGTGCTTGGTAATAATACATCTGCTGTCCCATTTTATTGATCCAGGTATACAGTTGATAAGGTTGGCCAACTTTGGCATCTAAACTTCTTACCGCACTGATCGCCAACTCAAATGGCGATTTTGTTTTCTCCCTTAAGGCATCTTTCGACCAAAATTCTGGCGCGCTGGCCATGGTGATCATCACACTTTTTATATTGCCATCGCTGTTTAAAAATGTTTTGGCCATTTTGTCGATCAAACTTTGCGGTGGATTATCACTTACAAATCGGATAGCCAATTTTTTAGAAATAAACTTCGCTGTAGATTTATGATGGGCCAACATCTTTAACAGTTCAACTCCTTCTTCATAACCTCCACCCGCTGCGAATTTTTTACCCAACACTACTTTTTCGCCATTGTCATGTCTATTCATCGCAAAAAGAAAGTCGCCCTCATGTACAAAACCCCTTTTGCTCAGGTTATCATCACCAATACGTTCTAATACTTTTTTCATAGGTGCCCCATAGCCATTATCGCTCATGGGTGCTATTGTCCAACCTGTTAAAATACGAGCGGCTTGGGTAACATCGCTTTGTGTGTAACCACCGTCCACACCTAAGGTATGTAGTTCCATTACCTCACGTGCATAGTTTTCGTTTAACCCAGGTTTTTTGTTGTTCTGTTGGTTTTGCAATTTGGCTCTTTGCAATGCCAATTGAGCTTGTCTCTTTTGTCGCTGTGCAGGTGTGGCCATCACCATATCATCGGCAGGAGCAGGCGTAACTACATTGGTTCCTGAGCTGCTAAAATTATCCAGGTACATCAGCATTGCAGGCGATTTAGCTGTACTTAGTACCAGATTTTCGAATTTACCAAACACATTTGGCCTGATCACATCACGCTCGTAGGCTGGCACATAAGAAGCACACTGGTTTTTACTTAAGGATACATTAAAATGGTTGAACCAGAAATCTGTCATCAGTTCTTTGAGCTGGTTATTGGTATAGATCGCTCTTAATATTTTCTGGTTGATAAACTGTCTATATAATTCTTGTTGTGGCTTGTAGCCTTTATCTTTCATGTAGCTGGTCAATGTGGCCCTGTATTCTTTTGTATTGGCTTTATTTACAGAATCTTTATGGATATAACCATCCTTAACGGCGAAACGGACAACCTGTGCATTTCTAGGAAAGATGTTTTCTACTTCGGTATTGCTAAGATTGATCGCATCGTATTTGCTCAATTGTTGGTCTAGTGCCGCATCTTCCAAATTACCATCTAACTGTTGCTCCAACCATTTTCCGAGGCCAGTTTTTAAAACAACATCAATGTCTCCTTCTTTTGCGCCATACGTAAAGCGGCTTAACAAATGTGCTGCAGCCTGTTTTTCGGTCAAACCTGCTTGTTTGTAAGGCAATACGATTTTTTCTTTTTCGAATGCGTTTCTTGCAAATGAAGAAAAAACAATCGCACAGCTAAATGCAACAACTGTAAAATAAAAACTATGGATCTTAATTTTCATTGGATTTGAGCTTAGTGGATAATCAACGTTATGACAATAGAAAAACAAGAAAGATTAATGCCTTCTGTGATTTAATAACAATTTAAAGATACAAATGGTTAATATTTTTTCCTACTAGTTAAATAACATGAGTATAATGCTTTAAAATCAATTAAGTTTCTTAAATAGAATTTTTATTTTCTACTTTTACATCTACAATAATTTAGGGCTAAAACAATGGTTATTTGCAAGTTAATTCTTGATTAAATTTTAAAAAAAATAATATTTGTTGTAACTTTTATCTATATTGTATTATGATCTAGGCATTTACTTTGGTACTTCTACTTTAATGTTAACTAAACGAACATCTCAATTCAAAGCGTATGGCAGTTAGAATAAATCGGTTATTAAAAATTGGTTTTGCTTTTTTTCTGATTGTTGCTACATTCTATCCCAAGCAAGCACTTTCTCAAAACACTTTTGAAAGAGACCTTAAAAAGAAAATGGACTCCTTGATTTCTGAAAAAGGACTCATTATCATTAGTCAAACCATGTTGCCCAACAATAGTGTGGCCAGCATCATGACCCCATCTGGTTGGGGCAGTTATGGCACATTTGTTTTTGCAGTGTTGGGGGGTATTTACCCAGCTGGTTATACCAACGACCCCGATCTAATTGGTTCTGCAGGAATTACATTTGGCAATCCATCAAAATTTGTCAACGTATCGGCAAGTGTCAATGTAACCAGGGTAAGCGAGCTTAAGGACTTTTCATACAATCTGGTATTGAGTAAAGAGATATTTAAAAGCAGCAGTATATCTGTTGGTGCCTTACAGCTTTTTGCTGATAAAAACATTTCTGATGCGCCATATCATACCTATTACGTCGCATTTAGCCATGCTGTACAAACCGTACCTTCTAAAAGGCCTGGTTTTGCCGCTTTGGGCTATACCATTGGTTTTGGTACGGGCAGGTTCTTGTACAAAAGCCCTTATGATATAGACCGAGGAAAAGGAAAATATGGTACTGGGATTTTTGCCAGCATTTCTTACGAAGTATTTAAACAAGTAAACATCAATGCAGAGTGGTCTGGCTTAAACCTAGGCTTCTCTACAGGCTTTAGACCAATCAAAAACTCTAACGTTACCGTTGGACTAGGGGTTTACAACTTGACCAAATATACTGGCGACAAACCAGGTTTCATAGCTACATTAGGTTTACCAATATCTTTAGAAAGAAGAAATAACTATAAATGAGAAAATTCATTTTTATTATGCTGTTATGTACAGCATTCGGCGTAAAATACGCAAGCGCACAAGGCGGGGCAAATAACAACTCCGATTTAAGGGTACCAGTACCGGGAAGTGTAAATACAACGGCTCCTTATATCAGGGTAATTGTACCAACGCCGCCATCAATGCCTCCAATGCCAGGCGTACCGGCAGTTTCGCCAGTACCAACTTTGCCTTCTGGAGGATTGTTACCTGCCGTACCACCATCGCCTGCTTTACCAGCAGGACCAACTGGCGGCGCACCTACTTCTGGACCAGCAGGACCTGGAGCTGGCGGACCACCAGCAGCAATAGGTGGGATTTTACCAAACCTACCTATATTACCTCCGGTACCTCCTATTCCGCCACTTCCGGAAGTAAGACTACCTGCGGCCTAACCAATCATAAACTTTTAGATATAGCCTAAACAAGCAACCCTATATCTTTACTATACCGAAACAATGCATGAATAACGAAACAAAGTTTAACCTAAAAACCACCCTATTACTCTTACTGCTCTTGGTTACCTTTACGGTGAATGCGCAAGAGAAGCGCCGTGTATTTGCGTTGAAGCAAGGAGATGAATTTCAAAGAGAGATTTTAACCAATTCTAAATCTGTTATTCAGAGAGGCAAACAAACCTTAAATGTAAATTCTGTTTCTTCACTGACAAAATCATATGTAGTAACATCTACTTCGCCCAATGGCAATGTAATGAGTGTTAAAATCAAAAAGATGGATAACCTTATTGATGCATTAGGGCAGCGTTTGCAATACAACTCTGAGGCTAGAAAAGATTCTAGCTCTATCATTGAAAGGGCACTAAACCATATGGTAAACAAACCTGTTGAAGTTACGGTTGATAAAAATGGTGTAATCCTTTTCTCTAATACGTACAAGTCTGAAATGGCTACCGATACCCTTGTTGCTTTTGCAGGTATCGAGCCAGAAATATTTGAGAGAGGTACACTTTTAAATCTATTTGCAGATGTAACCTATAGCCCAACTATCAAAAAAGGCTTTACATGGACTGATTCTGTTCAGATCAACTCGCAAAAATTAAATACCAAATTCTGGGTAGAAGACATTACACCAAAAAATACCATTATCAAATTTAGCACCAAGATCGTAAGCCAATTGATCAATAGCAATTCTAATGGTACTTATATTGTTGACAATGAAAGCGGCCTTATCATTGAAAAATTGGTCTATACCATTTCTACCGGTTACCAGATTTCTGCAGGCAGAGTGATCTATGCAGTTTCTAGATCTACCAGTTTATCGGAAAAAATCAAGAAAGTTAGTCGATAAAAGACCCAAGATATTTTACAAAGCCCTTGTTATTCAATTAACGAGGGTTTTTTTGTTTAAAGCCAGTTATATTAGCCAATATTTATGCCACTTTACCAGTGCCAAATATTAGTGGAATCGAATTAAAAAAATAATAACTATTAATTTAGTTTATTTTTAAAATAAGTTTATCTTTAATAAATAATTTAAACTTATGCGGTACTTTAGTCTATTTCTATTGCTTGGTCTAGTTGTTTTTTTCTGCGTGTGGCAACAAATAAAAGACCCTGAATTTCGTACAACTTCTAGTAAATCTGCTGCAACAAAAGAGAGAAGAAAGAACACAGGAGTAAAGTGGCATGATTCTTTAATGAACCATCTACCCAATGGGATAGATACTTCGATTATTGTTAAAGACATTAACGGCACACCTTTAAAGTTTGCGCAATATGTAAAACCTGTATTTAATCATGACGCCATCGTTTACCAAGACAGGGGTGAGTGGAGATTGCATCGTTTAACAGAGCGTTCGCAAGACTCACTTAAAAAAGATGATTATGCGGTAGCAAGCTCAGAGCGATGGGAAGCCTATAGAAATCCAGATACCATTATGGATTGGCGGGTAAAGCTCGATAACCTGTCGCACATCCTTGCACAGGCAGACTATGTATTGGTATTGAAAGCACAACGTAAAATGTTGATCAAACGCAAGGGCAAAACAGTTAAAACTTTTAACATCAACATGGGCTGGGCGCCTGTAGGCCATAAAGAAAGAGAGGGTGATGGCAAAACACCTGAAGGTCTTTATCACTTGGACAGGAAATATGACCGTAGCGATAAGTTTTATAAAAGTTACTGGATCTCTTATCCGAGCATCAAAGAAAGGCAGGCCGCTAAAAGAAAGGGTATTGACCTGGCTTTGGGGTTTCGATACATGGTACAAGTCCTGGCAAAACCAATGCAAAAGATTGGACAGCAGGCTGCATTGCCTTACAGAACAAAGATATCGATACCTTATTTAATTATATCGCCGATGGCACCTTGATAGAGATCAGGAAATAGAATGAGGATCAATGCTCCCCTTCTGCTTTTACCCAAATGTCTTCAAATTCTTGTGGATGCCTTTTAAACTGGGCATGCACAAAAGGGCAAAGCGGAACAACTTTAAGTTGATGGGCACGGGCATAAGCGACCATTGCATTGAGCAATACCTTTGCCAAACCTCTGCCTTCTGCTTTTGGTGATACTTCTGTGTGATAAACTGTAAGTTCAGCCCCAGAAATGGACAATACCATTTCTCCTAACTGTTCTTCGCCTTCCATAATTACAAAAGCACCTTGGTTCTGTTCGTTCAATTTTAATATTGCCTCTTCCATATTGAATTTTTAAGCAAGTTAATAAATATTAATCGAACTCCATTACCCAAAAATTATCAATACCTTAAATGCGATTTGATGGAACACCAACCCATGAACAATTTTAAAATAGACCAGCAAACCTACAAAGACCTTGATATTTTTACAGAGTCGAATGATTCTGATTCTATTTTCAGCCTCTTTAAAGGAACAAGGACTTTAGGAGGTAGGGACAAACTAAGGTGGATGATGTTAAATCCATTTTCAGTTTTGGAGGGCATGGAAGCCAGAAAGCAAGCCATCAGTTATTTTTATGAGCATCAGCTTCATTTTGATGTCAAGAATGAGGAAATAGACCTGATCCTCCATTATCTAAAGTTGGACAAAAGAAAATCGAGGAAAAACCCACTTGATGCTTTTGCCAGATATGTAACCAAAAACTCGAGCAATGAGCATTACATTATTGCTACAGGTTTAAAGTACATCATTAGATTGACCCACTATCTTACCCAATTTGTAGCCCAAAACCTAACAGAGCATACAGGGCTGTATCTAAAAGTGCAAGCCCAAAAAATTATAGCTATTATACAAGAAGGTACTTTTAAAGAAGCACTACAATTGTATGGCAAGAAACTTCGCTTTTATCAATTGATTAAGCTTGACCATGCTTTTAGAGGGGAAGACAAAGAAAAGCTACATGAACTATTGGAAATTGTTTACGAATTGGACGTTTTTGAAAATGTAGCATCTGTTGCATCCAAAAACCAGTGGTGTTTTGCCGATTACAATCCATCACCAATGTTAGACGTTGTAGTAGATGGTTTTTTTCATCCTCATTTAACTGAACCGATCAAGAACAACATCTCTATTCATGACCGTAACAATATGATTTTCCTAACCGGACCAAACATGGCTGGCAAATCCTCATTGCTCAAGTCTATTGGTCTAGCCATTTACCTCTCGCACCTAGGTTTTCCCGTACCTGCAAAAGCAATGCGCACCACCATATTTGATGGATTGATCACCACCATTAACTTACCAGATAACCTAGATGAGGGCCTGAGCCATTATTACAGTGAAGTTAAAAGGGTAAAAGAAGTGGCTTCCTCTCTATTGAACCAACAAAAGATGTTTGTGATCTTGGATGAGCTGTTTAGAGGTACCAATGTAAAAGATGCCTATGATGCCTCTTTGCTGATCATTACCGAGTTGGCCAACATCAACAATGCGGTGTTCTTTATTTCTACACACATTGTAGAACTGGCAGCACAATTGAAAAACATTCCAAATATTTCTTTTAGGTATATGGAAACATTCTTTGAGCATGAAAAGCCCGTTTTCACCTATCAACTTCAAGAAGGCATTTCTAATGAAAGATTAGGCATGTACATTGTAGAAAACGAAGGCATTATTGAATTGATCAAACAGGCTTACCAAACTAAAGGATAATCGAATTATCCCTTAATAAGTTTAGCTACAATTTGGTCTACTTCTTCTGCAGTAGGTACTACAGCTAATATCGTACCTTTCGCATCTACCAATACCTGTATTCCAGCACCATTATTGATCGAATATTTGTTCCAAATTCCATGTTTGTCGTCCATTTCTACTAAATTCAACCAGGTAAACTGTTCTTTCTTTAACCTGCTCAACAAAGCATCGGTATTTTTAAATTCTCTGGCAATGCCCACAACAGTAAAACCCTTGTCTTTATATTTTTTGTAGATCGGTACAATATGTTGGGCTTTTGCAATACAGGGGCCACACCAAGAACCCCACAGATTGATCAGAGCTATCTTTCCTTTAATCACCTTTGAAAGGGTAACCTCTTGACCTTTTAATTAGGCGCTGTAAAATCTACAAATTGGTTGCCTGGAAATATTTTGATAATACCAGCCATAGCATCGCCAACTATTTTGGTATAAGGGTGCTTCGGAAACTTTATCGCATATTTTTGATAAGTCTCATCAGCTAGCGTGGCCAGATATCTATTTTCTTTGGCATTGTACTGCACATCCCGAAATAAGAGATAATAATTGCCAATGTTTATATTCTGATTAAAATACGCATATTTCCATTTGTATTTGGCATGAGCAAGACTATCAAACCTTGCCTTTAATTGTTGGCCAGAAGGTGAAAGATCGACACCTGTTTTTCTTAATTCATCCATCTTTTGATAGAATGGTTGTGCCTCTACCCCATCCTTGGCTTTTCTTACCTCTACCAACACGTTTTCAAATGCTTGACTATAGTAATCCTTGACGTCGTATAGTTTTTCCCTTTCCTTATTTAAAACTTCATTTATGGCCTTGTATCGGTTTTCTGAAAGCTGCATAAAGGCATAATAAGCTTCGTTGATTGCTCCACCCTTGATCAGGTTTTTATCATGGTTTTCCATATCGTTCAAGGTCAGTTCAATTACATTTTGATCTGGGAAAACAATTACCGGACGCCAGGCCCCTTTTTCATATTCATCCTCAAATACCAATTGATAGGCTTCTACCTCTTTTGCTGTAAACGTATACTCAAATTTATGGTCTACAATGGATATAGTGGGTTTGTCTTCTGTTCGAAGCGAAGTTGTACTTGGAACAATAAAGATGGTTTTACTGTCTCTACCTAGCACTTTACCTTTTAATGTTATTGTGGTTTGTGCCAATAGGCTTTGGGTACTCGATAGTAAAATAAAAGCGATACCATATTTAAGAAATATTTTCATGCAGCTTAGCTTAAGTTTTTTGAAGAATTTGAAACTAATATTCTATTGCCCTCTGTTGTTACAGCATTTTTCAGCTTTTATTTAATTGCTATTTTTTGAAGGAGCATTCTGTACACTGCCCGTATTCAAGTTTTTCAATTGGATGTATTTATCCAAATCTTTTAGGATCAAAGCCTTTCTTTTTCATATCGGCCACAAATTCTGGGGTAACGTTATAATACCTCAAACTCATAATCTGGTTAATGGAAACATTGGTAAAGCCCATTTTTTGAAATCCTTTGATAAAGTCTGCAGTTACGCCACGCGCTTTAAGTGCATTGTATTGGTTGTATGAGATATTGTCAAAACCAACATCTTTAAAACTTTTGATGTACTCTGGTGTAATGCCTTGCGATTTTAGACTATACAAGGTATTAAAAGGGATATTCTTTAGACCAGCATCCTGAAAACTCTTGATATATTCTGGGGTGATGTTCTGTGACCTTAACGAAATCAAGGTATTCAATGTAATGTCTTTGAAACCGAGGTCTTGATAACCTTTAACAAATTCTGGGGTGATCCTTTGCGATTTTAGACTATAGAAGGTACTTAGTGGAACATCTTTAAAACCAATCTGTTGAAATCCGTTGATAAACTCTGGCGTAATGTTCTGATTTTTCAAGGTCATCAGACTACTTGTGCTCAAGTTTTTGAGGCCAATGTCTTGAAAACCTTTGATAAATGCAGGTGTAATGCCTTGCGATTTCAGCGTAGTTATGGTCTGGCTGCTCAGGTCTGGGAAACCTGTATCACGTACCGCAGCTATATAATTGGTATCTACCTTCATGGCCTTACTCCTGATGATCTCTGTTGGTGTAGGTTTTTCTTCGGGCAGGTTATCCTTACTTGGCAATTTAAGTTTGGCTTTGCGTAGGCTGTTGATATAATCGCCGGTAATGCGTTGCGATTTAAAGCTGATGATCTGCTGTAGGGTAAGATCTGCATAACCCACCTTACGAATGTCGTTTACATATACACTATCAATCTTTAATGATTTTAATGTAACCAGGTTATTAGGTGTAATATTGGTGTAACCTATCTTTTTCCAATAGTTGATGTAGTCTGCATCTATTTTAAAGGCCGACATGGAGAGGATCTGGTTCTTGGTCAGGTCTTTAAAGCCATTGTCATTTAAAAACTGTACGTAAGCACGTTTAACATCCATCATAAAGAAGGCAAAATATTCTTCATCTTCCATGTCTTTGATGTTTTTAAAAGCAGCAAAATCTTTAAATTCTTTGTTCAACGTAAACTTGTAACGTCCATAACCTTGGTCTTCGTCAAACTTTCCGTTAAAGACTACGGTTCCCGCTTCTCTGGTAATGGTAAATTCGGCCTTTTCGTTTCTTGGCAAGGTTGAAAACTCTTTCAGGCTAAAGTTGGCACTGCTAGACCAGCGATGGTTTTCGTCGTTGTCGTCACTTTTAAATTCAACGTTCACCTTATCATCTTTAATGGTAGCGAACCATAGTCCTTTAGATTGGTTTACTTCTTTTGTTAGCAGGAACTTATCCATATCAGGTGTAGTTTCTGTACCTAATTTCGCAAAGGCGACAGGTTTGTTTAAGCCTGCCAATAATACCACCAACATAGGTAGGATAATAAAATACTTCCACATGATGTGGACATTTGATTTTTTTGCACTCATCATAACAATTCGTTTTTGTAAGAGGGATTGGTTATAGTTTGTTGTAATATTCATTGACCAGTTTGGAACGGCTACCTTTAGCAGGTTGAGCTGATAGGATTCCATTTCTACTTGGTGGTGGTTCAATACGGCATGATCGGCCAGAAACTCAAGGTTACTTTCCAATTCTTTACGGTACAGCCAGGCAAAGGGATTAAACCACTGTACTACCAATACCAGCTCTGCCAAGATCAGGTCAAAGCTGTGTCCTTGTTGGATGTGTACCTTTTCGTGGATGATGATCTGGTTGTAGGTTTCCCAATCGTATTTGCTTGGATTGATGAAAATGATATTGCCAAAGGAACAGGGCGCTTTATCATTGTCGAGCTCTACGATCTTGAAGATGCCATCTTTGATCACGGGCTTTTTATAGGCCTGATAAAACAGTACGAAGAACTGTACCAACAGATTGGCTCCTAGTATAGCGACACCACACCAATAGACCCAAAATACCCATTGAACGAGGCGTTCTGTTAAAGGCACTTCAGGAGCCTTTGCCTGCACGATGGGCTCAGCTATGGCCAAAGGCTTGTCTGTTACTTTTTGATCCATAGCGCCTAGGTCCTGTGCCGCTACAGCTGTTGATGCTATAGGTGTGGTTATTGCTACCGCACCTGCCCTAAAAGAAAATTGCTCCGGAACCGGAACCAGTGGCAGGATAAATGCCAAGACCAAGCAACAAAGCAACACAACTCTGTTTAAGCGATAATAGGTTTCTTTCTGTAGCAACAGCTTATAAAAAACAAACCAAATGGCAAGGATCAGGGCTACATGTAGGCTATATGGTATCATCTTTTTTTGCTTTAATAATGCGCATGATATCGTTCAGTTCTTGTTCAGATAACTTTTGGTCTTTGGCAAAAAAGGCAAGCATATTGGGATACGAATTATCAAAGTATTGACTTACGATATCTTTCATCGCATGTTTTTGATAATCTTCTTTAGCGATGATCGGGAAGTAGCAATAAATGTTGCCTATAGGTTCATGTGATAAGAAACCTTTGTCTTCTAAGATCTTTACCATGGTAGCCACCGAATTGTAATGTGGTTTGGGATCTGGAAGTTCGGGAATGACTTCTTTGATAAAAGCTTTTCCAAGTGCCCAAAACACCTGCATGATCTGTTCTTCTCTTTTTGCCAACTTTTGCATATCAGTAATTTTAAATCTAATTTAATACTAATGCATTAGTATAACAACTAATCGATTAGTATTATTTGCAAACAACTGATATTCAGCAGATTTAATTTTAATTCGAACTATTCACAAGAAATGCTATTTTGTAAAACCTTTCATTTAGATTACAAGCGCACAAAAAAAGCATCAACCATTAAGTTGATGCTTTTTATACTCTAGCCCATAAAATACAGGCCGTCATGATATGATAAACTATTTCTTATATTCTTTATCGATCAATTTATTGATCTTCTCAATATTCTTTATGCATGTGTTATATTGATTCACAATATCCTTAGGATCTCAAGTCCAGTTCCTACATTATATACTTCTTCGGACTTTAGCAATACCATGAAGTTATTAGTTGTATCCGTTGTTCTTTTTAGATTTTTATTGAAATAGTCTTTCAATTTTTGTTTTTCGGCATTGTAATAATCTGTTAAGGCAATTAAAAAAAGAATGTTTTCTTGATAGAGGTCTGTGATTTCGTTTTGTAGTTCTTTGTTCTCAATGGTACCAATCTTTCCGGCAGATTTAAAGCCCTCGAACCTTCCATTATTTGGTATTAGTCCTGTCGAATTAAAAAGTACATCTTGATAAACTTTAATACTATCTCCATTTATTGCCTCATTCAATTTAACGCTTCTCAAGTAGCGATAGGCTTTTCCACTCAGTATAAACCTATGTTTATCAGCATTCATTTCATTCAGGTCATTTTTCAAATCCGCCTGTAGGCCTAACAAAAAATCCTTCACATCTTTTTGTTGGTGCGCATGTTCACTTCGCCCGTGTAACCAAATAGACAGGGAAACCGCAAACACAATGATCAGAATTTCTAATACAAACTCTTTCACCTTTGCCCAAAAACTATGCTCTTTGCTATTCCAGACTTTATAGATTTTTTTAGTATGCTTGATTACTTCCTGTTCGGCCATAGGGTCATGATTTGAAGGACTTATGCAGTCGATCTTATTTTAACGTTGATTTAAATTGCATTCCAAATTTATCAGAATTATTTAGGTTCTGCGTAAAAATCTTTTAACGAATGGGTATACACGCAATAATCAACTTTCATGTCCCAAAAAGGAATTTTAGAAAGGTTTGATGCACCAACAGGAACCAACATCAACGAGCGTTTCCCTTCTAATTTGTAGCTTTCTGCCGCTGGAATTTGGCGACTATCCAAGGCCGTATCAAGATAGTACAAATAGTCATACACAAAATCGGTATACTCTCTTTTCGAGACCTTGCCCCTACTGGTAAAAGCTACCAGATTATAATTGTTGCTTAAAGCTTGCTGAAACTCAACTGCGTTTAATGGTTTGCCATTTAAAGTAGGCATGATGTTAAACTGTCCATCTATAAATGCCCATTTCTTCAGGTCGTTTAGGTACACTTCCGTAGCCACATGCCCAGGCGAACCTTTTCTGGTTTCGGCATCTTTGGTTTTAAGATACAGTACCCTTGCTTTATAACCTTGTGCAATCAATTGGTCGCGTAGTACAATGGCATAGGCAAAACAAGGGAAACGTCCACCTGCTTTTGCCTCATTTAAAATAGAAATGGCGTCATTGGCTTTTGGTGCGTTACCACCATCATGTTTCCATTGGTTGTGTGTCCAGTTTAAGATGGTCAACACCTTTTGCATATCGTTACGATCTTTCTTGATCAATTGGGCAACTGGATATTTCTTACGGAGTTCGTCAAAATAAGCTGTATTAGACTTTTCATAATGTAGCTGTAGGTCATTGCGTTTAGCAGTCTGACCATAAGTTACCTTATCCCATGCAAAAGGTTTTGCAACGATAATGGTATGTGCAGGTGCAGCATCGCCCATTTTAACATAAAAAGATTTTGCTTCTCCTGGCTTGATGTTAAAGCCAATGCTATCTTTATCAGTTCTGAAACCAATGTATTCACTTTTGGCATACAATTTCACATTCAGGGTATCATTTGCAATTTCTGGCGATATCCGCCACATATTTTCGACCCATACCTTATTATCATAGGCAACAGCAGCTTTTTCGCTATTGGCAAGGATCAACGGCTTGTTCTTATACAGTTTTTGGGCAAGTACGGGGGTAGCCAATAAGCTAAATGCCAATAGGCCAAGTAAGTGTTTTGGTTTCATGTTTTAATTTGTGTTTAAATCTATTAATAAACTCTAATAAATGGGTCATTTATCAAAAATCTATCTCTTTTATAAAGACGAATAGGGCCATGCAATGGTTGCATGGCCCTATTTTAATTGATAGCAATTACAATTGTTTTACTTTCCTTCTCTAATGTATTTGATGGCTCTTTGTAGCTGTGCATCTTCTTCTCCGATCAGGTCTTCAACAGATGGTTTAAAAGAAATATCTGGGATAATGCCAATGCGTTGGGTTTCACGACCATCAGGGTAAAAGATACCATTGCCAGTAAAATTAAATTGATAAGCACCTGGTAAGGTCAATCTTTTTAAGACTCCCATCGGCCCCAGCAGTCTGGCTACCAATAACCGTAGTGTTTTTATTCAACTGGCGTAACATCATGCTAAACCACTCGCCCATACTCTGTGTATCTTCATTGGTTAAGATCACTATTTTACCCGTATATAACTCTCCCATAGGTTTAGGCGCATCCTTAATTACAGCCATATAATTTTCAGCTCCTTCTCTATGTATAAAAGCACCTGGATCTTTAAGGTCAACAGCATAATAACGGGCAAAGGCAAATGGAGCTTTACCCAACACCAAAGGCAGATAATAGCTAAAGAAACCTGGGCCTTGCGGGTATGCTCTCATGTCGAAAATGATGGCTTTTTTACTTTTCAGATCGGCTGATAGCTGTGGAAGGTCCTTATCTTTTGGGAAATCTTTTTCAAAAAGATGGCCTGCCCTGATCACAGTGATATCGTTACCGATGTGCTCCATACCTTTGATACTGCGCTCTACTGTTGCTCTTTGTGTCATGTATTTCTGAATAACAGCGATGTCTTGTCTATTTCTGCGGTCCAACATTTCCAGTTTTAGGTTCAGGTGGGTTTTACCTCTCGCTACCTTTACATTTAAGGTCTGGCTAGCCAGATTACCAAAAGCAAGTGCATATCCTTCATCATAAACAGGACTCAATTCTCTATATTTAACACTTTTGTTAGACGCGGGAATCAAAACCATTCTTTCTTTAAGCCATTGTTCAACCTTGGTTCCATTAATGGCTACAATCTGATCGCCCGCTTTCAGTTCATTGTGTTTAGCTAAAGAATCATTCAAGAATTTTTTAACGATGATACTTTTTGCTCCCACCTTGTAATCAAAAGGAGGATAGTACACCACATTAAAGATCGTATTGATCATTTTCATGTTTTTGCTCGCCATAAACCCACCAGCATGCGTATCGTTAATGGCTTCGGCCAAAAACAAAACACTCTTCTCGTAACTGGTCCTATTGTTGATTTTCCTAAAAACTGGTATCACCTCTACCAATACGTCTTTCCATTTGCTGTCCATCATATATTTATAAGGGAATAGATACTCAATTGCATTCCAGGTTTTGGCCAAGGCCAGCAAGTTCATCTCTTCTTGGTTAAAAGCATAAGTTGCATAAGGAGCTTCATTCGGCAGATCACCCTCATACCACACCGCTGGAATATACTGGTGCTTTCCGGTTAAATTAACCTGATTAGATAATGCTGTTAGTTGTTGTCTTAATGCAGTTGAGTACCCTTTGTTCTTGATCCAGCTATAATCTATATTTTTAAGCAGGTGCTGGTAGCTGTTCTGGTTTTTTCTGTCGTAGTGTTGAACGCTTGCGGTTAACGAAGGGTCTATTGGACCAATCATTTCTATCATCAATTGATTGAACTGTTTTTCATCAGCATTTTTAACTGAATCAATCAAGGCTAAGAACACTTTGTCGGCATCGAATTTACCGGTAATGCTTTTTTGCGATTTGTATTTGACCAAACCCCAGATACTGGATAAACTGTTGGATATTTTGATTTTGAGCTTTAGCATTTAGCTGCTGCGCCTGTGTTTGAGGAATATATAGCAATACCATTGCTAAAAGTAAAAGAAGGTTGTATTTAATCGTTTTCATGTTTTTTTGTTTAATACCTCAAATGTCCATATCCAAAACCGTTGATCAGAATGCGATTGACCAACACCAAACTTTTGTTGACAAGAGCCAATTTGGGGTAAAATCGATCATGTGTGTCCATTAACCGATCTTGTCAATAAAATTGACCTTTTGGTGTGATCTTTTTCTCGACAGGATTATTTTAAGCTACTTTTAAACCATGAACAAAAGATTATTATGCTATCTACACATCGGTTATTGGTTATTGGTACTGATGCAGGTATTGCTGGTGGCCCTTGGCACAGGCGTTTTAGGCACACATTTCGATTGGTCCTTATTCCTCTCTATTGTATTGCCCGTTAAAGCTTTACAGACGGCCTGTTCGGCCTTGTTTTTTTATACCAACTACTTGTTGCTGGTTCCTTATGTTTTAAAAAGAGGAAGCATCATCAAATATGTACTTTCATTGGTAGGCTGCATTGTTGTTTTTAGCCCACTCTATTACCTGATGGAACAAATTGTGTATCCATTGATTGGTTGGAAAAGTTATGACTCGGACCTCGACTTCTTCTTTGCATTCATTGTTGCCTTGGGTGCCAATTTTCTGAATATATTCTTAGGTCTATTGTTAAGTTACCTAATGGATTGGCGTACCATCCGTGCAGAGAAAGAGGTAGTAGAAAAGGAGCAGCTTAAAACCGAACTGGCCTTTTTAAAATCGCAGGTAAACCCACATTACCTGTTCAATACCATTAACGATATCTATTCGCTTACCCAACAACAATCTGAAGAAGCACCGGAAGCGTTGCTCAAACTTTCTGAGCTGTTGCGTTACATGTTAAGGGAAAGCGACGACCCTTATGTGCCTTTGACCAACGAAATAGAATACCTGAACAATGTGATCGCTTTGCAAAAAATTGGGCAAAAAGGAAATTCCCATATCAATTTTAAGGTGATTGGCAAAATACAGCAACAAAAGATCGCGCCATTGATCTTAATCAATTTTATAGAGAATGCATTTAAACACGGGGTTTTTAAAAACAGTGAAACACCCATCCAAATTTTAATTGCTATTGACGGACAGGCTTTTCATTTGCATCTTCGCAATCAGATCAATGCGGCCAAAAAGGATAAAACTGGAGGAATTGGGTTGGTTAATGTACAACGACGCTTGGCATTGATCTATCCCAACAGGCATGAGCTTTTAATTGACCAACAAACTGATACCTTTATTGTGGATTTAAAAATTGACCTTTATGATTAGATGCATAGTTGTAGATGATAAGCCTTTGGCTATTGATGTTTTAAAACACTACATCTCTAAAGTTCCATCTTTAACACTAACTTTTACTACGGTTAACCCTTTAGAAGCCTTAAACAAAGTGATCGAAGGTGAGGTAGACCTTGTTTTTCTGGACATCCAGATGCCCGAGCTGAGTGGACTACAGTTTATGAAGATCGTAAAGGGAAAATGTTTAGTGGTTTTAACCACTGCTTATGCCGAGTATGCCCTAGAAGGTTTTGAGAATGATGCGGTTGATTACTTATTGAAACCTGTTTCTTTTGAACGCTTTTACAAAGCTGTAGAAAAGGTACAACTGATCTTGAAAGGTTTGGCCGAAACAGATAAACCAAATACTGTAGCCTTGGCCAAGCAAAAAGAGGTAAGCCATATCTTTGTAAAAACAGAATACAAATTGATCCGGGTTAATGTAGCAGATATTCTCTATGTAAAGGGTTTACAAAACTACGTAATGATCTATACGGCTACAGAGAAGATCACCAGCTTACAGACCATGAAAAAAACCGAAGAGCAGTTGCCTGCTGATCAGTTTATGCGAATCCATAAGTCTTTTATTGTTGCAATTAATAAGATCAATAGTATTGAACGCAACCGTGTCAGCATTGGCGATAAGAACATTGCTTTGGGCGAGGTTTATCGGGAGGCCTTTTACAATGCGATAGCGAACAATTAATTCGCATAAGTCTTGCTTATAGTTTTATAGGACGCTACCGCGGGGTTACTTTTTCCATTAGCTGAAAAAGTAACTAAAAAAGCCACGGCTGCGCCCAGCGCTTTAAAGTCTCTGCTTAGGCAAATTAGTATCTACCGCACTTGACAAGGCCGATTTTTCGCAATCGAATGTTCATTGCTACGGCTTGAAATCGTACCTACCTAACATTTGCTCAATATGAATCTTTATCAATTATTTCAATACCATTTCAACCCTTCTGTTCTTTGCTTTGCCTGCATCGTTGGCATTACTCGCTACTGGAGCCAAAGAGGCTACACCTTGTGCATTGATCTGGGTTTTATTTACGCCATATTTAGCAGCTAATTCTGTAACTACGGCATTGGCCCTATTTTTTGACAAGACCAGATTCTGGTTAAAATCACCTACATTATCGGTATGCCCCACAATGTATACCTGCATGTTTGGATTGAGTTTCAAGAACTTGGCCATCTCCGTTAATGTTGCTGCAGACTCGGGCAACAGCGCAGCTTGGCCAGTATTGAAATAGATCCCATAAAAAATGGCTTTCCCTTCTTCTTGGATATTACTTTTGATCTCTTCTGCACTGGCCACCACTTCCTGTTTCATCTTTTCTTCTTTGATACTGGTTACAGAGTAGTATCCAGATCCATCGGTATACACATAAACCCAATAAATATCAGTACCTTTTTTAAGCTTGCCATACAAATAGTTATCCGCTCTATACAAAATCTCCCCACCTGCTTTTTCTATGGCATTTACATAGTTTTGGCAGACTGCACCCCCGATGGACGGCTTTGGAAATCGCCATTAAACTTATAGCTCACCATAAACTTAGGCCCTCGTTTTATAAAATCTATCCGGCCTTTAACTTTATCTTTTTGGTAAGTCTCCATTTGGTCGAACTCCTTTTCCTGACATTCAGCAACACTATGGTTGGCCAAGCTACTGGCAAATAAAGGATGTCCTTTACAAGGTGCATTTTGGGCGTCAACAAATTTGCTGACCAACAGAAACATAAATATCAAAGCAATGTTTTTCATCTGTATTTTTCAATAGGGTGATGGCCAACCAACCCTTGGTCGGCCTTATATTTAGACACCTAAAAATACTAAAATGTTACTAAAAGCTCAATCATTTTTGCTTAAACATCTTGTAAGAGAAGCCTTTATCTCCATCGCCCAATACAGCTACAAAAAGAGTGGTATCATTCAATTTGGTGTATTGTATTTTTTTGGGGAAATCATGGCTTGGATTTTCAAATGAAAATTTGCCTTTCACTTCTTTGTTTAATATAAAATCGATGGGTTGTGCATTGTTTTGGTTCAATACTTTTGCGGTATAGATGATTTTTTCTGCATTCATTTTGATGCTCAATTGCTCATCAATCTGTTTGTTGCCTCCCTTGATCTTATACGAACTACCTTCCAACAGGTTGTCTTTATTCAATTTCCAGGCTTCGTAATTTTCTTTTTTCTCTACCTTCCAGGTGCCTGCTAAAAAGTGAAGGTCATTTAGGTTTGGGTTGGGCATGATACTGCTCAACAATAACAAGGTCAATAGGCTGATGGTACTTTTCATATATCTAATTTTAAAATGTTTTTTACAAAGATGGGATGACCCGAAACCCAAAAATTGTAAAAATGCGACAAGTTATTCGAAAGTTGCAAACAAGGTTGACATGGTGAGGTTACCTGCGTAGAACTTTTTGGGAGTTACACCCGTAAATTCTTTAAAGTCTTTGATAAAATGGGCTTGGTCGAAATAATCTCCAGTATACGCAATCACCGTAAGGCTAGGTGCTTGCCCTTTGAGCAACAATGTTTTTAAGGTAGCCTGTAGTCTAAATATCTTGGCCAATTGTTTAGGACTTAAACCCACCTGGGCGGCAAATTTACGTTCCAGTTGGCGCCTATTAACGGACAGTTCTTTTGATAGTTCGGCTACGCTAAGTTGGCCGTTCAAAGTTAACATGGTTTCGATACTCGATTTGATCAGACGGTCGACCGCTTCTTCATTGACCAAACAGTCCATCAAAAAAGCTTCAATAATCTGGATCCGCTCTTCGGTTGTTAAAGCGGCAAGCATCTCTGTTTCGAGCTGATCGCCTTTGTTACCAAATAACTCTGTTAAAGGCACAGCCCTATTTTCCATGGTGCTTGCGGCAACCGAGGTAAAAGGGATAAACCCATGCGGATGGAAACGGATGGCAAAAATATCGGTTCGTCCCGTTTGTTTGATTTCTAAGGGTTGCGTGATCTTGCCCAAATACAAAAGCTTTGGGCTGTATAATGTGGCTTCCATCTTCAAAATACTGTTCATAAAAATCACCACAGTGGAAGATCATTTCCATACAGCCATCTGGTACTATCCTTTGTTTTTCGGGGTTGGGATAGGCTGGGCCTTCTAATGTCCAATAACATTTAACAAAAGAATCGAGATCTGCACTCGGCAGAATGGTGTTGTAATTCATTGGATCAGCTTTGTTATAAAAATAGCGCTCGAAATGGTTTTTTGCAAATGTATGTGCTTATCATTTTGTTCAAACACAAAAAAGCCCACCTATGAAATTCATAGGTGGGCTTTATGTGATGTGAATTAATAGCCTTGGTTCTGCTGTGCTTTCAAACCTGGGTTGGCATTAATTTCGCCTTGCGATATCGGAAGCCTTGTTTTATAGAAGGTACGATCAATGCTCTTGGTTCTGGTTGGTATGGTTACATTGCCAAGCTCATCGTTAAAGGTGATCGTTTTATTTAAACGGATCATGTCAAAGAAACGCTGGCCTTCGCCAACCAGTTCTTTGCTTCGCTCATCTAAGATGATATCTAGCGTCACTGTTCCGGCTGTAGCTGGAGCCAAGTTAGGTGCCCTTTTGCGTATTGCATTTAAATAACCTGCCGCTTTGCCTGGATCTGTAGGCAGGGCAGCTTCTGCAGCGATCAAGTAGATCTCAGACAGTCTGATCACCTTAATGTTAACTGCAGTCGAGGTTGCTTTTCCATCGCCAAGCAATGCGGTGTTACCACTATACTTATAAAGCGCACCAAAACGGTTGTTTACAGGAACGGTAACCGTTTCATCATAACTCATAACACCCCACCTTACATCAGCTGGGTCTTGGTTCAGTCTGGCCAAAAAATCATCACTGGTGGTAAACCAACCTAAAACTGTACTTGCACCATGTCCTTTACGTCTGTGGTAAAAGCCCAAAGAAGCAGTAGTCAGATCGTTCTCTGTTGGAAAAATACCCAATTCAAAAATAGATTCGCTACCAAATTGACTTTTCCATGAGTCTACCCAATTGGCATTAGTGTATAAGGTATATACATTACCGCTATTGATGATTTCTTCTGCTGCTTTTAAGGCATTTGGATAATCTTTCATGTACAGATATACCCTGGCCTGTATGGCCATATTGCCATAATAATTAAGATAGCCATTTGACTTGGTTTTACTCAATAATGGCGCAGCAGCTTTAAGGTCGCTCAGGATCTGTGTATAGTTCTGTTCAACAGTTGCACGTAAGGGTTGTGCCGAAGCATCTAAAACGGTAGTGATGTTAGGTACGCCAAACGAGCTTTTATCATCATCGTATGATTTACCATACAAACGCACCAAGTCAAAATACATCAATGCCCTTGAGGTTAAAGCCTGCCCTTTGGCACTTGCAAAACCACTTGCCCCTGTTGCTTCCAGCTTGGCAATACTTGCCAATAGGTTATTTGTCTGTAATACGCTATAGTAAAGCTGCGACCAGAAACCCGAATAACTGCCACTAGCGGCGGCATGGTCGAAAGTATAAAGTCCATCTTGCCCTCTACCTCTAGAGAGGATGGTAAAATCGCCTCCTTTTGCATCGCCATACAACATAAAGTTTCTACCATAATAATCAGAACTGGTCATGTTACGCATAATACCGTTGATCATTACCTGCGCATCTGCCGGAGTTTGGATAGCGATTCCAGAATCGCCAGAGTTACTTGGCTTCACATCTAAAAAATCTTTACATGAAGAGAGTCCCAATACAAGAAGTCCGATCAAGAATATATTTACTTTTTTCATTTTTAAAATCTTTAAATCATTAGAAACTAAGTTCAATACCAAACGTATAAGTTTTGCCAAATGGAGTTTCCCAACCTCTGGTACCGTATTGGTTTACTTCGGGATCAGCAATCTTGTATTTAGAGAAGGTAAGTAGGTTTGAACCATTAAAATAAACCCTTGCATTTGATGCACCCGCTTTGTTGATGAATTTTTTAGGCAGGTTGTAGCCTAAGGTGATGTTCTTTAACCTTAAGAAACTGGCATCGTGCATCTGACGGGTGCTGTATTGCATTGGGTCTGTTAAATCGTTACCATCTAGTTTAGGTAAGGTACCGGTGGTATTGGTAGGTGTCCACATGTTGTCATAATAATATTGGGCCCTGATCCTTTCCCAATAGTAGCCATCATCGGCCACATCTTTAAAGGCTCCATCGTACAATTTGCCACCGATCTTGTAGTTAAAGTTCAATGCCAATGTAAAACCTTTATAGGCTACATCAGTATTTAAACCACCGTAAACATCTGGCATGGCATCACCAATAATGGTAAAGGCCGCTTTATTGAAACTGTAAGAGGCACCTCTTCCATTGTAAAGGAAATCTCCGTTGGTGCCATTGTTTACATAATATACATTTTTTCCATTCCCAGGATCGGTACCTGCCCACTCATAACCATAAAGGCTTAATGTAGATTGGCCTTCTCTGTAAATAAATTGGGCCCTTGCATCGCCACCTGTTGGATCATACCAGATGATATCCTGTCCTTGAGGACTTGTACCATTGCTGTACAGCTTGGTTACTTTAGATTTGATGAATGAAGCATTTACACTTGCGCTCCATCTAAAATCATCCTTACGGATAATGTCTCCACCTAGATCCAACTCCAGACCACGGTTGTTGATCTCTCCAACATTTCTTAAGGTAGAACCAAAACCTGTCACCATCGAAATAGGCACATCTTGCAACAAGTTTTTCGAATCGCGGTTAAAATACTCTACCGTACCGGTGATCCTATTGTTGAACAAGCCAAACTCTAAAGCAAGATTGGTTGAGTAACTTGTTTCCCAACTTAGGTTTGGATCCACGATATTGCTGATCCCGCCTCCTGCCTGGTTCATATATTTAGAGCCATAGCTGGTTAACGAACGCCAGCCAAAATTGGCCGTTGGTAAAGTACCATTTACACCATAAGATGCCCTTAACCTTAAGTTGCTGATAGAGCTGAGGTCTTTCATAAAATCTTCGCTATTGATCTTCCAGGCACCTGCAACAGACCAGAAATCACCCCAACGTGTATTTGGGCTCAATCTTGATGATCCATCACGACGATAAGACCCAGATACAAAGTATTTTTGGTTATAGTTATACTCTGCCCTAGATAAAACAGACAAAATAGAATTGCCCCAATCGTAGGCACTTGCTGTTAATACACCTGCAGTTGCTACGGTATGTAAAGCACTTGAAGGTAGATCAGTACCAGAAGAACGTTGGAAATCTGTTTTGTTACGCTCTGCCTCAAAACCTGCCAAGAAGCTAACGTTGTGTTGGCCAAACTGTTTGTTGTAGTTTAAGGTAGTTGACGAAACCCATTTATTGATATTGGTGGTCATTTCATTGACCGCACCTTTGGTTACCGCACCATTAAAGTGCAAGGCACTGTAATAGATGTGGTCGCTGATCTGCGAATTGTCATATGAGAAGATTGATTTAACATTCAATTCTGGTAAGATCTTTACCGTTAAGGTTTCGTTGGCGGTTATCCTTTTGGTGATCGATTTATTCTCCCACTCATTGTCATAATACACCGCATTCTGTGCCAAACTGCCATACCTGGTTGTAAAAGGTTGGCCTGTTTTATAATCTGTTGGCCAATAAAAAGGCCATAATAGGTTTCTAGATTGGAAGAAATAGTTTGAACCTGTATTTCGGGTATCATTAAAGCCCGACTGACCACTCCTTGCAAAGTTTACATTGGTCAAAAATTCGATGTATTTGCCTACCTTTTGGTTAAGGTTTACTCGACCAGTTATCCTATCAAAATCATTTATTTTCACCCTACTTTGGTCTTTGGTATAAGATAAGGAAGAGTAGTAGGTGGTATTTGCATCGCCACCACTTACAGAAACATCATTGGTCTGGTACACAGCGGTCCTGAACAAAGCGTCTTCCCAATCAAAATAAGTACCTTCTCTGTTTACCAATCCATCGGTCATGCCGCTGATGATCACATTTTCGCCCAAACCAGTTCCATTGGTACTAAATTTATAACCATGTTTGTTAAACTTGGTATTTAACTGGCTAAGTGCATAAGCATTTGCTACTGCATCAGTTTGTTTTGCTGATGTTTTGTTATCGTGAAAGGTCCTATATAACATGTTGGTCTGCTCTTGCACGCCAGCTACCTCATAATTATCTGTAGCCCACGATGGGGTAAAACCAACAGAAGATTTAACATTGATCACTGGCTTACCCGATTTCCCTCTTTTGGTATTGATCAATACCACACCATTAGCTGCTCTTGATCCATACAAAGATGAAGCTGCCGCATCTTTCAATACCGTAATGCTTTCAATATCTGCCGGATTGATCGAACTCATGATGTTATTGCTGCTACTGGTATAATCGCTCATCTGCCCTGCATTACCTGATACTACTGGTACACCATCAATTACATATAGCGGCTCGTTAGAGGCATTCATTGAACCGATACCCCTGATCCTAATGTTGGCCACGGCACCCGCCTGACCAGAAGAAGCGGTAACCTGCACACCTGGCATCCTACCGTTTAAGGCATTTTCGAAAGATGTCAATGCCGCATCCTTGATCTTGTCTTTATCTAAAGTTGCAGCAGTCCTGTATAAGTCCCTTTTTTTGCAGTTCCGTAAGCTACTACCATAATCTCATCTAAGGCTTGCTCAGTAGCTTGTAGTGTTACGTTGATTGTTGTACGGCCATTTACGGCTGTTTCTAAGGTTTCAAACCCAAGGGCAGAGAAAACCAAGGTTGCATTGGGCGCTACCTTATCTAAAGTATAGGCACCTGCCATAGTTGAAGATACCCCATTGGCTGTACCCTTAACTGTTACGTTAGCGATGACAGGAATACCATCTTTCGCCGAGGTAACTGTACCAGTTACCTTTATTGGAGTTTGTGCAAACAATGATAAACAGATCATCAAATTGCACAAAACAAGTAAAGTTTTTTTCATCATGATAAAAAATACATTTTGTAAAAAATAAAAGAATTGAATTGACATTAACGATATAGCCCCAAAAGAGCCATAGTTGACCATACATTTAATTCAATAAATGCACAGACAAGCAAGCAAAATACAACTAGGTTATTTGGCTAAACTCAGGTTAACATTCCGGAAAAACTGGAGAGATAGTAAGAATTTTTTCATGTTTTGGTTGGTTAAGTTGACTGATGTGTGTTGTTTTTTGGGCAAACAAGTAGAGCGGCTGGTTAAACCTTTTAGATCTACTATGTTTAAGGTTGTTTTAGTTTCAAGTGCTGTATTATCTGATACATTACTGATCAATGGTAGTACAATATAATTTTATATTAAGAAAAAACCAATCCTTTAATGAAATATTATATCCTATTGATTAATATAAACTGTTTTTTAGCGTTAAAATCCTAGCTTTTTACTGATTAAACTTTCTTTTTAGTTAATTATCGTTAATGTAACTTCTTTAAGATAGCATAGTTGATCCAAACTACGTTTTACCCATATCCATAAAAAAGCCCAGTCTTTACAACCGGGCTGATCTTTAACTATGCATTTCAATTGTTAAACCTTTTTTGGAGGTAGATCAAAAGCAACCGCTTCGTGCTCAAAATGTCCATTGTGCGAGCCATCGCAAAAGGGTTTGTTTTTAGAAAGACCGCATCTGCAAATAGAAAGTACGGTTCTTCCTTGTAGTCCGTATACATCTCCGTTTCTATCTACGATTTCAAAATCGCCCTCTATCTTTACCGAACCATTATTGTTGATTGTTAGTTTTGTTTTCGACATTTGTTTTTGTTTTCGACAAAACTAACCATTGTATAGGCTGCACTAAAATCTCATTTCTATTTAGAAACATTCTCTTGTTTAATTTGTCCTTTTGCGTTCTTCTTCGTTGCCAAAACTTCTGCCTTTTACATTGATTTTGGTGTTGCCAAAGTTGTAGGTTAACGATAACCTAACAAATCTACTGCTGTTGTTTTCGCTATAGACCTGTTTTACCCCATTCACTATTGAGGTATAGTTTTTAAGGTAAGCTGTATTAAAGACATCATTTGCCAGTAGCGATAACTGTAACTTATCCTTGATCATATCTTGTCTTATGCCAATATTCAATCCGTAGATGTTACCTACTTCATACAGTCCTCTTTTTACTTTAGAAGTAAAAAAGAAATCAGCTTGTAGTTTTGTGGTTTGGCCAAGGGCAAATGTGTTGTTGGTGCTGAGGTACAACTGCACACCGTTTTTTGGGCTAGCATTAATGGCATTGGTAAAATTCGTTTTCGAACCCAAAAGATAAACCATGTTCTGGCTCTGCCACCAAGTGCCTACATTAACGCTGTAGTTCTCTCCAATACCATAATAATATTCTTTAAAATAGTTCTGCCTGCTGATCACCTGTGTATTGGTATTGGGATCTGAGCTAAAGATTACCCCGAAACCATCATTGGTTACATTAAAGAAAACATTGGTCCTCAAATTGCCTTTATACACATGTGTAAATTCAAAATTATCGTTAAACGAAGGTTGTAAAAAAGGATTTCCTTCAGAGTAACTGGTGCTGTTAATATAAGAACGGAACGGATTAAGGTTGGCAAAACTAGGTCTCTTGATCCTTCTGCCATAACTAAAGGCAAAATTATGGCTTTCGCTTTTTTGGTAAGAGAGGTAAACCGTAGGGAAAAGTTTGAGGTAGTTGTTGGTATTTTTCTGATTGATGGTGGCCGAAAAACCATCGGTCTGTGTGTTTTCTACCCTTAAGCCCAACTGCAGACTCAGCTTGGCATTTAATTGTTTTGTTCCATTGATATAAAGTGCCTGATTGCTTTCTTTGTAATCAAATTCGTTTGAACGGTTTGGATCAAAAGCTTCACCACCACTAATGGTATTGTAGTATTTTATATCAGCCTTACTGTTTACAAGACTTAACCTTGCACCATAAGAAAGATTGATGAATTTTAAGGGATGGTCCATATCTATCTTCAGCCCAAAATTGTTGATGTTCTGGTTAGCGATATTTCTTGCCGATTGATTGGTATTCAGAAATTCACCGTTAGGTAAAAAGGTTTGGGTTACAAAATTGTTGTCTATTTTAGCACCATAGGTAAAATAGTCAAGGTCTACAGAGATCTTTCTGTTGAGTGTATCTAAAGTAGAAACCAAGTGTGCATTATAGGTATTGCCTTTGTTGTTTAGATCGTTTGCCGCGGTATTGACCAATACTGATTCTAAATGATGATCAGTGTTGTTGACCCCTATTTTGGTAAGGTCTGCACGATCAGGATTGTTAAAATTGCCCAAATATTGTAGCCCAATTGTTGTTTTAGGGCTAAGGTCGTAGTCTAAGGCAAAACCCGCTGTAACATTGTCCTGTTTTGCTTTGCCCTCGCTTTTCAGCTCCCATACCCCTTTTGGATAAAAAGTATCCAGATCTTCTCTGGTTTTGATGTTCCCCAATCTGCCTCCTGCATTGAATGAGAATTTAACTTTGTTTTTATTGTAAAAGAAACTATTGTTCAAGCTAAAAAAGCTGTATGTATTTTGGTCGTAGGCAAGATTACTGGTATTTTTCCAGGCATTGGCCATTCCTTTTTTAAGGATAATGTTGATCAGGCCACCATCGCCACTGGCCTCGTATTTGGCAGGTGGATTATTGATGACCTCTATGCTTTTGATATCACTTGAAGAAATAGAATTTAAATAATTAATCAGGTCCTGTCCTGTTAAATCAAGCATCCGCCCATTGATCATTACACGGGCTGAGCCTTTGCCCAGCAAACTAATGTTACCATTAAGCACCATCACACCAGGAGCCGAGCCTATAGCGTTAATTGCATTACCTCCGGTGGCCATTACACTTTGCTCAACGTTAAACACTAAACGATCTGCTTTATATTCAATCATTTTCTTTTTAGCTACCACGACTACTTCATTCAGGTTATTGCCTTGGGCTTTTAATTGCAGTACACCAAGGTCTGTATCTTGTGCTATTAAAAGCTCTTTTTCTAAGGCTTCATAACCTACAAAACGATCTTCAGCTTATAGGCTCCCGTTTTAACTTTTAGTTCAAAAGAACCATCTTCTTTGGTCAGGTTGCCAGTTACGGTTTTACCTTCAGCATTTGATAAAATCACATTGGCCCAACCAATAGGTTCTTGGTTATTTTTTACGTTTCCTTTTAATTGCACTTGTGCGCTTGCCCATAACGTTAGGCTATTTAATAAAGCAATTACAATAAGTTTTTTCATGTTTTCTCTGTTTGTTGAGGCAAAGTTGCTCGACAAACAGGGCAATAACGTCCGACAAAAAAAGTCGAACTCTTTTTTCGGAAAGAAAATGGTTCGACCTTTTAAAACCAGAAGTACGACTTTTTACAACAAGCTTATAATGAATTGTTTCGGTACTGCGTTGGGGTTAGATTGGTGTATTTTTTAAATGCAGTATGAAAAGAAGATTTAGAGTTAAAACCGATATGATACAAAATCTCTAATATGGTTAGATTGCTTTTTGCAGGATCTCTCAATAGCTCCATGGCCTTTTTGATCCGGTATTCGTTTACAAAATCAAAAAAATGCAGGTCAAGATGGTGGTTGATCAAAATAGATAACTCCCTAACAGGCATATTGATCAGGTTAGCCAAGTCTTGTATGGTTAACGAAGGTTCTAAAAAGGGTTCGTCTTTATGCATAAATGTACGGAGCATTGTAATCTTATCCTCCATTTCATTTGCTTCCCCACTTTTTACTACCGATGTTTGGTCAATTCCGGGCAAGATGTCTTTTACCAAACGTAGTTTTGAATCAACGCCCCTAAAAAGTTCTGGATGGTACAATGCCTTTAATACAAACCAGCATAAAACACTCAGGGCAATTACACCTACCAAAAGATTTGCCCAAATAGAAATGGTGGTCAGACTGTTGTACACCAAAATATTTTTGACCATTACAAAGCTATGTGCCCCCACAGAAATCATGGTCAATTGAAACAGCCAGCGGTAGGTGATGTTACCTGGATCTGTATAATTTTCGAGATAGAATTTTTTGAATTTGTTTAAGGTCAAAAAGACCGCTACAATATAAAAAACAAACTGCAGGTCTGTAAATACCCTTAAAAAAAGTGTTTCGGGTTGATCTATATAATTGCTATAGAAAAGTTCTTTGCCTGCCTGATCTGTCAAATATACATTTGGCATTACTACAAGGTTGGCTATGATATAAGGTAGGATATGTAATAGGTGCTTGGGTTTTAGTTTAAAATCCGAATAACAAACGGATAAGACATAGAGGTAAAAGAAAGGCATGATCAGAAACGAAGTCTGCTCCCTAAATGTTTCTATACCTAATTGGTTTTCTACAAAATAAACAACAAAAAAGCCACTCAGATCTATCCCACTTAAGATAATGAAGGCGGCGAAAAGCACATTGCTGAGTTTATTTTTTGTTTTTACGGTGAGCAAAAACAGGGCTAAAAGAAAGGATACAAAAACTGCAACACAACTAATGACACCTACTAAATTAATTTTGTCCATTTTTAACCTTTTGCTTTGGTTTACTAAAGTAAATACAAAGTTTTAATTCTAGGCCACTTTTTGGATCACATAAGCAATCATTTCTATTCTGATATGGAAGCCTAACTTTTGATACAGTTTTACTGCGCCATGGTTATCGTTCCTTACATGTAGAAAAGGGGTTTCAGCTTTTTCCAATATCCTTTTGATCTGCTCGCGCAACAATTGGTAGGCATAACCTTTACCCAAATGGTTGGGATGTGTACATACCGCGCTCACTTCTACATAAGGTGTTGGATTAAAACGATGGCCTGCCATGGCCACCAGTTGGTCTTCGTGATAGACACCTGTATAATTGCCCAACACAATTGTTCTTGGTTTAAAGGGCCCAGGTTGGGTCAGTGCTACCAAGGCTGTCATTTCTGGCACATGGAACTCGTTCAGTTCTGTAAAACCATCATCTACACCTACGGGAACAGTCTTGGGTTCATAAACCATCTGAAACATGTCGATGTGGGTAAGCAGTTTCCAGTTTTTAGGCAGGGTTAACGGCGAGGGTGTAAAAACCACAAAGACACTGGCCTCTGGACTATTTTGATAAAGTGCCTCAAAATCTGCTTCCGAATTGTCTTTTAGCCCCGCAAATGAGGCAATATCTTGTTCGTAATAGTTGGCCTGTTCGGTTCCTTTTGCAAAGATCTGATGCCCAGATATCAGAGCATTATAAATGGGGTTATCTAAGGGATGTTTCATTGTACACGCTGTTCAGTACACAAAGGTATTAAATTGACAAAGCAAAAACCTTCGGAAACTTGCTAAAATGCTTTTATGAGCTGGCGCTGATCTTCCAGTACCGTTGCTCTAATTGCTTACAAAAATCGATTGCCGTTTTAGAGAATACAGGTGGGGGTTTTTTATCTTTTTTTGCCGCTTTATTGTACAGGTAGATAAAGTAAAAAGGATTCTGGATATTTGCGATCAATTGCTTACGGTAACCGTTGCGTACAATAATATCTGCCATATAATAACCCGGGTTGTGCCCGCTAGAATAGTTCATCAGGTTACGGTATTCCTTTACCGTTTTAAAGGTAGTGCTTTGGCTCTGTGCCATCAACTGTAGGGCCGTATCCAACTGTTTAACAATACTGTCGGGTCGGGTCAACAGAAACTCCTCAAAATGATACTCGTAAACGATGTCTTTGGTTGGGTCAAATGAATATTTTTTGTCGATCATATCCGCACTTCCTTCGTTCAGCACCGCCTGCAAGGCATACAGTATCCCTTCGTCTGCAGGAATGGTGGCTTTCAAACTTCTTTGTCCACGTAAAATATGGTGCAATTCATGTGCGCCTACAATTCCGTAATTTAATTTATCCTGATTGTATACGTTCCATAAGGTAAAAACAATGCCCCCCTTATCAACCAATGCATCATTGTCTATACCGATAATGAATATCTTCGTTTCTGGAGTCTTAACCTGCAATCGCTTCGGCAACCATGCCCAGCATTTTTTGTAAATACTATCTAAATAAGCTGGATTTTGAAGCTGCGCTGCATAGGCTTTTAAAACCTGCTCGTGGTCTTTGTATTGGTTGATCTTGTAGGCGATCCAATTGTTCAGCTTATCGTCCATCATTTTTTTTAAGCGCACAGCATTTTTAGGGTGATATACGAACTGTAAGGTTTTGCGATAGTTTTCTAGAAACTGTTCGCTAAAAGCCTGGTTTTCGATATAAACCTTGTTGCCTTCCAATTGTAAAAAGTCTTTCCATTCTTTACGAGATAGGGTATCACCCTGTTTTAAACGGTCGGTAATCTTCCAAAAGGCATTTAAGGAAGCAAGGTCTACTTGTTGGGCCTTGGCCAAGTTTACCGAACAGCAACAGCAGATCAAAAAGAAAATTTTTATTAGGTTTTTCATAGCTAGAGTGAGTATCTGATTTTAATAAGGTCGTACCATGAGTTGATGCCAATGGTATTGTTAAAGAAGTGGAAACCGAAGATGATGTACAGCTGAAATACAAAATCGAGGATATACGATAAATTAACGATCAGCAATAACCAACCTAGGTTACTGACACGACCGAACAGCATTGTCATTTGCCATAAGATAATGAACGAGCTGAGTATGGTAAAACTATCATCCAAAATCCCTTTGTAGCTGATCAAAGGAATGTAAAGGGGTAACAACAAAATCCTGATGGCATAGGTAAGCCCTAGCGTGTATAACCAAAAAACAGTAATCTCTGCCAAGTTGTAGCGCTTGTAAAAAAACAACCAGGTAAGCAGTGCCTGAAAAGGCAACAGTAACAATGCCCTGTATTTGGTAAAATGATAGATCTCTCTACCCCATTCGTTATGCCGATGGGTAATCTGGTCTTCATAATCGAACACGTATGGATACAAAATGGTCAATATCCCAGCCGTAAGGATAAAAAACAATACAGGGCTAAAATACTTTTTCCTTTGCCCCTTAAAATAACTGGTATAAACCAATTTGGGCTGTAAAAAAAGTTCTTTGACCAATTTGAAGATGCCTTTGTCGGCATGGGTCAAGGAATGCCATAACTCATGCAGCAATTCTTTTAAGGTAAGTTGTGCAGTGCCCAGCTTTTGCCCACATTGACTGCAGAAATGGCCGCTGGTTTGTGTTGCACCACAATTTGCACAGCTGGTTATGGAAAGATGTTGTTTCAATAGGGCCGACTTCAACTTATACTAAACTTTTGTTCAGTCAAAGAAACAGCACATCGTCGCCGATAAAGATTAATTTCGACGTTTAGCATACGTATTTAGACGAATGTCAATTAAAGCGTCCCATTTTCGATCAGGTTTTTGACCATGTCTCTGTAATTGGTGCCTATCGGGATCTGTTCACCATTGTTCATCACTACGGTATTGCCAGTAATGGTGCCAACGGCTAATTTCCTTACAATAAAAGAACGGTTCACCCTTAAAAATTCGTCCGTAGGCAAAAGCTCTTCTATTCTTTTAATGGTCATGTGGGTAACGATAGTTGTGTTTTGGGTATGTACCTTTAGATAATCCTTCATCCCCTCTATGTAGTTGATCTCTTCTACAAGCACATTCACAAACTTTTTGTTTTCCTTAAACACTACCTGACGCTTTTGTTGGGCAGGCTCATTCCTGTTGGGCTGTTGTTTGATCCTTTCGTAATCAACCTTTTCCTTTGCCTTGTTAATGGCTTTGACAAACCTTTCGAAAGTGATGGGCTTTAACAGAAAGTCGAGGATGTCTAGTTCATAACCATCTGCTGCATAATTGGCATGAGCTGTGGTCAAAATCACCATTGGTTGCTCAGCACCAAAAGTTTTAACCAGTTCCAAACCACTCATTTCTGGCATGTTCACATCCAAGAAAATAAGTTGTGGCTTAAGGTCTGCTATTTTTTCTATGGCTACGATGGCATCATCGCATTTGGCCAACAATTTTAAAGATGGCATCCGTAAAATGTATTTCTCTATTAATTCTTGCCCTAGGGGTTCATCATCTATAATGATACAGGTTATACTACTCATCTTACCAGATCTTTAAGGTTACATTATACGTTTCGGCGGTTTCTACAATGGTCAACTGATGCCTATCGGGATAAAGGATGTTCAATCTTCGTTTTGCGTTGGCAATACCGATACCCACTGCGCCAGATCTTGCCACTGTTTCTGGTTTGAGGTTACTGATCTGAAAACAGAACTCATTTCTGTTGACCATGGTGGCACTGATATTGACCCAAGCCTCTTTGCTGATCTGATCTGCCCCATGTTTAAATGCATTCTCTACAAAGTCGATCAACAACAAAGGTGGAATCCTGAAATCCTTTACTTCTTCACTAAAATCGGCAGTAATGGTCAGTCGTTTGCTATGGCGTATCTTTTGGATGGCCACATAACTCTTGATAAAATCAAGTTCTTTGTTTACCGCAGCATCTTTTCCATTGGCCTGATAGAGCGAATAACGCATCATATCTGAGAGCGAGTAAACCATGTTGGCCGCTACTTCGTCTTTATCTTCAATTAACGAATAGACACTATTTAAGGTATTGAATAAAAAATGAGGATTGATCTGCGACCTCAAAAAACCTACCTCTAAAAGAAGGTTGTCTTTTTCAAGTTGTAATTTATCAAAGTTGGCTCTATAGGATATGCGAAAGATCTTAATGCTCAAAGGAATAAACAATGCAAAACCCAATTGCTCGATGTAATAATACGTTACACTAGGATTAGTCATAAAGGTCCAAAGACCCTGCGTTGAAGTATTTTTTACAAAACGTTGAAAAAAGCTAGGTGTGGTATAATATACATTGATGTAGTGGTATAGAGGGTACGATGTTAGCCCATATACGATCAACGTTAAGACCAAAACAGCTAAGATCAACAATCCGATGCCTAAATTAGAGAGCTTACGACCAAGCACATAAGAGATGGCATAAAAACAAGCAATGATGATTACATTCTTTTGAAACGCGACCAGGTAGTAAGATGTGGTATCGATATTGCCTACGATCCACTGTGCCTGCATGATAAACCATTTAAAGATACAGAGCCAAAAAACCACATGTAAGGCCAAGCGGGCATAGGCATTTGTATCTGTACCTAAAAGGATAGCACTTAATCTTTTGCTCCTAAAAATCGCTGGTATTTCCAATGTACGGGGTATAATGTTTGGATCGGTTGCTAAGTTAGCTAATTTCTAATCTGCTTTGTTAGGGTTTATTTCGATATTCTTTGTCAGTAAGCCATCAACTACAGTATTGCTACAGAGTGTTTACTTTTATTTATCATAAAAAAACATGAAAAATAAACTTCTTACTATTGCCGCCCTGCTTAGTCTAAGCAGTTTTGGTTTTGCACAGCAAAAAACTGGACTTCACCTTATCAAAACCCATCCCATACACAGCGATGGTGGATGGGACTACCTAACTGTTGACCAAAAGAACAACAGGTTGTATGTTTCTCATGGCAACCAGGTCAACATCATCAATACAACTACTGGCGATTCTACAGGTGTGATTGCTAATACACAGGGGGTACATGGCATTGCCATAGCTACTCCTTTTGCCAAAGGTTATACCAGCAATGGAAGAACTGGTACCTGTACAGTTTTTAACCTCAATACAGCAGCAGTAATTGGGCAGGTAACGGTTGGACAAAATCCAGATGCCACTTTTTTTGATGATTTTTCAAAAAAGGTAATCGTATTTAATGGCAAAAGCATGGATGCCAGCATTATTGATCCCCGAACAGACAAAGTTGTGGCCACTATTGCATTGGGTGGAAAACCTGAAGCGGGTGTATCTGATGGTAAGGGAAAAATATATGTCAACATTGAAGATACCGGAGAGATCGTCTGTTTTGACGCGACAACCTTTAAGGTACTTTCAAGATATAAACTGAAAGGTGGCGAAGAACCTTCTGGCTTGGCCATAGATCGCGCAACATCGAGGTTGTTTACCGTTTGTGCCAATAAGGTGATGATCATATTGGATGCTAAAAGCGGTCGTCAGGTTGCAACTTTGCCTATTGGCGACAACTGTGATGGTGTAGTTTTCGACCCTATCTTAAAAACAGCATACAGTGCCAATGGAGAAGGAACAATTACAGCAGTAAAAGCCATTTCTGCAGAAAAATTTGTAGTACAGGAAACCATCCAGACCAAAAATGGTGCAAGAACCATTGCCTTGGATCCTGTTAGCCATCATCTATTTTTACCTACGGCAGATTTTGAAAAAGCGATCAGCCCAAATACCCGACCTAAAAGGGTTTCAGGAAGCTTTCAGGTTTTGGAACTTGGCAAGTAAACCCTTATTTCGCTTAACTATTGTAGGTTTAAACTGCAATGGTTAGGTTTAAGTTTTTGCATAGATTTTTCGGGATCAGGCTTGGCAGTACCACCAATAAAAGAGGTAGGGCAATGATAAAGCCGCCGATCACCGCAATGGCCAAAGGTTGGTGCAATTGTGCGCCGGCCCCTATGCCCAAGGCTAGTGGCATCAATGCGATAATTGCCCCCAAAGCAGTCATCAGTTTTGGTCTTAAACGGGTAGAAATGGCAAAGGTGATCGCATCATCCACATTTTTCTCGTGTAGTGATTCTTTGAACTGTAAAAAGGTAAAAATGGCATTCTCGCCAATGACCCCAACAATCATGATCAAACCTGTATAACTCCCTACATTAAGCGGCGTATGGGTTAAAAATAGTGCTAAATAACTACCTGAAATTCCAAGTACAGAGATCACCAGAATTAAAAATGCGATCTTGAAATCCTTAAACAAGAACAAGATTACACTGAACACCAATAAACTAGAGGCGATCAATATGGTCAACAGTTCTGAAAACGACTGTTGTTGTTCTTTATAAGCCCCTCCATATTCAATATGATAACCCGAAGGCAGGTTAACTTTACTACTTACGGCAGCCTGGATGTCTTTCATGGCACTGCCTAAATCCCTATTGTCTAACCTTGCGGTAACCACCCCTATAGACTGTAGATTTTCTCGTTCTATTTCAGCACTCCCTGCCGTGATTTCAACTTTTGCTAAATTTTGAATTGGGATTGCAGTACCATCGGCCAAAAGATCTTCAGGTCGTTGATT
Source organism: Pedobacter sp. UC225_65 (assembly GCF_042698365.1). Lineage (GTDB taxonomy): Bacteria > Bacteroidota > Bacteroidia > Sphingobacteriales > Sphingobacteriaceae > Pedobacter. The sequence continues at coordinate 2,768,579 of NZ_CP170550.1, forward strand.
GCCGAAACCCCAATGTTCCTGCTGTTGGGGTACACCATCCGTATAGGCGACAGTTGTTGTTTGTCGTACAAGTCGCCGATCAGGTTTCCTTGTATGGCAGTTTGTACCTGCAGTTGGAAACTGGCTGGGGTAATGCCATATTGGGCTAACAGACTAAAGTTAGGCTGTATGTTAACCGTTGGGCCCGAAAGTATAATTCCATCAAATACATCGGCAGTTCCCTTCACATGACCAACAATGTCGGCAACCTTTTTAGAAAGTGCCTGCAATTTGTCTTGCTCATTGCCAAAAATCTTCACTTCTATGGGCTGTGTAGAACTCATCAGATCGCCCAACATATCTCCAATTACCTGACCAAAATCTACCTTTAATGCAGGCTGTGTACTTTCTACATGGCTACGGATGTCGGCTATCACTTCATCGGTGGTCTTGCTTCTGTTGGGCTTCAATTGGATCAAATAATCTCCCGTATTGGGCTCGGTGATAAAAAAGCCCATCTGGGTGCCAGTTCTTCTAGAATAAGCTTGTACATCAGGTATCTTCACCAACTCTTTTTCTACTTCTCTTAACATCCTGTCTGTTTCTTCTAATGAAGTTCCCGGCGGAGAAGCATAATCCAATACAATGCTCCCTTCGTCCATTTCGGGTAAAAAGCCAGTTTCCAATCGTGGAAATACAAATACAATCACCGCAATCAGCAATACCATCAAGCCCATACTAATGATCGGTCTTTGGATAAAATAACGGACCCAGTTTTGAGATTTAACCTCGTGCAGTTTGGTTGGGGCAGTTGTTGTATTTTGCGCCGAGTTAAGTGTTAAGAATAGGTAAATTACAGGCAATACCATCCAGGTTACAAAGAAAGAGCAGACCAAAGTAATAATCATGGTATTGGTCATTACCTGAAAATAAGAGCCTGCCACGCCTGTCATCAACACAAAAGGGATAAAGATCACAATGGTACTGATTGATGAGCCCAGCATGGCCGGAAACAAGTAATCGATGGCCTTGTTCAGCAAACTTACGGTAGGCTCTTCCGGATGTTCTTCGTGTGTGCGGTGGATCTGTTCTACCACTACAATGGCATCATCAATGATCAGACCTATAGCTGCTGCAATGGCCCCTAGGGTCATGATGTTTAATGAGTAGCCCACAAAATAAAGTACAATAACCGTTAAACAAAGTGTTACCGGAATGGTCAATCAAAATGGTGGCGCTGGCCTTAAGCGACCGCAAAAAGATAATGGCTACGATAATGGCCAAGGCCAACCCAACCCAAAGGCTATCTTTTACACTTTTAACCGATTCGTTTACAAAATCGGCCTGTACATAATAAGGTTTGATACTTACCCCCGCAGGCAATAGTTTTTTGAGCTGTTTAACTTTAACCTCCATCTCACTAGAGAGGTCTACCAAGTTGGCATTGGGCTGTTTGATTACGGCGATCAAAATTCCATCTTTTCCGTTGGCGTTGATCCTTGTGTATTCAACACTCTCTTGTATCTTAACCTGTGCTACATCTTTTATCTTTACGATCCTAGCCCCTCTTCTGATCAGCACCAGATTTTCTAGACCTGTTTTTGTCTGCACGGTAGCATCTGTAACCGACAAATAGAGATAGTTGTATTGCGACAGGTAACCATTTGATTTGATAAAATTGGTTTGGCTCAAGGAAGTATTGACTGATCTGGCGAGATGCCCAATGCTTGCATTTTTTGTGGATCCAATTCAACCCAATACTCTTTGATTTTACCCCCAATTACCCTGATCTCTGAAACACCATCTACCTGCGATAAAAAAGGTTTGACGGTATAATCGGCGATTTTTTTCAGTTCAACTGGCGATTTGGAATGGCTCTCTAAGCTATACCCACTTACTGGCAGAATAGAAGGGTTCATCTTCTCTACAGAAATGTTAACCCCTGGTGGTAAGCTATTGCTGATCTTGGCAATCTGCGCTTCGATCCTTTGTTGGCTCAGGTCAATATCTGCCCCAGGGTTCATGTATGCCGATAGCTCGCAACTGCCCCGATTGGTAGTACTCCTTACCAATTGCAGATCAGGCACTTGTTTGATCGCATTTTCTAGCGGTCTGGTTACCGTAACCACCATTTTATCAACGGGCTGCAATTCGGCCTCTGCAATGACCTTGATCTTTGGAAAAGTAATTTCTGGGAACAAAGATGTTTTCAATTGTTCGAAAGTGTAGACCCCTCCCAGCAGGATGACCACCAGTACCGCAAGAATTGGGTTTTTATGGGAAATGAAAAAGTTCTTCATCTGGCTGTGCTTATTTCTGGATCTTCACTCTTGCTGTGTCGGCAATGCCGTAGTTCCCTGTCTTGATGACCTGTCTTTTTTATCAAACTTAGGGCTCAATACTTCAACCATGGTATGGTTTTCAATTCCCTTTTTTACATCGACCCTTACCGCAGTAGAATCGTTGATCATTTTCATCACCCAGAACCGGTCTTCTGTTTCATTGGCCAATACCGCAGATTTGGGTAACACCTGTGCATTTGGATGGTTGACCTTAACCAGCTTAACCTTGGCGATCAAACCCTCGGGTATGGCATTGGCCGAATTTACTTTAACAATGTAACGTTGGGTCTGGGCCAGCGAATCGACCGAGGGCATGGTACCATTCAGCATGCCTTTTAATTGTTGCCCATCGGGCAGTTCGATCATCAGATTCGTATTGCTTTGGATCAATTGGTTAAATTCGTAGGGCAGGTCTAACAAAAATACCAAACTGTTTCGGTTGCAGATGGTGGCCAGCGCCTCTCCATCTTGTACATAATCTCCCTTTTGGTGGTTTACCTGAACGATCAGTCCAGATTGGGCCGCCTTGATCTTGGAAACTCCAGAAAATTTCAAATCTGGATCAAGCTGGTTGATGCTATTGCCTATGGCCTTGGCTTCTTTGGTGATCAAACTGAAAAGCAATTGACCACTGCTTACCTGCTTGCCTGTTAATGCAGCAGAAGCCACTACGTATCCATTAATATTTGCCTTTACATAACTTTTTTCGAGGTAGGCCGATACGGCCGTAACGGTGATTGATTCGGTAAGTGAACTGTCTGCAACCGCAATGACCTGTACAGGGGTAACAGGTTCTATTTCTTCTTCTGCTGCAATAGGATCTGCCTGCCTACAGCCCATACCAAGCAATAGGACAAAAATTAAACTGTATAAAACTTTGAGAGATCTGTCCATATTAGTTGTTCCAGTAATTGAATTGATTGATCAGTTTTAATCGATTGGTAGTAGTTTGCCTAAACAGATTGGCTGCAGTCATATAATTGTTGATCGCAATGATATAATCAACCACTTTGATATCGCCTGTACGCAACAACTTGCTGTCTACTTCTATCAGCCCTTTTGCAAACTTGATCTGCTGGTTGATCTGTCCAAATAGTTGATCAGTGGCTGTCAATTGTTGCCTGATCAGGTTCAATTGTTGCTGCTGTTGCCTTACAAAAAAGTCTTTATAATAGTTGGAAGTCAATGTGGCCAGGTCCAATTTTTCGTACTGCATTTTTCTTTGGTGGCCATCATAGATCGGTACCGATAAAGTAAAACCTACACTTGCCCCAAAATTTTTATACGGCTGCAATAAAAAAGAAGAGTTATAGCCACTATTGGCATATACCCCAAACTTAGGTCGATAATTAAGGGCTATGGTGCTCTTCTGGTTCACATTCTTTAAACTGTCGATATCATATCTCTTGGTAAAAAATCCTTTTGTTGGCTGCGATACCGGATAGGCGAGTTGAGGCTCGGCCAAAGGTATGGTACTGGTATCGGTAAGGCCAGCAAGGTAACCCAGCGTTGCATAATCATTCTGGTATTGCAGTTCAGCTTGTTTGAGGCTCAGCTCTTGTTGCTGTAGTGTAACCAAAAATGTAAGGTACTCCGATTGTTTGTACACATTGTTGCGGGTCAACTGTTTGAGCAGGGCTTCTTCTTTTTTCAATAAGGTGCTTACCTCTTGGTTAAATTCTACTTGTTGCTGACTGGCATACACCGTAATGTATTGATCTGTGATTGATTTCTTTAGATCGAAAAGCGAAAGTGCGCCTGCATATTGTACAGAATCGCTTTGTAGTTTAATGCCTTCGAGTTGGTTTTTGATTCTTCTTTTGTTGGATAGGTCGTAATTAACGTTCAACAAGGCTTCTAAGCTTTGTCCATTAGAAAGTACTTCATCATAACCATAACCTTTGATGATTGGTGCATACATTCCTGCCGAACTTGCCGTAACCTGAGGTTTTGCGGCGGCCAGTACCAATAGGCTATCGATCCTGATACTTTGCTGCTGATTTTTGTAATCCTTTAAAACTGGGCTATATTTTGTGGCCGCACCCAAAAAATAATCAATGTTTCTGGTAGCATTTTGCGCCTGTAGGGTTAAGGTCTGCACCAACATCAGGCAACACAAAAACAAAAACCTTTGGGTAATCCTCATGTAATTATGATTAGATAAACAAAGTGAACCATCACTAAGCTAGGCACTAAATATGAAGTAAATCTGAAGCAGGTCATCCGTGTTACTTAAAAACTATAATTGGCTACAAAACCATTGGCGCCATCTTGTCTCATAGGCATAATAGAAAGGTTTTGCACCGCTTTGCCGGTAAACAATCTTTTGATGTAAGGATAGACCAAGTAAGAGATTTTGGTCGAGGCTATGCCAAAACCAGCTCCTGCAACTACATCACTAAACCAATGTTTGTTGTTATACATCCTTAAGGTACCCGTAGCCGTGGCTACAAAATATCCGGCATAACCATACCATGGCGAAACATCTTTATACTCTTGGTGCAGAAATTCGGCTGCCACAAAGGCCGAAGCCGTATGCCCAGAAGGAAATGAATTGTACCCAGATTCGTCTGGCCTTTGCCGATGTACACCCTGTTTCACAAAATGGGTAGATAACCCCATGATCGCAGCTGAAGTAACATATAACATCGATGCATCCATCAGATTGTGTTTACCCTTAATACCTGATAGGTTAAGCCCATACACGGCAACAGCGGGTGCAAACTGTAGGTAATCATCTACATGGGCAGCAAATAATGGATGGTCTTCCTGAAGTTCGTCTTTTGTACTCAGGTCCAGTTCCTTTAAAGGTCCATGGTTATAAACTGCCGCAAAACCATAACCCATCAATAGCACAGGTGCAATAAACTGGGCAGCCTTAAATTTTACAGGTTGAATTGTGGTATGGATATTTTTTAGATCGACCAGACCTGCATGATCTGTGGTCAGTGAATCCTGCCTTTGCGCTAAACAGGTAGTTGCTGTACAGATCAACAGCAAACTACCTATGCTTATCTTTCCCCTCATCAAAACAGGTGCTTAGGGTTTTACTAGATTTCCTTTGGCATCGAACAACAGGTCTTTACCGCCAACTTCTGCTTCGTAAACCACGGTACCATCGGCCTTGGTAATTTTTGCAGCCTCAGCTACTTTTTTACCTTTCAATTTCATCTTTACCGCATCTGGCAATTCGGCAACTTTCATCTCTACTTCCGATTCTACCCATACACCTTGGGCGGTATAAACCTCAGAAGTTTCTTTGCCATCTAATGTAAATCCGGCTTCGTAATTGGTCTTTTCCATTTCCCAGCTTACTTTGCTAACTGTGGCATGTCTTTTTGCAAAAGCAGCAGTTACTATTGCAGGCACTTTTTTAGCATTTAGTTTTTGTGCAAAGGTTGCGGTGGAAACAAAGCATAAGCAGAACAGGAATACAATTGTTTTTTTCATGGTTTTAAATTTTAACATAAAACTAAAACCTAATTATGTAGTAATTCTGTAGCTATATTTTTGGATTAAAAACAACTGTAAAACAATGCTTTTGGTCTTTCCGTTGATAGCTGATCACAAAGCCATATAACGCACAGATCTGTTTGGTGATCGCCAGCCCCAAGCCCATGCCTTCAGAAGCGGTAGATTTAGCAAAACGCTCAAATAATTTATCGTCCAATTCAATATCCTTACCTGTATTGATCAGCTGCAGCGAATTTGGATACAATAGCACTGCTATGGTACCACCATTGTGGTTATGCCGAATGGCATTGCTAAAAAGATTGTTCAACAAGACATCTGCCAGATACCGGCTCATCCTCACTTGGCTAGGCCGAAGTTCTTGAACCAGGCTTAGCCCATCCTTCTCAAAAAGTTCTTGAAACTGTCTGATCTTGTTGGTCAACAACTCTTGCATATCGATATCCTGAACATCGGGAATAAGGTTATTCTCTATCTTGGCCAATAACAAGAGCGATTGGTTTAACCTGAACAAACGACCAACGCCATGGTACACATCTTCTAATATTGCCCCCTGTTCTGGGGTAAAAGAATCGGTCTGTAACAACGAATCAAGTTTTGAATTGATGATGGCCAATGGAGTCATCATCTCGTGCGATGCATTGTCGGCAAAACTTTTCAGTTCTTTGTAATCCTGTCTTACCCTTGCAGCCATGGCATTTGCAGAGTCGTTCAGTTCTTTAAACTCATCAATATTGGTCTGCTGTTGGGCAATGTCATCCATTTTGGCCAGCTCGTAGGTTTTCATCTGGTTCAAAATCGTATAAAAAGGCTTCCATAAGCGATTGAGTACAAAACGGTTGATCAAGATCAGGGCAGCAAGTAAAATAACCGTCACCGCAATGGTAATGAGCAAGATGATCCTCACCAGGTCTTCGGCCTCTACCCTCGATTTGATGATGGTTACTTCATACCTTTTGCCATTTACCTTAACCGAAGTGATCAGGCTTCTTCCAGGCTCTGTTTCGTGTTCTTTGGCATTGTTATAGGTAGTATAATGGAATAGGCGTACATCTGGGGCCGTATCGGTCAATGCTTTATAATATACCTGTTGGTCTATGTAACTAGAAGCCAATGGCAGCTTGTGGTAAGTGGCTACATATTGTTTGATTTCGTCTTCCTCAACCGCTAGATCTTTGTCGAGCTTTTCGGTAAGGATAAAGTGGATCACAATGTAATAGATCACTCCGGTAATGACCAATACCACCAACGAGGTGATCAGGTTTACCCTATTGTATTTGTTGGCTAATTTCACCGATTCACCAAATTTATAACCAATGCCATACAAGGAGCGGAGGTAATCTTGAGAACCTGCCTCCAATAGTTTTTTTCTAAGGTTTTTAACGTGGGTATAGATAAAATCAAAATCATCTGAAATGTCCATTTCATCGCCCCATAAATGTTCGGCCATGGCATTTTTGGTAACCACTTTGCCCTTGTTGGCCAAAAAATACACCAACAGGTCAAATTCTTTTCTGGTCAGTACAATTGCTTTTCCATTTACGGTAGTGGTCATGGCCAATACGTCGATGCTGATCTCGTTATAGGTAATGATGTTATCGCCATCAAAATTCTTTCTCCGTACAATGGCACTTACTCTTGCTTTGAGTTCTGATAAATGGAACGGTTTGACCAGATAATCATCTGCACCGAGGTCTAATCCTGCCAATTTCGAATCCAAAGAATGTCGGGCAGAAATGATCAATACACCATCCTTTTTTTTCATTTTCTTTAGCATATCCAATAACTGCATCCCTTCGCCATCAGGCAATCCAAGAGTCCAGCAGAATGCAGTCGTAACTGTAAAGTGCAATCTTTTCGGCCGCTGCAGCATAAGTAGCAGCATGCTCACAGATATTGCCTTCTCCAGTAAAATAGGCCAATATGCTATCCATTACTGCCTTTTCATCTTCTATGACTAAGATCTTCATTTGCTTAAATTAATGAAATTAATGGGCAAATCGCAAAGGAAAAGAATCCATAACATTTAAATGGGCAATTTAAGTTTACTGATATTGTGTTCTTTGCTTTTTTGGAGCAGCTGCTGGCCATAATCGGTAAAATATTGGTGGTTGCTCAACATTTCGAGGTTGATATGGTTCCATTGTTGTTGGGTATAACAATGGCCAAACTCGGCTTCCCATTCTTTTTTTAGTGCAGTTGCAAATTGCATGTAATCCTCAACCGAGAAATGATAGAAATCTGCATCGCAGATCGACCATTTCCATCAGGTTGGTTGGCTTTTGAGGATATCTTGTAGCCAAGATGCAAGACCTGATATCGGCCACCTGCTCGCCTACTATCCCAACACTAGCCAAAAATTCTGTCGCTATTTCTATGCTCACCAACTCGTGGTTTTTGTACACTTCTGTATAACCCGTATCATGAAACCACGCCGCAAGTGTAACTGTTTCCTGTTGTTTTGGTGTGAGACCAGCGTGAAAGCCAATTTCCTGCACAGCCTTAACCACATAACGGGTGTGGGTGAGGTTATGAAAATAGAGACAGGGGCTGAGTTTCTTTTTGAGCAGTTGGTCTACAAATCCACTCACTAAAACCATCAATTGATCAAAATGCATAGGAACTATTTTGATACAAGTTTAATGCCTAAATCTGTAGAGTCTTGAAGTGTGTGATGGTGCTGACAAACTGGACCCTACAATTCTTTACAGACGGACTATTACATTAAGCCAGCTAATCTATTTTGATTTAGCGCTCAATTGAATTTGTTAAAAAGCACCTTTTTTGGGCATTTAAGCCTATTACATGTACAATATGAGCCATTATTGAGGCCTACTGTAACATTACAACAGCTCAATGTAATGTTACAAAACACCATATTTTGTAGCATCAAAAGGCTTGTAATTGCTAATCACATTCAATACCATGCCCGAAACGGATCACATGTCCATCTGGATCCTGCACTAGCATTTCTCGCATAAACCAGGGCTTATCTTCTGGGGGTGAGAGTACTTTGGCCCCACGAACCTTGATCATTTCGTAATAGGCATCAACATCTACTACATTGATGCAAAGCCAAGTGCCTGGGCTACCCTGCCCATCTTTACAGAAGAACAATCTTACCTCGCCCCAGTTTACCCCACCAAAAGTAGGTGCATCTTCCCATATCCATTGGCCCTCAAAGCCTAGAACCTTGGTATAATAATCAATACTGTGTACGATGTTTTTAGTATAAAGTATAGGGATGATCGATTCTGGTGCTTTCATTTCAATTGTTTATTTGTGGTACTAATTTACAAATTCTACAGCTTACCGAAATTACATTGAATGTTAAAAAAATTGTTTTTTAACCACATATCCCTTATACTTATGTTTATAGGGTAACATCTTCACTTGTCGCTAAAGATCGTATATGGAAAACATTGGTACAAACATCAAGGCTGTTGCAATTGCAGCCATCATCCTTTTATTTACTTATTGGTATTATGCGCGTAAAGGCGGAAGTTTCATCGCGTTTGAAGCAGTGGTTATTTTTGGCCTTCTTTGTTTGTGTGCACTTGTGGTGGGCACACTGTTGATCAAACTGTTGGCACATTATATCCATACCTCGGTTATCTATCCGCACCTGCTTTTTCGCATCTTATTACCTTTTCTGGTGATGTCTTTTATTTTTTGGTTGGTGTATGGAATTGTCGGCATCCCTCGTTTTACGCATTTTACCGATTTTATGGTTCCAATAAAATACTTTATAGGCAAACATCTTTTGTATTGTGCTATCTGTGCTATCCTTGCAGGTATTGCCCTTTCTTTACCCCTACAAGTGCAAAATATCAGCAAGAGTGCTTTGTGGTATGGCAATATAAAGTTCGCAATGGGCATAGTGGGTGCTTTTATGCTCAGCACCTGTATTTTTTATTGGACCAAAAAAATCAACGAACCTTCATTAGACCCTAAATACAACAGTTATCAGGCACTGTCTAGTTATGCTGGCACTTCAGCTGTTGAAGTGAAACCTTTATTGGCTGCCAGCGAGTATAATCTGATCAGCGCACCTTATTTACTAAGTGATAAGCAAGAGGTCATCCTCAATTTTTTATATAACAGTTCTAATAAAAAACAGCCTTTGTTGAAAAGTTTGAGGTTGGACAAATCGGGTAAGGTGATCGATAGTTTGGACACCGAACAGCTACTTCCACAAAACGAAGCTGTGTTTTTCGACAATGGTTACATCCGCAGTCGTACCTCCCCTAGTTTTGTAACCTGGGTTTTTGATGGGCTTAAAACCATTCAAAATGCGGCCTCATCCTCTACCAACACCAACTGGAAGATCCAAGCACTTGAGCAAGACACTACCAAGCTAAAAATGGTCCATTTTCAGAAAACTGCAGCTTTTAATTGCGAAAGCCTGCCCGATATCAAATGGAATGGCACTAGATTTTATGAACTTATCCAACAGAACGATACCTTAAAATTTAAAATAGACCAAGTATATACGGCTACACCTAACGGCAAGGAATGTAGTGAACAAACCCTTGCTTATTTTAAATGTAACGGCATGGATTTTGACCTGATCAGGTTGAACGAGCGGGAATATTATATCGTACAACCTAGAAAAAAATAACATGAAAGTCTTTCTCTTATTTTTCTTGTCGGCCTTGGGTGCTTTTGCCCAACAACCAAAAACCGTTACACTTGGCTATGCAGATACTTTTGAAAAACTGCCCAAAATTGTGTTCGAAAAAATAGCTGCTGCCGACTATGAAAAATATCATGATAAACAATACCTTTCCCATCCTCAATTTAAAGTAACAAAAACCCAATTGTTGATCCCACCAAAGCAGGACTGGTTAAACTAAAGACATATAAAGCAGATGATCAGACCGCTTTTAAAGGCACAGCATATAGGGGGTATTTGCCGCAATTGAAAATGCATGTATTGACCAGTTACCATACTGCCGAACACATTGGTTTTGGCGACCTGTTTTTGATAGATAGTCTTACAGCTTATCAATATGCTATTGTTTCGGTTGGGGATGATGCTGTAGAAATACCCATCCCTTCGCCACATGGCCAAACGCTTGTTTACTATTACAATGAAGTGTATGCCAAAAACAGTTGTTTCATTGGTGTATTAAGGGTAGATGGTACACAACAGCCACACAACAGATTAACAGAAAAAATGAGCTTTACCACCAAAGATTGGGCGGTAGAAAACATCCGGTGGATAGATGACAGCTCGTTTATGGTAAAGGCGTATACCCAAAAGCTAAATGGACAGGTACGTACCAAGGATTATAGTTATTACCTGGCCAAAATTGGCTCCTCTAAATAAGGGATAAAAAGCGATGAAAAAGCAATTACTCTTCTTCGGTTTATTATGTTTGGCCATCACCATTAAAGCACAAGACCCAATCAAACAGCACACTGTTAAAGCCATAAAGATATTCGGTCAACCTAAAGTAGATTGCGATTGGAAATATGAGTACCCCTTTGGCGACCGGACCTATGTATTAGCCATACAGCGCTGTTTAAATAACGAAGACGCTGAAAAAAACAGCACTATTTATTTTGGCAGAGACCGTGGCCAAACTGATCAACTTTTTTGGAAAGAAAAAATTGCCATCCAATATCCTGATGAAACCCAGCACGAAGATTTTAATGGCGATGGTTACAAAGACCTCTTGATATTTAAGGGTACTGGTGCAAGAGGTAGCAATGAGTTGTATTACCTCTACTTGGCCAATCCTAAAAATAAAACACTAACCAGGATCAAGGGTTTTGAAACCATTGCCAACCCAAGTTTTCATCAAAAATACAAAGTGATTGTTGGTTATGGTTTTGCTGGTCAAAATTATTACAGCATTTATCGGATTTCGAAAAATAATACAATCTATCAACTAGGTAAGGGTTTTGAAGACACGTTTGATGGAGACCAAAAGGAATTGGATCAAAGAATAGCGCAACTGTTAAAGACCAAATCATAATTTTATAAATAATGAGCTCCCTATTGGCATCAGCTATAAAAAGGTCTATTTTTTGTAACTTCACATCCCTTATTCACTCTAAAACAATTATATAGTACACCCGATTTATCTATTTTAAAACAAGATCAATGAAAAAACACCTCATTCTTTTTTTACTTTTTATCGCTGCCAATTCGGTATTTGCACAGCAGACCAACACTGGTTACCACTACAGTATCAACCTCAATAACGTAAAGGACGATAAACTAGAAGTGACCTTACTTACCCCTAAATTAAGCGCCAACGAAGCTATTTTCCATCTACCTAAAATGGTACCTGGCACCTATGCCATTTACGATTTTGGCCGTTACATCTCAAACTTTAAGGCTTTTGATAAAAAAGGCACTGAACTAAAGGTGAGCCAAGAAAACATTGATTCGTGGAAAATAACTGGCGCAAAAGAACTGTCAAAAATCACCTATCTGGTTGACGATAGCTGGGATAGCAAGGAGATCAAGGGAGCCGAAATTTTTCAACCTGCTGGAACAAACATCGATAAAGACAAAATGTTTGTGATCAACAATTTTGGTTTCTTCGGTTATTTTGATGGTGCAAAAAACATCCCTTACAAAGTAACGGTTACCAAACCTGCCGATTTTTATGGTTCTACTTCACTTAAGGGCAAACAGATCAATGCAACTACAGACCAATATCAGGTTCCAGATTACCATAGTCTTGCAGATGCACCAATCATGTACAACCGACCAGATACTACCATTTTACATATTGGTGGTGCAGAAATCTTGATCTCTTTATATTCTCCAAACAAGAAAGCTACTTCGGCCGTTATTGCCAAAGAACTCAAAAGAACTTTAGAAGCCCAAAAAGAATACCTTGGTGGCACACTACCGGTAGATAAATATGCTTTTATCATCAGTTTAAGTGATGATCCACAGCTTACAAGTTACGGCGCTTTAGAACATTCGTACTCTTCTTTTTATTACCTTCCAGAAAGCTTTAGCCCTGAAGAACTTGCAAAAAGTGTACGGGAAACAGGCTCGCATGAGTTTTTCCATATCGTAACTCCATTGAGCATCCATAGTGAAGAGATCGGAAACTTTGATTATGATAACCCTAAAATGTCTGCCCATTTATGGATGTATGAGGGATTAACAGAATATGCAGCACACCACATGCAGGTAAAATATGGTTTGGTAGATTTTAAAGATTACCTAAAAACGCAACAATCGAAATTGAACAATGCCATGCGTTACAATGATACCTTGGCCTTTACAAAAATGTCTAAAGGGGTATTAGATACTTATGAAAACCAATATGGCAATGTGTACGAGAAAGGCGCATTGATTGGGCTTTGTCTTGACATTAAGTTAAGAGAATTATCCAAAGGAAAATATGGTACACAAAACCTGATGAAGGACTTGTCTAAAACCTATGGTAAAAACAAGTCGTTTAAAGATGATGAACTATTTGCAACGATTACCAAATTGACTTACCCAGAAATTGGGGTCTTTTTGAACACCTATGTTGGCGGCAATAAAAAACTTCCATATCAAGAAATCTTTGCTTCAATTGGGGTTGATTATCAGGATGTGGCCTTGGTTAAAAAAGCCAATACTGGTGGAACAAGGCTTGGCTACAACCCAACTACAAAGAATTTATTTGTTGCAGATACCACAATGAACAGTTATGGTAAAAAATTGGGAATCCAAAAAGGCGACCAGATATTGGCCATCAACGACCTTAAATTACCTGAAGTAGCTAAAGTACAACAGTTTTTGGATAGTGTAAGGGTAAGCATGAAAACAGGCGATACATTTAGCATGTTGGTACTTAGAAAAGATGCCAATGGCAATGCTACCGAAGTAAAATTAAGTCAGCCAGTAGAATTTCAGGATGTAAAACAATTTAACATCTTAAATGAAATGGCATCGCCAACCGAAGCACAGTTAAAACTTAGAGCTTCATGGTTAAATACAAAGACAAACTAATGTTAGATTAGTATCAATAACTTTTCTGCTTTGCAGAGATTGGACTGCCCTATTAAAAAATAGGGCATTTTTTTTATGTATCAATTATCTTTTTTATCGCTTATGCTACTCATATATTCAAAAAATATTACATCCAAAAATTGCAATAAGTTCCCCAATTCAATAAATTAGAGTAGATAAAGCTTTTCTAGAAATAATAACTATGAACTGGCTTTAATCGATTTTTGTAATTCTAGATTTACAGAAGGCTTGACAGTTGCAAATGTCATCCCCAATAACCAGCTTGATGTTATTAATCTCAAGCCGTAGCATTGATGCCCTACGTGATAAAGGCAAACTTTAATTACAACCTAACCAAAAAATTTGAACTATGAAAAAAGCAAATTTATTAAGTAAATCAGAAATGAAGAAAGTGATGGGTGGAGTTGTTCCGCCTACTGGCCTCTGCCATGCCTATTGTAGAGATAAAGATATGAATTCTCTTAATCCCAATCAGGTACTTATAGTTGCAAGTTGCGATGTTTCATTAACAGATTGCAAAAAAGCTTATAGTGCTACAGATTCAGCTGGATGTTGGTGCAGTAGTGGAGAGGAAGTTTAAAACTTCAGCCCTATCCTTGGTTCGTGTTGGCACGAACCAAGATTTATTTTTTTCACATTTACTTGATTTTAATCAAATCTGGACAATTAAGCTATTCATTTCTGATTAATAATGCGCTTAAATATTTACTTTAACAGGCTCGTCAAAAGTCATTTCTTTCCCTTCGTTTTCTTCTGCCATAAATGATTCTCTTACAATCCTAGCCGTTTTATGGTCGCCGGTATGGCTCCATCCCGGTGGCATAACGATATATAATAATTTAGCTTTGAGTGTAGGTGCAGCAGCAATATCTTTACCCAAACAGATAAATTCGCCAAAATAAACATCCCATAAACTATTGGGGTTCATTTCTCTCGTAATGCCATATTCTATTTTCATATCTCTTCTTTCGGTCTGATAAGTCTTGAAAACATGGTCCCAGATATTCAACAGGTTGCAGAAATTGGTATCCATATACAATGGATTTTTAGCATGGTGTACCCGATGGTGTGAAGGGGTAAGCAGAATACGGTTAAAAAAGCCAAGTCTTGCATCTTTCATTGTGTCTTCTCCAATATGGATAAACGAGCCCCAAAAACCATCAATGAACATAATGAAAAACAATAATGCCGGATTAACACCCAATAGGATACAGATAGAAGTACGGACCACATCGGCATAAGGTGCCTCTAAAAAGAAATGGGCAAAATTAACGGATAGGTTCATCTGCTGAGGTGCATGATGGGTAGAATGAAGACACCATAGTATCCTTACTTTATGCCCGAAATAATGGTACACAAAGTGTGAAAGTTCCCACACGATATAACCATAGATCAACCAATACCAAGTAAAAGTAGTGGTAAAAATAGCCCATTTTTCGAGCAACCCGATACAAAAGCCAACCGCAGCTATAGAGATTAACCTAGAGATAAATCGATTTACTACAAATACCAAAAAAGGAATTCGGTAATCCTCTACCTTAAAACGTTTATAAAAGGAAGCCCTAATGATTTCGAACAATAATAAAAAGGGGATGATGGGCCACAATAAAGTCTGTATTCCATTTAAAGTTGCTAAAGATCCGTAATCTCCGGTCTGCACCATTTTGATCAGCCCACCAATGCTTAAAAAACCGATCACTTCGTCGTACAAGGTTTGTAGAATATCTGTCATTTGGTTAATTTTTTAAAAAATTACGAAAAAAAATCTTTTGGTTATCAACTGTTTAATTTTTTTATAGATATCTTTTTTTCCAAGCCTGCATCATGTATACATTAATGTCCCATTGATCAGCAACAGGCAGGTTGGTAAAAGGAAGCGTTGGCATATAACTTGGCGGACCAAATTCGGTCAACATCGTTAGCGGTTTACCCTGCTGTTTTTTGAGGGCCACTATTTTGTCCCACCAGGCAAAATGGGCATCTACAGCCGATTTCCATTCTGGTGCGCGAGGATCACTTACCTGTGGTCCTTCTGCATGGCCAACTCTTGAATGCACATGGTCTGTGCGAGAAATGGCCAGCTCCACTGTAGCCTGTTGGTCTTCGAGCAGACTTTCGCTCACGTTACACCAATGAGAAATATCTAAGGTTAACCGCAAGGCAGGATTCTCCTGTAGATAACGTAGGGAAGCTGGGGCCGAATAAAGCATCCGCGACCGATGTGTTTCATGGTAAATAGGCACCCCTTTTTCTTTTGCGTATTGTACCGTAAAATCAATAAACCTTTTGTTCTCTTCGTAGGTAAAAAAATCCTTCCCCGAATGGACGTTGATGTAGAGTGGTTTTTGGTAAGGATTATCTATTGCTTCTCTTAATACTTTTTGAAAGGTTGAAAAATGAGGTGCGGGTATAGGTTCATCACCACGGCAAAGGAAACCTACGGCCAGTTGATGTGTCTTTAAAGCACTAAACAGCTCTTTGGCTATTTCGGCAGACCATAGGATTTCTACCCCATCATAACCATCTTGTTTGGCCTTTTTACAGAAATCGCTTACCGACCCGTTAAAGCCCCAATAAGGCGCCATGATCTTTAACGAAAAGCCATCAGCTACTGGAATAGTTGGCAAACTCGGAGTACCAAATACATCTATTGATGGTAGTGCAAAAGCAGCTGTAACCGCCAAGCTCCCTCCAATAAAATCTCGTCTATTGTATTTCATGTAGTTTAAATTTTACTCTTAAAACTACATATTAAATTGATATAAACTTATGGTGTTGTTAAAAAACAGAACTACATAATAGACTATTAAGCAATCAATTAAAGCTTGTACTCCATAAACAAAAAGCATCATTTGGGCCAGATGAAGTGCTGCGACCTCAATGATGTATGGTGTTGTTTTTTAGTTAAACCTGCAAAGGATGATGATTTAGCGCATTGTCATGTTGAGCTTGTCGAAGCATTTTTTGTATTGGTCTTCGACAAGCTCAGACTGATATTTTATTCTCTTATTTAAATCCGAAAAGAAAAGGGAAAATAAAAGTGACGATAATGGTCCATATGCAGTATACAGGTAAGTACCAGGCAATAGTTTTACCTACCGTGCTAAATTCTGCTTTCTTTAACATGTATCTTAACATTTTGCCTGCCACCAAAACCAGATGGATCAGGATCAATATGTTTCCTCCCAATACCGCAGCACGGTTGGGTGTCATTCCCCATTCAGAAATCCGGAATACGATAGCAGAAAGTGCAATGCCATTGACCATGACGGTAACTATAGACAGTGCCAGTAATATCCCCATTTCCGTACGGCTCTTGGTAGATGTACCTGCAATGGAGAAAAAGATCAGTGCCATTACCCCTACCAACAATGCATTAAAGATCAGTAGAAACTCGCGGTTATTGTAAGGATTTTTACCCGAATACATAATGGCAATGCTATAAACAATAAGCATTATCAATACCAATGGGCTAAATATCTTGGCAATTACCGGTGATACTTTACCTACCAATTGTGGATTGGCCTGCGTGAGGTAAGTACCTACAATAGGTGCAGCAGCAGCACCAAAGACACCTACATTTTGCATGTAAGTTTCGGCGATGTTGTAGCCTATCAAAGAGAAAAGACCAATAGTAAGGGCACTCATCAACCCACCTGCAATCAAAATCAAAGTGGTCATTACAACGAGGTCTCCGTTGTATTTCAGGAAGCCCAATCGTTTTTCGCTGTCATTTTGTACACCACCTACAAAAGCAATACCCAAGGCAGCCCATAAGAACAACGCCAGATGGGCACAAGATAAGATCAGGGTATCACTATGTTTAACGTTGGGCAACAGGTTGATAAAGATCAAACCTACCAATGTTACTCCAGCCAGAAAAACAACCTTAGGTGTAGGTAGCTTGTTTTTCCAGGCGAAATACACCATAAGTGCGGGGAAAACAATAAATCCAATGTTCCTTGGATAGAAAAAATCTTCATTGATCGCAAACAATGCGGGCAGTTTTGCAATGGTGCCAGCAATAAGTGAGGCGATGATTACAAAAACAAGGTCGCTGCGAGTGCCCCACAAGATCTCGTCGCTTGTAAAATTCAATCGTTCGTTCCAGTATCCAACTAAGGTATTGTCCTTGATTTCGGGATAGAGCTCATTAAAAGCCTTTTTAAATCCGCTTTTATCTTTTCTGTACAAGCGCTCAAGCTGTGCAGGTTGGTCTATATTGGTTAAAATTTGCGCTTTCATGTGATGATCACTTTTAGTAAAATTAATAGAATTTTGCTTGTTTAGTTCCAATAGGTACCACTTAGTCCTAAAACAGAACCCATCCACATGCCAATCAAGAAGATGATGATACTGATCAGGTCAGCAACAATCCTGTGCCACCCACCTTTTGAACGGACCTGGTCCATGTAATAATAAATAGCACCGCCCACTGCGCCAGCAAATGGAACAATAATCAACGGCTTGATCATCCACCAGTTTCCCCACTCGGGTCTACCTTTACCTGCGCTGATCAAAAAAGCTGAAATCAGAATCAGGCCGATGATTGCACCTTGTACCATTCTTTTGTTTAATGAACCGCGATGGATTGTTGCGGTTAAGTTTTCTTGTGTTGTCATGATTGTTTATTTTTTAATTGGTTTATATTTCGCAAAAAGAACTTTGCTTTTCAAAGTATGTATTCAAAAAAAATTGCACTTTTCTTATTTCTATTTTTGCGACTTGATTAAATTCTCTAAAGCTTTTAAATGGTCATTGAACGCACTTATACCAGCTTTGCTAATAAAGTAACTTGTATGTGGCTTTTTACCAACGAACGTTTTGTTCACGTCAATAAAACCATCCTTTTCGAGGGCCTTGATGTGGCTTGCCAAATTCCCATCGGTAAGGTCGAGGTATTCTTTCAGTTCGTTAAAACTGAGTTTCTCGTTCACCGCCAGGGCCGACATGATACCCAATCTTATCCTACTCTCAAACGCTTTATGAAATCCTTCTATCGCTAACTTCACCTTTCGTATTTGTAATGGAGATAAACACCAATTATAATATGCAACGCACCAAAGCCTATGGCCCAGCATAAAAGACCATATCCAATAAAACACGAGCCGATCAGCCCTAAGGCAATCTCCATCAATCCTAATACTTTGATCTCTGCATAAGTAAACTTGCTTGCATTATACATGGCCAATCCATAAAATATAAGGGTAAGTGGGGCCACCAATCCGATCAGGCCATGGGCAATCAGAATAAGGATAAATAGTCCTCCTGTTACCAATGGAACAGCCATATGTACCAACATCTGCTTAGAAGTACTGTTCCAGATCTTTTCTTTGC
This sequence comes from Pedobacter sp. UC225_65, assembly GCF_042698365.1. GTDB lineage: Bacteria > Bacteroidota > Bacteroidia > Sphingobacteriales > Sphingobacteriaceae > Pedobacter. The sequence goes on from NZ_CP170550.1 coordinate 2,787,701, forward strand.
GCTTGTTCGCTTTTCTATAAGAAAGAAAGATGGCTGTACCCAGGGTGAGGACCAAGATTGTTACTGCCAATCCGATCAGCTGCATCAAATTGGCCGACCAAGCTCCGGTCGTTCCCATTGGATAAACAATCTCGTTCGGATCAAAGTAAAATACCTTATGGGCTATCCAAGCTCCGGCAAGGCCATATACCCCCGCCATAATACCTGCCCAACCCGATAGGGAGAGGAATTTAGAGGTACGTTCCATCATAGCGCGTATCGCTGTAATATCCCCGATATAATCCTTTTCTTCTTTCATTTGAAAGTACTTTTTTTTTCAAAGTTAAATATTAGTTTTAGATTTGCAAGTGCAATCCTAAAATTATTTGGAGAAATGTAGTCTGCAGGTTGCTGTTAAGATAGGTAGAGGAGGAAAAAATGATGAATTATTTTGTTGCTAAAAATTCGATTGTTCGCCAGTCTGGGGAAATGGGGATACGATCTTGTTTATTTTTGCAGGCGCTGCTGCCGAGTTTGCACTGAACAAGGCGGTAGATTGGCTATACTTTACTGGTCGTCTCCCTGCTGATCCATTAAAACGTTTATTCTCGACGGTGGCCTATGCAAGGCAGATCGTATTTGCTAACCACGATGCTGCAATGCGTGCCATTGACCAGATCAATACCATACACAAAGGGGTTGAAGACCAACGTGGCAGGCATATTCCTGATTGGGCCTATCGGGATGTGCTGTACATGTTGATCGATTATTCTATCCGTTCTTTTGAGCTATTGGAACGGAAACTAAGCGCCGAAGAAAAGGAAGAGGTATTTGATGTATTCTACAGGATGGGATCCCGCATGATGATCAAAGACCTGCCTAATTCGTTTGAACAATGGCAACTTAAACGTGCCACCGCACTGGAAGAAAACCTTGTTAAAGGCAATTTCACCATTGACTTGTACAAACAATACCGCAAGCATTTGGGTTGGATCAGGTATAGGGTGTTAAAGCAGGCGCAAATCCTACTCTTGCCTACTAAAGTAAACCAACTTTTAGGCTTAGGGAAAAACCCGATGGCAGCAATCATGTTAAACCTCTATAAGCTGAGTAGGTTGATCGGGTTAAAACCCATGCTTAAAAATGCGATCCTACCTCCAGCATATAAAGCGCAGATCATGGCCCTTGATAGTTACAAGGAATAAACTTCTTCTATTGATTTATTCCTTAAACAACTGGATGTGCTTTCGCTATTTGATCCTTCCATTTTCGTTTTCAAGTGCCGAACTCCTATTTCTTGGTCCTTTAGAATTTCCTGTTGAAAACCTGTAGCTAAAATTGAGTTTAACCTGACGGGTTTCAAAATAACTGTAGTTACGGATATAAAGACCTCCAACACTTTGTACGGAACTGGCCTTGCTTCCTTTGTAGATATCGCTAAAGGCAAGCCTGATTGTTGCTTTATTATTCATAAAATTGCGCTGTAACCCAAGGTCTACCTGACTGGTGGCTTTGGCAAATTGGTTGGCACCTACCAAACGCTTGGAGTTGTACACTCCTACTATTTCTGCACTGAAGCCACGGGGCAATTTAAAAGTCTGTTGCAGGTTCAGCCTTGCTGCTGTCTGTTTCAGGTTAAGCTTTCTGTCTGCACCAAAGTCGATGTCATTGTAAAGACCAAAAAAGGTACCATTAAAGGTCATGTTCCACCAAGTAGCGGATGTTAGGGTTTGGGTAAGCGTTAGGGCCAAATGTTGTTGCACACCCAAATTACGAGGCACCATTACCACTTTGCTCTGATCAACAGTATCGGTTACTTCTACGCTAAAGTTACCCGTATAAGTATAGCTCAGCCCTACAATGGTTGAACTTTTATAGACATACTGTAACAACACCCGATGACTGAGCTGAGGCTCTAAGAAGGGATTACCCTGCCAATAAGAAAGCTCATCCAAAAGATAGATAAACGGGTTGAGGTTCTGATAGGCCGGACGGTCTATCCTTCTAGAATAACTGAGTGAAAAGCTATTCGAGGTTGAGGGTTTAACCGTAGCCGAAAAGAACGGGAATAAGTTGGTGTAATTTCTAGTGGTAGCCTTTGCATTGCCAGCTATCGGCGAAATCTCGTTCAGCTTCCCTTCTGAAGCAGCATTTTCTACCCTTAGCCCCCCCTGAAGCTGCCATTTGCCCAAATCTTTTTTGTAATTGAAGTAGGCACTGGTCACGTCTTCTTTATAAGCAAAACGGTTTGTCCTTAAAGGGTCTATAAATTCTCCGTTCTGTTGGATCTCCAAAAACTTCGAATCATTGTCTGCCAATACAGATGAATATTTGGCGCCAGTTTCTAGTTTCCCCTTCCAAAGGTTGGTGGTATAATCTACCTTGATGGCTTTTAGGCCAATATCGATGGCATTGAGCGATCGGTAAAGGTTATCGCTGATCACGCTCTGATCTGCTGCCGTGTATTTATTAGATTGTAGGTTGCCGGCACGCTTGGTAAAATCGCCATAATCTGCATCAATGTTGATGATCCTGCCTAGCGTATCTTCATATTTATAATTGAGGTTAACATTATACCTTTGGGTCTGCTGGTAATAATAATCGTTGATGGCAGTAAGCGTTTGGTCAATGGTTGTGGCTTGGGCCAAACCAATATCGGTCTTTGTGTCAGTGATTCCCCCTCCAAAAATAAAATTACCATTGAGCAAAATACCTACCGTTTGGTTTTTGTCTATCGCAAAATCGGCGCCCAAGCGTGAGCCCATTTTTTTCCTTTTGTCTATATCGTCGGTAAAACTGTTATAGAACTTCCCTTCTTGGATCCGATCACCACCATAGAGATAAGAATAGTAGCCCAAAAAATGGCTATAGTTACCATACAAGTTCAATCTGTTCTTCCTATAGCTAAAGGAAAGGTCCTGGTTGTTTCTAAGGTATACCCCATAACTGAGTCCTGTAGTAAAACCAGCGCTGAAACCTTGGATCATCGATTTCAATGTCCTGACATTGATGATCCCGCTGTACCCGAAGCATCGTATTTGGCACTTGGGCTGTTGATCATCTCTATCGATTTGATGTCTGATGAGGACATCGATTTGAGCAGCTCAGCAATCTCCCTACTCGAGAGATAGGTTTGCTTACCATCGATCAATACCGCAGCACCAGCCTTGCCATTCAATGAAATGTTATTGTCTGTGCCCACCGTTACGCCAGGTGCCCTACCTAACAATTCGAGTGCATTTGAACCTTGTGCATTGATGCTTTTAGACACATTGAACACAATATTGCCACCTTCCATTTCTATCACCTTCTGGTTGCCCGTAACATTTACCTCTTTTAAAAGCTTAGCTTTGGGCATTAACCGTAGTTTGCCAAATTCTTTATGTTGAAGCCCTTTTTCTAGCGGAGCAAGTTTAAGTATCAAAACATCGTAACCGATAGATGATAGCTTTAAGGCATAAGCTTTGTTGCCCTGCATGGAATGGGAAAACTGAAAACTGCCCTGTTCATTGGCAATAGCTCCGTTTACCTGTACCTCGTCTGCCAACAATGAAATGGTAGCAAAGGGTACAGCAATGCCTTCTGGGTTGACAATGCTGCCCGATAAAAGTGTTTTTGTAATTCCTTCTTCTTCTTTTTTCAAAAGCTTTTTGCTCCCGATCACAATCATCTCTTTAGACAGTACCTGATAAAAAAGTTGTTTGCTCGATAGCACACTATCCAACACTTTAGCAACTGGGCTATGCGAAACATTGACAGAAACGAGCATGGTATCGGTAATAACCTCGTCGCTATAAACAAAGGTATAGCCACATTGAGTCTGGACCTGCTTAAACAACTGGGTGATGGGGCTTCTGTTCAATTTAAGGGTTAATTTTTGGTCTTGCCCATAAAGTAGACCATAAGCGAACACCAATAACAATAGTAGTACAGCTCTCTTCATCCTTAATCTTTGATCACCACCAACTTATTGTTGATCGTATAGGTTAACGGATAGGAAAGTTTAAGTGCCTCTAGCGCCTGTTGGATGGTTTCGTTGGTAAAAGTTCCGCTGAAGCGTTTTTCTTTTAACTGCTCGCTTTTCACTTCTATCTTCAAGTCGTATTTTTTCTCCATGCGCAAGGCCAAGTCTTTGAGTTTTTCTTTTTGGAAGGTCAAGGTATCCGAAGTCCACCTTGTTTCCTTTAAGAGTATGTTCGAAGCTATTGGTTGTACGGCAAAATGATTGTCTTTTGAACTGAGTTTGGCAAAGATGAGCTTCTCGTTTGGCCTGAGCAGTATGGTACGGCTTTGGTCTAACCTGTTACTAACCTGGATCAATCCTCTTACCAGTGCTACTTGTATCTCAGGTCTGTCTTTGTATGCATTGACATTAAAAGTGGTGCCTTTTACTTCGATATCTATATTTCCGGCATGGATAAACAAGGGGATCTCCTTGTTTTTGGCCACATCAAAATAAGCTTCGCCTTCTAGAAATATTTCACGTTGCTGTTTACCAAAAGCCTTGTTGTAGCTGAGGGTAGATTTTTTGTTGAGCCATACTTTGGTACCGTCGTCCAGCAACCTGAAAGTTGTTTCTTTTGTAGCAGCCATGGTGTCGAAAGATGGATTGACATTGCGGTTTAACAAATGGTAACCAAATACACCCGTACCAACCAGCAGTACCAATATGGCCGCCACCTTGAGCAAAGCAGCATAAGGACTCGCTTTTTTTACTGACGAATAGTTGAATCGTTCTTCAAAACCTTGGGTTTCTGCGAGCGCTATTTTGTTCCATGTCTGGTTCAGTTGGTCCATCTTTGGTGCAAGGCTTTGGTGCTGCTGAAAGTACTGGCTCAATTGGGTGGCCAACAGTTGGTATTCTTCATTGCTTTCGGTTGCCTTGGCTAAGGCTTCATTATCGGCACCAGAAATCTCGCCAGAGAGTTTGCTGGATAGCAGTGCTATGAATTTTTCTTTGTCCATTGTTAAAGGCTTATATGCTAAGGACACCCGGATTTAAAACATTACTCATCCTGTGCTTAAAAAAAGAACAGGGGCAGGTCAGAAAGTGCTTGGATCTTGGTGATCTTTGCTTGTGGGTGATAGCCCAAATAGCCACTGATCGATTCGGCCAATGTCTTTACGGCTTTGTACAATTGGTTTTCGACGGTTCTTTTAGAAATGTCTAAGATCTGGGCCACTTCACTACATTTCAGTCCTTGTTCTTTAACTAATCTAAACACCATTTGGCGTTGTGCTGGCAAGGCTGCAACCGCAGCATCGAGTAAGCTGACCAATTCTTTATCTTCCATACCCATGTTATAAGCATTGGGTATCTGTACCATGGGTTGATCGATGGGTGGTTCTGTAAAAACCTGCTGCCGTTTTTTATTGGCCCTGATCAGGTTAAGGCAGGCATTTTTAATGGAAATGAAAAGATAGACTTCTGGATTAAGTACTGTGGCCAACGTTTCTCGCCTGAGCCATATCTTCACAAAAAGTTCAGAAGTAAGCTCTTCGGCACTTTCTTGTTGTTTTACATATTGTTTGGCAAAAGCGAGCAGTTGATCATGGTAAAGCACAAAAAGTTCGTCGAACGCGGCCTTATTTCCATATTGGATTTCTCTAAATAGTCCTTCGATCTTACTTTTTTGTGTTGGCATTCATCCTCAACTTAGGTAACCTAATTCTTTGGTGTCATTTACAATGACACCAAAGTTTGAAGATATACTTATTTGAGCATAAAATTTAATACTATACCAACGATATTGCTCTTTGATCAGATAAGTTGAGTATGAGAAATAAAAGAATCTGGGTTGTTAGCCCAGATTCTTTAAACCAAATAATAACCTAAGAAAACCTATTCTTCTGATCACAAACTCATAAAGAGCCAGGCAACCCACACTTGTAAATAAGAGTACCATTACAAATTTCAATCTTACATCAATAGCCAAGGGGAAGATGAGTACCGACCCCAGAAATAAAAATAACATGTGCAGGATGTAGATTGGATATGCCGCTTGGCTGAGGTAACGAAGTACAGTACTGGGGTGGTTCAAATGCCTAAAACCAAAGGCAAAAACAGACAACAACCAAAAAATAGACTCAATGGGCAATTGATAGATAGGCACCCGCAATTGAGGCTGCATGATGCGCCAAGCATAAAGTGCAATTGCGACCAATAAAAAAAGCCATTTCCATTTTAAGAGCATATTCCAAAAATCGTTGCCAGCCAGCATAAAACAAAAGCCAAAGAAAAAGGCTAAAATCCCCAGAAAAAAGCCATGCCATGTCATTGCATAGAGTTCATAAGGCATTGGATTGACCCATACCGCCTCGGCTACAAAAGCTGCGATGACAACAAGTAAGCTCAATGGGGTAGCAAACCATTTTTTTATCCACATGCCCATTTGACCATTCTCCTTTTTCTTCAAAAACATAAAAATGGGTAGCAAGATCACTACGTAGCTAAAGATGTTGCCCAAAAACCACAAGTGGCCAGGGTTTGGATTGTAGCTCAGCTCCCATTGGTTGGCATATTGCCAAAGGTAGATGTGCAAGGGAACGATACAAAAAAAACCAAATACAAAAGGGATCAGTATCCTTTTTCCACGCTCAAGGAGCAGTTGTTTCCAATTTCTGTTTTGTATGGCGAAATATACGCCCATGCCCGATACAAAAAACAGGAGTGGGATTCTCCATATGTTGAGCATGGTCATTGGTAACCATAAAGATTCCCAGGTTTTGTCATTTACGATAAAGCCGATCATGATGCCCCAGGGTTGGAAACCAATTGACAGGTGGTAAACAAGGAGTAAACCAATAGCGATAACCCTTAACCAATCGATATCGTATCTTCTATAATTTGCTGCCATGATCTTTTCTATTATTTCAACATGGCAGCAATCTTAGGCCTTGTCGCTTCTATATAAGCATAATCTAATTTTAAGCCCATGGGTGCCAGCATTTTCCCCATCATATCGTACACGTTTTTTACTTCTTTGAATGGACCCACAACCGATTGATAGGCCGTACTGTTATAGTTGTTTTTAATGGTTTTATCGGCACGTTTGGCCAATAGCATCTTTACAATCTCAGGCCTGCAAAAAAAGGCGGCAATGTGAAGTGCAGTTGAACCATCGTTGTTTTTAAGGTTCAGGTTTGCACCCGCATCAATCAAGGCTTTGGCCATCTCGGTCTTGCCCAATAGTGCAGCCATGATCAAAGGACTAGAGCCACCCATTTGCTCTTTTACATTAAGGTCGCTGCCAGCCGCAATGTGCTGTTTTAAGGCTGCCATGTTTCCTGCCATTACTACGGTATGCAGGTCTTCTTTTGGAGGTTTTACATTTTTTTGTGCAAAGCTGATTGCAGGAATGGAAAGGCCTACGCATACCAAAAATAGAAAGGCCAATTGCTGTGGTCTCTTAGACCATTTAAAGTGTAATGTTTTCATGATTTGTTTTTTAAATGAATGAATGTATACTGAGTTAATCTTTGTCTATTATTCGTAGAAGTGCATTAAAAATCACATTATTATCTATTTTTTTGAATTAAAGGACATGGCAAGCCCAAGGGCCTATGTTTACCATGGCCCAAATAAGCATCAAACCGATGCCTGTTTATTGGTCCGTATATTCTAAGATGTCTGCAGGTTGGCAGTCTAGAGCCTTACAAATGGAATTGAGCGTGGTGAACCTTATGGCCTTTGCCTTCCCTGTTTTAAGGTTAGACAGGTTGGCCAAAGTAATGTCTACTTTTTCTGAAAGCTCATTCAACGACATTTTTCTTCGGGCCATCATCACATCGAGGTTTACAATAATTGCCATAATTATACCGTTAATTCGTGTTCTGATTGGATTTCAATCCCTCTTTTAAAAATCTGTGCAACAACAAAGAGAACCACACTCATAAACAGCCATACATCGGCACCATCTACGTTTAACTGTGCTGCATCTGGCATAGTTACACCCTGTTTAACCAACCATTCGGTATTTCCAACGCACCACTTGGAGAAGCCTCCTATACCTAAAGACAAATAGGATAAGTTGAAAACAAAACGGCCCATCTCTTGCACAAAGGGTTGCGACATATCGAGCTTTTTGTTGCTCAGTATTTTAATGATCAGGTAAAACATCAAAGCTTTCATTACTGCAGGAATGCTCATCAATAAGGTTTCGACAAGGAAATATCCTGCATCATATTGGTAAAGGCTAGACAGGTCGATCTGCAGCCAAAAAAGATGTGCCCACTCTGGATTGAAAACCAAAGTATAAAAAGCATTGGAGATGATTCCTCCAGCATCTATGCATAGGCCAACAAATATGATCCAAGCCAATATGGCCAATACTTTAAGAATCTGTTGGGTAGTTATTTTAATTTCCATTTCAATTAAATTTTAAATTAACGATACAAATGTAATAAATATTTATTGAAAAACAATAAATATAAATCAATTATAGATAAATATTTATCATTAATTGCTATTCCAGTTCAGAAAGTAATATTTTTGACCAGCATAAAAATGCAAAAATTTGACTTTTGTCTTCTGTGGCCACTAATGCATCAGCTGGTTTAGCATTCTACATGAAGCATGGATTATCAGTGTAATGAAAACTGCTTCTTCATTAAAGAGCAACAGTTCTCCGTTTGTATTTTCTTCCCTTAGTTTGAGCTTCATTGCAGATTGCATCAATGTTCGGCAAGAACATTAAATCGATGTCTAAAATGCAACGACCAAAAGAGAAAAGACTTAATTAGAGCTGACTATTTAGGTAAAGTGTAAAATCGTAGGCATCCATGGCATGTGGTTTGCGCACTTGGCCCGACCATAGTTGCATGCAGTCGATACTACCCAAAGCTTCTGAGGCTTTACGCAAAGGCATAACAGCATCAGTGGCGTAAGGAAAATCAGGTGCGTCACTACAGATTGGGCCAATTTCTTGAATCAAACGGTTGGTGATCCCCCTTGCCGGACGACCTGAAAAGATGTTGGTGATCACTGTTGCGCGATCGGTAGCCAATACCTGACGATGGAGCGGTGCTACACGTGCTTCGGCACAAAACAAATAGGCCGTACCCAATTGAACGGCTGCTGCTCCCCATTCAAATGCTTCTTTGATCGCTTGTGCATCGGCTATGCCGCCCGCAGCCACAATAGGCACGGTAAGTTCTTTAGCTAAAAGTTGTACCAATTGGGCTGTTGGCAATTGGGTAGACAGCTCATCGGTTAAAAATAGGGCACGATGACCGCCTCCCTCCTGCCCTTGTGCAATTACGACATCGCAACCTGCTTCTTCTAACCAGATCCTTCTTCAACCGTGGTGGCTGAGGAGAGGACGATTGCACCTGTTGCCTTTACCCTTTGCAATAACTGTTGATCAGGTAAGCCGAAATGGAAACTGACGATGGCTGGTCTAATCTCTTCTACTACCCTACAATATTCTTCATTAAATGGTAGGCGTGCCACTGCTGGTGCTACGGTGGCCGAATCTAAATGATACGCTGTATAATAAGGCAAAAGACGGTTAAGCCATTTTTGTTGCTGAATTGATGATTTTTCTACCTGCTGATGGCAGAAAAAATTGAGGTTAATGGGTTGGTTGGTCTTAGCTTTAATAGAATGATATTGCGCTATTACCTGATCGGTGGTAAGCATTGCGCAGGCCAACGAACCTAGACCTCCTGCACGTGCAACATTGATGGCCAATTCTACGCTATCGGCACCAGCCATTGGCGCTTGGATGATCGGAATTTGGATGCCTAAAAGCTTAAGGAGGTCTTGAGTGTTTTTGTGTGCCATAAAATTGATTCTATGAGTACCTTGGTCTTGAAAACTGCGATATAAAATTACGGTTTTTTCATTCTGATTGTTTATTGGTTCATTGGTTTCATTAGTTCATTGGTTCATTCGCCAATGGTTAATTGGGTGTGGTATGCTAACTCAAGCAATGGTGGAAGGATTCCGAATGATGGTGGAGGCTTCTCAAGCATTGGTGGGAGGATTACGAGCAATAGTGGAGGCTTCTCAAGCTATGGTGGAAGGATTTAGAGCAATGGTGGGAGCTTCTCAAGCAATGGCGGGAGGATTCAGAGCACTGGTGGAAGCTTCTCAAGCAATGGTGGGAGGATTCAGAACAATGGTGGAGGCTTCTCAAGCGATGGTGGGAGCAGTTCAAGCAGCGGTGGAGACAGTTCAAGCGATAGTGGAGGCTTCTCAAACTATGGTGGAAGGATTCAGAGCACTAGTGGGAGCTGTTCTAGCTACCAGATTGGAATAGGGATGATCGGTTTGGGGTGGCCAAAGGCTTAATTAAAAACTCTTCTTCTTCGGCAGGAGATCAATCCCATTAATTTAATATTCCCCCTCTAGCGCAAGCGTCTTGCTTGTGATATTAAAAACACACTTTAACATCCTTTTATTGGCATCGGGATACGGACATCAGTCAGGAATGGAACATCAACAAATGAAACTGCTATTTAAGAGAAAATATATACTCATGATTGGCTTTCGTATCCGTTGAGGCATATTTGGTACAATAAACTTGCAGACCTATGTACATTTTGATATGTTTAAAGTACAGTAAGACTTTAAAAATAGATGTGTAAAACCCAGTGGTGTATAACACTTGAATTAACTAAATGACCTTGATGCCAAAACCTTACACAACAAAATTGACTACTATTAACAAACTCCTATCATGAAGAAAAAACTTACATCACTTAACCAGCCTTTATGGATGGCCCTACTGGTGATATTAGCATTTTCGGTAAAATCGTGCCGTAAGGATATTACCGGAGGTACTAATCAACCAATTCCTCAACAGGTAAAATGGGCCAAAAACTACTATGACACCAATCTTCAACCCAATGAGAAAAAGTTACTGATACCCTCCAAAACGATGTCATCAGGTAAATCAGGTAGCACATCCAGAACAAACAAAATCAGCATTCAATGGAATAAGGGATATTCTGCCCAAACATCTCTATACGATTTTGTTGAAGTACCTATAAACATGGAGGGAAAAATGATGCCAACCTTTTTGGTTACCAAAGACCCTACTGCAAAACCTGTACTAGATCTTGAGGTAATGAATGCATCCCTGAACAGACTTATCATCTATAAGGGTACCGGCAGGAAATACGAACCAACGATTAATTACTTATGTGCCTGACAGAAGCTATTTGGATAAAGCTAAGGGCGACATTAGCAAAAACAACATCGACAACATCGACAAAGACTTTTTTGGTTACCTCCAATATAAGGACTGGGAAGGAAATGTACTGTGGATACTTAGAATTGAGAATGGAATGCCTATCCGAAAAATCGATGTATCAGGGGCAATGTCGCCAGCTGATGCAGTTAAAATTAGCAGCAGGAACAGATCAGGAGGGCAGGGAAAAATAATGAGGTATGAAGTAGCCACCTGTGGCGAATGGACAATTAAATACAATTGGGAACAATGGTGTTATTATTATGGCGACTCACAAACTCCATATGCTTGTGATCCACCAGAGGTCTATAACGTACTGGCTATACCAAACTGTCCGGGAGGTGGTGGTCCTACACCCCGAGTAGATTGTAACGACCCTTTGAACTTTGAAAGTGCTGAATGCTTTGCAGACATATCGGATAAAATATCGAATGAATGCTTAAGAAATCTTTGGAATGCACTTAAATCTAATACAAAAGGCAAGATTGATCAATCTCTTGAATTCAACATTTGGACAGAACCATTCTATAAACTTCAAGATCTTTGATGGTGATGTTTCAGGCGGTGCGCCTGCTCAATCTCAGGTACTGAGGGATAGGGTGACTAGTCAGGGCGAACGTATTTTTGATGTAAAGGTGACCATCAATAAAACAACGATGCCAGGTTATTCACAAGAATTTGCAGCTGCTACAATTGTCCATGAAATTATGCACTGTTATTTTAATGCCAATAAAACTTATTACAACAACCAGTTCAAACAGCACCAGACCATGGCAGAAGAATATATAGAAAGCATGAAGTCTGCGGTGACCGATATATTTCCGAATATGCCAGCCAAAGATGCCTATGCATTGACAATGAATGGTTTTAATGATATGTTTGAAAATAATTTAACAGGTTGGAACGCTTTATTGACAAAATATAATTTAACTACCCAAGAGATATACAATACCCAGGTAGCGTATAAAAGTAGTGCACAAAATGCCCCTGGTACAAAATGCCCACCAAAACAACCATAGCATTAACCTTAATTAAACCTTATGAAAAAGATAGCAACTATTTTTGTTTTCCTACTGCTACTTGCCGCAGGCAGCTATGCACAGGATAAACGACCAAATCTGACATTTTCTAATATCGATCAGGTTGGAGCTTATGTTTCTGACCATTTCAGCATTGATGAGAAGATCATGGATACCCTTTGCCTGTTTACAAGTGTTTTTGTAAAGTTTAATGTATCCGAAAAAGGCAAGATTTCCAATCTTGGATTTACCATTGGAACGCCAGCCTTTATTACCAACGCCCTTAAGAAAGCCATTGAAAGTACAAATGGTCATTGGAAAATTGACAAGTCTGAAAAAAGGCTGACAACAACTACTTATATCTTACCCGTTGTACTGTATTATGGCTTGGGGTGTAAAGAAGGTACTGGAGGCATTGATGTGAACATTACCCCCGAAAGAAGGGCAAGAGAATATGTCAAGCTCAACAATACAGCACTTAATAGCAGTTATGCCGTACAAAACATATTGGATTTTGATACAGGAAGGGCAAATTGGTTACGATGTCTGATTCTGCCCCCAATAAGTTTTTCTGCTAACAGAGGTTAATGAAGGCTGCCGGTTAGATCCTTATTAGCCATACCTAGATCGTAAAATCAACAATGCTATGGAAGATCCTCAAAAATCCCAAACGCAGGCGTATTGAAAGGTCGAATGGTACTGGCTTCATCAGGTTACCTTAATTAATTTGCGTCCATTGGCTCAAACATTTCGCTTATGATATAAAAGCATTCAAAAATTAAGACCGGAAATCAATCCCATTATTTTAACATTCATATGTTAAAAAAAGTTAATTCTAGACCTACGGAAACTAATATCATTAATTTTATGATACCTACAGACGTAACCAAATTAAAAACCTAGAATGAATAAACTAAATTTAAGAAGACTTGAACGATCAATAATAGCAAGCTTAAGCCTTTTGTTGGTGTTTGGTCTGCAAAGTGTTCTGGCACAACAAAAAATTGGGCATCTAGACTCGGAAACAATTTTTAGCGCGATGCCAGAGTTTAAAACGGCCCAAACAAGTTTGGAAGCCATCAACAAAACCAAGATGGCCGAGCTGGAAAAGATGAAAACCGAGATCCAGACAAAGTACAATCAAGGCGTAGCCAAAAACAAAACCTTAAGCGAAGCCAATAAAGATGTTGTGCTAAAAGAACTGCAGGTTTTGAACGATGAACTAGAAAACCTAAAAAAACGCTTGGATGCAGCTTATCAAAAAGCCCAAGAAGATATGGCTGCAAAAGAGGCAGAGCTGATTGCTCCGGTAAGGACCAAATTTATCAACACCATTAAAGCTGTAGCCAAAGAAAAAGGCTTGGCCTACGTTTTTGATACGGCAAAAGACCCCAACAATAACCTAATAACCTGGGATGATGGAGTTGACATTGCAAGTGCCGTAAAAGACAAACTAGGTATTACAACAGCTGCCACTGCTGCGCCAAAAAAATAGAACGATATTGTTAAACCCTATAAAAAGCACCAACCCTATCAGGTTGGTGCTTTTTTGTTGCCGAACAGTACCAAAAGCCCAATGCCCAACCAATGTATTGACACGCTCAACAAAATTAATTGACATTCTGAACAAAACCCGCCCCTTCATATCTGCCTAGATTTGTACTGTACATTTAATCAAAAACAAAAATGGAAAAGAACAATGATCAAGGTGCGCTACAACAACCAATAGGTTCGGGATTTAACGCTACCTCAACAGCAAGTGAAGTAATCAAAGGTATCGACCTGAGCGGAAAGACCGCAATTGTAACAGGTGGCAACGCAGGCATAGGCCTAGAAACAACCAAGGTGCTTGCAGCAGCGGGCGCAACGGTCGATCGTGCCAGCCAGAGATATAGAAAAGGCAAAGAAAAACCTGCAAGGCATTGCAAACGTAGAGATAGCAGCGATGGACCTGAGCCATCCAGACACTATTGATGCATTTGCTGAGCAGTTTCTTGCTTCGGGCAGGGCGCTGCACCTGCTGGTCAACAATGCAGGATCATGTGGGTACCGCTACAAAGAGACAGCCGTGGGATCGAATCGCAATTGGCTACCAATTACCTGGGCCAGTACCAGCTTGTGGCAAGGTTATGGCCAGCACTTAAGGCAGCCAATGGGGCACGTGTGGTAAATGTTTCTTCGCTGGGGCACCATATGGCTCCCTTTAACTTCAACGACCCCAACTTTGAGCATAGGCCATATGAGACACTATTGGGTTATGGACAATCTAAAACGGCCAGCAACCTGTTTGCCCTTGAGCTAGACAACCGTGCAAAGGCATTTAATGTAAGGGCCTATTCATTGCATCCTGGCTCTATTGCCGGTACAGAACTGGGAAGAAGCGCCTCGATAGACCTCTGGAAACAGATGGGATTTGTTGATGAAAACGGCGACATGAAGCCTGAAGTTCTGGCCAGCCTTAAAACCATACCACAGGGTGCCGCAACTTCTGTTTGGGCCGCAACCAGCCCCCTGCTAAACAACATTGGCGGCGTTTACTGCGAAGATGGTGATATTGCCGAACTCCTTTCTGATGACCCAGCCATAGAAACTGGTGCCAAACTGCATCAAAGTGGCGTGCAACAATATTCGTTAGACAGGAACAATGCAAAACGGCTATGGTTATTGACGGAAGAGCTCACAGGTATCTCCTTTGATGTGAAATAACCCAGTTACGCTTCAAGTATCTTAAAAATAAAACCATATAAAAATCTGATCAAATAATTAACATGGGTTGAATTTTCATTCGACCCCAAAGTAAAAATATATGTTACCATTAAATGGAAAGACCGCTGTAATTACCGGCGGCAATAGTGGCATTGGGTATGCCACAGCAATTGAACTAAAAAAGAGAGGCGCCCAAGTGGTGATCACTGGCAGAAGAAAGGAAGCGGTAGAAAAAGCCGCTCTAGAACTGGGGGTAACTGGTTTGATCGCCGACCAATCGAGCCTAAGCGATATCGGCGCCCTTGCCAATGAGGTTGCCAGAAGATTCGGCAAAATAGATATCCTCCTTGTAAATGCAGGTGTTAGCAAATTCTCTACCATAGCGCAGATGCCAGAGTCGCTGTTTGACGAGATAATGGATGTAAATTTCAAAGGGGCCTACTTTACGCTGAGCAGGTTCATCCCGATCCTGAATGAGCATGCTTCGGTTATTTTGTTGTCATCTACATCTGCGCATATCTCTCCTCCACAAGCATCGGTATACGCCGCCAGTAAGGCTGCCCTAAATGCTGTAATGAAAATTGCTGCAGTAGAACTGGCGCCTAGCAACATCAGGGTCAATGCAGTAAGTCCTGGTCCTGTAGCGACCGAGATCATGCAAAAGATTGGATTAGACCAGAGCTTGGAAGCGCATATGATCAGTACCATCCCACTGGCCAGATTTGGAAGACCAGACGAGGTGGCCAAACTGATCGCCTTCTTGTCTAGTGAGGAGGCATCGTTTATTACAGGTTCTGAATATCTGGCAGACGGTGGCCAGTGTATCTAAAGCATAAAATCCGGAGCGTATTGGGTTGTACCAGAGGCCACTCTTTTTGAACTTATGGCATTATAAACCATCCAATAGATTAACCCATCCCTATTTTTAACAGCTGGTTTTTACAGAAATCCATACAAAACCGATAACTTTATAAAAATGGAACATATATCCAGACACCTAACCAAAGACATAAAGCTCTCTTCTTATGAAGACAAGCTGTTCAAGTCAGACCTGATGTTTGATGACCATATGCTGGTCTGGTTTATCTCGGGCGAAACAAAGATGATCCAGTGGGATACAACCTTTAATTTTAAGACAGGTGATATCTTCCTGATTCCGAGAAACCAGTTGGCCACGATCATCAACTATCCCAAAAATGGCCTGCCACATAAAACAGTGGTTATGCATCTGTCTATTGAAAGGTTAAAGAAGTTCTATGAAAAGCTTGACATCGGCAACGTTTCACATTGCGAACAAAAAATATATAGTTTCAGCAACCACCCATTACTGGAAAGCTGTCTTACTTCACTGATCCCTATTTCGATGTAGAAGGTGAATTTCCAGAAGACCTAGCCTCGTTAAAGATCACAGAGGCCATCAGCATCTTACGGATGATTAATCCGGGGGTTGATAGTGTACTGGCTAATTTTGATATTCCGGGAAAGATTGACCTGGTGAGTTTTATGCAGCGTAATTTTATGTTCAACATGTCTTTGGAGAAGTTGGGCTATTTGACTGGTCGCAGTCTATCGACATTCAATAGAGATTTCAGGAAACTCTTCAATACCACGCCACAAAAATGGCTAACGGATAAAAGACTGGAACTGGCTTATTACCAATTGTCTCAAAAAAGGAAAAAACCAACAGATGTCTATCTTGAAGTAGGTTTTGAAGACCTGTCCCATTTCTCTTTTAGCTTTAAGAAGAAATATGGTATATCGCCCAATCAATTGCCATTAAGCATTTAAAAAAAATATTTTTTAAAATAAATTTGCGAAACCGAATAGTTGCATATATATTTGCAACCGAATGGTTTCATAATTAATATTTAAACAAAATGAGGCGAGATATTTTCCAAGCAATTGCAGACCCCACCAGACGGGCAATTATTGCATTGATCGCATTACAGGCAATGACACCTAATGCCATTGCTGAAAACTTCAACACCACGCGACAAGCCGTATCAAAACACCTACGCATTCTCATCGAGTGCGACCTTGTAAAACAAGAATATCAAGGTAGAGAGATTTACTACACCCTTGAAATTGAAAAAATGAAAGAAATAGATAAGTGGCTAGACCAATATCGAAAAATTTGGGAGAGCCGATTTAGCCAATTAGACAATGTATTATTAACTCTTAAAAAACAGAAAAAATGAACAATTTACTATTTGATTTTACCGTTGACAAGGAAAAAAAGACGGTATTTGTGAACAAAGAATTTGATGCCGACCTTTCGCTGGTATGGGATGCTTTTACCAAACAAGAAATTCTTGATCAATGGTGGGCGCCTAAACCTTGGTCGTCAAAAACAAAGGTGATGGATTTTGAACCCGGTGGACGAAGGTTTTATGCAATGGTAAGTCCTGAGGGAGATGAGCATTGGTCACTTCAGCAATATACTTCCGTTACTCCAAAAACTAATTTTAAATACCTGAATTCTTTTGCAGACAAAGATGAAAACCCTGAATTGCCTGGTTCGGATTGGGACCTTAGCTTCAGCGAAGAAAATGGGATAACAAAAGTGAGCATTACCATTAAAAACGATTCGCTAGAGCGCATGGAAAAAATGATTGAAATGGGTTTCCAAGGCGGATTTACAATGACACTAAATTACCTGGACGAATTATTGGCTTCATTAACTAAAAAGTGATCCTTATTTTCAAAACTTCCATCACAAGAAAAAAGGAAGCCAGAAAACTTAAACCATACTTAGATAGGATACTGCCCAACATTGCCCATTAGCATGGGGCAAGTGCCGATACGGAATTTGTTCAGATTGCAGTTACCAATACGCAAAATGGACCTACGGTATGGTTAGCAGCAGTTACGGATGCACAGTACAATTCGCCTACGACAACGAAGGAAAAAGTACCAGATAATTATATTAAACAACATCAAAAAAGCATCAACCTTTATCAGATTGATGCTTTTTTTGTAGATGACACAAAATGTGACATCTTTTGGATGATCTGCAGGCAGTAGTGGAAGCTAAGAAGGTTTTGATCAAAACCGTAACTCATTGCTCAATTCTTACCTTATCATTTAGAAATATTGTTATTTTTAAAATGAGAAGGTGTATTGTTACAAACTAAAAGCATAAGCAGCTCTTAGCCCTATTAACCAATTGGCACCCTCATTAACCCAGGTTTCGAAACGTAGGCCCATATCAAAACTTGATTTATCTGCCACTGAAAATGAGGCACCAAGTCCAGGTGCAAAAGCAAATGAAGTGCCCATACCTTGTTCGGTCGCGAAAGTTGCACCTACTTCTCCGGCTGCATAAAAATTTCCGCCAAAATAGTATTTGGTTCCTGCTTTAACAGGAATAAACCCAACACCTTTAGAATAATCCCTTAAGGTAGAAAAGAAACTTGTGTAACCAGCAGATAATGTAAAATTAAATGATTCAACAGTAGCAGGCAGTTCAAGTTGTACGGAGCCCCCAGCAAACAGCACATTATTGGTTCCTTTTGCGGTTGGGGAACCCACTTCAGCACCAATACTCATTTTTTTTACTGCCCCTTCTGTTTGTGCATTCGTTGTGAGTCCAAAACCCACTAGCAAGCAAATCAAAAGTAATTGTTTTTTCATGTTAAATAGTTTAAGTTGATCCAGTTATCACGCTAATATATAGAAAAATTATATCGAATACCACTTTTTGGAATACCCATAAATTGATTCCTTAACCAATTTCAAATTACCCGATTCGATTGTTATTGATAAAAGAGCAGCAGTATTTTATTACATCGAAAAAAAATCGCTAGGCTGAAAATGGTCGCCCGAATGTTGCAAAAAAGACGATAACGATTCTTCAAAAAACTTTCTTGATGAGCTTTGCAGAAAGTCTAAAGATTTTTACACTACCTCTTGTATGCTAACTGAGAAGCTAGTAACGGTTTGGGTAATACATTTTTTATTGACATAAAAAAAGCACCAATCTTTGTCAGATTGATGCTTTTTCGTAGCCCGTAGGGGAATCGAACCCTATCGTTAAATATCTTTTTATCAATGTTTTACACGCAGTTAAATTTGATGAATCATCGAATTCCCCACTGCTTTAATACGTTTTGACCGTAATTGTCTTAATGCTAATTTAAGAGTAATTAAAGAGTATAAAAAATTTAATTTTAGATTTCTAGCCGATCGCGTGTTCATTAATCTTTCCTGTTCATGTTTCATGAACATTCCATTTAATTGAACGCTTATAAATCATTCCCTCGTCCTGAGCTTGGCTAACAACTCTAGAATATAGTTAGGGTATTCACCTTGAAAATATTCAATGATCAACGGATTTTTTGCAAAAAAGTGGCTTGTTAATTCTACGAATTCTGCAACCTCTATTGCGCCATTTACTTTAAAGAGCTTTTGTGATAACGTCTTTATATGGGTTGTGTTTTTTGCATTATAGTTGAAATCATCATCCCGTCTTTGGAAATACTCCTCTTTTGTATAAAAGTGGATTGCGCCATCAAAATGCCTAAACCGCTTTTCTTTGACATCAAATTCTGCATGGATATACCTGACAGGGTGATATTCCATTTCTTCTTTCATTAAGGTAACCTCCTCACTCTTGAATTCTTCCATCTGGACACTTTTAACCCCATCCTTGGAAGCCCATTTGATGTCCAAACTATACGCCGATGCAAAAAAGAAATCGATATGAGAGCTTTCGATATCCAATGGGGGTCGAAGCTTTACGATCCCATCTGGTATGTCTTCAATGGTATTTTTAAATTGAGCCCCAAACCACATATCGCGTTCCATGATGGTGTAGCCATTCATGTTAATGCGGACACTATCGGGGTCGATCGATAGGTAACACTGTATGCCAGGTTTGGGAAGAGCCCAGAATAGATCGACAAAACTGGGTGCAAAATTATTTGCCTGATGGTAAGATCGTCGAAAATAATAATGTGCCATTAGCATATAGTTCTCGGCATATAGAAAACCGTTCATAAAACGCTTCCTTGGAAACTCCTTCGCCAACCGATCAAAATCCAATAACCCCTCCTTATCGACTGTTAAGCTTTCGCTAAGGTAAGTCGTCAGGTTGGGGTAAGTGGCAATAATACCCGAAGTATAGAAATATTTGAAATTTTCATCTTCAAGATGAATGCCCTTACCCTTACAGAACGATTTAAAAGCATTGATCGTCTCTTTATGGGTATGTAGTTGAGCAAGTTCTTCTTTTCGCAGCCCGTCAAAATAAGTTTTCTGAAAATCCGTGAGTTCGTCCATTTGTTTGTAATGTTTTTAAAAAAATGTTAGCTATCTAATTGTTACCTGGAAACAATATTATTCTCTGCAAGATGATAACAATTTTTTATTCGCAGTTCGCGAATTGCGAACTAACATCCGTATTAAGAAACCGGTAAAAGATCAGCAGGATAATAGATCCGCCAATGCTTATCATAAACTTTATCTTCCATAGCATACTCTAGGTAGAAATCATATTTCATTTCTTGTTGTTCAAAATGTTCCATTTCCTGTTTACTATAATTTCCAGCCATTTGCAGGTAAAAACCAATTGACTGTTGATAAGGATAGGCATAATCAAGTTCCTGTAGATAATCTGCCAATAATCCGATGTCAACTATATCCTTTTTTCGGGCCAAAAAGAAAGCTTTCACTACTTCACCTGCACCACCTACATAGGCCGCCCGCACCACACAATCGATTAGCGTACGTTCAACATCGGTTACCTTGGCCCGTTCCTTTTTTGCATTTCCGATTTCCCTTACCCCTAGCATAGAAGTGGCTTTGCTTTTGAGGAGGACGAATTCAAACCCGTCAAATTTTGTCCTGGAATTGCTCATCTTGCGTTCGTGAGAGAAAGCGTTATCAATTGCTGCCTGCGTGAATGAGCTCTTTTTTGACTTTGAGGGTGCCGCTGATTGCTCCTGATTAATATAAATCACCTCGCCCTCTTTCTCGATTAAACCCCAAAGCCACAAGGCTGAGTGATGGGATAAATATGCCTTGGAAACTCCATACGAAGCTAGATGATAGATAGAAATGTCCGGTAAAATGTAAAAGTCAAACCAGTCGGCACCAAAATCAAGCATTACTTCTTTTACTATACCTTCACTTATAAGCCCTTCTACAAATGCGTTGAAATTCATCGATTTAGGTAAGTTCCAGACTTTTCTTTGTTTAGCGAACACTATCGCCAGCTGATTCGCTTTAAAGATAAGTGGATAGGCTTGTTGGAGTTTTCGATCGATCTGACCGGCTCTCATGGAAATTCTTGGACGATTGCCCATACTATAACAGCTATATTTAAATCAATAAATTTCTATTGGGCAGCTATCCACCTGTTTGACGTTTGGTATATATACCAAACGTCAAACAGGTGGATATTGTTTTAATCGCTTGCTAATTTTTTTTAGCCTTTAAAAAAGACGAGGGATTAAGTTAATAATGGCTCTGCTAACTTTGGTGTATACACCAAAGTTAGCGATAAGTTTCGTAATTTTATAGACCCGTTTTTCATTTTATTTCATCAACGTTATTTGCCATTTGGATCCATTAACCTATTTACTTTCTAACTTGGTATATATACCAAGTTAGAAAGTAAAGGAATAAGAAGCAAATTTTTCTAAAAATTACCTTAAAATTCAATTCATTTTTACCCAAAGCTTTTCAAAATTAAGCATCAATAATTTACCCAAAGATTTTTAAAATCAATTTTATTTTTATTTATTATAATATATTAATAATCAATTAATTATATTAATATATATAATGATGTTTGTCACCTTTTATCAAAGAAAAGGTGACATAATTTAATTACATTTTGTCACCTTTTGTCAAAATAAAGGTGACAAATTAATTTTAAATGCTATCTTTGAAAAAAGCAATATTATGGCTAGCATCCATGCAGATATAGAAACCACCATCAAGCGCTACAAACGTGGTGATTTGGTTTTTTCCGTAGACTTTAGAAATAAGGGCAATAAAGATGCTGTCAAACAAGCTTTATCAAGGCTCGCAAAAGAAGGTATACTAAAAAGGCTGGGGCATGGAATCTATGTACTTCCTACCAAACATCCTCGGTTTGGGGAAATCCTGCCTTCGGCAGAAGAAGTTGCCGAAGCGATTGCCAAAAAAGAACAGGTAAGGATACAGCCTGCCGGTGCATATGCCTTGCACAAATTGGGACTAAGCATGCAGGTACCCACCAAGCTTGTCTACCTCACCGATGGAACCTCAAGAGAAATCAAAATTGGCAAGACGACCATCAAGTTTAAGGCTACTACGCCTAAAAAACTTTCGTTAAAAGGAACCTATAGCCGGTTGATTGATCCTTGCGCTAGAAGAACTTGGGCTGGATACCCTAGATGAACGAATCGAAGACCGGATAAAGAAACTTTTGAAAGAAGAAGATACCTACTACTCTAAAACAAGACCTAAAGAAAGCAACGGCTAAGATTGCCGATTACCTCTATAAACTTTACTCGGATGATACAATGGCTTAAACTAACAGATGAGGAACGCCGCATAACGCTTGCCCAGGCAGCAACCGCAAGCGCCATTAATGCTAAGTCCATCGAAAAGGATTGGTGGGTCACCCTTACGCTTAAAGCGCTTTTCCAAACCCCATACTCAGAGTTCTTGATCTTTAAAGGAGGTACATCCTTGAGCAAATGCTGGAAGCTCATCGAGCGCTTCTCCGAAGATATCGATCTTGCCCTTGACCCTAAAGCATTCGGCGAAAGCTATGTACCCGAACCTACCAAAAGCTATTTAAAAAAACTAAAGAAAATTGGTTGTGCATTCACGAGCGAAGCGCTTAGGGACGCTCTTGAACAGCAACTGGTGGCGATGGGTATCGATCAAAAGGCCTTTGAATTAACTGCCGAAGAGATTAACTCTTTAATGCGCGATAAAGATCCCCAGACCTTATATCTAAAATATATTTCTCTTTACGACCCCATTCCATACTTGGCAGACGAAGTGAAAATCGAGGTCAGCGTACGGTCCAAGCTTGAACCCCATGAGCAGGTGGCCATTCAAAGTTTATTAACTGAACATTTTCCCAATGAGGCCTATCCCGAAAGCCCAATGGAAATCACTGTGGTCAAACCTCACAAGACGTTCTTAGAAAAAGCGTTTTTGCTCCATGAAGAATTTGCTAAACCAAACAAGGATAAAATGCGAAGTGAACGCATGTCACGGCACTTATACGATCTGGAAAAAATGATGGATACCGAGGTGGCTACAACAGCACTTGCCGACGAAGATTTTTATTTCGCTCTTATCGACCATCGGAGCAGGTACAGTGGACTTACGGGTGTAGACTACAGCAGACTAAGGTTGGAACACATCGATTTCTATCCCCCTGACCATCTTTTAGAAGCTTATCATGCCGATTACCAGACGATGAAAGAAGTAATGATCCATGGGGATTCTTTAACTCCAGATGATCTTTTTGCAAGAATCAAGGAGCTTGTTGAACGTTTCAGGTCTACGACATTTGCAGAAGTCGCTGCACCAGTAAAGGATAAAAAGAAATCATAATCATTTCCAGCAGCTAATCCGAACACTACTTTTACATCTTTAGTAAAATGCTAATTCCTCACCTCGTAGGAGCCAACACGAGAACACGGGCGGGGAAAGTGGGCAAGCGTTTCGTAAGGCGCAAAGGAGCGGGGAAGAGAACTTAATGAAATGGCTTGAATTTAGATCTCCCCTCTTTCCAGAGATACTTGTGAATTAAATTGGGCGACTAGCGCTTCCATGTTCTTACAGAACAAGATCGCCTCTGGATTGCCATCCATTGTAGCAATCACCTTAGCAGCCCCAAAAGCTATCCTGAGCTTTTTAGAAAAATTATCCAGTTCTATAGATTCAGCTTCTGCATTTATTTTACGTGTCATAGCATTCGACTGCGCCGCATTATTTAGTAAAAGGCCAATTTCAGCAACGAGTTTTTCATTTTCCAGCGTTGGTTTTTGCAGTTTTGCATTTGCAAATTCAATAATATTGGAGCTGAGGCGCTTCAATTCATCCTCAACAGTCGTCCCTTTTACTGAATTGACCTGCGATTCCATCATCTTTGAGATCATCTCCATCAAATCAGCCTTGCATTTTTCCCAGACCGAAGGGTACCCTTTCCCTCGACATCAAGTTTTAAAAAGCTGGTTCTTTCTATCTCTTCTTCGCTAAAATCCATCATACGCAGGCTAATTGTTGAACAGTTTCAAACTGGCTCGCTCCTTTAATGACCAAATGATCACCAGAATGCTGGTGGTAAAGCTCAGAAAGTAAGCCTACAATCTCCTTTATTTCTTCCTTAGAATATTCTTCCATATTAAAGAAAAGAGAAAGTGGGGTTACAGCACTAGCTGTGAGTCTTGCATAAGGGTTGAGCGACTTTTCTTTCAGCTCAAGTATTTTTGCCTTGGATATTTCCAACTCCTCTTCAATATTTAAGCTCTGGCTAGCCGCCCTTGACTGATCATCATGATAAAAATGCTTTGATAGGGTTTTTAAAGATAAACCAGTACTCAATTCAATATCATCCCTTTGTTGCCTGTCAAACCCTTCAAGTGTAGAAAAAAGTAAATGGATAGTATCAATAGATTTTCTCTTTCCATGACGGATGGTCTGTTGATGGCTCAATTTAAGTGCCTTTTCAGCTAGCTTGGTTAGTGGAACGTTTCCGATAAGAGCTGCAACAGGCTTTTCTAATTTACGATGTGTCTCTTTTCTGAGTAATTCAGTAAGTTTTTCAAGATCAACACCGGTAGCTTTCATGCTTCGTAGTGCGCCGTTTTCGCCTCTGAGCATACTAAGAATAAACATCTCAGGAGTGATTGCACCAAATCCCATCTCAAGGCATTCAAGTCTTGAGTCGGAAATGACATTTTTGAGCGATTCGCTGAACTTAGATTGTTCCATAATTAAATATTGAAGGATAGTGAACTCCTTACTAAATTAAGCCTAAATCATATTTTTCCATACTGTTGTAGGCCAAAATTTGTAAAGCAAATCCGTTCTCCTCTGGATCTTGGTAGAGATTCAAATTATAAAGCGACGTGTCAGCTCCAGAGAAATCATACGGGCTATGCTTTTCATTAAGGTACCATTGCATACCAGTCCAGGACCGGTTTGCGGTTATGTCATCGATATTATGCTGCTCAAGTTTGGTCAGCCCACTAACATCTTTACCATAGATACCAGCGATTTCATCTACAAGATCTAGAACTGCTGGCATATTGACTTGACCAGATGAAAAATAAGTTACCTGTGTATAAGTTTCTAGGCTATAAACCTCAACCGCCGAAAAAAGCCTAATGTATACCTTGTCAAATAGCCCAAGTTCCAGCTCATCCAGTTCAAAAAGGTAGTCAACAAACTTCACTCCTCCATCTTCCAAAGTTTCTTCCTTAGATATTGCCTTATCAAAAGAAAAGAGATGCAGTGGCTTATTCAAGATGTTGATCAGAGTCCCGTTACTTCTGATCTCGGTATCCTTTTCCAGATTAGCCCGTAAGGTGATAGAGAATAATAACTGACGAAGCGGACTAATCTTATAATTTAACGAAGAGGTAAAACCATTCCCACTCCATAAATGCAGGATTTCATCTTTTTCACTAGTAAACTTCGTTTTTGACAAACTCACTACCTTATCGGTTTCCCTAAAGGATGAAAATCGTTCATCCTCAATCAATCCCTTGCCCAATACTTCCTCCAGATACCCAAACAGCACCAATATTCTCTTTGGATTGCGTACCTCGTTGTAGAACATCAATCGGATACTTCCCCGATCATCGTGTTTAATCAACAACGAACCAAACATACCGAAAAAAGTCTTGTGATGAACCTTTTCGACTTTAACTACACCATCAATTAAGTCATCAGCATTTTCCATTAGCTCCTCGAAAGGCGCCACGGAAACCTCTTTTTGTCGCAAACTAAGAGCTGTAAGATAGTCCTGCTTATTGACACTGATCTCATTTAGAAACTTTTCCAAAGACTTTTTGTCTGGATCACCGGAATTTAATAAACTTGAAAGCATGCATAAAAATAGCAATTTACTTTATATTCGATTCCCAATAGCGTAGATATTTCGGTCCAACGTGAAATCATGGTCGATGTCGTTTTTACCTAATATTGTGTACATTGCATGTTCAACCGAAGGATATGCTCTCAAAAATTATCTTTGCAAAGCCAACCGATCTCGATGACATACTGAAGATTTGGGGACCAAATAGACAGACACTAGGGCTTATGCCCAAAGATGCTTTTAAAGAGAGTATTAAAAAGAAATGGGTGCTGCTATGTCAAGTTAACAATTCTACCATTGGATATCTCCAATTTCGATTCACAAACAGGACCCAGACACTTTCAATTGTTCATCTATGCATTGAACAAGAACATCGCGGCAAAAACTATCCAGAATTGATGGTCAATAAACTGGTGGAGGAATTTCAATATCGCTCAAGGGGTATTAAGCTAAATTGCAGAAACGACTACAAAAAAGCTGAAGCGTTCTGGAATAGGTATGGTTTTCAGCCGAAAAATAGACAGCCCAGCAGAGGGAGCGACCGTAACATTGAACTCGTAACATGGTGGTATAATTTCGGTCAAAATGATCTGTTTTCAATTAACCAGAGTGATAAAGTGAAGGCAATATTAGATTTTAACATATTGGCTAAACTTATGGAGCCCTATGACGATGATCCTGCAAAGGATCAAATAATCGGTCTTGTTAGTGACTGGATTACCACCGAGGTTGACTATTATTATGCATCAGAGACAATAAACGAACTGTTTCGTGACAAGGATAAAATAAGGCAGGAAAAAACTCGGCAGTTCTTAAAAGACTATACCGAGCTCAATATTCATAAACCAAGCTTAAAAGAGCTAGAGAAAGAACTCTCAGAAATCTATGTTGGAAAATCAGACAACGATATTTCGGATAGAAGGCAATTAGCGGAGGCCATTCTCTCTGGCTTTCCTTATTTCATTACTTTAGATGCTGGAATATTAAAGCATCGAACGAAGATTGCAGCAAAATACCCTTTGAAGATCGTCGAGCCTTTTCAACTGGGCTCTGAGATTGATTTCACGATCAATGCCATGGACTATTATCCAAGCCAGCTCTCGGCAAACAATTTTACTTTCGCTAAATTATCTCCACAGGATCGCGACTGTCTAGAAGGCTTGTTTTTGAGCAACGGTAATGGAGAAAAAAAGTCATCGTTCAAATCAATGGTAGATGCAACGATAGCAAAAACCAACGGCGCTGTACTTATTATTAAAGAAAAGGATGCTATTGTTTCAATGATCGCTTACCATTTTGAACCAGAATATCTTCAAGTATCGCTTATCCGAACAAAACAGTATGCTCTAAGGCAAACCATATTCATGCAAAACGTAAATGATCTGGTAAAATTAGCCGTTGACAATAGCAAAAAATTCCTAGCATTTACCGACTCCTATCTCACGCAAGTCGAGGCGCAAATCCTGAACAATTATGGCTTTTTTGAGGTTGATGGCAAATGGGTCAGGGGTATAAAAAATGGAATCACAACAATGCAACAGCTGGAACCCGAACTCAAAAGTTACACTGCAGAAATTCCACCATTGCTCAATCTTCTATCAGGAGGTGATAAACAATTGGGCAGCCAATACTATTTACATATGCTGGCTTTGGAAAAAGCATTGTGGCCTCTTAAAATTTTCGATGCAGAAATCCCATGTATCATCGTACCGATAAAGCCTCATTATGCCCGGGAGCTGTTCGACACAAAAGCTGCAAAAGCAGAACTTTTTGGGGTACAGCCAAAGTTAATATGGAATAAAGAAAATGTTTACTACCGGAATGTGCAGCCCAATGTCGAGAAGTTTCCTGCTAGAATCTTATGGTATGCGAGCGACAGCAAATATTCCACCCGTGCTAAAGGCATTGTATGTTCTTCATATTTAAATGAAGTCATAATCGGTGGTGCCAAAGACGTATATAAAAAATATGAACGGTTCGGAATATATTCTTGGGAAAAGGACATTATGCCATTAACTAAAAATGTTATCAATCAACCAATCAAGATCCTTCGCTTCAGTGATTCGGAGTCCTTCCAAAAAATAGTGACGTTAAAAGAAATCAAGCAAATACTTGCAAAAAATGGAGAAAAGGACAACAACTTCCAATCGCCGATGAAAATAAAAAACATTACTTTTATGCAAATATATGCCCAAGGGAAAGGGATTAAATTTTAACCATGAGCAAACTACTTTTAATTTCTATCAAGGAAAAATATGTTTCTAAAATCATTTCTGGTAAAAAAACCATTGAACTTAGAAAAGCACAACCGAAAGTAAAGGCTGGAGACACAGTCATTATCTATACTACCCAGCCTAAAAAAGCGGTTACCGCGGTGGCAACTGTGAAACAAATCATCAAACTAAGCCCAGAAAAAATGTGGGCAAGTCATAAGAACGCTTTAGGAATAGTCAAGGAAGAATACGATGACTATTACAAAAACTCCAGCGTTGCGGTGGGAATTGAACTTTGTGATGTAATAAGATTGGATGCTGAAATCTTACTAAGTGCCATTAAAATCATCCATCCAAGGTTTACCCCCCCTCAGACTTTTAAATATTTAGATAAATTCCAAACGCTCCGCGACTACAAAAACCTTTCGAATTAGATTAGGACATTGATTGAAGATCACTAGCATCCTATTGAAAGATTATCTTGCTAATCTCTCTAGAACACTCTTCCAGGTTTCTGAATAAATTTTTAAGGAGGCATGCCTGCATTCAATAATTAAAGCAAATGCTTCTAGATATTTTCTGATCGGTTCATATTGCTTCTCCCTAAGGTTCTGTAGATTTTCCGGAACTTTAATAGCTTTATATAAAATAGTAAGTATTTGCTTGTTGAAATAATGTCTTGAGCCCGGCTGCATGGTGTTCAAAGGTCTACTTGGCACTAAAAGTTGGACTTCTTTCCTTAGCGCAATGAACTTTTTGTCCCCACTCATCAATTGCGCTAAAACATCGAAAATTTTTGGTGCACTTTGTCTACCAACATTTTCAGGAAGGCTATACCTTTGGTTAAACTGTGATCTAGCAAGTCAATAACGGTTTGAGCATATTGTCTGTTAAATTGTGGAAATGAACTTGTCGCCAAGGCCCTATTTCGCTGATATTTCAAGAGGAATTCAAGAAAAAACACCCTTTTACAGACCCCCTCTTCGGTATTTTCTGTCCGGATCAGTTTATTGACCCAAATGATAGCATTTTTTAGCGCCTCATTTTGTTCGCAGTACTCGCGGAGATAGTCAACCATCATCAAAATCAGGTCATCAGAGTATGGCATTCCAGCTTGCAACAAAAATACCTCTCTCCACTTTGTGTCAAAAATATAATTTTCTATAAGTATTGGTGTACGTTTTGGGGAATGATAAAAATATGCCGTGAGATATTCCTGAATAGTCAAATGTGAAAAGGAATAGATGTCCGGTGCCCTTTGTACCAATAAACCTTGTTGCACTTCAATTGCTTCCAAGATTTTGGAAACTGGAGGTAGCTTAAGGTCAAGCGTATTCAATAAGAATTCCTTGATTCGATCTTTGAGTTCGTCTGAATAAAAGAAACTTTTATCCTTTTCATAGAAATGAGCGGCAATTTCCGCGAGCATCTCCACTTCGATATCAGCATTAAGTCCTTGGTAAACCTCTTCGTTATGGATCCTCTTTTCAGCTGACCATTTTTCAAGAAGAATATACATTGCCCTTTTATATAAGCTACTTCTATTAGCAGGAAAATACTGCCCATCATCGTAAGTTAGACATAAGAATGTCAATAGCAATGGGGTGCGTGCCAATTCTAGTGTTTGAATATTTTTCTGATCGAACAATAGTTCTTGAAAACGTTCAAAGGTTTTACTAGTAATATCCTTTTCTTGACTAAACCAATTCTTAATAAAGTTCTGGATTTGATCATCATCAAAGCTTGCAACCTGAATATCGGTATAACCATTAAGGAAGTTTTTATAAAAAGCAGTTCTGCATGAAGTAATGTAGCGATTAAGTGGATATTTATCAGTGAAGTCTTTTATCTGCTCTATTACGTTTTCCAAATTACCTCCCGGAACCTCATCCAAACCATCAAGAAGTAATAACAGTTTGCCTTTCTTCAGAGCGTTATTGACAAAATCGTTGCTTTGAGGAAATTCGGCTATCTCAAATTCATCCTGAATATGCTTTTTAAGGTTAATATTACCGTCCCTAAACTTTTTAAGTTCTATAAACACAGGTATACAATCGTGAACATATCTTGAGGAGTCGATCTTTTCATCATCCACTAATATGCTCAAACCAATTTTTTTTAATAAAGTTGATTTTCCCGACCCGGGTGCTCCTAGAACATTGAGCTTATCATATGTATTTGCTACGAAAAAAGCATCTAAGGTTTCTAGACGACCATAGTCTCCGCGTTTCTTTCTGAATTCATCTTCATAATAGTGTATTCCCTGATCTGCAAAATCCATGTATGCAGGAATTAACTTTACCTTAGTGTAGATCTGGTTTAGAGGCATCGGCTCTGGCATTCCAAGTACTTTGATCGCCCCGTTTCTGCGAAAGTAACTTTGGTAGTAATTGTTCAAAGCGGCCCTGGCCTTAACTTGATCAACTACCTTGGTACCTAAGCCTGACAATAAAGACCAAGTTAAAGTAAAAAGAGACGTCGCCGTTTGTTCAACTAGTCTTTCAGAAAGTTTATTAGTCATAAACGTCGAATTGTTTTTCCAAGGTAACAAATTAATGTCATCAATTAAACACGATGATTGACATGAAAAAATCTAGGTTTAAAAATTGTGATGCTTAAAAATGATGGCATTTCGCAAGGTGCAAACGAGCGGAGGGGAATGGAATTAATAAGGATTATCTATTTTATCCAAAATACGCTGTGCATCTGGAATACTTGTATATGTACATGTGATGTCCGGCTCTTGTTGATCTTCATTGTCGAACTCATCAATAAATGCTTCGATAGTCACTTCTGCAGTCTGTGTCGTGCTCATGCTTACCCGAGACTTATTGGCCCTTACACCTAAATATCTGTCGTCTTCCTTGTTGAAAAATGCAA
Source organism: Pedobacter sp. UC225_65 (assembly GCF_042698365.1). Classification (GTDB taxonomy): domain Bacteria; phylum Bacteroidota; class Bacteroidia; order Sphingobacteriales; family Sphingobacteriaceae; genus Pedobacter. Next base: position 2,818,746 of record NZ_CP170550.1, read on the forward strand.
TTGAATAATCCTCATACATAACGTCAGTGGAGAAATCGATGTCATAGTCGAACTGAAGCACAAATTCCCCACTTGCAATATTATCCTGCACTATGAAATATTCATGGATTTTGATAGTAGAAATCTCAACATCCTCTAACTCAAGTTCGCCTAATTCGTCGACAATCTTTTCAGAAAATGCCTCAGCAACCCTATCTTCTATTAATACCTCATATTTTTTGAAGAACTTACCTATCCAAGCTGTCCGTTTTGTTTTATCATTATTTATGAGGTTCAGCATATCTTTGAGCGCAGCAATGGGCAATATATTCTTAGATCCTAGCCCCTCCATATCTGAATCCCCCGATATTAGGTATATTTTCTCATTGTGCTGTGCACACCAATGTTCGATCGCAGAAATGACAATCGCATCAGGGAATTCATGTTTCTTCTTTCCTTGTCCAAATGGCTTGGCCTTTTTAAAATATTTCGTAACTACATCATTCAGGTTGGCAGTATCATAAGGAAGCATAGTAATTCGCGATTCATCCAAAAACTGCTGTAGATCATCTGCAATCTTCTTTATATTCTCAGGAACCTGTGCCTTGGGAAGATCTAAATAGGGACGGTAAGCAACAATATTTTTTAATATCTTACCTTTGTTTAAGAGTTTTTTCTTAAATTCATTAATGTCATTTATGGCTTCAATAATATCATTCGCTGCATTATCCATGATTTCCTGACGGGTTATTTCCGTCATATACAAGTTTACAACACCTGACTTTCCGAAATCGGAAAGGCGTTTTAGATTTTCGTTTTGGAAATAATTGTTAGAAACAAAAACTTGGGTATCTATATAGATATTTCGGGTTTTGAGCATTTACTAAAATAGCATTTTATAGGGACTAAACCAATCTGACAATTCTTAAAGTTATAGCAGCGTTTATATCCCCCTCCCATAACTCTGATCTTGCTCTTGCTCCCTCTTTCTCTTTGGCTTCTTTTGAGCAACCAAGCCCGAATCCTGCCCATATTCGGGCCTCAGCAGAATCTCCAGAAGATTATCCAGTTTCAGCGCTTTATCCGCTCCAACTTCTTTGTCAACAAGACCGCTTTTCCTAATCTCCTTATGCAGATCCAATTTCTGCTCCAAGTTCCCGTTCTTCTGGATATTCGCATATCGAAAAGTATCTTTCAGATCGCGATTAAAACCAAACATTTCATCAAATAACCTTTCCCCAGATTGCTTAAAAGCCGACCGATCGAACTGTCCCAATTTCTTAGAGTGCTCGATATTCTTGCCGCGCGATTTGTTCATCGGACTGAGCTTAATCGAATTGGTGATGTCCTTCCTGGAAACAATGACTTGTACGTGCCAATGTCCGCCCGGTTTTACAGTGCCCGCTTTAACCAAACCTTCCTTCACCACTTTATCCCGAAAACTATAATACCGGTGATGCTCCAATTTAGCAAACCACAATAGATCTTCATTGCCCACAATCCCCGAACGGTTAAAATTCTTGGCATACTCATCCATCACCTCGAATGCGAAATCCTTCAACTTTTCCTTGGCCAGCTCCTCGCCAAAATGCTCAATCAGAAACCCGAGCTCTTTTTGGCTCGGACTGATATTGACCAAAAAGAACTTTGCATCATCTTTACAGAGCCTAGCCACATTACCATCCAGTTTACTGCGAACCAGATAGGATTCAATCGAATCGGAAGTATTGTTAAACCATAACTGTTCGACCTCTGAAAAAAGCCTGTTCTCTTTGTCCAGATAATGTACCAGCTGACCACTGCTCCCTTTGTTATTACCCGTTTCGCTGGTGGTGATATTGATGAACATAAGCTTTAAAGTTCCTCCACTTGTCTTTTCGACCTTTCGATCAACTCCCGTTTCTCCGCTCCATCAAACCTGCCAAGCGAATCTCTCGATTGGGTATAATTCTCCAGTATCCTCATAAACCGTTTCTTCAATTGCAACTTCTCCTCCATCCGGTTATAGACCATCCGGATCAGTTTATCGGTCTCTTTGAACTTTTCCATCTGCGCGTTCTGGTTATCCAGCAGCTTCTTATTCGAGGGGATCAATTGTTCGTTGAAGAACTTAACGATCTTTTCTTGGCTGGCCACCATGCGCCTGGACTCCTCACGCATGGGAATCAGCAAATCCTTTTCCTGCACCTTGATAAAACTGGTATAGGCATCATGGTTTTTGGAAAGCGTCTTTCGCAACAGCTCATCGCTGATATCCAGTGGATCCTTTCCTGTGCGATAGAAATAATCTACCATCTGGCAGAAGACCATGAGCTTGCTACGCCCGAGCTTCCTCGCAAATTTTTCCAGTTTCACATTTACTTCCGCTGAAAAGCGGAGCGACTTGCCATTTAAATTCCCCATAGCTCAATTCATCATTCATTCCAACCTAAACCAAATGGTATACCAACCAGTATACCCAAACCAACTTCAATAGCACTTTAGAAAAGGAGAAGTATGCCCGGAGCATACTTCTAAGTCCCCCAGCGCAGCGTGGGGCAAGCAAAGTAGGGCGTAGCCCAACTTCCGCTTGCTCCTTTTCTGAAAGGAAAAGGACAGACCCAACTACCCAAAAATCTATTCCAATGCAAAAAGATAAAACCAAAAAACAATACCTATTTATCCTCTTCCAAAAGGATTTGAACCTTACTTCCCATAAAGGAATCAAAGGAAGGCTCATAAGCGATATAGCCCAGACGCACCAGATTCTCCCAAACATTTGTGGTAGGTCGCATTGGCCCTAATCTTTGAAAACTGCATCAGCTTTGATCGGCTCACTTGAAAAACAGTTCCAACCCCACCCTCTGGACTATAATGGAAAATGGCCATAAATAACGCCACATGCGAAGGCAGCAGCTGCGCATCGGCAGCTGCACGCCTGATAAATTGATCTACCGGAAATGCCGATTTCATACCCACAAATTAATCCAACACCAAATCCTAAACCGTACCCTTGCTCAACATCTTCTCGATATCGCTTATCCTATAGAACATCGTCCCACCAACCTTGGTATAGCTCAGCGTGCCGTTCACCCGAAGGTTCTGCAATGTACCGGGAGATATCTTCAGCATCCTGCGCACATCGGCGCTCCGCATCCATTGCTGCTGGGTAGTCCCAACATTTTTCACCTTCAACATTACCCCGATCTCTTCAAGCATTTCAGCTTTGAACTGCTCCAGGTCTTCTCTTGTCATTAAATCCAATCTTGCCATAACTTCTCTTTAATTCTACATCAACCATTGATAACTCCAATCCTATCAAAATTGACCATACCATTTATTTATGTTTGACAATCCTTAACCTCATGGTCAAGCAATACATAAAACTAGTCATGGAAAAAAAGCCCCCTTGGGTACTCAAGGGTACTGCCCAAAGATTATTTATCGCTAAAAAGACTCGCCTACATTGCGGTATATAGAACCCTACCCCAAACCTCATGTCCCATGTTGTATTTATAGGGAAAATATAGGGACAAAAAATGCCTACCGATGGAATGTGCGTTAATATAAAAGATAATTAAAGAGAGCTGGTCTAATAGTTTATTCTATTTTTCAGGGAATATGTCTGAGACTTTAATTTCGAGACAATATCTGGATCCGAGGAAATCCTGCTGGCCACTTCAAAAGCATCCAATGCGCCTTTAAATTTTTGTTCTTTTGCAAGGGTTTTAATTATACCATCAATGACACCAAATTTCGCTCTAAGTCCACGATCTTCCCAATCGACAAAGCCGCTGAATCTTATCCATTCTGGTAACTCATCTTCTAAAATGGTGGTATCGAGATAACAGTAGGGGCCTGCTATCCCCTTTTTACTGCCTCCGGCATCAGCAATGTAAGCCTTTGCAAATGCGAAATTTGCCTGGAGCTCTGGAAAGATATCGAAATTTGCCCTTGTCATCAACGAATGGATGATTGCCTGTTCCTTGGACATTTCCGATTTATCAAGTTTACCTAAAATAAAACTGCCAATACCATCAATCAGGTGTTGCTTGATTTGGGAGTGCTTCCTGATTCTAAAACCAGTTGCAATGACCATTCTTGCCCCAGGATAACCATTTTTTCTTTCCACGCCATTGATATGCGAGTAGAGCTTAAAAGCGCGGTAGATAAAATCAAAGGTAAGTTCTCTGCTCCGCGGAGAAAGACCTCGGAAGACGATTGCACCATCATTCATGACCATGCTAGGGAATATTTTTGAGGATTTCTTTGCTACTTCATCATGAAATAAAGTTATGCGTTTCAGTGCGTTTAAGGTCTCCGTGTTAAAAGGTTCGAATGATCCTTTCTCCAACATGGACCCATAACCCAACAGATCGATCCAAGCCGTAATCGCAACTTCAACTTGCCGATGTTGTCCCTTTTTAGTTTTTGGAGCGATCATTTGTAGCTAATTTATAGATATAGTATCAATCATGCAGTTGATGGGCTAGTTTTTCTGCTCAGGCTTTAAATAGATAGGATCGGAAGTATTCACGCCTGATTTGTCATTAATGATCAATTCAAAAGCAATTATGCGTTTCCATGGGATCCTGATAATTCTTTCGATAGGTTCATTTCTCACTGCGAGCACTAAGAGTTCATTACTATTGAAATTAATCTCCAATGTACTATGAGCGCCAGCAATTTCAAATCCCCCTTCAATCCAGAATTTAATGACATAATCGTTTCTGGGTGTGAAAATCTGTTCCTCACTTCCTTTAAAACTTGGATGTGGCTCGATAAAATATTTCAAGTGTTGTTTAATGACTTTTCTGCTCATAAGATAAAAATAGACAAAATCTAGGGTGTGTCATTAAAACATGTACAGATATCCTGCAAGATTGCTCTTAGGTTCCATGGCCTCTCTTTTACTCCACAACATGCCAAAGACCTCCTGAACGATATCTTTTGCATCCTCTCTGTTAGCAAACTTTTTAGCCGCATGAAGATATAGAATGCTGTTATAGCGTTTGAAAATCTCGGCAAAAGCTGTCCGATTGACTCTTGCTCACAAGAACGGAAAGGTCAAAGTCCGAAATTTTGCTATAGTCTTGCATTGGGCAATACGGTATGCTGTAATTTACGAAAAAGAGCAGGCAATATTAAATAAAAAGTATCGGATTTATCAACACTGTTAATTTTCCAGAAAAAAAAGAAAGCGGAAACGGTCTTTTGTTCGACTGTTCCCGCTCATCTAAATTAACGCTCTCAAATATATAGACGCCACTTTTAGCTAAATATTGTATTTAGCATCATTTTCTTAAGTTCATTCGGCAATCTAGGCCTCCATCAACTTTCGCTCTAGCTCAATCATGTCCCTGCTCACTTTCATATCCAGTACCTTTGCATAATGCTGGGTTGTTCGGATATCTTTATGCCCCATCATCTTCGATACACTCTCTATCGGCACATCGTTATTCAAGGTGACCGTAGTGGCAAAGGTATGTCGTGCAATATGAAAGGTCAGCACTTTGGTAATGTCGCAACGGTCTGCAATCTCTTTCAAATAACTGTTCATCTTTTGATTGCTCAGCACTGGTAGCACTACACCTTTGAGCGCACAATCGGAATGATCCTGGTATTTTTCCATTAGCGATTTGGGAAAGGCCATCAAGGGAATGCGGGCAGCATTCGCATTTTTCTTACGGTTGGTGAATATCCATAACTGCCCATCATCTCCCTTGCTAATTTCCGAGCGTTGCAGTTTCTTCACATCCGCATAAGAAAGTCCTGTATAGCAACAGAACACAAAGATATCACGGACCTGTTCTATCCTTTTGACCCCAAACTCTTTCTTTTCGATCACATCCAGTTCAGTTTTGGAAAGGAATTCTCTTTCCTTTGGCTTTGCCTTGTTCTTGTAGAAGGCGAAGGGATTCACGACAATCCATCGATGCGCTAAACAGAGATTAATGATCTTGCGGAAATGCTTCATGTATTTGGCAACAGAAATCCCGCCGATACTTTTTGCAGTAGCTAGATAGAATTCATAGCCGAGAATAAATGCATGGTCGATCTTTCGGATATCGATATCTGCTTTTTTATAGTCCAGCGCTAAATACCCTTCTAGATGGGTGACCGACGATTTATAACCTTTTAGAGTGTTCGCTTCAAAGCCCTTTCCGATCATCGCTTCCATTTTCCGGTTATGGTCGGCAAAAATTTCCATTAAATACCTTGGTTTTTCTTCCTTGCCCAAATATTTATCCATGATGGACTCGGAAGAAATATCAGCACCCATCTTCTTTAAATAGGTGTGGGCCTGCTCGACCTTTAAGTCGATCGCATCCAGATAGGCATTCAATGTTTTTGCAGATTCTGAATTTCCTTTGGCGCGGTTGGCGCTTGAAATCCAGTTTTTGGGTTCACACGTCCTTCCCGCGGAGGCTTCTTTTGGGGTGAAACCCGCTACGCTAATGCGCATGTAGATGGCTTTTGGGCCGCTTACATAATTTCTTGGTTTCTTCAGAAAAAAATGAAGAGAATAATTCTGGCTCATAATGGCTAGTTTTAAGTGAAACAAAAGTAGCATTACGGTCATTTCCAGTCAAGATGTTCATCTTTTGAACAGGCTGACTGTCAGTATTTTAAGCCGTTTTCAGTGAGTCGCTATTTCAGTGAGGGTGACTCACTGAATGACGCACTGTTGATATGGGAATTTTTGCCTATTTCGGCGTGCTTGTATAACAAAAAAGGCCGTAAATCTTAAATTTACAGCCTTTTAAACGTTTTGATATTCAAAAAAGTAGCCCGTAGGGGAATCGAACCCCTGTTTCCAGAATGAAAATCTGGCGTCCTCACCCCTAGACGAACGGGCCATTAAAAATAAGAAGTGTCGTTTCAACTTCTTTGGTAGCGGGGACCAGACTCGAACTGATGACCTTCGGGTTATGAGCCCGACGAGCTACCAACTGCTCCACCCCGCACGCTATACAATTCAAAGCTTTCGTTAAATCCTTAACTCTTCTCCCGAATTGGAATGCAAAGATATAATTCGTTTCTTTGTGGTGCAAATTTATTTTAAAAAATATTTTTTATGTCGCACAAAGCAGGTTTTGTAAGTATCATCGGTAAGCCAAACGTTGGCAAATCCACCCTCATGAATGCCCTAGTGGGCGAAAAGCTTTCTATTATTACACCAAAGGCCCAAACAACCCGTCACCGGATTTTAGGAATTGTGAACGAAGATGACTTCCAAATCGTATTTTCTGACACGCCAGGATGATCAAACCGCTGTACGGACTGCAAGATTCGATGATGACCGCCGTAAATGGCGCACTAAGTGATGCGGATCTTGATCCTTTTGTAACCGACATTAACGAGAAACACGACGAAAATGATGTATTGGAAAAAATCACCAATACCACCATCCCTCTAGTGGTGCTACTGAACAAAATAGACAATGCTACGCAAGAGCAGGTTGACGAGAAGTTTGCCTATTGGAAAGAGAAATTAAACCCAATGCACATCTTTGCCATCTCTGCACTGCATCAATATAACCTGGATGGCATCTTACCTTTGATCTTGGACAATATCCCAGAGCATCCGGCCTATTACGACAAAGAGGAACTGACCGACCGTAGCCAACGTTTCTTCGTGTCTGAGATGATCCGTGAGAAAATCTTTAACAACTATAAAAAAGAAATCCCTTACAGTACCGAGGTAGTGGTTACTTCTTTTAAAGAAGAACAAAGCAAAGGCGGACCAATGGTGCGCATTACGGCAGAAGTTATTGTAGAAAGAGATTCGCAAAAAAACATATTGATCGGTACGGGTGGTGCAATGCTTAAAAAAGTAGGCATGGAGGCGCGTAAAGACATCGAAAAGTTTTTAGACAGTAAAGTATTCCTAGAAACCTTTGTTAAGGTTATCCCTGATTGGAGAAGCAAAAAGAACTACCTGAAAAATTTTGGGTACGAGAACTAAGAGGTTCAATGGGCATTGGTTCATTGGTAAATTGCGTAGCTAAATAAGGTCATCAACCTGCTGTTAAACAATTCAAAAGGAATAAGAGTTTATTCTTCCAATAATTTAGCTTACCTTTGCACTCCCTTTCAAAAAAGGTTAGTAGTTGATAGTCAAAATGTTTAGTAAATGTTTGCGCGCTCAATTACGAGATATTTAGGCAACATTATAACGTTTCAATTTTAAAACGTTTCAACAAAAAAATTATGAGTAACATTATCGCAATTGTAGGAAGACCAAATGTAGGCAAATCTACCCTCTTTAACCGCTTAACAGAAAGTCGCAAAGCGATTGTTGATGATTTTAGCGGTGTAACCCGCGACAGGCATTATGGCGCTGCCGAATGGACTGACAAACAGTTTACTGTAATTGATACGGGTGGTTATGTAGCCAATTCTGAAGATGTTTTTGAAGCGGCCATCCGCGAGCAGGTGGTGATCGCCATTGAAGAGGCTACCGTGCTTTTGTTTATGGTGGATGTAACCACTGGCATTACAGACTTGGACGATGAGATTGCACAACTTTTACGCCGCAGCAAAAAACCTGTTTTTATTGTAGTAAACAAGGTTGACAATACTGCCTTAGAAACTGAAGCTACTGTATTTTATGGTTTTGGTCTAGGCGAGATCTATACCATTTCTTCGATGACCGGTTCTGGAACTGGTGAATTGCTGGACGAAGTAATTACCCATTTTGAGGATATTCCTGAAGAGGAAAATGCTTTACCGAAGATCACCATTGTTGGTCGCCCGAATGTAGGCAAGTCTTCTTTGATCAATGCGTTGATTGGTAAAGAACGTAACATTGTAACACCAATTGCTGGTACTACCCGCGATTCAATCCATATCCATTATAACCAATTTGGCCACGAATTTATGTTTATTGATACTGCAGGTCTGCGTAAAAAGACCAAGGTAAAAGAGAACATTGAGTTTTATTCGGTAATGCGTACCATTAAAGCTTTAGAAGAGGCTGATGTGGTGATGTTGATGATCGATGCCGAAGATGGATTAGAAGCACAGGATGTTAATATTTTCCACTTGGCAGAAAAAAATAAAAAGGGGATTGTGATCTTGGTGAACAAATGGGACTTGATTGAGAAAAACAACAAGACCATTAAAGAATTTGAAGACCAGATCCGTACCAAACTACAGCCGTTTACCGATGTGCCAATCGTATTTATCTCGGTATTGAACAAACAGCGTATTTTTAAAACGATAGAAACGGCTTTAGAAGTTCACAAAAACCGTAGCAAAAAAGTACCTACATCTAAACTGAACGATGTAATGCTACCGATCATTGAGAACTATCCGCCACCTGCTTTAAAAGGTAAATACATCAAGATCAAATACATTACGCAGATCAACGCATCTTCGCCAATGTTTGCTTTCTTCTGTAACTTGCCACAGTACATTAAAGAACCGTACAAGCGTTTTATAGAGAACAAACTACGTGAGAATTTCGATTTTTCTGGCGTACCGATACAGATTTATTTTAGACAGAAGTAGGCTAGGTTGGAAGTCCAGAGTCTAGAGTATAGAGTCAGGAAGTCCGAAAGACGGAAAGTTATTTTTACTTAACACTTCCAGACTTTACAGACTAAGCTACTTTCCAACTTCCAGACTAAAACCTTTACAGACTTTCGAACTTAAAAACTTCCGGACTTTACAGACTAAGCTACTTTCCGACTTCCAGACTAAAACCTTTACAGACTTTCGAACTTAAAAACTTCCGGACTTTACAGACTAAGCTACTTTCCGACTTCCAGACTAAAAACTTTCGGACTTTACGGACTAATTAACTTTCAGACTTTAACCAGCATCTTATGCAAGTTGTAAACAGTAGCGCTACAGATATCGATACCATATTTGAGTTTTACGATATGGCTGTTGCGCATCAGAAAAAGGTATTCAACAAACACTGGCAAGGCTTTAGCTTGGCCTTGGTTACACAAGAAGTTGAAGAAAATAGACAGTACAAGATTTTAGTTGACGATAAAGTGGCGGCAATTTTTGCAGTGACTTTTAACGACCCGCAGATCTGGGGAGAAAAAGACGAACAGCCTTCTATCTACATCCATCGCATTGCAACACATCCCGATTTTAGGGGCTATGGCTTTGTAAACAAGATCATTGATTGGGCAAAGGATTATGCCAAGCGCAATGCCATCGCGTACATCCGTATGGATACCTGGGCCGATAACGAAAAACTATTGGCCTATTATACAGGTTGTGGTTTTGACCACGTAGGCAGCATTAAAATTGCAGCCAACAGTGGCCTACCCAAACATTACGAAGGCATAAGCCTCAACCTTTTCGAGATCAAGGTCTAACCTTTATACAATTACCAACTCTGCCGCCATTTCTGCAATCAGTTGATCGATCTGCTCTTTTTGTACATTGGGCATACAGATGATGTGCGAGCCTCCGTTTTCTGAAGCCAATTGCCATTTCTGCCTAATGGTTAAACTCGGCGAAGGAAAGTTGACCGTAATGGTATTGGGATTTCTCCAAGCGGCTACACCAATCTCTTTTAGCTTTTCTTCAGCATAAGCGGCTATGGCAAGACTATGTAAAGCTCTTTTCCTCAATCCTTCTACCCCGTACTTTTTAAGGGTGTACCATAAAAACAAAGGGCTATGTCCATTTCTAGAACCTGTAATGGTGGTATCTACACTACCGATATAGGCTACAGACCTGGCTATGCGATCCTGTTCGATTTTTTGGCTACCACCACCCCGCAAGGCATAGGCGAACCAAAAAATTTATGTCCACTAATGGCAATGCTATCTGCACCATCAGCAAAATCGAAAGCGGGGCGGGGCTCTATAAAGGCACTGTAACTACCAGATAAAGCACCGTCTGCATGGATATAATGGTTTTTAATGGCTAGTTTCTTTAGGATGGCCTTAATTTTACCAATATCATCGCGGGCTTCGGTCATGGTGGTACCGATATTGGCCATGATGATCACCGGCATGTGCCTGTTCATTCGGATGGTATCTTCCAGGTCTTCGTAATTGATCTCTCCGTTCTCTTGGGTACTGATCACAATATTGGGCATGTTCAGCAGATGGATGTTTTTCTGCACGCTGTAATGTGTGGCTTCTGAATAGTAGACCATCCCTTTTGGGTGCAACTCTCTGGCCAGGTATAATCCATAAAGGTTACCTTCTGAACCGCCATTGGTTACATAACCCCACCAATCGTCGGCTTCAGCCCTAAATAGCGAAGCAAAAAATGCAATCACTTCTTTCTCCATTTCTCTTGAACCTACCGCATAGGTACAGGCTACAAAAGGATCCCCCAAATTGTTCATCGGGTAGTGCAAAAAGGGCATCAACTCTGTAAAATCAAAATCTTTTGATACAGGATAACCCATAAAATTGGTGGTATTGAGTTGAACTTGGGCCAATAAATCGGCTAAGGTTTCTTGATCTGCTGGGGCTAGGGTACTGAATGGCATAACACGTTTATTGATGTGTTACAAAGCTAACCTTGATAAAACTAAATTCCAATTATACTCATTAATTAAGAATATAATATTGAATCATTAAATAATATCAATACAATATTTCGATTTAGTTTGATTTAAGAGGAGTTGGGAAAATTAAATAACAGCATTTTTTGCTGCTCTTGGTATTGTACTCTTGAAAAAGAGATTTCCAATAGCTTATTGTAAGCTGTTGAGCGCCTGTTTTACCATATTATCGGTCAAGTTATTGGCTTTGTAATATCCAATATCGCCCAAATGGTATTTACAGAGCATTACTTTCAGGTCGTTATAGATCAATGGTTTGGAAATCATCAACTGTTTATTATCTATTACAACGTTCTTAGCTTGGATATATTTCAACAAGTCTTTAAAATCTGCATCGCTGATGGTAAATGTACTCAGGTTCTGGTTCAGATATGCTGGGGTATAACGATCCGCTAATACATCGAACACGAAATCGATCAGTATTTTTTTATTGGCCAAAGTAGCATAGAATTTATTGTAACCAATGGTATCTAGCTTCACATACACATCTGGTTGGATGCCACCACCTCCAAAAACCTTTTTGCCACTGTGCGTAGTATAGGAATTAACTTTTTGTAAACTGTCTCTCACTCTTGCAGTTTTAGCAGTTAGTTCTCCATCGTTAAATCTATCTTCCAATTCTTTTTGATAGGCTGCATATCCTTTTTTGTACGATTTTTGGATACTTCTTCCCAATGGGGTGTAATACCTTGCAATGGTAAGGTTCAGGGCAGAACCATCATCAAAGGCAAACTGTTCTTGTACCAGACCCTTGCCAAAAGAACGTCTACCTACGATCACACCACGATCCAGATCTTGTATGGCTCCAGCAAAAATCTCGCTGGCCGAAGCTGAGTTTTCGTTGATCAACACCGCTAGCTTACCTTGCTCAAACTCGCCTCCACCTGTAGTAAAATAATCTGTACGTGGCTCGTGTTTGCCTTCGGTATATACAATCAATTTGTTCTCTGCCAAAAACTGATTGGCCAGGCCTGTTGCCGCAGTTACATACCCTCCGCCATTATCGCGCAGATCGAGCACCAACTTTTTCATCCCTTTGGCTTTAAGTGAGCGTACGGCATCCACAAAATCACGGTCGGTATTAGCTCCAAACTTACTGATACGGACATAGCCCGCATCTGTATTTAACATATAAGCAGCATCGATACTGCTTACATCTACCCTACCTCTTTTTATTGTTAAGGTTGATGGGGTAGACATGCCTTGATGCAGCAACAAAAGTTGCACAGGTGTACCTTTTTTACCTCTGATCTTACCTACCATTTCGGAGCGTGGCAATGTTCTTCCACTCACCATGGTGCTGTCGATCTTTAATATCTTGTCGCCCTGCTTCATCCCCGCCAAAAATGCAGGCCCGTCTTTCACCACATTGGTCACCAACAAGGTGTCGTTAAGGATGTAATATTCTACCCCAATGCCCTCAAAGTTGCCTTCTAAGGTTTCGGCCAATTCAAATGCTTTGGTAGGTGGTAAATAGATACTATGTGGATCTAACTGATGCAGTAGACTATCGATCGGTAGATGCTGCAAACTGTCGGCATTTACTTCATCAACGTAGTTCTTGTTGATGATATGGATGATGTCTTCTACTTTTTTGGTGTTGTTGTCTGCGTAATGTACGGGTCGTTCTACCTTAAAGCCTTGGTCTTTTAAAAACTTATAGCCCAAGTACATACCGCCTATTAAGGTTACAGAATAGGTGATTGCGATAAGGATATTGAAACGAGTACTTTTTTTCATGGTGTAGCGGCTCTACAAAGTTATGAAAATTAGCGAGTTAATTAAAGAACAAAGCGGCCTAGATTTTAGTTTTTTTGAATATTTTATTACAAATATTTGCAATGGCGTAATCTTCTCTATAAAATTGCATGTATTTATCCTTAATATTTCCTGTTAATGGAGAAATTAACGAACTTTAGCACAAATAACATCCATGAAAAGAATAACAGAGCAAGAATCTAAATACCACGACATTGATAAAATGTCTGTTTTAGAGATTTTGACAGGCATCAATACCGAAGACAAGATCGTACCTCAAGCCGTTGAAAAGGCTTTACCTCAAATAGAAAAACTAGCCGCTGCCGTTGCCGAAAGAATGCTTAATGGTGGTCGGTTATTTTATATTGGCGCTGGTACCAGTGGCCGTTTAGGTGTGGTTGATGCTTCTGAATGCCCGCCCACTTTTGGCGTTCCTTTTGACAGGGTTGTAGGCATCATTGCCGGTGGCGATACCGCCATCCGTAGAGCAGTTGAATTTGCTGAAGATGACGATGCCCAAGCTTGGATCGATCTTCAGGAATACCAGATCAACGAGAAGGATTCATTGATCGGTTTAGCTGCATCTGGCACTACTCCATATGTAATTGGGGGGTTAAATACTGCCCGTAAACATGGGATTTTAACGGGTTGCATCGTTTGTAATGAAGGTGGACCAATTGTTGCCGAATCTGATTATCCGGTAGAGGTTGTAGTTGGGCCTGAGTTTTTAACTGGTTCTACCCGTATGAAATCTGGAACTGCACAAAAGCTGGTTTTAAACATGCTGAGTACCACTGTAATGATCCGTTTAGGCCGCGTAAAGGGCAATAAAATGGTAGATATGCAGTTAACTAACCATAAATTAGTAGATCGCGGCACGCAAATGGTAATGGACGAACTGAACATTGACCACGACCAAGCTGCAGACCTATTGAACAAATATGGAAGTGTACGTAAAGCTGTAGACGCAAGCAAAAGCTAATTGGCAGTTTACTGTTTTCAGTTGATCATCTCATAGCTAGTTATTATGCACGAAATTGAGCCTTTTTATTTATGGAGAGATGATTATATTGCTGCTGAGGATGACCGTTCGCCATTCTTTAACACCGAATATTCTGAATTTTATTACGATAAACAACTCTATAATTTTCTAATCACCCCCAGTGGGATGCCTTTGGGTCCAATACACTTTACATCAAGGTATTGTTTGTAGATTATGATAAACAATATGCCATCATCGAACTGATGGGTGAGTGGAACGATACGATCAACAACGACATCATGACCCTAAAAAGGGAGATCATTGAACTGATGATCGATGAGGGGATCAATAAGTTTATCCTCATCGGTGAAAATGTATTGAACTTCCATGCTTCTGATGATAGTTATTATGAAGAGTGGTTCCAGGATGTGGAGGATGGCTGGATTGCTGGCATTAATTTCAACGAACATGTGATCCGAGAGTTTCGCGACCATAGCATCGATTATTACATCAATTTTGGGGGCGAGCTGGACGACCTGCACTGGAGAAAGTTGAAACCCCGTCAGTTTTACAAAAAAGTTGAAGAACTACTGACAAAAAGATTAAACTAAAACCGTATTTTTAACCATAACCAATATTATTTTATAATGGAACAACAAAATTATCAATACCAGGACAATACCGTATTTGTACAGGAAGGTTCTGTTTCTAAAAAATTCTTTGCTAATGTTTTCTTATGGATGTTTGTAGCGTTGACCCTTTCGACTGTTGCAGCCTATCTTTTTGGCGTCAATGAGGGTTTAAGGCAACATCTAGTGACTGTTAATGAAATATCTCGCAAACCGAGCATGACGATTTTTGGTTATGTTGCTATGTTTGCCCCACTTGCACTAGTACTTACCATGGGCTTTGGCCTAAGCAGACTTTCTTATACCGCACTTGTAGGTATATTTGTGCTATACTCTGTATTAACAGGAATAAGCTTAAGCTTCATAATATTAAGCTACACAACTGGATCAATAGTAGGATGTTTTGCCGCTGCAGCTGGAATATTTGGTATTATGGCCTTTTTGGGCTATACCACAAATGTTGACCTTAGCAAATTTGGTCCAATATTGATGGTAGGTGTAGTAGGATTAGTCATTGCTAGTGTAATTAACATGTTCCTTGGCAGTTCTCAATTGGATTATATCATGAGTTTCTTTGGGGTTGCTATTTTTACCGCGCTTACAGCTTACGATGTGCAAAAAATCAAAAGGATAGGTGAAGGAATCGAAGCTAATGGAGAACAAGTTTTACAAGTAGAATCAAAGAAAATGGCTATTGTAGCCGCATTATCATTATATCTTGATTTTCTTAATATCTTCCTTTTCTTATTACGTATTTTCGGAAGCAGAAAGTAAAAACAACAATTTCTCAAAATATTATACCGAAGGCCGTGCAGATTTGCATGGCCTTTGTAATTTTATTTGGTTATCCCTGCTATATTTTTGGAATTGATGTTGCATTGTTGCATTTTTGTAGTGCTTATAAAGAAAGGCGGAGGGATTAGACCCAACGATGTCTTAGCAACCTGTGCTAACAAGGTGCTACATTCTATCCCAGCACATCGGGAAAAGATAAGTTTAAGGGAAAAACCTATTCCATTTTTTTTAAGCACCATAGATTTGAGCAATTTGATTGGAGACCTGAGATGACTTGAGTTTCTCTTTTCCGCATCTTAAAGCTCCCATCTCCTATCAACAAAGAATGAGCATTAGAGAAGAACTAAAAAAACGTATTTTAATTATAGATGGTGCAATGGGTACCATGATCCAACGCTATATCCTATCTGAAGAAGATTTCAGGGGTGAGCGTTTTGCCAACCACCCATGTGATGTAAAGGGCAATAACGACTTATTGAACATCACACGTCCAGACATCATCAAAGCCATCCATCTGGAATACCTAAAGGCTGGGGCAGATATCATCGAGACCAATACCTTTAGTACGCAAAGAATTTCTATGGCCGATTACCAAATGGAAGACCTTTCTTACGAACTGAGTTTTGAAGGCGCCAGAGTGGCCAAAGAAGCCGTTACCGAGTTTATGGCTGCCAATCCCGACCGCAAATGTTTTGTAGCGGGTGCCATTGGCCCAACCAACCGTACACTTTCTATGTCGCCCAATGTAAATGACCCCGGTTATAGGGCTGTTTATTTTGACGAATTGGAGGCTGCTTATTACGAGCAGGTTCGCGGTTTGGTAGATGGTGGTTCTGACGTATTGTTGATCGAAACCATCTTTGATACCTTAAATGCAAAAGTGGCTATCGTAGCCATTAAAAAATATGAAGAAGTAATTGGACGAAAGCTAGAGATCATGATTTCTGGTACCATTACAGATGCTTCTGGAAGAACTTTATCTGGCCAAACAGCCGAAGCCTTTTTAAATTCGGTGATGCATGCCAACCCGTTGAGCATTGGTTTCAACTGTGCTTTGGGTGCCAAAGAGATGCGTCCACATATTGAAGAACTCGCCGCAAAAGCAGGATGTTATGTTTCGGCTTATCCCAATGCGGGCTTACCAAATGAGTTTGGCGCTTATGACGAGATGCCACACGAAACGGCACATCTGGTAGATGATTTCATCAGTTCGGGATTTGTAAACATTGTTGGGGGATGTTGTGGCACTACACCTGAACATATTGGCTGTATTGCCGAGAAAGCGAAAAAGGCCGAACCTCGAAAAATTCCAATCATTGAGCCATACATGCGTTTGAGCGGATTAGAGCCAGTAACCATTACTCCTGAAAGTATTTTTGTAAATGTTGGTGAAAGAACCAATATCACTGGCTCACCAAAGTTCTCTAAACTGATCTTGGGTGGCGATTACGAAGCGGCATTGGCCGTGGCCTTACAACAGGTAGAAGGTGGTGCGCAGGTGATCGATGTGAACATGGATGAGGGGATGTTGGATTCGGAAGCCGCTATGACCAAATTCTTAAACCTGATTGCTTCAGAACCTGATATAGCCAAACTACCCATCATGGTCGATTCATCTAAATGGTCGGTCATTGAAAATGGACTAAAATGTTTACAGGGCAAAGGTATCGTCAACTCGATTTCCTTAAAAGAAGGCGAAGAAAAGTTCAAGGACAGTGCCCGCAAGATCATGCAATATGGTGCTGCCATTGTGGTAATGGCTTTTGACGAACAAGGACAGGCAGACAATTACCAGCGCAGGATCGAGATCTGCAAAAGAAGTTATGACATCTTAGTAGATGAGGTAGGTTTCCCTCCTCAGGATATCATTTTCGATCCAAACATCTTAACCGTAGCCACAGGTTTAGAAGAACACAACAATTATGCGGTAGATTTTATCAATGCTACACGTTGGATCAAGCAAAACCTACCTTACGCCAAAGTAAGTGGTGGTGTATCTAACATTTCCTTCTCTTTTAGAGGGAACAATACCGTTCGTGAGGCCATGCACTCTGCATTTTTGTACCATGCGATCCAAGCCGGTTTAGACATGGGGATTGTAAATGCGGGGATGTTGGAAGTTTACCAAGAAATTCCACCAGAATTATTAGAACGTGTTGAGGACGTACTTTTAAACAGAAGAGAGGATGCTACCGAGCGATTGGTAGAATATGCCGATACCATCAAAAGCAAGGGCAAAGAAGTAGTTAGGGATGAAGAATGGCGCAAAGGAACTGTAGAAGAACGCTTGTCGCATTCTTTGGTAAAAGGTATTGTCGAATACTTGGATGATGATGTGGAAGAAGCCCGTCAGAAATATGCAAGACCAATCCAAGTAATCGAAGGTCCGCTAATGGATGGGATGAACATTGTTGGGGATCTATTTGGTGCCGGAAAGATGTTCTTGCCCCAAGTGGTAAAGTCGGCCAGGGTAATGAAAAAAGCCGTGGCTTATCTGTTGCCTTTCATTGAACAAGAAAAACTGGACAACCCCGACCAAGACCAAAATTCTTCGGCCGGAAAAGTGTTGATGGCCACCGTAAAAGGTGATGTACATGATATTGGAAAAAATATTGTAGGTGTTGTTTTGGCCTGTAATAATTTCGAAATCGTAGATATGGGTGTAATGGTTCCTGCACAGGATATCATTAAAAAAGCCAAAGAGATCAATGCAGATATTATTGGATTAAGTGGCCTCATTACGCCATCGTTAGATGAAATGGTCCATTTTGCCAAAGAAATGGAACGCGAAGGTTTTACCATTCCGTTGATCATTGGTGGCGCTACTACTTCTCGTATCCATGCCGCAGTTAAAGTTGCACCCAATTATTCTGGTCCGGCGATCCATGTTTTAGATGCGTCGAGAAGTGTAACGGTTTGCAGTACCTTAATGAATCCAGAAACCAAAGACGAATATGTTGCTGGTATCAGGGCAGAATATGATAAAGCACGTGAAGCCCATCTCAATAAGCGCTCTGACAAACGTTATAAAACAATTGAAGAAGCAAGAGCTGATAAATTCCAGATCGAACTGGATAAAGTGATCGACCGAACCCAAATTTACGGGAACCAAGGTTTTTGAAGATTATCCGCTAGAAGAGCTGGTTCCTTATATAGATTGGACCCCATTTTTCCATACTTGGGAATTACGTGGCAGTTATCCAAAAATATTCAGTGATAAAGTGGTGGGTGATGAAGCACAGAAACTTTATGATGATGCGCAGGTGTTGTTGAAACGTATCGTAGCAGAAAAACTATTGACAGCTAAAGGTGTGATCGGTTTTTGGCCAGCAAATGCGGTGGGTGATGATATCCAGTTAACAGTTAACACTTCGCAGTTAAACAATTCGCAACTGAAAACTGAAAACTGTGAAGTGGTAACTATTCATACCCTTCGTCAACAGGCAGAGAAAATGGCTGGCGAACCTTATTATGCCCTATCTGATTTTGTGGCACCAAAAGAAACTGGACTCAAAGATTATTTTGGTGGCTTTGCAGTAACCACAGGTTTAGGTTGTGATGAGCTGGTAGCAGAATTTGAGAAAAACCACGACGACTACAACAGCATTATGGCGAAAGCTTTGGCTGATCGCTTAGCTGAGGCTTTTGCAGAGCGTATGCACGAATTGGTACGTAAAGAATATTGGGGATATGCTGCAGATGAGAACCTGAGCAATCAGGAGTTGATCAAAGAAGAATATGCGGGTATACGTCCTGCACCGGGCTATCCTGCCTGTCCAGATCACACGGAAAAAGAAACTTTGTTTAATCTTTTAGATGCCGAAAACAAGATTGGCCTCCGCTTAACCGAAAGTTATGCCATGTATCCCGCAGCTGCCGTTAGTGGATTTTATTTTGCCCATCCACAATCTCGTTATTTTGGATTAGGAAAGATCACCAAAGACCAGGTTGAAGATTATGCGATCAGAAAAAACATGCCTTTAGAAGAAATAGAAAGATGGCTTAGCCCGAATTTGAGTTATTAAAGAGTATAAAGATTATAAGTACTAAGTATAAAGATATACAGCCATGCATAATTTTAGAGAGTTGAAAGTTTGGAAAATGGGTATCGAGATTTCGAAATCTGTTTTTATTCTTACAAGGACTTTCCCAGCCGAAGAAAAATATTCACTTATATCTCAACTTGTTCGCTGTGCAATATCAATACCTTCAAACATAGCTGAAGGATGTGGACGAAAGTCTGCAAAAGAACTGAGCCAATTCTTGAACATCAGTTTGGGCTCTGCATTTGAACTAGAAACTCAGCTTATAATTTCATGCGAATTTAAATATATTGAACAAACTAAATTTGAGCGTATCCTTTCCCAAGTTCACGAAATACAAAAAATGATAATTGGATTTCAAAAAAGCTTAAACACCTAGTCTTAATACTCACTACTTGATACTTTATACTAAAAATGAAAATTACCGAACATATCAAAAACGCAAAGGGTAAAACCTTATTCTCATTTGAATTGCTGCCTCCTGTTAAGGGGAAAAGCATTCAGGCCATCTATAATGCCATAGATCCATTGATGGAATTTAATCCGCCGTTTATTGACGTAACTTACCATCGCGAGGATTATATCTACAAACAGCATGAAACGGGTCTTTTGGAAAAAATATCGTACCGTAAACGACCAGGAACGGTAGCCATTTGTGCGGCCATCATCAATAAATATAAAGTTGATGCAGTACCCCATCTAATCTGTGGTGGCTTTACAAAAGAGGAGACTGAAAATGCCTTGATCGACCTCCAGTTTTTGGGAATCGACAATGTATTGGTATTACGTGGTGATGCCCGACATGCGGATACCAATTTTATTCCTACTCCTGGTGGCCATGCTTATGCTACCGATCTATTGGAGCAGGTAACCAACATGAACAATGGTCGCTATTTACATGAAGACCACGATGCTTATAAAACAGATTTCTGTATTGGCGTTGCTGGATATCCTGAGAAACATTTCGAAGCACCGAACCTAAAAACCGATTTCAAATACCTGAAGAAAAAAGTAGATATGGGTGCAGAATTTATCGTTACCCAAATGTTTTTTGACAACAACAAATATGTTGAGTTTGTTAAAAAATGTCGGGAGAACGGTATCCATGTTCCGATCATTCCGGGTTTAAAACCGATCACCTCTTCTAAACAGTTGATCAGCCTGCCAAAAATATTCCACATCGATTTACCGGAAGACCTTAGTGAAGCCATCCACAATTGTAAAAATGAGACGGAAGTAAAAGAAGTAGGCATAGAATTTATGATTGCGCAATGCAAAGAGTTGATGAAGATTGGCGCGCCTGTATTGCATTTTTATACCATGAGTAATCCCGAACCCACCAAGAGAATAGCAAAAGCGATATTTTAAGCTGTAAACATGAGTTATTTAAACAAAGACCAACAAGTATGGGATGAAATCCTTCAACTGATCAAAGAACAGGGAATTGCTTATTTAACTCACCTTGATGAAAGGCCAACTTCCAGCAAAAAAGAAGTAGCACTTCTTTCTGATCTGGATGAAAATGGGCTGGGCGCAATAGCTACCTTGAAACAGTTTAACGAGCGGTTTGAACCTGTTATTGTTGCCTCTTCTGGCCCTAGGTATTGGGGCTTTGTAACCGGTGGAACCACTCCTGCGGCGATCGCAGGCGACTGGCTTGCTGCCATCTACGATCAGAACACACAATCGGCCAAAGGTAATGGCGATGTTTCTGCCTTGATCGAACTGGAAACCATCCAATTGTTATTGTCGCTCTTTAACCTTCCCAAAGATTTTTTTGGTGGTTTTGTTACTGGGGCAACTTTATCAAATTTCACTTGCTTGGCTGTAGCCAGACAATGGATCGGCAAACAATCGGGAAAGGATTTTGCCAAAGATGGCATTAGCGGTTCGATCAAAGTTTTAACCGCTACTCCACATTCATCGGCTGTAAAATCATTGGGCATGTTGGGCATGGGTAGTGCCAATATCATTCCGGTCAATGTATTAACTGGAAATAGAGAAGCTATAGACCTAGAAGACCTTAAACTTAAAATTGCTGCCCTAAATGGGGAACCTTTTATCTTGATTTCTAGTGCTGGCACTGTAAACACAGTAGATTTCGATGATTTTGAAGCCATTGATCAATTAAAGGCAAAATATAATTTCTGGTGGCATATCGACGCGGCCTTTGGAGGCTTTGCAGCGTGTTCTCCAACATACAAACATTTGGTTAAGGGTTGGGAAAATGCCGATAGCATTACAGTAGACTGTCATAAATGGTTAAATGTGCCTTATGAAAGTGCTGTATTCTTTGTGAAAGAGCAACATCAACTTTTACAGATGGAAACTTTTCAAAATGCGAATGCTGCGTATTTAGGTAATCCTTTGGCCAATTTTAGTTACCTCAATTTTCTTCCAGAAAACTCAAGGCGATTAAAAGCCTTACCCGCTTGGTTTACCTTAACAAGTTATGGCAAAATGGGCTATCAAGAGTTGATAGAAAAAAATGTGGAGACAGCCTTGTTATTCGCCGATTTCATTACCACCAATCCTAATTTCGAACTGCTTGCACCTGTGCGTTTAAACACCGTTTGTTTTACACTAATTGATGAAAACTTAGTCAGTGATTTTCTAGATAGGCTCAATTCAACAGGAAAAGTATTCATGACTCCTACCTTCTACAATGGCAAAAAGGGCATAAGAGCTGCATTTGTAAATTGGAGAACCACTGCTGATGATATTGTTATCGCAACTGAGGAGATGGAGAAAATTGTAAAGGATTTGGTTAAATGAGGATTGTAAATTCCGACTAACCGTATTAAAATTATAAAATGTCACTCTGAGCTTGTCGAAGACAAATACATAAAATGCTTCGACAGGCTCAGCATGACAATGCTTTACAATTCGAGAAAACTACTCCAAAAACACTATCTCCAACAACCCTTTTCCACCACAATAGTCTACAGCCGAGCTATACACATAACATGCTGGTTCAGATACCATATTTGCTTCAACAAGATTTTGATGAATATAATCTAGTTTTTGCTCCATAAAATCGTTACCGTAAAGAATAATGGGATGAAAGCCATCTTGCCAAAATTTATGATCTTTGTTTTTAGGATGTATCATTGCCGCAAATTGGAATTTGTTTAACATCCAGGTCCTACTCTCATTAATTTCTTTAAGCGTAGCAATGATCCTTTTTGCTGTAAACTTCTTGAAATCCCGTATAATATCTGATAGGTTTTTCTCTTCAGTTGCACTAACAATCATATGTAAATGACTTGGCATTAAACACCACGCATAAATATTCAGACCTTTCTCTTTCTGACAATAGGCAAGGCTATCTATTACCACTTCAGCAAGCTCTTTTCTGGTAAACACATCAATCCATGCTACAACCGTAGTTGTTATAAAATAAATCCCATCTTGATCAGTAACCTGATATTTAAATGCCATAACTAAATTTAGCACTTCACCTAATAGGGTAAGAATTGGAACTTAAAAAACTACTACAAAGCAAGTTATTTATTCTTAGCGAAATATATTTTCACTGTTCGAAAATTTTGAAGTTGATCGAATGAGGATTTGCAATCTCGACCGTATTCATTTCGGATTTGTAATCCGCGTTAAACGCTGGCCTTTAAATAATTTTTAAAGCCTTCAAAATCAGTCCCCAGCTCATCATACCTTTCTGGATTGTCCTTTAGCGATTTTATCTGTACGGGTAGTTCAATTTTTTCTTGTATCTCAACCGGAAAAACCTCGGGAAATTTACAGGCATGCGCTGTCGACAGGAAAACTTTTGTACTGTTATCAGTAGGGTTTTCATTGGCGTAGGCCTGTGTAGCCAACCAAGCAATGGCTGTATGCGGGCAAGCAACATAGGCAAACCGTTCAAATATTTCTTTGATGGCCGCCAGGGTTTCTTCGTCGGTAAAACGATAAGCTTTTACCAGCTCATTAATTGCTTCTCTATCCTGACCAAATAGGTCCATGATCCTTACCCAATTGCTTGGTGCGCCTACATCCATGGCATTGGCATAAGTCTGTACTGATGGTTTGGTTTCATAAACCCCAGTCTCCAAAAAGCGTGGCACGGTATCGTTGGCATTGGTAGCAGCAATAAACCGATGTACTGGAAGACCCATTTTATAAGCCAATAAACCAGCACCTATGTTTCCAAAATTACCACTAGGCACAGCAAAAACGACCTTACTTAAACCTTGCCTTTTCAATTGGGCATAGGCATTGAAATAATAGAAAGTCTGCGGATCAATCTTGCAATATTGATGGAATTGGCTGAGGTTAACCTGAATTTTGCATTCAATTCCTCATCGGCAAAGGCTTGTTTAACCAATGCCTGACAATCGTCAAATGTACCATCAATGGCAATTGCTCTTATATTTTTTCCATTGGTAGTCAATTGTAAACGTTGTACTTCGCTTACTTTTCCTTTGGGGAACAAGATGGTTACCCGCGTATTGGGCACTCCTAAAAAGCCTAAGGCTACTGCCCCGCCTGTATCTCCAGAAGTAGCGACCAGCACATCTAACAATTGTTCTCCATCTTTTAGGAAATAAGCCATCACCCTACTCATAAACCTGGCACCAAAATCTTTAAAGGCCAAAGAAGGTCCATGGAATAGTTCCAATACAAATGTTTCTTCATTGAGCTTTACTACTGGTGCTTCAAAGTTGACGGCATCTGCAATGAGGGCTTTAAGATCGGCTTCAGGGATTTCATCCTTTAACAGTGTTGAAGCAATTTGATAAGCGATTTCTGGCAAAGTATAACGCTCAATTTTATCAATAAATCCTTGTGCTAATTGAGGGATTACTGTTGGCATATATAGGCCTTTATCTTGGGGCATACTGTTAAAAACTGCTTCTTGAAAGGAAACACGCAAGGACGGGTTGTTGGTTGAATATAACTTCATTTGATCGATGGAAAATGGAAAACGTAAAATGGAAAATGTTTAACTAACACATTTTACCTGTCTATATAATTTTAGGGCCTTCGGCATTTACCGACGACACATAAGCATTACTGTGGATATTTAATTCGGCTAAATGTTTTTGTTGCAGGTCTGTGATCTTCCTAGCGGTTGCTTCATCTTTGGCCAAGGCAAATACAGATGGGCCAGATCCAGAAATCCCGAAACCTACAGCCCCACTCTGCATGGCCAGTTCCCTTAACATCTCGAATCCTGGGATTAAAATGGAACGGGTAGGCTCGATCAATACATCTTTCATGCTTCGTCCAACCAGGTCCATATCGTTTAGGAAAAGACCACTAACTAAACCCGCTACATTACCCCATTGCACCACGGCATCTTTTAACAAGACCTTGGCTTTGATCATCTGTCTTGCATCTTTGGTTGGCACATCTACCTCTGGGTAAACAATGGCTGCAAATAGGTTTGAGGGTGTAGGCAGGGCAATCAGATCCAAAGGCTCATAACTTCGAACCAATACAAAACCACCCATCAAAGCTGGTGCAACATTATCGGCATGACCATAACCACAGGCTAATTCTTCTCCCTTCATGGCAAATGGCACCAATTCTTTGGCTGTTAATAAATTACCCATCAATTGGTTAATGGCGTACAAGCCTGCTACCGTACTGGCAGAACTCGAACCCAATCCACTGCCAATGGGCATCTTTTTATGGAGTTCGATCTCTACCCCGATATCTGGTCTGTTCAGGTGTTTTAAATAATGTTGTACACTAGCACTTACGGTATTTTTTGCAGAATCCAAGGGAAGTCGGCCGTCATCGCCAGTAATTTTCAACAAGCGGACTCCTGGTTCATCAACCAAGCGCATCATTACTTCATCTCCTGGTTCATTAACGGCGAAACCCAACACATCAAATCCACAAACTACATTGGCAACGGTGGCAGGGGCAAAAACTTTAATCTCTTTCATTTTTTTATTTGTGGACGTTAAAATTTGGATCGTTTATTTGTTTTAAATGGTACTTCAAGTGGACAATATAATCTTCGATAAAATAGACAAGGGTATGCACTTCTACCTTTCCTTTACCTGTATCGCAGGTATTGTCCAATTTACTTTGTGGTATCAGACCGATTACGCGAGCAATTTGCTCGTTCATTAGTTTCCAAAGTGTTTTCACATCTTCAATATCCATCTCCTGATAGTTCTGATAGGCCACCCATTCGTCTTGATGGTAAACAATCTTGGTTCCTTGTTCGTATTGCCCCACAATCAATCTCCTCAGGTTGTTCGAAGCACTATCTATCAAGTGTCCCAAAAGCTCTTTTCTGGACCATTTTGATGGATTTGGTTTTTCATCCCAACTTTCCTTACTGATCTTGTTGAAATCGAGCAATGCTTGATGTACCAGCATCAGTACTTCATTTTTTGCTTCACCTACTAAACTCATTGTTATGCATTTAAGGCTCCTACATTAATAATATCTGCAAAAACACCTGCCGCAGTAACTTCGGCTCCAGCACCTGGGCCTTTAACCACCAATGGTCTTTCTTTGTACCTGTCGGTTGTGAAGGAAATAATGTTGTCACTGCCAGAGAGCATATAAAATGGATGCTGCTCATCTACCATCTGTAAAGTGATGGATGCTTTTCCATCTTCGAGCTTACCAATATACCTCAGCACTTTTTTAGTTTGTGTAGCTTCTGCTTTAAGCTGGTTAAAATAAGCGGCATTGAGTTCCAATTGCTTGTAAAACTCTTCTACAGTTGGGGCCTGCAAACAAGCATCGGGCAGCATATTTTGGATACTCACATCCGATTCTTCAAAAGCATAACCAGCATCGCGGGCCAAGATCAACATTTTGCGCATAAAATCCTTACCATTCAGGTCGTCGCGTGGATCGGGTTCTGTATATCCTTTTTCTTGTGCCTCTTTTACAATTTCATGAAAAGCAGCATCTCCTTTAAAATGATTGAAAATATATGAAATCGTTCCAGAAAGGATCGCTTCGATACGGGCGATCTTATCTCCGCTCATCATCAGGTCTTTTAAGGTACGAATGATAGGCAGGCCTGCCCCCACATTGGTTTCGTAATAAAAATCGACACCAAATTTACGGGCTGTATTTTTAAAGGTTTCGTACTGTGCAAAGCTGGCAGAGTTTCCAATCTTGTTACAGGTAACGATCGAAATACTGGCTTCAAAAACACCTTGATAAAAAGGTACAGGTTTCGGACTTGCCGTATTGTCTACAAATACACAGTTGGGCAGGTTCATGGCTTTCATCTGGGCCACAAAATCTTCCAGACTTGCCGTTTGTCCTTGTGCATCCAAGGTATCCTCCCAATGCTCTAGCGCAATTCCGCTTGGCGAGAGCAACATTTTTCGGGTATTGCTAATGCCCATTACCTTTACCTGTAGGTCGTTATTCTGCGCTAAGAAAGGCATTTGCACCAATAATTGTTTAAACAATGTTTTGCCAATGTTACCCGTTCCCAAGCAGAAAATATGGAGGGTCTTGTTCAGTTCAGTATAAAATGCATCGTGAACTGCATTTACTGCTTTAGACAAATCCTCTTTGGCAATGATCACCGAGATGTTATACTCTGACGAACCTTGTGCAATGGCATGTACGTTTACCCCGTTTCTACCAAGCGCATGAAACAGTTTACCCGAAATACCTGGTGTACGTTTCATGTTCTCGCCAACGATGGCCAGCACCGCCAAGCCGTTTTCTACCTCTGGTGCCTGTAGTTTTTGAGCCTGAAGTTCCAAGTCGAATTCTTTGGCAATCAGGTTTACCGCTTTGACAGCATCTGCAGGTTTTACTGCAAAAGTGATGCTGTGTTCTGATGAAGATTGAGTAATCAAAACCACGTTGATCTGCTCGCGTGATAACAGTGAAAACAAACGTCCGCTGAAACCCGCTTTACCCACCATGCCACTACCGGCCAAATTGATAATGCTGATGTCGTCAATTGAAGAGATCCCTTAATGGCCAGTGCAGATGGTTTTGCCCCATGACGGATATAGGTGCCCTCAAAATCAGCATCGAAGGTATTTTTGATCACGATTGGGATCCTCTTCAAAAAGGCAGGAGTCATTGTTGGTGGATAGATCACCTTTGCTCCAAAATAAGATAGCTCCATGGCCTCGATATAACTCAACTCTGGCAAAGAAAATGCTTTTTTGACCATTCTTGGATCAGCGGTCATCATTCCGTTTACGTCGGTCCATATCTGGATTTCGGCCGCATTTAAGGCCGACCCCAAAATCGCCGCAGTATAATCGCTACCACCTCTACCCAATGTAGTGACACGGTTGGCATCGTTACTGGCAATAAAACCAGTTACAAAAAGCATCTTGCCTGCATTGCTCTGGTAAAAATCCTTAACCAAAAAGTCGGTAAGCTGTGTATTTACCTTTGCTTGGCCAAAATTGCTATCTGTTTTGATGAACTGGGCCGCATCTGCAAAAACAGACTCTGGAAACTGTTGTTTAGCGATATGGCAGACCATAAAGGTAGCGCAGCGCTCGCCATAACTCAACACCAGGTCTTTGGCCTGCAAGCTTAATTCCTGCAAGTTGTAAATGGCTTGCAAAAGCTCTTCCAACTCGTTAAAATAAAGTTTAAGCTTGGTGAGCACTGGATTTTGTGCTGCAGCAGGCAACAAAGCCCTAACCACTTCAAAATGACGTTGTTCAATTGTTTTGAGTTCTTCGCTATAATCTTGTGCCAATGCGGCTTTTTCGGCCATTGCCGTTAACAGATTGGTTACACCGCTCATTGCCGATAGTACCACTACCGGCTTTTCTGCTTGCTGTTGTTCTCTTTCTAAGATGTGCAATAAAGCACGGATGCTGGCTATTGAACCTACGGATGTACCGCCAAATTTTAAAATGTTCATGATCAAATGGGTCAAAAAAAAGCGCCCCGTTTTGCGGGGCGCTTGCTGTATCTTATTTTTTAGATTATACCACTAGCATTTCCCCATCCGGTGTTGGCCGGTTGTTGATGTAATAATGGTAATAATCGTGTTGTTAAAAATCATTTCGTTGTTAGTGTATTTTCTACACCGTAAAGTAGAAGAATATTTTTCGTAATGTCAAGCGCTTTGTGAAATTTATTTTTATCCATTCAAAAATCTGACTTTAAACGCATTACAACCTTATTTTAACAGAGATCTCATTTGCTGTTTTGCACGTCTTTTGCTATTTTAAACCTGACAGCAGTGCAAATACTTTTTGTTAAAAAGATCATGTTCCATCAAAAACTACAAAAAGATGGCAACGAATGGCAGGACTACCGCTAATTGAAACACCTCTATTGCTTTTCAATTGAAGGGCAATCCATTAATCATTTTTATCGATGTAATGATATTACTACCTTTACCTTATTATATGCAAGGATTAGTTATAAAATCTACAGGGAGTTGGTACCAGGTGTATGCCGAAAATGGCAAGACCTACGATTGCCGGATTAAAGGAAAATTTAGGATACAGGGCATACAGACGACCAACCCGATTGCGGTTGGCGATAAGGTTGGCTTTGAGTTAGAGCCCAATGCGGAGACTGGTGTGATTGATAAACTGCAGGACAGGAAAAACTACATCATCCGCAAATCCATCAACCTTTCTAAACAGGCGCAGATCATTGCGGCCAACTTAGATCAAGCTTTTTTAATTGTTACTTTGGCTTCTCCCCGCACTTCGTTGGGTTTTATAGACCGTTTTTTGGTTACTTCTGAAGCCTATAGTATCCCTACTTCATTGATTTTTAACAAACTGGATCTTTTTAGTCAACAAGGGTTGGAAATCTTAGCAGAATATAAGGCAATCTATGAAAAGATCGGCTATCCATGTTATGAAGTTTCGGCACTAAAAGGGACAAATATCGACCAGATCGAGGCCTTGTTAAAGAATCAAACGACCTTGTTCTCTGGCCATTCTGGGGTTGGAAAATCGAGCTTGATCAATGCCTTATTACCTGGGTACGAAATCAAAACAGGAGAAGTTTCTGAGTGGAGCGACAAGGGGCAACATACCACCACATTTGCTGAAATGCATACTTTACCTTTTGGCGGTTATTTGATCGATACCCCTGGAATTAGGGAGTTGGGCATTTTTGACATCAAACCGGAAGAGTTGAGCCATTATTTTGTAGAGATGCGTGATCGTTTAAACCAATGTCGCTTTAACAATTGCAGGCATGTAAATGAACCCGGTTGTGCGGTGATCAAAGCCGTAGAAGAGGGAGAAATTGAGGTGAGCCGCTACGAAAGCTACCTGAGTATTTTTCATGGTAATGATACCAGGGCGTAACAAATACAGGGCAGTTGATA
The DNA here is from genome assembly GCF_042698365.1 of Pedobacter sp. UC225_65. Classification (GTDB taxonomy): domain Bacteria; phylum Bacteroidota; class Bacteroidia; order Sphingobacteriales; family Sphingobacteriaceae; genus Pedobacter. The sequence goes on from NZ_CP170550.1 coordinate 2,848,740, forward strand.
TCTAAATTATCTATACACATTAAATATGAGAGCAGTTATTCAACGGGTAACGCAAGCAAGTTGTACCGTAGATGATCAAGTAACAGGGGCAATTGGCAATGGTTTTTTAGTGCTATTGGGCATTGAAGACGCAGATACGAAGGAAGACCTGGATTGGCTGGCACAAAAAATAGCCAATATGCGCGTGTTTGGTGATGAAAATGACCTGATGAACAAATCGCTTTCTGATATTGATGGCAATATTTTATTGATCAGCCAGTTTACTTTATTTGCGGCAACAAAAAAGGGCAATAGACCTGGTTTTACAAGAGCGGCACGTCCGGATAAGGCCATTCCTTTATATGAGGAAATGATCAAACAATTGAGTAGCCTGATCAATAAGGAGGTGCAATGTGGCATTTTTGGGGCCGACATGAAGATCAGTTTATTGAACGATGGACCGGTAACGATAATTATGGACACGAAAGATAAAGACAACCATTGAGTTCAAAGTTGAAGGTTAAAAGTTAAAAGCCAAAAATGAATAACTGAACTAATGAACTAATGTTTTTGTCAGGCTGAGCTGAGTTTATCGACGTATCGAAGACAATGAACCAATAGCATAGGCACTTCATCCCTAGTGAACAATTGAACCAATGAACTAATGAACAATTGAACTAATAAACCAACCCTAAACATGACCATAGAAGAAGCCCAACAAACTGTTGACAACTGGATCAAAACCACAGGATCCGTTATTTTAACGAGTTGACCAATACAGCGATCCTGATGGAAGAAGTGGGCGAAGTGGCCCGTATCATGTCGCGTAAATATGGAGAACAGTCTTTCAAAAAAAGTGACGAAGCGGTTGACTTGGCGGATGAAATGGCCGACGTACTGTTTGTGCTGATCTGCTTAGCCAACCAAACCGGCATTGACCTGAACGCGGCATTGGTTAAAAACCTACAGAAAAAAACCATCAGGGATACTGACCGACATAAAAACAATGATAAACTGACAAATAAATAATAGAATGAAAATAATTTTACCGCTACTTCTGATTTCGTTGGCCTTTATGGGCTGCAAGGAGAACAGGAATGAAGATATTGTAAAAGAACCGAATAAAGAGGGTTCGATTGAAACTGTAGTTAGTGTAAAACACGAGAAAGGTTTTGATATCTTAACCACAACCCATAAAGTTTGGGTAAAGAACAAGCTTGACAAAATATTAACGAAGGTAGATACCTTAACTTCTTTGGGAACCACCTTGGCCGAGGGCGAAGATGAAAACGGCAATACCCAAAAAGCTGTAGTTCCGAAGGATTACGAATTTTATATCACGGTTAAGTAAGATGAAAAAAAGCAAATACATCAGTTTAGTATTGATTACGGCCGCTTTGGCTTCTTGTGATAAAAAAGAGAAGGGATGGGACCAAGATGAGCCTAAGGTTTACATGCGTTCTGATTCTACCGCCAGCTATAGTCGTTCTCACCACCATATTGCAGGTGCCCTACTTTGGTACTATGCCTTTAGACCTTATGGCCGATATAACAACGGCGTTTACAATAGGGCCGGCTATTACAGTGGTGGTATTGGCGAACGTTCTAATATTGGATCTAATACAGGTAAATATGGAATCATCCGCGGTGGTTTTGGTCATGGTGTTTCAGTATCTTCTTAATGGAAAGAATAAAAACTACGCCAAGAAACAATTGGCAAAAGGAAGTTGAAAAATTAGGTTTTGGTTTTCACTCTACCAACATCCCCTATTGGGACGAAAGTGTATACTATAAGTTTTCAATCCATGAGATCGACCAGATAGAAAGGGCTACAGCTGAACTTTGGGACATGTGCCTTGCTGCTGTACAATATGTAATCGACCAAAAACTATATGCCAAATTCCATATCCCCGAATCGATCATCCCCCATTTGGAAAAATCGTGGAACGATGATTATCCGGCAATTTACGGACGATTTGATCTGGCCTATAAAGATGGTCAATTGAAACTATTGGAGTTCAATGCAGATACGCCAACTTCTTTATATGAAGCAGGGATTGTGCAATGGTTCTGGTTGCAGGATTTCGATAAAAGCAAAGACCAGTTCAATTCTATCCACGAGAAATTGATTGCTTATTGGGGCGTATTGAAAAACTATATGCATCCTGGCAAACTGCATTTTACCTGTGTTAAACAAAGTTTAGAGGACCTAACCACTACCGAATATCTAAGGGATTGTGCCATTCAAGCCAAACTAGATACGCAACTGGTCTTTATTGACGATTTGGGTTGGGACAGCAACAAACAGGTTTTTGTTGATCTTGAGGATGAGGAAATCAAGAACATCTTTAAACTTTACCCATATGAGTGGCTGTTGAACGAAAACTTTGGCAAAAACATCATCGAAGACAGAAACAATACTTTATGGATCGAGCCATTTTGGAAGATGATCTTATCCAATAAAGCCATCCTTCCGATACTTTGGCAGTTGTATCCTTATCATCCTTATCTGCTCAAGGCTTATTTTGACCAAGGCGACCTACAGGATTATGCCAAAAAGCCTATCCTCTCTAGAGAAGGGGCAAATATCGAACTGCATAAATCAGGTATATCATTAGAGCAGACCAAGGGCGAGTATGGAACTGAAGGTTATATTTATCAGGAGCTTTTTGAACTGCCCAATTTTGAGGGAAACTACCCTTTGATCGGCAGTTGGATCATTGGGCAACAACCCGCAGGGATTGGTTTAAGGGAGGCCAACCGTTTGATTACGGATAACAAAAGTAGATTTGTACCCCATTTAATAGGTTAACAAAAAAGCCAGCGTAATGCTGGCTTTTTTGTTGAGATCAACTCGTTATCCTTTATAACTTGGATCATTCTTTCTGAAACGGGCGTAGATTTTTTCCAATTCATCTTTATTCAGTTTGGTGGTCAATTTCAAAGCCCTCACAAATTCATCAACTTCTTCTTTAGCTGCCGGACAACCCACAATCTGTTTTCCTTTGGTTTCAAAACCAGTTCCTTCAGGTCGCATATGAGAATCGACCAGTAATTTACCATCGGTATCAAAAATAAACCAAAGTGGAATACCAAAACCGTCGCTATTGTATTTTTTGATCATGTCCATTCCACCAGGATTTTCATTTAGTTTTTTCTTTGGATCATTTTCCATTACCGTGATATGTTTGATCACAAAACTCTTGTCGAAAAGCGGCTTCATGTCTGGTTCATTCATGCTGTCATCCATTTTATGGCACCAACCACACCAAGAAGCGTGGAACATGATGAAGACTTTTTTCTTTTGTGCCTTTGCCTCTTTGATCGCCCCATTTAAAATTTCATCAGCAGATGGTGGCGTAGTTTGCGCAAATGCCGTATTGACTGTTAAAACGGTCATCAATACGAGTAATAAATTTTTAATTTTCATAGTGGTTTAAGTTAAGATTATCCTAAAGTTAAGGATTAGTTGACCAAATTCCACTCTCTTTAATAAATACTCTTCTATTTAATTTCAGTTGTGCGATCAGTAGTTCTGCAAAATCTTCTGCCTGCATTACTTTATCTGGATTACCATCCGTTAGTTTTAAATCAATAGCCATATCTGTTGCTACCGTACTTGGCAACATGGTGCTTACCCTGATGTTATGTTTGCGTACTTCCTGCATCAACGACTCTGACAAACCGATCAAACCAAATTTCGATGCACTGTATGCACTGGTTAAAGCAGAACCATTTTTACCTGCGGTAGAAGATATATTGATGATATCGCCGGTTTGTCTTTCGATCATTTCTGGCAATACAGCTCTGGTAGTGTAATACACACCCATAATGTTTACATCGATGATCTCTTTCCACCTTTGTGGCTCCAACTCCATAAATTTTCCAAAAGAGGCGATGCCTGCATTGTTCACCAATATATCAATTGGACCTAATACCGATTTGACACTAGCTACCGCAGCATTTACAGCTTCGATATCAGCCACATCTGCTGTTGCGATAGTCGTTTTAATTGGATAGGCTTTTAACTCTTCCGCTACATTGACCAGATCTTTTTCCGTTCTGCCCACCAAAGCAACATTTACACCCTCTGCAGCTAATGCTATAGCTATTGCTCTTCCTAAACCTTTACCAGCACCGGTGATCAGCGCATTCTTTCCTTGTATTGATTCCATAATTCTGTATTGAGCTGCTAAAGTACCAAAAACAGCAAAAGCGAGGGTTTACTTGATGTCAATTTTTGGTTGGTGTTTCCAACGGCGATGGCTCCACAACCAATAGGCGGGTTCTTCTTTGATCATCTTTTCTAAGAAACGTGTATGGAGCTCCGTAATCTCATACTTGGCTGTAGCTGCTGGCACTAAACAAAGTGGTACACAATCTACCGTGTAATAACCCCGCTTTACATAATTGATTCTTAAATAAAAGATGGGCTGGTTGGTCATTTTTGCAATTTTCTCAATCCCCAACTGAACGGATGTAGGTTGATTTAAGAAGGTAGTCCAGTAATGCAGTTCATCTTTTGATGGCGATTGGTCATTTCCAAAACTGAAAAGACTCGGACTTCCTTTACTTGCTTGCAGTGCCCTTAAGGTTTGCCGCATCGGAATTAACTTGTTACCAAACTTGCTCCTTACTTTTTTGAACCAACTATCGAATATCGGGTTACTCAATGGCTTATAGATGGGATAATGATTGGCATGAAAATTAAGTCCAATACCTAAGGTTCCCCATTCCCAGTTTCCATAATGCGCAGCGCAGATCAGCACACTTTGTCCGCTTTTGAGATAAGCTTCAATCTGTTCGGTATGTTTAAAAACAAAACGTTTCCTGATTTCCTTTTCCGAAATGGCATTCATCTTAATGATTTCGAAAATGAGGTCAGCTAAATATTTGTAATACCGCTTCTCGATCGCTATGATTTCTACGGTTCCTCTTTCGGGGAAAGCATTGGATAGGTTCTCGCGAACCACCTTTCTTCTATAGCCAAAAACGTAGTAGAGCAGCACATATGCCACATTGCCAAAAATGTATAGAATCCATAATGGCAACAATGATAATACAGCAAAAAAAAATATTCCCAGGTAGGAGAAGCCCTTTTTTATCATATTAAAGATAGATATACCACAAAATTAAAGGCTTTATGATATTCTTTTGCCACTAAAATGTTAGATTTTACCTTTTGGCACCCATCAAGAAAACAAGAAAACTATAGATTAAAAAGATGTCAAATAGTTAAAATATTTTAACTATTATGTAATTCTGGTACACTCAAATCTTTTGATGAAGTTTTTGGGACTTCTTTCTCTGGTTTGTATTTCCACCTGCGATGGCTCCATAACCAATAAGCGGGCACTTCTTTGATCATGTCTTCCAGAAAATGGGTATGCATCTCTGTAATCTCAAATTCAGTAGTTTTTGCTGGTTCTAAACAGATCGGCACACAATCAACTTCGTAATAACCACGTTTTTTATAGCTTATCTTTAAATAGAAAACTGGTCGGTTGGTTTTTCTGGCAATTTTCTCCAATCCCAGCTGGATAGATGCCTCCTGATGTAAAAAGGTTGTCCAATAGTTCGACTCTTCTTTAGAAGGCGCCTGATCGCTGCCAAACGTAAACATGGTAGCTTGGTTTTTATTCGATTGGATGGCTCTTAATGTCTGGCGCATGGCGATCATATGATTGCCATATCTACTCCTCATTTTTAAAAACCAATTGTCGAAAGCCTCGTTGCTTAAGGGCTTGTAGATCGGGTAATGCTCTCCAGAAAAGGCCATGCCAATGCCCATACATACCCATTCGTAATTTCCATAATGTGCCGAACAAAAAAGTACGCTCTCCTTGTTTTTAAGGTAGGCCTCAACCAAGTCAACATTTATAAATTTTACACGCTTATTGAGCTCTTTTGCAGAAATGCTCTTCATCTTGATCACCTCGAAGATCAATGAAGCCAAGTATTTAAAAAATGTCTTTTCAATACTTATTATTTCCTCTAGTTTTTTTTCTGGGAAAGAATTGAGCAAGTTCTCTCTCACTACTTTTTTACGATAGCCAAAAACATAATACACCAATACATAAAACCCATCAGCCAAGAGGTATAAAACACTTAGTGGCAATAGAGATAATGTCGTTAAAAAAAATACGCCAAGGTAGGAAAGACCTTTTTGGATCATGTTGTTTGGTTTGAACTACAAAATTAGCTATGCAACGCAAAAAAACGACATTAAATTGCTAGATTATTATTCAAATCGTCCATTTCTGAGATTATCATGACAAAAGACCATTTTTTAAATGCAACATTATTGATATACAACAACTTAACCATGTTTTAAGCCTAGTTGATAAGCTTGATACAGCCATTTTTCCCTTTGTTCGACGGTAGATTTTTTTATGATGCCCACATAAGTAACCTTCACAGGTTTTACCCCACAAAATTCAAGTACACTTCGTCGCAACTGGTTTACGCTAGGGCGCCCAAACATGAACCGATAATACCAAGAAGGCTGATCTAGGGTAGTGATGATCCTAGCGGTTTTACGTGTAAGTAGTTTATCCCACCAAACACTGTTTTCCCTATATTTAAATGCAATTCCTGGCAGGAACAAGCGGTCGATAAAACCTTTCATCAAAGCCGGCATACCACCCCACCATACTGGATGTACCCAAACCAAGTGCTCGGCCTGTCTGATCTTGGTTAAACTGTCTACCAGATCTGGTTCCAATTCCATCCGTTTTTGGTAGCCGTAGGCCAAATTGGGGTCAAAGTTTAAATCACCAATATGGATGATGGAAACAGTTGCGCCAGATTCCAATGCTCCTTTTTGATAAGCTGTTGCCAAAGCAAAATTTAGGCTTTCTTTATTGGGGTGACCATTGATGATGAGGATATTTTTCATGTGTTTTGCTATTTAACACAAAATTAGGTCTAGCATCTTTATTTTAGGGCAGACAAATGTCTATAAATGGACCTCTCTTCTTAAACGGCTCAAATGTCGTGGGGTTGATCGCTAAAAAAGAAGCCAGGTAATGCATCGGAATTTGTTTAACATATTCAGGATGGCTTTCAAAAAGAGCTAGATAGCGCTCTTTAGCTGTATCTTTCTGGTACATGAACACTCTTTTTTCCAAATGGATATATTGTTGTTCTGCAATTGTCTTCAGTAATTTTATCCCATTTATACTTTCCTCTGCCCAAATATCCAGTTCACTCTTTTTTAACACCAACAATTCTACAGCGCTCATGGCTTGGATATTCTCTTGACTGGGCAAACCTGTAATCAACGACGAATAGGCCGTCATAAACTGATGGGGAAAAGTAATACAATAGGTAAACTCTTCTGCAGTGGCAGAGGTATAATACGAACGTAGGATACCGCTTTGGATAAAAGCTACTTCACTACAGACTTTACCTTCAACCATAAAGAAATCTCCCTTTTTTAAGGTGCGAGGTTTGGCTTTGGCCATCAGTAGTTCAATTGCTGCTACCGTGACAAGATCAAAGGATAATAGGTAATCTTTCAATTTTCAGGTTTTATGTTGCAAGGTAATCAAATCATACTGTTGATGGAATGGTACACTTTTAAACAATTGCGCTTAAATAAAAAATCCCGAAAACCTAAGGTCTTCGGGATTTATATACTTAGTCCTTTCGTTACTTACGATTGGAATTGTTTGCCTTTTACTTTACGCTCGTTCTCTGTTAAATAGATCTTACGTAAACGCATGCTCACAGGTGTGATTTCTATATACTCATCAGCTTGGATGTATTCCATTGCTTCTTCTAAAGAGAATTTAATCGCTGGCGCAATACGGGTGTTATCATCTGTACCAGAAGCACGCATATTGGTCAATGCTTTTCCTTTTACCACGTTCACTACCAAGTCATTGTCACGGATGTGCTCACCCATGATCTGTCCTTCGTAAACATCAGCTCCTGGATCAACAAAGAAACGACCTCTATCTTGCAATTTATCAATAGAATAAGCAGTAGTCATTCCTTTATCCATCGAAACCAATACCCCATTTAAACGACCAGGGATTGTACCTTTCCAAGGCTCGTAAGCTTTGAAACGGTGTGCCATGATTGCCTCGCCAGCAGTAGCAGTCAATACGTTGTTACGCAGACCAATAATACCACGTGCAGGGATTTCAAATTCTAAGTGTTGTAGATCGACCTTTTGGTTCCATGATCAACAACTCGCCTTTACGTTGAGTTACCAACTCAATTACCTTACCAGCAACATCACCCGGCACATCAACGATCAAAGTTTCGATAGGTTCGTGTTTCTTACCATCAATCTCTTTAACGATAACCTGTGGCTGACCTACTTGAATTTCGTAACCTTCGCGACGCATGGTCTCGATCAACACTGATAAATGGAGAATACCACGACCATATACCAACCAAGAATCAGGAGATTCTGTCTCAACCACTTTAAGGGCCAAGTTTTTCTCCATCTCTTTCATCAAACGGTCTTTGATACGTTGAGAAGTTACCAATTTACCTTCTTTACCAAAAAACGGAGAGTTGTTAATGGTAAACAACATGTTCATGGTAGGCTCATCGATCTTGATTACCGGCAATTGTTCTGGTGCTTCAAAATCAGCGATAGTGTCGCCAATATCAAAACCTTCAATACCTACAACGGCACAAATATCTCCAGACCTAACTTCGGTAGTTCTGATCTTACCTAATCCTTCAAATGTATATAATTCTTTTACCCTAGATTTAACCATTTTACCATCACGTTTGATCAAGGTAACTGGTTGATTTTCTTTGATTGCTCCACGGTGTACACGTCCAACAGCGATACGGCCTACAAAAGATGAATAATCTAATGAGGTGATCTGCATCTGTAAAGTACCTTCGTTAGATGGTGCTGGTGGAATAGTTGATACTACCGTATCTAACAAAGCAAAAATATCTGTAGTTGGTTTTTGCCAATCTGTACTCATCCAACCTTGTTTAGACGAACCATAGATTACAGGGAAATCCAATTGGTCTTCAGTAGCTTCCAAGTTAAAGAAAAGCTCAAAAATCTGCTCATAAACCTCTTCTGGTCTACAGTTTTCTTTATCCACTTTGTTTACAACCACAATTGGTTTTAAACCTAAAGCCAAAGCTTTTTGTGTTACGAAACGCGTTTGAGGCATTGCACCTTCAAAAGCATCACATAATAACAATACACCATCGGCCATTTTCAATACACGCTCAACCTCACCGCCAAAATCCGCGTGACCAGGAGTATCAATGATGTTAATTTTTACGTCTTTGTACTGTACCGAAACGTTCTTAGATACGATCGTGATTCCTCGTTCACGCTCCAAGTCGTTGTTGTCCAATATCAAATCTCCTGTTTGTTCGTTGTCACGAAAAATAGAACAAGAGTGTAAAATCTTATCAACCAATGTAGTTTTACCGTGGTCAACGTGTGCTATAATAGCTATATTTCTAATCTTTTGCATAAAATGCGCCTATAAATTTGGCGCAAAGATAAGGTTTTTTATTGAATTTTTATGGGTTTCGGCTACTAAAAATGAGATTATATTTTTGTTAAATTTTGATTGTCAATCGTTTGGGAGAAATTCCAATCAAAACGAATCATGCAAGTACATCGTTGATATCAATTTGCTAATGTTTAAGCTTTGATCCTATGTTTCTATGTGGTTAAGCTGAGCCAATCCTCATAAGAAACAATTCCTAGGTCTGGTCGGCCTTCACCTTCTAGTATCGCAATAAATTCGAGGTCGTGTCCATCTGGATCTTTGAAATAAATGGCAAGTGCGGGCATCCAAGCAAACACCATGGGCTGTTCACTTCCATCTTTTAAAAAATTATAAGGCTTCAGGTTTCTTTCCTTCAAAAAGCCTATTGCTTTATGGCGCACATCATCCACATCGCACCTAAAGGCAAAATGTCTGATATCTATTTCTGCTTTGGGTTTTTCCCACAGGCCTAACATGGCACCTTTTGGTTCGCCAACCCAGAAGAAGGCAATCCTGCGTTCGTCATTGTAACCACATTCGGTTAAGCCCAAAACGTTTTTATAAAAATCAATCGATCTTTCTAAATTCTCCACAAAAATGTGGGTCTCAAATAATCCTTGTATCATTTGGTAAAAATACGCAATACCAAAGGCCACAAAAAATCACTTCTATCGATTGTCATATCAATAAAATTGATGATCAATCAATGATAAGGCATTTTGAGAGACTATTTATTACGAGAGTTCTGGATAAGGATTAGTGTCATGCTCAAAGGTTGATGGTGAAATCAATTATTTCTTGCTACTATTTGACGGCCCTGTCGCTTCGCAGACAAACTTTTTTTCTATAGATAAAAAAAGTATGCAAAAAAATCCACGGCTGCGTCCTGTTCTATTAAAGAAAGTACGTAGGCTTAAGATAGTTCCAAAACTAAACTTATGCTATTTAGCAAAAGCCCAAGTTAAAAAGGCGGGCATGGCCTTGGCCCAGGTAGCTACCTCGTGCTTACCTCCAACCATTTCGTAATAGAAGATGTCGTGAGGTCTTTTGTAGCCTTTTTTCATCAGTTCTTTGACCACATCGATGGTATCGTCAATAGAATCGATGATAAAGTTATGGTTACGGTCGGCCAATTCATCGTTTGTACCTGTCATCAACCAGAACTTCACTGCAGGATTGGTCTTTGTATCACGGATCATCTGATGTAAAATACGGTCATCATCTGTATATCCAGCACCGAGGTCTTTTTTCCTCCACCAGAAAGAACCAGAGAAAACCCCAACTGCATCAAAATAATTGTCGTTGTTCCAAGTGATATCAAAGGCAGTTAAACCGCCTAATGAGAAACCTGCAAAGGCCCTACGTCCGTTGATCGTTACATCAACTTCACTTTGTACATATGGCAACAGTTCTTTGATCACAAAGTCTGTATAGGCTTGTGCTTTTGAGCCTCTTTTTTTGAAATCAGGTTTGCCAGCCACTCCATACTCCAAAACACGATCATTCCCTGCCTTGATACCAATTACAACCGTTGGTTCAATCTTCCACTTTTCATAAAGCTCGCTCAACATGTTTTCCATGTCCATTTGGGCCAAGTCTTGTCCATCGTTTAGCAACAATAGGTTCACACGTTCATTCCCAAATAGATTTTCAGGACTGAAGATTTCCAACTCAACTTCTCTTTTTAAATAAGCAGACTTAAACTGACGGGTAGTTTTGATAACAGTAGGTAATGTTAATGTGGTGTACATAAGGCTTTCTCACTAATCTGGCGCAAAGGTACAAATCTTGATAAAAAATAAGTTAGCGAGATATTTTTTTTACATAAAGGACAGATTTATAGGAATAAATGAATTTATTTTTTTGTGTTTGAGCTAGATTTTTATACCTTAAAGCATCTAAATGAAAGGCCGTGAAAGAAGAATTAAAAGAGTGGTACAGTCCGAACCTCAATAAAGATATCAAAACGCTAGTCTTCGGGCATGGTGGATATCCCATCCTACTCTTCCCTACCAGCATGGGAAGCTATTTTGAAAACAAAGATTTTAAACTCATTGATGCCGTTCAAGGTTTTGTAGATGATGGTAAAATAAAAATCTATTGCCCTGACGGGATTGATAAGCTGAGTTGGTACAACAAAGGCATCCATCCTGCAGATCGGGTTAAAAACCATATCTGGTACGACAAGTTCCTGTTGGAAGAATTGGTGCCATTGGCCAAACATGAAACCGGCCATCATAAAGTAATTACAGCAGGCTGTAGCTTTGGAGGTTACCATGCGGCCAATTTTGCTTTCAGGCATCCTTGGGTAGTGAGCCATTTGTTTAGCATGAGTGGTGCATTTGACATTTCTGGGCAGTTGGATGGGTTTTATAATGATGATGCTTATTTTAACAATCCGGTAGATTTTCTGCCCAATGACATCAATCCTGAACTATGGCACCTTAAAATCGTATTGGGCACCTCAGACAGGGACATGTGCAAAGCAGACAATGAAAGGTTATCGGGCATCCTCCATCAAAAAGGATCAACCATTGGTTGGATATCAGGCAAAATGCCGACCACGACTGGCCTACCTGGAGACAGATGTTTCCAGAATACCTGGCGCAGTTATAAAAACTAAACGCTTAACTTAACTATAAAAAACATCAATACTTATGAAAAAAATAGGAATTTTATTTGGGCAAGAAAGATCATTTCCACAGGCTTTTGTTGATCGTGTAAATCAGAAAGCAGTAGATGGCATTACGGCCGAATTTGTAAACATCAGTAAGGTTTTTCAAGCCGAGCAACCAGAATATGCGGTCATCATCGATCGCATTTCGCAAGATGTGCCTTTCTATCGGGCTTACCTAAAAAATGCAGCCATGGGTGGCACGGCAGTGATCAACAATCCATTTTGGTGGAGTGCAGACGAGAAGTTCTTTAACAATGCGTTGGCAGTAAACATTGGCGTTCCCGTTCCAAAAACTGCTTTGATCCCATCAAGAGAACACCCTGACGACACAACGGAAAAATCGTTCAGCAACCTGGCCATGCCAATGGATTGGGATGCCATATTTGAATACACAGGTTTCCCTGCTTACATGAAACCTTTTGACGGTGGTGGATGGAAGGAAGTTTATAAACTACATGACAAAGAGGATTTCTTTGATAAGCACAGCCAGACCAAACAAACGGTAATGATGCTACAAGAAAGATCATGTTCGAAGAATATTTTAGGTGTTATTGTATTGGTGGCAAATATGTACGCATTATGCAATATGAGCCACGCAACCCACATCACTTGCGTTATGTGATCGATGGCCCAAAACCAAGTGAAAAACTGCTAAAAACGATTGAAGAGTATACCTTAAAATTGAACAAATATTTAGGCTACGATTTTAACACTGTTGAATTCGCTGTTCGCAATGGAGTGCCTATTGCCATCGATTTCTGTAATCCGGCACCAGATGCGGGTGAAGAAAGCGTGGGTGCAGAAAACTTTGAATGGGTGGTAGAAACCGCAGCAACTTATGCCATAGAAAAAGCCAAGGCTCAAAAATTTGGTCAGGACAATCTAACCTGGGGCGAATATGTAAAAACATCTGCAGCAGGCACACCCCTAACCGGCAAAACTGCAGCACCAAAAACCAAGGCTGCTCCCGCTGCTAAAGCAAGTGCTACGGCAAAACCTAAAGCCACAAAAGCACCTGCCAAGACCGTTAAAAAAGCAGCAACAACCAAGAAATAAATGAGCTAATATAAATAGGGAATAAAGATGATGAATGAATTTACGCTCGGAATTGAGGAAGAATACATGGTAATTGATCCCGTTACCAGAGAGTTAACCTCACATGACCAGAAAATAGTTGAATCTGCACAGAAGATTCATAAAGACCAAGTAAAAGCAGAAATGCACCAGGCCGTAGTAGAAGTGGGCACTGGAATATGCCATAATACGGAACAGGCCAGAAAAGAAATCTCACAGTTACGTTATACCGTCTCCCAGTTGGCGGGAGAACAAGGTTTGCGGATAGGTGCCGCAGGTACACATCCATTTTCGCATTGGGAGAAACAATTGATCACCGAACATCCGCGTTACAGTGAAATTGTAAACGAACTACAAGAGGCTGCCCGTTCAAACCTGATTTTTGGGCTGCATGTACATGTTGGCTTTCAATCTAGAGAATTGGCCATCCATATTGCCAACCAGGTAAGGTATTTTTTACCCCATGTATTTGCACTGTCTACCAACTCTCCTTTTTGGGAAAGTAGAAATACCGGTTATAAATCTTTCAGGACAAAGATTTTTGACAAGTTTCCCCGTACTGGTATTCCAGATATTTTCAATAGCATAGAAGATTATGACAATTATGTAAAGCTGTTGATCAAAACCAATTGCATGGACAATGCAAAGAAAATATGGTGGGACATCCGTGTACATCCATTTTTTGACACGGTAGAGTTCCGCATCTGCGACTGCCCGATGTTGATTGATGAAACGATGGCTTTTACCGCATTGTTCCAGGCATTATGCGCCAAGTTGTACAAACTGCGTTTACAGAACATGGAGTTCATCAGTTATTCTAGGGCATTGATCAACGAAAACAAATGGAGAGCAGCACGTTATGGCATTGATGGCAACCTGATCGATTTCGGAAAAGAGATGGAAGTCAACTGCAGAAACCTGATCTTAGAGCTTCTTGATTTTGTTGATGATGTAGTTGACGAATTGGGCAGTAGAAATGATATCAATTATGTACATAAAATTTTAGCAAATGGTACCGGAGCCGATAGACAGTTAGCTGTTTACGAGCAAACGGGTAGCTTTGAATCGGTGGTAGATTACATTACCACCCAAACATTAATAGGCGCAGGATAAATGAGTGAGAAAAAAATTAAGGTTGCAGTTATAGACATGAACAATGGTTTCCCCAACCAAGGAATGAGGGGGATTCAGGAACTGCTACAAAGCTACCGTGAGCAATCACAACTAGATATGGTCTATGATTTTTTCGACCTGAGGCAAAAAGGAGAAATACCAGACCTGACTTACGACATCTACATCTCTAGTGGCGGACCTGGAAGTCCGTTTGATGGAGAAGGTGAAAAATGGGAGCATGATTTCTTCTTTTTGTTAGATGAGATTGAGCATTTCAATATCAAAAACGAACATAAAAAACATGTTTTCCTGATCTGCCACTCTTTTCAGCTGGCCTGCAGAAAATATGGTTTGGGAACGGTGACCAGAAGAAAATCTAATGCATTTGGCATTTTCCCCATCAACCTAACCACCGACGGAGAAGCCGAAACTGTATTTGATGGTTTACCAGACCCTTTTTATTCTGTTGACAGTAGAGATTGGCAAGTGGTACAACCTAACGAAGAAGATTTTGAGAAAAAGGGAGCTAAGATTTTGGCCATCGAAAAAGAACGTCCGCATGTACCGCTAGAACGCTGTTTAATGGCTATCCGTTTTTCAGAGCAGATCATTGGCACACAATTTCATCCAGAAGCAGACCCTATCGGGATGAAGATGTACCTTTTGAAAGAAGAGAAAAAAACGGCCATTATTGAAAACCATGGGGAAGACAAATACTTTGACATGCTCAATAGCCTGGATGATCCGGGTCGGATTACACTGACACAAAGTATCATTCTACCCAACTTTTTGAACCAAGCTATCCATGCCCTGCAAGAAGTTTAAGCGACCATCGTGCTGAACTAAAGAAAGGTTAATTTAATCCATCTACCATGATTAAAAAATATCGTGAAGCTTTTAATACCAGTTTTACTGCTGAGAAATATGACAGGTTCCTTTCCAAATTGGGGAAAGGGTTTCCTGCCATTCCTTTTCGTGTAGCCGAAACGCCTATTTTTATTCCATCGGCCTTAAAAGAAAAATTAATTGCGGCGGGTGAGGAAATCATTGCACTGATCAAACAGGCTAATTTCAAGGCCCTCACTCAAAATGCTATTCCTACGCAATGGAATGTACCCAATGAAACTTCGCACCCCCATTTTTTGACTTTTGACTACGGCTTGTGCAAAGACGAACATGGTGAAGTGACCCCGATGTTGATTGAGATGCAGGGCTTTCCATCTTTATATGGATTTCAGTCGCATTTGGCCGCTAACTATAAAAAGTCTTTTGACCTAGATCAAAATCTTAGTCCTTATTTTGAGGGTTTAGATGAGCTTTCGTATTTCGAGTTGCTCAAAAAAGTAATTATCGGTAACCATGCCCCACATGAAGTTGCTTTGATGGATGTGGATGCACCTAATCAGAAAACAGCCATCGATTTTTTTGTGACTGCCAAACATTTGGGCATTAAAATCTTGGCATTATCTGAGATCATAAAAGAAGGCGATCAACTTTTTTATGAAGAGGGTGGTCAAAAAATAAGGTTGAAACGCATCTATAACCGTTTGATCTTTGATGAGGTTGCCGATGATGAAAATATCTTTAAAAACAGTTTCGACCCGAGGGCAGCATTAGATATTGAATGGATCACGCATCCCAATTGGTTTTACCGGATCAGTAAGTATACCATGCCCTTTTTAAATAGCAAGTTTGTACCTGAAACCCGTTTCTTAAATACGGTAAAAGATATTCCAACAGATTTAGAGAATTATGTCCTAAAACCGCTGTTCTCTTTTGCAGGTATGGGTGTAATCATCGATGTAACTGAAGCAGATATCCAACAGATCAATGACCCAGAAAATTGGATCTTGCAGCGAAAAGTAACTTACGAACCTGTAATTGAAGCGCCTGATGCTGGGGTAAAAGCAGAAATAAGAATGATGTACCTATGGCCGGAGGGTGAAGAGCCACAACTATGTATCAATTTGGGACGTTTAAGCCGTGGTAAAATGATTGGTGTACGTTACAATAAAGATTTTGATTGGGTGGGCGGTACCGTTGGTTTGATGGAAACCTCTGGCGCGTGAGGGCAAGAACCAAGGGTTCGAGAACTGCTCCATTCACTAATTCTCTCATTCAATCATTAATTATTTTGACAGTTCTCTGAACCACATTTATTAAATAATCGTAATTTTGCAGTATGGATATCCAGTTTATCTTAATCATGATCATTTTTGCAGGCGCATTATTTTATGTAGGCCGAATGATTTATCGTGCCATATATCCAAAATCAACTGGCTGTGCTTCTGGCTGTGGCAAATGTGCAGCAAACTTCGATAACATTCCTGCACCTAAGAAATAATTTTTCGATGCTGGACAAATTCGCAATTTATCTAAGGGAAAGACTAAACATTACCGACGAACAAGCGGAACAAGCAGTAAGTTGCCTAAAGACTAAAAGCATTAAAAAGGGTCAAATTCTTTTAAATGCCGGCGACCTTAAATCTGATGCTTATTTTATCAATAGTGGGTTATTGCGGTATTTCTCTATCGATGAGAAAGGCAAAGAACATATTATCCAATTTGCACCAGAAAACTGGATGTTGTCTGACAGGGATACCACTGTTTTTAACGAGCCCTCTGCTTTTTACATCGACGCCATTGAGGATACCGAAGTTGTGGTAGTGAAAAAAGATTTTTTCCCTGCGATCAAGAATATCGTTCCAGAAATTTTGGAGCTCAACATTCTCATGTTGCATAATTCTATCCGTTTTATGCAAAAAAGAATAAACATGCTGCTCAGTGCAACTGCCGAAGAAAGGTACCTGAACTTCATCAAACTCTATCCCAACCTTACCCTGCGCGTACCACAATGGATGATTGCCTCTTATTTGGGCATTACACCAGAATCTTTGAGCCGTGTACGCAAAGACCTTGCTAACAAGCATTTTAGGTAGTGTAATCTAATACATGATTGACAAACAACTCAGTGTTCGTTGTTTCTTATCATACATCAATGTGTAGCCAAACTACTCGCCTTAACTTTGTGTTATTAATTTAAACAAAACATAAAGCAAATTATATGGCAACTACAAAATGGACATTAGATCCAACCCACAGCGAACTACAGTTTAAAGTAAAACACTTGATGATCACTACCGTTACTGGCAACCTGAAATCTTTTTCAGCAGAGTTAGCTTCAGAAGGTGATGATTTTACCAATGCCGACATTTCTTTTAAAGGTGACATCGACTCGATAGACACTGGAAACAACGACCGCGATAACCATTTAAAAAGTGGCGATTTCTTTGATGCAGAGAAATTTGCACACATCGAGTTTAAATCTTCTTCAGTAGAAAAAGACGGTAATGATTATACGGTTAAAGGTAACTTGACCATTAAAGGTGAAACCAAGCCAGTGAAATTAACTGCTGAGTTTGGCGGTATCGCTACAGATCGATGGGGAAACACCAAAGCAGGTTTTACCTTAAGTGGAAAAATCAACCGCTCCGATTTTGGTTTAACCTGGAATGCAGCTTTAGAAACTGGTGGTGTAATGGTAAGCGAAGAAGTAAGGATTTTAGGCGAGTTGCAATTCGTAAAACAAGCCTAAATACAAATGGGTGGTGTTAAGCGTTAAGCACCACCATTCAATACCCAGCGCAAACTTAGTCTTTTCAATCATGAAAGCGAATACAAAACAAATAGCCGCAATTTTAAATCCACCTGCACCACATATGGTTGGCGATGGTTTTAGGGTACACAATTTTTTCCCTAGTGGATATAAATTAAAAATGAGCCCATTCTTTATGCTCGATTACAATGCAAAGATCGAATTCTCTGCCCGTAATGAACCGCGTGGTGTGGGTGTACACCCACATCGTGGATTTGAAACCGTTACCATTGCCTATCATGGGGCTGTTGCACATCACGACAGTGCTGGAAACAGTGGGATTATCTATCCTGGTGATATCCAATGGATGACTGCGGCCAGTGGTATCCTACATAAAGAATACCACGAAGAACAGTTCAGCAAAAAAGGTGGTCCTTTTCAAATGGTGCAACTTTGGGTAAACCTTCCAGCAAAGGATAAAATGAGTACCCCAAAATACCAAGGTGTGAAACAAAGTGAAATACAGCAATATATTTTACCAGAAAATACCGGGGTGATTGAAGTGATTGCAGGTGAATACAAGGATAAAAAAGGTAGTGTATCTACTTTTAGTCCGATAGAAATGTATAATGCTCGATTAAACCAAGGGGCTAAGGTTGATTTTGATCTCCCTGCAACTTACAACACCGCATTTGTGATCATTGAGGGCAAGATAAAGGTTAATGGTGAGGAAATTGCCCAAACAGACCGGATGGTCCATTTTAAAAACGAAGGAACACACATTGAAGTAGAAGCCTTGGCCAATAGTGTGGTACTGGTTTTAAGTGGCGAACCGATCAATGAGCCGATTGCAGCTTATGGTCCATTTTTAATGAATAAACCCGAAGAGATACAACAAGCTATAGCCGATTATAACGAAGGTAGATTCGGCTATCTAGAAGAGTAATATTCGTTTCTTTTTTTCTGAAAATCGGCAAATTGCGTTTCACGTCAAATTGCCGATTTTTTTTGGCTTATATCTTCTCGATCAGGCAAACCGCATAGGCCACCACACCTTCTTCTCTCCCAATAAAGCCCATCTGCTCATTTGTAGTTGCCTTCACAGAGATATCATCAACTGCAATGCCTGCTGCTGCAGCAATATGCGCTTGCATCTGCGGAATATATGGATTGATCTTAGGGGCTTCCAAACATAACATCGCATCAATATTACCAATCTGATAGCCTTTTTCAGTTAATAGTTTTACCGTTTCCTGCAACAGGATTACACTGCTTATCCCCTTCCAGCGTGGGTCGGTATTCTTGAAATGAAAGCCAATATCTCTTAGATTTGCTGCACCTAAAAGTGCATCGCAGATGGCGTGTAACAATACATCGGCATCCGAATGTCCAAATGCACCCTGATGATGCTCTAGTGTAACACCGCCAACTACAAAAGGATGGCCGTCTTTTAATTGATGGACATCGAAACCAAAACCTACCTTAATTTTCATTGGATTATAATTATATCATGAGCTCTTGCAAGCTCGGTTAAAGAAAATGAAGCCTACCTGTTATTCTTTTTTAAGATGTAGTTCTTATTTGTTATTCCCAAAGTTGAAAAGCAAGCTAAATCTAAGTGTATTAGCTAATGGGCTTTTTTGCGGATTTGCGATCAGATAGGCAAAATCGATATTGAAAACATTGTATTTTAAACCTGCGCCCAATGTAAAATAGCGTCGATCTCCTTTTTCTGGGGTTTCATAAAAATAGCCCGCTCTTAATGCAAACTGTTGGTTATACCAATATTCTGCTCCTGCGGCAATACTTATTTCTTTCATTTCTTCGCTAAACCCTCCTGGAGCATCACTAAATGAACCGAACATCCCAGACAGTGCTGAACGGTTTGGGTCTTTCCCTGAAATGATCGTCCCATTCGAATCTCTGATCGGCTGTGTAGGCACCATCAATTTGTTAAAATCTAAGGCAAAAGTAAATTGGTTATAATCGTCTATGATCAATGTAGAAGCCCCGCCCAATTTAAGATTGGTTGGCAGGAAATAATCATCTCCTCCCTCTACATAACTCATTTTAGTACCAATGTTAGAGATATTTAAACCTGCCGAAAGAATGGCATCTTTACCGAACAATATGGTAGGTTTTTTATAAAATGCAGAAACGTCTAAGGCAAATGCCTTGCCTGCTTTTGTTTGCTGTCCGGCAGAAAACTGACCAGAAGTTAAATTAGAATAGATAAATCTTGCCGTTGTACCTAGAGAAAATTCATTGCCAAATCTTTTGGCATAGGTTGCATCGATTGCAAATTCGTTGGGGCTATAAATGCCTAGGTCTTGTTGACCAGCATCCGTCAATTGAATTTGGCCCAAAGAGAAATAACGCATTGAACCACCTAGCGTACTTTGGTCATTCAGTTTATAAAACCCACTGATGTAAGCTAGATTAATGTCTGGCACCAAGCTTTTTAACCATGGGCTATAAGAAGCAGAAAATCCATAGGGTTTCTCTAAAAATGCCAACTTAGCCGGATTAATGCTCATTGAATTTGCATCTGGTTGTACCGCTACACCCGCTTCGCCCATACTACCCGCCCTTGCATCAGGTGTAATCAGCAAAAAAGGCACCGCCGAAGACACATTATTAGACTGACTACCATTAGTTTGTGTACCTGGTTGCACAACTTGGGCTCTCAATTTTCCACAAAATATCACTAAAGAAAGTATACCAATGGCAGCTGTGCTAAAGTACTTTGAATTCATTTGTTGGATAATAGGTATATAACTAGTATGCAAGTTAACATAGTGTTTACTAATTTCAAAGCTTTAAAATAGCCTATTTTGAATATCTTACCGTAAACATTTGATAAATGTAACTTTTACCTATAAATGTATAAAAGATTATTGATTAATCACCATCACCACTTGCCATATCCTTAAAAATACGCTTTAAGTGTTTTCAGCGCTGTGCTAAAAGCGAGCTAAAATCTAACAGAGTTGGACATCACATCCTTATTGTTTTCCTTATAGTTAACTTTATTTCCATTCAGGAATAATTTTACTTCAAGCATTTCAAAAGTTTTTTTGGCAGATCGCTCTTTTTTTATGTAATTTTATCAGTTAAGTGTGATAAAGACACCATTTATGAGAAAAATATTTTTATACCTAGCTACTTTCTTCATCAGTATTACCATCCTTTCGTCTTGTAGTGGAAAAAAGAATAATGCAGGTGTATCGAGTAAAACAGGTTATGCTTACAACGAAAGAGCGAATGGCGGTTTTGAAGTTGCCAGCAAATTTAAACGCGGAATCGGAGAAGGGCTAATCGAAATTGAAGGGGGAGAGTTTATCATGGGCGGTAGCGCCGTTGATATCCCCGGACAAGACCTGAGCAACTACTCTTATAAAAGAGAAGTTACCATCAGTTCTTTCTATATGGATGAGACCGAGGTTTCGAATACCAACTGGTTGGAATATTTAAATTGGATCAGAAGGAATTTTCCTAAAGACGAACAATATTATTATGAAGAGCTACCTGATACCTTGGTTTGGCGTAGCCCACTTTCTTTTAACGAGCCCTTTGTAAACAACTACTTGAGACACCCTGCCTATAAGGATTACCCTGTTGTTGGCGTAAGTGCAAAACAGGCAGAACGTTATTGTGTGTGGAGAACAGACATGGTAAATGAGAAATTATTAAGGGACAAAGGTTACATGAACTCATTTGCAGTGATCAATGGTACTGCTACTGGTAGAAATGCACCTACTACACCTATCCCTAAAAAAGATACTCCTTTTAATACCGAACTTTATTTAAATGGTCAAAATGAAGATAAAGGCCCTAATGCCAAAGCAGATCTAAACCCTGCAGCAACACCAACAGCAGGAGCTGCCACAACGGGAAGAAGGGGTGCGCCTATTGCGACAAGAAATGTTAGGCTTGAAGATGGGGTAATTTTACAGCCTTATCGTTTACCTACCGAAGCTGAGTGGGAATATGCAGCTTTAGCATTGATCGGAAATACCAAAAACCAAAATATTGAAGAGAAAAGACTCTATCCTTGGAATGGACTTGGCATTACTTCGGCTAAGAAAAGAACAAGAGGACAGATTTTGGCCAACTTTAAAAGAAACAGAGGCGATTACATGGGTGTAGGTGGTGCTTTAAATGATAAGGCAGCATTTACCGAGGATGTAAAAAGTTACCTGCCAAATGATTTTGGCTTGTACAACATGGCCGGAAATGTTAACGAATGGGTAGCAGATGTTTATCGTGCGGCTACTTATGAGCAAGCTGATGCTTTAAATCCTTTTAGAGGTAACCAGTTTACCAACAAAGACAGAGATCCTAATACAGGGGCTTTAAAGGCAGATAAGTATGGCAAACCACAAATGGTAAAAGCCAATTCTGGTAAAAAACAGACTTGGGAGGAATTGCAGGCCAATAAAACTGCAGGCACTGATGCTTATAATGCAGATGAACGTGGGTACCGTGATGAACAAAGTCCATTATATGGCATAAGTACTTTGATCAATGACAAGTCGAGGGTGTACAAAGGTGGTTCATGGAACGACCAGGCCCAGTGGTTAAATCCTGCTGCCAGAAGACATCTACAAGAAGATGATTCTAGTGCAGATATTGGTTTCCGTTGTGCGATGACCATGCTTGGTTCTTCTCAGATCAAACCTACCAAAACATTCAAATCCGGAAAATAAATATTATTCATATAACAGAAAAGGCCAGCATTTGCTGGCCTTTTCTGTTTAATTAAAACTCACTAATATTTCGTTCTTTTCTACTTTATCACCCTGCTTGACCTCTATTTTTTTGATGACCCCATCTGTTGGCGATTTGATCATGTTCTCCATTTTCATGGCTTCAAGCACCAAAAGATTATCGCCCTTTTTCACTTCTGCACCTTCTGTTGCCAAAACATTCAATACCAGACCTGGCATAGGTGCCTTGATCTGTTGTATTTTGTTCACAGCCAGATTGTCCATTCCCAATTGTTGTAACAATTGGTCAAATTGGTCTTTGATGGTTAAGCTATAAACATTACCATTCACCTTTACAGTAGCTGTTTTCTCTTCTTTATTCAATTCAACAACTTCTATGTTATAAGAATTGTTTTGATATAACACATGGGTTTTGTTTACTCCTAATTCAGTACGGTCTAATACAACCGCCTCATCATTTACGTGAAGTTGTTTGTTTACCGTTGTTATATTGAAATTGTACTTGTTATTTACGTTTAGCTGATACATATTATTGAGTTAATGCATATTGGATCAAGTTAGCGCCCATTTTAAGCGCTTTATTTCTACTTTCTTGTGTGTCGGTATAAGTCCCAAAGTCTTCCCAACCATTGCCCAAATCACATTCATAAGTATAATAACAAACTATCCTACCTTTCCATACCAAGGCAAAACCTTGTGGTCTTTTCCCATCGTGTTCATGTATTTTAGGTAAACCCAAAGGGAATTTAAATTTCTGGTTGTATATTTTATGATCTGATGGCAATTCTACAAAGCTCAGTTCGGGAAATACTTTTTTCATCTGCGGGCGGATAAACTTATCCAAACCATAATTATCATCGATATGCAGAAACCCACCACCAATCAGATATTTTCTCAGGTTGTTGGCTTCCTGCTCTGTAAATATCACATTGCCATGGCCTGTCATGTATACAAAAGGATAGTTATACAGTTCTGCGCTTCCTACTTCCACTATGCCCTCATCAGGCATAAAATTGGTAGCGATATTCTTATTGCAAAAATCAATCAGATTCGGCAGCGCCGTTCTGTTTCCATACCAATCGCCACCTCCGCTATATTTCAGTTTACCCATTTTATAGGTCGGCGCCTTGAAGCTTGTTAAAAGAACCAAAGTCAAAAACCCAAAGCATAAAGCTAAGTGCTTTAACTTCAAAATTGACAATGGGAAACGAATAACTGATCTATTCATCTATTGATATAGTTAACTTCAAAACATGCTGCCAATGCAGCCGTTTCTGTCCTAAGGCGTGTTGTACCTAAAGTTACAGGTTTATAACCATTTTGCAAAGCCGCATCGAGTTCTGCTGGTGTAAAATCTCCCTCAGGACCAATTAAAATCAAATACGATTGATGTGGCACAATCACCTGCTTTACGAATGGTTTTTCTCCTTCCATACAGTGTGCGATCATTTTTACCGCATCCGTTTTTTGTTTCATCAATTCGGCAAAAGAAATAGTTGGATTCAATTGAGGGTGATAAGCCGTTAGCGATTGTTTAACCGCTGAAGTGATCACTTTCTCCAATCGTTCTTCCCTTACGATCTTGCGTTCAGAACGGTCGCAGATCAATGGGGTAATTTCGTCTATCCCAATTTCGGTGGCCTTTTCTAAAAACCACTCCAATCGGTCTATATTTTTGGTGGGTGCAATGGCAATATGCAGATGATGGTTCCGTTTGCCAAACTCCAACTGTTTGCTGATTACTTTTAGCTGAACATTTTTCTTGCTCATGCCATTGATCTCGGCCTCATATAAACCGCCTTTGCCATCTATCAGATGAATGGTGTCTCCAAGGTTTAGGCGGAGCACCTTACTGCAATGTTTACTTTCCTCTTCGTTTAGGGTATAAAGATCTGAGGTAATATCAGGGGTATAAAAAACATGCATTAGCCTTGGTTTTAATGCGTATCTACCATGTCGCTTTTGCTGATCACCAGCTCAAGTTTAATGGTTTCGATATTCTGTTCTGTTTTCTTTAAGATGGTGAATAGGTAACCATAACATTCTTCACTATCCCCTACTTCTGGGATTTTTCCAAATGCATGCGAAACCAGACCACCTACCGTATCAAAATCTTCATCCTCTGGTAGATCATGAGGTAAATGTTCATTCACATCATAAACCGTAGCATAGGCATTGATTACAAATTCTGTATCCGAAATCTTCTCTACCGTTGGTTTCTCTTCATCGTATTCATCTTGGATTCTCTCCAACAATCTCTTCTACGATATCTTCTAAAGTAACCATCCCAGCAGTACCTCCAAATTCATCGATCACGATGGCAATCTGGATACGTTTTTGCTGAAGCTCACTTAACAGGTCGTTGATCTTTTTGGTCTCTGGAACGAAATAAGGCTTTCTGATGATATCACTCAATGCCCACTCTTTGTTGCCTGCCAATAAAGGCAAAACATCCTTAGCGTGAACAATACCAATGATCTTATCAATAATATCATCGTAAACAGGCATACGTGAGTAACCTTCTCCGATAATCGTCTGTACCACTTCCTCTTTCGGTGTATTCAATTCGATGCCTGATATCTTGGTACGTGGCACCATGATATTTTTCACTACACGTTCATTGAAATCAAATACATTCCTGATCAACTCATGCTCATTCGTATCCAATGCCCCACTCTCTTTCCCCTGATCAAGCAAGTAATAAAGTTCTTCTGTACTGTGTACAGACTCGTGCCCACCGACGTTAGAAATGCCAAACAACTTTAAGATCAAAGTAGCAAAGCCATTTAACAACCAGATAAAGGGCCTAAATACCCAATAAAACCCTTGTAAAGGTAAAGCCACAAATAAGGTAGTGGCAACAGGCTTTTGGATGGCAACAGATTTAGGTGCAAGTTCTCCAAAAACGATGTGCATTACCGTAATAAAAGAGAAGGCAATGATTGGTGATGCTGTTTTAGAAAAAGATACAACTACATCCTGACTGTAATTCAATTTGTACATCAAATTCTCAATCAGATGATGCATTACGCCCTCACCAACCCAACCTAAGCCCAGAGAGGCCAAGGTAATACCCAATTGCGTAGCGGCCAAATAGCCATCTAAATGCTGGGTAATGTGTTTGGCGATATTTGCAACACGATTTCCTGTTTTTGCTTTGATTCTATCTGAGATGCCCTAACTTTTACGATAGCAAATTCTGCTGCAACGAAAAATCCGTTCAGGGCTACTAGGAAAAAGGTTAAAAATATCTGAAATCCCATTAAGAATTATTTCTAAATTTCTTATTGTAGAGCTCTATGCTTTCTTGTATTACTTTATGCGCATAACGCACGCCCAACAAGTGCTCTATGGTTACTTTCTTTTCTTCTAATGCTTTATAATCCTGAAAGAACTTTACAATCTCTTTCATGGTATGTGGTGGCAACTCTGGTAAATCATTGATGTAATTTACCGACATATCGTTTTTGGCTACCGCAATGATCTTATCATCTTGTTCTCCATTATCTACCATATGCATTACACCAATCACCTTGGCTTCAATAATGGTCATCGGGTAAACATCTACAGAACATAATACCAAAATGTCCAATGGGTCATTATCGTCACAATAAGTTTGTGGAATAAAACCATAATTTGCAGGGTACATTACAGATGAGAACAATACTCTATCTAATTTGATCAAATTAGATTCTTTGTCAATTTCGTACTTCGCTTTTGATCCTTTAGGGATTTCTATAATTGCATTTACTGTTTCAGGCAGGTTTTCGCCAGGAGAAACGCTATGCCATGGATGATGATCGTCTTTACTCATTTTCTTCTTCAATCTCTATTTCATTTTCAGCACCACCTTTAGTTACCTTCTTTTTCACAAAGGTGATCACAAGTGGTATGGTAGTGATGACAATGAAACCTATTATAATATAAACCAAATATTCTTCTATTTGTTCGGCAAAACGTTTACCGAGAAAATATCCCAACAAAGTTAAGGAAGCTATCCATAATATTGCACCCGCAACGTTATAAAGTGCAAATTTTTTAAGATCCAATTTAACAACTCCGGCAAAAATCGGGGCAAATGTTCTTACTATTGGTACAAACCTACCCATGATCAGGGCAAAAGCACCTTGTTTTCTATAATATTGTTCTGCTGCAATCAGGTATCTTTTTTTAAAGAAAAAGGTATCTTTTCTTTTGTAGAGTACCGGCCCTGTCTTCCGACCAAACCAATAACCCGTAAAATTGCCTGAAATGGCCGAAATGCATAGACCAAGGATCAACACATAAATGTTCACATCCAGTTTTCCGGTAGCCACAAACATACCGGCCAAAAACAATAAATAATCACCTGGTAAAAAGAAACCGAAGAACAGACCGGTTTCGGCAAAAATCACAAACAAAACAACATAAAAGCCACCCTCTTTCAGTAGTTTTTCAGGGTCAATAAAATGCTGTAATGAATTCCAGAATTCTTGCATAGTTCAATTATTCGTAAAACTACAAATAATATTCTACATCAACAGGTTATATCAGATTTAAAATAAGTGATGGATAAACACCTAATAACAAGGTTACTATTACAGACAATACCAATACAATCTTATATTGCAATGGGGCATCTAACTCTACCTCTGCTCCTTCTTTGAACCAAATGGCAATGATCACCTTGAAATAATAATAAAATCCAACCAGGGCATTTAGAATAGCGATCACTACTAATCCTACCTGATAATTTTCCATTACATTCAAAAACATGACATACTTACCAATAAAACCTGCAGTTAATGGTATACCTGCTAATGAAAGCATAGCCACCGTTAAGGTAAATGCAGCCAAAGGATTTCTTTTGCCCAAGCCGTTAAAGCTATCAATGCTATCGCTACCTGTTTTTTGCTTCACTAAGATTAATACTGCAAAGGCAATGATACTTGCAAAGGTATAAGCAGCGGCATACACCAAAACATTACTTGCAGAATTAGCAGTTAAAACAACCAACGAGAACAATAGGTATCCTGCATGCGAGATACTTGAATAGGCAAGCATTCTTTTGAAGTTCTTCTGATATAAAGCTGTGATGTTACCAATACATAAAGTAAGGATCACAACTACCATCAATGCTGGCATCCAGAAATCGTGCAACGGCTCAAATGCACCTGCAAACAATCTTAAGAAAGCTGCAAAACCTGCCGTTTTAACAACGGTCGACATAAACGCTGTAATCAGTGAAGGAGAACCTTCATACACATCTGGTGTCCAGAAATGGAAAGGTGCTGCACCTACTTTGAAACATAGACCGATCATCATCAAAATCACACCTGGATAAAATAAAGGTGAAACTGATTTTACATTGTCTACCAAATATTGTTGGATAACCGCAATATCAAATGAACCTGTTGCGCCATAGATCAAAGTGATACCGAACAATAAAAATCCGGTAGAAAATGCGCCCATCAAGAAATACTTTAACGAAGCTTCGTTTGATGCGAAATTTAGTTTTCTGATACCTGCAAGGATATACAATGCAACCGACATGATCTCTACACCGATAAACAACATCGACATGTTCTGATAAGAAACCATGATGGTAATGCCGCACAAGGCAAAAAGAATCAGTGTAAAGTACTCTGCAATGTTATCACTCCCCTCTGCAAAATAACGTTGGGTAAGCAGGAAGATAAAAAATGTACCAATAATAGAGATTGCTGAAAATGCCAATGCGAAATTGTCCATCCTCATCATTCCGAAATAGGTGGTAGGATTATTCCAAGCACAGATCGTAAAACCTAATGCAACAAGCAATCCGATCAACGTAAGGGGTAGTAAGGCTTTTTTTGCCTTAAACAAACCTGCATAAAGTACTACTAAAGCCGTAACGGCAATGGTTATAATAATGTTCATCTGTTTAGTTTAACCCTGTTAATTTTTGATTTACCTGTTCTAATAAATGTTGTACTGCTGCTTCTGATAAGTGTAGGATTGGTTTAGGATAAACACCCATTACCACAATCAATACACATATTGTATACAATACCACTTTTTCTGTTCCTTTGATATCGGTAAAACCGATAGTCAGTTCGTTAGTTGTACCCAACATTACCTTCTGATACATCCTTAGCATGTATACTGCACCAAATATGATGGTTAAGCCAGCAATAAGACCCAACCAAGCATTGTAACTATATACGCTAAATAGCAATAAGAACTCGCCAATAAAGCCATTTGTTCCTGGCAAGGCTACTGTTCCTAAAACAATAATCAAAAATGTAATTGCCAGTTGTGGTGCAACTTTGGCCAAACCACCCAATTCTTCAATTTTATTGGTTTGAAGACGAGAGAAGATAATATCCAAAACGAAGAATAAACCTACAACATTGATACCGTGACTTAACATCTGTACCATTACGCCTTGTAGGCCTTGCGTACTTAAGGTAAAGATACCTGCAGCAATCAAACCTACGTGGGCTATAGAAGAATAAGCTACCAAACGTTTGGCATTCCTTTGGGTAAATGCAATCAGCGATGCATATACAATACCGATGATAGAAAGGATCATGGCAAGCATTGTCCAATCGTGAACGCCTTGCGGTACAATTGGCAATAGCCATCTGATTACCCCATAAATACCCATTTTTAACATGATACCTGACAACAACATCGTTCCAGCTGCTGGAGCCTCAGTATAGGTGTCTGGCTGCCAAGTATGGAAAGGGAAGATTGGCATTTTGATCGCAAATGCGATAAAGAAGGCCCAAAATACCCAACCTTGTTGATATGAATCTAGGTTCAGTGCATAAAATGCATTGATATCGAAGTTATTTGCCGGATTTTGTAGGTATAGATAGATAATACCCAACAACATGAAAAGTGAACCTGCAATGGTATACACAAAAAATTTCATGTTTACCTTGATACGGTCTTTTCCGCCCCACATGGCACAGATGAAATACACTGGAATTAATGCTGCTTCCCAACCGATATAGAACAAAAACCCATCCAATGCGGTAAATACCAATAGCAATCCGCTTTGCATAAATAAGATCAGTGCATAAAAAGCATTGGCATTTTTATATTCATGTTTAAAGCTGGCCAAGATGATCAACGGCATCAAAATATTGGTCAGGATTACCGTAACCATGCTAATGCCATCAACACCAACATGGAAATTGATGCCCAATTGTTGGATCCAAGGATAGTTTACGGCAAACTGTGTGCTTGCATCTGGTGTAAACTTTAACAATAAACCGATAGTTGTGCCAAGGGTAAAGAGTGAAAATGCAAAAGCACCCAACTTAGCAGCATTTTGCTTGGCCATCATTGCGGTGATGATAGCGCCAACCAAGGGTAGAAATATGAGTATTAAAAGTTCCATTTATAGCTGTTGAACCGAATTTTAAGAGATAGTTAAATAAGTATACAATAACAAAGCGACGATACCGAATACCATCATAAAAATATAAAAACCTACGTTTCCTGATTGTAAAAGGCGTAATCCTTTACTTCCTTCACTAGCTGTCCAGCCCAAACCATTTACCAGACCATCAATTACCTTTTTATCGATAATGCGATAGAAAAATTTAGAGAAGGCATCTAACGGTTTTCGGATAATTGCATCGTAGATCTCATCCAAATAGAATTTGTTGTAAAGATCTTTGCCAATAATGAGCGTTTACCTTCGGCTGCAACAGGTACATGTGCATTTTTAACATATTTGGTATAAGCATAAATCGTAGCTGCTAATGCTGCCAGTACCGAAACACCCATTAAGGTAAATTCTGTTGTATGGTCTAAACCAAGTTCATGGTGGGCAATACCTGCTCCAGTTAACCAATGTGCAAGCCATTCGTTACCACCAAATGCTGCTGGAATATTGATCAATCCACCAATTGCCGCTAAAATTGCCAATACCACCAATGGAAAGGTCATTGATTTTGGAGACTCGTGGATATGTTCTTCTGCATGGTGTGTACCACGGTATTTTCCAAAGAAAGTTAAGAACATCATCCTGAACATATAAAATGCAGTTAAGAATGCCGTAAACAATCCAATGGCCCATAATACCTTATTGTGTTCGTAAGCATGTGCCAATATCTCATCTTTAGAGAAGAAACCAGAGAATGGAGGTAAGCCTGCAATGGCAATGGTACCGATCATCATGGTGGCAAAAGTGATCTTCAATTTAGATTTCAATCCACCCATGTGACGCATATCTTGTTCATGGTGCATGGCATGGATCACAGAGCCCGCACCCAAGAATAACAATGCCTTAAAGAAGGCATGGGTCAATACATGGAAGAATGAACCCGTATAAGCACCAACACCTAAGCCTAAGAACATATAGCCCAATTGAGATACGGTTGAATAAGCCAATACTTTTTTAATATCTGTTTGTGTCAAAGCGATAATGGCCGCAATCAAAGCAGTGGCGGTTCCAATAATGGCAATCAAATCTTGTGTAGTTGGTGCCAGATCAAACAACACGCTTGAGCGGGCAATCATATAGATACCTGCTGTTACCATTGTGGCAGCGTGGATCAATGCAGAAACCGGAGTTGGTCCAGCCATCGCATCTGGCAACCAAGTAAATAAAGGCAACTGTGCAGATTTACCACATGCACCAATAAATAACAATATCGTGATCAAAGTAAGGGTTCCAGAGCCAGGCATCATATTGGCGGCCTGTGGGAATACTTTTGCAAATTCTACACTTCCAAAAGTATTGAAGATCAAAAACACACCTAAAAGGAAACCTAAATCTCCAATCCTGTTCATTACAAAGGCTTTTTTAGCTGCACTTGCATAATTGCTATTGGTATACCAAAAGCCGATCAACAGGTAAGAGCATAAACCTACGCCTTCCCAACCGATAAACATCACAATATAGTTTGAACCCAACACCAAGATCAACATAAAGAAGATAAATAGGTTTAGGTAGCTAAAAAACTTACCAAAGCCAGCATCATCGTGCATGTAACCTGTAGAATAGATATGGATCAAAAAGCCAACTCCCGTAATGATCAACAACATAATTGCACTTAAAGGATCATACAAGAATGAAAGTGGGATATGTAAATTACCAGCACTGATCCAATCGAAAAGATCAATGGTAAATTGTTTTTGTGTACCAGCACCCAGTTCAAAAAACAAGGCGATACTTAATACAAAAGAAGCCAATATTACACCGCTACCAATTACACCAATCAGGGTTTTGCTAAAGGTATTTCTGCCTAGGCCATTAATTACAAAGCCTAAAAGCGGAAGCAAAGGAATCAACCAAAGTAAACTATTTATCATCTTCTATCTAATTACCACTTAAGGCGATTTAACACATTAATATCTATCGACTGCGTATTTCTGTAAACCATTACAATAATTGCCAGTCCTACGGCTACTTCAGCTGCTGCCAAAGCCATAATAAAAAATACAAACACCTGTCCTGACGGGTCATTATGGTGTACAGAAAAGGCTGTTAGCAATAGGTTTACAGAGTTCAACATCAACTCTACCGACATAAAGATCACAATGGCATTTCTACGCGTCAATACGCCAACCACTCCGATCGTAAAAATAATCGCACATAACCAGATATAGTGGTTAAGTGGCACTGTTTGCATGGTTTGGGTTAGATTATCCATTTGCTTTTTCTTCTTTTTTGGTTAATAATACTGCGCCAACCATTGCTGTTAACAATAAGATTGAAGACAACTCAAATGGCAACATAAATGGCCCAAATAATTCTTTACCTAGGTTTTTAACCAATCCTAAGTTTGGGTTTTTCAATACCAATGGGCTATTGATCGCAACGGCCTTTAACGAACCAATCAAAGTTACCACTAAGCAGCCACCGGCAATTACACCAACGATCTTAACCAAACTTGATTTATTGGGTTCGTTTTCTTTATTCAGGTTTAACAACATGAGCACAAAAAGGAATAAAACCATGATTGCTCCCATGTATACGATAAAGTTTACCACTGCTAAAAATTGTGCGTTCAACAACACATAATGCACTGTAAAAGTAAAAAAGGTAAGGATCAGATATAACACACTATGGATCGGGTTCTTTGAGAAGATGACCAACAGCGAGAAAATGATGCTTAATGTTGCTACAAAATAGAATACTGATGTACCCATTAATTTTTCTTGTTTAGTTTATTTGTTCATCGTCATTCTGAACTCGTTTCAGAATCTTTATCATCAGATGCTGAAATAAATTCAGCATGACGTACTCTTTTTTTATTTTACCTCCAATGGAGCTTCAACCAATTTATCTTTACCGTAGATAAAATCCTTACGTAAATAATCAGATGGCACAATCGGACCATCTAAATAAATCGCTTCTTTAGGACAGGCTTCTTCGCATAAGCCGCAGAAAATGCAACGTAACATGTTGATTTCATAAACTGCTGCATATTTCTCTTCACGATATAGATTCTTCTCTTCTGGTTTGCGCTCGGCTGCAATCATGGTGATCGCTTCTGCAGGGCAAGACAAGGCACATAATCCACAAGCAGTACAACGTTCTCTTCCCTCTTCATCTCTTTTTAAAGAGTGCATCCCCCTCCAATTGATAGAAAATTCTCTTTCCTGCTCTGGATATTTAATGGTTGAACTTTTCTTAAAAAAGTGGCTCATTGTAGTACCTAGGCCTTTCACAATGGCAGGCAGGTACATACGCTCTGCAAGATTGAGTGGCTTTTGCTCCAGTACTTTTTTCTTATTGCTTAATGATTCCATATCTTCTTCTTAAAACCCGTTTACAACAGCGATTAGATCCTGTAATGATGATGTTTGCAATAGCTAGTGGAATTAATCCTTTCCAGCCTAAGTTCATCAATTGGTCATAACGGAAACGAGGGATGGTCCAACGTACCCACATGAAGAAAAAGATGAACATAAATATTTTCAAAAATAATACGGCTGTTCCGATCAATGGTGCTGCAATTGGACCTACTTGTGTAGCCACCCATTCCATACCAGGATAGTTGTAACCACCAAAGTATAAAGTAGCCATTACCGCTGATGAAACAAACATATTGATGTATTCAGCAAATAAATAGAAACCTAATTTCATTGACGAATACTCTGTATGGTATCCACCGATCAATTCAGTTTCACACTCTGGTAAATCAAATGGTGCACGGTTGGTCTCTGCAAAAGAACAAACCATAAAAATCAAAAATCCTAGTGGTTGATATAAAACATTCCAATGCCAGCCATGTTGCTGTGCTACAATTTCTTTTAAACTTAATGTATTGGTTACCAAAAGTAGGGCAATGATAGATAGCCCCATGGCAACCTCGTAACTGATGTTCTGAGAAGCCGCTCTAATCGCGCTTAATAACGAATATTTGTTGTTAGATGCCCAGCCACCAATCATCACGCCATATACACCTAAAGATACCACACCAAAAATATACAATACACCAACGTTGATATCGGTAACCTGTAATGGGATAATTCTTTCACCAATCTTAAGGTCTTGCCCCCATGGAATAACTGCTGTACCGATACAGGCACAAAGCATGGCTAAACCCGGACCAACCATAAACAACCATTTATTGGCATTTGATGGGATCATCTCTTCTTTCATGAACATCTTTAAACCATCGGCCAATGGTTGTAGAATACCGAAAGGGCCTGCTCTATCTGGTCCAAGCCTATCTTGCAGAAAGGCTGCAACTTTACGCTCTGCATAAGTAGAGTACATGGCAATAACCAAACTGATGGCAAATAAAATGGTTACCAGCAAAAATTTCTCTATAACAAAATCTATATCCATTAGAATTTAATGCTTTTTTCTAGTTCAACTTTATTTGCTTCTTGCAGGGCAAGATTTTCTTTAATTACCGGTAATGGTTTAAACGTTTCGTAATGATTTGACGAAATTACCGATGTATCTGGAATATGTGTAGGATGTTCGATCGTCCAGTCTGAAGTGGCTTTTTTATCAAAACGACAAGTATTACAAATAAATTCCTCTACTTCTCCAAATTGGTCTTTACGGGCCGTAACACGCAAAACATCTGCTCCTTTATACCAAAGCGTTACCTTACCGTTACACTTTTCGTGGTCACAATCTCTGTGCGCATCAACAGGTTTAGTAAACCAAACCCTGTTTTTGAACCTAAAAGTTTTATCGGTTAAAGCACCTACAGGACAAACATCAATTACGTTCCCTGAGAAATCGTTATCTACAGCTGCTTGGATATAAGTTGAAATTTCTGAATGGTCGCCACGGTTTAAAATCCCATGTACCCGTTTATTGGTAATCTGATCTGCTGTAAATACACAACGATAGCACAAGATACACCTGTTCATGTGCAATTGAATCTTATCGCCAATATCTATTCTTTCGAAAGTACGACGTTCAAACTCATATCGTGTTTTTTGTAGACCATGCTCATAACCTAAGTTTTGTAGATCGCACTCTCCGGCTTGATCGCAAACTGGGCAATCCAATGGATGGTTGATCAACAGCATCTCTACCACACCACTTCTGGCCTCTAAAACCTCTGGCGAAGTAATGTTCTGCACTTCCATCCCATCCATTACCGTTGTACGGCAAGATGCGACCAATTTAGGCATAGGGCGTGGGTCCTTTTCAGAACCTTTGGTTACTTTAACAATACACGTACGGCACTTACCACCACTTCCCTCTAATTTAGAGTAATAGCACATGGCAGGTGGTACAATATCACCCCCAATTTGCCTTGCGGCATTGAGAATACTTGTACCCGGTGCTACTTCTACCGTGATTCCGTCTATGGTTACCTTCATTAAGTCAGCCATGATTAAATATTATCCTGTTTAACTTCTTCAACTTTTTTCTCAATCGGCACGGCATAGTTTGCGATACCGTAATTGCTATCCTGACTTTTGATCGGCTCCTTTACGTGCCACTCAAACTCGTCTCTAAAATGTCTGATCGCACTTGCAACCGGCCAAGCGGCTGCATCGCCCAACGGACAGATTGTATTTCCTTCTATTTTCTTAGACACATCTACCAATAAGTCGATATCGCTCATTTTTCCATGTCCGTATTCCAATCTATGGAGTACCTTTTCTAACCAACCTGTTCCTTCTCTACATGGCGAACATTGTCCGCAACTTTCATGGTGATAGAAACGGGCAAAATTCCAAGTATTTCTTACAATACACTGGTCCTCATCAAAAGCGATGAAACCACCAGAACCCAACATCGTTCCTGTTGCAAAACCACCTTCAGAAAGTGATTCGTAACTCATCAAACGCGGTTCGCCATTGGCATATTTTAAGGTTAGGTTTGCAGGCAAGATTGGCACCGAAGAACCTCCAGCTACCGTAGCTTTTAGTCTTTTACCATTGGCAATGCCACCACAATATTCGTCAGAATAGATAAATTCTTCAACCGGCAAACCTAATTCAATCTCGTAAACACCTGGTTTTACTAGGTTTCCAGAGGCCGAAATCAGTTTGGTTCCTGTACTTCTACCGATTCCGATTTTAGCATATTCGTCGCCACCATCATTAATGATTGGTACAACAGCCGCAATTGATTCTACGTTATTTACTACCGTAGGGCAGCCATATAAACCAGCAATAGCTGGGAAAGGAGGTTTGATACGAGGATTTCCTCTTTTACCTTCTAGTGATTCTAATAAAGCGGTTTCTTCTCCGCAGATATAAGCACCACCACCTGGTTGTACATAAAGCTCTAGATCATATCCAGAACCTAATATATTTTTTCCTAAAAATCCAGCAGCCTTAGCTTCAGCAATTGCTTTTTCTAGGATACGGATTTGAGGCATCATTTCGCCACGAACGTAAATGTATGAGGTGTTTGCACCCAATGCGAAACTTGAAACAATCATGCCTTCAATCAAGGCATGTGGGATATAGGTCATTAGATACCTGTCTTTGAAAGTTCCAGGCTCAGATTCATCGGCATTACAAACCAGGTAACGCGCAACACCTTCCGGCTTGGCCAAAAAGCTCCATTTCATCCCTGTAGGGAAACCTGCACCACCTCTACCGCGCAGGCCCGATTTCTTAACTTCTTCTACTACTTCATCAGGAGTTAAGGTTTTAAGCGCTTTTTCTACGGCACGATAGCCGCCTTTTTCGCGATAAACGGCCAGCGTATTAATGCCAGGTACGTTGATATGTTCGAGTAATAGTTTACGTCCCATTATTTATTGCGTAAATCGTCTATCAATTGATCAACTGATTGCTCAGTTAAATTTTCGTAGAAAGTGTATTCTGGACCTATTTGTAATACTGGAGCAAAGCCACAAGCGGCTAAACATTCTACACCTCTCCAGCTAAACAGGCCATCTTCCGTCACTTCGTCTTCTTTAACGCCAAGTCTACTTTCAATGTGGTCCATTATTTTCTCTGCACCTACCAAACAGCAAGGTCCGGTACGGCAAACTTCCAATACGTATTTACCTTTTGGCTGTAAGAAGTACATGCTATAAAAAGAAGCAACTTCATACACTTCAATAGGCTCTATCGTTAAATATTCGGCAACTTTATCCATTGCTGGAGCACTTGTCCAACCAAACTCTGCTTGTACCAAGTGTAAAATTGGCAATAAAGCCGATTTTTGTTTTCCAACAGGATAACGTTTTACAATTTCATCAAATTTGTCAAGCAAAGCCGACGAAAATTCTACAGGTTGTTGTTCTTCTACTTTAAGCATCTAATTCTCCTGCAATAATGTTCATGCTACTCATGTTGATGATGGCATCTGACAACAGCATGCCCTCACTCATTTTGGCAAACATCGAGTAATTAATAAAACTTGGTCTTCTAAAGTGCAAACGATAAGGTGTTCTACCTCCATCGTTGATCAAATAGAAACCTAGCTCACCATTTCCACCCTCTACAGCGTGGTAAACTTCTGCTTTTGGCGCATCGATTTCGCCCATCACAATCTTAAAGTGATAGATCAATGCTTCCATATTATTGTAAACTTCTTCTTTTCCTGGCAAGTAAAATTCTGGCACATCTGCATGGAAGATACCTTTAGGCTCTGATTTTAATTTCTCTAGTGCCTGTTCGATGATCCTTACACTTTGCCACATTTCTTCATTACGCACCAAATAACGATCATAGATATCGCCACTGGTACCCACCGGAATTTCGAAATCAAAATCTTGATAAGATGAGTAAGGTTCGCTTACACGAACATCATAATCTACACCCGTTGCACGCAATAATGGGCCTGTCCAACCGAAACTTAAAGCATTCTCTTGAGTTACTTCAGCAACGCCAGCAGTACGGTCAATAAAAATACGGTTACGGTTCAACAAACTTTCAAACTCTCTTAAAGCAACTGGGAATTCTTTTAAGAACTTATTGATCTTCGCAAAAGCGATGTCGTTAAAATCTCTTTCTAAACCACCAATACGACCAATGTTTGTCGTTAAACGAGCTCCACAAATCTCTTCATAGATTTCGTAGATATGCTCTCTAAACTGGAACAGGTAAAGGAAAGTTGTAGTGGCACCAGTATCTTGCGCAATAATGGTATTGCAGATGATATGGTCTGAAATCCTGGCCAATTCCATGATGATCACACGAAGGTAATCTACACGTTTAGGAATTTGGATATTCAACAGCTTTTCAACCGTCATGTGCCACCCCATGTTGTTGATCGGAGACGAGCAATAGTTTAAACGGTCTGTTAAAGGGGTAATCTGATAAAAGGGACGGTGTTCTGCAATTTTTTCAAATGCCCTATGGATATATCCAATGGTAGATACACCACTTACAATACGCTCTCCATCTAACTGTAGCACGTTTTGAAAAACACCATGTGTTGCAGGGTGCGTTGGACCTAAGTTTAAGGTGACCAATTCGCTCTGCGGATCGTTATCTGTATATACTGGTTGATTGTGCTTCATTAGTTCTTATCTACCAAAATATTCGTCTTTTTTATCAACTCTGTTCGGGTCTTCCAATGGATATTGTTTAAGCATAGGGTGTACACCTAAATCGTCCATATTTAAAATTCTTCTTAGGTCAGGATGTCCTTCAAATTTCACCCCAAAAAAGTCGTAAGTTTCTCTTTCCATCCAGTTGGCCGAATTCCATAATGCAGATGCAGTTGGAATGGTCGGTTCATTTTCGTGGATAAAAACCTTTAATCTCAATCTGATGCCACTTACCATACTGTGCAGATGATAAACTACAGCCAATTGGTTCTTTTCAGGATAATGAACTGCCGTTAGATCTGTCAGGAAATTGAAATTGATCTTTCCATTTTCTTTCAAGAAAGACAAAACATTGATGACTTTGTCTTTTGTTGTCGAAAAGGTAAGCAAGCCATAAGGTTCTGTTACATCAAAAAGCTGCTCGCCAAATTTCTCGCCAAGCAGATCAATAATTTCTGTATTTGTTGCTTTAGCCATTATTCTATTCCGTAAGAAGCCAACATTTGTTTATACTGATCAGAATATCTTCTTCTGCCCGATTCGTTCTTTACCAATTCCTGGATTTTTCCAAAGCCATCTAAAATAGCCTCTGGACGTGGAGGACAGCCTGGAACGTAAACATCAACAGGGATAATCTCATCTATTCCTTGTAATACAGAATAAGTATCGAAAATACCTCCACTTGATGCACAAGCACCAACAGCAATTACCCAACGTGGTTCTGCCATCTGTAAATAAACCTGTTTTAAAACTGGCGCCATTTTTTTGGCAATGGTGCCCATTACCATTAAAAGATCGGCTTGGCGAGGAGAAAAACTTAATCTTTCTGCACCAAAACGACCAAAATCGTAATGCGAACCCATTGTTGCCATAAACTCGATACCGCAGCATGAAGTAGCAAACGGCAACGGCCATAATGAATGTGAACGTGCCAAACCAATAACCTTATCTAGGGAAGTAGCAAAAAAGCCTGAGCCTTCTATACCTGGTGGCGCATCTACTATGTTGATTTCACTCATGTTATTAAACAAAAAATGCTTATTCCTAATAGAGAATAAGCAACAAATCTACAATATTTTAAAAGCAAATGAATGATACGATTGGCATTTAGAACCAATCTAAATAAAGTAGTTTTCGGTTTCCGATTCTCAGTTACCGGTAATAACTGTTAACTAAAAACTGACAACTGATTAGTTCCAGTCTAATGCTTTTTTCTTTAAAATATAGATAAAACCTAATAAAAGTGTTCCCATAAAGATGAACATCTCAATTATGCCTGGCCAACCTAAGTCTCTAAAATTTACTGCCCAAGGATACATAAAGATGACCTCTACGTCAAACAGCACAAAAAGAATGGCCACTAAAAAATACTTGATAGAAAATGGCTGACGCGCATTACCTACAACCTTAACACCTGCCTCGAAAGTAGACAGCTTATCGTTGGTTTTACGTTTTGG
Organism: Pedobacter sp. UC225_65; assembly: GCF_042698365.1. GTDB lineage: Bacteria > Bacteroidota > Bacteroidia > Sphingobacteriales > Sphingobacteriaceae > Pedobacter. The sequence continues at coordinate 2,888,770 of NZ_CP170550.1, forward strand.
ACCTAAAAAGTGTGTAGCGAACAAAGTAACCACTACAAACCCTAAGGCAACAATAACTTGAAATATAATAGGTAAAAAATCTTGTGCCGAACTTTGCGTTTCCATATCAATTATTTTAGGCAAAATTAATATAAAAAGGCAGGATTACAAATCCTGCCTTTTTATATTTGGGTAAATTACTGTTTATATCCTTATACACTGCACGAGTAACTATTACCAAGTGGAGGCGAGCAAGATGCAGGATCTCCAACATCGTAGAAGTACATCCACAAATAGGTCCGCCACTTTGGTGAGCATCACAACAGGCATCGCCCATTGGACAATACACGGAGCAACCTCCATTACCTCCTAATACTTTTTTCATTTCAGCCTTGCTGAGTAAATTGGTCTTTTTCATATGCTTAAATTTTGGTTAGGTTAATCCAATTTAACCTATTCACCTTAGAACTCAAAAAGCATTGGTAAATTTTTAACCCTAGCCAAATACGATTTTATACAATGCCTGGGCTAAACCAAATGCCTGCATTTTCTTGGCACATACGGCTCAAAACAACCTTCTGTTGGTACTTTGATGCAAGAAAGTCCACCCGTACACATCCCTTCGATATCTCCAGGTCCTTCCAAACACTCATCCCAACACTTTGTGTCAATGTCATCTATCATCTCTTGCCCACCTATCACCTTTCTGAGCTCTGCTCTGCTTAATAAATTGGTCTTTTTCATATGTTTTATTTTAATTAGGTTAATACAATTTATTCATTATACAAATCAAAAAAACTGACAGATAACCTCGGTCAAAAGTAGTAACAGCAAAAAAGGCAGAAATAAAAGTAAACCTACCTTCAATTACCTATTCTAATGAGATATGTTATTCCCATCCACCACCTGGACATGCAGGATAAGTACCTCCAGGACTACCTGGAATATCTGGCCAAAGCTCCAAGACAGGGGTTTGACATTTTTTAGGCCCAACAGTTGACGGATCACTCATGTCTGTGCAACACCATTGATCGCTAGGACATTGAAGTGTACTTTCACATCCCATAACTGCGACACGATTACCTCCTAAAACTTTTTTCATTTGGATCTTACTTAATAAATTTACTTTTTTCATTGTTTTGTTTTTAAATGGTTTTTAAAAATTTAGGCTAATTATGCTGACCACATTAAGTGATACTAATATTTGTTGATATTCGTTCTACCGAAAATCAACTAAACTATTAATTATAAAGTTAACCTTGAAAAGTCTGATTGTTTATTATTTACTGCATATAAAAATGTTCATTGCGCATAACTTTATGCGCAACCCCTTACTAAAATAATTTCAACTTGTAAACTATGCTACCTAAATTAACCCGCAACGAAATGAAATTGGTTTATTGTAACGAGGAAATACGCCGTTATAGAAATGAGATTTGCTATACACAAGAATATATGGCTAGTCAATTGGGTATTACCCAAAGCACCTATCAACGAATTGAAGCAGGAGAAATTAAGATTTCAATGGATCGACTGATAGAAATATCCAGAATATTAGGCAAGCCCATAGAAGCATTCCTTCATAACAAACCAAACTTGACTAGCGACATTCAAACAAGTGAGGGCAATGAATCAATTTTAGTTAATAAAAGAGAATGGTTGCTCATGTTAAATGTATTAAAGCAACAAGAAGACCGAATAAAGGAATTAGAAGCTAAGGTGCTTAGAAAAGACAACAAAATAGATGAACTTAAGCAGCATCTTAAGTTTGATTAGTTATAAAATAACACCACAAAAAAAGGCAAGATTAAAAAATCTTGCCTTTTCATTTATCAATTAGTTATAATTACTTAATTGGAGCTTTTTTAGCCGGTGCAGCTGCTGGTGTGTTTAAAATCTTTAAAGATTGTATCGCATAGGCATTCTGCGGATCAAGAGCTAAAGTCTTATTTAAATATTCAATAGCTTTATCTTTATCATTAGCTGAGTAATATGAACCCAACCAGTTATAAGCATCAATTAGATTCTTAATATTAGCAGGAGTAGTTGCTTTTTCAGGTCTTGTAACCGTTAAAACTTCAATATATTTTAAATAATGAGGAACAGCTAATCCTTTTGGAGCTTCCTTATCATCAAGGATTTTACCAATACGAGCTTGAAATAAATAAGCAGCATCAATATCGTGCCCTGGTGCTAGTTGATTTACTTTAGCAAAAGCTGAATCTGCTTCCACTAGTACATTTTTATCAGGTGTTGTACCTGGTGCAGGATATGAATAGGCAAAATAATCAGCTAAACCTAAATAATAATAATTATTTGCGATGTTAGGGTTTTTGGAATTAGCCTTAATACTTATTTTATAAGCCTCAGCTGATAATTTATAGTTCTTGGCTTCATATAGTTTTTTGCCAAGTCCTGCTAATTCTTCAGCTTTAGTAGAATCCATTGCAACAGCTTTAGCGATATTCATTACAGCCAAACTATCATTACCAGTTCCTTGTAATGCTCTACCTAACATCAGGTAATCTTCACCTAAAATACGAGCAGCATCTTGTTTTCTGGCAAACAATTCGTTCATATATTTTACACCAGCAGCGAAGTTTTTGTTCTCAACTGCTGAATAACCACGCAAACGGGTTACCAAAAAGCTTTTTGGATTGCTAGCCTCTACATTTAAAGTAGCTACTTCTTTTTCTAGTGTTGCGTAATCATTAGCATATACTAAAAACTGTGCATAACGGATACGAGAATCAACAGATTTATCAGTTAAATCTAAGTATTTTCTCATGTTAGCTAAAGACGCAGCTCTTTTTGCTTCTCTGTCTTTCACATCTGCAGCACGAGACCATTGTTGATCATTTTCTGCAAGTTCACGATAAGCAGGACCATAATTGGCATCAATGGCAATTGCTTTTTGAATTTGATCCGCAGCATCTGGGAAAGAATACGCTTGTCTGTACATTCTTCCAATCTGCACAATTGCACGTGTAAGGTTAGGATTCACATCCAAAGCTCTCAAATACCATGGATAAGCCTCAGAGTTTTTACCTATTTGCATGGCATAAAAATCGCCCAAAGCCAAGAAAGTTTCTGGATCTTTGTCTTTAGCATCTAGCTCATCTGCCTTCTGCAAATTAGGAAGTGCAGCATTATAATCAGGAACTTCTTGCTCTAAATAAGATTTACCTATAGCTAAATAAGTCTGATAGTTTTTAGCACCTAATTCTATCGCTTTATCAAAATTTGTTTTTGCTGAAGTAGGGTTTTTAGATTTTAGGTCTGCATGTCCTAAACCAACATAATTCAATGCATATTTTGGACTGGCAGTCACACCATTCGTGAAAACTGCTCTTGCAGAGTCGATATCGTCTGTTAATAAATAAACATTACCAAGATTAAAATAATTCTCTCCCTCTTTCGCATTCGAATTGATCAATGTCTTAAGCATTGATGTAGCTTTCTGGTACTGTTCTGCATCTATAGCTTTCTTCGCGTCGGCTAAACTTTGAGCAAATGAGGCAGCACCTATCATTACCAAACCTAAAGTTAAGGTTATTGCTTTCTTAATCATTTTCATTGTCATCATTTGTTTTAATCGAAATAACTATTGTTGAGCCTATTATCTGGTTCTGCTACAGCAACGTTTTTTTCCTTAGTTTAATATAAAATTTAATTCGTTTTTCTTATGTTAAATTCCCTTGATAGCATCTTATGTGGACCTAGTCCAGATTTGAGTACAATTAACTGTCCACGAGGACTAGTTAACCAATTTGCAAATCCTGTGCCTAAACCATCTCTGCCCTCGCAATTTATAATATAAATATTTCTTAAAAAAGGATAAATTCCATTTATTAAATTATTTTGTGTTGGCTTATAAAAAGCATCACCACCTTTTTTACCTTCTACGTTCTTTACGCCCATCATTTTTACCTTTGGTAGATAAGGCAAAATATCTGCATTATTCTCTAATAACCAATTTACACCCACCACACCAATATAATCTTTATGTTCTGCAACATATTTAATCACATCGTTGTTGGTCTTCAAGGTATAAACTCCAGATTTTGGCAACTCCTTTACTTTGGCCGAATCTGTAAAATATCTTACAGTACTTGAATACGCATTATCAAATACCAGTTTTCTATCGCCTTTTGAAGTTCCCTTCATCATATCGAATACTTCATTAACCGTAATATTCGTATCTATATTGGCTGCATTTGTAATCAAGGCAATGCCATCAATTGCAAACCTATCTGTATAGATGGGTACTTGCTTTTGTTTATAGTACCGTTCTTCATCAGGCTTTAACATCCTTGACAAGATAACCATCTTGATTTTGCCGTTTAAAAAATCGGGCAAAATCTTGTTTTCATTTCCTAAAACTGTCTTAACCGTTGCATCTGGATAATCACTTTTAAACACCATAATCTGGTCATCCAGAATACGTGCAAATGATTCGTCAACCAAAAGTTCAGTTGTGCCTGAAGTTCTTGTTTCTATTACCTTATCCTTTTTTGCACCTCTATTACAAGCTACAAATGCTAAACATATAAAAACAAAACTTAAATTTCTCATTTACTCAGTATCCTTTTGGTTAATTAAACGACCAAACCTTAATGCGGCATATACAATCAATACAACTCCAAATGCAACCTGATATTGCTTTGGAAACTTCTCTGGATCAATAGGAAGTAAGCTGTTAAAGAAAATGATTACAATACCTATTCCAAGATAGATCAGCATCATGGTTAGGCCTAAAATAAACAGAAATCGCTGTTGAGGCGATTTCTGTTTGAAATAATTCAGATTAAACATCTTTTATTATTGTTGCAAGCTAAATTTAATAGGAATATTGAATTTAACTTTTACCGGTTTACCGTTTTGCATCCCTGGATTCCAACGTTTAGCAGCTTTCAACGCCTTAATTGCTGCCTCGTCTGTACCGTATCCTAACTTCTTATCTACATTAAAGTTGGCCATTGTACCATCTTTTTCGATAGTGAATGATACTACAACTGTACCTGAGATATTGTTATCAGAAGCCATTGGAGGGAACACAACCGCATTAAACACGGTCTTATAAAACTGCTCAACTCCACCTGGATACGTTGGCGGGTTTTCCATTGCCTGGAAGGTATATACCGCGTTATCCTCTACAACAACTGCTTGTTTCGGTCCTTCACCAACTGGGCCAATCTGTACGATGTCCGCATTTGGGTCACCTTCAACTGTTTTTTGCCCCGGAGAAGCCACTTTAAGTTCTTCCAACTTAGGTGGTTCTTCATCACGCACCTCGTTATCCGGTTTTACCACTGGAGGAGGGAATTTAATCTGATCCTCTTTTGGTGGTGGTGGATCCACTGGTGGCGGTGTTTTCACCTCTGGGTTAATTGGAGGTGGTTCTTGCATCACTACCTCGGTCATCTTCTCTGGAGGTGGCTCTGGTAATATACCAGCTATCAAAGCGTAAATCTTAGGCGCTAAGAAAAGCAGTATAAATATTGTTGATGCAATAAATAATGATTTGGTTGTATTTGAAGCACTTGTTTGACGAAGCTCATAAGCACCGTAGTTCTTGTTCTTTTTAGCAAATACAACATCAAGCCATTCTCTTTTAAATAAATCTATCTTAAGATCCAAACATTGCTTAATATTTTAATTGTTAATACTCGTTAATAAATCCCACCCTGTTTCATCGCCTGTATCTCACTATCCATTAAATGAGTAGGATCGTCGTCAATTGCCGGAGCGCTGATATTTGTTTTGGTAATGTTCAACAAATCCATAATATCAACGAAGTTTTTATACGTAGAACCTTTAACAGGTTTGATAATTACGATAATGTCTTTACCACCAAAAGTAGTTTTTACTAATTCTTTGTTCTTCAATAAAGATTTTTGCACATCTGCAAAGCCTTCAATTGTAGGTGCAGACTTTCCTGCTTCACCCATATACCATGCTACCTTATTGTTTTTTCCCAAAAGGATAGTCATTGTCTGTGAAGCTTTCAGTTCAAGCTTGTTCTCTTTATTCTTTTCATCCTTATCGGGTTTAGCAATGTCCATTGCTAATGGTTTAGATAAAGATGTGGTCAACATAAAGAAGGTAATCAACAAGAACGCCAAATCAACCATCGCGGTCAAATCTACACGTGTAGACTGTTTTTTACTTCTTACTTTACCACCTTTACCACCCCCGCTGGAGGTATCTAATTCTGCCATGTCGTTATGTTATTTAGCAGCAGCTTCGGCTGATGTGATTAAACTAAATTTGTTAATTTTTTGTTTCTGAAGTACATCTACTATCTTTCTAACAGTCTCATATTCTTCATCTGCATCTCCTTTGATACTGATACGCATATCTACATTATGTAGTTCTGCTGTAGCTCTACGAGATTGCTCAACCCATTGAAACAATTGGCCAGTTCTAGTTGAGTCTGTAGGGATACCATTAAACTGTTTTTCAAATTTTGAACGTTGATCACCATTCATGTTGATAAACTGTTTCAAATTTTGAAATGGCACACCAAAAGAGGTTACTACACCAAATCTTTTAAGTTCATCTTCAGTAAAGCTTTGACCATAGATCTGGGCCATTTTTTGCAAGGTCAGCTTTTTCACATCTTGACCAATGATCTCCATGAATACTTTCCCTTTACCAACAGTTAATATTGCTAAATCTTTATCCGGTACTTTAAATGTAACCGTAGAAGATGGAAGTTTAACGTCTAATGGATCTGGTTGACGTGAAGTTGCCGTTAAAATAAAGAAAGTTAACAACAAGAAAGCCACATCGCACATCGCGGTCATGTCTACTGCCGTACTTTTTCTTGGAACTTTTACTCTAGGCATAATATAAAAATTATAATATTTTAATTAATGATGTTAATTCTTCCGGTTTTCCATAAAGCCGGTAAAAAAAAATTAAAATAATTTTTATTTATGTGTACTAGCGTAAGTTTGGATGATGCTAAAACCAGCCTCATCAATAGCGTAAGTCAATTTATCGATTTTAGAAGTCAAGATGTTATACATGATGATCGCAAGGGTTGAAGTACCAATACCTGTTGCTGTATTGATCAAAGCCTCAGAGATACCAGTTGCTAGTGCTGCTTGATCTGGTGCTCCAGAGTTAGCCAAACCACCAAATGCCTTGATCATACCTGTTACTGTACCCAATAGACCCATTAACGTACCTACCGATACCAAAGTAGCGATGATCGTTAAGTTTTGCTCTAACATTGGCATTTCTAATGAAGTAGCCTCTTCGATATCTTTTTGGATCGCTAAACATTTCTAATCTGTATCCATGTTCTGCTCAGTTTCCATCTCACTGTATTTTTTCAAACCAGATTTGATTACGTTTGCTACTGAACCTTCTTGTTTATCGCATTCTGCTGAAGCTGCTGCAATGTTACCAGCGCTCAATAACGATTGAATTTTTTTAACGAAAGAATCTAAACTTCCTTTACCTGTTGCTTTACCAATTACAATTAAACGCTCAATTGAGAATACGAATACCATTAAAAGCATACCCATTAGAATTGGAACGATAAATCCACCTTTGTAAGCCATACCACCATAGTTACCAACGTGAGGTAAGATGTGAGTTGTATCATCATTGTAAAAAGCTAATGATACGGTACTGTTTGCTTTTGCAACTGCATCATCAATGATGAAGTTTGATGGTTTACCCAATACAAAAATAAATAGTGATACCCCGATAAGGATACAAATTGGAATTACAAGAGTTGCAAATAAATTAGATGCAGTTGAAGAACTCTCTTTTTTAACTGTTGTTGGTTTTGGTGCGTTTGCCATTTTTTTTTAATTTTTTAGTTTTAGTACTTGTTTTTAAATTTAGATAAAATATTTAAATTATTATAGTAATACACACAACGTTTAATGAAACCGATTGTTGCGATAACAAATTTATAACTTTGATTTAAATTACAAATTAAATAATCGTTACACAATTAATTCGTTACGTTAAGCTCTTTTTTTCAATCGAGCAAAAAGGTGCATAACTAAAAAAGATTGCCTTTGTCGAGACAATCTTTCGCAATTAAAACTAAAAATTTAATTAAAAGCAAATTTTAAGTGAAAAAAATGAACTAAAACACGTTTTCAACAACTTTTGGAAGTGCATTTTTAATTTCTTGACTGGCAAACTCTTCAAATTGTTTAAAATTATTTAAAAATGCTGCGGCCAGTTCATTCGCTTTATGGTCGTAATTTTGTGCACTGCTCCATGTATTTTTTGGGTTCAGAATTTCTGATGGAACACCTGGGCAGTTCTTTGGCATCAATAAACCAAAAACTGGATGTTCTACAAATTCTTCTTGGGCCAGACTTCCATTTAATGCTGCAGAGATCATTGCTCTCGTATAGCTCAATTTCATCCTGTTACCAACTCCATAGGGGCCGCCGCTCCATCCGGTATTTACCAACCATACATTTACTTGGTGTTTTTCCATCTTCTCTCCCAACAATTTGGCATATTTAGCTGGGTGCAATGGCAAAAATGCTTTACCAAAACAAGCAGAGAAGGTCAATTGTGGTTCGGTAACACCTGCTTCAGTGCCTGCAACCTTAGCGGTATAGCCAGATATAAAGTGGAACATGGCCTGTCCTGGTGTCAGTTTTGAGATCGGTGGCAGTACCCCAAATGCATCTGCAGTTAAGAAAAATATATTTTTTGGTCCTTTAGCCACCGAAGGGAGAACCGCATTGTCTATATAATGGATAGGATAAGCTACCCTTGTGTTTTCTGTTTTCTCGATATTCGCAAAATCAACATGGCGCGTACCTGCTTCATAGTTGATATTCTCTAACAATGACCCGAATTTGATCGCATTAAGACTCTGTGGTTCTTTCTCAGCAGTTAGGTCTACACATTTGGCATAACACCCACCTTCGAAATTAAATACCGAATCTTCGCTCCACCCGTGTTCATCATCTCCGATCAAGCCCCTATTTGGGTCTGCAGACAAAGTTGTTTTACCAGTACCCGATAGGCCAAAGAAAATAGCTGTATCTCCATCTGCGCCCACGTTGGCTGAGCAATGCATAGATAAGGTCTGTTTCTGCTCTGGTAGAATAAAGTTCAAGACAGAGAAGATCCCCTTTTTAATTTCACCTGTGTAAGCTGTACCTCCAATCAAAATGATCTTTTTAGAAAAGTTTAGAATAGAGAAGTTGGCTTGTCGCGTGCCATCAACTGCTGGATCGGCCAAAAACGATGGTGCCGCTATAATGGTCCATTCTGTCTTTTCTGGCAATTGGTCTTGTTCAAATCTTAAAAAGAGGTTATTGGCAAATAGATTTTGGAAAGCATGTTCAGTAACTACACGGATGGTAGTTTTATAATGCTCATCAGCACAAGCATAAGCATCTCTAACGTAAATCTGTTTTTCGCTCAGGTGTTTGGTTACCTTTTCAAACAGGCCATTGAAATGCTCCTGACTGATTTTAATGTTCACATCACCCCACCATACTGCATTTTCGGTTATTTCGTCGCTAACGATAAAACGGTCTTTTGGAGAACGACCTGTAAATTTTCCGGTGTCTACGGCTAGTGCACCTGTATCTGCTAGTGTTCCCTCGCCATTTTTTAAGGCTTCTTCTACTAGTTCAGCCACACTTAGCTGATATTTGATTGTTTTGGCATTTAGATTTAGGTAGCTTAAATCTGGCTGCTTTACATTAATCTTGCTCATACTTTTTGATTTGTATGCCGCAAAGCTAAGGAGATATTAATGCAAAAAATACGAATTTTGAGGAAAAATTTTACTTATTGTGGCAAATACACTAACATGTAATAAGCTATAAATCAAAATGTTAATCTAAAATTTAACAATGATTTAACCTCCAGATTTTTTAACCTTGAAACCTTCCTTCTGGAGCAACAAAAATACCTTTTCCCTGAAATCGCCCTGTATCAAAATCTCACCATCTTTGGCTGCGCCACCCACCCCACATTTGGTTTTCAGCATTTTAGCCAAATCTGTCAATTGTGCGTCACTCCCTTTAAAACCTGTAATTAGGGTTACCGCTTTGCCACCTCTATTTTTACGGTCCAACATTACCCTCAGATCTTGTTGGGCATTGCTCAGGTTTTCTTCTGTTGCAGCAGTTTCATCCTCATAAACAAAAGAGGGGTCGGTAGAATACATAATTCCACCAAAATCATTTAGGATCTTTTTCTTGGGATTGGCCATAGTCTGATGTTCAATGGTTAATTGGTAATGATGTTTAATGATAACGGAACAACAGTTATTTCTATTTCCTTCCCCATAAAAAATGGTTCGCCATCAATATGGATAGAATCTTCTTTTGTCCTGATGATCTTGATTTTTTTGCCTCTGATGATCTCTACCATATCTGATCGATCGGTTGTAGCTCGTATCATATGGTAGGCCAAAACCGGAATCTTATACAATGGGAAGGGTTTGATGATACAGACATCTAATAAACCATCGGTAAGTGAAGATTTGGGGGAGATATACACATTATTTCCATATTGGGATGAATTGGCAATACTCACTACAAAAGCAGCCCTGGTATAACTTACACCATCAACCTCAATCGTATAACTTTGTGGCTGGTAAGAGGTGATTTCTTTCAATCCCATCTCTATGTATCCTTTTAGTCCCCTACTTTTATTACCTGCAAATACCGAACTGATGTGCGCATCAAAACCCATACCCGCCATGTTAAAAAAGAATTTCTCGTTCAAGGTTGCCGTATCCACCAACTGGAGTTTAAACCCATTGATCACCTCAATTGCTTTTTTTGTGGACAATGGTATTTTCAAAAATCTGGCCAGGCCATTTCCAGAGCCAAAAGGTATAATTCCAAGCACCTTTTTATATTGCATCACCTTTGCCGCAATTTCATTAATGGTGCCATCGCCACCAACCGCTACAATGACATCAAAATTTTTGGCTGCAGCCTCTTCTGCCAGCTCGGCGGCATGACCAATATATTCGGTATAACTGTAATTCGGGCTAAATTTGGTCTTGTCCAAATAAGTATCTATCAATCCGGAGTCTTAGACTTCTTTTTACCGCCAGAAATGGGATTTATGATAAATAAGATATTTGCTTTTAACAACTTGTCGATTTTTAGGTAGCACAAAATAATTGATATTTTTTGACTATTAATAATATATATAGTAATTTTGCGCTGTTAAAGGTGGACTGATTTGCGATGCTATTGAATATAGCTGGATTGCAACCACGTAAAAAAAAGTGCTAACCATTACTACACTTCATTTTACTGCCTGTTTACAGGATCAAAATCCATTTTAATAATAAGTTTATTATAAAAATAATTATTTTAAAATGTCGTATTTATTTACATCAGAATCTGTATCTGAGGGCCATCCTGATAAAATTGCAGATCAAATTTCGGACGCATTAATTGATAACTTCCTAGCATTCGATACCGAATCTAAAGTTGCATGCGAAACTTTAGTAACAACTGGTCAGGTTATTTTAGCAGGTGAGGTAAAATCTAAAACTTATTTAGATGTACAACAAATTGCCAGAGATGTAATCAAGAAAATTGGCTACACCAAAAGCGAATATATGTTTGAAGCCAATTCTTGTGGGATTTTATCTGCTATCCATGAGCAATCTCAAGACATTAACCAAGGTGTTGACAGAAGCAACAAAGAAGAACAAGGTGCGGGCGACCAAGGGATGATGTTTGGGTATGCTACCAATGAAACCGAAGATTTTATGCCTTTGGCATTAGATCTTTCTCATAAATTATTACAGGAGCTGGCAGTGCTAAGACGTGAAAATAAGGAAATCACCTATTTACGTCCTGATGCCAAATCTCAAGTTACTTTAGAATATGATGATAACAACAAACCTGTTCGCATCGATGCTATTGTAATTTCTACCCAACATGATGATTTTGATGAGGAAGCCAAGATGTTGGCAAAAATCAAACAAGATTTGGTTAACATCCTTATTCCAAGGATCATCAAAAACAATCCACAATATGCACACTTGTTTAACGACAAGATCCAATACCACATCAACCCTACTGGTAAATTTGTAATTGGTGGGCCGCATGGCGATACTGGTTTAACTGGCAGAAAAATTATCGTTGATACTTACGGAGGCAAAGGTGCACACGGTGGTGGCGCATTTTCTGGAAAAGATCCAAGCAAAGTGGATAGAAGTGCTGCTTATGCAACACGCCACATTGCCAAAAACCTTGTGGCTGCAGGTGTAGCCGAAGAGATTTTGGTACAGGTATCTTATGCAATAGGTGTTGCCCAACCAATGGGAATCTATATCAATACCTATGGTACTAGCAAAGTGAACAAGACCGATGGTGAAATTGCTAAGATTGTTGAAGGCATATTTGACATGCGTCCTTACTTTATTGAGCAACGTCTAAAATTGAGAAACCCAATCTATAGCGAAACTGCTGCTTATGGACATATGGGCCGCAAACCAGAAACGGTTACCAAAACTTTCAGAACACCTAATGGTGAAGAAAAAACTGTAACTGTTGAGTTATTTACTTGGGAGAAACTTGATTTCGTTGACCAGGTTAAAGCCGCATTTGCTTTATAAGCAATTCATTTTAAATCTATAAAAGAGGGTATCTTTTTAGATACCCTCTTTTTTTGTGCTACAGTTTTTAAGGTTTGGTTTTTTCCTTTAGCAAAACGGTAATCTTTTTTGGATTGTTTATGTAGATCGGAAAACCTATCTTTAATCATACCTTATTGAAGGTTAACATTTTATACCAACCCCAACACTCGCTCAATATTGTAACCCAACAGGTAAAAGTGCCTAGTACCTGCATCAACCTAGGCCATTTTAATTTAACCAAAATAAATGATGAAAAAGAACATGAATTTGGGCAAAACCCTAAACAGAGCAGAGTTAAAATCGATTGTTGGTGGTACAGGAGAAGAATTTGTAATGATCATGTGCAGCAATGGTGCTATCGTATGCATTTCTTGCGAAACTGAAGAAGAATGTAGCAGAAATGCTGAAATTGCCTGCGCCGCAGCTAATGGTGATAGCTAAACCATAAATAAGGCTCGGCAGTCGAAAATTGATGCCGAGCCTTATGTCTTTTCAATCTATCTTAAACTTTAAATGCCTTTTTGCTGCATAAAAGCCTTTTCCTGAGGTGTAATGTTCTTATCGTCTATGGCATAAGATTCTACTTTATTGATCAACATTTCATCAATGATGTCTACAAAATTTCTATAGTTGGCCCCAGGTGTTGGCTTAATGATCACAATCATATATTTTGACACATTATTTTGATGAAATTGTGCAACCCATTGCTTGTTTTTGGCAATCTGCGTTTTGATGTTGGCCATACTGATGGTTTTCATTTCTGCTTTAGCAGGTTCTCCCATGTAATAAACAGCTGTATTATTCTTGCCCAGCAGCACGGTCATTGTCCTCGATGCTGGATAATCTGCCCAGTCTTGTATATTTTCTATAGGCACGGGCTTTACAACATCCATGGCCCTCATTTTGGCCAATGAGGTAGTGAGCATAAAGAAAGTGATCAATAAAAATGCTAGATTCACCATTGCAGTTAGATCCACACTTGGAAGCGTTTTTTTGGTTCTCCCTTTTATAGCCTTGCCATTTTGGGGAATGTTTAATGTTGCCATCTTGTTCAGTTTTTAAACAGGATGTATTTTGACAAGAGATTACATAAAAGGCGACAAATAAAAAATCTGTCGCCCTTAGACAAAATTATTTCACTTCCTCTATTACACCGCACCCTACCCTTGGTCCAGAATTACCAGTTGGCTGTGTTGTATAATCATCCGTTCCCCCATGTACGATAATTGCCCTATTGATGATATTATTAGGGTCGTTCGCAATTACACTCCATCTATTGGTGCTTACCGATATCGTACCATGGCCTTTATGGTCTAATTTAATATTGCCAATATCGCCCGAGTGGTAAGCGGCAGAACCCCATTTACCATGCATTTCATTTGTAGGATTCCAATGACCATGTGTGTTCTCGCCCATATTGCCACAGTCGCCATGCTCATGAAAGTGTACGGCTACTGTACTATCTGCTCTTTCTGGAAAGTTAATTTCCAGGTCCATTTTTATTTGTCCATCTGCCAGACTATAAAATTTTGCTGTACCAATAGCCTTATTGGTTGAAGTTGAATTAAGTGTTGCTTTTGCAATTTCTTTGGTGGTTGGTGCGCAAGAATTGAATGCAAGACAAATGCAAACTCCCGCTAAGATCAAGTACTTTTTCATATCCATTATTATTTAGTTACTTCACTAACAATACTTTAAGGATTTGGTTTTTTCAATAGCCTTCAAATATTCTAATGAAATAAAAAACCAATTCCGATTGCCTTTGTTTTACGATATATAAATAGTAGAAATCATGGAACAGCCAGTAGAAATGAATACATTAAGTCAGATATTAGAAAAACTAAGACTTAAAGGAAAAGACAATGAAATCAGGATGTCTGATCATGGCAAGATGCAATCGGCCAACCTTAACAAAATATATAAACCAGAAGATCTGACCATCGTAAAAACCTATCGTTTTGAGGGCATGTCTGATCCTGCCGATAGCTCGGTACTTTATCTTGTTGAAGATAAAGACAAGAACATTGGTTACATCTTGGATGCTTATGGAATTTATACGGATAATGCCGGACCTGCATTTGACGATTTTTTAAAAAAGCTTCCAGTAGCAGACCGAGATGAACAAGAGCTTTTTTGTTAAAAACGCTAAAAGAAAAAGGCCTCATCTAAATGAGGCCTTTTTCTTTTAAATTAAATTTAACGCAAACGTTTGATATTTAAAAAACAGCTAAAAAATATTTATCTTCGGGAAGTCCCTAGGGCATACAGGCCGATGATGAAGAAACCGATAACCATTAAAGAAATTGCAAAGAAACTTCTACTTATCCATATCAACTGTTTCTAGGGCGTTACATGCTCATCCAAGCATTAGCCTAAGCACGCAACAAAAGGTTAAACAAATGGCAGAAGAGATGGATTACGAACCCAATCAAACTGCGATCTTTTTCAGAAAGGAAAAACATTTACCATCGGCGTTATCTTACCAGAACTGGCAGAAGCTTTTTTCTCTTCGGCCATTAGTGCCATTGAAGACATTGCCTATAAAAGAAACTATACCGTGTTATTGGCACAGTCTCATGATGATGAACATCGGGAGAAACAATTGGTTGAAAAAATGAAGAACCATCGCATTGATGGACTATTGGTGTCTGTGGCCAAAACAACTTCAAACTTTGAGCATTTTGAACAATTAAAGAAATACGATATCCCTGTTGTCTTTTTTGACCGGATCCCACCTTTAAAGAACATCCATTATGTGGCATGCAATATAGAAACCGGAAGCATAGAGGCTGTTAACTATTTGTTAAAAAGAGGGCATCGCAGTATTGGATTGATCAATGGCCCTACTACACTTATCGCCAGCGGACAAAGAAAGGAAGGATACATAAAAGCCTTACAAAAAAACAGACTCAAGTTTGACCCAACCTTGATCGTCAATTGTGATCTAACCGAAGAAAGCACCAAAACGGCATTAGACGTTTTATTGAACCATAAACGCAAACCGACGGCCATTGTCACCTTTAATGATTATGTATCAGCATTTGCCATTAAATACGCTTTTAAATCGCAATTAAACCTCAACAACACCATAGAGTTTGTAAGTTATGCCAACTCTCCCGTTATTGGTTTCATGGAACATCCGCCAGTAGCCTCTGTTGAGCAATTTCCGGCCGTACAGGGTCAAAAGGCAATTGACACCCTATTGGACATTTTAAATACAGAAACGAAGGAAGAACCCCAAGCCTACTATAAGATGATGATCGAATCGCAACTGATCGAAAGTTCTAAAGATTAACAAAAAAGACCAGTAAATACTGGCCTTTTTTATGAGGATTTAAAATCCGCTATCGTCTAATGCGAAGGTATTCTTTCTGGCCTTCCATTTTCCTTTGGTAAAGTCTGGGAATTCTTGTGTTTTGTTCCCTTCTTTCAGTGATTTCGTTGAAAGTGGAGTAATCACACTCATCGTTACCGAATCATATACATCAATAGGCGTCTGTTTTTTGGCCTTCACTGCAGATATAAATGCATTGAATACAAACCAGTCCATGCCACCATGTCCAGCTCCAACGGCTTCCTTTTCATATTTTTTCCAAAGTGGGTGGTCATATTTATCAAACCATTCTTTTGCAGGATTCCCAAGCATGTGGTTTTGAGGTTCCTTCGATATGGATTGATCGGTTCACATCCATCCAAAGTCCATTGGTACCTTGCACCCTAAAGCCCAAAGAATATGGACGCGGCAAATGCACATCGTGCGACAGCATTACCGTTTCGCCATTTGCACAATTGATCAGTGTGGTGGTTACATCACCATTTTTATAATTGATCTTCGCGTTGGGATGCCCTGGCGATTTACTTTCTACATAATCGGCCAAACCACGTGCCTTCGAACTGAAAGAAACCAAATTGGTAAACCTGTTTCCTCTATTGATATTTGCATATTGCATTACTGGTCCAGCGCCGTGCGTTGGATAAAGATCCCCATCTTGACCTATATTGAACTGTGTTCTCCATTGTGCCTCACTCAATGCTTTTGGTCCGTATTCTACCCCACCGCCATAATATTGCTTGCCGTTGTTGAACAATACCTCACGCAGATCGTGTTGGTAACCACCCTCTAAATGGATCAATTCGCCAAACAGACCTTGTCTAACCATGTTCAATGCTGCCATTACATCACGTCTATAACAAACATTCTCCAAAGTCATATAAGGCATCCCTGTTTTCTCTGAGGTATTTACGATATCCCAATGCTCGCTAACCGTTAAACCTGCAATTACTTCACAGCCTACATATTTACCGGCATTCATGGCATAAATAGCCTGCGCATGGTGAAACTGCCAAGGTGTTGCAATGATTACCGCATCAATGTCCTTTCGATCTAACAAAGCTTTATAGGCATCCGTTCCACCAGTATATTCTTTTGCGGCTGGCTTTCCTTTTTTGGCGATAAATTCCCTACAGATTTTTAGGGAACTTTCTTGTGTATCACAAATAGCCACCACTTCTACATCATCTCTTAAGATACCTTCACTAATATGGCTCATGCCTCTTGCGCCAACACCAATATAACCTAGCCTTACTTTGCCATTGTCTTTTGCAAATAATGTACCTGTAGGTAAAATGCTTATACCTGCGGCAGCCAAAGCGCCATTTTTAATAAAATCTCTTCTTTCCATTTTGTATTTTTGGTTGAGGTGTATAAAATTTAAATGTAAGGTAAAAAATTTAGCCTTCCCATTTATGCGAAGCACCTTGTTTTGGCAACGCAAACGTTTGATAATTTAGCACCTAACCATGTGGACCTGTATTTCTTGTAACCAAAGTTTTAAACATAACAACCAACCACATTATTGCGGGGACCAAACTGTGGGTGATTTTTTGATTGGCAAAAAAGAAGAGACCATCCATCTCTTCAACCATTTTATCCATAGTTATCAAACCATTGGGGAGATTAGATTACAAGCTACCAAATCGATGATTGCCCTTGTCGGTGACAGACGCTTTGCTTATGTCATCAACATTGGGAAAGACTTCATCGACATCGTACTCCCATTTAAAAAACCTTTTACCGATAACCTGTGTTTTAGAAAGATTGTCCTTGTGCCGGGAAGTACAGATTACAACCACCATTTGAGGCTTTATCATCCAGAAGACATCAATGAAGAAGTATTGGATTACATGCAACAAGCCTATGCAAATGGAAAAAGTATATGAGTTAAATAATTGTAGGTTGTTGGTGGAGTTTACAGCAAAGTTAATCATCATCAAAGAACCAAAAGCTTTAAAAAGATACTTATCAAAAGATATCGATGCACGATCCTAGTTTTAGCTAGCCTGATCAAACAAGATTACTTGGACTTTATGGGTACAGAACTGGACATTACTGTCGATTCGATGGTGATTGAAATCTGGGGGCACGTTTATGCCAGTCATTTGGCCAAGGCCATCAAAAATCTTATCCAACTCCAATTGATAGCGGATTTCGCCAATTTCATTATCAACAGAAGTGATACGATCGAGTGTGGAGAAAGTGAAATTGACAGCAACAGAAGGTTTTGGGATATCCTGTCTAATTTTAAAGGGGCGGTATTGAGTTTTTTACCGAAGCGGCTCAAGTAAACAAAATCCCTATTAAACCGAAAAAGCATCATCTTCAACAGATGATGCTTTTTGCGGTCCGGACGGGACTCGAACCCGCGACCTCCGCCGTGACAGGGCGGCATTCTAACCAGCTGAACTACCGAACCGTTCTCCAAAACAAAATCACTTTCGGATTGGGATTGCAAATATAGTGTCTTTAATTTATTTTACAACAAAAATTTGAAAATAATTGTAATCCCTTAAATTACAGCGCCTTCTTTCATCTTCTCTGCGTTCTCTGCAAACTGTAAAGCATCGATCAGCTCTTGTACCTCTCCATTCATTACTCCATTTAGGTTATAAAGTGTTAAACCAATGCGGTGATCGGTCACTCTTCCTTGCGGATAATTGTAGGTTCTGATCTTTGCCGAACGATCTCCTGTCGATACCATCGTTTTACGTCTGGCAGCGATATCACCATTTTTCTTCTGTAATTCAATATCGTACAGCTTGCTACGCAACATCTCCATCGCAATTACACGGTTACCCAATTGCGAACGCTCCTGCTGACAAACCACTACAATGCCCGAAGGTCTGTGGGTCAGTTGTACCTTTGTTTCAACCTTATTTACATTCTGTCCACCTGCACCACCAGGTCTTGATGTCTGTAGGTCAATATCTGCAGGGTTAATATATAGATCAATTTCTTCAGCCTCTGGCAAAACCGCTACCGAAGCCGCAGAAGTATGCACACGGCCTTGTGTTTCTGTATCTGGCACACGTTGTACACGATGTACACCCGACTCGTATTTCAACTGGCCGTAAACGTCCTCGCCACTCACCTTTAAAATCACCTCTTTATAACCACCTGCGGTGCCTTCGGTTACATCAACCGTTTCCACTTTCCAACCTTTTGTTTCAAAATAGCGGCTGTACATTCGGTATAAGTCCCCTGCAAATAAAGCAGCTTCATCTCCACCCGTACCACCTCTGATCTCAAAAACAGCATTTTTGGCATCTTCAGGGTCCTTCGGAATCAACATCAATCGAATGTCTTCTTCCATTTTTTCCTGCTGCACCAACAATAAGTCCAACTCTTCTTTGGCCATCTCTCTCATCTCCTGGTCTTTCTCTGTACTCAGGATCTCTTTATTGGCGTCTATATTGCTCATCACATTTTTGTAAGTCTTATATTCATCCACAATTTTGCCCAAGTCTTTATATTCCTTATTTAAAGCTGCAAAACGTTTCATGTCCTGCATGGTATCAGGGTTACTCAATTGCTCCTCTACATCTTCCCAACGCAGCTTTATAGCTTCTAATTTTTCTAACATAATCTAATTTCATTTGAAAATCTGCTTCGCTACACAGCACAAAGCAAGCCCTGCTTTACGCACCAAGGCCCATTAGAAATGTACCTTTTCGCTTCAATCAGGTTTATTGCACAACAACCCGTGCAACAAGCTTGCAAAAATACGAATTAATGGCTAAAGCTGAAAGTGCAATATCAGCGTTTAAGTGTTTGGGGTAAAATAGGCCAATGTTAGTTCTTCTCCATCAAAAACACCATAAGAGTTGTAGTTGATCCATTCGCCTATATTTACATAGCGGCTGTTGTTGGTCAATTTGATATCCAATGGTAAATGCCTATGTCCGAAGATGAAATAGTCATAATGTTCTTTCTGGAGTTCCTCTTTGGCAAAAATGGCTAGCCATTCGTTCTCTTCTCCTAAAAAAACCTCTTTTTTATCGTTCGCTACCCTACTGCTGCCAGACCAGCCATTGGCAATAAACAATCCGATACGTGGTGGTAGCACCGCAAATAGCCATTGGCAGAAACGATTCCTGAATACCTTGCGTAAAAACTTATATTTTGTATCCCCAGGCCCTAGTCCATCTCCATGGTGCAGATAGAACTTTTTATGGTTTCTTTCGATAACCAATTCATCGCTAATGATCGTTATGCCTATTTCTTTTGTGAAATAATCGTTCACCCACATGTCGTGATTGCCTTTAAAGAAATAGATTTTGATACCCGAATCCGCCATTTGGGCTAATTTTCCCTGCAACCGGATAAATCCCTTTGGAATAACCTTTCCGTATTCGAACCAAAAATCAAATACGTCACCCATCAAAAAAAGTTCACTACAGCTTGGTTCGATAAAATTTAACCAAGACACAATCAGTGCTTCCCTTTTACGACTTTCGTCGTAATTAGGTGCGCCTAAATGGAAATCGGAAGCGAAATAAATTTTTTTATCCATGTTTTACGAGTTCCAAAGGTAGCTAAAAAATCAGCAGAACTTAGTTACCGCTACTTCTTTAATGCAATTGTTCCACCCAAACCCAGGTTGATTGAATTTCTGATCTGCTCTCTGTTCAAAAAGAAATCAAAACCAGTATTTAAGAACATTTTTCCATTTACAACTTTACTCGAAAAGAAATCGGCCCCTATATTGACCCTACTTAGCTTAAATCTTTTTCTATTGCTTGTATTTTTATCAATGTTAAATCCGGCCGAAAAATCAAGTAGGATGTTTGTATTTTGAGGTTCAAGGTCAACTGGTTTATTGATCAACCTTGTTAGATCTAATGCTAATAATGGCGCTATTTCGAAATAGGTCGGATTTTTATATTTCACCTTATCAGCACCAAAAAATTTGCTTAAATTGAGTTGTGGGCCTACGTAAATATAATCGGATGCACGATAGGTAAGGGCAGTCTTAAAATCCAGACCAGATTTAATTTCTGTATTTTTACCAGTAAAAATATAACTGACACCTATTTTCAATGCTAATTTGCTATTGTACTGCGCTTGCGCAACAACAGCATTTATTAGCAGCAGAATAAAAATCAAGATCTTATGCTTCATTTACTATAAATTGAATGAAATTTAATTTAAACTTATCATTTTTTAGTAATATTTAACCAAACACATTCGCAGAACTTCTTTTCAAGAAAGTTTTATCTAGAACACATCTAAATAAGCAATATGGTTTACGAGTTTATTTTGTAAATTTGCACAAAATTTAACACATGATTTCTACAGATATAGCCATTATTGGCGCCGGACCCGTAGGTTTATTTGCCATTTTTGAAGCTGGCCTATTAAAAATGCGTTGTCATTTAATTGACTACCTGCCACAAGTTGGGGGTCAACTTTCAGAAATTTACCCAAAAAAACCTATATATGATATCCCAGGTTATCCTACTGTTTTAGCACAAGAACTGATAGACAACCTGGTAGAGCAAGCCAAACCTTTTCATCCTGGTTATACCTTAGGTGAGCGAATTGAAGGCTTGGAAAAACGTGGCGAAGCAGATTTCGTACTCACTACCAATATGGGTACCATTATAGAAGCTAAAGTTGTAGTCATTGCAGGAGGCTTAGGTTGTTTCGAACCACGTAAACCTGCTGTTGCCGGCTTAGAGCAATTTGAAAATGGAAGGGGTGTAAACTATATGATCTTAGATCCAGAGAAGTATCGTGGGCAAAAAATGGTGATTGCAGGCGGTGGAGACTCAGCGCTGGATTGGACCATTTTTTTGGCAGACATTGTTTCTGAATTGACGTTGGTACATAGAAGTGAAAGTTTCCGTGGCGCCCCAGACTCTGTAAACAAAGTAATGGAATTGGCCGAAAGTGGAAAAATTAACCTGGTATTGAACAGCAATTTAAATTCTGTTTCAGGTAACGGAAAACTAGAAGCCGTAGAAGTGATTCATAACCGAACTATGGAAGCCACAACTTATGAAGCAGATCATTTGATCCTCTTTTGGTTTGAGCCCTAAATTAGGCCCTATAGAGCAATGGAATTTAAACATAAGTAAAAGTGCCATTGAGGTAAACACAGACGACTACAGCACGAATATTCCGGGTATTTACGCAATTGGCGACATTAACACCTACACCAACAAGTTAAAGTTGATCTTATGTGGATTTCATGAGGCTGCTTTGATGAGCCACAGTGCATATCAGTACATGAACCCTGGTATTAAATATACAATGAAATATACCACCGTAAATGGTGTAACTGAATTTTAAAAATGGAAGCAAACGACATTTCTATACAGGTTGAAGACAGGGAAGGAAACATCAGCACGCTGATTGCACCTACCGACATGGGGCTTAGCTTAATGGAATTTTTAAAGGCCAGCGAATATGATATCCTCGCTACTTGTGGTGGCATGGCTCTTTGTGCTACCTGTTGCGTAGATGTGATGGAAGGTGAGGATAAACTGACAGAGATGACAGATGATGAATATGCCATGTTAGATACTTTGCCAGACTTATTGCCCAATTCTAGGTTGGCTTGTCAACTTCAATTGAGCCCAGCAATGGAAGGTCTCAAAGTAAGGCTCCATGCAATGGACTAATCGAAAAAACATAACTCTATAAAAAAGGGGCGATTTAAAATCGCCCCTTTTTGTTATACTAATCTCTCCTACTTGGAGAAGTTCTCGAAAACAGTCTTCAATTCTGCATCGTTTTTTAAGTCTAGCTTATTTTCCTTTGCATACTTTTCAATGTCTTCCTTTTTTACCCCTAAGGCTTCAGCAAGAGATTTCGAATCTGTTTTTACAATTGCCATTTTTTTACCATCATAGATATAGTATTTGGTATTCTTTTTAAAATATCGGATGGCTGGTGTTCCGTAAGCTGTCCTTTCTCCAATGGTGTTTGCCTCTTTTTTAAGCAAACTAAATTTTCCTTTGCCAATTACCTGATAATAACTGGCAGTAGTGAAATCACCAATGCTAGGGAAGTTATTTTGGAATACCGCACCCCTAATCGTAAAAGCCCTAACGGGTTCTGCAAATGCAAATTCAGCTTGTTTTTTATCATCAGAAAAAAGAAGTTTATCTTCCAGCATGTCATAGCGCAGGTAATCCATCTTTGCTTCTTTTCCAGATACCAGAACCACCTGTCCGCTTAACCAATCTTTATTGAAATAAGGAGAACCTTCAATGCCTTCATAACCATCCGTATTTCTTATTTTGGTTCCAGGCACATTATTGATTGAAACAACTTGAGCGTATAATCTATCACCAACTCCTATCAATATGCTGATTGACAAGAGTAAAAAAAACAGTTTCTTTTTCATCATGATTAAATTTAAGTAAAAAGGGGGAAGCAAAACCTCCCCCTTATCTAATATAAGCAAATTTTATTGATTATGGTCTATCCCACCAAATACGTGTATTTAGTTCATCTGGTCCTTGTCTAGCAATTACCTCAGCATAATTTTTAGCATTTAAACTTGCCTCATTCGTTGTATAGCCTAATCTTCTAGGAATTTGACCTCCAAGATTTAGTGGTGCTGGCGATGGTGATAAAACAGGGAAACCAGTTCTTCTCCAATCTGCCCATGCCTCAAATCCATAACCTTGGTAGTTTGCTACCCATTTTTGAGTTAGGATTTGCTTGATCGCATCTGTTGGCGAGTAAACGATATTAGGTTGCGCTAAATATGTTGCTACAGCTGTAGCGTCAGTAATACCATGTTGTGCCAATGATGCAGTAATACCAGCAGTATATTTTGCAGCAGCATTTACGTCATCAGGCGTTCCTGTAATCCAACCTAATTTATAAGCCTCAGCAATAGCAAATGAAGTTTCTGCGTAAGTATAGATAGATACAGGTGAGTTTTGCAACCTGAATTTAGAACCGAATGCAGAAACAGATCCAGGAACAAATGCACCAGCAGTATTAAACGCACCAATGGTATAAGCACCTGCCTGACCTTGAGTAATGCCATAAGGCATACCTACATATAGACCTGCATTGTTTTTCTCTGCATATACAGCTAAACGAGGGTCAGCATTGGTTTGTAAATAATCTAACAATGGTTTACCAATTGTATAATCGTAACGTTTAGCTACATTATAGTTGTTGTACATGTTGTTCTCATTAGCAGACTCTAACAAATAAGGATAAAAAATATTATCCGAATTTGATGCCAACACACCATCAGCCAAAGCTGCATTAAATTCAGCTTTACCAGTTGCGGCATCAACTTTAGAAAGGCGAAGTGCCATGTTCATTCTGATCTGTGCAGCAAATTTTTTCCATTTAGCATTAGAGTTACCCATGATAAAGTCACCTTTTAAAGCGGCTCCATTATCAAACTGAGCTCCTGCTTCTTTCAATTCCTTAAATAAAGCGGTGTAGATACTTTGTTGTGTATCAAATTTAGGCAGAGGTTTTGCCAAGCCTTGCAAAGCCTCACTATAAGGGATATCACCCCAACGATCTGTCATCGCTTGAAAAACAAACGCTTTCAAGATACGGGCAGCAGCGATCTGATTGGCATTAGAACCTCCAGAAATTACACTAGGTAGCGCTTTAGTCTCAGCATCAGTATTTAACTTGATGATTAAAACCAAATCTTCCAACATGTTATTATATGCTGCTGAATAATCATATACTTTTAATTGGTAACGAGATTCAGAAGTATATAAAGTTTCCGAGTTCTGTTGGGTAAATAACCTACCCGTTACTGAACTTACCAAACCACCAACTTGACGCTCTGCATTGGTCAGTAATAAATAAGTCTGGGCAGTTGAAGGAGAGTTGGGGCTGATGTTGATATTTCCAAAATCTCCGGGTTTACAGCTAGCAATCAATATTAATGCTAAAATGCTGATATAGTTTAAAAATTTTCTTTTCATTTTTCTAAGTTTAGAATGTAATTCTCAAATTAAGACCGATTGTTCTTGTTCCAGGTAATTGACCACCTTCATTCCAGTTACCGGCCGATTCAGAAGGGTCAATCCCTTTGATCTTGCTGTATACCAACCAAGGATTACGAGCGATAAGTGAAATAGATGCTCTTTGAGCTTTAAATCTAGAAACGAGTTTTGAAGGAAGATTATAACCTAAGGTTACTTCTCTTAATTTCACATAAGTTGCATCGTAAGTTCTTTCTTGCCATGCATAAGGAATATGACCTTCATAATAGTCTTGTGGATCCACATAAGTTGTATTTGGTTTACCGTCAGACTCACGAATACCCGGAACTAAGATACCACCACCATTGGCAACTGGATCTCTTTTAGGGTTTCCTTTGTCGTTTAGTCCAGCAGTTACTTCTGCCAAACCTGAGCCTTCTAGGTTACCATTGGTTACCGAGAATAATTTACCACCAATTTGGAAGTCTAGTGAGAAACCAGCAGTAAAGTTTTTATACGTTACTGAAGAAGTAAAACCACCTGTCATTTTTGGAACGAAAGTTCCCAAGTTATGTCCTTCTTCAATTATTGGCATACCATCATCATCAATAAGGGTATTTCCTTTATCGTCTCTTTTGAAACCACCAGCAACAATCTCTCCCCAAGCATGGTCTACTCTACGTTCAACCCTGATCAATGGTGTACCTTGATAGCCGAATGAACCAAATTGGAAGTTATCTACACCTGGATACAACTCAACAATTTTATTTTTATTGGTTGAGAAGTTAGCATTCAAATCCCATGTAAGTGAACTGGTTTTGATTGGCGTACCTCCAACACTAAATTCCCATCCTTTTGAAGAAACCTCTCCAGCATTGATCAATGCACTAGAAAATCCAGTGGTTGAAGGAAGTGTAACAGAAAGGATTTGGTCTCTTGAAGTACGATCAAAATAATTAGCATTCAATCTCAAGCGATTTTTTAAGAATTTTAATTCCATACCTGCTTCTAACGCGTCAGATAAGGCTGGTTTTAAATTTTCGTTAGGAATTTGGTTTGGTACAGTTAACGATGGATTTGTACCATAGAAACCTGCCGAACTGTATACTTGATAAATATTGTATGGACCAATATCAGAACCTGTACGACCGAAAGCAAAACTTGCTTTACCAAAAGAGAAGATATCACTTTTTGGCAAAAGATCGGTAAATACAAATGCCAATGAACCGCCACCATATAGGTAAGAGTTGTTAGCGTTAGGTAATGAAGAAGACCAATCGTTACGAATATTCAAATCTAAGAACAAGAAGTTTTTGAAACCCGCAGAATCCAAAAGCATAGAGACTTCTTACTTTTTTATTAGAATAAGAGCTAGAAGTATTTGGTCTGTCCTTAGAAGCAGAAATATTGTAGTAGTTTGGTACTGTAAATCCACCAGCAGTACTTACTGAGATTGCTTCATCATAATTGATACGCAACTCTCCATATGCACCAGCATTGAATGAGAAATCACCTACATCTTTTTTGAACAATAAATCCACAACATAGTTGTTCTCTCTAGAACGTGATTGGTTAGTGTTGTATGATTCTAAATTAAGTGTACCTGATGCAGTTCTACCTTCACCTCTACCACTTGAATAGTTACCTTTAGCTGTAAAATCTAATGTCAACTCAGGAATAAAATTATATGATGCCTGTAAAAATCCAAAGATTCTTGAACTATTACTTGTAGCTGTATTTTCATAGGCCTCTGTATATGGGTTATCCCAATATTTAGGCGCTACGTTTCTTGGACTGGTAATGTTCCAACTTGTAAAAGTACCATCTGGGTTTTTATAGTTCTTTAATTTTTCGATATCTACATCCCTATGGAACCATTGGTTAAATGAACCAGCGGTCTGTGTACCATAACCTTCAGCTGGTCTATTAAAATAGTTAATTACATTGTAATTCACATTTGCAGCAAATTTCAACTTAGAAAGAGGTGTAAAAACACTATTGAAACTCAAACGATTTGCATCCATGTTGGTATTTGGAGAAACACCAGTACGATTTAAATTGGTATAAGAAACCCTAGTACTGAATTTATCTGTTGCTTGTGAAAAAGCTACGTTTGTATTGTTTTCTATACCAGTTTCGTAGAAATCTCTGATGTTATTCTTAAATGCCACATAAGGTACTTGTTTGGCATAGTCTGGATCAAATTTGTTCCAAGCATAAAATGGAGCATAAGGTTTACCATCAAATTTTGGCCCCCAACTCTCATCATATGAATAGTTGTAATATCTTGCACCATTCATTGCTGATAAAGCAGCTGGATCTGTTGCCGGATTGTAAACAAAAGTACTCCAGGTTTGGCTTGCACCACCACCATATTCATTTTGGAATTTTGGTAAAACAGCTACATTTTCAAATGTAGTACTGTGGTTTACATCAATTCCAAATCCTTTTTTACTTGGCGCTTTTGATTTGATTACTACCACACCCTGGTCACCACGTTGACCATAAAGAGAGGTTGCTGCTGGACCTTTTAATACGGTTAGGTCTTCTACATCATCCATGTTCACACTGGTAGAAGGAACTACAACACCATCTACAACAAATAGAGGATCTGCACCACCTGCAATACTATTGATACCTCTGATACGGATAGATGAAGTACCAAAACGAGCACCTGAACCTCCTAAAACCTGAACACCAGCAATTTTACCCGCTAATGCAGTATTTAAATCCGGTTGTCTGGCCTGAGTTATTTCTTCTGCTTTTAAGCTTTGTTGTGCAGTACCCACAGATCTTTCTGTCCTAGAAACACCTAAAGCAGAAGTAACTACTACTTCGCCCAAAGTCTGCGTGTTTGGAACTAGGCTCACATTAATAGCGCCATTAGCTGAAATCGCCACTTCTTTAGAAAGAAAACCTAGATAAGTAATGACTAATGTTTTTCCATTAGCTGGAACTCTTAATGAAAATTTTCCGTCTGGACCGGTTGCCACCACTGCTGATGGAGCTTCTTTTACTTTTACAGATGCGCCTGGAATTGGCAATCCGTCTTCACTTGATGTTACTGTTCCTGTTACTGTACGCTCTTGCGCAAGTGCGGCAACAGTAACTGCACACCAAATGAATAAACTTAGTACAAGTTTTTTCATGAATTAATAAATTTTAGATTAGTTAATAGTTATTTAATACCTAAATATGGTTAAAAGTATATTACAATCAAATGATATTGCTAGTTTTTTACAGCAAAAACACCACATCTTACTGATTAGCAGCGAATTAAATTTTAACATATTTTAACACTTCTGGTTGTAACATTCAACTTTTAGCGCATTTTTTTAACTTAAAATTTAGTTTAAAATTATGTTTAGTTAAAGAAAAGTTTCAGTTGAACAGGTCAAATCTTAGGGGATTCTATTGTAGATAATTCAAGAAACTATATAACAGGCAATTATCATAACCTGCAATAATTTTACATCTATTTTTAATCTATTTGAATTTGATAGTATTGCTTTGGTTTTATACATACATCTATATAAGGGAATTTGAGCACTAACCGCTTATTAACAACAAAAGGCCCCATTGATTAATGGGGCCTTTTGTTTAAAGTTAGCTTTATTACTTATTCTATAAGCCGAATCTTAAGCTTTTTTGGTAATCGTGAAGTAATACTCCAATAATTTTAGAATATCCTCTTCTTTTTTTAGGTTCAGCTTATTCTCGCTGATGTAATTGGTTAATTCTATTTTTTTATCATTAATCGCTCCTAATATATCTTTCTCCGTCTTGCTCACTAAAATTGGTGCTTCATCAGGTTTTACGATATAATAAGCAATCTTATCATTGATCTTTTTAACTACTGTAGAAGAATTATATTCCTTCTCTTCAGTGATAAATTTGATTGTTTTCTTTAAAAACTTAACATTACCATCTGATAACACTTCATAAAAGCTAGATTCTTTATTGTTTCCAACAGGCTTAAACCCAGTTCTAAATAAATGTTCCTCTTCTCCTTTTTTAGTTTTAACGGCAATCTTAAACTCTGCAACAGGTTCTGCGATTTCCATCACCTCATCTTTTGAGTTTTTATATAAAAGTACATCTGCAATTTGATCATACTTCAAGTCGATACCATTGGTTACTTTATTGTTAGCTAGTTTAACTATTCCTTTTCCCCATTCACTTGATAGGTAAGGGCTACCTGAAAGTTCGGAATAACCAACTTGTCTCCAAACCTTACCTGTAATATCCATCGTATTTAAAGCACTTGGAATATAACCTTCTACTAACGGCTTCAATTGACCATAAGATAAATTTGCATAGCATAACATAATGGTTAATGCAAGCACGGTGTAAGTTATTTTTCTATTTGGTTTCATAATACAGATTTAATTTTAAAATAAATATAACGAAAAAAAGGGAGAGTTATTACGCTCTCCCTTTTTAACTTTCAATGATCTCTTACTGAATAGTAATTGTACTTTTCTTATAGTTCTGGCTTACAGGTACTGCTGCGCCATCAGATAATACAAGGATTAACTTCTTAGCTGAAGTAACGTTAGCTGGAATAGCTGTAATTACAATTGAGCCCGTACTTTTATTAGCAGGTATAGTTACTGTACCACTAGTATTTGTAGTAAAGTGCGTACCAGCAATAGCTGTACTAGTTGCATCAATAGTATAAGGAACAGCAATATCCGTAGATTGTTGCGGGCCAACTAACTGTACCAAAACAGTTGTTGTACCTGGGGTAGTAACTGTTCCCTTTGCTAAAGTTACAGTAATTGGCTTAAACTCAATTACAGAGTCTGCGTCATATACGACTTTATATTTTTTGCAACTACCAAATAGAATAGCTACAAAAAGTAAGATGAAATATGTTATTTTTTTCATGTTGATCTTTTAAATTAATAACCAGCGTTGTTAACTAGGTTAGGGTTTACACTTAATTCTGCTACAGGCAGTGGTGCTAAAATTCTATAATCTGTGTTATAGGCAATTGGAGCAATTGCACCTAAAGCGGTACTTTTAGGTACGTCCATACCCAAACGAACTAGGTCAAACCATCTATCGCCTTCAAATGCCAATTCGATTCTTCTTTCTTTTAAGATAGCATCAAGTGTAACCGGAACAGAAGTCAATCCAGCTCTTGTTCTGATTTTATCCAAATCCGCTTGAGGTGTTGCACCTGTGTTGGTACCTGCTCTAAGATTACCTTCTGCTCTAATTAGGTACATTTCAGAGATACGGAAGATTACGATGTTCTGTAAAAAGTTATTTCCTTGTGTAGGCGTATATTTTCTTACATAATTTACAACTGTATTACTTTTTTTACCTGTTGTAATTGTACCTCTTCTTACATCTCCTGACTCATACAGTGCTAACAATTCTGGTGTTGGTGTAAAATCACCATATCCAACTTTAGGCTCTGCATTGTTATCAAAAGCAGTTTGATCCTGACGTTTACCATAATCTGCTGGATATTGAGAATAAAAAGATTGCAACCCATTTATTCCTGCCATCTGTGGAAGTAACATTGCCAATTCAAATACTGCTTCTGGATTCGAATCTTTATAGTACATTCCTGCATAATCAGCACCAGCTACAAACGTGTTACCTCTTGCCTGAATAACCTTATCTGCATAGACTGCAGCTTTGTCATTTTTACCCCAATATAAATAAACCTTAGCCAAAATTGCTTGTACAGCTGGTTTAGACATGTAATAAGGAGCAGCAACCGAAGCGTCCAATGCTGTTTCCGCAGCTAAAAGATCTTTCTCAATTTGAGCATATACTTCTTCAACTGTATTTCTTTTAGGAAAAGTAACCTCTCCTAAAGTCTTGGTCGGAACAGTAATGATAGGCACACCTAAGTTAGAGCTACCTACTGGATGGGCAGGATTATAACCATAAAGTTTAACCATATCCCAATAGAATAGCCCTCTTAATCCATAAGCTTGTCCTAATATCTTGCTTTTCTCTGCTGCAGTACCAGAAACATTGTTTACTGCATCAATTACCAAATTTACCTGATTGATAGCTGAGGTATAAAGACCCCAGTTAGCCATGTGCGCACGTGGTGCATTCACAGACTCATTAATCAATCTGTTAGAGTTTAAGCCAGGTATAGGATAGATATTATCGGCCATGATATCTGGAACTATCTTATATGAATTTCCATAATAAGTAGTAGCCCTTAAGTTTGAATATACAGTAGCTAACAAACTATTTACACCTGTAATTGTGGTTAATGCATTTCCTGCATCAATTGAGTCTTGAGGATTAACATCGAGTGTTTTTGTACATGATGTTACAGATAACCCCAGACCTAAAGCAATTATATATTTTAATTTTTTCATTTCTTTTCTAATTTATATTAAAACCCTACTTGGAAACCAAATGTGAAAGTCTTCGCTTGTGGAACACCACCATTATCAGTAACCTGAGTTTCAGGTCTATACCAGTATATTTAGTCCAAGTAGCCAAGTTAGTACCTGTAGCATAAATTCTTACAGATGACAATTTAGCTTTTGCAATAAATGAAGCTGGTAGATTATAATAAACTTTTACCTCTTTTAAACGGATATAATCGCCTGGTTTTAACCATTGTGTAGAAAGTTGGCTATAGGCTGTAGAAGCTAAACCGCCAGTTACATAATTACCACCAGCATAAGCAGCAGGAATATCAGTAATCTGTCCTGGAGCAGTCCATCTTCTTAACATATCCTGACTCATGTTTGCAGCATAACCATAAGAATCTGTAAAGTTTTTATTCTGATCCTGTAATAGGAAACCTGTTGCATATTGGAAGAAGAAATCTAAGCCGATACCTTTATAAGAGAAATTATTTGAGAAACCACCAAAGAATTTTTGCTGAGTGTCACCAATAATATATCTATCATTTGATGTTAGATTGTAAGTTAGATTCATGTTTTGGTCATACCACATTGGCCTACCATCTGCTGGATTTACCCCTGCGTATTTATATGATAAAACACGTGTATATGAATTCCCTACAGCTTGGAAACGAGGGTCCAAATCATCGGTAATCAATTTCAACACTTTGTTCTTATTATAAGTAATGTTAAATGAAGTACTCCATCTGAATTTACCTACTAAGTTTTCTGAATTAATCTGGAACTCAACACCACGGTTTCTCATTTCACCCGCATTGTCACTTACACTAGTATATCCACTTGTTTGAGGCAATGTACGTGCCAACAACAAGTTTTTACTCAATCTGTTGTAAACTTCAGCAGTAAAACTTAATCTGTTTTTAAACAAAGATACATCCGTACCCAAGTTTAAAGTATAACTATCTTCCCATGTTAAGTTTACGTTAGCTAAGCCCCCTGGACTGATACCCGAAATACCATTGTAGCCTGTGTTTGATCCATAAAGAGACAACGAAGCAAAGTTACCTAAACCAGAGTTACCTACTTTACCGTAACTAGCTCTTAATTTCCAGTCTGTTAACCAGTTCACATCTTTTAAGAAGTTTTCTTTAGATACCCTCCAAGTTAATGAACCTGAACCAAATATACCGAATTTGTTCTCAGCACCGAATCTTGAGTTACCATCATAACGGATAGTACCATTGATGATATATTTGTCATCAAATGTATACTCAGCTCTAGCAAAGTATCCTAAAGTTTTGAATTCTGTATAACTAGATCCAGTAGATTGTAATGTACCACCAGCATTTAAGGTTCTAAACAAATAGTTAGGGAAATTTGATTTCGCTGCATTGAAGTTATTGTTTACCTGATGACGATATTCGAAACCAGCTAATGCAGTTAACTTATGTTTATCTCCAAATAAATGGCTATAGTTTAAGGTAGCATTTGTTTGATAGTTTTTAAATTCCGTATCTAATTGGGTATACAATCCATTATAAGACTGACCATCTTGTGTTCTAGGACCCCAATAGCTATATTCTTTAATGTTACCATAATCAATAGCACCAGTTGCGCGGAACTTTAAGTCTTTAATGATTTTGTAGTTCAAAGCAAAGATACCTTGTAATTGATTAGTAACTGCTTTATTGATATTATAAGCAGATGACTTGATCGCATTGGTAGGCAATGCACCTAACAATGGTTCGTTGTAATCACCACTTGCAGTATAAATTGGGTTAATTGGAACTACAAAGTTTGCAGCAAATGCAGGGTTTCCGAATGAAGAACCACTAAATGTTCCGTTTTGTGTGAAAGTACTTAGGTTGATATTTGCCTCTAAAGACAATTTCTCGCTTACATTGTGCTCTAAGTTAGATTTAAATGTTCCTCTTTTAAAATCTTGCAAGATTTGTTGACCCTTTTGGTTAAACATACCTGCAGAAATGTAAAATTTAGTCTTCTCATCACCGCCACGAGCAGTTAATTGATAATTTTGAGTTTGACCTTTGCGATAAATCTCATCATACCAGTTATAGGTAGGAGCAGCAGCAGGATCAGCACCATAAGTTGCTTTTACAGAATTAAGTTGAGAGCTATTTGCTCCATATCTATTGGCATATTCTTCTTGATAAATAGCTAACCAAGTTGGTCCATCTAACACTTTTTGTCTGTTTGTTTCTTCTGCGAAACCAAAATAGCTACTGAAATCAAATTGTGTTTTACCTTGTTTACCTCGTTTTGTAGTAATAATTACAACACCATTTGCTGCCTGTGATCCATAGATTGAGGCAGAAGATGCATCTTTCAATACGTCGATTGACTCGATATCATCTGGGTTTAGACCATTTAAAATGTTTGAAGTTGCTTGACTTCTAGTTTGGTCACCAGAAACTACTTGGATACCATCAACAATGTACAGAGGGGTTGTGGTTCCGTTAATCGAACCAACACCACGAATCAATACACTTACAGATGAACCTGGGGTACCAGAGTTGGTAGTTACCCTTACACCTGGAAGTCTTCCTTGCATAGCTCTATCAAAGCCTAAAATAGGAGTTTTTTCAATTTCCTTTGATCCAATACTAGATACCGCACCAGTGATATCTCTCTTAGAAACTCTCTGGCCAAAACCAGTTACAATTACTTCGCTAAGTTCATTGAAGCTTGTCAAACGTACATTAATAAGGGCTTTGTTGCCGATAACCTCAGTTATTGGAGTGTAGCCTACGTAAGAAAACTCTAATGATTTAGCAGTAGATGGAACTTTGATGGAATAAAGTCCTTCTGCATTGGTTTGAACAGCAATTTGTGTTCCCGTTACCTTTACGGTAGCTGATGGAATTGGTAAACCATCATCTGCGCCTGTAACCTTACCTGTTATAGTTCTATCTTGCGCAAGTGCAGCAGTGGCCACACCCAACAGAATGAACAAACTAAGTATAAGTTTTTTCATAAATTAATAAGTTTAGGGTTAATAAATAATATTTAATGGTTAAATATGGGCAAAAGTAGCCACTATTCAAAATTCCGAAATGTTAAAATTCGAATTTAAAGTCATAAACAACTGAAAACAAACACTTTAATGACAAATAAACACCAAAATCATTTTAAAAATTAACGTTCATGAGGACGCTTCCTTTTACTCAATTGAACAATAGCATTATCTATTTGTTAAATTTATAGCTATTAGAAGAGGATATGTAAGAAAAAATTACCCTATTAGTTAATCAATTTGGAACAACAACTTAACTAGATTACGTATCATTAGTTATTTATAGCAACTAAATACATTTAGTTTTCCGAAATATTTGATTTTGGACTTCCGATGATTTTATAAGAACCATCGCCCTTTAAGATCGTTAACATTGTAGGTTGATTAACAAAAAGCGATTTAGCTTTTATCACTTCTTTATCATATTGGAAAGCTTGTTCTATCTTACCCTTTTCAAAATAATACCGACTTATGATCTGTGTCTCCAAAATCTTTTTGATTTCAGCTTTATGTGTAATCAAATCTGTTTTTTTTGCTGATAGCATTTTATCTTTTAAGGCATCTATATCAGTTTTAACAGCAGCGAGTTTATTCTCTTTTTGCGCTTCGGCTGTTAAATCGTTGATTAATTTTTCAGTTGTAGAATTATAGCTATAGTCTTTACCTGTTAACGTAGCTAAAAAAGAAGTATAATCTGCATCTGAAAGTTGAAATGTTTTAGCATTTGCGATTTCTTTATGTCCTTTTCTATATAGGTTAGCATAATCAAAAAATAAATTCTTTGTCAATAATGAAATGGTAATTGGACTTAATGTAGAAGGTTCTACAAATACATCTGGATAAACCCCATTTCCATTATATACTGTTCTTCCAGCTTTGGTTGAAAAAGCTTTCATAAGAGAGTCTGCGAACTTCTCTGCTGAGCCATTCTGATCTTTATGCGCATAGTCTAATGCTTGTATACATCTTCCTGATGGTGTAAAGTATTTTGCTACGGTAACTTTAACTAGGCTATTATATGGTAGATTAAAAGTTTGTTGAACTAGGCCTTTACCATAACTTCTTTGGCCAATGATTACTGCCCTATCTAAATCTTGTAATGCACCTGCAACAATCTCAGATGCAGAAGCCGAAGAACCATTAACCAAAACCACCAATGGTATTTGAGGCGAAATGGGTTCATTTAATGTTTTATAACTAACTGTTTTTTCTGGATTTCTTCCTTTCTGAACAACGATCAATACATCTTTCTGTACAAACAAGTTAACAATCTTAACAGCTTCTTGTAAAATACCACCACCATTGTTTCTAAGATCAAGTATAATGCCTTTTGGCTGCTCTTTGTTTAAGCTTACTAGTGCATCTTTTACTTCTTGCCCAGAATTTTCTAAGAATTTATCTAATCTAATGTAACCAACTTGGTCGCCGACCATTGCATAGTACGAAACATTAGGTTGTTTGATTTCTTCTCTAACCAATATCTTGGTCATTGTAACACCATCTCTAATCAATACCAGTTCGGCTACAGATTTCTTTGGTCCACGTAACAACTGACTGATCTGGTTTCGGTCTTTACCTGTTGTTTCAATTCCATTGATTTTTAAAATTTGGTCTCCTGGCCTAACGTCTTGTTTATTTGCAGGATTACCTTCACTTACCTCATTTACAAACAATTTGTTGTCTATGAATAATGTGCCTGCACCGATACCTCCATATTGTGTACTCACATACTTCAATTTGTAATCTTCAATCTCAGATTCCGGAATATATTCGGTGTAAGGTTCTAAACCTTGTAACATGGCATCAATACCATTACGCATCAACTCAGAAGCGTTTGTCTCTTCTACATAATTAAGGTTGATTTCCTTATATAAGGATGCGAAAATATCTAAGTTCTTAGATACTAGAAATAAATCATCTTTAAACGAAAATGATATTCCAGCCAAACTCAGTAAGCCAACAATAACTCCAAATTTTAATTTACTCATATCAATCCTTATTCTTTATCCTTTTAACTATAGAGAGAATGGTAAATGTACAAAAATGGATAAACAATAAAAAGGCTTTAGTTTTTGAACCAAAGCCTTTTATTGCCTTTAAATAAAAAAGCAGCCCCTCATTAGAGGAGCTGCTTGCATTAAATTATATATAATTTAACTCTAAAGATTAATAATTATAATTTAATGTTTGCACTAATTGCGTTAGGGTTGTTAGTATCAACACCTTTAGCTTTTAAAGCAGTAATCACATCACCTGGGATTACGAATACTTGTACTTGTACTAATTTAGTATTAGTGAAGTAAGATGCATCTTTACCACCTGTAATATTAATTACATCAATGTTACCTGCTGTAATCGTTTTGTTAGATGTAAGTTGAGGAGCGCTATAATAAGTAGTTTCGAAAGCACGAGCAACTCTCACACCATCAAGAACAACTGTATATCTTCCAGCACCAGTAACTAAGTTTTCTACACTGTTAGTAGGGTTAGTTAAAGTCATTGGACCGAAAGGAGTTGCAGTTGGAGCAGAAGCCATGTTGCTACCACTGTTGATATCCCAGTTAATTACAACATTACCTTTATCAAAAACTTGAGGACGAGCAATAGTATTGATTACTGTACCAACTTGGTCAACACCTACAGTTACTACAGAACCAGCTACACCTAGAGCAGCACCTGAACCCATGAAGTTATTAGTAGCAGCACCAGCTAAAGTAAATGGATTAGCATCAGTAACACCTGCAGTACCATAACCACCTGTACCAAGTACATATGAGTTAGCATAAGTAGTTAAATCAATCCAACCTGCACTACCGCTGTTGTGGATTATTGCATTGTTTCCAGAAGTATTGTCTCCGTAATATTTGTATTTCACGAATACTTTACCATCTTGTTTGTATTTCTCATAGTTTGGAACTAGAGTGTTCAAGTTAAACTTAGTCTGAGCAGTATATTTAACGTGATAGTTGCTACCGCTAGTTGCAGGAACTACATTTACGTTTTTAGTGCTAGAGAAGTTCAAAGTAGAACCTAAAGCTACAGTAGCTAAATCAGCTTGAGCATAAGTTAAATAACCAAATGCAGCTCCAGCATTTACTGTTAATCTATCAATGTCATCTTGAGTTAAAGTAAACTCAGCAACAGGATAACCACCAACTAAAGTTCTGTTTTCAGAATATCTGAATTTACGACCTACTTGGAATGGAGTACCAGGACCACCTAAAGTTCCAGCATTTGGAGCTACTAAGTTACCGTTTGTTGGAACAGCGTTCCAAATTCCACTACCAGGGTTAGTTTCGAAAATCATCTCTCTGTTTTTAGCCCATCCAGCAGCGCCATATTGATTGATACGGATCATATCATTAGCAGTTACTGTATAAGAAGAGAAAATGTTAACAGCACCAGGAGTTTCTGTAACAACATCACCATAAGCTTTAGAACCTGCAACCTCAGTTACACCTTCAAAACCTCTAGTAATAGTATAGGTTTTAGCTGCATAAGCTGTACCCAATGGAATTGTGTTTGTTCCCCAACCAGCTGCAGTTTTTGGACCGTAGAAAGTTGAAGTTGAAGTAGCAAAATAGAAATCACCGATGTTACCATCAGCAGCAGTTGGAGCGTTTGGACCAGAAATGAATTTCGAACCATCAACACCATTTGCACCAGTTGCACCAACAGCACCAGTTGCACCTGTAGCACCAGTTGCACCGTTAGCACCACTTAAAGCGATACCTGCAGGCCATGTAGTAGCTCCTTTTGGACCATAAAACATTTTTGTAGCAGAATCAAACGCGTAGTCACCAGTAGCACCTAAAGTTGCAGCCGGAGCACCCGTTGTAGGTAAAATTTTGGTTCCGTTAGCACCAGCAGCACCAGCAGGACCTACTGCACCAGCAGCACCCGTAGCACCTGTAGCGCCAGCAGGACCTGCAGGACCCTGAGCTCCATCTTTCTTACAAGCGTTAAACGCTAGAAGAGAGCTCACCATCATTACAGTTAATAAAACTTTTCTCATAATCTTAGAGTTAATAAATTTATTTTCTTTTTTTCTCGCTTACTCTTAGTACAGT
This sequence comes from Pedobacter sp. UC225_65, assembly GCF_042698365.1. Lineage (GTDB taxonomy): Bacteria > Bacteroidota > Bacteroidia > Sphingobacteriales > Sphingobacteriaceae > Pedobacter. The sequence goes on from NZ_CP170550.1 coordinate 2,927,080, forward strand.
TTTCAGCATTCCCTGTTGAACCATAATTAATTCATGGTACGAATATACACTTAAAACGATAATTAAAAAAAATATTTTTTTTAATTATCTTAATGTTTAAGGTTGGTATATCCCTTACCTAAAAAAACTTTGTATCCGGCAACAAATATCAACTTTAGTTTTAATATTACCAATTTTTTTATTTTTTTTTTATTTTTTGATATCATTAACCCTAAACTTTAAGTTATTGGCCATCAAATCTTAATTGGGTTTAATGATAAGCTATGCTTTACCTTGTGGTTTTCTGGATACGATAACAGAAGGTACATTTTATGTATACATATATATAAGGTATACTTATTAAACAATTTATACTTCACCTAAATAGCAATTAACTAGGCTAGAAACTAACAAAACCATTGCGCTCATGCATTTATAAGCCATTGGAAGATTTCATTATTTGCATACCAGCAACTAAAAATAAGGGCTTGTTTATATTTATGTCCAAAAGGAGTAACTATTTTATTACTTTAGAACTCAAATCCATCACATCAATTGATCTGGTGCTTTATTGATTATCCAAACGCTGCAAAATGTTAAAAAAGGAGAGACATGATTTAATTATGAGGCAGATTAACCTCCATAATAGGGTACTGACATCTGATCTTGTGCAATTGTTAAATGTATCTGAGGATACCATTAGAAGAGACCTTCAAGAACTATCTGATGATAATTTCTTATATAAGGTACATGGTGGTGCGCTTTCTAAGTCTTATCATTCGTCTTTTGACGACAGTACTGTTTATGCAAAAGAAGCAAAAATTGCCATTGCCAAAAAAACTATCTCTTTGATTAAAGATGGCATGGTTATCTTAACTGGGGGAGGAACAACTATTATCGAATTGGTAAAACAGCTTCCAGAAAACCTACAAGCCACCTTCTTTACCATTAGCCCTTTGGTTGCGGTAGAGCTTGCTAAATACCCAAGGGCTGAGGTCATTTTAATAGGTGGGCTCTTTAGTAAAAACTCGCAGATTACTTATGGAGGCCATGTAATTAGCCAATTGGCTGAAATCAATGCAGACCTTTGTTTGATGGGAACCAGTGCATTACATCCTCAAAGTGGATTAACTGATACAGATTGGGAAATTAATCAGTTAAAGAAGAAAATGCTCAGCTCTTCTAAAAAAGCTGCTGTATTGTGTATTTCTGAAAAATTGAATATTTCTTTAAGGTTAAAGGTGGCGGCCCTAGAAAACATTACCTATCTCATCACGGAACTAGAACCAAATGACCAAAAACTTGAAAGCTATCAAGTTAAGAATATTCAGATTCTATAGTTGTAATGTTAGCCAATAAGTGGCTTGGCGCACAAGATTTCGTGCTATAGCCTATTACCCTTCGCATCTGCAAGGGCCTTTTTTATAGTAAATTCTATATAGCCTTCGTCTCTTTTAACCAATTGCATTAATTGTTTTACCAATTGATCTTCTTGACCAGGAGTAAATGAAAGATCTGCTTGAGCTAAATCACGGTATTTTCTTAGAAATTTGATTTTAACTCTTTCCCAGGTTTCAGGTGTAAGTGTAAAGCTTGCCATGGTTTAAAATGATTTAGTGCAAAAGTAGGAAATTAAGCGTGAAAACATAAGATAATTTATCAAGTTACCCAAAAGTGGATATGGCTTAAATTGTCGGATAACAAAAAGGGGCTATCTAAGAAGACAGCCCCTTTTCAATCATAAATAATAGACTACCAACCAGTAGTCTGTGTTAATTTATAACCTTTTTCCGAGTATTGGACAATTTGCGATTGCCCTACAGGAGAAAGGTATGAACGGTCAGTGAATGCATTTCTGTTGCTCGCATTTTCAACCATCCAATATCCAACCATTGCACTTGCATTAGTTCCATTATAGGTAACAATTGTACCGTCTTCCTTTTTTACCCTAACCCTATTTACGTTGGCTGCAGTTAAATAACTTGGTAATTCTACAGGAAGGTTTACCCAAGGGCCTAAGAAATAATCAGGATTGGTACTGAAATTCATGTTCGTCAGTTTTTTCCATCTCTTTAGGTCTAGTAACCTTGTGTGTTCGAAGACAAACTCCATGCGTCTTTCACGACGGATTCTCCCAAATCATTTCAGGTACATCAGCATCACGAGTTGGATCATTAGGTAGGGCCCCTAAAGTTAAAGGAGCAGTTTTTTGCACTCCTTTTGCGACTGCTGCTGCATCTAATGGTCTATTTCTAATTGCATTGATTGACTTATCCAAATCGGTTTGGGTAATTGGAGTTCCGCTCAGATATTGTGCTAGAACTGCCTTTGCTTCAATCCAATTCAGTACCACCTCTGCCAATCTGATTACTGGTGCATCACTGGTATTGGTATTACTGCCCCATGCTGCAGGATAAGTTTTGCCAATGTAAGTTATCGCTTCTCTAGATGCAAACTTATAACCATACAACAATGTTGCTGAAGAGGCCAGAGGTCTATCAATAAATGAAGCCTCAAAACGTGGGTCTCTTGTTTTTACCAAATCGGCGATAGTGAATGAGTTTGCAGCTGGTACAGCAGAGTTTTGCCATACTTTACCATCATTGGCCAAAAAAGATTTGATCAATACCAAGTTCGCATCAACTCCGACCACCTCAGTACCATTCTGATAAGAACCAATACTATGGGTTAAAGTCAAGGCAGCATCGTAAGCTCTGTACAATAAAACCTCTGGATGTCCGGCTAGATTATCGCTTGTAAACAATGATTTATAATCGCGGGTAAAGTTATATTTACCACTGCTCATTACAATATCTGCTGCTTCTACGGCAAACTCTAGGTATTTTTTTGCTCTTGCGGCATCTAACCCATGGTAGTGTTGATAGGTGCCTTCAAACAGCATAAACCTCGAGATAAATGCTGCTGCCACATATTTATTGACAAATTGTGCTCCATCATTTTCACGGATATTGGCTAATACATACTTGAAATCGTCATATACCTTATCCATTACTACCCCCCTGCTGTCGCGGTCTTTGTACAATGCTGGTAAATCCGTTTCGGATATCACCTTATCATAATATGGAACATCACCAAACACACTCACCAATCTACTGTATTCGTAACCTCTAAAAAAACGAGCAATAGCTGTCCAATGTTTATAAGCCTCTGGAGTGAGGTTTGGTTTTGCCACATTATCTAAACGATCTAGGAATATATTTGCTTTTCGAACCCATGCAAAATTCCAAGTTGGACCTGCATAAGTAGCCATCCACTCTGCTGTTTCTGAGGTTGAACTACGAGAGCTCGGGATTGCACTTTCAAAATTGGCCTGTACGTTCTTTCCTGTTAAATCATCCGAGAATGTATATCCTCTAACTGGTGTATAATCTACCGTAAAGCCAGAATTATAACCATTAAAATAATTGGTATAAAAGCCATTACCATATAGGCGGATGTCATCTTCGTTTCTCCAAAATTTATCATCTAGATAACTCGTCAATGGAGGTCGGTCCAGTACTTCCTTGTTACAAGAAACGAATAACATCGATGCTACAGTTAAACTGTATATATATTTAAAATATTTCATCTTCTTAATTTTTTAAAAATTTAATTGAACACCGAACGAAACACTTTTAAAAGTAGGTATTCCTGTACCTGTACGGCCTGAGTTATAATTGCTGTCATTGAACATAGAATATCCATTGATCGTTTCAGGGTCAATAGGTAGCTTGCCCAATTTATCCCAAGTAAAGAAATTCTCTAATGCTCCATAAACCCTTAGCGAACTAACACCTACCCTTTTAACTAAAGACTGAGGTAAAGTATATCCTAAGGTTAGGTTTTTAAGTCTCAAATAAGCCATGTTTAACAAATACCTATCTTGTATCTGCATGTTATTGGCTGTATTGCTACCACCATTGTTATAAGCTGCTGGATAAAAAGCCTCTGTATTTTGTGGTGTCCAATAGTCATCAGCAAAAGCAGCAGGCATCGCACCATCACCAGAGTTGTAACCAGCGATAGCCAAGAAACCATTACCCCAAACTTTACGGCTACCCACACCCTGGAAAAATGCACTGATATCAAATCCCTTAAAGTCTGCTCCTAACCTAAATCCATATTCATATCTCGGTGTAGAATTTCCAATCACTTCTAAATCGCCATGGTTATCTATCAATGCACTTCCGTTACTGATCTCTCCATCTCCATTTAGGTCTCTGAATTTCACATCACCAGGACCATAACGGAAATTAGCAGACGTTTGTACAAATGGTTGGTAAACTGGTTTTGCACCGTTTACACTTTTCAGTTTATAGGCTTGTTTATTGCCATTCAATGCACTTTCAGCTGCAGTTAATGTAATTAATATAGGTTTTCCATTTCCATCCAATTCAAAATCAGACATTTGGTATAACCTATCGGTACGGTAACCCCAGATTTCGCCGATTGTTTTACCTACATAATAATCATTGATGCTTTTTGTTGTTCCATATGAAGTAACGATTGATTTGGCATCAGAAATATTTGCCCTTACATTAATTCCCAGTCCATTTTTAAACTTGTGGTTGTAATCAATGCCCAACTCCCAGCCTCTAGTTTGTATCGACCCGAAGTTTCCTCTAGGTGCGCCTGTTCCAAATGTTGCAGGAATACCCTCTGTAGGCACGATCATGTTATCGGTATTTCTTTGGTAAGCTTCAAAAGTTAGATTTAAACTATTGTTCAAGAACCCTGCATCAACACCAAAGTTAGTTGTTACGATATCCTGCCAAGTAATATTTGCCGAAACCGAAGCAGGTGTACCCACATAACTTACCCTTGTGCCTCCGCCGCCAATCCAACTAGACTGACCACCTGGCATGGTAGATATATATAGGTTATTGGGTACGGTTTGACCACCAATAGACCCCCATGAACCTCTAAATTTCAGCATTGACAATACTGGTTTTGTCCATTGCATAAATTTCTCCTCTGTGGCTACCCATCCTGCTGAGAACGAAGGGAACCACCTCCACCATAAATCTTTAGTAAACTTAGATGAACCATCATAACGTAGATTGGCCTCAAAAAGATATCTATTTTTATACGCATAGTTTACACGACCAAAATAACCCAGTTGCGCCTCCCAATACCTATCGCCACCACCTGTAATTGTTCCTACACCGTAGTTGAATTGCGGATTGATGATATCGGTAAGATTGGTGATCTGCGTATATTGAGATTCAGTATTATCTGCTACCCTATTCAAACCTAAGATAAATTTAAAGTCATGGTCTTGCTTAACATTGAGGCTATAGGTAGTCAATGCATTGATCGTATGGCGATTGAAATTCTCTGCTGACCTGAAAAAATGGTCTGGATTAGAACCTATTGCCGTATACGTCTCGTTAGAAAGATCAAATGCAGCAATTGCATCTTTAGTACCCACTGGCACTACTTGTCCTTCTGCATTTACATAGATAGGCGCGCCATTAACATCGAATCTTTGTTTAGGGGCTACCCATGAATTCCTAGCTGTAAATCGTGTGCCGGGGCGTTTCCAGTTCTGCTCTTGGTTGGCAAATGTATAATCGAAATCTACTTTCCAATTTTTCATGATATTTACCGTAGTACCCAGGTTAAAATTCATGTAGTTCTGCAAGATATTTGCGGTATTTGCTGCTGCCGCTTCACTAGCAGGACTACGGATAGGGTCTCCGTTTTCATCATTACCTAAAGGATAAAGAGGTCCCCAACGGTAAAGATATAACCATGGATCCGCAGTAGTAGAATTCGTGATATAAGCATATTCCTTATTTCTTCTCGAGTAAATTGCACCTGCGCGAGCAGTGATGTATTTATTTAGTTCGCTAGTTAGTCTTAATGAAGCATTGTAACGTGTAAATTGGTCAGATTTTGCCGGCTTCATCATCCCACTCTGATCTAACAAAGCCAACCCTACATTATAAGTAGTTTTGCCTGTTGTTCCACCAATCGATAAATTTTGTTGTTGTGTAGGGGCCCATTCTTTTACCATCATATCGTAGGGGTTATATGTTCTTACCCCCATTTTTTGATTTGTAGGTCCTTGTACATACCAGTCCCTTCCAAAAACGGTTGGGTCATTTGATCCAATTGTACTGCCATACTTTTCTTTCCAAGCAACGGCCTTCTCATAACTTGCACGATCTACATAATAAAATGCACCTTGTGGAGTAGTAGAACCAATACGTTCTGCAGCATCCAAGGTATATTTCAAGGCATTTACATCTGCCATCTCCAAATCTTTCCAAGGGTTTTGATAAGAAAAGTTATTTGAATAGTTGATCTGTGTTTTGCCATTACTCGACCCTTGTTTTGTAGTAATCAATACTACACCAAATGCTGCTTTTGCACCATAGATAGAAGCGGCTGCCGCATCCTTTAATGTAGTAATGGTAGCAATGTCGTTTGGATTAACCAACTGGATACTTGGAATTTCCACATTATCCAATAAGATCAAAGGAGCGGATCCACCACTGATTGAACCAATTTGTCCTCTAATTTTAATGATCGGGTCAGAACCAACTTCTCCACTTGGTATTACTATACTTAAACCAGGCGAGGAACCCTGTAATGCTCTTCCAACATCAGCAATAGGCCTACCTTCTAATGTTTTTTTCACATCGATGGTAGAAACGGCTCCAGTTAAATTGGATTTCTTTTGCGTGCCATAGCCAACAATAACAATTTCATCAAGACCTTTATCGATCGGTGTCAATGTCATATTGATAACGGTTGATGTTCCGACTGTACGTTCTTGAGTAGTAAAACTTAAAAAACTAAATTGCAGGATATCTCCTTTATTGGCCTTGATACTATAAGCGCCATCTGTACCACTCTGTACAGCAGTGCTCGTACCTTTAATTTTAATGGTTACGCCCGGAATGGGTAATCCATCATCTGTCGAAGTTATTTTACCGGTTACCGTAATTTGTTGTGCCATAGTTTGTACAGCCAGCAAAAACGCCCCAATAAAAAACATGAGTAGCTTTTTTTTCATGAAATTAGTTTAGTTAATAGTAAAATTTATTGTTTTGTTACACGCATTCACAAACACGCATTAATACGCAAACAGTAAATGCTTACGTAAATATCATTAATGTATTTAACTAATAAAAGAATTTTAGCAAGTATTTTACAACTTTATAAAAGATTTAAACTGCAAAAACCCGCACAAACCCAAATATTATTTTAGAATTAACGCTGTTTTAACACCTCAGTAAATACTATTCAAATAGCTATAAACAAAAAAAGCCACCCAGCAAATGCTGGATGGCTTTAACCAATAATTAGAGTCTAATTATCTATTTACCGTATTATCAATAAATGGCGCTGGCACACCAGTGATAAGATTACCTCTCAAAGCAAGAGTATATACTCTATCTGTCAAAAAGGTTGTAGCTGCACGAGTCACTTTTTTACCCGAAGCAAGGTCTGTCACCACGATCGCATAGGCTCCGGGCCTAAAGCCAACATATGGAGAGGCAGACTTATAAGGCACTCCTGACGCAATATTAACAGTATCTATTCTTGTTACTCCATTTGTTACTTTAGTAAGTGTCAAAATCATACTCAATGTACTGGTATTAAAGCCTGAATTAACGATCCTGATATTTGCCTGAGCAGTATCTGCCACTTTAGGAAAAATATCTTCAACAATAAAACCTTCTGTCGTTTTGGTGGTCGCATTATACACACCACTAGTAAATAAACTATAATATTTACCCTCTTCCACATTTTTATCTACAGTAGTTAGTACTGCATTTGGCATCGTTAAATTTGTAGAAGAAGTCTGTGCTTTAAAAGCTGTTTGACCTGCTGGTGTCAATGCATACTGATTTGCAGGATAAGTACCTCCAAATGCTACGCCGCCAACAGCTTCAGGATCCATTAGCCGAAGTTACCGCCGAAATCTTCTGTTGGTTAGCGTAAAAATTTACACCTGGAGAGTTATAGGCAAAGTTATATAATCTGATTTTTGCGCCTGTAATCGGCTTTGTAATATCTGGCACAGCTTCTTTACCATCTTTACAAGCTGCTATAACAGTACAGATACCCAACAACAATAATAAATAGCCCTTTATATTTGTTTTCATATTTGAATTTTTTAATCGTTAACTTAAGGATTCACAAACCATACCGGTTTAGTTTGGTAATCAATTTCCAATCCACCTATTTTTAATAGGGATTCCCTATTCCATACATACTCAGAAGCATATCTCGGTCTCAACCGATATACCCACTTACCAAGATTATCCACATCCAAACGAGCAGTTTCAGGTGGAGCAAATGTTTTGAAAACCTGGTCGTTTGTTTTAGGTACCAAATCAGTATAATGGAATCTTCTTAAATCTGTCCATGTTTCTGTAAATGCCCATGCAAACTGAGCAATGTATTTTTGAATCATAATATGGGTCAGTGTTAAATCTGCAGCATTTATTGGAACAACTACTGGTGAGTTTAGATAAGCGTTTTTCTCTGCCGCGGGAATCTGCGTTGCGGTTCCTCTGGAAACATTTCCATTGGTAGCATTTACAAAGTCGATATGAGCGGAAATACCTTTTTTATAAGCATCTAATGCTACTGTTGGTTGACTTCCTCTCAATGCGGCTTCTGCTTTTATAAACTGTAGCTGTGAATAAGTCATAAAAGGAACTTTCGACTTATCATCAAACAAGTATCTTCCTGGTGAATTTAAAGTTACACTTGTACCTCCTAAAAAAGTACCAGGGCGATCCGCAGCAACTGGAATATTTGCATAACCCAATGTTGGATCAACACCTCGAAATAAACTATCTGAAGGGGAAGGTTGCAACATTCTACTTAATCGAGGGTCTATGACACCAGTAAAAACACCTCCGTTCATTGTTCTTACCAGAAAGCTGGTCTGTCTAAACAAATTGGCATTTGCTCTACGTTGTCCCCAGAAATTTGAAAGTTGAGTCTGTTCACCAGCAAAAGCATATAAAGCATCATCAGCACTGCTTGCAAAAGATTTGTCTACATATTCAATTACTTTATTTGGATCATAAAGGCCAGGCTTATTGGTTAGATGACTCATATTGATGGCCAGCATTCCATAGGCAAATTGAATCCACTTTTGTCTACTTCCATTGTAAATCACATCTCCTCTTGCCATTAAAGAAGTATTAACTCCTCCATCAGTACGTTGCAAGTTTTCGATGGCCAACAACAATAACCTTTGTATCTCTTGATAGGCAAATTCTTGGGTATCATAATTAAATGAAGTTAACCCTGGCTGGAAAGCTTCTTTAATAATCAGTTCACCATAAATATCTGTTGTTTTTTGCCAACCCCAAGCTCTCAAAATGTAACCGATACCTACCGCATCCCACCTTTCGGCTTCTGTAGACAAACGCATGTAATCTTCTAGGTTTTTAGCCAGGAAGTTATAAGCTAATTTCCAAGTTTCTCCTCCATTATCTGATGGCGGTCTTTGGTAACCCATTTTGTCCCAAGTATCATCTGCAGAATTGGTTGCCCAATTCTGTACATATTTACCAATATATCTTCCGTCCCATTGTTCACCTTGCATCATAAAGTAAAGCATTGGCCTTAACAACGAGTTAGGGTCTACCGTATCCGGTGCGTTCGGGTTATGATTTACATCCAACCACTTTTTACAACCAAATGTTGTGAAAAGCACCATTATTATAAAAAAACTAAATATCTTTTTCATTTTCAAACTATTATAATCCAATTCTCAAACCAAAACTAAATCCTGTGGGGGTTGCAAAATTCCCAAAGTCCATTCCTATTCCACCTGCACCAAGTGTAGCCGCATTATTACCATTACTTACCGGATCAAGACCTGAATAGTTCGTAATGATGAACAGATCGGTAATGGTGGTGAAAACACTTGCAGATTTGAAGAGTTTCTGCCTAGCCAAAAATTTCGATGGTAAGGCATAAGACAGAGTAATATCTCGCATTCTAATATAGTTTACATCCTTTTCAATAAACTGCTCTGGACTTATTGTTGTATAATAACCATTTAAGAAATAAGGTATTACAGTGATATTATTCTGTGTAGGGTTTGCAGAGTTTTCTAAACCATCTTGTAATACACCTTTAATAATTCTAGGCTCTTCGCGATCTAGTGTTCTTTTAGTCATCCCCTTTACAGTCAGCCAGTGCTCTGTAGCATTTAAAACATCTCCACCTTTTCTAAAATCAAGTAAGAATGATAAGTTAAAGTTCTTATAAGAGAAGTTATTGGTTAAACCAAAGGTCCAATCAGGCCATCTATCAGAACCATTTGAAACAAAATCAACACTATTAATTGGCAAACCACTTGAAGGATTAATAATCAGTTCACCATTTTTGTTTCTCAACCAAAAAGGACTTGTTAGACCAGTTAGTGGTTGACCAACAACTGATGCACCTCTCAAGTTTCCATAAAACCAAGTATCTGAATTATATGATTCTGGCAGGCTAGCTGGCAATGCAAGTAATTTTGATCTTGAGGCCGAAAAGTTTCCAATCACGTTCCAAGTGAAATTGTTAGTCACAATTGGTTTCGCTGTAATCATAGCTTCATAACCCCAGTTTCTCACTTTACCACCATTCATCTCTGCTAAAATAAAACCAGTACCATAACTAGATCTTATATTTGGAACAATTTGGTTGTCCGTCACTTTGTTATAATAGGCAAAATCGATTCCTAGTCTACCTTTCAAAAACGAAAGCTCTGTACCAACTTCATATGAAGTTGCTTTTTCTGGAAGTAAGTCTAGATTTGGACCATAATTACCGTAACCATATCCGCCACCAATAACTTCTTTATATTCATATGCAGGGTATACCCTATATGCAGTTGCATCTCTACCTACCTGCGCAATACTCGCTCTCAACTTACCCATATTCAATACCTTTTTAATTCCTTCTAATCCTTTTAAATCAGAGAAAATAAAACTGGTCGACACCGACGGATAAAAGAAGGATTGATTTTTTACTGGCAATGTTGAACTCCAGTCATTTCTACCGGTAACAGTCAGATAAAGTAGTTTATCATAATCTACGCTTAACCTACCATAGGCACCGATTAGGCGCTTATTGTATGACGTAGCTTTGGTAAATCTCGAAGCAGATGGACTATTATTTAATGAAACAAAATTAGGGTCGATAAAGCTTTCTGCACTAGAAGCTCTATTTTCTGTCCTGTTATTTAGCAAGGATGAACCCAACATAGCATTGAATCCTATTTTCTTTCCAAATTTAGTATTGTAAGTAAAATAAGCATTCGCATTAAAGTTATTCTGATTAATTACCGCTTCATCCAATAGACCTCCTTTGGTTCTTCCATAGTTACTTTCAGGATGTCTTAAAATTTGGATTTGTGTGGTATATACATCGTAACCACCTTTCGCATCAAACTTCAGGCCTTTCATCAAGCTAATGGTAAGTCCTGTCGTGGTGTAAAGTCTATTTGTTTTACTTTTATTATAATTCTTATTGACGTTAAAATAGGGATTATCCAACTCTCCATCAATATTGAGCAATCTACGTGTTCCGGCATTACTCAAATAGTTCTTTGCGTCATCAGTTGCTGGCCATGATAATAAAGACAACAGCGGACCGCCCTCTCCTTTAAAAACCTGATCATTGGTATTGTTACTGAAAGTAAATGTAGCATCAGCTTTAAGCCAATTATTTACTTGAGATTGTGTTGCTCCAAATAAGGTAAACCTATCATAACCTGTATTGGGCACTACACCTTTTTGTCCTGTATATGTACCTGTAACCCTATAATTTCCTTTTTCCGTTCCGCCTTCAAAACCTACATTATGCTTTTGGGTAATTGCAGTTTGAAAGAAACCAGATATATTATCATACAATTGTACATCTGGTCTATATTTAGGCCCCCAGTACGAAACTGCAGATGCACCAGCAATACCACTAGCCCCTAGGCTATATACACGTTGAACTTCAGGCGCATTAGTCACCTCATCTATTCTAAAGTTATTGCTATAGTTCACCCTGCCTTCACCCGTTTTTCCTCTTCTGGTTGTAATAATGATAGCACCATTCGCTGCATCAATACCGTAAAGCGCTGCAGCTTCTGGACCTTTTAGCACAGTAATATCCTCGATATCTTCTGGACTAAAATCCGAAGCTCTATTGGTAAAATCGACACCTCTATTTTCAAAAGTACTTGATGTAGCAAAAATACCAGTGCTTGTTGTACTGTTATCAACAGGCAATCCGTCAATTACAAATAACGGCTGACTACTTCCACCAATAGAACTAACGCCCCTAATTGTAATCGAGCTAGAAGCTCCAGGAACACCAGAGGTAGAAGTTACATCAACCCCGGCAATTCTTCCTTGTAGTGAATTGATAAAATTCTCCCTTTGGGTCTGCGCTACCTCTCTACCAGAAATGGTTTGTTGTGAAGCACCTAACTCCCTTTTAGAGGTTTTGATACCTAGCGCACCAGTTACCACTACCTCGCTCAATTGTTTAGAATCTTCTTTAAGCGAAACATCAATCGATTTGTCGGCACCTACCACTTTTTCAAGTGATGAATAGCCGATGTAGCTGAATTCAAGGGTTTGTCCAGGAATTACCTTAATTGAATAAATCCCATCTGTTCCAGTCTGAGTGGTAACCGATGACCCTTTGATCTTTACAGTAGCACCAGGGATAGGCAGGCCATCATCCGCTGATTTTACCTTACCGGTAACTGTAATCTGCTGGGCCATAACTTGTATAGCCAACAGAAACATGCCCAAGAATAGCATGAGTAATTTTTTTTTCATAAACACCCGTTTGGTTAATAATTTAAGTTTTTGTTTGTTGGTTATTTGGTTAATGTTAAACACGCACTAAGACGCAAAATAACAATTGTCAAGTAAATATGATAAATGTTTTTCACTATAAAAAGAAAATTAACAACTATTTGGTTATGTAACTACAAATTTATATTGCAAAAACCTGCAAAAAACCGCACAATGTTTTTAATTTTTTTATATTAGTATTTTAAAACGCTAATCTAAATGTTAAAAAAAGAGCGGCATGACTATGTTATGCGTCAAGTTAATCTACACAACCGAGTACTTACTTCAGACCTGGTGCAATTGCTAAATGTTTCTGAAGATACCATCAGGCGCGACCTACAGGAAATGTCAGATGACAACCTTTTATATAAGGTACATGGTGGTGCTTTATCGAAATCTTATCATTCCTCGTTCGACAACAGTACCGTCTATGCCAAAGAAGCTAAGATGAATATTGCAAAAAAAACAATCCACCTTATTAAGGACGGAATGGTCGATCTTAACTGGCGGCGGAACTACAATTATCGAAATGGTTAAACAATTGCCAGAGTATTTGCAGGCAACATTTTTTACCATCAGTCCATTGGTTGCTATTGAACTGGCCAAATACCCTAAGGTTGAAGTAATTTTGATTGGTGGAATATTTTCTAAAAACTCACAGATTACCTATGGCGGGCATGTTATTAGCCAGCTTTCGGAAATCAATGCAGACTTGTGTTTATTAGGTACAAGTGCGCTGCATCCTAAAGACGGCATTACAGATACAGATTGGGAAATTAACCAACTAAAAAAGACCATGCTCAATTCTTCCAAAAAATCGGCCATACTTTGCATCTCAGAGAAATTGAATATCTCCCTACGGCTAAAAGTGGCTTCCTTAGAAAACATTAGTTTTTTGGTTACCGAACTTGATCCTGATGATACTAGACTGGAAGAATATAAAGTTAAAGGACTGGAGGTGTTATAATTATTCAATCCATCAACATCAGTCCAAATTAATTTTTCTATCTTTTTAAAAATATTTAAAAATACTCCTATATTTACTGCTCCGTTCACTAAATAATAACCATTTAATGGCAAGATTAAATCTATTAGAAGAAACGAGGTTCGAAAAGCTTCCAGTTACCGTTTTTAACAACCCAAAAGCAGCATCAATAAGTGTTGCCCATCGCATTGCTAACATCATTAAAGAAAAGCAAAAGCATAACCAAAATGCTGTTTTAGGTTTAGCCACAGGTGCTACCCCTATTTTAGTTTATGCAGAGCTGGTCCGTTTGCACAAAGAAGAAGGCTTAAGCTTTAAGAATGTAGTTACCTTTAATTTGGATGAATATTATCCAATGCAGCCAACGGCTGCGCAGAGCTATGTTTCTTTCATGAACGAGCATTTATTTGACCATATAGACATAGACAAGAAAAATGTCCATATTCCAGATGGAACCCTAAAACTAGAAGACATTCCTGCTTTTTGCTTGGACTATGAACGCAAGATCGGTGATTTTGGCGGACTAGATATGCAGATATTGGGGATTGGACGTACAGGTCACATCGGTTTTAACGAACCTGGATCTGCTCCGAACTCTGGTACACGCTTGGTTACTTTAGATGACCTTACCCGTAGAGATGCGGCCAGAGATTTTGGCGGTAAATCTTTTGTACCTACCAAGGCGATAACTATGGGTATTGGTACGATTTTCAAAGCTCGCGAAATTGTATTGATGGCTTGGAACCGCAAAAAATCGCCAATCATCAAAAAAGCAGTTGAAGGAGAGATCTCTAGTGATGTACCTGCAACTTATCTACAGCTTTCGGACAATGTGGAGTTTATCTTAGATGAAGATGCGGCATCTTTACTGACCAGATTTGATACCCCATGGTTGGTAAAAGATTGTATCTGGACAGAAGAACTGACTCGAAAAGCAGTAATCTGGCTAGCTACCAAATTAAAGAAACCAATCTTGAAATTAACGGAAGATGATTTCAATAACAATGGCATGGCACAATTGGCACTAGAAAAAGGGCCAGTTTACAACATCAACATCCATATATTCAACAAACTGCAGCACACCATTACTGGTTGGCCAGGTGGAAAACCTAATGCTGATGATAGCCAACGACCTGAAAGGGCCGAACCAGCTAAAAAACGTGCGGTTATCTTTTCACCACATCCTGATGATGATGTAATTTCTATGGGTGGAACATTTATCCGATTGGTTGACCAACATCATGATGTACACGTAGCTTATCAGACTTCTGGAAATACTGCTGTATGGGATGATGACGTTTTACGTTTTGTGGAATTCAATATCGATTTCTCTGAAAAAATGGGCATGGGTCAACCAGAAATGAAAGAAATGTACAGCAGAATGCGTACGTTCATTGAGCAAAAACAACCCAATCAGGTTGATACACCAGAGATACAAACTGTAAAAGGCTTGATCAGAAAAGGTGAGGCAATTGCTGGTGCGCGTTATTGTGGCCTAGAGGACGACCATATCCATTTTATGGCTTTACCGTTTTACGAAAGTGGTAAAAACCAGAAAAATCCGGTTACAGAAACCGATGTGCTCTTAACTATGGAACTGCTTCAAAAGATAAAACCACATCAAGTATTTGCTGCTGGCGATTTTGAAGATCACACGGCACACACATCGTTTGTTTCAACATTATTTTAGAGGCTCTGAAAAGGTTGGAAAAAACTGAGAGCTGGGTAAAAGATTGTTGGTTATGGATGTACCGCGGTGCTTGGTTAGAGTTCGAAACACACGAAATTGAAATGGCAGTTCCACTTAGTCCGCAAGAGGTTGAGCGTAAGAAATTTGCAATCTTCAAACATCAATCTCAAAAAGACAGAGCTGTTTTTCCAGGTGATGATGCAAGAGAATTTTGGCAAAGAGCAGAAGACAGGAACAGAGAAACTGCAAAAGCTTACGACAATTTAGGGCTAGCTGATTATGAAGCAATGGAAGCTTTTGTGAGGTACAAGTTCTAAGCGCTTTTAACATCATATATTGTAGATTTAAAATTATCTTCTATATTAGGTTGTTAAATTTTCCAATTAATTAGGAAAAGCCTTTTATAGAAGATAATTTTGAAACAAATGGAACTCAAACCTCAGCGACTACTCTCGCTTGATTTTTTTCGTGGCTTAACTGTAGCCACAATGATTTTGGTGAACAACCCAGGCAGCTGGGGCCATATCTATGCTCCCTTAGAACATGCTGAATGGAATGGCTGTACGCCAACCGACCTTGTTTTCCCTTTCTTTTTGTTTATTGTTGGGGTTTCTATCGCCTATGCGATGGGCAGTAAAAAAACAAGATCCATCAAGCCACAATAAAACCATTTTAAAAGCTTTAAAAAGAGGCTTGACCCTTTTTGGATTAGGTCTTTTCCTTTCCATATTCCCTAGAAACTTCCGTGATTTTGATTTCGTAGAAGCTATCAAACATGTCCGTATTCCAGGCGTATTGCAAAGAATTGGAGTGGTATTTTTCATCTCGTCCATCCTATTTTTAAAATTATCAGAAAAGAACATCTTTAGGGCCATTATTATTATCCTCGTTACCTATTGGGCTTTGATGACATTTGTTCCCGTACCTGGACTTGGTTATGCCAATCTGGAAAAAGAAACAAATCTTGGCGCCTGGTTAGACCGAACCATCTTAACAGAGGCCCATTTATGGAAATCGGCAGTAACCTGGGATCCTGAAGGATCTTGAGCACTTTACCAGCTATAGCCACAGGTCTTTTTGGTGTTTTGGTTGGCATATACCTCAAACGTAAGGATGTAGAACCTGCTACTAAAATCGCTTGGTTATTCTCTGTTGGCTCTATCTGTATCATTGCGGGCCTGCTCTGGGACTTACAATTTCCTATTAATAAAGCTTTATGGACCAGCTCTTATGTATTATATACTGGAGGTTTGGCCACAGTAGTTTTAGCCCTATCTTATTGGATAATCGATGTAAACCATTACAACCGTTTTACCAAACCTTTTGTAATTTATGGCGTAAATGCGATCACCGTATTTTTTGTTTCGGGCTTAATGCCCCGTTTGTTGAATATGATCAAAGATCAAACAACCAAATGGTGATGAAATTGGTGCATTGAGCTGGTTCTATCAGTCTTTCTTCCCGCCTTATTTTTCTCCAATCAATGCATCTTTAGCTTACGCTATTGTATTTGTGTTGTTTTTCTTTGTCATCCTTTGGTTCATGTATAAAAAGAATATCATCATTAAAGTATAACCCAATCTATCAATTTATGAAAAAACAATATCACATTTTAGTATGGGGGTTTGCAACAATACTACTTGCACAGCCCGTATTAGCACAAAAGAAACCCACAACGGCCAAAGCACCAGTAGCAAAAACTAGTGTTGGGAAGGCCATCCCAAACGACACAAATGTTAAAATTGGCAAGTTGGCCAATGGGCTAACCTATTACATCCGTAAAAATACAGAACCTAAAAACAGAGCTGAATTGTATTTAGCAAACAGGATTGGTTCATTAATGGAAACCGATGCACAACAGGGCTTGGCACACTTTACAGAGCACATGGCTTTTAACGGCACCAAAGATTTCCCTAAAAACGAAATGATCAATTACCTACAAAGGGCAGGAGTTCGTTTCGGAGCAGATTTAAACGCTTATACTGGATTTAACCAGACCGTTTATCAGTTGCCAATTCCAACTGATAGCGCTGCCGTTTTTAAGACCGGATTTAAAATATTGGCCAACTGGGCTGGTAAAGTAAGCATGAACGGTCCGGACATTGACAACGAAAGAGGAGTTATTGTTGAAGAAGACCGTCAACGTGGTAAAAATGCGCAACAAAGAATGAGCAATCTATTGCTGCCTTTCCTTTTGGCAAACTCACAGTACGAGAAACGTATCCCAATTGGTAAAGTAGATATCTTAAATAACTTTACCCACGATAAAATCCGTTCATTTTATGCTGATTGGTACAGGCCAAATCTACAAGCCGTAATCGCAGTAGGCGATTTTGATGTAAATGAAGTAGAGAATCTGATCAAAGCTAATTTCTCTGACCTAAAAAATCCTGCCAATCCAAAACCTAGGTTAAACTACGATTTACCAGACAACGTGCAACCATTGGTAAAGATTGCAACGGATAAAGAACAGCCCTACAATGTGGTGCAAGTAATCTACAAACATCGCGAAGGTGTAGTAAAGACAGAAGCTGATTTTAAGCTGAGCCTGATCACGCCATGATCAACAACATGTTGGGTTCTCGTTTACAAGAAATCACCCAAAAAGGAAATGCACCATTTTTATTTGCGCAAAGTTCTTACGGGCCATATCAAGGTGGATTGGTTTGGGGAATTAGTGCATTTCAAACTGCTGCCGTGGCAAAAACTACTGCCGATCTGCAAAAAGCAATGATTGCTGCCCTTGCCGAAAACGAGCGTATGGCTAAATTTGGCTTTACGCAGGGCGAAATTGAAACCATCAAGAAAAAACTTGATGCGGGCTTAGAAAAACAATATAAAGAAAAAGACAAAACGAAATCTGCAGTATATGTACAGCAGTATCTTGAAAACTTTTTAACCGGAGCAAGTATCCCATCTGCCGAATACAGTTATACCGAAGCTAAAAAGATCATAAAAGGCCTAACCGCAGCTGACATTAATGCTGTAGCAAAAAAACTGATTGGCAATACCAACCAGATCATTGTAGTTCAAGCTCCTGAAAAAGATGCAAAAGACCTACCTACCGAGGCTCAATTGATTGCAGCCCTTAAATCTGCTGGCAATGGGGTTACTCCTTATGTAGATAACACTGTAAACAAACCTTTAATTGCCAAATTACCAACTGCTGGTACCATTGTAAATGAGGCCAAAAATGATAAAATTGGTATCACTACCTTAACCTTGAGCAATGGTGTTAAAGTGGTATTGAAACCTACCGATTTTAAAAATGACCAGGTGATCTTCACTTCGTTTGGTAAAGGTGGAACTTCATTGGCTAGTGATGCAGACCTGATCTCTGCAGAAAATGCAAACATAATTGCACAAAGCGGTGTGGGAGATTTCAATCCAACCCAGCTGAGCAAGTATTTGGCTGGCAAAACTGCATCTGCAGGAGCATATGTTAGTGATGAATATCAAGGTTTCTCTGGAAGTACCTCTCCAAAAGATCTAGAAACTGCTTTCCAATTGATCTATGCTTACGCCACAAACCCACGTAAAGATGCTGAAATCTTTAACAAGAACATCAGTGATATGAAAGTGATCACCGCTAATAAAAACAGTAGTCCAGCAAGCGTTTATGCAGATACAGTTCAAGCTGTACTGTCAAACTACAATAAACGTGCAATGCCAACTACAATGCAAGACATTGATAGAATCTCTATAGATAAAGCTTATGCTTTCTACAAAGACCGTTTTGCAGATGCCAGCGGACAGACATTTGTTTTTGTAGGTAACTTTGAGGTAGAAAAGATGAAACCTTTTATTACCACTTATTTGGCTAGTCTACCTGCGTTAAATAGAAACGAGAATTTTATAGACCATGGTGTTAACCCTCCAAAAGGAAAAGTAAGTAAAACGGTAAATAGAGGTTTAGAAGACAAAGTTAGCGTACAACTTTATTTCCACGATGATTACGAATATAACGCAGACAACAACACTCAACTCGATGCCTTAAAAGCTGCGCTTGAAATTAAGATCTTGGAGCGTTTACGTGAAAAAGAAAGTGGGGTCTATAGTCCAAATGTGGGCTTAAGCATACAAAAATATCCAAGTGCCCATTATTATTTCACCATTTCATTTAGCTGTTCTAAAGCCAATACAGAGAAATTGATCAATGCGGCCTTAGAAGAAGTAAACTCCTTCAAATTGAATGGTGCAACAGAAGATGACCTAAAGAAATTCAAGTCTGAAGAACTAAGACAAGAAGAGTTAAGTTTGAGAGACAATGGATTTTGGATCAACTATTTGTCTAACCGTTTAAAAAATGGTGATGATATCAATCAGGTATTGACCGATAAAGAAAGAATAAATGGTGTTACAGTAGCTACCAGCAAAGCTGCAGCACAAAAATACCTAAACGGCAATAATTATATCCGTTTGGTATTGGCACCAGAAAAATAGACTGAAAAAATTAATACCTTTAAAAGACCATCTGAAAAATCAGATGGTCTTTTTCTTTTATAGCCATGAAAACACTTCATATCCTAAATGGCGATGCCACTTTGGCCATTTTTAAACAAACTACTTTTGAGGGTGATATTTTGGTATGGCGAGAAATCTTGTCCGAAGGCCCCGTTTCTAAAACTAACCTATGGGCAACAAGAGCTAAATGGATCGGCAGTAATTTTGGCGAAACCGAAGCCAATTATGCGAACAAGGTGTTGGATGAAGTTGAAAAGCTAAAAGGTGTGAAGGCATATGATGAAGTTGTCCTTTGGTTTGAATACGATCTAGTCTGCCAGATCAACCTCATCTACATTTTAAGTTTACTAAAGGATATGGAAACCCAAGATCTTCCGATTTATTTAATCTGTCCTGATCGGTTTGAAGGTATAGCTAATTTTAGGGGCCTTGGCGAGCTAAATGCATCACAGCTGACACAACTTTATTCCAGCAGAAACAAATTGAATACAAGCGACCTCAACATTGCCAGTCGGGCATGGAATAGGTATACTGAGAATAACCCTAGCGTTATTCAAACCTTGTTACAAGAAGATTTTGGCAACCTACACTTACTAAAAAAAGCTTTATTGGCGCATCTATTAAGGTTTCCTAATCCAGACACAAAGCTCAACTATATAGAGGAAACCTTGTTGAGCATTATCCATAAAGGTATAACCAAGAGAACTGACATCTATGAAAGTTTTTGGCTAAAAGAGCCCATATTTGGCATTACAGATTTTCAAATTGATTTTATGCTAAGTCAATTGGAAGCCAATGGGTTCATTGAAAATGGAATGCTACATTAAATTATTTTGCCATTACACCTACAGGGCCGCTCGGTTCACTTTCATTTTTTAAGCGGTCTAAGGCTGTTACCAAATAGTTATATCTTTTCCCTTTCTCTACACTGGTATCCAAATAAGAGGCAAAATCTTCAAAGCTCACTCTCAATATGTTCTTTGGATCCAAAATACTTATTTTTTCACCTTCTTTAAAGCGATAGATCACATAACCAGAGGCCGTCTCTCCATCTTTAGCTTTCAATGGTTTCTCCCATTTTAAGTGTATACCATCTGTTTCTGCATCAGCGGTAAAATTTTGAGGTTCATTTGGCATGATATCATCAAGCCAAGGCATTTGTGGTGGCAATGCCGAAAATCTATATAAATCATTTCGCAATGAATCCTGTACACCTTTTGCAACGGTGGCCAAAGATTTAGAGCTAAAAAACACACTTCCCTGTATCCTACCATTCTCTCTCATATACCTGATCTGGTTTGGGATTTCACTTTGGTTGCCCCAAGCTGCTTCTCTTTTCGAAGGCATGCCATGCACCAGATAGGCCGCTTGGCCAATATATAAATGTCGGCCATAGGTATTGTTGCTCCACCAATCGGCCAATGTACCAAAAGGGGCTACCGCCCTACTAAACGTAAAATAGATCTGCGGATTGATGTAATCTACCCAACCTTCTTTGATCCATTTTCTCGAGTCGGCATAAAGCTCTCCATAATTAGACAGACCATTCGTTTTAGAACCCAATGTATCCTCTCTAGAATTTCTCCATATACCGAAAGGGCTAACACCGAATTTTACATACTTTTTGTAATGATGTACGCTGTCATCTACCATCTTGATCAACAGATTCACATTGTTCCTTCTCCAATCGTCCACATTTGTAAAGCCATTCGGATATTTGGCAAATGTAGCTTCATCACTTATCTTTTGACCAGAAATGCGATACGGATAAAAATAATCGTCGAAATGTACCCCATCAATATCATATTCCTTCACTACATCAAGGATCACCTGAACGATATATTCTCTAACCTCTGGTAGTCCTGGATCAAAGAGTTTTTGTCCGCCATAAGTATAAAATAGTTCAGGACGTTTTTTAGTGATATGTTCAGCGCTTGTAATGGCATTAGCGCTCATTGTTGCCCTATAGGGATTAAACCAAGCATGTAGCTCCATTCCCCTAAAGTGGGCTTCTTTAATGGCAAAGGCCAATGGATCGTAACCTGGGGCTGGAGAAAGGCCTTGCGTGCCCATTAACCAATGGCTCCACAATTCTCTGGATTTTGCATAAAATGCGTCGGCAGTAGGCCTGATCTGCAACATAATGGCATTCATACCTGTTTTTTTATGCTGTTCCAAGATTCCGATCAGCTCTTGTTTTTGTTGATCAATAGACAGACCTGGTTTAGAAGGCCAGTCTATATTGGTTACGGTTGCTACCCAAACGCCTCTAAACTCGCGTTTTGGACCAATATTTGTGCTATTCTGTGCAACTGAAAAAAAAGAAGTGGTGAGTGAGAGTAAAATTATACCGATAAAGCTTTTAACCATTATATATTCTTAGTAATGAATAGTTTATTTACGATTTTTGATAAAGTTTAAAATAACAACAAGCTATTTTTGGTGTTCATATTTAAACGACAGTTTTAAAAAAATGTGTTACAAAAGTGCTACATTTTTTAGACTTATCAGTTTTTTATATTATGTTAGCTATCCCAAAAAAATAATTAACACCACTTTAAGAGTAAATTTATCGGCATTTTTTACATGTCAATAAAAAATTAGCTAGTATGCAAGAGCAAGATCCCGTAAACAAAGTTGACAGAAACAAAGTTTATTTTTTAATAATAGTTATCGCCGCACTCTTAGGAATAAATGCCTACCTCTACTTTAAAGACAAACAGCAAAGTAGTCGTTTTGTAACCGTAAGCACCGAAAAAGACAGGCTAAAACTAGAAGTTGAGAAGATAGAGGTTGAACTTGACAAGGTAAATGCCTTAAACGTAAACCTGAGCGAAAAACTACAACAAGAACAAGACCTTGCCAGAAAGAAGATCGCAGAATTAAAATTGGCCCTACAAAAAGGGAAGCTTACACAGGGCGACCTGGATAAGGCGCAAGAGGAAATCAAAGAATTAAGAGAATTTGTAAAAAACTACAACGACCAGATCCTTAGGTTAGAAAAGGAGAACTCTTACCTGAAAACAGAACGTGATAGCTTAAAGACCACTTCCGACAACTATAGCCAAAAAGCAGAAAACCTTGAAAAGGAAAATGAGAACCTCAATGCCAAAGTAAAAGTTGGAGCGGCCTTAAAAGCGAGCGATATTGAGGTGAGCGCCTTTAAAATAAAAAACAGCGGTAAAGATGTTTTGGTAACCAGAGCCAGTACTGCCGAAAAATTTACCATCAACTTTGCCATTGTACCCAATACATTGGCCGAAAAAAACTATCATACGGTATATTTAAGAGTATTTGACCCAGCAGGCAACCTGATTGCCAAAGAAACCGATATGTTTGAGGCTGATGGACAGCAGATGCAATTCAGCAGCAAAATGCAGTTCAACTATAACGATGACAATTCTAGTTATAAAATACACTGGGAAAACCCCAATCCTTTTATAAAAGGGACTTATTCAATTATCCTTTATACCGATGGTTTTGTAATGGGGAAGAGCCAAATTACACTCCGTTAAGTACAGTTGCAGATATTTAGACTGAACCATCTATTCAAAATCCTTTTGCTTTAATATCTAGCTTAACTTCTTATTAAAGGAAAACTCAAATGGAATGTAGTACCTTCATTGATCAGTGACGTGAATTCTACTGTTCCTCCGGCATTTTCTATGGCCTGTTTCACAAAGGCCAAGCCTAAGCCAGTACCTGATGATTTGGTGGTAAAGTTTGGCACGAATATCTTATCCTGCAGGGCAACATCTATTCCCTTACCATTGTCTTCCACCTCTACATAGGCATATTTTTCATCATTGATGATGTGAATCTTTATCGCACATCTTTCTTTCCCTTCACTGGCCTCTATGGCATTCTTTAACAGGTTATTAAACGTCCGCAACAATTGGTCTTTATCACCCAAAACAATGATTGGTCGGTTGGTTCTTTCCAGCACAACAATCTCTACATTATCTGCACTATTAAATACCGCAATAGCTTGTTCTATCACCGGTAATAATTCTAGGTTTTCCAATTTGGTGTCGGGCATTTTGGCAAAGTTGGAGAACTCTGATGCAATTGTGGCCAAACTATCGATCTGCTCAATGAATGATTTATTAAAACTGGCAAACTTCTTCTCAAAATTAGGGTCTTTTTCTTTCCATGATTTCTCCAACAACTGCACACCCAACTTCAACGGCGTCAAAGGGTTTTTAATCTCATGTGCTACCTGTTTGGCCATTTCCCTCCAAGCACTTTCACGCTCAGACCTTGCCAATTTAGTGGCACTGATTTCCAGTGCTGCAATCATTTTGTTGTATTCTTTGATCAACGACCCTATTTCATCTTGACGGTGCCATACAATTGGCTGATTTTGCTGCCCCAGTTTAGTTCGCCTGATACTCTCTTGGATAAAGGTAAGCGGACTAGTGATCTGGTTGGCCAGAACAACAGCAAGCACGCCTATCAGCACAAATACCAAGGCATAGATATTGATCAAGGTATTGATGAACAAACCAATCTTAGCTTCGTAATCGGCCTCATTCGAGTAATAAGGCAATCCGATATAAGCAATAGTTTTATTCTGCACATCACGGATTGGAGCATAGGCAGCAGCATATTTAAAAGTCCCAATTTTTTCAGATGTATTTAAGAACTCCGAGCGTTGTTTTAAACTCAGCTCCATAAAAGCGATCGGGCCCATTTTTTTGCCCAAGATCCCATAATCATACATCCTGCGTAAAGAAGTTAAGATCAAGTCTCCTTTGGTATTATATAGGTTCAAAAATGCGGCATTGATATCTGCAAATTGTCCAAACTGAGATATTCCTTCTTCGTCCGTCCTAATTTCGCCATTATTCGCAAGCTGTTTCTCGAAAGAGAGCTGTATTTTTTTTACTTTCTCTCTAATGGCATCTTCTTGTTGTGTCTTATATTCTTCTCTGATATAAAAGAAAGTTGTCCATCCAACAATCAGCAAAGTGGCCACAACTGATAAAACGATAGAAAACTGTATCCTGGTTTTATAAAGGATTTTATTGGCATTGATCATCAGATAGCGATTGATGCTAAACCAACCTGCCCTATTGTTTTCTACATTGCTTAGGATCCAGATAAATATATAAAATACGATCCCAGACAAGATAAATACCAAAAAGAAAAACGACAAAGTAGACAGCCTTTCTATATAAGGAATTTTCTCCTTACTGATGATGATGAGTTTAGACCGATCTGGTTGATAGACTGCATGGCTATATCTTGGGCGCTCTGTAGTACTTCCAATCACCTCATCTCTATCCTTCTCTTTGTCGCTTACAAAATGTACCTCTTTATCGAGCGTGCCTTTAAACCGCTTGTTAAACATTGGGTAGGTATATTTCCCAGATTGTAAAGAAAGTTCGTTGTTCTTATAAAATGCAAATGAATAGGCGCTGAAATCTTCATCACTCTTTAATTTACCATCAATTAACAGCTCTGGAAAATGAGAATTATAATCATAGGGCTGCGATTTCAGGTCAACCACCAATGTACCAAGGATACTGCCATTGTCTACTATCGGAATAATGCCAAAATAATTTTGGAAGGCGAAGGTATTATTGATACGATAAAAGAAGTTGGATTCCTGTGTTTTTATCGCACCTGATTTAACCAGATCTCTGTATCTGGCCATTTTTGTTTTTTCATCTGTACGTAATGCAGAATCCCTATTGTCATATTCAAAGATCTTGGGGTCGAAACGGGTTAGATAACCATCCAGGTATTTTTTATTGATATAATTATCCAACCTAAACGTCTGTGATGAATTTGGTCGTTTAAAATAGTCGATGATGATCGAATCTTTGGACACACTTTTTTCAAAACTGTCCATTGCGTTGATTACTTTAGGATTAGGATCATCTGTTTGCAGTAATTTCTCTGCCATGATTCTTCTGTTGGCCTGCTCTTTAAGGTCATTAAACCTAAGGTATTTAATAGAGGTGAGAGAAGCCATGCAAAAAAACAGGGTGGCAAATGCACTAATAGAAAACCTATTCTTTTGGACATAGTTATTCCACGCCATAATAAAGAGCAACAATGCATAGATCAGATAGAAAATATCAAATTCAAGAAGATCGTCTATCAATTTATAACAGGTATATACAAGCAACAGGCTTAAGAATACAATCAACCGCTCTCTATTGGTAAATGGCAATTGTTTACTCAATACCATCAATATATTCGCTAGCGCATATACATTAAACCAGATCAGGCAGAGAATGATGATACAAGTCCAACTGATCCATCCTAAATTGATGATATTGGTAATGTCAAAATTGATTTTTGAGTTATAGATCAATCCCGAAAAAACATCATTGACAATAAAGCCTGCACAAGATAAAATCAATAAGGCCAATATATGAAAAGCGACACTTGCCGTTCTATTGTTGATCATCCACTTTGGCAATTTGTATTTTTCCCTGTGCTGATAGGCAAAAAACCCTATCCAAGATAAGGACAAAACATTCAACAACAGATCGCCTAAAGAAGGCAGAAAATCACTTGCTGCATAAATTGATGGATTAAAGATCTCGAGGTTAAATTGATGGTTAAACCAAAAAAACTGGAGATCTGTTATCCTAAAAGCGAAGAAAAAGATGCACAATACAAATGTACCTGCAATTGCCAGACCTTTATTAACCAACCATGTACAATAAGAATTAACAAATAGGCAAATGCTAAATAGGCCCACTATCCATAACCAGATCTGTATGCTGGCATATATGTTTTTCGAATATTCTTGACTCAGTTTTACCGGAAAAAGGTATTCTTTTTGGATATTGAAAATCTCCGTGATGTCTTTATCTGTAAATGATGCCAAGTCCAAGCTATTTCTTGGAAACAGTTCTGGCACTATCTGATTTTTAAGATATTGGTTCTCAATACCAAATTCTGTCTTTACCGAAATCAAGAACAAGAAGGTATAATCGCCATCTGTTTTTTTGATCAGCTCGTACCATCCATTTGGCTGTTGAGAAAAGGAAGAGCCTTCTTTTAAACGGAATGTATTGGAAGGGATTGCCTTTACAGAGCTCCAGAACTGGAGTTCTTTTTGTTTATAGACCAATAGGTTGATCCCATTATCCCTATAGGTTTTTATAAAACTGAGCGCTAGGTTCTCGTCTTTATAGAATTGTTTAACTTCAGCTAATTTATTTGGATTGGAGAGATAGTTTTGAACTACCCGTTCTTTACTCGCCAGATTTTGCTGAAGTTCGTTGGCTTCGTGCATCAAGAGGTCTTTTTTGGTAACTGAATTATCTAAAGACAAAGCTGTAGCTATACAGCAAATGCCTAAAAGCAATAAAAGAAACCTGATTTTACCTCCAACACTCACGTTAAATTGTTTTAAATAAGGTAGTAATTAAACAAAAACCTATCGTTGATGATAGGTTTTTGCTGTAAATATGTTAAGCAATCGTAGCGCTGCTTGTTTGTACTTCTCTGCTTACTTTTTTAACCAAGCCTTGTAGTACATTACCTGGTCCAACTTCAATAAACTCATTGGCCCTATCGGCAATCATGTTGGTAGCCGTTTGGGTCCACCTTACCGCTCCGGTCAACTGCGCGATCAAATTCTCTTTGATCGTTGCTGAGTACTGTAGTTGGTTTTGCATTTACGTTTTGGTAGATTGGACAGATTGGCGAAGAAATCGCTGTTGCTTCAATAGCTGCTTGTAGCTCTACTTTTGCTGGCTCCATTAAAGGCGAGTGGAAAGCACCACCAACATTTAATTTCAGGGCTCTTTTTGCCCCTGCTTCTGTTAATTTTAAACAGGCTTCGTCAATACCCTCAATACTACCTGAAATAACCAATTGACCTGGGCAGTTATAATTGGCCGGAACAACTACTGCATCAATACTTGCACAAATCTCTTCAACCACTTCATCTGCCAAGCCTAAAATAGCAGCCATGGTTGAAGGTTGGAGCTCGCAAGCTTTTTGCATGGCATTGGCACGGGCCACAACTAGTTTTAATCCATCTTCAAATGACAAGGCATTGGCAGCAACCAAGGCAGAAAACTCGCCCAACGAATGCCCAGCAACCATATCAGGTTTGAAATCAGCTCCTAAAACCTTGGCCAAGATCACCGAATGTAAAAAGATGGCAGGTTGTGTTACATTGGTCTGTTTCAATTCTTCATCCGTACCGCTAAACATAATGTCGCTGATGCGGAAACCAATGATCTCATTTGCCTTTTCGAAGAGTTCTTTAGCCATTGGGTTTTCATAAAGATCTTTACCCATGCCTGAAAATTGAGCGCCTTGCCCTGGAAATATATATGCTTTCATTTTTTATTTTATCGATTTGGATAGTTAGGTTAAAGACCTAAATCTAAACAACTACCTCCTAAATTCCATTATTTTATTGCGGATTGACATCAAATCAATCCCTTTTCTTTATCCCAACTATTTGCTGTTAATGTAGGTTTGCTGTTATTAACCTCAAAAACTCTGCTCTTGTTTTATCATTGCTGATAAATTCGCCAGTAAATGCTGAAGTTGTAGTTACGGAGTTCTGTTTTTGTACGCCACGCATCGCCATGCACAAGTGTTTACATTCAATTACCACAGCTACTCCTGCTGGTTGAAGGGTTTCTTGTATACAATCCCTGATTTCATTGGTTAAACGTTCTTGTACCTGTAATCTACGCGCAAATGCATCAACAACCCTTGGTATTTTACTAAGGCCAACAATATGTCCATTGGGGATATAGGCGATATGTGCCTTACCAAAAAATGGCAGCATATGGTGTTCGCACATCGAGAATACCTCAATATCCTTTACTACTACCATTTGGCTATAATCTTCTTTAAACATCGCAGAGCGAAGAATTTCTTGCGGTTGGATGTCATAACCATGGGTTAGATATTGAAGGGCCTTGGCTACACGTTCTGGTGTTTTTAAAAGTCCTTCACGTGATGGGTCTTCTCCTAGTTGTGCTAAGATATCTTTGTAATGTGTAGCAACTGATGTAATTTTTTCGTCGTCGTATCGGTCTATTTTCTGATAGCCCAAAACTTCGTCATCGTGGTTGTATTTATCGTTTTCCATGTATGTGTATGTGCTGATTAACCAAAATACTCTACAAAGTTGTTTTCGGTTTCGTAGATTTTAATGCAATGTAACTGTGCTCCACCTTCACTGATATGCGGCCCCAAGATATCCCATATCGCTATGGCCAAATTCTCGGTCGATGCCAATTTACCTTTCATAAAATCAACATCCAAATTCAGGTTCCTGTGGTCAACCTTGTCTACCACATATGTATTGATCAATCTGTTTTAACCATTTCAGGTCGACCAAAAATCCAGTTTCTGGATTAACTTCTCCCTTAACAGTTACGTATAATTGGTAATTGTGTCCATGCCAATTAGGGTTGGCACATTTACCATATACTTCATTGTTTTTATCTTCGCTCCAATCTGTTCTAGATAATTTATGAGCCGCATTAAAGCTTTCTCTGCGTGTTATATAAATCATTATTTATCAAATAAAAAGCAAATATACTATATATTGGTTAATGGTTGATAGTACAGACCTACTATTAACCATAGCGGGAAAATCTTTACATTTACTACATGAAACTATTAATTGTTGCGGCAACCAAAGCAGAGATTGCTCCGGTATACGAACATTTTAACCTACCAGATTGTCATTTTGTACAACAGTCAGCTTTCGACATCCTCATTACAGGTGTTGGGATGACTGCTACGGCTTTTGCATTGGGCAAACACTTAAACAATACCTATCAGTTGGTGGTTAATGTGGGCGTTGCCGGAAGTTTTGACAAAGAACTTGCCCTTGGAAGTTTGGTCAACATCTACGAGGATACTTTTGCAGAATTGGGCGCAGAAGACCACGATGATTTTATCAGTCTTAAAGAACTAGGTTTTGGAGACATTACTTATCATACCAATTATAACCTTACAGGTCTACCAAAAGTTAAAGGCATTACCGTAAACAAAGTTCATGGCAATGCAGAAAACATCAAACAGATCATCAAACGATTGGCCCCTCAAACCGAAAGTATGGAAGGTGCTGCAGTTTTATATGCCTGCTATGTAAACGATATACCTTGTGTGCAGGTAAGAAGCATCTCCAACTATGTGGAGCCAAGGGCGAAAGAAAATTGGAAAATTGGCCTTGCAATCAAAAACCTCAATGAATGGTTGATTGGTTTCATTGCCCAACAAACGAAATGAGTTAATCATGACCATTTAAAATACATTTAGCTTTATTTTTACCTCATGAAATTGACACTTGGTTTTTCGCCCTGCCCTAATGATACCTTTATTTTTGATGCTTTGATCCATCATAAGATTGATACTGAAGGGCTATCTTTTGAGGTTTCTTTTGATGATGTAGAAACATTAAACCAAAAGGCAATGCGGGGCGAACTGGACATTACCAAACTGAGTTTTCATGCATTTGCCTATGTCATTGAAAAATATGCATTGTTACATGCGGGCAGTGCCTTAGGTTTTGGTGTAGGTCCCTTGTTGATCTGTAGAAAAGATAGAGCCGTAGCCATTGAGGCACAATTGAAATCCGGAAATCATGACTTCAACGTTGGTATTCCTGGAAAGTATACTACTGCTAATTTTTTATTGGGTGTTGCCTATCCCAACTTAACCAATAAAAGAGAAATGGTTTTTTCTGAGATCGAAGATGCATTGATTCACGGCCAAATAGACTTGGGATTGATCATCCATGAAAACCGTTTCACTTATCAGGACAAGGGCCTACATAAAATTGTTGACCTAGGGAACTATTGGGAACAATTAACAAGTTGCGCTATCCCATTAGGAGGCATTGTGATCAACCGTAATTTAAGCTTGGACATCCAACAAAAGGTAAATCGCCTGATCAGAAAATCAGTTGAATTTGCTTTTGCCAATCCGAAATCAGGAATTGATTTTATCCGTCAACATGCACAGGAAATGGATGAGGCCGTGATGTACAAGCACATTGAGTTGTATGTAAACCAATATTCAATTGATCTAGGAGTAGAAGGAAGAAAAGCCATTGACACCCTTTTTACCATGGCCACGAAGAATAAGTTGATCCTACATTCGAGCAAGACTTGTATGTGCCTTAATGTGTTACTTGGTTCGTGTGGACACGAACCAAAGACACGGACACGAACCAAAGAAATCAAATAAAATTTTTATTGGGCGCAAGGGCCTTCGGGAATTTGTTTGCTGATTTTGAGCAATTTGGTCACTACCATTGTAGAGTCATAGTCGCCAGTTACAGTGGTGGTATCTGATTTAACAAAATGACATTGTACCTCAATATAAACAGGTACATATGGTTTTTCAAAACCTAGGTTGCTATAGGCTAGTTCTAGCGTTTTTGCGCTATCTGCTACCCAATACTCTCTACCCTCTTCACAATCGGTAAAAGATTTCACTTCTGGCCCGAAATTATACAGGCCTTTGGCAACAATAAATTTATCCTTCTGGTCTTCCGGTTTAGGATTACGGTTACAGGCTGCAAAAGCAGTAACCAATAGTGTTAAAACTAATAATATCTTTTTATTTGTGTGCATGTTCTTATAGGTCTTGATTTAAATGGTCTATCTTCTTTACGCTTAAATTTGATGCCAAAGAAGAGGCTATTAGAGAAAAAACACTAACAGTAACAAAAACCAAAACAAAGTCTTTCCATTTAAGTGCTATCGGATACGCATTGCTTATGCCCAACATCCCAGTTTCGCCCATTTTCACCAGGCCAAAATGTTGTTGGACCAGACAGAATATCAATCCGATCAACAAGCCAAAGATACAACCTGATAATGTAATCATCATGCCTTCTAATAAAAAAATACGTTTGATCAACTTTTTACCCGCTCCTAAGCTGCTTAAAATAGAAATGTCTTTCAATTTCTCTATCACCAACATCGTTAATGAACCAATGATATTAAATATAGCGATAATTAATATAAAAGTTAGAATTATATATACCATCCATTTTTCGGAGCCTAAAACATTATATAGTGCCTGATTTTGCTCAATCCTATTTTTAACTATAAAAGCATCTCCCAGTTTATCTGTGATCTGTTTTTTAAGCTGGTCGGCATCCACACCTTTATTTACATTGATCTCTATAGCCGATACATTTTTCTGTTCCTGCAACAGTTCGCGGGCAAATTCGATGGGTACAATAACCAGGTTATCAAAATCTTGTTGGACCTCAAATACACCCGACGGAAGAATATTGAGTATCGTAAAATCGTCTAATGGGTTGATAGACCCTGCTTTTATTCCCTTTTTAGGAGAATAGATCTGCAAAGGCTCAAAAGCATCACTCGGATTTACCCCTAAATAAGATTGTAAGGCCGAACCGATCACGGCATTGGGCCCATTGTCATTCTGGAGCACAAAATGACCATCAACAATGATACTATCTAAGCTTTGGTTTTTTAAAAAATCGCTACTAACCCCTTTGATCAAAGCTGGGGCCTGCTTGTTATTGTACCTTACCAAAGCATTTTCTGCTAAGATTTCGGTATAGGAATAAACTGCCTTATTTGATTTGAGTTCGTTAAAATAAACCGTGTTGGGATCAAATGTTTTTCCCTTTGCAGGCGAAATGATCAGTTGTGGCGTAATGGTATTGAACATTTTAAGGATCACACTTTCAAATCCATTAAAAACGGTTAAGATGATGATCAACGCTGCACTACCTACAAATACGCCCAATACAGAAATCGCCGAAATGATATTGATGGCGTTGGTTGATTTCTTTGCAAAAAGATATCTGCGTGCGATGTAGAATGCGGTATTCACTTGGTAAATATAAGTAAGATGTAAGTTGAAAAATGGAAAAGATGCAATTAAATTCCATCCATCTTCCATGTAACCTTTTCTTTGTTACACCAGAAAAGGGTTATTTATTTTTTCAAATCCAACAGTGGTAGATGGGCCATGCCCTGGAAAAACCTCACAATCGTCTGGCAATTGGAACACATTTTCCTTAATACTGTTGATCAGTTGTTGATGGTTTCCGCCTGGCAGGTCTGTTCTACCAATGCTTCTATAAAACAATACATCGCCACCTATCAGAAAATTCTCTTCTTTGGCATAAAAACACAGGTGTGCTGGCGAATGTCCTGGTGCAAAAACCAATTCTAGTTTACTGTTACCAAAAATGATGGTGCCATGTTCTGGCAAAAATGTATCTGGTTCTGGAGAAAGCTCGTAATGCATGCCCATTTGGGGTGCATAACCTGCCACAGCCTGCAAAATATACAATTCGCCCTGATGGAATTGAGGTCTCAATGCCCAATTGTCAAAAACAAACTTGTTACCCAATACATGATCAATATGGCAATGCGTGTTCAACAATAGTTCAGGTTTAAGTTGATGTTCTTTTATAAAGGCAACCAATTCATTTTGTTCTGAGCCATCGTACATCCCTGGGTCTATGATCACACAAGCTCCAGTTTCATCGTATAAGACGTACGTATTTTCCTGATAAGGATTAAAAGTAAATTTCTTTAAACTAATCATTTTATTTTTTTAAGATCCAGTTGGCAATTGTATCAATTACTTCGATCGGTACATTTTGAGGGAGATTATAATCTTCTAGCGTGTTTGTTGAACCTGCAACAACAAAAGGATGTCCTAAATTGGGGAAAGAAACCGCTACTGCATTTTTGCGATTCTCAATGGCCTTTTGCCATAGCCCAAAATCAATCATACTTACCTGAAAGTCTTTTTCACCTTGTAATACCAATACCTTTCCATTGTATTTTTTCAAGGTTGCCGTTTGGTTATAATTATTCAAATCCATAATATAAGATGCCGGACCATAAATTGTTTGCTGGTCTGGCTTTCTGTTACCTAGGGTTTTAAATCTTGTGGCATTGATCAGTACAATGGCAGAATCCAATGTTTTTGCATCGATATTATTTTGCGATGCACTCAACTTATTTTGTGCTATAGAAATATCCTGAAATGGTCTGGCAGGAGCCGCAGCTAAGATAATACCAGCAATGCTATTATTCTCTACAGCGATACGGGGTGCCAACATTCCTCCTAAACTATGTCCCAATACATAGATCTGGGCCACATTTACATTGGCGATTGTTTTGGCTAAAGCTATGGCACTCTTTACATCGGTTTCGGTTTCTTGTTTTACGGTAAGTACCTCTCCTGGTTTGATGGAATTGGCACCATATACTTTTGTTCTTTTATCGTATCTTAAAGTGGCTATTCCCTTTGCTGCTAAACCAAGTGCCAAATCCCTAAATATCTTTGTGCCACCTACAGCCTCATCTTTATCGCCGGGACCAGAGCCATGTACCAAAATCAAAATAGGGAAATTCGTTGCATTTTTAGGTATGGTCAATATCCCAGGCAATTTAAAATCGTTGGTCTGAACGGTAATTGGTTTTTCTTCGTAAAGTGCTGGATTGGCATAAGCTGGGTCTTTGTATCGGTCTTTCAGGTTTTCTTTAGGTACAAAAAACCCGATGATTAAATCCTTATTGTCAATTGTTAAAGTAAATAAGGGATTAGCATTGTCAAATGAGGTATTGATCAGCACATAATTTGCTCCATTTTGAGCCAGTTTTGATGTTTTAACAATACCATTGAATTTCCCATACTTCTGCAAAAATTGTTGTTGTAGACCTGATATCTGGCTTGCGCTTACTTTGCTTTTAAATTCATCGGCAAAATAATTGTAGGCGGCGGGCTTACCGCTGATAAACAACTCGAAGAATTTATCCGCATTGATCAATGTACTATCACTTTGCGCATTGGCCAAGGGCGCATAAGAGAATAGGGCAATCAGTAAATAGTATAATCTTTTCATCCTAGTTCTTCCATTTAAAGGTTTCAATCATCCTGTCGATGTCTTTCTTGATAAATTTGACCACAGGTTGTAAAGAATCATATTGTGGTTTCTCATTAAAATATAAAGCTCCTCTAAAGTAATGTTTGGTACTGTCTGTTAAAAAAAACTGGACCGATGAAGCTGTATTTCCTTCAATCGCATAATAGATGCCATAAACCTTCTTATCAGGATAATTGATTAGTTTTTTGTCTATGGAGTTTGCTTTGATGGTATGGGTCATGGCCAAGGCTCTTGCACCTTCCGTCATGTCATCATATTCCTTTTTTGAAGAGAAATCGTAATACGTAAGATGCAGTTTGCCATTAAACTGGGGGAAGTTGAGATTATTCCAACAAGGCAGGGCATTCCTTTCGTCATCTACTGTCATCTGTGCATAAACTGGATATTCGAAAGTAAAGGGACAGTCTCCATTGTAGACTTTGTATTCCTTTTTAGGAAAATTTATCCTAAAATACCCTCTTGGTTTTGGCGTATATGTCGACTCGCTGGTACAAGCTACCATTACAGCGAGGATTAGGAATAAGAGCAGGTGACTTTTCTTCATGTTAGGTATTCCAAATGTACCAAGAACGTTCGGCTTGTAGGTATAACATTTCTAAACCATTTTTTATTGTTCCACCCTGTGCTTTAACCAAACTTAAAAATTTTGTCTCTTCCGGATTATAAACCAGGTCGTAAGCCAAATGCTGGTCTGTAACAAACTGATAAGGTATCAATGGGCAAGAATCAAAATTTGGCGACATCCCCAAAGGTGTAGTATTGATCAGCAACTTGTATTCATCTAAAATGTTTTCAGTAACTGCTGAGTATAAAACCGTATCAGGTGTAGGATTTCTAGTGACCACCAAATATGGAATCTGTAATTGGTTCAGCACATACTTTACTGCTTTGGCAGCACCACCATCTCCAAATATCAGTGCTTTTTTATGATGGTTTTTGAGCAAAGGCTTTAACGACTCTGCAAAACCATAGGCATCGGTATTGTAACCTTTGATTCCAACGTTCTGCATTTTTTCTTCCAATGTGGACACAGTTTACTGCTCCAATTTCTTTGGCGGCATCATCCACCTCATCTAAAAATGGCAAAACCTGTACTTTGTATGGAATGGTTACGTTTACCCCATGAAGCTCAGGTTGACTTGAAAGTAGGTCTACAAACTGTTCGATACGTTCTAATGGAAAGAGTTCGTACCTACAACCTGCAATCTTTTCATTGTTAAATTTTTCGGTAAAAAACTTCTTCGAAAAAGAATGTGATAAAGGGAAACCGATTAAACCGAATGTTCTCATATTTTATAAAAAAACCATCGACTTTAGCCGATGGTAATAAATCATGTCAACTGTAACTGCTGTTACAGCGAATATTTTTCCTTATTTTCCTTTATTCAAGAAATAGTCAAAAGTATCTCCTCTTAAACCTAGTCTAATGGTTTCTAAAGGAATAACTTCTGCTGGCGCAATGTTACCCAAGTTTACGTTTGTACCTATCAGTTTGATAAACCATACTTGTTGTTCTTTTTGTGGAGCTTCCCAGATGATGGTTTCTTCTGGAATTTGTGTCAGGTACTCATCCACCAAACCCTCTCTTACTTCACCAGTACCACGGTAGATCCTACATTTCCACCTTCACGAGCTTCGGCAATCACTTTCCAAGAACCTGCCTCTATCTCTGCTTTCATCAAGGCAATCCATTTATATGGCGCAAATATCTTAGCGGCATCTTTAGAACCTACTTCCGAGATTACGGTAACTTGGGTTGATAATTTTCTAATGAATTCACATTTGATATCATGCTCAATATCCATCGACCCATCAGAAATTTCTGCATATTCCATCCCAAACTCTTCTAAAACCCTGCGGTAATCATCAAATTGGTTACGGATGGCAAAAGCTTCGAATAAGGTTCCACCAAAATAGGTAGGAATGCCTGCACTACGGTAAAGCGCTAATTTTTCTTTTAAGTTTGGAGTTACATAAGAAGTAGCCCAACCTAATTTTACAATATCTGTATGTACACCTGCAACTTCTATAAAGTCTTCAACTTGTCTAAGACTTAATCCTTTATCCATCACCATTGTTAAACCCTTTTGACGTGGTTTTACGGAACGTTCTGGAATGTCATTTAATTTGTAATTCATATATGGTGCAAAGGTTAAAAAAACTCTGCTATTTTTGAAGTATAAAACCTGTTAATTTCTATTTTATATATTTATTGATTACCTCAATAATTAGTCCATTGTCTTGTAATTGGGGTAAATACTCGAATAAGATATAATGTTTTTCTGGGTCGGTTACCAAAGCCGTTTCTAAATAGGCAATGGCATCGTTGCTCTGCCCTAATGCAAATAGATAGGCTACCATACGGTAATACAGTTCTGCAGCATCCGGATTGTTCTTGATGGCTTCGGCCATGGTTTCTGATGCCTCTAATAATTTGCCTTGTTCGTATAAAACTGTCGAAAAATCCAACCAAGCTTCTACATCCAAAGGATTATATTCTAAAACCTTGTAATAAGCCGTTACCGATTCTTCAATCTGTCCAAGTTTATAATGCGCATCGGCCATGGCAAACCAGAAATCTGGATTTTCATCATCCAATTCGATTGCTTTTTTATAGAAATGTAACGATTCAAAAAAGCGTTCCTCAAAATTTAAGGTTACCCCAATGCCAAACCAGGCATCGGCCATTTTCGAATCCATTTTAACAGATTTTTTATAATAAGAACGGGCCTCATCCATCTGCTCCAGCTTTTCATAACATTCGCCAATGGCACAATAGGTATCCGCATTTGGTGGTTCGTATTCAAAAGTCTGCTTATATACAGCAATGGCTTCTGCATATTTATCCAATTGTACCAAGGCATTTCCTTTGTTGTAATAGGCTGAGGCAAAATTCTCCTTGATCAAAATAGCGTAATCATAGGCATCGATTGCTTTTTCAAACAGGTCTAACTTATGGTACGAGTTGGCCAAGTTATACCAGGCCGCATAAGAATAAGGGTCGCTATCGATATACTCTTGATAAAACTGGATGCTTTCTTCCTGTTTATCTAAAATATCATAACAAAAGGCAAGTTCGTACAAACCGTCTTTGTTTTCCATATTCTGTTCTAAGCTTCGCTTGATGTAAACTATCGCAGTTTCATAATCGTGCATATTCTGATATACATAGGCCATCTGCAATAAGATTTCGTCTGTTGTTTCGGCCAGGCCCAATGCTTTTTCGAAATTTTCCAAAGCCTCTGCATGGCGATCCAGATTCTGGTAGATGTTACCACGTAAAACATAGATGTCAGGCTCTGAGGCTTCTAACATCTCTGCTTTTTCAAGTGCAGCAAAGGCCTTGTCTACCTGATTGGTAAACAATAACAGTTGTGCTTGTTTAATTAAGAAAACTGCTGCATAAGGATGCTGACTTAAGGCATACTCTATTACTTGCAGTGCTTTAACAGGATCGTTCTTCTCTATGTAGTTATCGATGATATACTCAAACGCTTGTGCATCGAAAAAATATTGATCCTGGTTGCGGATCATTTCTTCATAACGTTCTATCGAGTGTTGAGCATCATCATTAAAATCAAATTCAAATTCTTCTTCCATGTACTGAATATTTAAAGAACAAACCCAATTAACTAATTCCTTATAAGTTTACGTTTTTTATAAGATGAGTTAAGAAAATAATTTTCAACATACACACACCCTTCGAGATAATCAACTAATAATAAAAGATTTAGCGAATGCTGGGTGTGAATGGCCCTTAGGCTTATACTGCTATGGAATGTTGTTCTTTTTAATTAATTACAAAATAACATATATTTAATTCAAAATCAGTAAAATTCAAGTCATGAAACAGTTTTACCTTATGCTTACCTTCTGCTTAACAATTGGTATGCAACAAAGTTTTGCGCAAGCCAATCCAGAAGAAACCGCTGTAAAAGCTACCATTAACAGGTTATTTGAGGGCATGCGTAACTCAGACACAACATTGATCCGCAGTGCTTTTGCCGCAAAGAACACCATGGAAACCATAGCCAAAAACAAAGAAGGCAAATTTGTGGTGAGAACAGAAAACGTAAATGACTTTATCAAGAGCATTGGTGCACCACATCCAGAAAAATATAATGAGCGCATTGTATTTACCAAAGTACTGATTGATGCCAACTTGGCAAGTGTTTGGACAGATTATAAGTTTTATGTGGGCGATAAATTTAGCCATTGTGGTGTGAATTCCTTTCAATTGTTTAAAGGCGAAGATGGCTGGAAAATCATCTATATTATTGATACCCGAAGAAAAGACGATTGCAAATAAAATCTCCGTTCGTGTGGACACGAACAAGAGATAACAGATAACAACAATTTATATTTTGGCAATCCTGCTTATTTTTTTGTTGTTTTGTAGAAATCGATTTTCAGATTAAATATCATTAGTATATGAGAACAAATATCAATGCCATTTTAAAACAGTTAGGAATTGAAGACATCAATCCGGCCTACAGTACGGGCAGCAATTGGAGCAAAACCACCAGCGAAAAAATTATCGAAAGCCACTCTCCTGTTGATGGGAAAAAGATAGCTTCGGTATATGTGGCTTCTGCTAAAGATTACGATGCTGTGGTAACAACTGCTCAGGCTGCGTATCTACAATGGAGAACAGTTCCAGCACCTAAAAGAGGAGAAATGGTTCGCCAGTTTGGCGATGCCTTAAGAGCAAATAAAGAAGCCTTGGGCACTTTGGTTTCGTACGAAATGGGCAAAAGCCTACAGGAAGGTTTTGGTGAAGTACAGGAAATGATCGATATCTGCGATTTTGCAGTAGGCTTATCTCGTCAGCTGTATGGTGTAACCATGCACAGCGAAAGACCAAACCACCGCATGTACGAGCAATGGCATCCAATTGGTATTGTTGGATCATCTCTGCATTTAACTTTCCTGTAGCCGTTTGGAGCTGGAATACAGCTTTGGCATGGGTATGCGGTAATGTTTGTATCTGGAAACCATCAGAAAAAACGCCATTAACAGCAATTGCCTGTCAACATATTATACAAAAAGTGCTGGCCGCCAACGATGTTCCTGAAGGGGTATCTAATCTAATTATCGGCGACAGAGAAGTAGGCGAACTGTTGAGCAACGATACCCGTATTCCTTTGGTATCTGCTACAGGTTCTACCAGAATGGGTAAAGCAGTAGGTGCTGCTGTAGGTGCGCGTTTGGGAAGAAGCTTGTTAGAGTTAGGCGGAAACAATGCCATCATCATTTCTAAGGATGCTGACCTAGATATGTCTATTATAGGTGCAGTATTTGGTGCTGTAGGTACTGCAGGACAACGTTGTACCACCACACGCCGTTTGATCATACACGAAAGTGTTTACGATGCTTTTACGGCTAAATTGGTTAAAGCCTATGGCCAATTGCGCATTGGTGATCCATTAGACCAAAATAACCATGTTGGGCCATTGATTGATACCGATGCTGTAGCCAACTACTTAGATTCGATTGAAAAATGTAAAGCCGAAGGTGGAAACTTTGTAGTAGAAGGTGGTGTTTTAACTGGCGAAAACTATACTTCTGGCTGTTATGTTAAACCTTGTATTGCCGAAGTGAAGAACGAATACAAAATTGTACAACACGAAACCTTTGCACCGATCTTGTACCTGATCAAATATAAAGAGCTTGATGAGGCCATTGCCCTACAAAATGGAGTTCCTCAAGGACTTTCATCAGCGATCATGACCTTGAATTTGAGAGAGGCAGAACAGTTTTTATCTGCTCAAGGTTCTGACTGTGGCATTGCGAACGTGAACATTGGTACTTCTGGTGCAGAAATCGGCGGTGCTTTTGGCGGCGAAAAAGAAACAGGCGGTGGAAGAGAAAGTGGATCTGATGCATGGAAAGCCTATATGCGCAGACAGACCAATACGATCAATTATGCGAATACCCTACCTTTAGCACAAGGTATTAAATTTGACCTATAACATTCCATGGTTCGTGTCTCCACGAACCATGGAATGGATATAAACCATAAAAAAAGAGCCTCAATTTTGGGGCTCTTTTCCTTTTAAAAAACTAAATATATGATAGGGTTTATTATTTTTTAGTTGATCCAACCTCCCTTTATTCCTGCTCTTATTTTACAACTTCAGCATCAGCAGTTGGGAAGTTATTTACAGCGTGTCTTGCAACATTTACTTTTGCATATACCGGAGCAATTGTATTTACAGTTGTGCTATCTGCTGTAAATTGTTCCATGCTCATTTTAGCTTGAGAACCTAAGATTGCATAGTGCTCTGTAGTTGCGCCACTCAATATCAAGCTTGCATTGTCTTTGATAGAAGTATATAAGTTGATGGTTGTTGCATCGATGTTAGCAGTAGCTTTATCTTTTAAGATCACATCTAAACTTAAGAAGCTCATTTTACCAAAAGTATTTACGGTAGCATTGTCTGCTGCTTCGATTGATGCCAGGTTACGTACGTAAACAGTAACTGTCAATCTTTCTTTTTCGAAAGAGCTGATGCGCAATACACCATCTTTCTCTTGCACC
Organism: Pedobacter sp. UC225_65; assembly: GCF_042698365.1. Taxonomy (GTDB): domain Bacteria; phylum Bacteroidota; class Bacteroidia; order Sphingobacteriales; family Sphingobacteriaceae; genus Pedobacter. Next base: position 2,968,459 of record NZ_CP170550.1, read on the forward strand.
AATGCATTTTTAGAATAGTAGCTGTCGTTTACTTTTACACTCTCAGTTGAAGCTTGTACCAAGATCACGTCAACGTTACCTTTTACTTCCAATTTAGTGATATTTTTCACTTGGTTTAATACAGTGAAGTTGTTTGATTTTACATCTGATGATGCGAATGCAGAACTGGTTAATACTACTAGTGTTAATGCTGCTGCGAATAGGGTTTTAATAGAAGTTTTCATAACTTTAATATTTTAAATGATTGTTAATCTGTTATTTGTAATTTTTGTTTTTTTCGTTTTCCTAGCAGCCCTTGCTGGCAGGTTTCGTATATAAGACTGCATGAATGTCAAAAGGTTGCAGCGGTTTTCCGGCTTTTAGACCATAGGCATGTAACTCTAGACGAACGGCTGTAATTTTTCGACGAACGGGACCAAAAAAAATCGATGAAATTGAAGGTTATGGAGAAAACATTAGTACCAACCAGCTCTTGCCTGCCTGAAATACATTAAAAAAATCCAAGATTTTATCCACTATTGTTTGAATACAAAACAATTTGATGTAAGTTTAAAAATTTTAAGATGCTTATCTTTTCTTTCTTTTAGCCTATAATCAATGTTACGCGTAAATAGTTCAGGACCCTGCAAAATTGTATATTCATTATGTAAGCACGAGTTTTTGGGCTATTTGATTGAGCCACATATTGTTCAGCTCAACCCACAAGGCGATTTCTCTTTAACCTACCAGCGTTTGTTTACGCACACGGCCAAAGAATTTGCCAAACACCTAACCGATATTGATTTCAAGCTGATCAAGACCCTAGACGAAACTGAACAGGATTATATCATTAAGAAATACCATAAAAAAGCAATCAGGCCATTTGAGTTTTTCAGCAAGTTCTACGATGAAAAATTCTACGACAGCGTTCGTCCTAAAATTGAAAAGAAACTGGCCGAAGTATTGGAAATCCTCAAGATCAAAGATGGTTTGTACCTCATGGATAAAGATGGCTGGCCTGCAGAGCGAAAATTGGAACTCGCTACCGAACCTGCCACCGTACTTTTCCATTTCAGAAGAAACGAAGTAGAAACAAGGTACTTTCCTACCATAAAATATCAGGGCCTACGCATCGATTTTATGTTTAAAGATGCCCAGGTTGTTTGCAACCAGCCAGCTTGGATGTTGTTGAATGACGTGCTCTACTTTTTTGAACAGGACATTGAAGGAAAAAAATTCATCCCCTTTTTAAATAAGCGTTACATTACTATCCCAAAAGCTACCGAAGAAACTTATTTCGAGAAGTTTGTAGCCCCATTGATAGAAAAATACCACGTTTATGCCGAAGGTTTTGAGATCAAGACCGAAAAACATGAAGCTACAGCCGTAATCAAGGTGATCTATGTTGATGGTGGTATTTCGCAGATACAGCTTTATTTTAAATATGGCCAATATGCTTTCGCCATGGGCAACGAACATAAAGTTACCGTTCGTTTAACTAAAGAAGATGATAATTATACTTTTACCCGTATCAAACGGAATAGCGATTGGGAAAAACAAAAATTTACCTTTTTGCAAAATCTTGGCCTCAAAAAGGTAAGTGCGCTTTTCCATCACCTTGAACTTCCTAACCTTAGCGAGAACGACAATCCATCGTATGCCATTATCACCTGGGTAAATGAGCACATTGAAGCGCTAGAGGCTCAAGGTTTCGAAGTGGAACAAGCTAGTAGTAGCAAACGTTTTGTTTTTGGCGCCAATAAAATCGATTTCGAGATCAAAGAGGATAACGATTGGTTTGACATCAATGCCATTGTCTATTTTGGCATCCACCCCATTCCATTCATCTCTTTAAAACAGCATATCCTTCATAAAAAGAGAGAATTTATCTTACCCGATGGGGATATTGCCATCATCCCCGAAAAATGGTTTACGCAATACAGTAGCTTATTCAGTTTGGCCGATGGTGGTAAAAACCTAAAGCTCAAAAAGCACCATATCGGCTTGATCAATGATTTGGCAGAAGATAGCTTGGCCAATGTTACGCTTGACCGCAAATTGCAACGGTTAAACGATTTTGAAGATATTGCTGATACACAGATGCCCATTAATTTTAAAGGAGACCTGCGTCATTATCAAAAGGCGGGCTACAACTGGTTCAGCTTTTTGAGGGAATATAATTTTGGTGGTTGTTTAGCTGATGACATGGGTTTGGGTAAAACCATCCAAACCTTGGCCATGTTGCAAAAATTAAAGGAAGAAGATGAAGCAAATGGCACACACAGCACTTCGCTGATCATCATGCCTACTTCGTTGATCTACAACTGGCTAAACGAAGCGAAGAAATTTACACCAAAACTAAAGATCCATGCGCATACCGGAACTTTCCGGAACAAGGACATCAGCCTGTTTGATAAATACGACCTGATCATCACCACTTACGGTATTACCCGTGTAGATGTAGAACTGATCAGGGATTTTTATTTTAACTACATCATTTTAGATGAGAGTCAAAATATCAAAAATCCTTCTTCAAAGGCATTTAAGGCAGTGCGCATGTTAAGGTCTAGACATAAACTGGTGCTTAGTGGTACACCTGTAGAAAATTCTGTTGGCGACCTGTGGACACAGCTTACTTTTTTAAATCCTGGTTTGCTGGGCACACAATCTTTCTTTAATGAAGAATATGTACAGGCGATAGAAAAACGTAAGGACGAAGAAAAAGCCAGGAAACTACAGGCGATCATCAAACCATTTGTTTTACGCCGTACCAAAGAACAGGTAGCTTCAGAGCTTCCTCCAAAAACAGAGCATATCTTTTATTGTGACATGAGCGAAGACCAGGCCGCTTATTACGAAAAGACCAAATCGGCCTATAGAAACGACCTGTTAAATAGCATGGACGATGGAACCTATGCCAAAAAACAGGTCCAGTTGTTACAAGGTTTAACAGCATTGCGTCAATTGGCTAACCATCCAGTAATGATCGATGAGGAATACGATTCTGATTCTGGAAAGTTTGAAAACGTAATGCATACCTTAGACAATGTGTTAAAAGGCGGACATAAGGTGTTGATCTTTTCTCAATTTGTGAAACACCTTGCCATCTTTAAAAACTGTTTTGAGAAAGAGGGTATTCCATTTGCCTATTTAGATGGAGGAACAAAAAACAGAGGTGAAATTGTTGCTGAATTTCAGGAGAACAAAGACCTTAAAGTATTCCTGATCTCGATCAAAGCCGGTGGTGTAGGTTTAAATCTTACCCAAGCCGACTATGTATTTATCTTATAATTCATGGTGGAACCCTGCGGTTGAACAGCAGGCCATTGACAGGACACATCGCATTGGGCAGGACAAAAAGGTTTTTATCTACAAATTCATTTCAAAAGATACGGTTGAAGAGAAAGATCCTGGCCCTGCAAAGAAGGAAAAAATCTTTGGCAAATTCGTTGATGACCACCGAAGAAAGCTTCTTTAAATCGTTAAGTAAGGATGATATCAGGGAATTGTTGAATTAATGTGTGAGATTGGATTTGGAATCATCTCAGGCCTAAGCATTACCTCAACGTTTTACTAAAATCGGCCTTGGCCTGTTCGGGATGCAGTAATAAGCCTACGCACTCCCTTTAACAGAACAGGGCGCAGCCCTGCCTACCGCAGGCTGGCGCGGCTTTTTTTGCATACTTTTTTCAGCTGGAGGAAAAAAGTTTGTCCACGAAGTGACAGAACCATCAAATAGCAGCAGCAATTAATTTCAAGATAAACCACTGATTATAATTACATTATCAATTCTTATCCTCAACTCACGTTATATTGAGCTGTGATCAGGGATGATTTGCCGCCTTTAATAAGGCGAGGTAAGCTGGCCTACTGATCATTTCTGCACCAAGGCTCATCAAATGGTCATTAGGTAGTTGACAATCAATCAGTTTAAAATCCATTTTTTGGGCCAAATAGATCAAGGCGGTTTTAGAAGCATTACTTACATGACTGAACATGCTTTCGCCACAAAACACCTGATTGATCACGATGCCATACAATCCACCTACCAATTGGTCTTGTTGCCAAACTTCTATGCTGTGGGCTATTCCCTTTTCGTGTAATCGAATGTAGGCCGTTTGCATGTCATCGGTAATCCAAGTCCCATCCTGCCCAACCCTAGGTGTTTGTGCACAAGATTGGATCACTTTTGCAAAGGCCTGGTTGGTGGTTACCCTAAACACATCTGATCGTAAAACCTTATGCATGCTTTTACTGATTTTGATTCGATCAGGAAAAATTACACAACGTTCGTGTGGCGAATACCATAAAATAGGCTCCCCTTCACTGTACCATGGAAAAATTCCACTTTGATAGGCTAACGTTAAACGTGCAATACTTAGATCACCACCAATAGCCAATAAGCCATCTGGATCGGCCAAAGCAGGGTCGGGGAAAATTATTTCATCTTCGAGTAAGCTAAAAACCATGTGCAATGATAAGAAACTTTTAATATTGGGAGCAACAGTATGGCCGCAGCTCCCAATCAATCAGCCTCCTACTTTCTCTTTAGTACATAATATTTCTGGCTACCATTGTCCCCATAGTTTTTCACATAGACCAGAAAAAGCTCATAACCATAACTTTTCATTTTATTGACGGCATCTAAGGCCGAATTGAACTCTAACTCTTTGTTTTTATCATCCCTGATATAGGAATCTTCATTTATATCTATAATCTTCTGCCCATATTCAAGGCTGATCCAGATCTTTCGCTAAATGCTCTCCGCACCTCGCTGATCTCGATATACTCCGAACGGATATCGCTTAATGGAACATCTTTAACTTTTTGTGCCTTGGCATTAGACCATGCAAGGCAAGCGACAAGTGCCGCTAAAATAATTGACTTTTTCATGCTGTTAGTTCTTTTGTGTGTACTGCAAAATACAAACAAGATGTTAACAGTTTTTTAATTACATGTAACAATTATGCCTTCTTCCTACTCTTAAAATAAAGAAGAGCAATGAGTTTCATCGGTAATATTATCTGGGTTATTTTTGGAGGGATATTTATTTTCTTTCAATATATATTTGGTGGACTGGTTTTATGCCTAACCATTGTAGGTATTCCTTTTGGTATCCAATGTTTTAAATTTGCCATTGTGGGGTTAGCGCCATTTGGTGTTAAGATGACCGATACTTCTTCAAACATCGGTTGCCTATCTACCATCATGAACATTATCTGGTTGGTTTTTGGTGGTTTTTGGATCGTATTGACACATCTTTTATTTGGCCTGTTGTTTTGCATCACTATTGTGGGCATCCCTTTTGGGCTACAACATTTCAAACTGATGAACTTGGCGTTTTCTCCTTTCGGAAAATTGATCAGTTAGTTATTCGCCTTTGGTAAATACCATCATTACCTTTCCGTCTTTTAACAGTTGCAGTTTACCATCAACCACTTTAAAAGAGTTTACTGTTTTTAAACCTTCTGTATAATTTCTTTCGGCTTCTGCCACACTTTCGCAGAACATCATGGTGCCAAATACCTCTTCAATCTTAATGGTATTCCCATTGATCGTGCTTCTGCCACCAAAGGTGTTGCAGAAAGATTTACCCCCAATCTGATTGTCGGCACCAAAATTTAAGGTTGCTTTCTCTTTTGTAGGCAAGGTTTGTCCAGTCCATTCGCTTAAGGTCCATTTGGTATTGGCAACTGTGTCTGTTGTTATCTTTTTTGAACATGCCTGAAGGGCAATCACTAATACAAGTCCTAAAAATAATCTTTTCATGGTTTTAGTTTTAAATGATCAATCCAATCTGTTTAGAGTGCTCAATGGCCTCGCTGCTATCTGTAAATAAACAGGTTTTTATCTTTTTTTGTGCTATTTTCTTCAATAAATTCTCCGTCTCTGCCTGTCGTTCTGGCCTAATGTTTCTTATGTAGACCGCAGCAATGTTATTCGGATATTTTTCTGCTATGGTCTGATAGATCATAGGATCTTGCTGCGAATTGTCGCCAAAAAAAACAAACAACTGATGCGGAAAGGCATTAATCATCCGCATTACCCTTAATAGCTTACCTTCATGACCAGTTTTACCGATCTTAAATAAGTTTTTCCACCGTTTAAGCTGGTTCAATAAAAAGGCTCCTTCCGGTAGTTCATTAAATCTAAACATTTCCAACAAATAATCATATAGATTCCATTCGCTACTTGAAACATAAAAAAACGGATTAGGCTGCCCAATCTCGGTATGGGCGTGGGCCAATAGTTGATAATGCTCTTGTACTGCTGGAAATGTTCTTCTGGTGCGTGGATTTTTAATGAACAACTCTCTTAGTCTTCTGGTCAGCTTTGCCGAATGCGAAACCATAATCGTATCATCAATATCGGATATAAAGGCATATTGCGTGATGTGTGGCACGAAGATCTCTCCTTCTGCTTCTGCTATCACCTGATCACCTGAATCGCTTAGCGCCTCTATTTTTACGGCATGCCATCCCGCAGCTACTTCATTTTCGGCTTTCCATTCAAATTTGAAAAAACCATCATATTCTGCTTTTTGGTAAACAACCTGTCCATGAAAATTCAATCTCACTTTTGCGAAAGCATAAGGTTTCACTACAAAAAGTTTGAACAGGTGTACCATATTGACAAAAAAATTATCGCTAAAGTTTTGTGTCGTTTTGGCCTTGAGTTTAAAAACGTGTCCGTACACCACTAAATTATGCGTATGGCCATAACCATGGTATACTTTTAAACTCGCTTTTTTATTCATGATATAATTAAAACAGAGTTTGGCTTCAGTTGTTTGTTAAGCACAAATAAATTAACCATCTGTGAAACCAAAAACCTTAAAGCTCCTATTTGTTGTAAATCCAGTTTCAGGTAGCCATACCATCGATTTCAAGAAAGAGATCAATACTTTTTTTAAATCAAAGGACGAAGCATTTGAAATTTTCGAGCTACCCAAAAATTGTTCGATCGAAACTATAAAAACAGCTATCCAACAATCCAAAGCTGATCGGGTAATTGCCGTTGGAGGAGATGGCACCTTAAAATTGGTAGCTGAATGCCTGCTCAATACCAAGGTTCCCATTGGATGATTCCAGCGGGTTCTGCCAATGGAATGGCCAAAGAGCTTGGAATCCCTCTGGATCTAAATGAGGCCCTTGCCCTAACTATAAACGGCACACCCCATCAAATCCATGCGGTATCTATCAATAATGAACTTTGTATCCATTTGGCCGACATTGGTTTCAATGCCTATCTGGTCAAAAAATTTGATGAGCTACCCGAACGCGGCATGTTGACCTATGCAAAAGCGGCATGGCATGCCTTTTGGAACCATAGAAAAATGTCGGTTGAGTTTAAGATCGGCAATAAAACAATTAAACAAAAAGCGGCTATGGTAGCCATTGCCAATGCTACCCAATACGGAACAGGACTAAAGATTAACCCGGAGGGGGAATTAGATGATAAGCTTTTTGAGGTGATTGTGGTAAAGGAATATGCAGTAATGGAGATGATCAAGATATGGATCAGCAAGCTACCTTGGAACCCAAAAAAGATAGAATGTTTTCAGACTTCCAGTTTAAAGATCAGTACCAAACATAAGGTTCATTTTCAGGTTGATGGTGAATATCTAGGAAAAGTGAATACAATTGAGGCAAAACTGATCCCCAAGGCAATCCATGTAATTATGCCTTAATTGGCAAATTATTGCGGTCTGTCTTTTTCTTCAAATTTATCTGTCCTTTAACCGTTAGGTATAATCGGATAAATTCTGCCATGAAACAGATCTTTAACATGGGATCAAACCATGCATCATCATTATACATCCCTAAAGCCATGGGCACCAGGGTAATGAAACCTAGGGTAAATACCCAGAGATAAAGCCTAAAAGGGAATTGGATATAGTACAAGATAAAGCCAAATTTCTTTAGTTGAAATTGCCCAATAGCAGCAACCAATACCAATACAAACATTGGGAACATTAAAACGGCTTGAACTTTTACCGAAAGTTGGTCTGGTAGTTTATCGAAATCGGTAGCGGTATTCCAAAGCTGCATGCTCATCAAAACCAAAGAAACACAATCTAGAAGCACAAAAGAGCGAAAAAGTAAGCGCATATCATTTACAGTATTTGGAGAGCCAATCATCAGCCATCGCCGAGCCCATATATTTCACAAAGTTAAAATCTTCGCAGGCTCCTTGTTTATCTCCTTGCTTATATTTTTTTAAACCAGCATCTACTCTGCTCTGCAGGTATTCATCGTCAATGTTCAAATCCCGTTTGATACGCAAAACTTTTGCTTCATCTTCTGGTTTATAATTGCCTTTCTCTTTGTTCTTATAAAAATTTGAAATGACATTGGTCAACTCTTCTTCGTCTTTGTACGCTTTAATGGCCAAGGCAATCTCGGTTGGGCTTCTTCTATTGCAATCGTAACCACTCAGTTCAAAATTTACAGGCACAATAACCAAGGCCAAAGTATCATATTTTTGAGGCAAGATCCATTTACCACTGCTCATTCTGATCAATCTTAGCGCTTCTACATCTAAATCGGTTCCAATTCCGCTGTTAATGGTCGAATAATACACTTCGCCTTTGGTATTTAATTTAAAACCAATGCTAACTGTACCTTGAATACAATTGTGCAAGGAGTAGGCTGGATATACGGTATTGTTTTTTAAAAAAGTAGACAAACCACCCTTCAATTGAGGCTGCTGTGCCTTAACTGCAACGGAAATGGATAACAAAAATATCGCTACAATTTTGAACATAACTAAATTTACGCATTTTAAAGCAAAGCCGATGTAAAAGTATGCTTCAAAATTAACGCAGGTACTGGACAATTGTTTAGATAAGTTGCCTTTTTGGTAAATTGACACACCCCTGGATAGTCTCCTTTTTTACCTTCCATGTCAAACATCAACTGAAAGTGAAGATGAGGCGGCCAATGTCCATTTTCTGCGGCAATGCCGAAACTGGCAAATTGTTGACCTGCGGAAATCAATTGACCTTCTTTCAGCCCTTTTAAAGAAGCTAAGCTCAAATGTCCATACAAGGCATAAAGTGTAAGATCATTTAATTGGTATTGCAGGATAATGGTTGCGCCATAATCGCCAAAATGGTCATTAAACTCAAAACTATGCACCTTTGCGGCATAGAAATTATAGATGGGCGTTTCAGCCGGCCCCCAAATATCAATACCTAGATGTAATCTTCGAGGTTCTTCGGTAGCATCAAAGTGGGCACTTCTGCTATAAATGGTCCGGTGTTCATTATAGCCACCAATACCATATCGGGCATTATTTTTAGTTAATTTCTGCTCTACCCAATTGCTGAACAGATGGGTATCTGCCAGTATCTCGGTAGTCAGCTCCGTATTGTTGGCCGTAAAATCAAAAGGCAGCAGACGATCTTTAGCTAGATCGAAATCAACTACTTTGTGGAGCTGGTTTTTAGGCTGGGCCAAAAAATCTTGAAGTTGTTGTAGCCTATTCATCTTGCATTGAAAACGTAAACGTAGTTGTAGATAAAATGCGAAAGCGCTCCAAAATTGACAAATACATGCCAAATTTCGTGGCTATGGACATATTTATGCATTTGTTTGTCTTTGGCATAAAAATAGGTTCCGCCTACATAAAACAAGCCTCCAATGATCAGCCAGACAATGGCACCAATAGGCAAAGTCTGTAACATCTTCTGTAAAAAGGGGATAACCAAACAGCCCATGGCAATATACAAGCCTGTAGAAACGGCTTGGTTTTTTAAACGGTTAAATATCTTTAACAAACAGCCTACCAGCGCAATAAGCCAAACCATACCAAATAAAACCCAACGCAACCAACCATCAAACACCAATAATGCAGTGGGGGTAAAAGAACCTGCGATCATCAGATAGATGCAGCAATGGTCAAACTTTTGCCAAAACCGAATACCATATTCCGTTTTAGGCACACTATGATAGGTTGCACTTACCCCGAACAAAATGATGATGCCGACCCCATAGATATAGGCAGCTACATCCTCAAAATGGGTATTTGCTTTTTGTAATAACAGATAAAGTGCCGGAATAGCTAAAAGTGCGGGTACAACATGTGTCAAAAAGTTTCCAGGCTCTCTGATGTACCTATTATTGCTCATCAGTTTCTTCGTCGGTTTCTTTTCTGTCTTTTGCTATCTTGTTAAAGATCTTATCCATGTGCTCTACATATTCGTTGGTATCGTCAACAAAAAATGAAAGCGTAGGAATTACCCTTGCCTGATGGCGGATACGTGAACCTAACTTATATCTGATCTCGCTGGCATGTGAGTTAACCGTAGCCACAGAAAGGCTTGTATTATTGGTATTTAAAAAACTTAAATATACTTTAGCCACGGCCAAGTCTGGCGAAACGCGGACTTTTGTAATGGTAACCAAGGTATTTGGCAAATAGGCTGCCCCTTCTCGTTGAAAAATAGCAGCAAGCTCTTCTTGTAATAATCCTGCAAACTTCTGTTGTCTTTTACTTTCCATATTCTTTAATCTCTTTGCTAGGGCAATGCTGGCAGCAGCGCCTAAAATCTTTTTACTTCGTTCAATACAAACTGCCAGGTTGGATATTTTGAACTGCTCTTGGTCTGTTCTTGATAGACCTTTATTAACTGGGGCTCGAAATAGGCGGCCAAAGCGATGCTACTTCTTGCTTCTGCTGGATTGAAAAGTGTTCCCGCAATATAACCCTTTTCGCCATTAGCTGCTCTTTTTTTATCAAAAGCTGCTTTTGAGTTTACAAACTCAGCATGTGTTTGCGCTCCGGTAAAGTAAGGCAGCAACCAATCTACTGCTCCTTTTAAGGAATTGCCTTCTGGCGATTGATAACGGTATGGATTTGTTCCAAACTTGCCATCTCTCCATAAAATGGCAGCGGCTACCATTAAAGGATTACTACATCATAAATATGATAATGTAGGGCATCACGTTCATGAAAATCTAAACTACTTCCATCTGGCCTCAGATTTTTTGCAATTTGTCTTTTATAGGCTTCCTTTGTCCATTGCATCAATTCTTTATCATTAACGGCCCAAGCAACCTCCGCTACTTCCTTGATGCGATGCGAATGCCAATTGTTGATAAACGTAACCCCTTTCCCACTTGAAACGGCTTTATCATAGGTCTTGATTTCTTGTTCTGCAACTCTTTTTAACCAAGCAGCCACATTACGCTTGACATCGGTAGATAGTTCTGTTTTAAGCAGATCGTATGTGAAAATGATCCGGTCTAGATTGGTGTCATTGATCGGATTTCCTTGTGGTTGGTTTTTACTTGCCCATGCATCCAAAAAATCACTGGCCTTGGTCAAATATCTTTGCTCATTCGTTACCTTATAACAAAGTCCCAATGCATAAATCTTTTGCATATCTTCCAATGATTTCCAAGTTTTGGTCTTTCTTGGATCGCCTTGCAGGATGCCTTCGGTTAAAATCGTATCTGCTGGATTTGGTGTAGCCAACAAAGCTTCATCTGCAGTTTTCAATAGCCCATCCCAATGTTTTTTCACCGCAGCATCTGTTTGGATCAAATTTTTCAACTTTGTCAGTTCTGCAGCACTTAAGCTCACTACCTGAGCTTTACTTACAAAGAACCAACAGCAGAAAATGCCAAAAAGGAATACACGTTTCATTGCAAAGGGATTTATTTCTGCTAATATAATAACTTATCGTAGGGATATCTGACTGTATGTAAACTCTTTACTTTATCGTAAATCAGCTGTTTAAATTCTTCTACATTTTCCTTTTTGGTTGCTGAAATAAAGATTGCAGGTGCATTGTGATGTGCCATCCAGCTTTTTTTGAAATCGGCCAATGTCAATGGTGCTGTTTCTTCCTCATTAAACTCATCGGCAGCAGGTGTAACATACGCATCAATCTTGTTAAAGACCATAATGGTATCTTTGTCCCTTGCGCCCAGATCGTTCAAGGTTTCATTCACCGTATGGATCTGGTCCTCAAAATTGGGATGTGAAACGTCTACCACATGGATCAACACATCTGCTTCCCGTACTTCATCTAAGGTAGATTTAAAACATTCTACCAAGTGGTGAGGCAGTTTTCTAATGAACCCTACAGTATCGGATAGTAAAAAAGGTAGGTTTTCAATCACCACTTTACGAACGGTTGTGTCTAAAGTTGCAAATAACTTATTCTCTGCAAATACTTCAGATTTTGATAGCATGTTCATGATGGTCGATTTACCAACGTTGGTATAACCCACCAAGGCCACTCGGATCAATTGACCGCGGTTTTTGCGTTGGGTTTCATTTTGGCGATCGATCAATTTCAAGCGCTCTTTTAAAAGAGAGATTTTCTCTAAGATGATCCTTCTATCACTTTCAATCTGTGTCTCACCTGGTCCACGCATCCCGATACCCCCCTTTTGGCGTTCCAAGTGGGTCCATAAACGTGTTAAACGAGGCAATAAGTATTGTAACTGCGCCAGTTCCACCTGTGTTTTTGCTTGTGCCGTCTGTGCTCTTCCGGCAAAAATATCCAAGATCAGGTTACTCCTATCCAAAATCTTTACCTGTAATTCTCGCTCAATGTTACGCAATTGCGATGGTGATAGTTCATCGTCAAAAACCACCATGTCTATTTCTTCGGCCTTTACATAAGCCTGTATCTCTTCCAGCTTTCCTGTACCTACAAACGTAGCTCTATCTGGCTTCAGCATTTTTTGCGTAAACGTTTTTTCTACGGCACCACCTGCTGTATCTACCAAAAAAGCCAGCTCATCTAAATACTCTTTAGTCTGTTCAGGTTTTTCGCCAGGCGTAATAACCCCCACAAGTACTGCGCGTTCTTGTTTCAGGGCTGTATCATAATATTTCTGTTTTCCCATGTAATTCTTTACAAATATACGAAGTTTAAAATTGTGGTTTTATCTGTACTTTTAGTTGATAACCAGCTAAACACTCCCGCTCAAACAACACATGAAGTATCTTTTCGTTTTACCGTTCATTTTATTTTCATTTCCTAGCCTTGCCCAAAAAGGCTCACACACCTTTTCGGCTTCTTATGGAACAGGAAAAGGTGAAATCAAAATGGTTTTAGGTATGACTGAGTCTGATGGTAACCATTCCTTTGAAATTACGGATCGAATTTGCCAAATATTTCTTTGTCATTGGCGGAATCATGAGAGATTTTTCAATAAATGCAATAACTAAAAACACGCTTCATTCTAATGCCTTTGGTATTGGTATTGGAGGTGGGCTACAATATTTACACCGCAATAAATTTGGTATTTTTATCTACCCACAAGCCAATATCCATGAACTTTTTGATCGTGGTATCATCGAAACAAACATCAGTTTCGGATTGGCCTTTCGCATTCCTCGTGGTTAAAGTTGAGCTACAAATTCTTTGATTGCTTGTCCAGGATCATTTGTTTTCATAAAGTTTTCTCCCATTAAAAAACCAAGTTGATCAGGGTTTGCAATCCTGATCTCACGATAAGGTGGATTTAAAATCCACAAACACAACAGTCGAGATTACAAATCTCGATTAACATCAGTTTCGGACTGGCCTATCGCATTCCTCGTGGTTAAAGTTGAGCTACAAACTCCTGGATTGCTTGTCCTGGATTAGCTGTTTTCATAAAGTTCTCTCCTATTAAAAAACCATGGTAACCTACAGCTTTCAATTGCTTGATCACTTCAGGATTATCAATGGCACTTTCAGAAATCTTTAAAAATTCGTTAGGGATATGGTCCACCAAATCAAATGAGGTTTGGATGTTAACCGTAAAATCGCCTAGGTTTCTATTGTTTACGCCAATAGCATTTACAAAAGGACAAATGGTCTGCTCCAGTTCTTCGAGGTTATGAACCTCCAACAATACACTCAAACCTAAGCTTTGGGCCAGTTTACCAAAATCGGCAACCTGTTGTGGGCTTAAGATAGAGGCAATCAATAATATCACATCTGCTCCCCATGTTTTGGCTTCTAGGTATCTGGTATTCGTCAATCATAAAATCTTTCCTCAAGATCGGAATGTTATTTACCGCCCTAGCCTGAAACAGATCTTCTGCTTTTCCACCAAAAAAATCGGTATCTGTTAATATTGACAATGCAGCAGCTCCAGCTAAATTGTAGGCTTGGGTTACTTCGGCAACATCAGCAGTACCGTTGATCAGTCCTTTAGAAGGCGACCTTCTTTTAAATTCTGAGATGATTCCTGTCCGTTTTTCATCCAACAAAAAATCTTTGAATACAAAGGGTTGCCTGTTAAAATTAACATGGGCTTCTAAGGCTTTTACTGAAACCTGTTGTTTGGCCAAAGCAACTTCTTCTTTTTTACGTAGAACGATTTGATCTAAAATATTCATCTATTAATTTTCTAGCCAGTTTTTCATCATTTGTTTGCCACTTGGCGTAAGCACACTTTCTGGATGGAACTGCACTCCACAAACATCATATTGTTGATGACGCAGTGCCATGATCTGTCCATCGCCATCAACTGCAGTTACGGTTAAGCTCTCGGGTAGACTAGCCGGGTCAACTACCCACGAATGGTAACGACCTACTTCGATCAAGTCGGGACAATTTCTAAAGGTCAGTTCATCCTTGTCCAATACCGTAATTGGCGTGGCGATACCATGCATCGGTCTGCCCAAATTGAGCAGGCTACCTCCAAAACTTTCGGCAATGGCTTGTTGCCCTAAACATACTCCCATAATGCTTTTGCTCGGCGCATAGGTTTTGATCACATCCAATAACAGCCCTGCTTCTTCTGGTATTCCTGGTCCTGGCGAAAGTAAGATCTTATCATAGGCCGCTACATCTGCCAATGCAAATTTGTCATTTCTCCAAACCACAGCCTGATAACCCAGTTCGTTGATCAAATGCACTAAATTGTAGGTAAAACTATCATAGTTATCTATTACTAAAACCGGTTTATTTTTGTCTCCCAAAGGGGAAATATTGTTTTTCATTTTTCAGTCGTAAATCGTAATTCTTAAATCTCTTCGGCCATGGCCACTGCTTTTCGCAAGGCAGCTATCTTGTTGTTCACTTCATTCAGTTCTTTTTCTGCAACCGAATCTGCTACAATTCCTGCGCCCGCCCTGTAGTGTAACTTGTTGTTCTTGCTCATAAAAGTCCTGATCATAATGGCATGGTTGAAATCTTCGTTAAAGCCCATATAACCTATCGCACCCGCATAAAAATTACGCCCCAATTGTTCGTACTGATCAATCAGTTGCATGGCTTTGTATTTGGGTGCACCACTTAAGGTTCCGGCTGGATAAGTATCCGCTACCACTTTAAAAGCACTTACACCTTCTTGCAGATTTCCACTCACTTTAGAAACAAGATGGATTAGGTGTGAGTAGTATTGTACTTCTTTAAACGATTTCACTTCTACGCCATTACAGTGTCTGCTCAGGTCGTTTCTGGCCAAATCTACCAACATCACATGCTCTGCACTTTCTTTCGGATCTTGCTCCAGTTCTTTGGCCAAGGCAGCATCTTCTTCATCATTTCCGGTTCGTTTAAATGTCCCTGCGATCGGAAAGATATTGGCCACATTGTGATTGATGGTAATCTGTGCTTCTGGTGAAGAGCCGAACAATTTGAAACTTCCATAATCGAAATAGAACAGATAAGGCGATGGATTAATAGAGCGCAGACAACGGTAAACGTTAAATTCATCACCCAAAAAACCCTGACTAAATGCCCTCGATGGTACGATCTGAAAAACATCGCCCCGAAAGATGTGTTTTTTCAACTGCTCAACCATCAACATAAAGCCATCATCTGTTAAATTAGATTGTTCTTCGCCATTGGTCTTAAAACTGTATTCTGGAAAGTTCTTGTTCTGGATAATGTATTCTACTTTGCTCAGGTCTTCGTTTTCATCTTCATTAAATACATTTTTTACCAGCGTAACCTCATTTTTAAAATGGTCTATCGCGATGATATATCTATACACATGGTATTGCATCAATGGAATTTGATCATCGTCTGGTGTGGTAGCCGTAAAATTGATGTCCTCAAAATGTTGTACGGCATTCCATGTAAAATAACCAAAAAGCCCAGTAGAGATATGTTTTTCTTTGGCTTGTATTTTAGGATCAAAGCGGGCCTTAAAGGCAGAAATCTCTTCTGTTAAAACAAATGCTGTTTTTGTTTCTTTTGTACCATCAGGAAAATAGGTGCTCAACAGACCATCTTTCAAGATGATGCCTGCTACTGGCTCGGCACAAACATAACTGGTTGCATTTTCTCTACTATGGTAATCGGAACTTTCCAATAAAATGGTATTTGGAAAAACATCACGGAGGCGCAAATAGATACTTACCGGAGTTGTGGTATCTGCCAATCGTTTTTTAGTGTGTGTTTGTATATGGTATGTTTTCATTTTTTGCTATCATTTCAACCACGGGAGGATTTTTTAAAACAAAAAACCCGACGTGGTTTACGTCGGGTTTTTAAATGTGGTTTAAGGTTTAGGTTGATAAACTATAAGGTGCACAAAGCTACGACGAAACTCTTTTCAGAATTACCACGCCATTGCCATGTATGTATGTTATTGTTAATCATTGTAGAACAAAAATATACAAAAAGTTAAATAATCAAAATATTTTAAAGTTTTTTTTGAAAAAGCAGGGTCTTGAGTTCATCACGAATTGACCTTGCCTTAACTTTTCATCCAAACATTAGCTTAAGATACACCAAAGAATGTTTTAGAAGGATCGCTCTTGGTCATCATAAAAATGGCAGCCACTATACATATAAACGCAAGGCCAAAGAAAATGGCAATGGTTTTATGTTTTGCAACAGCAGCTGTTACTTTTTTAGATTTCGCATTTCCTACAGTGATCAGAATAATAGCAATTACCATGATACTGATATGCTCAACTTTCCAATAACGATACATGGCATCGCCCATCGGACCTTTGGTAAGCGGACTTAAAAAGTATAACACAATACCAAAAAGCAATTGGATATGTGCACTGATCAAGGTAAACACATTTAGTTTTCTATTGCCCTCTGTGTAGGTCTTTTTACCAAACCAACCTGTTAAAGCTTGGATAACAGCAATCAACAATAGGAAGAAAACTACATATCTCCACCCAGAGTGCGCACTTTTTAAGATGTCGTAAAAATTCATGGCTTTTTCTTTCAAAAATAACAAATTATTAAATGGATATGCAAGGCTGCTTAAAGGGCTAATGTTTATTTATAACCTTTCTTAACATTATCATAATCTAAAATGGCACGTTTAAAACGACTGTTTACAATTTGATAATTATAAAACAGAGTACACTTAATTTCGAAACAGGATTTTTACATCACACTTAAAATCCCTCAATATGAATAAACTTCTACTTTCCTTTTCGATGGTGGTCTTGTTCTTTTTGGGCAGTACAAAAGTATTTGCGCAAACTACACAAGCATCCATCTCTGGTGTAATTTCTGACGAACAAAAAAAGCCAATTGCTGGTGTTTCTGTTCAGGTTAGAAATCAATCTACCGGTTTTAATACCACAACAAGTACCAACGCCAATGGCGAGTACACTTTTAAAGAACTTCCTTTAGGTGGTCCTTACACTGTAAAAGCTACATTTTTAGGTCTTGGCGAGCAGATCAGGTCTGGTTACATGCTAAACCAGGGCGATGTGGTAAAAGTTGCCATTACCATGCAGGTAGAGGCACAAACGCTTGCAGCTGTTCAAGTTGTAGCCTCAGGATTAAAAAATAAAGTGCAGAACTTTGGTGCTTCTACAGAGATTTCGGCCAAAGCTATTACCCAATTGCCTGTAAATGGACGTAATTTCTCGACCTTGATGGACTTATCTCCATTAAGTCGTGGTGGAAACATTTCTGGCCAATTAGGTTCATCTACCAATTATACCATTGATGGGATGAATGCCAAAAACCCAACATCAGCAGGTTCTACCACCAGCAGAAGTGGTGCGCCTTATGCCATCTCTATCGAGGCCGTGAGAGAGTTCAAAGTGGTAACCAACCAATACGATGTAACCTTAGGCAGAGCTGGTGGTGGTACAATTAGTGCTGTAACCAAAGCCGGTACCAATACTGTAAGTGGTAGTGCTTTTACTTATGGCCGTGCCAATTGGTTAGCCAGTCCTTACGACATCAGGGGTAACAAACGCGACAACGATTTCTCTACTTACCAATATGGTTTTACTTTGGGTGGACCGATCATCAAAGACAAATTACATTATTTTGTAGCTTGGGACCATCAGAGAGATGCCCGCCCGTTAATCATAGCGGATGTTAAATCTGCAGCCGATGAAGCTAGATTTAACATTAGCAATGCAACCTTAAACAAGTTTGTAGATGTTGCTCGTACCAAATATGGGGTTTCAAAATTGCCACAATTTGGCACATTTGACAAAAAACGTGGTTCAGATGCCGCTTTTGCACGTATCGATTGGCAGATCAACAACAGAAACCTACTAACGATTCGCGACAATTATACCAACGACAGAAATCCATTGGGATTAGCTGATAATACCGCCATCAATTTCTTTGAAAGTTATGGTAACGACAAAAACGTTGACAACAGTTTATTGGCGACTTTGCGTACCACGGTAAACAGTAAAGTAACCAACGAGTTAAAGGCCCAACATCTTTACACTTTCCAAGCCAGTACGCAAGGAGACCAATTACCAGGTCCAATACCAAGAGCTATTGTTGGAAACCTTGAATCAACACTGGCCAATGGTTCAAAACCTAAAACTGCTGTTCAGATTGGCGGTCACCGTTTTGGACAAGAAGGCTTTACCAATAATGTTTTCCAATTGATAGACAATCTATATTACAATACAGACAAGGTTAAATATACTTTTGGTGTGGATGTGATGTATACCAGAGCTACTTCATTGTATGGTAGTGAGGTAAATGGTCGTTTCGAATATACCAATTCAACAACTGCTAGTGCCCTTGAAAATTTCGAGAATTTAGTACCGAATAGATACTATCGCGAAGTGCCTTTGGTGGCAGACCCAACTGTAAAATCGGGTATCTGGAATGCAGCGTTATATGGGCAAATGCAGACCAAATTGGCCAGGGGTTTAGATTTTATCGGTGGTTTACGTATGGACTATAGCGCTTACCCAAGCTCGCCATTTAACCAGACTTTGTATGATGAGCTAAAAATAAGAACCGATAATAAATTAACCCAGTTCTTGTTACAACCAAGGATCCAGTTAAACTGGGATATCAACGAAAACCGTACTGATTTTATCCGCTTAGGTGCTGGTATCTTTGGTTCAGACATCAACAATTATGTAACCATCAACAACTTGACTTTTGATGGTAAACACTTGGCTACCGTTGACGTTTTTGGGGCTGATGTACCTACACCAAACTTTATCGGTTACAGAAATGGAACGGTAAGTGCGCCAACATTGGCTGCATTCCAAGTGCCTACCATTAATACCAATGCGGCAGACGCGCAAGATCCTGTTGTTTATAAAGCCAACCTATCTTACAATAAATTGATTACCGATAAGTTGAAGGTAGGTATTACCGGCTATGCCACTTTGGGTCGTCACAACTACATGTATGTAGATAGAAACATGGCTGCTAATCCATACTTTACTTTACCAAACGAAGATAACCGTGGTGTATTTGTACCTACAATGCCAAGTAATGGTTCAGCCGATTGGAAAACAGGTCGTATCAGCAATAAATTTGGCCGTGTGTTAGAATTGAACAGTCAAGGTAGAGTTAATCAGTTTGCGGTTGTTTTAGATGCAACTTGGCAATATTTTAGAGATGGCGAAATCTCTGCGAGTTACACTTGGAACGACACCAAAGACAATACTTCTTTTAATGGTAACGTAGCCAACTCGGCAACCTTGTCTTTACCAGTAAAAGATGACCCAAGAAACTTGAGCAACATGACTTATTCAGATAACCAGTTCCGCAATAAAGTAGTGATTTATGGTACTTTACCTACGTTTTATGGGGTTACTGTTGGAGTTCGTTACTCTGGAATAGGCGGTACCCGTTACAGCTTGTTAAGTGGTGCAAACACCAACGGCGATTTTGTGGCCACCAACGACTTGGCTTTCATCTTTGATAGGAATAACCCAAGCGTACCTGCAAATGTACGTGCAGGCCTACAAAGTTTATTGGACAATCCATTGGCCAGCCAAAGCTTGAAAGATTATATCTTAAAATATTCAGGTCAGATTGCTCAGCGAAATGGTGGTATCAATGGTTTTTATGGCGTGGTTGATTTAAGGATCGAGCAAGAAATTCAAGATCTATAGAACACACAACATAGAAATCTCTGGTGATATCTTTAACCTTGGCAACTTGATCAAGAAGAAATGGGGCGTAAATGAATCATTAGGTAGTCAGGCGCTATACGCTTTAAACGGCGTAGCCAAAATACCTGCTACCCCTACAACACCAGAAATTCCAGCAGTTCCGAACTACGATGCTACAACCAAAGCATTCAACTACCGTGTAAACAACTCTGGTGTGGTTAATCCATCAGGTAATCCTTACCAATTCCAAATTGGTCTGCGTTACGGATTTTAATTAAACATCTTTCCATTTTTAGACCCACTTGTATCAACACAAGTGGGTTTTTCTGTTTTTAGCACAGAATCATGTCAAGGCCTAAATCCCACATCAAGTTATTGCAAACAAAATGTAAAATAAAAGTTAGGTAAGCTATAAATCTTTATTTATCAATAGATTTAAGCACTTAATTAAATAAAAATTATGAAGAAAATTCTACTCACGCTCGCGTTGGTATTTTCTACTGCATTTTTGTTTGCACAGCAAACCTATCCTGTTAATGGCTCATACGATGTTAGGCCAGGATTGTATGCTTTTACCAATGCAAACATTGTAGTTAATGCCAATCAAACCATTAGTAACGGGGTGTTACTAGTTAAAGACAAAACCATCCAATCGGTTGGTACAGGTACTACAATTCCAAAGGGATATGTAGTGATAGACCTTAAAGGAAAATACATCTACCCTTCACTGATCGACGCTTTTACTTCTTATGGTATTCCTGAGGCACAACGTGCTGGGGCTGCCGGTGGATTTGGAGGTTTTGGTGGTAGACAATCGGTATTTACTTCAACTAAAAAAGGTGCTTACAACTGGAACGAAAGTATCCGTCCAGAAACAGAAGTAAGAACTGTTTTTACTATTGACACCAAAAAAGCCGACGACCTTCGTAAAGCTGGTTTTGGTAGCGTAAATGCAATCAGTCGTGATGGTATCGCCCGTGGTACTTCTGCAGCTGTTACCTTAAACGACGGCAAAGAAAATGAAGTAATGTTGAACGACCAAAGTGCCGCCAACTATTCATTTAACAGAGGTACTTCTTCTAACGATTATCCATCTTCTTTAATGGGCTCAATCGCCTTGTTGCGTCAAACGTATATGGATGCCTCATGGTACAAAGGACAAAAAGAAGAATATAACATTTCGCTTGAGCAGTTCAACAAACAACAGTCCCTACCTCAGCTTTTTGAAGCCGATGGTTGGGCAAATATCTTACGTGCCGATAAAGTGGCCAAAGAATTTGGCAAGCAGTTCATCATCAAATCTAATGGCGATGAGTACCAACGTATCGATGCCGTAAAAGCTACAGGAGCTACTTTGATGATTCCGATCAGTTTCCCTAAGGCATTTGATGTTGAAGACCCTACAGAGGCAAGAAACCTAAGCTTAGCCCAATTGAAAGGCTGGGAATTGGCTCCAACAAACCCTGGTGTATTGGAAAAAGCAGGTGTAAAATTTGCTTTGACAACTTATGGTTTAGATGCACCTAGAGATTTCTGGGCCAATATCCAACAAGCCATCAGCAATGGATTATCTGAAAAACAAGCTTTAATGGCGGTAACAGAAATCCCAGCAAATATATTAGGCATCAACGATAAGGTTGGATCTTTAGAAAAAGGCAAATTGGCCAACTTCTTGATCACCTCTGATAACTTATTCAAATCTGGAAACATCATTTTCGAAAACTGGGTACAAGGCAAACGCTTTGTGGTAAACAAAATGGATGTAACTGATTTACGTGGTACTTACAACCTGAACATTGATGGTATCGGTTCAACCATTTTAAGAATTACGGGTACAGCAGGTGGCTCAGTTGCAGCGATTGAGCGCTTAGGCGCTGATAGCGTTAAAACAAACGCTACATTTACGCGTAATGGCGATTGGGTAACGATTACCTTCAACTTAAAGAAAAACCCAACTGGAGATGTTCGCTTAAGCGGTTATCTAACTGGTGCTAGCCCATTGGCCTTTAGTGGCGATGTAATTGTGAATGCTTTGGCTGCAGGTTCTTGGAACGGTAGCTTAAAAGAAGCGGCCAAAGATGCACCAAAACGTGATGAGCCAGCTAAACCTGCAATTGCAAACGGACCATTGATCTTCCCTTTCATCGCCTTTGGTAATTCATCCCTACCTGTTCAAGAAACCGTACTGTTAAAAAATGCAACAGTTTGGACCAATGAAAAAGAGGGTATCTTACAAAATGCAGATGTGTTAATGGAAAACGGCAAAATCAAAGCCGTGGGAAAAAACCTATCGGCAGGTTCGGCCAAGGTAATCGATGCAACTGGCAAACACATTACCGCGGGTCTAATTGACGAACATTCGCACATTGCGGCAAGTGGTGGTATCAATGAGGGTGCACAATCAGTTTCTGCAGAAGTTCGCATCGCTGATGTGATCAACTCTGAAGATGTAAACATCTATCGCCAATTGGCTGGTGGGGTTACCACTTCACATATCTTACATGGTTCGGCTAACGCTATTGGCGGTCAAAGTCAATTGATCAAATTACGTTGGGGCAAATCACCAGAAGAATTAAAGTTTGGTGGCAACGACGGTTTTATCAAATTTGCATTGGGCGAAAACGTTAAACAAAGTTCTTCGACAAGCAGCACCCGTTTCCCATCAACACGTATGGGTGTAGAACAGGTTTATGTAGATGCATTTACACGTGCTAAAGAATACGAAAAAGCATTAGCAGTTAAAGGCAACAATGTACGTAGAGACTTAGAATTAGATGCATTGGTAGAGATCTTGAACAACAAACGTTTCATTACCTGCCACTCTTATGTACAGAGCGAGATCAACATGTTGATCCACGTTGCAGATAGCCTAGGCTTTAAGATCAATACCTTTACGCACATTTTGGAAGGCTATAAAGTAGCTGATAAAATGAAGGCACATGGTATTGCTGGTTCAACTTTCTCTGATTGGTGGGCTTATAAAATGGAGGTTCAGGAAGCTATCCCTTACAATGGAAAAATCATGCACAACGTAGGAATCACTACTGCATTTAACTCTGATGATGCTGAGATGGCTCGTCGTTTAAATCAGGAAGCTGGTAAATCTGTATTGTATGGTGGTGTACCAGAAGAAGATGCTTTAAAATTTGTAACCCTTAACCCTGCCAGAATGTTACATGTTGACAATAGAGTGGGCAGTATCAAAGTTGGTAAAGATGCCGATGTAGTGATCTGGTCTGCAAATCCATTGTCTATCTATGCAAAAGCAGAAAAAACTTTTGTGGATGGTATTGCTTATTGGGATATCGACCGTGATGCTCAGGTACAAAAAGCACAAAAAGCTGAGAAGGCCCGCATCATCCAAAAATTGGCCGATAGTAAAAATGCTGGTGCCCGTACACAACGTGCTTTTGGCGAAAGACCACCAAGACTTTATGCTTGCGAATCTGAAGAAGATTACTGGGCTGAAGTAAACCAAATGGAAGGAGAACACAATCATGAATAAGTATATCAGTACAGCAATCGCTTTATTTGCTTCGGTAAGTTTAAGTTACGGACAAGCGAATATTTCTCCTGCTAAACCACAAAGCCAAAAGATCATCGTGCTTGGCGCTACGATCCATACTGGCGATGGAAAGGTAATCGAGAATGGTTATATCACCTTAGAAAAAGGCAAGATTACAGGTATTGGCGATGCCACTACCGTTAAATTTGCTACTAATGATGCTAGATTGATCCCGGCAAATGGTAAACACATCTATCCTGGTTTTATTGCACCAATTACAAACCTAGGTCTTATTGAGATCGAGTCTGTTAAAGCAACTATCGATCAAGATGAATTGGGCGAGAACAATGCCCATATCCGTTCGATCATTGCCTATAACACCGATTCTAAAGTACCAGCTACCTTACGTAGCAACGGGATTTTAATGGCACAGATCACACCACAGGGTGGTACCATTTCTGGTAGTTCTTCTGTAGTACAGTTAGATGCCTGGAATTGGGAAGATGCCGTAATCAAAAAAGAAGATGCCATGCACATGACCTGGCCTGCTGCACCTAGAGGCAGAGGTGGTTTTGGCGGCGGCAGACCTGGTGGCGCTGCTGCTGGGGGTGTTGACCCGAATGAGCGTACCCAGAATGCAATTGCAGAACTAGGTAAATTCTTTACAGAAGCCAAATTATATACCGAAGCTACGCCTGCTGTAACCAATACGCGTCTGGCAGCGATGAAAGGTTTATTCAATGGTTCTGAGAAATTGTTTATTACCGCAAATGTTCAAAAGGATATTGTTGCGGCTGTAAACTTTGCCAAAAAATATGGGATTACCCCTGTAATTGTTGGTGGAGACGATGCCTACATGTTAACGGATTTCTTAAAAGCGAATGATGTTGCTGTAGTTGTGAAACAACCTCATGCCTTACCAAACAATGTTGACGACGACGTAAACATGCCTTATAAAAATGCAGCGGCATTGAACAATGCTGGTGTTACGGTAGTGGTAAGTATTGATGGATTTTGGCAACAACGTAACTTGCCTTTCATGGCAGGTACTGCTTCTACTTGGGGCATGAGCAAAGAAGATGCATTGAAGACAATTACTTTAAATGCGGCAAAAGTGATGGGTGTTGACAAAACTACCGGAAGTTTGGCTGTAGGTAAAGATGCTACTTTCTTTATCTCTGCTGGTGATGCTTTGGATATGAAAAGCAACAAAGTGGAGGAAGCCTTTATTCAAGGCCGCTCTATTAATTTAGATAACCTGCACAAACAGCTGGACAAAAAATTCAGTGATAAATATGGGATCAAATAAAAGCTGACCCCTTACAAAAAGAGGCCATCCATTTATACGGGTGGCCTCTTTTTTTTACATCGCAAAAAACTGTTCTATTTTGAAACCGTTTTTTCTATTTGTGCTGCATTCAGAAACTAAAGCACGCATACCGAATGGTACCTGTCTACTTCATCACATCCCCAAGTCCAAGCATTACATTCATTTAGTACGCAGCTGTATCCTGGCGGGCAACCCACACTCGGACCATAAGGATCGTAAGGGCAATAATTAATACAAGCAGGACAAGTAGAACCTCCAGTGGTCTGCTTCATTTCATTTCTAGATAAGGTTTTTCCAATCATAATTCATTTTGTTTTAGGGTTGATTAATTGGTTAGTTACCCTAAAATACTAATTTACAGCACGATATACAACAAATACGTTTGTGTAGATAAAATTGAATAAAAAGATCTGATAAAAATCTAATGATAGATAAGGCAACAATAAAAAATGGAAACCAATAAAAAAGGCCGTCTCAAATTGAGACAGCCTTTTCAATTTCTTGAATTGAAGAATTATACTTCCCAATCACAAACTGCACGTTGGCCGTATTGTTCGTAATTCCAACAGCATGGCTCCATACTGGTACATTCTACTAACACACAGTTACCTCCTGGCGGGCAACCTGCACCAGGTCCTCCAAATTCGTAAAGACAACTGCTGGTACAAGCTTGACATCTAAATGCATCATAAACTATGGGCTCGCCAGGCCAACAATGGGCCTGTCCATGATGACCACCTGTAAATTGTTTCAGTTCATTTCTAGATAATGATTTTCCGATCATAATTGATTTTTGTTTTAGGTTGGTTAATCCGTTAATTAATCCTAATATACTAAATCACAGTACGATATACAAATAAAAAAGGGCTACCTCAACCCGAGACAGCCCTTTCAATTTCTTGAGTTGAAGAATTATACTTCCCAATCACATACCGCACGGTACCTGTATTCTTCAGGACAAGTCCAATGCCAAGCATTACATTCTGTTAGTACACAATTTCCACCCGGAGGGCAGCCCGCTCCTGGTCCACCAGCTTCATAAAGACAACTGCTGGTACAAGCCAGACATCCTGGATCACCGCCAGTAGTCTGCTTCATTTCATTTCTAGTTAGAGATTTTCCAATCATAATTGATTTTGTTTTAGGTTGATAATTGGTTAATTCATCCTAATATACTAAATCACAGCACGATATACAAATAAAAAAAGGCGGCCTGTACTAGGACCGCCCCCTTAACTAACTTATTATTTATAACTGGCTGTTGGGGAAGGAGTCGAACCTTCAAGGGGTAGTTAGCTGCAATTCAAAATTAATTTGTGGTCAACCCATAAATTGCGTTTGTCCCATGATCCCACCACCGAGACAAGGAGGTGTGTCTGCCAATTTCACCACCCAACATTATTTGGTTCTCAGTTGGCAGTTCTTAGTTTTCGGTTTGGTAACTGTCAACTTTAAACTGCTAACTTCAAATTGCTGTAGGGGAAGGAGTCGAACCTTCATAGAGTGGTTGTACCATTACTGGATTTCCCATATCCTCTACCACCGAGACAAGGAGGTGTGTCTGCCAATTTCACCACCCTACAGAGTATAAGCAATTGTTAAAGAACTATTTCGTTGTACTTGCTTGATACAAACATAAGACAAATATCAAATATGTTGCAAATATTTTAATCATTTTGTTTTATTTTTACAATTTTTGTAATTAAATTACATTATCATTAATATTTAAGAAAATTATGCTTAAAAAAGAAACCCAAAATTTAGAAATTGACAACCTTGATATTCAGATTTTAACCCAGTTGATGCAAGATGCGACCAAACCCTATACAGAAATTGCAAAAGAACTCATTATTTCTGGTGGAACCGTTCACGTAAGGATGAAAAAATTGATGGATATGGGATCATCAAAGGCTCACATCTGATCATCGACCCTAAAAAAGCAGGTTTCGATATTACAGCCTTTTTGGGTATCTATCTAAGAAAAAGGATCATTATACAAAGATGCTGTTGAACAGCTCAGCAAAATCAAAGAAGTAGTAGAGTTACACTATACTACAGGCTCTTACAGCATGTTCGCAAAAATTACCTGTCGAGATACCAACCATTTACGTCATGTATTGAACGAGGAGATACAGGCGGTAAAGGGGATACAGCGTACAGAGACCTTGATCTCGCTCGAGGAAAGCATCAAGAGACAGATCGAGCTTTAAGTTTTTCCCTGGTCGTGTAAACACGAACCAGGGAAATTAATCAAATGTAAGTATGAGCCTGTCGAAGACTTGATCAACAAATGCTTCGACAAGCTCAGCATGGCAGTTCTTACTCAAGAATCAGGTTCCGTAATCCCGACCTGAATTTATAAACTATTTAAATAGACCTTTCAGTTTCGCTAATTTTTCTTGCAGATCACCATCCGCATCTTTTTTAGCTTGCGCTGTTTTTTGTACCTGTTGTCTTTGGTCCCTACGCTTTGCCACATCGTCGTTACTCCTTGTTCCTTGCTCTTTATTCCTCACTACCTGCTCCTTCGGCTTAGGACCATTTTCTGTTTTCATCGACAATGAAATCCTTTTACGGGCTACATCTATCTCCATTACGGTAACTTCTACCACCTGGCTTACTTTAACCACGTCGTTAGGATTGGCTACAAAGCGGTTGGCCAACTGACTGGTATGTACCAAACCATCTTGATGGACACCAATATCTACAAAAGCTCCAAAGTTGGTGATGTTGGTTACAATACCTGATAACTTCATCCCAGTTTTCAAATCTTCGATTGCATTTACACCTTCTGCAAAACTAAAGGCTTCAAACTGCTCACGCGGATCACGTCCTGGTTTGGCCAATTCTTTAACAATATCATTTAAGGTAGGTAGCCCTACTGTGGCACTCACATAACGCTGTAGATTGATCTGTTTCTGCAAATTGACATCTTTCATCAAGTCATCCACTGTACAGCCCAGATCAGCTGCCATTTGATGTACAAGGGCATAGCGTTCTGGATGGACTCCACTACGGTCTAACACCTGTTTGGCATCACGGACTCCGCAAGAACCCCGCTGCCTGCTCAAATGCCTTATCGCCCAAACGTGGAACTTTTTTTAGGCTCTCCCTATTTTTAAAGGCACCATGGGTATTGCGATAATTTACAATATTCTGCGCCAATTGGTCTCCCAATCCAGAAACGTAGGCTAGTACTTGTTTTGAGGCCGTATTCAGTTCAACCCCCACCGCATTTACACAACTCATCACCGTATCATCCAAACATTGTTTCAGCTGGTTTTGGTCAACATCATGTTGATATTGGCCTACACCAATAGACCTCGGATCTATTTTCACCAGCTCTGCCAATGGATCCATTAACCTACGACCAATTGAAACCGCTCCACGAACGATAATATCTTGTGTGGGGAATTCTTCTCTAGCCAAAGGCGAAGCCGAATAGATAGAGGCACCACTTTCATTCACCATTACCACTACTACATTGGGGATCTTTAATCCACGTACAAATGTTTCTGTTTCCCTACCCGCAGTTCCATTGCCAATGGCAATAGCTTCAATGTTATGTTTTTCGCACAATTGAGTCAACTGCCAAGCTGCGTCTTTTAAGTTTCCTTGTCCGGTGTGTGGATAAATAGTCGTATTGACCAATAACTGGCCTTGTTGATCCAAACATACCACCTTACAGCCCGTTCTAAAACCAGGGTCGATGGCCAATACATTTTTTTGGCCCATGGGTGCTGCCAATAAAAGTTGACGAGCATTTTCGGCAAAGACCTTGATCGCCTCATCGTCGGCTTTTTGTTTGGTCAACGCCCTCAGCTCGGTTTCCATTGCAGGGCGAAGCAACCTTTTGTAACCATCAGTAATGGCCAATTGCACTTGGTCGCTACAAGCATTTCTGGCCGTGATAAATTGATTTTCCAGTAGCGCGATGGCATCTTCATCCGGCGGAAGGACATCTAGCTTTAAAAAGCCTTCCTGCTCACCTCTACGCATAGCCAATACACGATGTGATGGGGCTGTTTTGGCACTTTCTTCCCATTCAAAATAATCTTTATACTTGATGCCCGCTTCTTCTTTCCCTTTAACCATTACCGTTTTATAGGTAGCTTTTTGGGTAAAATGATGACGCATCTTTGTTCTGGCATCGGCATCTTCGCTGATCATTTCTGCGATAATATCTCTTGCACCTGCCAAAGCCTCTAAAACAGTATTTACGCCCTTATCTGCTTTGACATACATCTCTGCTTCTTGTGTAGGGTCTATCCTGCTTTGCGACAAAATGCGTAAAGCCAAAGGCTCCAATCCTTTTTCTTTAGCTACTGATGCCCTCGTTTTGCGCTTGGGTTTATAAGGCAGGTAAATATCTTCTAAAGCAGTGATGGTTTTAGCTTCGTTTATTTTTTTGGCCAGCTCTGGCGTTAACTTCTCTAACTCTGTCAGTGATTTTAAGATCGCCTCTCGACGCTTGTCGAGTTCGCGTAGTTGTTGGGCCAGATCTCTGATGGCGGCTACCTGCACCTCGTCTAAACTACCTGTAACCTCTTTACGGTAACGGGAGATAAAAGGTACGGTTGCGCCTTCGTCTAACAACGCCAAGGTTGCACTTACTTGTTTAATGGCAATATTTAATGCGCTTGCTATATGCTGAAAATGTATATCCATATTGAGTTTTAGAATGAGCTAATTTAGGTAGATGATTACACAGATTAAAATGATTAATATACGATTTTGTAGTTTGATCACGAAACCACTGTTCTTTAAACCCGATTGAATATACCTACCACAAGAAAGATTCTTTTCTTGTTTCGTAACGACGGTTAAATAAAAAATCCCCCAAGAAATCTTAGGGGATTTGTATTTGATACGCTTCGACAAGCTCAGCGTAATAATTGGTTCTTATTTGTTAACGTACATTACTTCTTTAACCGCTTTAACCACTCTTTCTGCATTAGGCAAACTAGCAGCAATTAGGGTTGGAGCGTATGGAAGAGGCACATCTGCACAAGTGATACGCAAGATTGGTGCATCTAAATGATCAAATGCATGTTTCTGAACGTTAAAAGTAATTTCTGAAGAGATTGATGCCAATGGCCATGCTTCTTCTACAATTACCAAACGGTTTGTTTTTTTAACAGAAGTGATAATTGTTGCGTAATCAATAGGACGAACGGTCAATAAATCGATCACTTCTACACTAATTCCTTCTTTGGTTAATTCTTCTACAGCTGGGTTAACCACACGCGTCAGCATTTTACCGAAAGTTACGATGGTTACATCTGTACCTTCTTTTGCAACTTGTGCTTTACCGATTTCTAAAGTGTATTCGCCTTCTGGTACATCGCCTTTATCGCCATACATTACTTCAGATTCCATGAAGATCACTGGATCTGGGTCGTTGATTGCTGCTTTTAACAATCCTTTAGCATTATAAGGAGTTGATGGAACAACCACTTTTAGACCAGGGCAGTTTGCAAACCAGTTTTCGAAGTTTTGCGAGTGCTGCGCACCTAATTGACCTGCATTACCTGTAGGGCCACGGAAAACGATTGGCACAGAAAACTGACCACCACTCATCGACAAGATTTTTGCCGCAGCGTTGATCAATCTGGTCAATTGCCACCAATGAGAAATTGAAAGTCATAAATTCTACAACAGGAATAAGGCCATTCATTGCTGCACCGATACCGATACCTGCAAAACCTAATTCGGCAATTGGTGTATCAATCACACGTTTCTCGCCGAACTCGTCCAACATTCCCTGACTAACTTTATATGCACCATTGTATTGCGCAACTTCTTCGCCCATTAAAAAAATGTTCTCGTTTTTACGCATTTCTTCGCTTAATGCTTCGCGTAGTGCTTCTCTAAATTGGATCTCTCTCATTGTATATTCAAAAATTAATCGGGGCAAATATAATTATTCCTTTGGTCGAAACCAAAGGCAATACTCACGTAGATTTGTAATAATTTAAATGAAAAAAATCCATCCTTCTACAGCATTTAAGAAATGTCCTGTCCAAAATGGATAATGTTCCCGTTATTATCCAAAATAGAAAATTGGCGCATTTCCCATTCCATATCTTTCAAGGCTCCTTCTGGGTGGATAACGCCTTGTTTCTGGTATTCTTCAAAAAGTGCGTCTACTTCTGTTACATTGAAATAACAACCTGTTGCCTTGGGGATTGCAGGGTCGTCGGTAGGCCAAAAATGAAGGTCGAGCCCATCTTTGCTAAAGATCAGGTAACCATCCCAATCTGCATGAAAAGTAAAACCTAATTTTTCTGTATAAAATCTAACCGTTTCTTCGGTATTTAAAGAGGCGAGTATTGGTACAGCTGTTTTTAACATTTTAAGTAATTATTTGATGTCGACTTTGGTCTTAGTCCTTTTGTTTCCAATCACTTTTTAACAGCGAATAGATCTCGCTGTCCAGAAATTTTCCATTAAAATAATAATCTTCCCTGAAATAGGCTTCTTTTACAAATCCATGTTTCAATAAAATCTGTCTGGAAGCATCGTTCCCTGGGTTGATATTGGCCTGAATGGAATGTAATTGGATCTGCTCAAAGCCAAAAGCGATAGTTTTGAGCAGAGCTTCAGATACGAAACCCTTTCTCCAATACTCGGGCAACAACATATAACCTATTTCGGCCCTATGGTTGGCCAGATTTGTTCTCCAATAACCAATAGAACCAATCATTACATTAGGATTTTCCTTCAACGTCATTACCCAAGCTAGATGTTTGCCTTGCTTAAAATCATCATTAAAAGTATTGATGAATGTTTCTATGTCCTGGATGGCCCGAGGTCTTTCGCGATCAATGTAG
This sequence comes from Pedobacter sp. UC225_65, assembly GCF_042698365.1. Classification (GTDB taxonomy): domain Bacteria; phylum Bacteroidota; class Bacteroidia; order Sphingobacteriales; family Sphingobacteriaceae; genus Pedobacter. The sequence continues at coordinate 3,000,380 of NZ_CP170550.1, forward strand.
CGCATCACTTCCTCATTTGTACGCATGTTGAATAAAGCGTCGGCATCAGTAATTGCATGCTCACGAAGAATCAGTCTTTCGGTTTCTAATATTGGGAATGTTGGAAATTTAAGTTCTAGCATTTTTAGTTAAAGATTTAACACAATTTAAGCAAAATGAAACATATTTTACATCTTACCGCACTTAGCCCTTTCCAAACAGCGTCTTATAGATAGAGTAAACGTAGTTATCGGGTACTTCACTTGCCCTAAAAGGAACATTCAAGTCAAAAAGTTCGGCCACTTTGTTTTGCAGTTGCAACAAGAACAAGGGTTTGATTTCTTCTAAATAGGCTTCAGCTAAAGTAGATTTCCTAGAGCGGAAATATACGTTGCCATCGCCCATGGTTTTAACCACAAATAGATTGGGTTCTACACCACTTTTGCCCGATTGTTTTTCGTAGGCATAGGTATAGATCAACGTTTGTATCAAAGCTTTATTGATGTGTTTTCCGTTAGTATCAAAAACTTTTTCTATTTCTGAAAAAGTTAATTTATCACTTCCTGTTTTATAATCGATGATACGGGTAACACCGTTCCGCTCATCTATCCGGTCGATAAACCCAAACAGTTTGATCTGTTCCATTTTGCCATTTAGTTCAAATTCCAGTTCCGTACTTATCTTTTCTTCCAAACTAAGGATTCTAAATGGCGCATCTTCTTCATCCTTGTTCAAAATAATATCTGCATAAGCCTCTACGATGGCCAAAATTACTTTCTGCATACCCGAATACTCCAAAGGCCCTTCTTCTTTGTTGGTCATCACATAATTGAAGGCCTTGGCCACCATGTTTTTAATACCTTTTCTTTTGAGCTTAATGATTTCGGCCGTTACTTCTTTGTTGATCTCTTTCTCATAGCAATATTCCATCACCTTGTGTAAAATGGAACCAATCTGATTGGCTTCTATAACTGCGGTAACTTCTTCGGGTTCTTTAATTTCTGCAATGTAGCGGAAGAAAAAATCGATAGGATTGGAGATGTACATGGTTAATGCCGATGGCGACAAGACTTTTTCTTTACGGAGGTAACGTTGCAAAGCAGCTTGTATGCTCGGGTCTTTTTTATCAATGACCACCTCTTCTTGCTGTTCGGTACTCACTGGAAGGTTTAGCGATGCGTACTTAAACTCAAAGCCACTTTCGTATTCCAACTGTTTTAAAATCCTACTTACTTCTCCTGTATTGCTTTCATCGGTTAGACTGTTATAGATAAAATTGATATATTTTGCCCTTTGTAATAGACGATACACCATATAGGATGAAATGGCATCTAAATTTTCTAAAACCGGTAAGCCATAGGCCCTACGAATGCTATCTGGGATAAAGCTGTTGCCCATGGAGGTTTTTGGGATAACACCTTCGTTAAAGCCCAAGAAAACAACTTTATCGAAGTTAAGGTTACGGCTTTCCAACAAACCCATCAATTGTACTCCTTTTAATGGGTCGCCGCTTAAAGGCACAGCCACACCCTGCAACGATTTTTGAATAAGCTGTACCACAAAATGAAACTCTTCTTCTTTTACAAACTGTTTAAGGGTATCATTTAATCGGGTAAGCTCTTCTATGGTTTCCACAAATAGATCCGCATCAATTTTTTTAAGTGTTTGCTGTGTTGATAAGCGCAACAACAGATAACGCATTACGCCAAGCAGCTCGTTTACCAAATTGTCTGGATCCTCTACTTTTTGATAGAATTTCTCAAAAATCCCTCCTTGTTTCTGTAAGCGAGTGCGCTCAATGTTGACCACATTTTCTTTGAGCAAGGCCGTTTGAACATTCTGCTTCATTTTTGAGGTAAGGCCAGTAAGTGGGTGCGTAACAAAGGCCTCCAAGGTTTGATAGGTAACCTGGTCATTTTCTCTCAGCTCTAGCTGGGTAGTCAACCATAGATCGGCCAGACCAAAAACAGTAGAACTTGCCAAAGCAAAACCCATCGTCACATTTAAATCAATGGCATCATCAATGGTCTGCAATGCAGGCATCAACAAGCTCTCATCGGCCAGAATAATGGCAGTAGTCCCGATCTCTTCGTTCTGTGCCTCGCCCAGATCAATCACTTGATTTAAGATTTTGGCTTGTGCACTTTGTCCTTGCACTTTATACACATCTACAAAATGTTGTTCTGACCTAAAGCTGTTACCCAGATCTTCAAATACATTTTTCAGCCCCAATTGGTTAAGATTTTTACGTAAGAATAAGCCTGCTTCTTGAAGTTCATCTTCTACATAATAGCTATCCGTATCGAAATAGAACAAGGCCTTTCCTGCTTCCTGTAATTGTGTAAATACCTTTGCTTCGGCCCTTGTCAGCGCATTAAATCCAACAAAAATAATTTTGCCACTATCAAATGACCGGATAAAATCCAATTTGGATAAATCGGTATTTGCCAAATGGCGATAAACCTGTCCATTGGTAATGTAGTTTTGCGCTTTCAGTTCTTCATGGAAACGGTGATAAAGCTTCGGCATCCTTCGCCACATCTTGATAAATAACGCTTGTTGTTTTTTGTGTTTCCCTTCGCTATACGATTGCCAGAATTGGGCCAGAAACTCGTATTGCTCTTTGCTTAAATAATCGAATTCCAAATTGATCTCTGCCACATCTTCCATTTCCTGATAGAGTTTATCGGCATCTACCAGGTCGTTGTCCAACTGCGCAAAATCGCTCAGCATAATTTTGGCCAAAGGAAAAAACTGGCTGCTTTTCATCTGCGGCAAACCTTCTTCTTCCAACAGTTGGTTATATATTTTTAACAGTGTGAAAAACTGCAGGTAAAAATCAGCTGCCTTTTCTTTTACGCTACCTGCAAAAAACTCTTGTATGGTAAATATCGATGGGCTAAAAAAAGGCTTTTTGATGATGTCTGCCAAATATTTACGTAAATAGGTGGCGGGCCTGTTGTTGTTGAAAACAATGGCACAATATTGTAGGTCATCGCCAAACTTGGCAACTAGGTCTTCGGCAACTTCTTTTAAAAATGGGGTCATTTTATTAGATAAAACTTATAACTTAATTAACCAACTTCAGTTCTTTAGTTACCGCGTAAAACAGGTAACCTTTCACATTAGTGAAACCCATTTGGCCCAGCAATTCTTTATAGCTTAAGACCTGTTCTAGATGTTGATTGCTCTGTTCTAAAGTAAATTTATAATCTACAATGGTTACGCTATCCGCATTGATCAAAATGCGGTCTGGCCGATGTAGTTTTCCATCTGCATCGATGATATTCTTTTCGATAATGCTCTCTGTAGATTGTGCAAAAACTGCCTTCAGCTCTGGGTGTTCCAGTACTTCCATCACCTCAGCTTCTAGCGCAGCTATTTCGTCATTCGAAACTACGCCATTCAAGCGCATTTCTGACAGGCAGTTTTGTACTTCTTCCTTATTGGTGGCATTGGCCAATATTTCGTGTTTGATAGAGCCTAAACGTCCGGATTGTTCAATGTTGAGCACATGTTGTAGGTGCTTTTCTTGCGATGGCACATACAATGTCGACAAACGATCTGTGGTTGGGTATACCAAGAGTTCGAAGCCATTATTTTCGTTTGGTTGCGTGGCTATTAAAACATCATCTACAATTTCATAGCGATTGGTCGTTTCAAAATTTTCTTCTTCAGCAATACTTAACTGGGTTAATACCTGTGCTACGGCATCGCCAACAGCTGTAATGTTAGCTGGGTCTTTCTTTTCCATTACCGATAGGTACAAGTAATCTTTAGATCGGGTAGTTGCCACATACAACATATTCAGGCTGTCCAGATTACTATCTAACAGTTCTTTGTAATAGGCCTTTGCTACCGCCGAATTACTTAAATCGTCGGTAAATTTCAATGGAATTCCCCCTAGTTCTTTGTATACCGTATCGTTGGCCGACACCCAAAAAATAGAGTTCGCCTTTGTTTTCAAATCCCAGTTACAGAATGGTACAAATACCGCTCTAAATGCCAATCCCTTAGATTTATGGATGGTAATTACCTGCACGGCATCGGCCTCATCTGGCGATGGCAACGATTTTTTTACGCCATCTTCGTCCCACCAAGTGAGAAAATTGACAATTCCTTTTTCGCCCATCCTTGTGGCGTTGGCAATCAGATCTCTAAAAGCTAACAAATAAGGCATATGTTGCTTTAAAATCGATATCTGATAGGCATCGATCAAATTTTCTACCAATTCGACCAACGGCAACTGCATCCAATTTTGCCAGTTTTGACAGAGCGCTGTTGGCAGCAAAGCCGATAAACTGTTTAACGATTGACCCGTTAGACCCACATAAACGTTGGGTTGAATTTCTTTTTCGTGCAAGCGATGATATAGGGCAATACAGTTGGCTTTATATAGTGCTGTTTGCGTATCTATACCCACCAAAACTTTGAGGGTATTGATCATGAGCTGCACTGCGCTGTTATTGGCGACCATTAGTGCTTCTCCTGATAAAACAGGGATATTTTGCTCCATCAAACGGGTTACACAGAGCATGGCCTCGAAATTAGAGCGTACCAAAATGGCAATGTCTTTTGCGGCATAACCTTTTGAGGTTTTGAGGGTCTTGATCTCTTCGATTACATCTTGCAATGCAATTTCTCGGTAGGCTGTTTCCGAGAACCTTTCTACATCATCAGGAGCATCGGCTTTGCCAAAACGTTTTACTTTTATGGTGCCGCCTGGCTTGGTAAATGGCGATAGCTTTTGCTTGGCTTTGGCATAAACAGAAGTTACAATATCGCTATAACCACTTTCATCCCACCAATAAGAAAGCTCATCGGATTTCTCGGCGACGTTGGCATTCAATTGGTTTTGCACAACTACAGGCAAGGCTTGGTACAGGTAGTTATTAAAGGTGATGATATTTTCGGTGCTCCTATAGTTTTCTTCTAAGTTGTCGTCAAATACATTTGCTGCTCCAATTTCTTCTTTAGCTTGTTGGTGCAGGATATTCCAATCGCCATTTCGCCAACGGTAAATGGATTGTTTGGTATCGCCAACGATGAGGTTATCTATAAATTTCTGACTTGGTGTGGCAATCGCATTTGACAGGATTGACCTAAAGCTCTTCCATTGGTTAACCGAGGTGTCCTGAAATTCATCGAACAAAAAATTACGGTATCTACTTCCTACTTTTTCCCAAATAAAGGAAGGATTTTCTCCAGCATCATCGGTAATCCCTGTTATGAGTTTTTGCGCATCACTGATTAAAAGGTTATCGTTTTCATTGCGATAATCGCTCAGCAAAACAGCTACCTCTTGCATCAAGCGCAGGTAATAAAGGTTTTTATTAAAAGCTATGGATAAACTATAGGTAGCCAATTTATGATCATGATGAGCTTTGATAGCCACCATTAGCGGATTGAGTTCGGCGAACAGCTGTGGTAGCTCTACCCCTTTTTGAAACCATTCTGTTGGTTCATCTATCAGTTTAAAAACTGCATCCAGTTTGGTCAAATCGCCACGGGTGATATTGGCAATCCTCAACAATCCATTGCGCGATTTACCTTTCAGTTGATCTGGTGTTATGCCATGGTTTTCTAAAACCTGCCAAGCTGCAGTACCTAACTCTTTTAATTGGTCTTGAAAACCGTTGATTTCTGCTTTGGTAATACTGATGTATTTTTTAAAAAGTTCATCTAGACTTTCCAAGCCTAAAGCATTTACCGAGGTCTCAAAAACCTCGTAACTATCTTTGAAGACTTCGCTGATCAAGTTGATCAGTTCTGCCTTATAATTCCAGCTTTTGTTATCACCGATACGTTCTAAGGCCAGGTCAATGATCCATTGCAACAGTTGTTGGTTATGGTTTAGGCTTTCGTCCAGTTTCTGTACCAACTCCTCTTTTACCTTATCGTAGTTCATCTCCAAGGTATAATCGGCATTTAGGCCTAATTCAAAAGCAAAACCACGGATGACCTTTTGCACAAAACCATCTATGGTACTTACGGCAAAGCGACTATAATCATGCAGAATTTTTCTATACACCTTATCCGCTTTGAGTTTTAAGCTTTCTGCATTCAACTCGGGGTGTGCGGCAAGAACCAATACCCGATAATCTTCTATTTTCTTAGCTCCATCGCCCAGTGCAAAACCTTTGAGCACTTCCAAAATCCTCGATTTCATCTCTTCCGTAGCCTTATTGGTAAAGGTTACGGCCAAAATTTCGCGGTATTTGTTTTCGCCACTAAAAAGCAAGGTGAGGTAATGTGCAGTTAGACTGAACGTTTTACCTGAGCCAGCAGAGGCCTGAAGGATCTTAAGGGGTTTCATTGCCATTTTGTGAAGTTAAAACAATAAATGTTCTAATGCCAAAAAGGTTGAAATTTGATGTGTAGGGTTAGGCGTCTAATTTTTCTTCTTCTTGTTTAGGATTTTATGGCTGATCCTTAATGGGCGTTCGGCCATTTCTATAGGATAACCCAACAGGTCTCTGATCACCACCGATGCACAGGCCCCACCAAAAGCCGCAGGCAGATAAGAAACCGTACCATAGGCGGATCGCTTAAAATTGCTACCATCGGTCATGATCGAACGAATCCTTTTTAACTTCCTCAGTTGAGAAAACAGCCTTTATTTTATCTGTATTGGGCAATTTACGTAAGCGCTTACGGATATAACTTGCAAAAACACACTGGTAGGTATCTGGAAGATAAGTAATCCTTAATCTGGTTGGATCCATTTTACCTCCTGCGCCCATAGAACTTACAATGGGCACATTTTTCTCTAATGCTGTAGAAAGCAGCGTAATCTTTGGCATTACACTGTCAATACAGTCCATTACATAATCATATTTAATGTCTAGGATTTCTCTACATTTTTCAGGAGTGAGGAAAGAATTGATCACATGAAGTTTCAATGCCGGATTGATTGCCAACAAACGTTCTTGCATAATTTCGGCCTTGCTAACACCATGATTGGTGGCCAATGCCGGTAACTGTCTGTTCCTGTTGCTGGGATCAACTACATCTCCATCTACAATGGTCATTTCGCCTACACCTGCGCGACAGATAAATTCTGCTGCAAACGAGCCTACTCCTCCTAAACCAATCACCAAAACGTGTTTATTTTGCAATGTTGCAATGCCCTCATCACCAACCAATAGTGCGGAACGTGAAAGCCAACTTAAATCAGACATCTCTCCAGTTAAAAATCAAAAACCAAAAGTTGGATCTACAACAGCTCCAACTTTTTCCAGTTGGCAAAAATACATGCTTTAAGTTCATCTACACTACACTTTTTTAAATTTGCCGCAGCAGTATAGATTTCTTCGATTGTTACTGCTGCATCGTCTGTTTCTAAAAAGAAAGTATCTATCGTTGCAATCAGTTTGGCTGCTCCAGAATGAGGTCTAAAATAGCCTTGCCAAACGAAAGATAGAAACCTTTGCCTACCAATTGTTGCCCCAGCTCTGCATTTTTATTAAACCCATGGATCATCATTGGCACTTTTACTTTTAACTGCCGTTTTAAGCTGATCAGTTCATCAAATGCCTTTACACAATGCAGGATCAATGGTTTCTTTAGTTTTTCGGCCAGCAAGATCTGCAGGGTTAAGATCTGTAGTTGATTGTCGAGCTTTTCTCCTTTCAGTTTATCTAAACCGCATTCGCCAATCAATTTAACATTGCTTTGTGCCGCTATTTCTGTCAAGCTTTTAAATTGGACATCGAGCTGATCTAAAGTTGCATACCATGGATGTAGCCCTACCGAAATGGGTGTAATGGGCAACAACTGCACCGATGTTAGAGAAAGGCTTTGGATACTTAACACTCCTACCTTTTCTATGGGCCGATGCGTATGGATGTCTAGAAATTGCATTTAATATTGTAACTTTAATTTAGATCTAAATGTACTTCTTCTGTAAAGAATTAGCGAATAGTCTATAAATATAGTAGTCTTTATTACATTTGTTCAATCATATTAAAAACCATGAAGAAAATTATCATTTTATTTGCTGCTTTATTAGTTTCTGCAGCAACTTTTGCACAAGCTCCGGCTACAAAGGAGGCCGTGCATATCTACAACCCTAAAGCCAATGCACAGGCAGATATCGATGCGGCTGTGGCCAAGGCAAAGAAAGAGGGCAAACATGTATTTATCCAAGTTGGGGGCAATTGGTGCATCTGGTGTATCCGTTTCCACGACCTGGTAAATGCAACACCCGAGCTAAAGAATTATCTGAACGACAATTACGAAACCGTGTTATTGAACTGGAGTCCTGAAAACAAAAACGAGGCCGTACTTAAAAAATTAAGCTACCCAGGTCGTTTTGGCTTTCCGGTATTTTTGATCTTGGATGGTAATGGGAAACTGATCCATACCCAAAATTCAGAATATTTAGAAGAAGGCAATGGCCACAGTGTGAAAAAAATCATGGCCTTCCTTAAAAACTGGAATGTTGGTGCCCTGAAACCAGAGAACAATAAATCTTAAAAACAAAAAAGTCTGGAACTTCAACGTTCCAGACTTTTAACTTTCTACTCAGGACTTTTCTTTACAATCCATCGCCATATTTAAAAAAGGTATTTACCGTAACTGGCAATTTACCTGTTGGCACTAGCTTATTGGTAAAAACCGAAGCTGCCGCCTTTTGCATAAAATCTTCTTTTTGATAAGCCACCAATAATGCCTTTGCATTTTCTAAACCTGGCAAATTGGCAATGTTGTATGGATTGGCAAAAAAAGCAAAAGCCGCCTCTTTTTTAGCCATATCCGCAATCAGCATTTTTAGATCTGCACTTAATGGAATATTATTATTTGGACGTATACGAGTATCTACAATGGCAACCACTACTTGGTCTTCGGGCTTGATCTCTGCCAATACTTTTGCAATGGCATTGGCATCAGCATTTTTATCCAGGTTATAATTTATCGAATTTTTGTAGACCATTACCATTTCTTTTTGGAAAACAGTAGCTTCTGGTGTCCCAATATTAATGAATACGGTTCTTTTGTTCGGTGTCAATTGCTGCACAAACTCTCTCCCCTTTAACAAGGTCATACTGGCATCGGCCAATTGTTGCAACAAGTCCATGCTTTCTGGACGGTTTACTTCTGCATATACATTGTCTTCTTTAATGGTCTGTTTTACATTTAAACCTGCCCAATATTTTGCCGTTAGGATCTTCTTCACACTCTGGTCTATACGTTCCATGGTTAAACGCTGGTCTTTAATGGCCTGACGAACCATTTTAACGGCTCTCTTGCTATTTTCAGAAAGCTCTAAAATATCGTTACCTGCAATGATACCCATTACATCGGCTTCGCCATCTTTAAAATACTTTACTACTCCTTTCATCCCCATGGCATCAGAAATGATCATCCTTTAAAGCCGATTTCGTCTTTTAAAATACCTGTAACAATTGGTTTTGACAAAGTTGAAGGCATATTTGGAGTTGCATCTAAGGAAGGGATGTTCATGTGTGCAATCATTACGCCCGCTGCCCCTTGTTTGATCAATTCTTTAAATGGATACATTTCCAAGCTGTCTAAACGCTCTTTTGTAAATTTAAGTTGAGGTAGGTCATAGTGCGAATCTACATCTGTATCTCCATGACCGGGGAAGTGCTTGATACTCACCAATAGCCCTCCATCTTGCATGCCTTTCAGATAAGCTGCTCCTTTTTGAGCGACGTTGTATTTATTTTCACCAAAAGATCGGTAATTGATTACTGGATTTTTAGCATTGTTGTTTACGTCTACATCTGGGGCTAAGTTCATGTGCATCCCAATACGTTTGTAATCTTTGGCTACTTCCAAACCCATTTTATAGATCAGCTCTTTATTCTGTACGGCACCTAATGCCATTTGATAGGGATAGGAAATGGTGCTATCCAAACGCATACCCAAACCCCACTCGCCATCTGAAGCGATGAGCAAAGGTACTCTTGCTTTTTTCTGGTATTGGTTGGTTAGGGCAGCTTGACGGCCTGGACCTCCTTGAAAGAAAACCAGTCCGCCAACTTTTTCTCTTTTGATGACCTTGGCGATTGAATCTGTAAAAGCTTTGCTCTTATTGGTATAGGCAGCTACAAAAAACATCTGCGCTATCTTTTGTTTCTTACTCAGTTTTTTGAATACAGAATCAACCCATTTAGGTTCTTGTTTCAGCAAGTCGATATACGAAGGCTGTTGTGCTTTTACGGTAGTTACGGATATTGAAAAAGCGATACTTAAGCTATAAAAAAAAGTTCTCTTCATTTGATTTAATTGTAGACAAGCCCTAAAATTAGGCAAAATATGTTAGTGTTAAACAAGGTATTTTTTTAATCTGGTTTATTTATACCGGTTCTGGGATGCCAATCATAGCCCAATTGTCTATATTAAATATTCAGCCCAACGCTTCACATTGTATTAAATTTGATACAGCTTAGATGTTACAACACCTATCTCTTCTTTTTCAAAAAAATAAAAATTGTTATTGCTTTAAATTGTGTAGGAACCAATATCTAACTGGTTTTTTAGTCGACTTTGACACCTCAATTATTTTTTTTGGCACATTTATTCTGCAAGGCTTAACAATTCACATTATTAAACCAGAAACCTATAAGTTTCAAAATCTATTCAAATTAAAATGAAAAAAATCTTAATCCTAGCAATTGGCCTGTTCGTTACGGGCGTTGCAAATGCACAATCTACAGATAAGGCCATTAAATTAGGCGCAAAAGCGGGTGTAAACATCTCTAACATTATCAAAGATGATGGAAACAATAATTTTAAAACCGATTATCTAGTAGGTTACCATGCAGGTATTACCTTAGACATTAAATTGTTAGAAAACCTTGCCTTTACACCTGAGGCTTTATATTCTACCAAAGGTTATAAATCAACTTCTACTTTTGGAGAGTATACCCAAACTACACATTTTATTGATATTCCAATCTTGGCGAGTATCAGATTGGCCGAAGGGCTTAATGTAGTGGCTGGTCCTCAGGTATCGTTCTTGTTATCGACTAATAACAAATTTGAAACCGGATTTGGTACAGCTGAACAAAAAATTGTGGAAGACAGCTCTGACCGTTTTAAAAAGAGTTTGGTTGGTGGTGTAATCGGTTTTAGATATGACTTTAGCAATAAAGTTGGTATCAATGGCCGTTATGCTTTAGACTTCCAGAAAAACAACGAAAATGGGACTTCGCAAACACCTGAGTTTAAAAACCAAGTATTTCAGGTTGGTTTAGGCTTAAAATTTTAAGTTAACTTAACACGTCAGCTCATGTTGATTAAGGGAGGCCGTCTGCTAGCAGACGGCCTTTTTTATCCTACAATTTTTAAGAATCCAATGCTGACACTTCTACAATCAAGTATGACTTTATGCCTTCGGGCATCTCCCAATTGAGTTCGGCTCCTTGTTCGTAACCCAACATAGCCACGCCAATTGGCGACAGGATGGACAAGGTATTATTTTTTCTTTTGGCCTTGTTTTCAGCCACCAGATTGTAGGTATATTCTTTACCCGAATCCAATTCTCTTACCTTCACTTTTCTATCTATACTCACTATGGTTTCTGGTAATTCTCTTCTTAATACCTGTCTTGCCGACCGTAGTTCCAACTCTAACTTCAGCTCGTTGTAACGGCTTAGTTTTTTTCTTTTGATATGGTCTTTTAACAGATCAAAAATACCTCTTGATAAAATAATCGGTGTCTGGTTTGTTTTTATTGCTGTACTGTTCATTAAAATTTTGATTTAAATAATTGATAGGCACTCATGCCTTTATAATTTATTTTACCTAACAACGGCCTCAGCAACATGGTGCCGAGGCTCAATCATCAAAATCTTTACTACACATTACATGGAAAAAGGGAATGATCATGTCTGGTCTCCATTCGTCTTTTCGTTCACTACATTCAAGATCTGAAACTTTTTCAATCCTGCTGGCACTTTCCATTCTACAAATTCATCTTTTCTAAATCCGATCAGGGCTGCGCCCATTGGGGTCAGAATAGAGATTTTATTTTGTCGCATGTCTGCATATTGTGGCATTACAATGGTAAACTCCATCTTCATCTGCGTATTTAGGTCCAATAGTTGTACTTTAGAATTCAGCCTAATTCCATGTGGAGGAAAAGCTTCTTCTTTTACAATTACGGCCCTACTCAGCTCATTGGCCAAAGACATTTCTTTAGTAGGTATCTGCTTTTTTGTTATAGTAAGGTTTAAGCAGGTTAAAATCTGCTTCGGTCATCACTACCGCGTTTTTCTCATTTGGGTTCATCTTATCTAGGTTTTAGTTTAACATTTCGGTTTTAAGCCAACGTTCTTTGAGGATATCATCTACCCGATCAAAGTAGGTCTGCTTAAAGCTCTTGGTGGTTAAGGGGTCTATTTTCCTGAAGAATTTTTCAGGCTTGATACCTGATATATATTCAAAACCACAAGCTTCCATCATTTCTGTAATGGCGTTCAGGGTGTGGCGATGGTAATTGGCCACCCTTACCCTTTTATCGGTAACCTTTAATCCGTTATACAGACTTTTCTCTTGTGTGGCGATACCTGCTGGGCAATGTCCACTGTCACATTTTAAAGCTTGGATACAGCCTAACGAGAACATCATCCCCCTGGCACTGTAGCAGGCACTAGCGCCTAAGGCCAACACCTTCATCACGTCAAAAGCGGTAATGATCTTACCTGAGGCAATTATCTTTACACTTTTCTGTAGGCCAAATAGCTGCAGTGTCTGCGTTACAAAAGCAATGGCATCGTACAATGGCATGCCGATACTGTCTGTAAATTCTAAAGGTGCAGCTCCTGTACCTCCTTCGGCACCATCAACGGTGATGAAGTCTGGTACAACCCCCGTTAAGGTAATGGCTTCGCATATTTTTATAAATTCTTGTTTATTACCAATACAGAGCTTAAACCCAACAGGTTTATATCCAGAAAGTGTCCTCAAAAAGCCCACAAAACGAATCATGTCAACGGGGTTGGCAAAACTACTGTGTGCTGGTGGCGAGTATACCGTGGTATGTGGTGTTACATTTCTGATCCTGCAATTTCAACAGTATTTTTACTGGCCGGCAGTATGCCCCCATGCCCAGGTTTGGCGCCTTGCGAAAGCTTCAGCTCTATCATTTTCACTTTTTCTTGTGCGGCAACTGCTTTAAACAGCGGTGGGCTAAACTTGCCAAAGGCATCCCTACAGCCAAAGTAACCAGTTCCGATCTGCCAGTCGAATTCTCCTCCCTGTAAATGGTATTCGCTAATTCCTCCTTCGCCTGTATTGTGTGCAAATCCCCCTATTTTGGCTCCTTGGTTCAACGAGGCAATGGCTGTTTTACTTAAGGCCCCATAACTCATCGCACCAATATTGAGGATGCTTGCACTATAAGGCTGTTTGCACAGATTGTTGCCAATGCTTACCCTTAAATTATGCTTTACTTTTAAAGGGAAGATGGAATGTGCCACCCACTCGTACCCTGGTTTATTAGGATCTTCCTGCATGCCAAATGCTACGGTCTGCCTCACATCTTTAGCCCTCTGGTAAACGATGGAACGCTGTCTTCTGCTAAAGGGTTTTCCGTCTAGGTCTGATTCTAAAAAATATTGCCGCAGCTCTGGACTGATTGACTCGAAGAAATAACGGAAATAACCCAACAAAGGGAAATTATAAAGAATGGTATGTTGTTTTTGAAACACATTATATAACGCCAACAACAATAGACCCATGGTAAATGGCAATGCCCAAAACCAATTGGCAGCGGTAAACATAGCTTGAAAAAGCACAAATGCATTAAGACCGAAAAAAGCTAAAATAAGGATAGCTCTGATCGAAGGTCTTTTCAGATCTCGAAACATGGTAGTAGAATTAAATTTTTGAAAAAGGAAATACTAGAAAAATCCCCCAGACCTAAACAATTGTTTTAAAAGACTGGGGCGGTAGTATTGAAGTCCTTAAAGGCAGAGAAAAAATACAACTCGCAGCAATGGCTGTTGTACGTTTTGTTAAAAACAGCACAATCCTCTACAATAACCATTTTAGGATTATTGTGGATAAGGGAGGTGATATGAACATTGCTGCTTCTCATGTTGGTACAAACGTAACAATTATTATGTACTAAAAAGAAGATTTGTATTTTAATGGGGCATTTTACACCATTTTGACAGTGTTTTATGAAATGTAATGACCATGAAGCAACTATTGGTATTTTAATTCTTGTATAGGATGTACTACATTTTTGTATTTATTGGTTTGCTAAAACATGCCATATAAGAACAATAGCATTAATAGCTGATAATCAATATTTTAAATTCAAAAAACAGCAGTTTTCAAACATCAATATTTGAGTTTTGGCATGGTTATTACAGTTATTGTGTACAAAACAAAAATATAAACTATGAAAAAATTATTCGTTATAGGTTTGGGCTTAATGCTGTCGACAGCTGCCTTAACTACAAAAGCACAAAATATGGATGCCAAGATTGGGATCAAGGCTGGTGGTAATTTGATGATGGGCGGAAAGTTTGAGGTAGGCGGTGCTTCATACACTTCTAAATATACCGCAGGATTTCAGGCAGGTGTTTTCTTAGACCTTCCTTTAAGTGAGCGCTTATCGTTTATACCAGAGGTGATGTATGCACAAAAGGGTTCAAAATTTGAAGGCTCGGTATCAGGTACTAATGGCGAAATCCGTACCAAAACTGGTTATATCGACATTCCGGTACTCTTAGCAATCAATGCAACACCAGAACTACAATTTGTATTGGGTCCTCAGGCTTCTCTATTGCTGAACCAGAAAACGACAACGTATGTGAATGGCCAAAGTATTGGCTCTACAACAGACAAGGATGATTTTAGGAAGTCTATTGCTGGTGGAGTTGTTGGTTTGGGGTATAAGTTCAACCCGAACATGAACATCAATGCTCGTTACAACATGGATTTCCAATCGTTTGGCAAAGACAACATTGATCAGGACAAAGCACGTTTTAGTGGTTTCGCTTTGTCGCTTGGTTATAGTTTCTAATTAACGTCTTAACTCTAAAGTGGCCCTCGTATCCGTAAGGAACGGGGGTTTTTTATTAGCTTATTTTTAGTTGCTTTTGCGTATTTTGGCGCAATGAAAGCAAGGGAGAAACAGTTGGCTTTTGATAGCCTATTGCAGCAATATCAGCATTTTGGCCTAGCTGTTGACAAGATTGACGTGCAAACTGATTTTACGATCCATAACCTTGCTGATATTCATTTGGCACTTCCTTTTAAATCTCCAGTATACCGAGCCAATTTCTTTTCTTTCGTTTTTACCAAAAATGGAAGGGGCAATTATACAACTGATCATCTTGACTTTGGTATTGTTCCGGGAACCATCTATTTTACCAATCCCGGACATTATAAATCGCATGAGTGGTTTGAGCTCGAGAATGCTTTTTTGATTACTCTGAGTGAATCCTTTTTGAAGGAGAACGTACATGCGGCCATCTTTGAGGAATTTCCTTTTTTATTGGCCGAAACTGTCCCCCCTCGTGTTTTGCCTCCTACACAATTTGCCGAGTTTGAGCAGCTGTACTTGCAGATCAATAAGGAGTATCAGACCAACTCGCCTTACCGTAACCGCATGATCGGTAGTTTATTTGTGGTGCTGTTGTTAAAGGTGAAAACTTATTTCTGGGCGGATTATAACCCTATTTATGAGGGTAACCGGAGCTCGCAGATTGTAAAGGGGTTTAAATTATTGTTGGAACAACATTATCGTGACCTAGGAACTGGAAAAACCAATATGACCTTTCGAGTGCAGGATTATGCTGACGCACTTGGATTGCATCCCAATTACCTGAGCAGTGTGATCAAAAGTAAAACGGGAAAAGCGATTGGAGCTTGGATTGCAGAGAAGACAATTGCAGAGGCAAAAGCCATGTTACAAAATTCTACTGTTTCGGTTAAAGAAATTGCTTTTAGGTTAGGCTTTACAGAGGCTGCACATTTTAGCAACTATTTTAAGAAACATACTGAAGTTTCGCCTGTATTGTTTAGGAGGCAAAATGTTTAGGTGCTTCTGTTGTCATCATTTTTAGAATTATAGAATACATAGAAAGCTTTATCATTCTTAAATATTGACCACATAGTGATTATAGTTCGATACCAAATTGTTTAATGCTTTATCTATGTTTTCCATATGGTGGCCATATGATCACATAACCATAAAGCGGTATGCTAATAGAGAAAACAATTTGACCATAGAGGAACATAGGATACATAAAGAGTTCGCTCATTACACCAGCTTTTACTTTTCTGCTTAGGATTTTGTATGTAATCCTTTAAGTTCTGTATCTTTTCTATTGTTTTCTGCTTCATCTTTGTACCATCGTTTTAAAATAAAAACATATGATTGATTTAACGGATAAAGTAATATTAGTAACTGGTTCTTCGAGAGGTATCGGTGCTACCATAGCACAGCAATTGGCAACTGCTGGTGCCAAAGTCATTGTAAATTATGCTGGTGGAAAAACCGCTGCCGAGGAAGTGGTACTACAGATCAAAAACAAAGGTGGTGATGCCATTGCATTACAGGCCGATGTGAGCAAAACAGATGAGGTAAAAAACTTGTTCGACCAAGCGATTGCGCATTATGGAAAAATAGATGTATTGGTTAACAACGCAGGCATTATGATCAATAGCTTGATCAAGGATACGACTGATGCAGATTTTAACCGACAGTTTGATATCAATGTAAAGGGCACTTTTAATACTTTACGTGAGGCGGCTACCAGATTGGCCGACAAAGGGAGCATCATCAATTTTTCTACTTCGGTTAATCGCTTGATGTTGCCTACTTATGGCACTTATGTGGCTACTAAGGCTGCAGTTGAACAATTAACTCGCGTTTTTGCAAAAGAGGTTGGATCTAGGGGTATCAATGTCAATTCTATCTCTCCGGGACCTACCAATACCGAACTATTTACGCAGGGTAAATCGCAAGAGCTCATTGACCGTTTAGCATCGCTTTCTGCTTTTAACCGCATTGCAGAACCTGAAGATATTGCCAATGTAGTGCTGTTTTTGGCGAGCGATGAGGCCAAATGGATCACGGCACAGAACTTGGGCGCTAATGGAGGGATGGCCTAAGGTTCGTTGGTTCATTTTTTCAATAGTCATTGGTTGATTGCTTGGCGCCCAGATTAGATAATAGCAAATAATTCGGTTTTATTCCTTTTTAAAAACAATTGGATTGGTGATGTGGTTAGTATAGTAACGCTTGGTTTATTTTTTTAATTAATTGTAAGAGTTATGAAAAACGGAAATACACCTAAAAACAACCAGCATGTACAGCAAGGCAGTACGATAGCTGATCGAACGCACCACGATGTAAAATTGGACAAGAAAAAAATCGGGATTACCAATGGTGGTGGCCAACGATCAGATCAGACTTCTAATCGCGACAATGAGCGCAAGAGAGGACAATGATCAACTCAACTATATGTTTTTTAACAAATTATAAATAACAACAACGCCCATGATATAAATTATCATGGGCGTTGTTCTAACAGCACTTCACACAACACATTGGTTATCAAAATATAACAGAAAAAAAAAGAATCAAATTGGTATATTAGTATAATCTACCTTTTGTGCAACGTATTGTTTTATCTGTTGTCTTTTGTGTATGCTGAAAAATTTAATCCTGACACTCGTCTTGTTAGCGACAAGCACTGTCCTTTTCGCCCAAGTACCTCATGATAATCCTTTAAAAACCCGATTGGATTCTGTTGTGCACAAAGCAGCCCTTGTTTACCTGAAAGAAAACAAGCGAATGGCTGTTTCGCTGGGATTTATTGCAAACAATAAGTCTTTTAGTTACCATTATGGCGAAACTTCTCCCGGTTCTGGCAAGATACCTACCGCCCAATCTATTTACGAGATTGGTTCGATTACCAAAACTTTTACGGGGCTTTTGGTAGCGCATGCGGTTAACGAAGGTAAAATGAAGCTTACTGACGATATCAGAAAGTTTTTACCAAGTGGTTTCACTAATCTACAATATCCCAATGGTCGATCCAGTAAGGGTAATCTATCTATTGGCGCATGTGGCCAAATTTCCAAATGGTTTTACTGAGGAGGGCAAGGCTTTGGCAAATGAGGAGTCATTTTTGAGCAATTTGGGGCAAATCAAACTCGATAGTTTGAAAAGCTTTAAGTATGCTTATTCTAATGTAGGGTATCAATTGTTAGGGTATGCATTAGAAAGGATATATGGAAAATCATACCAAGATCTGGTACAGCAGTATATCGCCAAGCCTTTACAGATGACGCATACCAAAGTAAGTTTCCCTGTGACCGATCAAGCGCAAATTTTAAATGGTTATAAGATTGGTCAAGAAAAAGCCACTGCAATGGGTTTTACTTTTCCGGGTGCTGGTGGCCTAAGGTCTACTTTACCTGACATGCTTAATTATTTGAAGTACCAGTTGGCAGTACCTGATGAAATGGTAAGGCTTAGCCATAGGATCACTTCTGGCGACATTGATGAGGGCGCTCATGCTTTTCAATGGAATGTGGGCAAATTATGGAACTGGGACTATTACCTGACAACGGATGGTGGCACAAGAGGCTTCAGGAGTTTCTGTATTTTTTATCCTGATTATAAGATGGCATTTATTGCACTCTCCAACGAAACTGATGAACAGTCTGGTGGTCGATCTATATCGTTTTACCGCTGCTGTTTTTAATGAATTGAAAAAGAGTAAACACTAACCACACTCGTTTGGGTTCCACCGCTTACTTTATATTAGACCTGCATTGACAATTACCGTAGATACATATTGATGGCACTGTTACAAAATGAACAAAATAAACAGCATAATCAATTAACGATGAACACATTAATAGCTATCTTCAATGTAAACTATTAACTAATTTAATCACTAAAATTTACGATGATGAAAAAAGCAAGACTTGTTTTATTAACTTTTGTACTCATTTGTGGTACTACGCTTTCTAACAGGATAGAAGCCAGCCAACAGGTTTCTAAACCAATTATCTACACTTATTATAATGCCGTATCAGAAATTTGGATCGATTACAATCCTGGTAATAATACAATTTCTGATGTTAGGTACATGAATCCTCCTTACGAAACTCAAGCTACAACTTGGGACAGTTCTACTGCTGTTGTTACTGAAGTGTCGACCACAGAAATTTACATCCAATATTTTGAAGTAATGTTAGATGATGAATGGGGAATTGTAGATGGAACTTTTATTAGGGTGGATTAAAATTACATCAATCTAAAAAAGCTCCTAGTGGAGCTTTTTCAGTATTTAAACTAGATTGTTATTAACCCTAAACTTTATATTTGTGTATCAAATAAAATCTAATGCCAGAGCTACTCGTTTTATGTTTTATGTTGATCCCACAACTGGTTGCTGGGGTTTTTGCCAAAAATATGGGTAAAAGTTTTTGGTTCTGGTTTTTCATCTCTTTTCTGATTCCGATCGTTTCTTTGATCGTACTGCTCTTCTTGGATAACAAAAAGGAAGAACGCCAAGGTTACGAGCTTGCAGACCATGTGAAGAAAAGGGATAAACCTCAGCTACCCACGAATAGTTAAGTATATGGTCTTCATCCCTAAAATCCATTCTTATAGGGTACTGGCTACGTTCATCATGATAAAGTCTACGCTCGTGTACTTTCTCTTTTTGCTTTAGGATAGTTTTTGTTGTTTTGTTTCGTAATTTAATCGTAGCAATGATGAAAAGCGAAACGAAGGGTTTATCGTTATACTGGAAATGCCAACTGATCGGTTGGTCTTTGGCTTCGCTTTATTGGACCTTGATGGGGGCTATTGGTAGTAATTTCAGCATCCTTTTGGCCATTGTCCATTTTCTGGGCGACCTGATCATCTACATCTTACCCACCCATCTATTTAGGGCCATTTCTTTACGAAATAACTGGGGTCAATTACGGCCCAAGCAATTGCTGCCCATTGTTATCCCTGCGGTGATTGTACTGGGTCTGGTATTTATGACACTAACGATCTGTAAAAATTATTGGATAGGTGCTTCCTTACATCCTCAATTGTACGGAAGTTTTGCAACTAATTTTAAGAATTCATGGATCGTAACCTGGATGACGGGTATCAGGTTGATGTCTATCTGGATATTGGCCTATTATGCCTACCATTTTGCACAAGCAGAGATCAAAGCCAATAGGGAAAATGCAAGATTGGCATTGGTAGCCAAAAATGCACAACTCGAGCAGTTAAGGGCCCAGCTTAATCCGCACTTTTTCTTTAATTCTTTAAACAACATCAAAGGTTTGGTGATCGAAAATCCTACCGGTGCCAGACGTGCCATAGATCTACTTTCCGAACTGTTGCGCTCTTCTTTGTATGGTGGGGATGCCGCCTTGATCCTATTAAAACAAGAAATAGATTTGATCAGGGATTATCTTGAATTGGAAAAAATGCGTCTGGAAGACCGCTTACAGTGGGATATTGTAGTGGATGAAGAGATGCTCGAGGTATTGGTGTTGCCTTTATGCATACAGACTTTGGTAGAGAATGCAATCAAACATGGCATTGCACAGCGTAAAGATGGTGGTACCATTGTGATCAGAGTAGGCAAAGCCGATGATTTTTTAAGGGTAACCGTAAGGAATGAGGGAAATTTAAGGGATGGCCAGACCAGAGGATTGGGTCTAAAAAATTTAAAGGAAAGATTAGACCTACAGTATAACGGTAAGGCCGATTTTTCTTTGACTTTGATCGGCGACGATTTTGTTTTAGCTACGTTATTGATTCCAATTTATGAAAAGGTTTAAAGTAATTGTGATCGATGACGAGCGCTTGGCTCGTGAAGAAATGAAACGTGGCTTGGTTGCATACCCTGAACTTGAAGTAGTTGGCGAAGCGGCCAATGCAGATGAAGCTGAACTGCTGATCAATTTATTACAACCCGCATTGATCTTTTTGGATATCCAGATGCCCGGACGTTCTGGTTTTGAGCTTTTAGAAGGGCTTACTGTAGTCCCTGAAGTCATTTTCACCACTGCTTTTGATCAATATGCAGTAAAGGCTTTTGAGTTGAGCGCGTTGGATTACCTAGTGAAACCCATCAGGCAGGAAAGGTTAGAGAAAGCCATGGAAAAGGTTAGAAACAGACTTAACCTCAATTTTGCCAATGGCAGTGCACTACAAGTTACACATAGCTTATTTGTTAAGGAGGGCGATAAATATCATTTGATACCGGTTAAGGATATTTATGTGATCGAATCGATAGGTAATTATGTGCGTTTATATTTTAACAAGGAAAGGGTGTTTTTAAAACGCTCGCTAAGTTTAATGGAACGTGCTTTGGATGGGTCTGTTTTTTTTAGGATCAATCGTACCTTAATTGTGAATATTACATTCATAAAAGCGGTTGATACTGAAGCTAATGGTAGATTGGCATTGACTTTGGCCAATGGCGATCAGCATACGGTTTCTAGTAGACAGACAGCCGTATTTAAGGCACGTAACCTGTTTTAATTAATTATTCAAGTTTATTTAATTGATATGAAGATGAGAAATTTCTTGTCCCTGGCATTCTTTTGCCTATTTTTTGGAAGCTGTGCTTTTGCGCAGCAAGCGAATGTATTTGTTTTTGACCGGAGCGATTATATCGTTCAAGACAGTATTTTGATCAAAACACCCGATGGCGCACAGGTTTCGGCCTTAGTGGTCCGCAAAAAGGAAGTTAAAATACCCTTGCCCACTATTCTTTCATTTACAATCTACGCTAGACAAACCGACTTAAAAAAGGCCAAAGAGGCTGCAGATAAAGGTTATGTTGGGGTGGTAGCTTATACCAGGGGCAAAAAGAACAGTCCTGATATCGCAGTGCCTTATGAGCATGATGGCGATGATGTGAATGCGGTGATCAATTGGATCTGCAAACAGACTTGGAGCAATCAAAAAGTTGGCATGTACGGGGGCAGCTATAATGGTTTTGCACAGTGGGCAGCAACCAAAAAACTGCATCCTGCCTTAAAAACAATCGTTCCTTCCGCTGCTGCTGCTCCAGGCCTTGATGTACCTATGACCAATAATGTTGTCATGAGTTTTCCATTTTCGTGGACCTATTATGTAACCAACAATAAGCTTTTGGACAATGATGATTACAACAACAAACAATGGAACGACCTTGACGATCGTTGGTACCAATCGGGGAAGGCTTACCCTATGTTGGATAGTTTGATGGGCAGACCCAAAAACAGCATTTTTAGACGTTGGTTGGCCCACCCTGCCTACGACAGTTATTGGCAGTCTATCATCCCTACAAAACAGATTTCGCTAAAATCAATATTCCAATATTAACTACTACCGGTTATTTTGATGGCGGGCAAATCGGCGCGCTGTATTATTATCGCGAACATCTTAAGTATAATCCGAAAGCCGAGCATTATGTGATGATTGGTCCGTATGGACATTTTGGGTCGCAGGGTTACCCCGATTCGGTGTACAATGGCTATAAGATTGATCCAGTGGCGAATATTCCAATCCACGACATCATCTACGATTGGTTTGCCTACATCTTAAAAGGTGGTCCAAAACCAAGTGTATTGAAGGATAAGATCAATTACCAGTTGATGGGCAGCAACGAGTGGAGGCATGCTCCTTCGTTACAAAGGACTGGTAATGATTCGTTAGTACTATACCTGAGTAGCAAGCACACTGACAGCATTTTTAAACTGGAGGCCAAAAAACCCTTAAAAGAAGCTTTTGTGAAGCAGGTGATAGATTTTAAGGACCGTAATGATAAGCACAGTTACTTTTGGCAGCGTAACATCAGTTATGATACTTTATACCATAATGGAGTGATGTTTGTAAGTTGATCCTTTACCGAAAAACGTTGACCTTGCCCGGAACTTTACGGGGCAGATCAAAGCGGCAATCAATAAAAAGGATATGGACTACAGTGTAGTGTTGTTTGAGCTTACACCAGAGGGGAAATATTTTTACCTTTCGTACTTTATGGGACGGGCCAGTTATGCCACTAGCGTAACTAAGCGAAAGTTATTAACGCCCGGAAAGAAAGAAACCCTTCCTTTTAGCAATACTTACATGAGTGCAAAGAGATTGTCTAAGGGCAGTAGGATTGTAATACTGGTCAACATCAATAAGAGTGCGAGCGAACAGATCAATTATGGTACCGGCAGGGATGTAAATACAGAAACGATCAAAGATGCGGGTAGACCATTAGAGGTGAAGTGGTTTAATGATAGCTTTGTAGTTTTACCGATTTTGAAGTAAAATTTGTCATGCTAAGGAACGAAGCATCTCCATAGATAAGAACTGCTCAATTAGATTACTTCGTGGCTGTTCTGCGGTTTCACTACACTCAGACTGACAGAGTTCTCCCTACTCTTTTTAACTTCAGGCTTGTTAAAGTACCTTATAAATTTTTGTCATCCTGCGTACAGGATGACAAAAATTTCATGCTTTTATACTGACCAATTATTAGTTTCTAGCAGTTGGTGTAGTACCTCTTAAATTGTATTCTTTTGGTGGTTCTGCACCCAATAAATTGGTTACAAAATAATCCCAACGCTTACGCATCATGTAAGGCGAAAACTGTCCAAAGCCATGTGCACTGTTAGGGAACAATACCAGATCAAAGTTTTTATTGGCCTTGATCAAAGCATCAACTACCAAAAGGGTGTTTGAAGGAGGTACGTTGTTGTCCATCATCCCGTGTGTCAACATCAGTTTGCCTTTTAAGTTTTTGGCATAGTTCTGATTGGCCTGCGCTTCGTAGTTGGAGTTTTCTACCAAACCGTTGTAGCGTTCGCCCCAATCGTCCTCGTAGTTACGGTTATCGTGGTTACCTGACTCGGCAATACCTACCTTAAAAAAATCCGGATAACGGAACATCGCCGCAGCTGTAGCAAAACCTCCACCTGAGTGGCCCCAAATACCTACCTTATTGGTATCTATTGGATAGGTTTTGGCCAATTGTCTAATAGCCGTAATCTGATCTGGTAAAGTGTTTTCGGCCATGTTGCCATAACTCATATCATGGAAGCTTTTAGAACGAAATGGATTGCTCGTTCCTTCAATCATTACCACAATAAATCCCAGTTCAGCCAATGCCTGGTTGTCTCCTCGTGATGCAGAGAACGACCAACTGCCCACGCTACCACCTTGGGGACCTGGATAGATATAGTCAATTACAGGATATTTTTTATTGGGATCCATTTGGGTTGGAGTAAATACCAATCCGTAGATATCTGTAGTGCCATCGTTGGCTTTTACATTTACAGGTGTTGGTGCTTTCCAACCTGTTGCGGCTAACCTCGATACATCTGCTTTTTCCAAACTACCTATCAATTTGCCATCTATGTTTCTAAAGGTAGTTACACTTGGCACATCTGGCTGCGAGTAGGTGTCTATAAAGTAGTTGTTACTTGGCGAAAAGGTAATCTGGTGGTTACCCAACTCTGGACTAAGCAAAGTTAAGCCTTTACCATCGAAGCCAATTTTATACAGGTAGCTAAAATAGGGATTACCTGCTTCACGGCCATTACCCATAAAATAGAGCACTCTGTTCTTTTCATCAACCTTTAACAATCGCGATACCAACCAATCGCCTTTGGTGATCTGGTTCTTCAATTTACCCGTTTTCGAATCGTACAGGTAAAGATGCCCCCAGTTGTCTCTCTCAGAGTACCAAAGAATTTCGTTGCTATTAGGTAGGTAACGCCAATTGATGGCACCACGACCCGATTCGAATTGTGTTTTAACTACTTCTTCAAATACTTCGCGTACTGCTCCAGTAGTGGCATCGGCAATCCGAAATTTTTCTTGCTTATGATCCTTGAAGTAGATAAGAAAGCCATCTCTGAGGCATCTGCCTTCCAATCGATATCATCGAAGGTACCGCTACTGGCAATATCGTCGCTCAAAGTTGCCCTATGTGGATCTGGTGGGATTTGGAGACTTACCACTTTGGTATTTTCCACATCTATGATTACCCTTCTAATGGTAGCAATCACCTTATCGCCTGGTAAAGGGTATTTCCAAGCTTTTAAAACCGGCGCACCAACATTGGTGGTTACCAGATACATGTCACTTACATTTCTTTGGTCTTGTTGAAAGGTGGCCACTTTCTTAGAGTCTGGCGACCATCGTACAATGGCACCATCGCTCATCGTCCAACCTGCGTTATCTGTAGCGTAACCGTAGTCTTTTACACCATCGGTAGTTAACTGTGTTTCTTTTTTAGTGGCGATATCTCTAACCCACAAATTCCAGTCTTTGATAAAAACTGCTTTTGTACCATCGGGCGATACAACTCCATTATTTCCACCACCCATTCTGCCACGTGCTGGAGGGCCCGTAACCGTTTCTGCAGTGCCTGTATTTGCACTTACCTGATTGGTCTGCAAGTCATATTGCCATCTTTTTCCATCTGCAGAGAAAGAGATAGATTTTCCATCTGCTGCGTAGCTAATGGTTGGGAAAGGAAGTTTTTTGGCTTCATAGGTCTTGCCACTTGCAGCCGAGAGTGCTGTGGCCAGTTTCTGATGGTCAAATGCTGCTGCTCTTGTTCTTTTAACAGGATCTACTAAAATAAATTCGGTCCCATTTGCAGAGTTGCTCAAGTACCAAAACTTGTCGCCTGCAAGCCAGTTCGGGCGTACGTTACCCGCATCTACAAATTTTTCTGTATTGTAACTCATAAACTGCTCTGCACGCTCGTAATCTTTAGCAGTTAAAGACCTGCCCTGTTGCGCATTTGCAACACATGCGAAGGCAAGCGCTGTTGCGGTTAATAAATATTTATTCATATGCTTTAGCTTAGTTAAACCAGCATAAAATTAATACTGTTTGCGCACTTTAAATTAAAGTACTAACAATAATACATTACAAAAACGCACTCTTTTATAGAATAAGACGTTGTATTTCTTCAACCATCTGTACACCTATAGCTGTAGAGAAACCGTTATAACTATTGGTGATGTTTCCGCTTTTGTCTACTACATAAAATAAAGGATAGGCCTGTACCCGGTATTTTTCTAAGGTGGTTTTATCGCTGGTATAGGTAGGGTATCTCACATCAAAACTTTTGTCGAATTTTAAGATGGCAGCTTTGTCATCAAATAGGTTGATCGTGATGATAGAAAAATCTGTTGTCTTATATTTTTCTTGTAGTTTATTTAACGTTTCTATTGATTCTATACAATGTGGACAACCATTTACCGTGAAGTTGAGCAACAATACTTTCCCTTTAAATGCCGATAGTTGCATCGCCGCTCCGTTTAAATTATAAAGAGGAATTTCTGGCGCGCTGGTAGCTGTGGCTAACAATGGCAATGGTATTTTTGGTTTTTCGAGCGTAAAATCTGCAGGCAGCACCATTTTTGTCAGGTCAATCGGTCTTGCTACATTGAGTTGGTAGTGTGTAAATCGGTATTCGTTAAAAACAACAAGGTAGGTATTGGTACCATCAATAAAACCTTTGCTATCGTTACGGTAATAGTAGGGCAAATTTGCCTTTTTATCTATCAATACGGTCGTCTGACTAAATACATGTTTATTATTTTTGATGGAATCCAGTTCTTTGATCTTGAAGTGTGCATAACTTTTACCATTAACAATTGAGTCTGGAAACTGAACAGCTTTGATACCTTTTTGGAGGTTGTCTGCTATCCTTTTGATCAGGTAAGGCAACGAATGGTAATAATGGGCAGCCTGCGTTGCGTTGGTAGCTATCCGATAGGTATGGTCTGAGAACTGCAACTTGAATAGTTTGCTGCCATCATAAATATCCTCTTGCTCATTCCCCTTAAACCTAAAGGTCAGTTGTTGACCTGCTTGTTTCACAATGATGGATTGAACGGTATCAAAATACAGTTTGTCGCTAAAAAAATCTTTACTGATGTTGGTACTCTTGTAGCTAACGTTTTTAAGCTTGTTAAAATGACTGATCATTTGTTCAACCACTTGTGCTTTGGCAGTTATAACCAAACAAAACAACGTTAAAAAGACAAAGGATATTCTTGATTTCATGTATAAGGTTTGAGGATATAAAAATCAAATATATAAAATCTACGATAATTTCGTAGATTAATTAACTTTATTTAACGCTATGCGTTAAACTAGTTACAGTTATGCAGCTATTGGTATACAAAAAATGCCACCAATGGTTAGTTGATGGCACTGTTATACTTGAAGGAAAGCTTAAAAATCTCCCGCTAACAATGAGCGTTTTGCATTAAACAATGTGGTAAACTCTTGATCAAGGTATTGTGCCAGTTTAAGATTGGCTTTTTGGTGTTTGATTTTGTCTCTGGTTCTTTTTTGTGTAAAAACCTCATCTAATCGAATCCGTTGGCTTGGTGCCTCAGTATCTCTAGAAAAACTCATCTCTGAAATCGTAAGTCTATACTTATTGTCCTTAACCTGAATGGCAACAACAGCACTTAAAGGTTCACTGATATATCCAGAATTGTTAAACATATTGTAATCGTATTTTTCATGGTCGAAGCTGTGAAAAAAAAGCCTTCCATAAATTTCGGCCTCAGCTGGAATGGTATTCTGGTTAAATCTAAAATTCCTGATGGTGCTCAATAGCGAATTCATCTTCTCGAGCAGTTCTTCTTTTTTGAGATTTGAGGCGAATACCTTTTGGTACACGATATCTCTGTCTTTCAAAAAAAATGAGGTCCCCGCAATACTGTCCTTAAAAATAGGTGGTGCATTGGCTGTTTTTTGGTCCTGCGCAAAGCAGCATAGCGAGAATAGCATCGCTAGTAGGGTTAATCTTGTTTTCATTTGTGTGTGTTTTGTGTGTATCAAAGGTGCACAAACTTAATGCCCTATTTTTAAAGTGAAATCACTCCTTGCAATTTAACTTGTATTTAACGCTATTGTTACAACGTTTATCCCAATTTAAGTTATTTTTATATCACTAAAAGCTCAATCATTATGCAACGCAGAAAGTTTATCCAAAATGTTTCTCTATTAACGGCGGCAACAACTTTGCCTGCTGTTGGCCATGCTGTTTCTACCACAGCGAAAAGCAAGTTTAGTGTAGCCTTTATCAGCGATATCCATATCAAACCTTTGGCCGAAGCAGAAGCTGGTATGAGAAAAGTGTTGAGGAATATCCATCAACTCAAAAAGCAACCTGATTTTATCATCAATGGGGGCGATTGTGTAATGGATGCGCTTGCGGCCGACAAGGAAAAGACCAAAATACAATGGGACCTGTTTAACAGCATTATGAAAGCCGAAAACAAACTGCCTGTAAAATATGCACTTGGCAACCACGATATTTGGGCCTGGCAATTGAAAGATGCAGACAAAAAAGACCCGCTTTATGGCAAAGGATGGTGGTTACAACAAACGGGTTATGCCAAAACCTATTACAGTTATACCCACAACAATTGGCATTTTATTGTGTTAGACAGTGTGCAGGAAAACAACGGTGGCTACATTGCTTTGTTAGATGATGCACAGTTTGCATGGCTGGAGAATGAATTGAACAACCATCAAGAAAAGTTCATCTGTATTGTTTCGCATATTCCGATCATGTCTTTTTGCAGCGCCATGTTCTTTAAAGACATGTTGCCCAATGGCGACTGGAAATTATCAAGGGCATTACTCCATACAGATGCGCGAAAGATCAAGGATTTATTTAAAAAACACTCCAACATCAAGACCTGTTTAAGTGGCCATATCCATTTACAAGACGAGCTCACCTATTTGGGCATCAAATATTATTGCAATGGTGCCGTGAGCGGCAATTGGTGGGGTGGTGCTTTTCAGGATTTTGCACCTGCCTATGCCTTATTCGATTTCAATGCCGATGGGACGGTTGAGAGGAAGATGATTGAATATTAGCCTTGTTGCGTGCCTACACGGACCAAGGAGACGAATGAAGAATTAAACAAAAAATCCAATCTCGTTAAAGCAGATTGGATTTCTAAATTTATTAGCTTTTATTATTGAAAAAGAACTCTTTATTCGTTTATAATTATCGTATCACAGATTAACTATCCTAAGTATTACACTTACTTACACCGCCATTTGAAGATAACGGCTGTCTAAATGGAAAACTCTGAGTTTGACAATAGGAGCCTAAATTCAAAACTGCCTGGCCAAAATCTGTTTGAACCACAACCTCCATCTTTTTGCAGACTCCAGTTTCAGTAATCCAATTGCCATTACTGTTTTGATAGACCAGACTGCAAGAACCATTAAGTTCACCCCCTTTAACATTTTTCATTTGTTCTCTCGTTAGCACTTCGCCATATGGTGAATTTTGCTGATTTGACTGTTGATTTTTCATATGATATAAGATTAGGTTACAAAATTTGAAATCGCAAAGTCTTCGGTTAGACAAGCATAGTGCTTCGGATACTACTGATTCTAAGCTATCCCAATCATCAAAACATTGCGCTCCTTTAAGTCCGACAGCTACCAAAACTATAAACTGTTCCTTTTTGGAATATCTGACTTACCCTAAATTTAAGAGTTTTATACAAAAATCGCATGGAATATATTCTTCATATTTCCTTTAACGAAACATCAATTTTCTTGCCCCAAATAGAGATCAAATCATGAGAGAGAAGGATTAACTTCGAATTAAAATGTAACGATTTTTTTACAATTGTTCTCCTTGGTCCGTTTCGACACGGACCAAGGGAAAAATTATTTCAGGTTGGCCTCTATTCCTTTATTATCGGCATCCCATAGAGTATGTTGCGGGTGTTTTTGGATGGAAGTTCGGTGGTTTTCAACATATTATTCTGTAGAATAATGATTGTTTTATCATGATCAAGATCTCTCTCAATATAAGTGATGTAACCTGCCCAGCTACCAGAGTGATAGACCATTTTCCCAAAATCTTTACTCTCTCTGATAAACCAACCAAAAACCATAATTGGTTCCTTTATTGTCATTTGTTGGGTAAGACGAAAAAATCATTTTTTTATCTTCTTCATTTACCAGTTTACCTGTATATAAAGCCCTATCCCATTTAAGTAAATCTTTTGCTGTGCTATTCACCATCCCATCGCCAACTATCCCATCAAGGTAAATGAACCTGTTTCTCCCATCTTCATCAGGTGTAATTTTTCGCTTTAAACTATCAGAGTAACCATAGGCTAGTGCATAGTTTTCAATTTTTTGTGGCTGATACCTGCTCCGGTAAACCAAACTACGCTTCATCTCCAAAGGTTTGAAAATATACTGTTCCAGAAATCCACCAAAAGATTGCCCACTTACACGTTCAATGATGGTACCCAAAATTAAATAACCAGTGTTACTGTACTCCCGTTTCTCATTGGGTTCAAAAACCTTTTTTGGCTTTAAGGCCTTAAATAAGTTGAGGATATCAATGTTTGTGGCTATTTTGTTTTTATCCCAATTTGTATCGGTTATATCTATGTAATCTGGCAGGCCACCGGTGTGGGTCAGCAGGTTCCAGATTGTTATTCCTTTGTAATCAGCCAATTCAGGCACATACTTGGTCATGTCATCCTCGTACGATAGCTTTCCCTGTTTTTTGAGCAGAACTATAGCCATAGCCGTAAATTGTTTAGATACGGATGCCAATTCAAAAATAGTATTTGCGTTTAATTTGGCACCTGTTTTTTCATTGGCTAAACCATAACTCTTCTCAAAGATCACTTTCCCTTTTTCGGCAATCAGCACATTGCCATTAAAGGAGTTGGCGGCATGCAGTCCGCTATACAATGAATCTAATCTTTTAGCCTTTTCATCCGGATTTGTTTGGGCAGAAGTTACAGTTGTTATTGCACATAAAACAACTGCAACAAAAGCGCTTATGTTTTTCATCTTTAGTTTGTTTATTTGGTTGTATTATCCGTTAACTGCATAGGGATGGGATTGTTTATTATTGAAGCCTTAAAAGCTACTGTTTTCTTAAATAAATCTTCCCGTAGGTCGATTCGAAGACATAAGCTGGCCCCTTACCTGGCTCTGCTGTGATGGAAGTCAGGAAATTTTCTTGCTTTTTATCGGTAAGCACTAGATTCAAGTTAGAATAGTACCTACCATAATTAGTAGTTGCTTTAATTTGTCCCACTTGATTTTTAATGAGACTGGCATCAATACCACCATACTTGGCATCTACGCTGATAGGAGCATTGAAATCAACCAACTCCACTATACCATAGGTTGCCTTGATATTTGTGGCGATGTGCACTGGCACTTTTATTTCCAGTTTGATATCAATATCCGTTCCTTCCGAATAAGACCTCACATCTTTTTTGTCTCTATAAGCCTTGAACTCTTCCAATGTTTTAAAAGTAGTTTTCTGCCCATCTTGCCATATCGTATACCTACGTGGCAATTTGTCTTTGTCCTTAATCAGGTCACTTATCTCTAAAGTTCCGGCTGTAGTTTGGTCTTGCAGGGTAAAAGCACTATCATGTTCACCACCATTGATACTTACCTTAGCTGTTACAGACACCTCATTTTTATCCCAGGTACTGATTTTCACAACTGGGTAATCAAATTTTAAGGACAATTGCTGCCCTGCCTTAATGGGATAAGTACGATTGATAACTGTTTGCGCAAAGGTAACCATTGGTGCCAATAGCACTAAGCCGATCATGATCAATTTATTTTTCATGTGATTCAAGTTAATAATGGATGAAGTACAATTAATTTCCTTTTCTCAGGTATACCTTTGAGTACTCAGAGGTTAGGTTAAATTCGATTCCTCCACCATTCAAACTGCCCACAATATTGCTACTGTTATATTCAACCATTCCATCCTCAGTACGCTTTTTTAGCTCGATCTTCATCTCAGAAGCTGCGAAAACATAACCATAAGAACTTTTGAGCTTCAAGCTCGCTTTGGTAGCCAATGGTACCGACACATCAACGTTACCGTACATAGAGGCAATCGTAATTGGTCCGGTAATTTTATCCTTAAACTTGGCTATAACCGAACCATAAATACTATTGACGCTTATTGGTCCACTTACATCTTCCAGTTCTATCGTATTGTTTCTTGCCGAGATGTCGATCTCTTTTGGATGTCTTTGAAGACAATCTTATTTGCATTGATCATATTCTGCCAGTTATAAGAAATACTCATGCCTCGGGGCACCAATATTTTGATCTTGCCCAAATTAGGTGCCACCTCATTCACTTCCAAGGTAGCTCCTTTATCTGCTACATTAATACCGATGCCCGTATTGTCAACAATACCCGTACCGCTAAGCACTGATAAACCAGCAGCTCGCTCATCAGCAATTTTTTTGCTTGGTGTGCTAAAAACAACTTCATTTCCATCGTAACCTTCTACGGTAACAGCCGATAGTTTGATCACCAGTTTGCCACTTGTCTTGGCTACTTTAAACTCTTGTGCAAAAGCACTACCAAAGGCGCTCAAGCAAATTAATAGGGTTAGTATTCTCTTTTTCATTTTGTATTAAATATTTGTATGATTAATAATTGTTGTGGTTTCTGATTAATATTTTGGAGTTCAATAGCCCCGTTTTGGTCTGGTTAAGTCCCTTTCAGTTCGAACATACTTGTATAAGCTCTTTCTTTAACTGCATCCATGGTATCTTTGTCTCTAACCATTTGTTCTAGTTCTGAGAGGATGGCCGACTCCTTCATCCTAGTTAACAATCCGATCAATGCAATCTGTACCATAGGACTCTTGTTGTTTCTTTAAAGAGCTGATCAATTGTTTTTTAACATAACTTTCCCTGTAAAATTTGGCCAGACCATCCAATGCGGCCAACCTTACATTGGTGTTTGGATCATCATTCATTGTTTGAACAAGCACATCCACCACATCACGGCTCATGTTTTTCAATCGCTCAGTACCCGACAATACCCGAATGCGGTTGGCTGGTGATTCCTCGTCGCCCAGTTGATCAAACAAAGCCTGTTTGTAAGAGGCAGAGGCAGTTTCTCCTAATACTTGCTTCAACTGCGCTTTTCGATTAGCCATATCATGATCTACCCCCTCAAATTGATGTTCTTTAACTAAGGGTTGCTGTGCTACCTCATTTAAAGCTGGGTTTGTACCCGTATCATTTGTTGGTACCTGTGGATGAATTTTGACTGCCGCTTTCGTCAACATTTTTGGATCCTTAGGGATATTGCTTTCGTTCAGTTTCCAAAACACAGCCCCCAATACCAATACGAAACAGGCTGCCGCAGTCCATCGTAATGCTTGGAAAGAAATTACAATGCCTTTTTTCGGTTTTTTAGGGCTTTCCGTTTGCATTTGAAGCTTGATCCGCTCCAATACCAATGGATTTGGGTTGCGATGATCAAATGCCTCATTATTGCTGTCTATAAATTTCTCTAATTTACCTTTCATATTGTCCCTCCTTTAATGTTTCCAAAAGCTTGTTCTTTGCTCTGAAATACTGTGTTCTTACTCCCGTGTGCGTCATACCCAATAGTTGTGCAATTTCTTGCTGTGGTATGTTTTCAATGGCGTAAAGCTGAAAAACCGTTCTGTAGGTAATCGGAAGCGCCTCAATGGCTTCACTCACTTTGCTCATCGTATACTCAAAATCATCTTCATCGATCGGGTCTTCATCTATAATGGCTTTTTCCGGCTCTAATTCGATCAACATCAGCTTCTTTTTACGCAACCAGTTGATCGCCTTATTGATCGCTATTCTTTTTACCCAACCCCCGAAACTATCCGCATTGTTCAAGTCGCCAATATCCCGATAAGCATCTACAAAGGTTTCCTGCAGGATATCCTCAGCTTCGGCCGTGTGTTCTACATACCTACAGATTGCATTATAGACATATTTAGCATGTTGGTTATAGAGCCCCGTATACGCATGGGGGTTTCCCTCTTTGCACATGGCTATAAGGTTCTGTTGTGTACTCATTTACCGTATTGTATCGATAGTTTTAGGTTCTTTACATTAAAGGCATCAGAAATGCCGGATTGTTGCAAAATTCTTTATTAAATATTTAAATTTTTTATCAAAATAACCATTACTGCCACTAAATCAACCATTTAATAACCCATAATTTGCAATAACATCAACCAGATAAATAAAAAAAGCCCGATCAATAATCGGGCTTTTTTTATGAATGGAAATACTCTTTATGCTATCCAACCTACCTTTCTTTTCCATTCTTCTATCTCCTTTTTTCTTTGCTCAAAATCTTTCAGTGGTTTTTGATTTTCGCTTTTTGCGCGATGTCTAATCAATTCGATTTGCTCATCAAGTGTATTCAATCCGATAGCTTTTCTTCTTTGATTTACTTTTATCAGGTTGTCAAAAAGATTTGGCATCAATTCTCCATTTTCATTCCAATCAAATTGAGTTCCATAAAGTTGGGGTTCCCCTTCAAATATAGCTATACGGTCGGTTAGGAAAGCTAAATTTTTGGGATCCACTCTATTTTCATCAACAGCATCTTTTAATAATACCGCACACTTTCTCATAAAAGAGGGTTGTCCTATTGAATGTTGTATAATCAACCAAGCAGCTTCGCTGGCTTCTTGACCAACTTTATCAATAGTCGGATACCCAATAACAGCTATAATATCATTTAATAGCGTTGCATTATTGTTATGCAATTTCTCCATTTCTTCATGATATCCTTCTCCCAATTGTCCCTTTTGGATAAGTTCATTACGAAATGCCAAATCCTTATCTTTCAGACAAATTATCCGCTCTGCAAAACTGGTATAATCCATAATGTTACCGATATCGAGTGATGAAATTACTACCTTAAAATTACGTAAATATTTCTTCCAATCCATTTTAAAGCAAAAAGTCCTGCAAAGCAGGACCATTTTGTTTTGGCGGAGAGAGAGGGAATTGAACCCATATCCATAAAACGCTTTTTTAGTATCATGCGAAGGCTTCCAACTTATCTACTCCCCGAATTACTCACCTTAAATTTTGATTTTCTTTAGCTGCAAATGCTATAACTAAAATTAGCAAAATTTTAGTTAAATACAAAGCGAAATTACATCATTTTGGTGGTATCAATCTAGGGAACCTGGTTAATGTGCTCCAAGGAAGTATATTTGGTGAACGTGATCAATATGTTCACTTAGGACCTGTTTTAGATCATGTGTATGAAAATCCTTTTAAATAAAATAGGCCAGTCTTACGATTGGCCTATTTTATCATTTCTTAATAATTAATTATTTGCCGGGAATGATATCAATGATCACGGTCCTGTTGTAAAAGCGTTCCTCAGGGAAGTTATTCTCAAATGGTGCACGGTTTGTATCCTCTCCAAAACCAAAGGTTTCAAAAGTGACATTGCTTTTGCCCGCATTTGTCAAGGCCTTTTGAATGACCTTTTGCGTTTCCGTTGCCCTGCTGGTTGAAAGCTTCTGGTTATATGCTTCTTCTCCAATGACATCAGTGTGGCCATGTACAATAACCGTAGAACCTGAAGTAATTAAAGGTGAAACCACTTCGGTCAAAAACTTGTTATATGATGCTATTGAGGTTGATTTATCAAAGTCGAACAAGATACTGTAACGGTATCCCTTATCTATCCTTTCATCCTGGCGAACCAGTGCCACTGTAGCTTCTTTCCTTATCGGCAAGCCACTTTTCGATTCACCTTCCATCACCACTTTGTAGGTGCCTGATTTGTTGCTTCCCAAGATTGAGGTCGCGGTCATGCTTTCCTGTTCACGTGTAAATGGCCCATAACGCTTCACGGTTCCACTTTCGTCGGTAAGGGCTAGTGTCCAAGATTTGAGCACTCTATTAGCACCATTCACGTTGAATATCACATGGGTGTCCAAAGGACTCTACCTGTGTGGTTAAAATCTGCACTGGCTTCATCATGCCTCCACCAACTTCCATCAATAATTCAGGTGATGCGCTGGTAATATCTACACGGCGATCTCCTTCACGAAGCAGTACCAATTCTTTTGTACCACCTGGTTGTTCTGATGGGATCAGCGGTTTAGTGCGTCCAACAGTAGCCATTCTCGAAGCATCAATTCCGAATACCGATACCAGGTATTGTTTAATCGTTTCTGCAAATACTTTACCTTCTGCTGGTCCATTGGCTGAAGATCCCGTTAATGAAATCGTAGCACTAGTATTAGCCCTCATTCTATCACCCAAAATGTTAAGGATGTTATGATACACGTTTAACTGTCTGGCAGAACGTCCATCGATATTTGGAGTTTGTTCGTTTTGTAAAGAAATCTCTTGAAAGGCTGATGCCTGACTATTTGTAAGCAATACGTAACGCGTAGGGATTGAAGTAGAACCTTCATTAAAGAACACCGAATTACGAAGCGGCAATGTTTCACTTACCAAACGTTTTAAAGGGATTGATTTAGGCGCACGTACCGTAAACATGATATCACGCGCCGGCACTGCTGCCACTGGAGCTTGTTCCTTTACCTTTACAGCTCTTCCAAATTTTAAAGCAATACCTGCCCTAACGGTAGATACTGACCAACTTTCTATATTACGTGCATCCTGACCAAAGTATGGATGGTAAGAAACGAAAGGGGAAAGGGAAGCGCTTATTTTGCTGTTTACCGAAGTAATTGGCAAATCATAGCCCATTCCAACCTGTCCAGAAAAAACAGTGGTGTTCATTTCACTAAAATCTCCTTCTTTATCTTCTTGTTTAAGCTGGGTATATTCAAACCCTTTCTGCAATCCGAATGCCACACGTGGGCCGGCAAAAAAGAACAGGTTCGATTTCGGAATTCCCAAGCGTAAGCTCGGTTCAACGGTAATGTAGCTAAGGTTGGTTTCTAATGTAGCTGGGCAATCACATGGGGCCACTACATCATCAAACTTTCCACCACGACCATCATATCCTACGTTCAGCATAAAGCCTAAAACGCTCGCAGCGCGATATTCTACCAAGATCGAACCAAATGGGCGCACACCGTTTCCTTTGTGAAAAGCCGTTGGTACGATCAAAGAATTATTCAAACGCTGTGTAGTACCAGTATAAAAGTTAAGATTTGCCGCACCTGATACACCGAACCACCATTTGGGCTGTGTATCTTGAGCAAATGCAGCACTTTGGCTCAAAATGATCAGTAGCGAGCAGATGATCAATGCTGCTTTATTTTTATTTATAAGTAACATCATAATGTTTTTAGATTAATATTTAGCTAATTAATAGTAAAAGATGCCCGCCAAATGGCGGGCATGCTTTGTTAGGGTTGTATAACAATGGTTCCGATTAAGGTAACAGCAGTTTGTGCCAATAACCTACCAGTTATGATGGTACCGTTGTTTGTAGAGATTAAGGTCTTGCTCAAAATATTACCACTAAAGTTTGTAGTTGTTCCGAATGTTGCCTGACCAGCAACTACCCACATAATGTTTTTGGCCTGTGCACCACCTTGAAGGATGATTCTCGCTCCGTTGTTAACGGTAAGGTTTTGTGCAATCTGGAATACCCAAGTATCGTTAACCCCACCAGTTAGGGTAACTGTTGTGTTAGGATCTATCAATACGCTCGTGCTCCATTTGTATAAACCAGGTGCCAAGTTTAAACCAGAGATATTTCCTGCACCTCTTTCAAGTACCGGAGCTGGTGTAACTAGACCATTTGCCGTGGTATAAGCAGTTTCCATATTGGATACCGAAGTAGTTAGGTTAGCTGGTGTTGGTGCGGCATAATCAGAGGCATAAATTCTGCCCGTTACAATAGGCGAGCGTGAAAATTGTCCACTTGCGTCCATAATTAAGCCGAAGCCTGTAATTGAAGTTGCCGCAGATGGACTTACACCAATGTCACCATTTATCAGCGTAATCCCCGTGGTAGAAATACCAGCCTTTGTTAATATAGAGAAATTAGCAGCACCACCTAGACTTGGAAGGATTGGACCATTAGCAGCACCAGCAATCGGACCACCAGCGGTAAAGTTTGCAATAACGTTCTTATTTGAATTTACAGTTAAGGTTAATGGATTAGTGGATCCCGTAGCATCTCCGCTCCAGCCAGTAAAAGTAAAACCACTGTTTGCTATGGCCCTGATTGTCGCAGAAGTTCCAGAAGCGTATGTGCCTGATCCAGTTGTTATTCCACCTGCCAAAGGATTTGGTGTAACAAGAACTGTAAACGTTGCAACCTGGCTAAAGTTAGCTACCAGATCAATATTACCTGCCATGTTAAACTGGTAACTTGGATTAGATGAAAGTGCTACGGTTGGCGCACCTACCTTAGTCCAATTGGTAAATGTATAACCTGCATTTGGTATAGCAGTTACGGTAACTGATGAACCTTGGGTAAAATCGCCAGAACCAGTTGTTGTTCCGCCTAAAACAGGGTTAGCTACTATGGTAATACGAGGCATGGTAGTAAAAGTCCATACATAATCTGCCGCCATTGCTGTTCCCAAAGTGTCTTTCGCGCCCGTAGTAACCGTTCCGGTATAGGTAGTAAAGGGTAGGAGGTCTGCTGTTGGGTCAAACGTAAACAATTTCCCATTTGTAGCTGGTCCAACTATACCTGCTATTGCAGTACTGCCTTGCTTTAACAAAACAGTTGTTGCGTTCACGGTAGAGCCTCTCATATCAGTATTAAAAGTTAATCCGATAACCTTGTTTACTGGTACATCTATGGCACCGTTAATAGGATCGGTAGTTACTACTGGGCAATTGCCGAAAATTTCACCACCAAAATCGTCTTTCTTGCAACCCGCAATAAAAACTACAAGAGCGGTTAGTAATAATAGGAAGGCAACATGTACCTTCGAATAGCCCCGGCTTTGATGCGCAGCAGTGCTATTCCTTAAAAAGGAAAGATTTAAATTCATAATTGGTGTTTAAGTATTTTGTGAGACTTGGGCGTTAACTTACGTGGAGTAAAGTCGAAATAAATAGGTAGTACGGGAGCAAATAAACTGCAGTTTACTGGCTCTTTCTGTTAGGATGTAAACTAAGCTTTTACAACTTAGGCTTTGTTGTCATCGGGCAGTAAAGACTAGTCAGGTGTTTTATACAACCCTATCTTGCAAAGCAAATGCCGTTACCTTTAATTACCAACGAAGTAGTTTGCATTAGGGTTGATTTAGTAACCCACAAGCAAACAGATGTACTTAATGCCTCATCAAAAAAAAAATCTTGGCTCATCAGAATTAACTAAAAGCTAAAAACCTGTAGTTGTAGGACTAACTTTGTATTAATTACAGGGCATATTAACTTAAAGTTACTTAAGGCAAGAAGATAGCTTTGGACCTTGGCCTTTTTTTGTTGCTCAGGTTATTAATCCAGTTTCTCGGTCAATAAATGGCATTGCGAAAGGGTAAAGGTTTGACTATTGGTCATGTGGTCAAACAAGGCGATGGTATTTGTGGTTGATGTAAATTACGGTACCCGGAGTTTTGAAGCACGGAATTCTTTATGATTCAGTATAAATTAGCTTTATCGCCTTTTCCGGTTAATTAGTCTTAGTAAGCCCATAAGTTATTTAAAAAGCAACAAATTTCTGTTCATTACTATCAAGTTAAACTTACCGACATCGAACACAAATCTGTGGTTAAAGCATTCTACGCAAAATTTTAAATTAGTATAAAAGCAGAAAATCATCTTTAAGGCACATAAAGATGGTTTTTGAATTCTGTAGTCCGCTGGGATTCGAACCCTCGATACCCTTGCGAGTATACAAACTTTCCAGGCTTGCTCATTCGACCACTCTGACATCTCTCCGTTGTGGGGCAAAAAAATGCCCAAGTATAAACAAGGGCATATCTTTATCAGAAGAATAGGTAAAGTTAATCTATAACCGTAATCTTCAACATGTTCGTTTTACCTTTAACTTCCATCGGAATCGCTGCGGTATTGATGATCACATCTCCTTTTTTGATCAGTTTTTTCTTTTTCAAGAAATCGTTAACCTCGGTAATGGTATTATCGGTGCTTTCAAATTTATCATAATAAAAACCCCTAACGCCCCAAACTAAACTCAAGGTATTTAATAAGGTTTCATTACTGGTAAAGATAAATATTGGCGATTGTGGGCGGTGACTGGCAATTTCAAAAGCGGTATAACCACTCAAGGTCATCGATACGATACCAACTGCGTTGGTCTGTTTAGAAAGGAAACAAGCCGAATCGCAAACTGCATCGCTCAAGAAACTGTCTGCCTTAGGCTTTAAGAATTTTTCTGGGTGGAAAGGATAATTGTTGTCTTCTATGTTCGAAATGATTTTTTGCATGGTTTCGATCACGATCAATGGAAATTCTCCAACCGAAGTCTCACCACTTAACATTACCGCATCTGCACCATCTAGTACCGAATTGGCCACATCATTTACTTCTGCACGTGTTGGACGTGGTGTAGTGATCATACTTTCTAACATTTGTGTAGCGATAATAACTGGCTTAGATGCCGCTCTACACTTCTGTACGATCATTTTTTGCAACAATGGCACTTCTTCCATCGGCATTTCAACTCCAAGATCGCCACGGGCCACCATAATGGCATCAGAAACAGCGATGATCTCGTCGATATTGGCAATCGCCTCTGGTTTCTCGATCTTGGCTACTACCCTAGCGGCTTTGCCTCTAGCTTTGATGATATCTTTCAGCTCGATAATATCTTCGGCATTCCGCACAAAAGATAAACCGATCCATTCTACGTTGTTTTCTAATACAAATTCTAGGTTCTTACGGTCTTCTACCGTTAAAGAAGGAATAGAAACCTTAGTATTTGGGAGGTTTACTCCTTTTCTAGAGGTTAAGATACCGCCGTGAACAATTTCGCAGACAACTTCGTCCTTGTAATTGGTCTCGATTACCCTCATCTGTAGCTTTCCATCATCCAAAAGGATAATTTCTCCTGCTTTCACATCTTGTGGAAAGTTCTCGTAAGTGATATAAATGCGTTCTTCGTTACCTACACATTCTTTTGTGGTAATTACCGTACGACTACCGTTAACCAAATGGATACCACCATCTTTAACGGTTCCAATCCTAATTTTTGGTCCCTGTAGATCGGCCAGGATACCTACATTATATTTATATTTTTTGTTGATGCTACGGATGGTATCCAACACTTCTTGATGATCAGCCTGAGAACCATGTGAAAAATTAAGGCGGCAAACATCTAATCCGGCATTGAACATACTATACAAAACGTCTGGTTTGGCTGATGCTGGACCTAAAGTAGCTACGATTTTAGTTCTTGAATGAAAAGGTTTCATTTATTATTTTTTTATTGCGATGAGATAAAAAACGGAAATTTATTGAAAATAACCATGTTTTATCTAAATGTTTATGTTCTATTTCAATTTTATTAAGATTCAAATATAGTGTATTTAATACACGAACAATATAAAATTTACATTACTAAATTCTCTCTCGATTTTAATTTATGCGGATCTATCTGCGCAGCTACCTGTATATCAGGCAGTTTATTTAATCTGGTTAAAATAAAATTAAGGTCTTCTTTGTCTATATATTGGTGGATAATGATAAAATAATCTACCTTGTTCATCTCCGGAATTAAAAATCCTTCGCTATTTCTGTTGCTCACCAAGTAGTACTCTATTTCGCCCTGTTCTACAAAATAATAGAAGCGTGAAAATGCCAATGGAGCTTCGTCAACATTATAGTAAACCTCATGATCCTCAGCCTTTTCGAAGTTAAACTCCAAGCTGTTATTTATTTTATGGCACAACATATAATCTTTGGCTGCGGCCGTAATGGCAATTAAAACAAAGTCGAGGTCTAAAGAGAGTTTTAAATAAGTTTTGTTCAAAACAGAATATTTTTTTTAGAATTACGAAATTATAAAACTAATTTTACATTAAGTTTGAAATAAAAACATTAAAATTGATTGAGAAATAAAAACATTTGAAAAGTGTTAGAATTTATTTTTCTTTGCACAGAATTATTTAACCATTAAATTATAAAATTATGTCTGATATTGCTTCAAGAGTTAAGGCTATTATCGTAGAAAAACTAGGTGTTGATGAAAGCGAAGTTACGCCAGAAGCGTCTTTCACAAATGACTTAGGTGCGGATTCTTTGGATACTGTAGAATTGATTATGGAATTTGAAAAAGAATTCAATGTGGCAATTCCTGATGATCAGGCAGAAACCATTGGTACTGTTGGTCAAGCAATTGCTTATTTAGAAAAAAACGTTAAGTAATAAATACGCTTTCCGTATAATACGTATAAATGGAATTAAAAAGAGTAGTAGTTACAGGTTTAGGTGCACTCACTCCAATTGGCAATACCACCCAAGAATTTTGGGATGGGTTGCTTAATGGTGTGAGTGGCGCTGGGCCAATTACAGGTTTTGATACTGAAAAGTTCAAGACAAAATTTGCATGCGAGCTTAAAAACTTTAATCCAGAAGACCATTTGGATAAAAAAGAAGCCCGTAAGTTAGATCCATTTGTGCAGTATGCCATGGTATCTACAGCTGAAGCCGTAAAAGATGGGAATTTCGATTTCGAAAAAATCGATACCAACCGTGTTGGTGTAATC
This sequence comes from Pedobacter sp. UC225_65, assembly GCF_042698365.1. Taxonomy (GTDB): domain Bacteria; phylum Bacteroidota; class Bacteroidia; order Sphingobacteriales; family Sphingobacteriaceae; genus Pedobacter. The sequence goes on from NZ_CP170550.1 coordinate 3,042,793, forward strand.
TGGGAACGGGCATAGGCGGATTTAAAACGTTTCAGGAAGAAATGAAAACTTTCTTTTTGGGCGATGGTACACCTCGTATCAATCCGTTTTTCATTCCTAAAGTAATTATTGACATTGTTCCGGGCCATATTTCTATCAAATATGGTTTACGTGGACCAAATTTTGCAACTGTTTCTGCATGTGCTTCTTCTACAAACGCCATGATCGATGCTTTCAACTATATCCGCTTGGATATTGCCGACATCATCATCAGCGGTGGTTCTGAAGCCATCATCAATGAAGCAGGTATTGGCGGTTTCAACGCCATGCATGCCCTTTCTACAAGAAATGACGACCCTAAAACCGCATCGCGTCCTTTTGATAAAGACCGTGAAGGCTTTGTTGCCGGCGAAGGTGCAGGAACCATCATTTTAGAAGAACTGGAACATGCTAAAGCACGTGGTGCCAAAATCTATGCAGAAATGATAGGTGGCGGTATGAGTGCTGATGCCAACCACATTACTGCTCCACATCCACAAGGATTGGGTGCAAGAATGGTAATGACCAATGCATTAAGAGACGCTAAATTAACTACTGCGGATATTGATTACATCAATGTTCATGGTACTTCTACCCCGCTTGGGGACATTAGTGAAAGTAGGGCCATTGTTGATCTATTTGGCGAAGATGCCTATAAATTGAACATCAGTTCTACCAAATCGATGACAGGCCATTTATTGGGTGCTGCTGGTGCTATTGAAGCTATTGCAACTATCCTAGCTGTTAAAAATGATGTTGTTCCGCCAACGATCAACCATTTTACAGATGATCCTGAGTTTGACCCGAAATTAAATTTCACATTTAACAAGGCTCAAAAACGTGTTATTCGTGCTGCACAAAGCAACACGTTTGGCTTCGGCGGTCATAATGCATCTGTTATTTTCAAAAAATACGAGGAGTAACCTAAAAAACTATCTTTGTTGATATTTGATTGTATATTTAAATATATTATACTTTGTTAGTCCTTATTTTTTTGTAGAAAAATTTAATGCCATTATTCGATTTATATAAACTTTACCTATCGCCTAACAAAGAGTTTGTAAAAAAACTGAAAAACATTTTAGGCTTTGTGCCAGGGAATGTGACTTTGTACAGAATGGCATTCAGACACCGATCTGTAGCTAAAGTTTTGAAGAATGGAAGCCGAAGTAGCAACGAACGTTTAGAGTTTTTAGGTGATGCCATCCTCGGAGCGGTAATAGCTGAACTGTTGTTTAAAAGTTATCCTTACAAAGAAGAAGGCTTTTTGACAGAAATGCGTTCAAAAATCGTAAACAGGGCCAACCTCAATCAACTGGCCCGCAAAATGGGTTTTGATCGAGCTCGATCATTTTTGACCAAAAGACCGTTAATGTGCAGACCAAACATCATTCGATGCTTGGTGATGCCTTTGAGGCATTGGTAGGTGCAGTATATCTGGACAAAGGCTATAATTTCACCAAAAACTTCTTATTGAGCCGCATCGTTAAACCTTACATCGACATCCATACTTTAGAAATGACGGAAACGAATTTCAAGAGCAAACTGATCGAGTGGTGCCAACGCCATGGTAAGGATATTTCTTTTGATATGGTAGAAAACGGCGAAGGGGAAAGTGCCAAACTATTTACCATCCATGCCATTATCGATAGCGAAAATCATGGTATTGGAAGGGATTACAACAAGAAAAATGCGGAAAAACTGGCTGCAGAAAAGGCTTGCGAATCTCTAGCGATCTAATTTACTTTTTTAGCGGTATCTGAATACTTTTTATAAGAATCCTTGATCCATTTGATGCCATCGTAGGTGGTCCAGTTTTTTGATTTTTCATAATCTGGACGGTAATTAAACATAAAATCGTCTAATTCTTTTCCTTTCAGCCCTGTATTGCTGCTTACAATCGATTTATTGAAAAAGGCATCCACATGAGATTGCTGCAGTTCATTGTTGTAATACCTGCTAAAGCGTCGGGCATTCTGACCATCACGGCTGGTTAATCCATAAATGGCACTTAAAGGCGATAAAAAAGACAAAACCGATACCTTTCCTGTAGGAACACCACCTTTATAGTCTTTCTTAATTTCATCGATCACCCTGGTTTTATTGACCACGATTTCATCGAGCATATTGGTATTTTTGGTCAGGTTGACCACCATATCCTTACTAAAGCCAACAACAATTTTTGCGTCATCATAATACAGTTTGGTAACAACTAAGGTATCGCCAACAGCAGCTTTGATATTGAACAGGCCTATGCCGTTGGTAAGCGCTACGTATTTATTCCGTTTATTGAATACAGTGGCCTCTGTCAATCTGATTTTAGAGTTCTTCTCAAAAACTACGGCATTTACTGTAAATTCTTGTTGGGCTTTGAGGTTTAAACCCCAAAAGCAGCATACGATAAAGCTGAGTAGACCAAGTTTAGTGCTGTTGTGCATTGTTTTGTTTGATTGCAGTTTTTAAGGTATCTGTATATTTTTTATACGAGTCCTTGATCCATTTGTTACCATCGTACTCTGTCCAGTTTTTTGCCCTTTCGTAGTCTGGGCGGTAATTGAGCATAAAGTCTTCCAGTTGTTTTCCTTCTAGGCCTGTTCTTTTATTGATGATCGATTTGTTAAAAAAAGCATCAATATGTGTCTGCTGGATTTCTGTATTGTAATAGTTGTTAAATCTTCGGGCATTTTTAGGTGTTCTGCCAAACAGTTCGTACAATGCCGTTAAAGGCGTAAACAAAAAAGATAGAAACGGAGGTTTGCCCGCGTAAAAAGAGCCTTTGTTTTTGAAGTCTTTCTTGATCGCATCTAAAGACTGTTTCTTTGTCTCCCCATAGACCACCACTTCATTCAACATGTTTTCTGCCCTAACCAAATTAACCACGATGTCTTTTGTAGTAGGCACCACCACTGTTAAATCGTTAAACCCGCGTTTGTTGATCACTAACGTGTCGCCTACGGCCACTTTGATTTCAAAAATGCCCATGTCATTGCTACCTACACTGTATTTGTTGCGCTTATTGGTAATTTCGGCTAATACAACCCTGAGCTTTGTTCCCTTTTCAAAAATTGCACCAGTAAGGGTAAATTCTTGTTGCGCCTTTAAGCTCAACCCCCAAAAGCAGCATATTAAAAAAAAATCAGTATAAATCTGGTTTTAGTCATTATTATCAAACGGCTATTTTAAAGTTGCCGTATACTTTTTATAAGAATCCTTGATCCATTTCATTCCATCATAAACCGTCCAATTTTTTGTCTTTTCGTAATCAGGACGATAATTGAGCATAAAATCTTCCAATTCCTTTCCCTCTAACCCAGTATTTTCATGAACTATCTTTTTGTTAAAAAATCCATCCGTATAAGATTCTTTCAGTTCAGTTTCACGATATTTTCTAAATCTACGGGCATCCCTTGGTGTTTTCCCAAAAAGTTCATAGAAAAAGGTGAGTGGGCTTCCTCCAAATGGCGACAATAAAGCGATTGGCGGCTTTCCTGCATAAAAAGACCCTTTATCCTTAAAGTCTTTCTCTATGGCATCCAATGCCTGTTTTTTACTTTCTCCCTGAACAACAATCTCTCTTAAAGTCTCTTCCCTTTTCAAATAAAGGACCATGTCTTTGGTCGACCCTACAACCAGCTGCAGGTCGTTGTATCTTCGCTTGGTGATCACTATGGTATCTCCAACCATCGCCTTGATTTCAAACAGCCCGATATCGTTGCTGCCAACGCTACTTAGGTTTCTTTTGTTCGTAATTACAGCAAGACCAATCCTAATTTTTGACCCGTATTCAAATATTGCTCCTTTCAACTTAAATTCTTGTGCAACACCTTGTTTAGCATCAAACAACAACGCCAATAGCATGCCTAAAAAAACTAAACGGAGGAGGCGCATTAGGGAGTAAGTTTTTTATTTTGTAAACTTAAGGATTGTTTGTTAACCAATTACGTTAAAAAACGTTAATTTAATGAGAAAGGTTTTAGCCATTTTATATTTAGTTTACGCCGCATTGATTTTTATCACGTTGATGCTGATCGTTTTACCCTTTGTGCTATTGGCTTCGGCCATACTGCGCAATGAGGCTGGCAAACATACCATTTTATTGCTACTGAGGTGTTGGGCATGGGCCTTTAGCATACTCTCTTGTTTTTGGGTAAAAACACTCTATAAAGAGCTGATCAACCAACAAGTACCCCATATCTATGTGGGCAATCATGGTTCTTATCTAGATGCTGTTGCTGTATGTATCAGTGTTCCACAATATTTTAGTCCCTTAGGTAAAGTGGAAATGACCAAGGTGCCCATTTTCGGAATGATCTACAAAAGGATTGTGGTGATGATTGACCGAAGTAGCAAGGAAAGCAGGGAGCAATCTGTAGCAGCACTTAAAAAAGACATTAAAAAAGGGCAATCGATCCTTATTTTTCCAGAGGGGACAATGAACAAAACCGCCCAACCATTGAGTGAGTTTTATGATGGTGCTTTTAGGATTGCCATTGAAACGCAAACACCCCTACTCCCTTTTGTAATGGTGAACAATAGAAATCTTTTACCTCGAATCAAACCTTTAAATGCACATCCAGGGCTACTGACAACTGTTTTTATTCCGGCGGTACCCGTAAAGGGCCTGCAATTGGAAGACCTACCACAACTCAAACAAAAAGTATTCGACTTAATGGAAGAAGCCATTTTAAAGCATAGCTAAGTGCATGGCACTGAAATTAAAACCTTCTTCGGCCAGTCTTAAAACCTTATACCTTTTTACTATCTTTGCACATGATAAAATCAATGACAGGCTTTGGCTTGGCGGCTACGGATGATCAAAACGTTAAGTTTGCAGTAGAGATCAAATCCCTAAACTCTAAGTTTTTGGAGCTGAATTTAAAATTACCAAGAGCCTATTCGGACAAAGAACTTTTGTTGCGCAATATTTGTAGCAAAGAGATCGAACGTGGAAAAGTTAATGTGGCGATCAACATTGAGCGTAGTGACGACAACCAAAAAGGGGCAACCATCAATACCGCTTTATTGACACGTTATTACAAACAGCTAGAAGAAATCAACAACACTTTAGGTGCAAATGCTGCCAACCTGTTACAAACGGCCTTGAATTTTCCAGAAGTAATTACTTATACGGAAGAAGAGGTTGACGAAAACGACTGGGAAGTATTACATCAAACTTTTTTAAATGCCTTAAACAACTTTAACCAGTTCAGGGTTGATGAAGGAAATGTGTTGAGGGCTGACCTGGAACTTCGAATCCAAAACATCCTTGATTTTTTTGCACAGATAGACCACCTTGCTCCTTTAAGGGTTCCACAGGTTAAAGCTAGGCTTACCCAATTTTTAGAAGATGCGGTTGGCAAGGTAAATGTAGACCAAAACCGATTTGAGCAAGAATTGATCTATTACATCGATAAACTAGATATTACCGAAGAAAAAACCCGTTTAAAAAGTCATTGCGATTACTTTATGGCAACCTTGAAAAGTAAAGATGCCAATGGTAAAAAATTAGGTTTTATCTCTCAAGAAATAGGTAGAGAAATCAATACAATGGGTGCCAAAGCTAACGATGCACAGATACAGCAATTGGTAGTTGGTATGAAGGAAGAACTAGAAAAAATTAAAGAACAATTACTAAATGTATTGTAAAGTTTCAAGGTTGAAATGTTTTAACGTTCCAACTTTTTAGCTTTTCAACTTTCCAATTAAAATGAAACAAGGCAAACTCATTATATTCTCTGCGCCATCAGGAGCTGGCAAAACCACTATAGTTAGACACTTACTAAAGAAATTTCCACAATTAAGTTTTTCTATTTCAGCCACTACCCGCGAGTTAAGAGGTAGTGAAAAACACGAAAACGATTATTATTTTATCAGTAAAGAAGATTTTTTACATAAAGTTGCCCGCCAGGAGTTTGTAGAGTTTGAGGAGGTTTATAGTGGCACATTTTATGGTACGCTCCGTTCGGAAATTGAACGTATCTGGAATGAAGGGAAACATGTGATCTTCGACATCGATGTTGAAGGTGGTTTGCGTTTAAAAAGAAAATACGAAGAGAATGCCTTGGCCATTTTTGTCCAGCCACCATCGCTAGAGGTCTTAAAAGAACGTTTAACCGGTAGAGGTACCGATAGTGAAGAGAAGTTACAGGAACGTTTCGTAAAGGCAGAAAAGGAATTGCTTTATGCTGATAAATTTGATGTTATCCTTAAAAACTACGATCTTGAAACTGCATGTGCAGCGGCAGAAAAATTGGTTGGAGACTTTCTTTCAACTGGCAGTTAACAATTAACCGTTTACAGTTTTGGATGCTTAAATCGCTATATTTATAGATACAAATTCTTTATCATGGGCGACTTCAACGATCTTTTAGTATATAAAAAATCCTTCGAACTGGCGATGTCAATATTTGAGATTAGTAAGTCCTTTCCAAAAGAAGAAACTCATTCATTAACTGACCAGATTAGACGTTCATCAAGATCTACTAATATTTGTTTAATTGAAGCATATAGAAAACGCATATACAGGGCTCACTTTATAAGTAAATTATCAGATAGTGACATGGAGAATAGTGAAACTAAAGGATGGCTGAAATTTGCATTAGCATGCAATTATATTACAAATGAGCAATATGACCAACTTGTTGTCCAAAGTGAAGAAATTGGAAAACTTTTAAACCATATGATGAACAATCCACAAAAGTATGGCTCAGTATAACTGATAATTGTAAACTCACATGTCTATTACAAATCCTGAACCGAAAACTGTAAACTGTAAACCGAAAATTGGACTTTTTTTTGGATCGTTTAATCCAATTCATATCGGGCACCTGATCATTGCCAATTATATGGCAAATTTTAGCAGTTTAAAGGAAGTTTGGTTAGTGGTTTCACCACATAATCCGCTTAAGCAAAGAAGTGGGTTGGCCAATATGTACGATCGTTTAGAGATGGCCAAGCTAGCAACAGAAAACGCCCCTCAGATCAAGATCAGCGATATTGAATTTAAATTGCCTCAACCCTCTTATACCATAGATACGTTGACCCATTTACATGAACGCTACCCCGAAAAGGAGTTTGTGTTGATCATGGGAGCCGATAACCTCGTTTCCTTAAAAAAATGGAAGAATTTTGAGGTGCTGCTCAAAGATTACCATATCTATGTTTACCCAAGACCTGGAGCAGAGGTAAGCGAGTGGAAAAATCATCCTTCCATTACCTTTACAGATACACCAGAAATGGAAATCTCTTCTACGTTTATCCGTAAGGCCTTAAAAGATAACAAGAACATTCAGTTTTTTGTACCCGACAATGTACTGGCCTTTATCGATCAAAAGAATATGTACCGTTAGTTGCTATTAGCTGGTTAGGATTTAAATCCCTGCCAACATTTAAGCTATCCTTTATACAGTAAAAATACCGTTGGTTTTTTATGCAGATCAATTTTTTCACCTCGCCAAGCACCAACTGTCATTGTTTTGATATACTCTTCTTCCCCATTGATATTACAGGCAATACAGAGTTGCGTACTTCCGTGACAGTTTTTGAGCACATCTTCTAGCAAATGGTTATTCCTAAAAGGTGTTTCCATAAACAATTGAGTCTGTTTGTTCTTTTCTGATAACACTTCCAACTCTTTGATTCTTTTGCACGATCTGTTTTGTCAATAGGCAGATAGCCATGAAAAGTAAAACTCTGCCCGCTAAAACCAGAAGACATAATGGCTTGTACCATCGAATTTGGTCCCACCAAAGGCACCACTTTAATGCCTCTCTTGTGCGCTTCTGCAACAATCTCCGCACCTGGATCGGCCACCCCTGGGCAACCGGCTTCGCTCATTAGGCCCACATCAATCCCCGACATCAATTGCGAGAAATAAGGCACCAAACTATTCCCACGCTTGTGTTTGCCATAATCATGGATCAGCAATTCGCTTTGTGGCGTTTTTAAACCTGCTTCTTTTAAGAATTTACGGGCCGTTTTTTCATTTTCTACAATATAGGTTTTGAGTGCATTTATCGTATCAATCAAAAAAGGAGTAAAAGATTTTTGCATGGCATTTTCTGCCAATGGAACAGGAATTAGAAACAAGGTGCCTCTTTGCATAGCTAAACTTAATTTCTACAAAAGTACGGTTTTAAGCCAATAATGGGTGCCGATTTGGCCTATGTAGCAAATTTAGTTCCGCCTGCCTTATTTTTTGCACAGCCATAGCACTAATTAAAGTACTGTATTTAAACACTTAAGTGTAAAAAAACACGTTAAAATAGGGTAATAATGCCATTTGTTAAGGATTGATTAATCCTTTGTTAAAAATGGTGTTCAAATTGATATACACACAGCGTTAGGTTAATTATAAATTTTAAAACACACACAAAATGAAAATCATGATCAAATTGTCGGTAGTATTAGGACTGATGTTCGTACTTACCGGAACCACTCAAAAAGTCATGGCGCAAAATGAGGACGTGTCCTTACAATCGTTTTACGACGAGTTGTCGCCTTATGGCACCTGGATCGAAAGATCCACAATATGGATATGTCTGGCGACCAGATGTAGACCAGGACGAATTTAGGCCATACTACACCAATGGCCGTTGGGCAATGACAGAATATGGCAATACCTGGGTATCTAACTACGATTGGGGATGGGCTCCGTTCCACTATGGTCGTTGGATCTATAACCGTTATAACGATTGGGTTTGGATTCCTGATACCGTTTGGGGACCTGCATGGGTAAGTTGGAGAAGTGGTGGTGGTTATTATGGCTGGGCTCCATTAGGACCAAGCATTAGTATAGGCATCAACTTTGGCCGAAGCGGATATAGAATTCCTGATATGTGCTGGAACTTTATTCCATATAACAACATCTATTACAACAGCTACCCTCGTTATTATGGAGGCAGAAATAGGGTTTATATCCAAAATACCGTTATCATCAACAACACTTATGTTCGCAACAACAGAACCTATTATACTGGTCCTAGAGCTGAGGAAGTAAGACGTGCAACTAACCAAAACGTAACTGTTTATAACATCAACAGAAGCAACAGACCTGGTGCATCGAGAATTGAACGCAATAGTGTAGACATCTACAACCCTCGTCCAACTAGAGGCGTAAACAATAATGATGCGGCTCCAAGAAATGCGGTACAAGGTAACATTACCCGTGGTGCAGTTGGAAGAGACCAAAATGCAAATGTGGGTTCTCGTCCGTCAAGAGGTGAAGGTAATGTTTTCCAAGGTGATAGAAACGGAAATGGAAGAGGTACCGATAACATGGCAACACGTCCATCTAGAGGTGGTAGTGATGCTGGTCAGATAGATAGAAGCGGAAACACAAGTGGAAGAAGTAACGGTACCGATAATATGTCTACCCGCCCATCAAGAGGTGGCAACGATGTGGGTCAAATAGATAGAAATGAAAATATAATTGGAAGAGGTACTGATAACATGCCAACGCGTCCATCTAGAGGTAGTGATATCGGTCAACCAAGCAGAGGTACTGAAAATCGTGTTCCTCCAAATGATGGGAACAGACCCGACATCTTCAATAGAAGTCGTGAAGCTAACCCAAATCAGCCACAAAGGGCCGAACGCGGAAGCCAGGAACCTCAAAGAGTAGAACGTAGCAGAGAAATGCCTCCACAGCAACAACCTCAGCCACAACAAAGAAGTGAGCGTCCACAACCAATGCAACAAGCACCACAAAGAATGGAAAGACCTCAGCCACAACCTCAACCTCAACGAGTAGAGCGTACACAATCTGCTCCTCAAAGAAGTTCAGGTAGCAGTTCAGAAAGTCGTGGCAGCCGCGGAGAAAGCGGTAGCAGCAGACCAGGAAGAGGTGGAAAATAATTCAAATCAAATACGTAAAAAAGCCCTGTTGTAACAACGGGGCTTTTTTTATGTTTATCATGGTTCGTGTGGACACGAACCATGGAATATTTTTATACTTTATACTCTTTTAAAATATCCTTACCTTTGCTGTGCAATGAAACAAGCTACAGCTCTATTATTTCCTCTTCGCTTTTTATAAAGTTTTGCTGTATTCGCTATTTAATTAAGTTTCTGCCCCACATTATCAAAAAAATCCATGGTTAATCCTGAAATAGAAAAAAGAAAAACGTTTGCAATTATTAGTCACCCCGATGCGGGAAAAACAACCCTGACCGAGAAGTTTCTGCTTTTTGGTGGGGCGATCAATACCGCTGGTGCTGTAAAAAGGAACAAAGCTAACCAAAGCAGTACATCCGATTTTATGGAAATTGAGAAGCAACGTGGTATTTCGGTGGCTACTTCTGTAATGGGTTTCGAATACAATGGCAAGCGCATCAATATTTTGGATACACCGGGTCACAAAGACTTTGCGGAAGATACCTATAGGACATTATCTGCAGTAGACAGCGTAATCTTGGTGGTCGACTGTGTAAAAGGTGTGGAGGAACAGACCGAAAAACTGATGTCGGTTTGTAGGATGAGGAATACACCAGTAATCATTTTCGTTAACAAAATGGACCGTGAGGGTAAAGACGCATTTGATTTGTTAGACGAAATTGAGAGCAAATTGAATATTAGTTTATGTCCTTTAAGTTGGCCAATTGGTCAGGGGCATACCTTTAAAGGTGTTTATAGCATTTATAACAAACACCTTAACCTGTTTGAACCTGATAAAACCAAGATCAGCACGCCTGTAATTGAAGTAGGTAATCTGGAAGATGAACAATTGGCCAAGTTTTTACCTGCACAGGCTTTAACCATCTTAAAGGATGACCTGGAATTGGTAGAAGGTGTTTATGGCACCGTAGATAAAGAAATGTATCTAGAAGGCTTATTGGCACCTGTATTTTTTGGCAGTGCGATCAATAACTTTGGGATCAAAGAACTGTTGGATACCTTTGTGAACATTGCCCCTAGCCCTAAAAGTAGAGAAGCCGAAGAGCGTGAGGTTTTAGCAACTGAAAAGAATTTTAGCGGCTTTGTATTTAAGATCCATGCCAACTTAGACCCTAACCACCGTGACAGGATTGCCTTTTTAAGAGTATGTTCTGGTAAATTTGAACGTAATAAGTTCTTCTATCATACCCGGAACAACAAAAGGATCAAGTTTTCTAACCCGATGGACTTTATGGCCAACGAAAAAAGCATTGTTGAAGAGGCTTGGCCAGGAGACGTTGTTGGGCTTTATGACAGTGGGACCTTTAAGATTGGAGATACGCTAACTGAGGGTGAGAAACTACAGTTTAAAGGCATCCCTAGCTTCTCTCCCGAGATTTTTAAAGAGGTAGAGAACAGAGACCCTTTAAAGACCAAACAATTGGAGAAAGGTCTACAACAATTAACAGAAGAAGGTGTAGCACAGCTATTCGTGATGCAACCCGGTAACCGTAAGGTGATCGGCGCCGTAGGCGACCTACAGTTTGAGGTAATTGCATTTAGGTTAGAACACGAATATGGTGCAAAAGCGCATTTTAGGATGTTGAGTTACAGCCGATCCAACTGGGTAACCGCTAAAGACCCTAAGAAATTGGAAGAGTTTTTAAAACGTAAACAGCAACATATTGGCGAAGACAAGGATGGCAATCCGGTTTATCTGGCCGATAACGAGTTTATGATCAACATGACGATGCGTGATTATCCAGATATTGAGTTCCATAAAACGAGTGAGTTCAAGTAATAGTCATTAGTCATTAGTCATTAGTCATTAGTCATTAGTCATTAGTCATTAGTCATTAGATTGAACTTTTTCTGTTGATTGATATTGCCTCAAATGTGATAAAACTATGCTTCTTGAGTGCTTGACAATGCTGGTTCTAGGTCTCTTCTATTGACCATACATGCTTTGTAAAGTATAAATAACCAGATCAAGAAGAAGGGTACGCTCATAATGGTGAACAAAAATGGGTACGCTGTTGATACTTTTGGAAACAAAAGCAAAGGGAAATTACATGTCAGCACAATGGTGATCCATAACAACCAGATTTTCCATTGTTTCTTCTCTCCTAACACATACCATATCCCTACGGCAGGTACTGCAATAATGTAGGTGCAATCTTCTGTGCCTGTACTAAACAATACCGGAAACATAAGCGTAGAGGCCAATATCAATACCTGAAAGACCTCTTTCTGATAGGCCTTGAAGTTGAGGTAAGGCAGCCCAAACAAAGCCATCCCTGCAATCAAGAATACCGTATTTGGTAAGTTATGGTTAACATAAATACTTCTGATAAAACCCATGATGGAGATATCTAGGTTATTCTGAACAATATTGCTCGCATTTTTATGGATCAAGGAAACTGTCCACTCTTTATAAGAATTGAGGATAAAATCAGGAGAAGAAAACAACATGGGTAATGTGAAGAAGATTGCCGACCACAACAGCAGATAGGCAATGAACCTCTTTTTGTCTTTTACAAAAAAGAAAAATGCCAAACCAACAATGCCATAAAGTTTAATGAACGTACCTAAAGCAATAAACATAGCCGACCAAAAACCTTTGTTCTTATTTAAAAGCGTATAACTAAGGATAATAAATGCACCAGATGCCGGATTAAACTGCTGACTAAGCGTAGCTGAGGCGATACATGGAATGGCCACAAAAAATAGAGGGAGTTTATCCTTGATCGGAATGGTCTCTATGGCCTTGAACAGCACAATGGTATTGAACAGATTCCAAGCCATGAAACCCAACGCATTGGGCAATGCCGCAAAAGGCATAAAAAAGACACTAAAAATTGGTCCATAATGGTTGGCATCAAAATGATAGGCTGGATAACCCGCATAAAAAGAAGTCTGATTGATCAGGTTTCTACACGTATTTTCAAATATCAGATAGTTGTTATATCTATGGGTAATCAAGGACTGGATTACACAAAAAACAGCGATCAACAACCATATCGCAAAGGCGAGTCTTTTTTTCTGATCGTAGGTCTGAAAAGAAAAAAAATTGGGAAACAATTCTAGGATCTTACTTCTTTCATTTGTATCAAAAATAATACAATGTGTCGGCTTTCAAAATTATTTTAAAAAAATATTGCTTTTGCGTCTTGCCTTGAGGAATTTGCATAAAAAAGCCTCCAATAAACTAGTTTAAGGAGGCTTTTGATATAAGTTATTATTTTAATTTACCTAATGCTGCTGCAATTCTAGGCATCATATTTTTGATATCGGCCAATGAACAGCCGCCAATTGATGCTCTGAACCAAGGCATATTGTCTTCATTGCCAAAGGCAGAGAAAGGTACAAGTGCTACCTGCGCTTCTTTGATCAAATAGAAGTTTACATCCGCACTGTTTTTTAATAAATCTCCAGCTGGTGTAGTTTTACCAATATAATCGATTTTTAAGGTCAAATAGATGGCGCCCATTGGCACAACTGCATCTACATTAAATCCTTGGGCTTTTAATTGTTGAAAGCCATTGTACAACTCATCTAAACTTGCTTGTACTTGCGCTTTAAAACCTGTTAAAAAGGTATCTACTTGCGTTTTATCCTTAAAGTAATCGGCTACTGCCACTTGCTCTGCCTTTGGTGCCCAAGCACCAATGTGGCCTAAAAGTGATTTCATTTTACCAATGATATGCTCTGGCCCAAATGCCCAACCTACCCTTACGCCAGTAGAGGCTAAACATTTAGAAATCCCATCAATATAGATCACATGATCTTTCAATTCTGGGCGTAGGCTTACAGGATTTACATGTGCTTTGCCAAAGGTAAGCAACGAGTAGATCTGATCATACATGATGTACAAAGGTTTTTCATCGGCTTGGCGCGACTTATTCTCCTCAATTACAATGTCACAGATCTCTGCCAATTGCTGCTCTGTAAACATGGTCCCTGTAGGATTGAGCGGGGAACACAATGCCAATAAAGTTGCCCCTTTTAAATGTGGTTTCAATTGAGCCGCAGTAGGCATAAAATTATTCTCAACCGTTGTTTCAACTGCAACTCCATTTGCCGACGAAAGGTGGCAATAATGGTTGTTGTTCCAAGATGGTGCCGGATAGATTACCTTATCCCCTGGATCAATCAATGCCAGGTAGGTAGCATAAGATCAAAGGACGTGAACCACCTGCAACCAAAATATCCTTCACTGTATAATCCAACTGATAACGGTCTTTCAATACATCGGTAATGGTTTCGCGTAAGGCCAAAATCCCATCTGCTGGTGGATAATTGGTATGTCCTTCTTGATAGGCTTTTACGATTGCTTCTTCTAAGGCGTCAGGAATTGGGAAAATGGATGGATCAAAATCTCCAATGGTTAAATTGGCTATTTGTGCACCCTTTCGCTTCATTTCGTTAACCTCGTTGCCGATCTTGATAATTTCTGAGCCGATAAGTGTGTTTGCTAATACAGATACATTCATTTTGGTATAGGTTTTATGTATAATATTTAGGCTAATAAGTTAGCTATAGCCTGGTTTGTTCTCTCAAATTGAAATTGGGCCAATACTTTGTTCATCATGGCTTCAATTTCTGGGTTGCATAGGTTACCGATGCTTCCTTCGTGGGTATGTTTAACTGTTTTATTGGGTGCAAAAGTACCATTCTCGATGGTCTCACCTACCATCTTATAGGCTTCTCTAAACGGAACACCACTCAAGGCCAATTCGTTAACTACATCTACGCTAAACAGGTAATCGTATTTTTTATCGTCCAAGATATTGTCTTTTACCTTGATATTTTGTAACATAAAGGTGGTCATTTCCAAACATTCATTCAATGAGGTAATTGCAGGGAAAAGATTCTCTTTTTAGCAACTGAAGATCACGATGGTAACCTGATGGCAGATTTGTAGTCATCATCGCAATTTCATTAGGCAAGGCCTGGATCTTATTGCAACGTGAACGGATCAGTTCAAAAACATCTGGATTCTTTTTATGCGGCATAATGCTCGAACCTGTGGTAAGCTCGTCAGGGAAACTGATAAACCCAAAGTTCTGGTTAATGAACAAGCAAACATCCATCGCCATTTTGGCCAATGTTGCCGCTACCGACGACATCGCTTGGCCCAAGATACCTTTCGGTTTTGCCCCTACCCATCTGTGCATAGACCACATTGTAGTTCAACTGTTCGAAACCTAGCAATTTTGTAGTCAATGTTCTATTTAAAGGAAAAGATGAACCGTATCCTGCTGCCGAACCTAAAGGATTCTTATTGCATACTTTATAGGCAGCCAACATCATCTCCATATCATCAGCCAAGCTTTCGGCATAAGCACCGAACCATAGCCCAAAAGAAGAGGGCATGGCAATCTGTAAATGGGTATAGCCTGGTAATAGCTTATCTTGGTGTGTATTACTTAAGTTGATCAGTTGGGTAAACAAAGTAGAGGTATTTTCTACCATTTCTTGAATACAAGCCCTGAAATAGAGCTTCAGGTCTACCAATACTTGATCATTACGCGAGCGACCGCTATGGATTTTCTTTCCAGCTTCGCCAATGCGTTGTGTCAACAACCACTCAACCTGCGAGTGTACGTCTTCTACACTATCATCAATGGTAAATTGGCCTGCTGCAATCTCTGCATAAATGATCTTTAAAGCAGCTTTGACTTCTGTCAATTCCGCTTCACTTAACAAATTGATGGTCGCCAACATTTCTACATGTGCCAAAGACCCTAAAACATCAAAAGCGGCCATCTGTAGGTCCAGTTCCCTGTCTTTGCCAACGGTAAATGCTTCAATGCCTTTATTTACTTCAATGTTTTTTTGCCAGATCTTCATTTTTAGATAATGCTATCGCGATAAGTACTTAAAATAATTGCAAAAGTACAAATAATACGCAAGAATAGGGAATGAAGAGATTTCAAGCACACAAATGCAACATAATTGCAAATAATTAAACGTCCTATAAAAGAATTTCATATATAAATATTATTTTAGCAGAAACAAATCCTTAGACATGAAGAATTTAAAATTAATCTTACTCGTTTTTGCAATTTCATTTGTTGGAAAAACGTATGCGCAACAAAAGCCTGCGCTAACCTGGAAAGATGTCTCCAAGTGGACATTTAACCGGGGCAATGCTTTATCGCCAGATGGCCAATGGATGGCTTGGGCAAGTGGACCAACCGAAGGTGATTTGAAGATGACCATTCGTAAGACATTGGATACCCTTAGCTATTCTTATCCAATAGGTGCCAACGCAAGCGGTCTATCTTTTTCTAAAGATTCTAAATATGCTGCCTTTAAAGTTTCCGCAAAAGATGCAGAAGCTAAAGCTGCAAGAAAAGCAAATAAGCCTTTATATGATAAATTATTGTTGGTTTCTTTGGCCGACAACAAACAAACTACGTTTGAAAAAGTAAGAACCTTTAGTTTTTCTGGCGATTCTCCATCATGGATTGCCATCCAGTTTATGGCGCCAGAAGGGGCACCAAAAGACCCAACTGCGGCAAAAGGTACCGATGTGTTATTATACAACCTCGTTACCAAAAAGAGCTTCAACCTGGGTAATGTAGCTGAGTTTTCGTTTAACAAAGCTGGTGATCAATTCGCCTATACGGTTGATGCAAACGGCCAGAATGGAAATGGCATCTTTTTAAGAGACATGAAAACTGGCATCACTACAGCATTAGATAATGATAAAGCGACTTACAAAAGCATCAACTGGAACGAAGTAGGCAATGCTTTTGCTTTATTGAAATCTAACAAAGATGAAAAATACAAGGATGATGTTTTCAGCATCATTGGCATCAGCAAAATCAATGGCGACCTTACCAACAAAGTTGTTTATAACGGCATTGAAGATTCTACTTTCCCGAAAGGAATGGGGATCAATACCAATGCTGGTCCTTATTGGTCTGATGACCAAACTACCTTATTTTTCGGTATCAATACATTGACCAAAAAAGAAGATAAAAAACCAGAAGGAAAAACCGACAGCTTGGCCAAAGCCAAACCAGAGCCTAAAAAAGAAGATATCGAGAAACCAGATATGATCATCTGGAACTGGCAAGACAAAAGATTACAGTCTGCGCAACAGACTCAAGAGATGAGAGACAAGAGCTTTAACTATACGAGTTCTTATCGCGTTGCAGATAAAAAATTCACTCAGTTGGCAGATAGCAATATGCGTTCTGTAAGCATTGCACCTAAGCAATTGTATGCTATCGGTTACGACAATACCAATTATGAGTTGATGGGCAACCTAGATGGACAGAGTTATACAGATGTTTACCTGATCGATCTAAAAACTGGTAACAAGAAACGTTTATTCGAAAAAATGTATGCCACCAATGGTGGTCGTTTGGCACTAGCACCAAATGGTAAACTAGCCAGCTATTATGTAGATGGCGTATTTTATAGCATCAACTTAGAAACTGGTCAGACCGCTAACTTAACAGGAAATATCAAGGCTTCTTTTGTAGATGCATTGGATGACCATAATGTAAGCAAACCTGCTACACAAAACTTAGGCTGGTCTTCTGATTCTAAATATGCCTTGATCAAAGACAACTACGATCTATGGAAAATTTCTGCTGATGGCAAAAGTGTGGTTTCGCTTTCTGACAACTGGAAAAGCAAAAAATCTGAGGTGGCTGGCCGTTTACGTATCTACCAAGACGAAAAAGGTACAGACTTAACCAAAGATCAGTACTTTAGCGTATTTAACGACTATGATAAAAAAGGTGGTATCGGTATTTTACCTGCTGGGAAAAACAAGATCGATATCTTATTTATGGACGACAACAGCTACGGCAGCTTTGCAAAGGCTGAAACCGGAAAAGTTTTTGTGTATACCAAAAGCAATTACCAAGAATCGCCTTCATTTTATGCAAGTACAAGTAGCGACTTAGCTGCACCTAAAAAAGTAAATTCGAACACGCCAGACCAGGCTAAATATGCATGGACATCTGGTGTGAAGCTGATCAACTATGTAAGTACCAATGGCGATAGCCTACAAGCTGCTTTGTACCTGCCAGCTAATTATGTACAAGGAAAATCGTATCCAACGATTACCTACATCTATGAGCGTTTAACAGATGGGCTGAACAATTATACCATGCCTGGTTTCCCTGGTGGTGGCTTTAACAAAGCCATGTACTTGAGTAATGGTTATGCTGTTTTAGAACCAGATATCAAATACAAATTGAACGACCCAGGTATGTCGGCAGTTGCTTGTGTGGTGCCTGCGGTTAAAGCAGCCATTGCAACAGGTATTGTTGACGAGAAAAATGTAGCTATCCATGGCCACTCTTGGGGAGGTTACCAAACTTCTTTCTTGATTGACCCAAACCAATATCTTTAAAGCTGCTGCTGCTGGTGCACCATTAACCAATATGATCAGTATGTATAGTTTGATCTATTGGAACAGCGGGGGTACAAACCAAGCTATTTTCGAAGCTAGCCAAGGCAGGTTAACCCCAGGTTACTGGGATAACTGGGATGCTTTTGCCCGCAACTCTCCGGTCTACCACATTAAAAAGGTACAAACACCATTGTTATTATTGCACAATGATAAAGATGGGGCTGTAGATTTTACGCAAGGTATCGAGTACTATAATGGTTTAAGAAGATTGAACAAACCAGTAGTAATGATCACTTATCGTGGCGAAAACCATGGTATTGCCAAATTACCAAACCGTAAAGATTACGCGGTAAGGATGATGGAGTACTTTGATTACATGTTAAAAGGTAAACCTGCTCCAGAGTGGTGGAGTAAGGGTGTAAACCGATTGGATATGGAAAAACACTTAGAAATCAGAGCTTTTGAGGAAGCTGAAGAAAACTAAAATAAAAAAAGCGGGCCAATTGGCCCGCTTTTTTTTATTTACATTTTCACACTTGAAATAAAAGGTGCTTTTTTGATATACTTTTGATCAGTTAATTGTTTGATTAAAAAAAGTGCCAAGTCTGTAGCACTGATCTGATCTCCAGGACAGTCTTCCAAATCAATCTTTATCTCATTTATCGTGTCGGTTTGCTCAATCATGGGCAACCTTACCAAGGTCCAATCTATATCGCTTTCTACTAGTGTTTCATACTCCACCTGTTTATCGGCAGTAGTCAGCGGATAGTTGGTTTTCATCCAATCTGTCCCGAATTTCGTCTTTGGGCTTTTTTGATCAAATGGGGTATCTACATTCAAGCCTGTAATCAGTATATACCGATGCATTTGATATTCGTGCATTACCTGTATGATGTTTCTGGTTACTTGACTAAAAACAGAAGGTTCGCCAACGGGTTGCCCCACTGCACTGATTATGGCCTGGCAATCTTTAAGGAGTTGTCTAATTGCAAGCAGGTCCCGTGCATCTCCCTTAACAATCTCTATTAAGGGGCTACTGATCTGGAATTTTTCGGGATAGCGAAGTAAGGTCTTGATGGAAAAGCCTTGGGCCAATAGATTTTTAACAATGTATTTACCTGCTTTTCCGGTGCCGCCGATTACGGCAACTTTGATATATGGGGTCATTTTTTTCTTTATAAAAATTTAGCAATATGAATTTCTTCGGTTCATCAGATCGATGAAACCGTTATGCAGAAATGGATATTTCTGCCTTGATAAATATTTTATAAAGAGATTTTAATAAGCGAATATAGCAAACGAATTGTAAAATCTACCAATTGGCTTTCAATTCTTGCCATTCTGTTTTAAGGATGCTATAAAAAACGGTATTTCTGATAAATCCGTCATTGATTTTCATGTGTTCGCGAAGTGTACCTTCGTACTTTGCACCAATCTTCTCCATTGCTCTACGCGATTGTAGGTTTCGCTCGTCTGCTTTGAGTTCGATACGGTTGAGGCCCAAGGTTTCAAATCCGTATTGAAAGATTTCGTATTTCATTGCTCTATTTATTCCAGTGCCCTGAAAATCTTTACCAATCCAAGTCCAACCAATCTGCCCGCGCTCATCTTTCCAACTGATTTCTGCCAAACGGGTACATCCTGCTACCTTTCCGGTCTTTGCTTCGATAATTACCCAAACTGCAGCCGTACCCGCTTCTCTATCGTGAATGGCACTTTCAATATATTTTCTCAGCTCACCAGGCTCACTAAGGTCTTTTAGGCCGTATACCCACAACGCTTTTTCTTGTGCAATTGGCCACAAAGCTTCTTCATCACTGAGTGCCAATGGCCTTAAGATCACCTTCTCATTCTGAAGGATAACTTTTAGCTTATTTTCCATTGATTACAGGTTTTAACATATTGATGTACCCTTCAACACCTTCAGCAATCTCGCGAACATAAATAAACTCATCGGCCATGTGCGATCGACCAGAAAAACCTGGCCCAACTTTTACCGAAGGAATACTTAATAAAGCTTGGTCTGAGGTTGTTGGCGAGCCATAGGTTATCCTGCCCAGGGCAACACCTGCCTGCACCAGAGGATGGTTCTTATCAATTGATGATGGTTTTAAACGAATAGATCGTGGTTGTACATCACAATCTACATTTGCACGGATAATTTCCAATACTTCCTCGTTGGTATAAGAATCTGTTACACGCACATCTACAGTAAAAGTACAAGTAGCTGGTACTACGTTATGTTGCGATCCTGCATTGATAATGGTCACCGTCATCTTCAATGGTCCAAAAACCTCTGATACTTTAGGAAATTGATAGTTCCTAAACCATTCTATGGCTGTTAAAGCTTTATAAATAGCATTCTCTCCCTCTTCTCTAGCGGCATGCCCTGCTTTGCCATGCGCTGTGCAATCTAAAACTAATAAACCTCGTTCTGCAATAGCCAGATGCATCTCTGTGGGTTCGCCTACAATCCCAAATTCTAGTTCTCCCAGATCTGGCAATACCAATTCCAGTCCATTGTTTCCAGAGATCTCTTCTTCTGCTGTTGCGGCTAAACAGATGTTATATTTTAGCTCGCTTTGCGGATAAAAATATAAAAAGGTGCCGATCAAAGCAACCAGACAACCACCAGCATCATTGCTACCCAGACCAAACAACTTATCTCCTTCTATGGCCGCATCATAAGGATTGCGGGTATAACCAGAGTTTGGTTTTACAGTGTCGTGGTGCGAATTTAAAAGCAATGTAGGTTTAGCTGGGTCAAAGTATTTGTTATATGCCCAAACATTGTTCAGTTTACGGTGTATCTGTACGCCACGCTCTTCTAAAAATTGTGCAATCAGATCAGCAGTTTGATCTTCTTCTTTGCTAAAAGACTGGATCTGGATCAGTTGCTGTAATAGATCCAGGATTTCTTTTTTTATTTTTTCTAACATAGTATCAAGTAGTGAGTATCAAGTTCAAGACCAAACGAGCTAAACCCTTCGCCTTAAACCTTACGCCTTTATCCTTCTTTAGTGTACAAATTGCCAGCTTTTAAGGCCGAAAGTTTGATGCCTTTAATCAATGACGAACTAAAGCCATTGTGCTCCATTTCATTCAAACCTGCAATGGTACAACCTTTCGGCGAAGTTACTTTATCTATTTCTGATTCTGGATGTGTTCCGTGTAATAAAAGTAGGTCTGCTGCACCTTTTGCAGTTTGCACGGCCATTTTCAAGGCTTCGTCTGCATGGAAACCGATTTCTACACCACCTTGGGAGGCCGCTCTGATTGCCCTTAAAAAGAAGGCGATACCACAGGCACATAGCGCAGTTGCTGAGGTCATCAGGTCTTCGTTGATCTTCACCACCGAACCCACAGTTTCAAACATCCGGGTGATGTCAGCAAGATTTGCGGCAGATGCATTATCGCTGGCAATGCAGGTCATAGACTGACCAATTGCAATCGCTGTATTGGGCATAGCTCTGATGACTTCTACATCATTCCCAAGCTTGTCTTTTACCGCAGCACAACTTACGCCTGAGATTACAGAAATAACCAAGTGTTTAGCAGCAACTATTGAGGTATTGATTTCATCCAACACAGCATTGAGTTGTTGTGGCAGTACGGCCAAAATTACAATATCTGCGGCCTCTACCGAAGCTTTATTGTTGTTGCTAATGTTAAAACCAGCTTCTTGATAGGCTTTGAGATGATCAATGTTTCGACGGGTAAGCGTAATGTCAGCAGCCTGTGCAAAATCAGCTTTCACTAGGCCTTTGGCTAATGATAAACCGATATTTCCACTTCCGATAATGGTTATTTTTTTCATCGTTTAGATTATTGTAAAATGCCTAGGCATCCTGTGGTTTATTTTTTTGAAAAGCAATGGCAGTTCTGCTTAAAATTTAGTCTTGCCCGCCTACCGCAGGCAGGCTTTCCGCTTTACTTCTCGCTCGTCGCTACCAGGTAAATTGACTTCTTTTCTCGCTAAATGTAAAAATCTTTCGCCTTTTAGCTTTCTCTACTTCAGCATTTTTGTGCCAAAAGTACCGTCTTTTAGTTCCGATAGTTCATCTGCTTTACCAATGTATACGCTGGCCACTCCTTTTTTGATGGCCTCGAAGGCATTGTGTAGTTTCGAGTGATCCCGCCTGCTACAGTGCCATCTGCCTTTAACCCTTCAAACTCATCGGCTCTGATCTCTCGCACTACAGAATCGTCATTGGTCACGTCTCTCAATACACCTTTTTTCTCAAAACAATATACCAATCGTGTTTCGTATAAGGAAGACATGGCAACAGCGATAGCAGAGGCAATGGTATCTGCATTGGTATTTAACAATTGTGTTTGCCCATCGTGTGTAATGGCACACATTACGGGAACCAAACCTGCTTTTAATAAGCTATTTAAAGTATTTATGCTTACAGAAGTTTCATCTAGATCCCCTACATAACCATAATCTATTGGATCTATAGGTCTTTTTTTAGCTTTGATCACATTCCCGTCTGCACCAGTCAATCCAATGGCATTGGCTCCCTTGGCTTGCAATTGAGCCACCATGTTCTTGTTGATCAAGCCCGCATAAACCATGGTTACAATGCGTAAAGTTTCAATATCGGTAATCCTTCTGCCTTCAACCATTTTAGCTTCAATACCCAGCGATTCGCCGAGTTCTGTTGCAATTTTGCCACCACCATGCACTAAAATCTTGTCTCCAGGCAATGCCGTAAAGTCTAATAAAAACTGATGCAGGTTTTCAGAATTATCAATTACATTTCCGCCTATTTTGACAATGGTTAGTTGTTTCATGTTTAAGATATTTTATGTTGATCAACTCCAAGGTTCGTATGTTCACGAACCTTGGAGCTACAATTTTTCTAACATCGCTTTCAATACGGCCTGTGCAGACCAAAGGCGATTTCCTGCTTCGTGGACAACAATTGAATTTGGCCCATCCAAAATCTCTGATGACAGTTCTAGATCACGACGAACGGGCAAACAGTGCATCACTTTTGCATCGTTGGTCAATTTAAGCTTTTCATTGTTCATCATCCACCCATCGGGATAGGTCAAAACCTTGCCGTATTCTTTATAACTGCTCCAGTTTTTAACATAGATATAATCTGCACCATTTAGGGCAGTTTCAAGGTTGTATTCAATTTTTGCCCCCGGCGTAAAGTCTTCTGAAAGTTCATACCCCTCTGGTTGTGCAATGGTAAAATCTAACATCCCTTCTTGCTGTGCCTTACACATCCATTCGGCAAAAGAATTAGGAACGGCTTGTGGCAATGCTTTTACATGCGGTGCCCAAGCCAATACAACTTTTGGTCTGGTTCCATCTGATTTTTTGCTCCAGGTTTCGTGGATGGTAATGATATCTGCAAAACTTTGTAAAGGGTGTCTGGTGGCACTTTCTAAACTTACTACCGGTACTGCACAATATTTAACAAATTTATTGAAGAAATCTTCGCTATAATCCTCTTCACGATTGTTCAGTTTTGGGAAAGAACGTAAGCCTAAAATATCGCAGTATTGTCCCATCACCGCAGCGGCTTCTCGGATATGTTCTACCGTTGTACCATTCATTACTACGCCATCCTGAGTTTCTAGTGCCCAGCCTTCTTTATCCATATTCATCACCATTACATTCATCCCCAAATTAAGCGCTGCCTTTTGTGTACTTAATCGGGTGCGGAGACTTGGATTCATAAAAACCAAACCTAAGGTTTTGTTTTTACCTAAACTTTGAAATGCATAAGGGTTTGCCTTTAATGCCAATGCATCATTTACAAATTGTTTGATGTTTGGAACATCGTGTACGGAGGTGAAAAGTTTCATTTTTTTTGCCTAAAGTTTAAAGAGAAGAATTAATCTTCATTTAAAATTCTATTCCTTTCATCATTACAGGGAAGGGAAGTACTCTCTGCAATGATAACTATTGTATTTGAAGATGCTTCGACAAGCTCAGCATGACAGTTTTTATATCTCTATTTTACCAATTTCCCAAACGCAACTAAAAACTCATCAGCATGTGCCTTTGTTAAATTTAGGGCAGGTAATAAACGGATCACATTGGGTTTGGCCTCACCGGTAAAGATGTGGTGTGTAAACAACAGCTCTTTTTTAACATGGGCCAATTCTTCTGGCAGTTCAATGCCGATCATCAAGCCACGACCACGAACTTCTACAACCTGCTCGAATTTCTTCAGTTCAGTAATCAAGTAATCGCCAATTTCTTCGGCATTTTTCATCAGGTTTTCTTGTTCCATGATTTCCAGGACAGCTAATGCAGCAGCACAGGCCAAATGGTTACCTCCGAAAGTGGTACCCAACTCGCCATGCCATGGTTTAAATTTTGGTGCGATTGAAATTCCTGCTACTGGGAACCCGTTGCCCATGCCTTTGGCCATGGTGTAAACATCTGCTTCAACGCCTGCATAATCGTGCGAGTAGAACAAACCTGTACGCCCGTAGCCACATTGAACTGAGTCGGCAATATAAACTGCATTATACTCATCACAAAGTGAACGGATCTTTTGCAAGAAACTTTTAGAAGCCTCCTTAATTCCGCCCACACCTTGAATACCTTCAATAATTACTGCAGCAATTTCGTCACCTTGTGCTTTAAAGGTTTCTTCTAAAGCCACTTCATTGTTGTGGGGCAAGAAAATTACGTTGCTATTTTCATTTACAGGTGCAACAATCTTCGGGTTATCTGTTACGGCAACGGCCAATGAGGTACGTCCGTGAAATGCTCCTTTAAAAGCAATCACTTTCTTTCTGCCATTATAAAACGAAGCCAGTTTCAATGCATTTTCATTGGCTTCGGCGCCCGAATTACATAAGAACAGTTGGAAATCCTTTTTACCAGAAACCTGCCCCAGTTTTTCGGCAAGTTGGACCTGTAAAGGAATTTTAACAGAGTTAGAGTAAAAACCAACTTTGTTCAATTGGTCTGTTAAACGACTTACATAGTGCGGATTGGTATGTCCAATCGAGATTACGGCATGACCGCCATATAAATCTAAATATTGTTGTCCATTGGCATCCCAAACATTACTGCCTGCTGCTTTGGTTATTTCTATATCATTAAGTGGGTAAACGTCGAATAATTGCATAATTGTTAAGTTATAAGTTGTACGTTTTAAGTTATAGGTCCAGTTGCTTATTTACTTCTTACTTTTCCTATCAAGGAAATCAGCATGGCCTTCACTTCATTAATATCATTTGAAAGGATTGAAAATTGTTCTTCAGACAGGTAATTTAAATCTTTTGATAAAATCAAAAAGTATTCGGTCTCATTAGCTGACCCTAAAGAAATATTTAAATAATTTGCTAAATCCAATTGGGTATTCTTACCACAGCCTTCAGCAATATTAGCAGGTATAGAGGCCGAAGCCCGCCGAAGTTGGTTTGTTAAACTATATACTTCTTCTTTAGGAAATTTTGCACTAGCTTGGTATATACTAAGTGTAATTAGATGTGCTTTCTGCCATACTTTTAACTCTTTAAAATTCTGCATACACTTATAACGTATTACTTAAAACTTTTTACTCTAAAACCCTATCCCCTTCAAGCTCAATCCTGCTTTTTCTTCAAGTCCAAACATTAAGTTCATATTTTGGACTGCTTGTCCGCTGGCACCTTTTAATAGGTTGTCGATAATGCTGATGACAAATAATTTATTGCCATGCTTTTCTACATGTACCAGCGCTTTATTGGTATTGACTACCTGTTTCAGATCGATGTTTTTCCGACTTACATGGGTAAAGGGATGTTCGCTATAATATTCTTCGTAAATGGTTTGTGCTTCTTCCAAAGTCAAATCACTTTCGGTGTACATGGCTGCTAAAATCCCTCTGGTAAAATCGCCACGTTGTGGGATGAAGTTCAGGGCCTGATCAAGTGCTGGTTGCAACTGCAGTAGGCTTTCTCCAATTTCATTGAGGTGTTGATGGTCAAATGCTTTGTAGATCGACAAGTTGTTGTTTCTCCAGCTGAAATGTGAGGTAGCAGACAAACTTTGTCCCGCCCCAGTTGAACCTGTTGTGGCATTGATGTGCACTTCAGATTTAATCAGTCCTTTAGCCGCTAACGGCAATAGACCCAATTGGATACAGGTAGCAAAACAACCTGGATTGGCAATGTTAGCAGCTGTTTTTATCGCTTCTCGGTTAAGCTCTGGCAAACCATACACAAAATCTTTATTCTTTAGTCCTGAGTCAGCAGTACTAAAATGAGCATTTGCATGAAGTCTGAAATCTTGGGATAAGTCGATGATTTTAATTTGTTCATCAATCGGGTTGGCTGCTAAAAACTTTTTTGCATCGCCATGGCCAACACATAAAAACAATACATCGATATTTTGGGAAATGTCGCTTACAAATTTCAGGTCGGTATCTCCAATTAGATCGGTATGCACATCAGAAATCAGGTTTCCGGCATTACTTGTACTGTTTACAAAAGCAATCTCCACATTTGGATGATTAACCAAAATACGTAACATCTCGCCACCTGTGTAGCCAGCACCACCAATTATCCCTGCTTTAATCTTATTCATCTTTATGAGTTTACTGGTATTTTATAAAGAAAAAATTCTTTGTCTTCTTCTTGTTTTACAAATCCTATGGCTTCATACAAACTTTGTGCGGTATAATTATCAACGGCGGTTTCCAATTGCACAAAACTTGAGCCCTGTTTCTTGGCAAAATCCATTGCTGTTCTGATCAGCTTTTCTCCTATGCCTTGTTTACGATAGTTGGCATCAACATACAAATCATTCAAGATCCAATTTTTAGTCAATCTAGCCGACGAATATTTAGGATAAAGCTGCGTAAAAGCAACAGGCTGATCATCATCCATCGCTACAAAAATGATCGATTCATTATTTTCCAAGCGGGCCTGGATAAATGCTTGTGCCATTCCAATATCCGATAACTGTTTATAGAATATTCGATATTGGTTAAATAGCCCAACTACGAGCTTGGCCTCTGCCAAATTGATCTGTTTAATGCTGATGTTATTCATAATCTATTCTATCATGTTCAGTAGATGGATAAGAGAAAAGGATAAACTCTAGATCTTCAATACTGTTATTCATGATCTGATGTTTGTTCCCTGCTTTGATCTGCAGTCCCTTATTGGCGTCAACCATAACCGTTTCTCCTTCGATCAAAAATGTAGCCTGTCCTTTCAATATGTAGAAAAACTGTTCGGCATGTACATGAAGGTGTAGTTTTTCAGCAGTTTGGGCAGGCATTAATTCTTGCTTAATTGCTACTTCAGGTTTGCTGATCAAATTCCAACCATCACAATTATTGCCCCATTTGTAATGGTTCAAACAATTTTCTTTTGAAAGGATTTCTACCATTTTTTAATTTTTTTTTATCCTTCGACAAGTTCAGGATGACAAATCTTAAGAAGATGCTTCTTCGTTTACTTTATGCCAGATCATTACCTGGTTACCAAATATCTTAGAGAAACCTTTCACATCTTCACCACTCCAAGCATTGTTCATCTCGCCATAACTGCCAAATTTATTGCTCATCAGGTCGTGGTCTGATTCTATTCCAATAATGTGGAAACGGTAAGGCAATAACTCTACAAATACTTTACCGCTCACCATTTTTTGGCTATCGGTTAAAAAGGCTTCGATGTTTCTCATGATCGGATCATGGAACTGACCTTCGTGCAACCAATTTCCGTAGAAAGACGACAATTGCTCTTTCCAGCTCAACTGCCATTTGGTTAAGGTATGTTTCTCTAAAGTATGGTGTGCTTTGATCGTGATGATTGGTGCCGCTGCTTCGAAACCCACACGACCTTTGATACCGATAATGGTATCGCCTACGTGGATATCTCTACCAATACCAAAAGGCTGGGCAATGGTCTGTAGTTTTTGGATGGCATTAACTGGATCTAATTTTTCTCCATCGATACCTACCAATTCACCTTTTTCAAAGGTCAATTCAATTTTACGTTGCTCCGTTTCCGAAACCTGGGTTGGCCAAGCACTTTCTGGTAAAGTTTCGTTCGAGGTTAAGGTTTCTTTACCGCCAACAGAAGTTCCCCAAAGGCCTTTATTGATAGAATATCTTGCTTTTTCTGCGCTGTATTCAACCCCATGTTTAGCCAAATATTCTATTTCCGCTTCGCGTGACAATTTGAGATCTCTGATTGGTGTAATGATCTCTACTCCAGGAATAAGGATGTTGAAGATCATGTCAAAACGCACCTGATCATTCCCTGCTCCTGTACTGCCATGTGCTACATAATCTGCACCGATCTTTTTTACATAATTGGCAATGGCAGTAGCCTGGCTTACACGTTCGGCGCTTACCGAAAGCGGGTAGGTTGCATTTTTCAATACATTTCCAAATATCAGATATTTGATACAGCCATTGTAATAGTTTTCCGTTTCGTCTACTACAGCATGAGATGCTACACCTAAAGCATAAGCACGTTTCTCTATTTCTTGTAATTCTTCGTCAGAAAAGCCACCAGTATTTACAATTACAGAGTGAACTTCCAATCCACGGTCTTCAGCCAAATGGATACAACAAAATGAGGTATCTAATCCTCCGCTAAAAGCTAAAACAACTTTCTTCTTCATGCTATTTAAATAAAAGGGTAAACAATAATAAAACGGATTTTAATCCAGATTTTGGTTTCAATACCAATCTTTGCTTGATGCGCATGAAACGCTCGTACAAACCCGGTTTTTTCTGTAATTCTTCTGCAAAGACTTTCGCCGCTTCGTGTTTTTTCTCTGCAGGATCGTACAACATCGCCGTACACATGCAGTTTTTGCGTTCTTTCATCTTTAAGACTCAAAATTCACGCAGCTCTGGCAGCCTTTCCAAAAATCTTCGTCCTGTGTCAATTCAGAATAGGTAACGGGTTCATAACCGAGGTCGGAGTTGATCTTCATTACCGCTAAACCTGTAGTTAGGCCAAATATCTTTGCTTTAGGGTACAAGGTTCTGGAAAGCTTAAATATCGCCTCCTTAATGGCATGTGCCAAACCTGCTTTTCTATATTTGGGGCTTACGATCAACCCAGAATTGGCTACAAACTGACCATGGCTCCAGGTTTCTATATAACAGAAACCTGCCCATGTACCATCTTGATGAAAAGCGATAACGGCTTTTCCTTCCTCCATTTTACCTGCAACATAGGCTGGAGAACGTTTAGCGATACCTGTTCCTCGTGCTTTTGCGGATTCGAGCATTTCATCACAAATTTCTTCTGCAAAGACACGATGTTCAGGAAGTGCAACCTGCACTATAAAATCGTTTATATTCATTAATTATCTAACGAAAATTTAAGGTATTCTTGTTAATTGGGTTTTTAGAGAGGATCAATTCCTCATTGGCATTAGTATGAAGTACTAAATACGCGGCGTATAGTTTTGCCGGTTCGTGGTGATATAAAATACGGGTCGCAAGCGGTCAATAAACAGACTATTAGCAGCAATATTCTTTGCTTCTAAAATAGAAAGTTTATGGATGATGTGTTTACTCATTTTTTTGCTTGCCAACCAGGATTAAATTAGTTGAGGCGCAAAGGTTTAAATAATAATTGAGTTGTGCAATAAGAATCTGATTTTTTTACATTTTTTTAGCGTTTCCTTAATGCTGAAGACCAATCTGTTGAAGCGTTATCTTCCAAATCTAAAAAAATGGCTTAGCAGATCGGTTTCGCCTTTGATCATTCCTATAACCATATCTGCACCAATTGTAGAAAATGTAATGCCATTGCCTCCAAACCCTAGACAGAAATAACTGTTCGGAAATTTAGGATGTGTGCCGATATAAGGTAAGCCATCTTTGGTCTCTCCAAATGTACCACACCAACTAAAATCTTCAATAAAGGTAGTTTCTGGCAAGAATTTTTGAAAAGTCTTTACCAGTTTTTCTAGTTTTCTATTTAATAAAGCATCTCGTTTCAATGCATTTTTAAAGTCTTCATCTTCTCCACCTACCAAGTACCGGTGATCTGCTGTAGTCCGCAGGTATAAATAAGGACTATCTGTGTTCCAGAATAAAGTATCGGAAACCGCTTTGTTCAATTCTTTCATCCTTTCGCTTACGATGGCATAGGTGCTTTTCAGTTTCACTACTTTATCTGGCAACATTTGTTGTGTTTCATAGCCTGTACAGTAGATGATCTTTTTGGCTGCAATTGATGCTCCAGTTTGCGTCGTAACGACAACCTGGTCTTGCTTGTATTTTGTTTTGACCAATTCTGTTTTATCAAAAACCTGAAGTCCTTTTTGTGTATTGTGGTGAAGGAGGTCGTGCGTAAAACAGAAAGCATCTATACTTGCACCATCTGCAGATAATATTCCGCCTTCGGCAATCAGACCATAAGTTTTTTTGATTTGGCTTTTGTCTAGCCATTGTACATCAAATCCTTTTGCCTTTCGGGTTTCAAATTCTATTTTTAACCAGTTGAGGTCTTTAGATTTCCCAGCAAAATAGAGCGACTTTTTGCTTTCGAAGCCACATTGTGATTTGATCTCATCTACCAATTGCCTGATCCGACCGATCGAATCTCTACAGGCTTTGTAACTTGCAACTGCTCCTTCTTCACCGATCATTTTGATCAATTGATATAGAGGTATATCTATTTCATATTGCAACATCGAAGTTGTAGCAGAAGTACTGCCATTGGCGATTTCTCTTTTATCGATCAATACGGTATTGAAACCATTTTGGATAGCTGCATGTGCCATTAATGCACCCGTAATTCCTCCGCCTACAATTAAAACATCACAGTTGATGTCTGTTCTTAACGATGGATAAGATTGTAGGATACCATTTTTTACCAACCAATACGGTTCATTTGACCTGATGTTCATAGCATTAATTTTACACCTAACAGTTTGTACAGAATTATGTTTGATTTCTGTACATCATCCCTTACTTTTTTGTCAAAAATGCTGTTTATGGGCAATCCAGTTGCTGAACCATAGCTTATTTAGAATTATTCAAAATAATTTGGATGTTAATTTTTTGCGTCGTTAATTTGCAGCTGTTTAGAATAAGTCCAAATAAGAATAACGATATGAAAATACAGCTACACTTAAAATTTATACTTCTTTTTATGCTTTTTGCAAGGTTTGCGCAGGCACAACAACATGCCAGCATCAAAGGCAAGATCACGACAGTAGATGGTCAACCCGCAGCTTATGTAAACATAGGCTTGAAAGATAAAAATCAAGGCACAACAACCAATGATAAAGGCGAGTACAACCTCCCAAGAGTAAAACCTGGCACCTACACCCTTACCGCTAGCGCTGTAGGATCAATACACAAGAAAAAAACATTACGGTTGTAGCCGGACAGACACTGGAAATCAATTTTGTATTGATAGAAAACAGCCAAGTATTAGACGTGATCACCGTGGCAGGCATTACCAATAGATACAAGGTCAGTTTGCCTTCGGCTTCGTTAAGGTTAAACGAACCCCTGTTAGAAGCACCTCAGAACATCCAAACGGTAAGTAACCAAACGATCAAAGACCAACAGCTCATTAGCATGAGCGACGGTTTGATCAGGAATGTGAGTGGTGCAGCAAGGCTAGAGCATTGGGGTGATATGTATACCAACATCAAGATGCGTGGCTCCCAAATTCAGGCCATGCGCAATGGTTTCAACTTTGTTTCCTCTTTCTGGGGACCGCTTACCGAAGACATGAGCTTTGTAGACCATATCGAATTTGTAAAAGGTCCGGCAGGGTTTATGTTGGGCAATGGCGACCCAAGTGGCATGTACAATGTGGTAACCAAAAAACCTACGGGTTTTAACAAAGGCGAAGTTGCTTTTACGGTTGGCAGTTACGACCTGTATAGAGCTACAGTAGACTTTGACCACAAACTAACCCAAGATGGCAAACTCTTATTTAGGCTAAATACTGCTGTACAAAACAAAGGTTCGTTTAGGCCTTTTGAGAAAAATGACCGCTATAGCTTTGCCCCTGTTTTAAGTTATCAAATCACTGATAAAACTAAAATTACAGCAGAATATACCTGGCAAAACGCAAAAATGACAGAGGTTGGGTCTTATTATATCTTTTCTCCAAAAGGTTATGCCAGCTTACCTCGAGATTTTACTTTGACACAACCTGGGGTAGAACCAACAAGGATCAACGACCACAGCTTGTTCATTAATTTACAACATAACTTTAGCAGTACTTGGAAAGCAACGGCACAAGTTGCTTATTCTAAATATCTGCAAACCGGCACAAGTTCTTGGCCATCATCAATTTTTGCGAATAACACATTGATCAGAAATGTGGGTATTTGGGATGCGGAGAGCACCATGAAACTTGCACAGCTTTTCATCAACGGACAAGCCAAGACTGGTGGTATCCAACATCGTATCCTGGCCGGTTTTGATGGTGGAAAGAAAAGTTACATGGCCGATTGGGGTCAATCGCATAATTTAGACCTGCCATCTTCCCCATTTGATCTAAATAACCCTAATTATGGTCTCCCATCAAACGGCTATCCTAATTTTGACAGGGAAACACCTTTATTACAAAGGGCAATCAAAGCTGGTGGTCTAATGGATCAAAAGTACCTCAGTGCTTATGCTCAAGACGAATTGGGTTTCTTCAACAATAAGGCACGCCTAACACTTGCCGGACGTTACACTTATGTAAGTCAAT
This sequence comes from Pedobacter sp. UC225_65, assembly GCF_042698365.1. GTDB lineage: Bacteria > Bacteroidota > Bacteroidia > Sphingobacteriales > Sphingobacteriaceae > Pedobacter. The sequence continues at coordinate 3,075,725 of NZ_CP170550.1, forward strand.
CGGCCTGGGGGGCCAATCCAGATAAAGCCAAACATTTTACCCCACGTGTTGGCTTGAGTGTTTCTCTAGATAAAAATACCGCTGTTTATGCTGTATATGATCAGGCTTTCACGCCACAAAGTGGATTTTTACGTAGTGGTGCCTCGGTTGAACCCATTACTGGAACAAATTATGAAGTTGGTTTGAAAAAGGATTGGTTTGATGGAAAATGGAATACCACTTTATCTGCCTATCGAATCCGCAAACAAAACGAGCTGACTTCCGATCCATTTAACAAAGCAGGCGAAACCTTTAGCGTTGTAATTGGAGAAAAAAGGGCACAAGGCATCGAGTTCGACTTAAGGGGAGAAATTACCGCAGGCCTCAGGTTAATTGCCAATTATGCCTACACTGATGGTAAAGTAACGGAGGTGGCCAATGGTGTAACTGGCATATTTGTAGGTCAGGTTGTACCTGGTTTTTCTAAGCATACTTCAAATGCTTGGCTAACCTATACCTTGCAAGATGGTGTGCTTAAAGGCACAGGAATCTCTGGTGGTTTTACCTATTTGGCCGGAAGAGCAATGGGAACCTATAGTGGTTCCAATTCTGAGCAAAACCTACCCGATTATTTTAAACTGGATGCTGGTTTATTCTGGGAAAACAAAAGCCTAAAAATTACAGGAAATGTATTCAACATTTTAGACAGATACCTCTACTCTGGTGCCTATTATACCAATTATTGGAATGCGCCAGATTACAAGCAGGCCGTATACTCGTGGCAGGCAGAAACACCAAGAAACTATAGATTAAGTATTGCTTATAAATTTTAAACTAATTAATGATGAAAAAAATCTCACTATTGATGATGCTCCTCACCTTGAGCATTTCGAGTGTATTTGCCCATGCTTTATGGATCGAAACCGCATCGGTCGGTAAAAAAGGCCAAGCCCAAGAAGTAAAAGTGTTTTTTGGAGAATATGAAGGGAAAGAACCTGATTCTGCAAAAAAATGGTTCAGTAACTTAAAAGAATTCAGTCTGGTATTAACGGCGCCTGATGGAAGTAAAAAAGTATTAAAAACTACTCCAGCTGTCCTTTGCTATAAAACCACCTTTACACCGGAGCAGGATGGAACTTATATCTTATCCATCGTACACGAAGTAAAAGACATTTATGAAAGTGCCAAAATCGAATATTATGCCTTTGCAAATGTGGCCATTGGCAATGCCCCAAAGGTAAATGTTGCGCTTCCAGCAAATGCATTGTTCTCTTTTAGACCCGAACAACCTGTATTAAAAACTGGAACAGCCATTACACATTCAATAGTGTACAACAAGGCTCCTTTTGCTGAACAAAAATTATCAATTATACATCCCGACAACAAGAAGGAAGAACCCAAAACGGATGCGAAAGGAAAGTTTGTTTTTAAACCTGAACAAAAAGGAAATTACTTTTTAGAGGCCTTTGCCGAGGATAAAACGCCTGGCAAACTTGGTGAAAAAACCTACGATAAAGTATGGCATGTAAGCACCTACTTTATTGCGGTTAATTAATCAGATTTAAAATTCAAGTTTTAACCAGTTGGTCTAAAAAAGGCCAATTGGTTATTTTGTTAACGAGCAATCGACAATGGGTTTAGTAAAACCAACCGTAAAGAAGAAGACAAACAAATCGAGATTTAGGCGAATCAGTGATTGGTTACACCTATGGCTGGGCCTTTTCTCAGGTATGATCGTATTTATCATCGCAACCACTGGCTGTATCTTTGTTTTTCAGGTAGAGATCAATGAATTGATCCATCGTGACGCGATCTTCGTCAATCCTCCTAAAAACCATCAACCGCTTCCACTTAGCCAGCTCACAAAAAATGCGGAAAAGGCTTTGGGTAAAGAAAAAAAAGTTGGTTTTATCAGCACCTATAAAAATCCCGAAAGGGCTTGGGAGTTTGGCACTTATAAAGCTGGGAATCCTGATGCATTTTTTTATTTCGACGCTATCGATTATTACAATTTAGTGCTTGTAAATCCATATACAGGCCAAGTGACCCAAGTGATCGATTATAAGTACGAGTTTTTTAATATCGTGAAATACATCCATTGGAGCTTATTGATCAATCATCCCATTGGGCAGCAGATCGTAGGTTGGTCTACTTTTATCTTTGTGATCTTGTTGATCACAGGGATGATCCTATGGTGGCCAAAAAATCTTAAAAAATCGAACTTTGATAAAAGCTTTAAGATCAAATGGAGTGCAAAATTTAAACGGTTAAACTACGACCTACATAATGTCCCGGGGTTTTATGCCATGTTGATCACACTAATCTTGGCGTTAACAGGAATGGTTTGGGCATTCACTTGGTTTCAGAACACGGTTTATGTAGTAGCTTCACAAAGCATTGTACCACCAGCAACTAAAGAATTCAAATCAGATTCAACCCAAGCTTCAACCACAAATGCTTTCGATATCGCTTTTGAAACAGCCAAGCAGAAACTTGGAAACCCAGATAAAATCGGGATGAGCCCAGCAACTGGTACAAGAGGTGTGATCTATGCCAATGGCTACAGAGGCGAAGAAACCTATTACGATTCGGACGACCTCCAATTTGACCAATACACAGGCAAGCTATTGAACCAACGCAACCACACAGAGAAGAATGCAGGTGAAAGATTAATTGCGATGAACTACGACATCCATGTGGGTGCAGTTTTGGGCCTACCAGGCAAGATAATGGCTTTCTGTGCAAGTCTTGTTGCGGCTACACTTCCCATTACCGGATTTATCATTTGGTGGGGCCGACGAAAAAAATCAAAATCGTAAATTGTTTTTATTTAGAATAATTAAAAATAATTTGTTTATAAAGATTAATGGTTGTTAATTTGCAGTTGTTTGGAACAATTCTAAATAACATTCAATAATAAGGATATGAAGAAAATAAATTTACTCGCAATTTTACTTTTGTCAAGTTTCTTTGCTTTTGCCCAAAACAAATTTGAGCAAGACCGTAACGCCATCAAGGCATTAGCTGGTTTTTACAAGGTTACATTTAACTATGCAGAAACCTTTTCTCCTGATGACGATTATAAGTTTCATGAGAGACACCGCTCATCTGCCAAAGAATGGGCTGTAATCTTAGAAGATTCTCCGAAGAAAATTGTTGATCCAACACTTATTGGTAATGAGAGGCGATAGCATGATCATTAAACATTGGAGAGAAGATTGGACCTACGAAGAACCACAAATATTGGCTTATGATAAAAACGATACTTGGAAAAAAGTGACCTTATCAGCTGACGATATCAAAGGCAAATGGACCCAAAAAGTTTATCAGGTTGATGATAGCCCGCGCTACCAAGCCATAGGTACTTGGGTACATGTTGATGGTAAACACCAGTGGCAAAGTAACTCGGATTCTCCACTTCCACGTAGAGAGTACTCTGAGCGTAGCGACTACAATGTGCTGAACCGTGGCAACACGCTTTATTTAACCAAAGACGGTTGGATGTTTGAGCAAGACAACAAAAAAATTATCCGCAATGAAAATGGAGATAAACTTTTAGCAATGGAGAAAGGAATGGAGCAATTCATTAAAACCGACCCTAAATCTTTTGGCTACGCACAAACTTGGTGGAAACAACAGGAGAAATTCTGGAAAGATGCCAGAGAAACTTGGGATGCTGTTTTTGCAGAGAACAATGTGATCAAACTTACTCCAAAGGTTGACAACAAATTGTTATATGAGCGTTTCTTTGCATTGGGTGATCAATCCGTAAAAGAAAACTGGAGCTCTGAGAAAAACAAAGAAGGAATTAAAAAAGTGATCCTCGCTTATTTGGCCAAAGGTTAAGCCCAACACAATACTTTACATCTACCTTAAGCAAGGCCAGTTTTCGGATCAGGAAACTGGCTTTGTTTATTTAAAGAAATTCGATTGTACATTTTTTATCTTGCACCTGTTAAACTATTCATCGTCATTTATCACATGAGAAGATTTCTTATTATTTCTTTCCTATTGCTCATTTCTTTTAATGGTTTCGGACAAGACCTAACTTATGCCCGCCAAACTTTAAACAAACTGACATCAGCGGAGTTTTGGGGACGGGGATATACCAAAAACGGGATGGGCAAAGCTGCAGATTTTATCGAATCGGAGTTTAAGTCTTTTGGCCTGCAACCTATGGAGGGCAAAAGTTTCAGGCAAAATTTCTCTTTTCCGGTCAATACCTTTCCTGGTCAAATGGAATTGAGCATTAACGGAAAAAAACTAATTGCAGGAAAAGATTTCATCATCAACCAAGCAAGTAAGGGCATAAAGACAACCACAGACTTGATCCAAAAAGATAGCGTAACCTTTTTAAATCAAGAACACAGGATTGTAGTCCTGCTCACAGACAAATTAACCTGGTCTGTAGCACAGGAGGTCGCTGATTTTACGGAAATTCTTGTCAAAAAATCTGCATTGAGCGAAAGTCCAAAAAACTTAAGCGTAAATATGGAAAACGAGTTTGTACCTCAATTTAAGGCTGCCAATATTTGTGGCATGGTAAAAGGTACCACAAATCCAGATTCTGTAATTTTAATGACGGCCCATTACGATCATTTAGGCGGCATGGGCAAAGACACTTATTTCCCTGGGGCAAACGACAATGGCAGCGGGGTTTCATTTTTGTTAAGTTTGGCCAAATATTATGCCGCAAATCCTCAAAAATACAGCATTGCATTTATCTGTTTTGCTGGCGAAGAAGCGGGCATCTTAGGCTCAAAATATTTTACCGAACATCCACTCATCCCACTTCAACGAATCAGGTTCATGTTCAATGTAGATATGGTAGGCACAGGAGAAACTGGGGCAACTGTTGTTAATGCAACCCAATATCCAAAAGAGTTTGCGTTGTTGAACCGGATGAACGATACGGGCAAATTGTTGGTCAAGATCAACCCAAGGGGAAAGGCGGCCAATAGCGATCATTATTTCTTTACCGAAAAAGGGGTGCCGGCTTTCTTTTTATACACCCAAGGAGGAATTGCTGCTTACCACGATGTTTTTGACAAAGCAGAAACCCTCCCATTTACAGTTTACGAAAACTTATTCAAGCTTTTTGTAGGGTTCAACAAGGCTTTGGTGAATTGATCTGCTACAAATTAGCAGTCGTTGTTCGGTCGGAAATAAGGGCAGATGTCATGCGAGTGTTTATATCTTTCGGTCATTGAAACAAATCCAAATACATGTTGTTACTTTGCCTAAAATCTCCACAACATGTCATTACTTTTTACACCAATCCGCATTAAGAACATAGACTTAAAAAATAGGATTGTGGTTTCGCCCATGTGCGAATATTCAGCAACAGATGGTTTCCCTAACCATTGGCATTTGGTCCATTTAGGTAGCAGGGCTGTAGGCGGTGCAGGCCTTATCCTTACCGAAGCCACATCGGTTTCGCCTGAAGGAAGAATCTCGATTGCCGATCTAGGAATCTGGAAAGACGAACAGATTGAAAAATTCAAAGAAATCACTGATTTTATCCACGAGAATGGATCTATAGCAGGCATACAGTTGGCCCATGCAGGCCGCAAGGCAAGTTTTGATATCCCTTGGCAAAACCCGCAACAATTGTCAGCAACAAATGGCGGTTGGGAAACTGTGGCTCCTAGTGCAGAAAAGTTCAATCCAACAGATAAAACACCCATTGCTTTAACCATTGAAGGGATAGAAAAAGTAAAAGCCGATTTTAAAGCGGCAACCATCCGATCCATAAAAGCAGGTTTTAAAGTAGTAGAGATCACGCTGCCCATGGTTATTTGTTGCATCAGTTTTTATCTCCCATCAGCAATAAAAGAACCGACAACTATGGTGGAAGTTTCGAAAACAGAATCCGTTTGTTGATGGAAACCATCGTGGCTGTACAAGAAGTTTGGCCAAAAGAAAATCCATTGTTTGTACGCATCTCTGCTACAGATTGGGCAGAGGGTGGTTGGGACATTGAAGAATCTGTTCGTTTATCAGCCTTATTAAAGGAAAAAGGAGTTGATGTAGTAGATACTTCTTCTGGCGGGCTAACTTTAGCACAACAGATTCCACTTTCGCCAGGTTATCAGGTTCAATTTGCCGCAGCCATTAAAAAACAAACAGGTATAACAACTGGTGCAGTAGGTTTGATTACTAGTGCCGAGCAAGCAGAAACCATTTTGCAAAATGAAGAGGCTGACTTGATATTTTTAGCCAGAGAGCTCTTAAGAAATCCTTATTTTCCTTTACATGCAGCATTTGAACTAGGTGACGAAGTAAAATGGCCATCACAATATGAGCGTGCCAAACCCAGAAAACGAGCATAAATTAAATTTTAAGCTTATCTTGCACCCAAACTATTCGTAAATATATTTCGTTTAGGGAGTAGTTAAACCTATAAAAAATGATGAAGTTTTTAAGCTCAAAAAATAGATTTCTTTTTAACCTTGGCGGCTTGTTCCTGCTGTTTGCGATGATGGCCTCTTGTAAAAAGGAGAAAGAAGCTATCACTTTGCCCATAAGTGGCCCAGACCAGGTTTTTTATGCTTTATCACCTGATAATGGCATATATCGGTTCAATGCACTAGATGTGAAATCAATTCCAACAAAAACCGTGATCACTGGATTGGATAAGGATGAAAAAATATTGAGTATCGATTTTAGGCCTGCAACTGGAGAACTTTATGGCGTAACTAATGCAAGTAAGATTTATGTAATTGATGCTGCTGGCTCAGCAAGGGCAATTTCGTCTAATCCTTTTAATCCAGGAATAGCTCAGGATGCTACAGCCAGTTTAGATTTTGACCCTACTACCGATAAGATCAGGATTGTAACCAGCAGCCGACAAAACCTAAGAATCAATCCTGAAACTGGAGCGCTGATCTCAGCAGATGTAGCGATTGTGGGTGATGTCAGTATATCTGGAATTGCCTATAACAACAATACAGCTGGTTCGAAAACAACAACTTTATATGATATTGATATTAAAAACCAAAGATTATATAAACAAGACCCCATAAATGATGGCAGATTGGTGGCCATTGGTACTTTAGATAAGAATTTGGGTACCAATGTAAGTTTCGACATCTCTGCAGATAACGCCAATGCATTGGCCATTGGTAAAGTGGGCGACAGCACAAAATTATTCCAGATTGACTTGGCAACGGGTAAAGTAACATTAGCTGGAAATTTCCCTATCAGTGCCTCATTCATAGGCATGGCCATGCCAACCAATAAAGTGGCTTATGCTGTAGACAATTCGAATAATTTTTTGATTTTTAATCCAGATAATGGAAATGCGACTACTCCAATAAACCCCATTAGCATTCCTATAGTTGGTCTACAAGCCGGCGAAACCATAGTTGGGATGGATATGCGCCCCTTAAATGGACGTGTATATGCTTTAGGGAGTTCAAGCAGGCTTTATACGGTAGATCTGGCAACCGCAATATTTACACAGGTTGGTTCAGGGGCATTTGCAACCCTTTTAAATGGCACAAGCTTTGGCTTTGATTTTAATCCTGTAACAGACAGGCTTCGTGTAGTGAGCAATACCGGACAAAACCTAAGGATCGACCCTAGCGATATTACTGTAACAGCAGAGTCCGAGTTTGAGTCCCGCTGGTGTAACCATAGCTGCTGCTGCATTTAACAATAATTTTAAAGGGGCAAACACAACCACATTATATGTAATTGACCACGCTACAGATAGATTATACACACAAGAACCGAATACTGGTGTATTAACAGCAGTTGGCGAGCTCAAAGTTGATGCTACAGGAGCAAATGGATTTGATATTATCAGTACGCCCGCAACAAATATAGGCTATGCTTTGTTAAGAGTAGGTACAGCAACGCAACTCTACAATATCAATTTAAACAATGGAGAAGCTACACTTGCAGCACAGTTTGGAAAGGATATTACTGCATTTACACTTGGATTAAGATTTTATACAAAAAACTAAATAACGATGTTCGATAAATTAATGGCTGCCCAAAAACAGGCAGAAGAGATTAAAAAAAGATTAGATACCATCTCTGTATTTGGGGAGGTTGAAGGTGGTGCAATCCGCATCACTGCTACGGCAAACAAAGTAATTACAGCCATAGAAATTGATGAAGAGTTTCACAAACAGGCTGATAGAGAAGAATTAGAAGAACTTTTGCTAACTGCCCTTAATAAAGCCTTAACACAGGCAGACCAAGTAAGTGCTACAGAAATGCAGGCCGCAACCAAGAACATGCTTGGTGGATTAGGTGGCATGTTCGGATCTTAAAGAAAATAGTAACACAGAAGATTATAGGCTAAGTTTTTAGTACCAACATCTCAAATCTCATAAAAATGAAATATACATATTATGGTCAATCTTGTTTCCTTTTAGAAACAGATAGCAAAAAATTCTTGTTTGATCCGTTTATCAGCCAAAATCCATTGGCCAGTGAAATAGATCTTACAAAGATAGAAGCAGATTATATTCTGGTAAGTCATGGTCATGGCGACCATGTGGGCGATCTGATTACCTTGGCCAAACAAACCAATGCCCAAGTAATTGCCATTCCAGAGGTAATTGGATGGGTAATGAAACAAGGAATAGAGAATGTTCATCCGATGAACTTTGGCAAACATACTTTTGATTTTGGCACCGTTCGTATGGTATGGGCAACACATTCTGCAGGCTTACCAGATGGCAGTTACGGTGGTAACCCGGCAGGTTTTGTATTAGAGCTAGATGGAAAACAAATCTATTTTGCTGGTGATACCGGCCTAACGATAGAAATGAAACTATTGGCCGAACTTTACAGATTAGATTATGCTATTTTACCAATTGGTGGTAATTATACGATGGATGTTGATGATGCTGTGATTGCATCAAATTATATCAATTGTGACCAGATTGATCGGTGTACATTATGATACGTTTCCTGTAATTGAAATTGATTCGGCCACTGCCGTAGAGAGTTTTAAACGGGCACAAAAAAAACTTTTGTTGCCTGCCATTGGCGAAACCATAACCCTATAAAACTAAAAAGGCTCCTAAAATTTCAGGAGCCTTTTTAATTTACAAACTAGTTATGACTTAGTTTTTCTTTGCAGCTTTATTTGCTTTGTAACGCATATCTGGTGTACCATCTTTTTTGGTTGGACCAGCCGCAACTACCTTAGCTGCTTTATTTGCTTTATAACGCATATCAGCAGTACCGTCTTTCTTAACTGGAGCAGCTGCAGTTGTTGCTACTTTTTTAACTTCTTTTTTTGCTGCTGCAGTTGTTGTGGCCGCCGTTGTTGTTGCTTTAGCCTCTACCTTTTTAGCTTCTTGTTTAGCTGCTGGAGCAACTGCTTTTGCAGCTTCTACTTTTTTAGCCGCTTGTTTTACAGCAGGAGCTGCGGTTTGTGCATAAGTGGTGCTTACACCTAATATTGCAATTGCAATAAGACCGATTAATTTTTTCATAATGTTTTTCTTTTGTTGAGGTAAAGTTGCTTGTTTAAAATGAAGATTATATGAAGTTACTCAATTCTAATTAATTAGCCAACGAAAAATTGATTGAAACCACTCTTCTTAAGTTTGCAGGCTCACCTAATTCTTTACCAGGAATCCATTTGCCAGAGGCTTTGACCAGACGTATGGCCTCATTTTCTAGTTCGACGTTTGCCTTGCGGTTAGAGATGGGCATCAAATCTTCTACCTTACCTTCCTGGTTTACCAAAAAGCTCACCTGCACAGTCCCTTCTATTTTATTTCTTAAGGCATAGCTCGGATATTTCATTGCTTTTTTAACATACTCATCAAAAGCAGCCTGCCCACCAGGGTAACTAGGCAGCTCAACATCGCTTAAATGGGTCAAAGGTTTCTTCTCCTGATCAAAAATAAATTCCTCCTGTTACTTCTCCCAATTTATTGTGATTTTCTCTGATTGCTAAACTTCCATTTTTATAAAACGTTTTCCAAATCCCCACTTTTTTATCGTTAAGGTACATGCCTTCGCTCTTTAGCTGCCCATTGTCCCAATAAGACCTAAACATACCATTGAGTTTGTCCCAACTGTAAACTACCTTTTCGGCCAGTTGCTTATTGGCATAGTAATAATTCCATTCTCCAACTTTATAGCCTTTGTCATACTCTCCCTCTTCTTGTACATTCCCATTTTCGTAATAGGCATAGGGACCTTTTCTTATTTCTAGATTTTGATCGTCGAAGCTTATTTTCTCTCGAAGTTCCTTTCTTTTTCCATGTAGGGTAAGCACCCAAAGACCGTCTTGTTGGTTGAGCTTCCTATCCCATCCCGAACGTACAGGATCTACATGATATCCTCTAGGCCATTGAAATACCGTAAGCGTATCTTGTTGGGCAACTGCAAAAGATGTGGTTACAACTAAAAAAAATAGAATTAAACTGTACTTTTTCATACTTCTTTCCTCCATTTAATGATCCAACTTCTCGTTTAGCATAATTACAATATAAATCTACCAATTTATTCGCATTTTTAATTCTGAAATTAGCGCCTTTTATTTGAAAGCAAAAAGGTCGGTATACAATACCGACCTTTCTATTTAATGTGCTGCCAACCAGTTTTCGCCTTGGCCAATTTCTATTTCTATGGGTACTTGTGTTTTGATGGCCGTTTTCATTCGATGAGTGATAATGGCTTTCATTTGCTCCACTTCTGTCTTCAGCACATCGAACACCAACTCATCATGTACCTGCATGGTCATTTTAGAGCCTAGGTTTTGATCTTGCATGTCTTTGTGGATGTTGATCATCGCAATCTTAATTAGATCCGCTGCAGAGCCTTGTATAGGTGCATTGATCGCATTTCGTTCTGCATAACCTCTTACTGTCTGATTAGCGGAGTTGATGTCTCTCAGGTACCTTCTTCTTCCCATGATCGTTTCTACAAATCCATTTTCACGGGCAAAGTTCATCGTATCGCTCATGTAGCGTTTAATACCCGGGTATTGGATAAAATATTGTTCAATGATCTCTGCGGCTTCCTTGCGAGGGATATTGAGATTCTGAGAAAGCCCAAATGCCGACTGCCCATAAATGATTCCAAAGTTTACCGCCTTGGCATTTCTACGTTGCGTAGAGTCTACCTCTTCTATGCTTAAGCCATAAACTTTTGCCGCTGTAGCGGTGTGGATATCAATCCCTTTACTAAAAGCATCGAGCATGTTTTCTTCCTTGCTGATCTCTGCAATGATACGGAGTTCAATTTGCGAATAATCGGCCGATAACAAGATATGGTCTTCATCTCTGGCGATAAAGGCTTTTCGCACTTCTCTTCCTCTTTCGGTGCGTATTGGGATATTCTGTAGATTAGGATTATTAGAACTCAATCTGCCTGTAGCGGCAACTGCCTGATTAAAGCTGGTATGTACCCTTCCAGTTTTCGGATTCACCAACAAAGGTAAGGCATCTACATAGGTCGATTTTAACTTCTGCATCTGACGGAAGTCCAAGATATCCTGAACGATATCACTTTTGTGTGCCAATAAGGTCAATACATCTTCTCCGGTCTGGTATTGTCCAGTCTTCGTTTTTTTAGCCTTTGGATCTAGTTTTAAATGGTCAAACAATACCTCGCCAAGCTGTTTTGGTGAAGCCAGATTAAACTTCAAGCCCGCTTTATCGTAAACGCTCTGCTCTGCCTTTGTTATTTCTTGTTGCAACTCTAAAGAGTAGGCATTTAAAGTATCAATATCTATCTTAACGCCTTCTTTTTCAATATCAGCCAATACATAGATCAATGGGTTTTCAATTTCTTCGGCCAATTTAGCCGCATTTTTCTCCCTTAATAAAGGTTCGAAAACATTGGCCAATTGTAAAGTTACGTCGGCATCTTCTGCTGCATAGTCTACTACGTTTGCTACGGGTACATCGCGCATCGTTCCCTGACCTTTTCCCTTAGCGCCAATCAGTGTGGTGATGGAAATTGGGGTATAGCCCAAGTAGTTCTCAGACAGGATGTCCATGTTGTGGCGGGTATCTGGATCGATCAGGTAATGGGCCAACATGGTATCGAAAAGTTTCCCTTTTACATTAACATCGTACCATTTCAACACCAACATGTCATACTTGATGTTCTGGCCGATCTTTACAATGTTTTCATTCTCAAGTACCACCCTAAATTCATCTACAATGGCTTGGGTAATTGTTCTATCCTCTGGTAAGGGGATATAATAACCCTCACCTGGTTTGATCGAAAAAGACAAACCTACCAAATCTGCCAGATTTGCATCTGTACCAGTAGTTTCGGTATCAAATGAAATGCTTGGCTGTTTCAATAGATTATCAATTAATTCTTTTCTTTTTTCAGGGGTATCAATCAAGAAATATTCGTGTGGCGTATTGCTGATGTTTTTGGCATCAATTGGGGTATCGAATAAGGAAGGTTGGGCCGAAAAATCTTTTGGTTTAGCCGCAGCAACATCATTTCCAAAAAGGTCTTTTTGTTGGTCTGCATTTTTTCCGTCATTTACACTAAAATCCTCTCCAAAAACCCTACGCCCAATTGTCCTAAATTCGAGTTCAGCAAATAAAGGCTCCAATAATTCTCTACTTGGCTCTTCAACCAATAGTTTTTCTTCATTAAATTCAACTGGTACATTTAAGATAATGGTTGCCAGTTTTTTTGAAACCAGGCCTTGTTGGGCAAAGTTTTCTATATTTTCTCTTTGTTTTCCTTTCAGTTCGTGGCTATTGGCAATGATGTTCTCCATGCTGCCATACTGTTTGATCAGCAGTTTAGCGGTTTTCTCTCCAATGCCAGGAATACCTGGAATATTGTCTACTGCATCGCCCCAAAGCCCTAAAATATCAATTACCTGTTGTACATTTTCGATTTCCCATTTGGCCAATACTTCTTTTACACCCAAGATCTCCATCTCATTGCCCATACGGGCAGGTTTATAGATAAAGATATTATCAGATACCAATTGGGCAAAATCCTTATCAGGTGTCATACAAAAAACAGTAAAACCTTGTTTTTCGGCTTCTTTTGCCATTGTACCGATAATATCATCGGCTTCATAACCATCTAACGTAATTACAGGAATATTAAAGCCTTCAATCAGTTTGAAAACATAGGGTAAAGCCTTCGACAGGTCTTCGGGCATCGCTTCACGATGGGCTTTGTAAGCTTCAAAGTCTGTATGCCTTTCTGTTGGGGCAGCGGTGTCAAAAACTACAGCGATATGGCTTGGTTTTTCCTTCTTCAGTACTTCCATCAGCGTATTTGCAAAGCCCATAACTGCCGAGGTATTTACTCCGCTAGAGGTAAAACGAGGGTTTTTGCTCAAAGCAAAATGCGCTCTATAAATTAACGCCATCCCATCTAAAAGGAAAAGTTTTTTCATATCAAATAGTTGTTTGTTGGTTTGTTGCTCGTTATTGGTTGTGTGTTTAATGAACAAATGACCATTGAACCAATGAACAATTTCCCTTATGCTTGGCAACAACACCAATCATAGGGAAAGCAACTTGTAAAGTTAATAGTTTAATGAAATTATACCCTAACATTTATCCGAAAAGTAAAGCAAGGCCCAATGCAAATGCATTGAAACAGGCATGGAACAAAATGCTGTATTTGATACCATATTTAACACGCAAATAACCTAAGGTTAAACCTCCCAATATCTGAGAAGAAATGTAAAATATAAAGGATGGGTCTTCTAGAGTTAGTTCTTTGGTATTACTGATATGTACAAAGCCAAATATCAAGGCAGAGAAATAAAACAGAAAGGGATAGAAGGTATACCAAAAAACAGCTTGCTTGGTCTGGCTCTGCTTTTTTAATAAGACATGGCTAAAGATGGCTACGCCCAATCCAAGTGTAAAGACCAATACGTTTAGGCGCAAGTCTGCTATGTTCGACATGGCGATTGCCGCAATTGACAAAAACCAAAAGTAAATGCTGGCATAACGTTTTCTCAATGGCCAACGAAACAGAAATTCTTCTATGATGGGCGCAAAGACACAACCCAACATTAAGCCCCAAAACAGCCCAAATTCTTTAAATAAATCGAAACTTTCGTATTCTTTAATGAGCTTTAGTTTTAAAAAAAGCTCATAAACCAACATTACAGCAATGGCAAATAACACATCCAAAAGAAAAAGAGCCAAAAAATCTCTTTTCAACATCTTTTTGTCCTTGCTTATTTTTAATAACTGGGGTGAGCGTAAAAAATGCCAAAATTCTAGCAGCGCGTATTTCATTGTCGTAGATTTACAACAATCTTAAAACATTTTACGTTATTTACAGCAATATGAAGTGGATTAATTTAATAGGTGTGATGATGCTTTTCATCATTACTTCGGCAAATGCACAGGATGCCGTTTTAATTAGTGAGGGGAATTTTATCCGTGGGCTGATCAAGGGTACAAATTTCAGTTCTGTAGCCATTATACAAGATGACCAGACCATTGCAGAATATCAGGCCAAAGATATCCAATCTTTTGTGTGGAATGGTGAAACCTATGTCAGCAAGCCTATTGTGGTAAAGAAAAAAATGGAATACCGTTTCTTCAAATTGATAGAATCTGGAGCTGTTAACCTGTATGCTTATGGAGAAAAAGCCGTTACTGAACAAGCTACGCAACCGAGGGTAAAAGTGAGACCGACATTTGGTGTAGGTGTAGGCACTGGTGGATTTGGCGGCGGCTTAGGTGGCGGGATCAGCATTGGTGGTGGTGGAAGAAGAAACGAGGAACAGGTAAATAACGGCCCAAGGGGGAAAGTAAGTTATTTTTTAGAAAAACCCGGAACTGGCCCCATGCAGGAGGTTTCTTTAGATGCTGGAAAAACTGCTGAAGTTAAAAAACTACTGCTCCAAAAATTAAACAATGATGATGATTTGGCACAAAGTATCAATGCTACTGAAAGTTTTGACATCAAAAACCTAACGGCTTATATCAAATCGTATAATGTAGGGCATAAATAACCTATCTGGCAATGCATCCAATTTCGTGGTCATTTACCATTCCTGTTGCCTGCATATGGGCATAACAGATGGTTGTGCCAAAAAACTTAAATCCTCTTTTTTTCATGTCTTTGGCAATGGCATCAGAGATTTCGGTCCTTGCTGGAATACCTCCGTTTTTAAAATCGTTTACGATCGGTTTTCTATTTGGTAAGTAACCCCACATAAAATCGGCAAATGAGCCAAACTCTTCTTGTATCTTAATGAATAGTTTTGCATTGTTAATGGCAGATAAAACTTTTAACCGATTGCGGATAATGCCTTCATCCTGCATCAATCTTTCTACATCTTCGGCTGTAAAAGCAGCCACTTTTTTCACATCGAAATTGGCAAAGGCTTTTCTATAGCCCTCTCTCCTACGCAAAATGGTGATCCAGCTTAAGCCTGCCTGTGCACCTTCTAAAATCAGGAACTCGAACAGAACCTGATCGTCATAAACAGGTTTACCCCATTCCTCATCATGATATTTCATGTAAAGTGGGTCTGTACCGCACCATCTGCAACGTTTTTTTGAGTCGTGAGTCGGAAGTCTAAAGTCTTGAGTCATAATTAGGAAAATTTAGCTGGGTTATTCATCATATAAGTCAAAAGTTTAGCAATCTCTTCACATTGTTCATCCAATATCTCAAATTTTTCGGTAGAAATATAATCACATCCTAAAGCTACATCTAACCACACCTGAGTCTCACTATTCTCCATTGCAGCATCAGATAATTTACTAATGAAGTGATTGGGGTATTTTCGTTTCTTATATGCTTCGCCAATGCAACTACAAACAGACCGTGAAGATCGTCTAATCTGGCTAGTTAAACTATAAGTTTCTTCTTTTGGAAAGGTCTTTGTCATTTCGAAGATTTCCATCAATAAAGAAAAGCCCTTTTTATAAGCTATAAGTTCTCTGATTTACCCATAACCTAATATAAGCAATAATATAACCTATTGCTATAGACTATTTCAATTCCAGACTTAGGACTATTAACTCAAGACTACTGACTATTAGAAAGCTCATCCCAATACTCTACCGCTCTTCTGTAGTGTGGGATAACGATCGAACCACCAACAAGGTTAGCTATCATAAAAACTTCGTTGATTTCTGCTTGGTTGACACCTTCATTATAGCACTTTTCTAAATGGTACTTGATGCAATCGTCGCAACGCAACACCATTGAAGCGACCAAACCCAACATCTCTTTGGTTTTTACATCCAAAGCGCCGTCGGCATAAGTGGTTGTATCTAAAGCAAAAAATCTTTTGATGTTGGTGTTGGAGGTTTCCATAATCCTATCGTTCATTTTTGTACGATAGCTGTTAAATTCTTCTACTAATTTTCCCATGGGTATTGCATGAATGATTGTTTAAATGGAGAAGTGGATCAGAGCTCCAATAATGGATCCCAAAATACTTTTTTAAAATCTTTAATTTTATCCTTTTCTACTTTGATTCCTTCTTTCGCTAATAACTCTTCCATTAATTCTGGTGGCGAGAAATGAAATTTTCCGGTTAAAAGTCCGCTACTGTTTACTACTCTATGTGCAGGTACTTTGGGATGGGCAATACCAGCATTGCTCATGGCGTAACCTACCATTCTGGCCGAACCTCCAGCACCCAATGCTTTGGCAATTGCGCCATAAGAAGTTACCCTTCCTTTGGGAATTAGCCTGGCAATCTCAAAAACCTGATCATAAAATGATGCATCCATTAGCTAAATGAAAATTGGATATAATTGATGTTTTTATCGTGTTTTAAATATATTCTTTCGTAATGCGTTTTGATAGACAATACCTCGTCTGCAAATTCAGACCGATACAGATGGTCGGTATTTTTATGCGTAACCAATTTCAGTTCTTCTACCTTTTCGCAGGTATAGGCGTACAGCCCATCGTTGTCTGTTTTTAAGTTGACCTTGCCACCAGGTGTCAACAAGATTTTGTATTTATCCAAAAATCCTGGGAAGGTCAACCGTTTCTTTTCCCTGCTTTCCTGAGGTTGTGGATCTGCAAAGGTCATCCAAATCTCATCAATCTCGCCTGGTGCGAAATATTCCAATATATCTTCAATCTGGATACGCAAAAAAGCCAGGTTCTGGATACCTTCATCAACACCTGTTCTTGCCCCACGCCAAATGCGGTTCCCCTTAAGGTCTACCCCAACAAAGTTCTTCTCTGGAAAAAGCTTGGCCAAGTTTACGGCATATTCGCCTTTTCCACACGCCAACTCCAATACTACAGGATTGTTGTTCTTGAAATGGTCATTCGCCCATTTTCCCTTCATTACTTTGCCTAAATGCAACTGATACACGTTTGGAAAGGTATCAATCTCTGCAAACTTCCTTAATTTATCTTTACCCACTTGTTAAAAACTTAAAGTACAAAAGTAAGATTTTAATTTAACAGCTGTGTGCTTTAAGGATAAAGAGCATTGGAGGTTAACCATTCAAAGACACATTGACCATCGGTTTACCTGCTCAACATTTTTTTGTTGGCAAAATCGTCAAAGAATAGTGCCCGATAAGCATTGCCTATCGGAATTTCATGTTGTTCGATATAAACAGTATTGTTATCAAAAGATGTGATCTTTTGTTTGTTGATGATGTAGGATTTACTGGTCCGGATAAAAATTGGGGAGGGCAATTGGTGGTGTATCGTTTTGATGTTCATGGCCGTGATGATCTTTTGATCGATTGTATGCAAGATCACATAATCTTTAAGCCCCTCGATAAAAAGCACATCTTTAAAAGCCACCTTAAATACCCTACGTTCTGCCTTGATAAAACAATATTCACTATCAATGGCATTCACATCTACAATGTCGTGTTTGGCCTCAAACAATTGTTGGTAGGCAAAAGCTTTTGCTACCGCCTTTTGAAACCGTTCGGGTTTAATGGGTTTGAGCAGGTAATCGAGCGCATCAATCTCATAGCTGTCCAATGCATATTGACTGTAGGCCGTAGTAAAGATCACATGCGTATCAACAGGAATAGAACGGGCAAAGGTAATCCCATCAATACCCGGCATCTGGATGTCCAGAAAGATAAGTGGCACTTCATGTTCTGCTAAATACTTTTCTGCTGCCTCGGCATTGTTAAACTCGGCAACACATAACAGCCCTTCGGTTTTACCGATCAACAGCTTAACCGCTTCTCTTGCCAATGGCTCATCATCTACTACGATACAGTTCATAATTCAATGCTTAAGTTTACCGTATACAATTCTTTACCATCCTCTATTCGTAAGTCGTGCTTGTCTCCAAAAAGCAGGGCTAACCTCCTTTTCACATTGATCAAGCCCAAACCTCCAACATCGTTCTTCTGATAGCTCTGTGCTGGTTTAGAATTGATGCATACAAAATGCAACTGTTTGTTCCTTACTTCGAAAAAGAGATTCACAAATGAAGCATGATCCATATCCAAACTATGTTTAATGGCATTCTCTACAAATGTAATAAACAGAAATGGTGGAATTTGTATACCACTGATCGGACCTTCTTTAGAAACCATAAAATCGAATTGGTCTCGTCGTATCTTCTCCAGATTTAAGAAGTCGTTTAAAAAATGGATGTCTGAAGTAAGCAATACGGTATTTTGCGCACTGTCGTACAATTGATAACGCAATAGATCGCTCAACGTCATTAAAACCTGCGATGCTTTGGCTGGGTCTTTCTGTGTCAACACATTGGCGTTGTTTAACATGTTGAACAAAAAATGTGGATTGATCTGTGTTTTTAGCTGTTCTAATTCAGATTGCATACCCATCTTTGTCAGTTCGCTGATCCTTTTAAAATCTTCTATCCAACGTTGAAAAAGTTTGATGGCTGTTGAAGCTGCGATAAACACCAAAGCGATAATGGTAGAAGGAAGGGGTTTAGGAATAAACTTTATACTTCCCCCGTTTAAAGTAGCGCTATATTCTTCAAGAAAATTACCAAAAATGATAATGGTAACTACAGAGATCACCACAAATACAAATATGCCCAACATGTATTGTGGAAACAGGTTCTTTAACAAAAACCTGGGCACCAACCAATACATGTTGATGTAAGAGAACAGAATCAGTAATAGGGAATAGCCGATTTTAAAATGGACACTATAAGGTTGCGTATCAAAAGGGCTATCATTGGCCGAGCAGAAGACCAAGACCATGATGATCCATAACCCAAGATGCCTATAAATGCGAAATCTTTTACTTACCAGTAACTCTACCCTACAAGAGGCATCATTAAATACAGTTGCTTGACTCACTATGATTATTAATTTTTGTAAATTTAGGCAATGTTAGTGCAACCCGCTTTAGTTTTATATCAAAGTGGTTCTAAATTATACGAAATTCAAAAAAATCTACTCGTTTAACTTTATAACTGAGACCAATGCTTAGGGCTACCCAAGAATATCATAATTTCAGGATACCTGTTACGGCAGAATTTGAGGAAGTGTTTTCTCATTTCTATTTTGCGGAGAACAACACGGATGCCCCTTTGAGCAAAACGCTTTTACCAAATTTCCAAACTTTATTGGTTTTTGGTTTTGGACCAAAGATTACGTTGCAATCTAAATTGAACACTACACTTGTCCTAGATAAATGCGTTGTACTAGGTCCGGTAAAACAAGCATTTACTTATACTTTGCCTGTTAATGCACAAATGCTGGTAGCCAATTTTAAGGATGATGCTTTCTATCGCTTTTTTGGCAAGGCCATTACCGATGGGCATGTGCCCTTTAACCCTGATGAACTACTGGCAGAAAACTGTTTTACCAATTTATGGCATGAGCTGCAAAAAATAGCCGGCATTAATGAAAAGGTTGATTTTATCTTGGCATTTTGTAAACCTTATCTTCGCCATAGAGAAGGTGCTTTTAAACCGCTCTCGAACTTCGACAATCAAAACCACAGCCTAAACCCGATCAAGGCCATTGCCAAAGAGACCAACCAGAGTGAAAGAAATGTTCAGCTCAACCACAAAAAATTCTTAGGCTACAGTGCCAAAGAAATCAATCGTTACCATCGGTTTTTAAAGGCGACCGAACTTATCCAACAATCTCTTTTGTTAGCTAAAAAGCTGGATTGGTTTGAAGTAATCCATGCCTGTAACTACTATGATCAAAGTCAGCTGATCCACGATTTTAAACATTTCATCAATCTATCACCAAAACAATATCTTAATTTCCAGCAAGACATCTGCGATTCTAAAGTATAGGCCCATTTCGTTTTCTTACAATTTTCGCCAAAGTATCCACTCTACTTTTGTGGTGTAAATCATTAAAAAACAAGAAAATGAAACATTTGATCATCTATGCACACCCCAACCCTAATAGTTTAAATAGTTATTTCAAAGATGTAGTGGTTGATGCGTTACAACGAGGCGAACACGAAGTACAGCTCAGAGACCTGAATCAGCTTCGTTTTAACCCAGTACTGTCTTTGGCCGATATGAACGGACAGCGAATGGGCCAGGTTACTCAAGAAGTTAAGCAAGAACAAGAGCTGATCGCCTGGGCAGAACACCTCACTTTTATCTATCCCATTTGGTGGACAGGCATGCCTGCCATCTTAAAAGGATATATCGATCGTGTGTTTAGCTATGGTTTTGCCTATCGTTATGACCAAGGCCTACAAAAAGGCCTCCTTATCGGAAAAAAGACCACCATCATTAACAGCCATGGAAAATCCAATGCAGAATATGAAGCGATTGGCATGGACAAGGCACTTTTACTGACCTCAGACAAGGGAATCTATAGCTACTGCGGTTTAGAAATTGTACAACATTTCTTTTTTGACCAAGCAGATCGAACAACTCCTGAAAATGTAGCAGCCTGGACCAAAACCATTCTTCAAGCTTATGCTAAATAATACAACCATTTAAATTTAAAAAAATGAAAAATCTATTCAACAACACCAACGATTATCCCTTTGTATTCGGCACATATAAGACTTTTAAAAAGGTGCTCAAATACAGTTTATATATTGCCATTATTTATTTCGCTTACGAGGGATTTAGGACTTGGGATTAGCTTTTTTAGGAATGGCCAAAATAGATTGCTAGACCTGTAACTCATTTTAATATAAAATTTAGGCACTTTGGTATAAATTCAAAAATACGCTATTCCATAAACCTTACTTTTGGACCATCACAAAAACAAACCGATACAATCACGTTTAAAATTATTGTCATGATTGCTACTTTACTCCAAAAAACTGCTCAAATTGAGGTAGATGTTTTTAAAACAACCGTAAGAAAAAAAGAAGATGCTGCAAAGATCGTCAGCTTATTAAATGAATACTTCCCCAACCATTTGATCAATTTCGATCTGGATGATTGTGATAAGATCCTAAGATCCAAGGTGTAGAAAACAATAAAACATTTATCAAAAACGCATTAAGCCAACATGGTTTTTTCTGTGAAGCTTTAATCTAAAACGACCATTGGGTTGGGATAAATTGCCTCTTGATTAAACCTACAGTTAAGGGTTTGGCCATTATTGTGATTTATCCCCACCTTTTTCTTTTTGACCGCTCCGGCCCAAGGTTTACGAAACAATAAGGCGTAAGCCCAAATTGGTCTGCCCAAGCCTAGCTAGATGCAGACCACCTCAAAACTAACGCACTAGCTCACAGCACTTTACCTAAAAATCAAAATTCCCCAATATTACCCTATAATAAAAGGCGAGAAAAAAGTTTTGGTGAAAATTCCCCAATATTCCTCAATTCAAAATTAACTTAAGATTAAATTATTTTACTTATTATCATTATTTTTAATTTAAAATGTATGTTTAAACACTAATTAACAAGACTTTAACGCACTCATCTCCCTTATTGTACCTGTGATGGCATGTAGGTTGTAAATGTTATCGTACCTAATACCCTTAACTATGACATTTATACCCCTTAGACTTGTCTTGCCCGCACTGCTTTTATTTTGCCTAAATGTTGGCGCACAGCAATCGCACACCATATCTGGCAACATCAAAAACTCAAAAACGACAACTGGAATTAACGCTGCCAATATAAAACTTATGGAAGTGAATAAAAATGTTGTTGCCGACACTTTAGGTTTTTACAGCATTAAGTTAAACGCCGGAACTTATACTTTTTTGATCAGTGCCATTGGCATGAAAACATTAGAAAAAGTTGTAAAAGTAAGTGCCGACCAAAAGCTAGATTTTAACTTAGAAGAAAATACGAATAACCTTAATGAGATTATTGTTTCTACAGACAAGGTACAAAACGATATAGCAAGTGCCGAAACGGGTGTAGAACGGATGAGCATGCAGAACATCAAAAAGCTACCTTCTATGTTTGGTGAGCATGACATCTTTAAAGCCATCCAACTTTTACCAGGCATCAACTCTGCAGGCGAAGGGGGCAGTGGCATCTACGTACGTGGAGGTGGTTCAGACCAGAACCTGATCTTAATGGATGATGTTCCAGTGTATAATGCTTCCCATTTGATGGGTTTCTTTTCTACATTCAATTCAGATGCGGTAAAAGATATTACTGTATATAAATCAGGTATGCCTGCGCAATATGGGGGTTACCTCTCTTCGGTACTAGATGTGAGAATGAACCAAGGCAATGCTTCAAAGTTAACTGCAGCTGGTGATATTGGCCTGATCTCTTCCAAACTTACCTTACAGGGACCTATCCAAAAAGAAAAATCTTCTTTTCTGATTTCTGGTAGAAGAACTTATATTGATGCTTTGTTGAAGTTTTCGCCCGATAAATCGATCAGTAAAAATGCCTTATATTTCTATGACCTAAATGCCAAACTTGATTTTCAGTTGAGTCCTAACAGCAAATTGGTCTTGGCTGCCTATTCGGGAAGTGATAAGCTAGGGCTATCGGATGTATTCAATGTTTCTTGGGGCAATACAGTTGCAAGTGCGCAATTAAAACATCGTTTCTCTGATCATTTCAGCTCAACCACCACAGGTTCGTTCAATAACTATCAGAACAATATTGCATTAAATTCAAGCACCAACCATTTGGGCTTCAATACACAGATTAGGGACCTATCCCTAAAACAAGATTTTTCTTGGTTGCTTAATCCTAAGCACATTATCAAGTTCGGCTTTAAATCTGTTTACCATACCGTTACACCTGGCCAATTAGAGATTACAGGTTCTTCCAACTATAACCCTGTTGATTATCAACAAAAATATGCGGCAGAAAATGCCATCTATGCTGCCGACAATATACAAGCCAGCGATAAGCTGAATATTGCAATAGGCTTACGTGTTTCGGCCTTTAGCATCTTAGGCAATGGCAATTCTTTAACAGTAGATAATGAAGGTGAGATAACCGATGTAAAAAACTACCAAAAAGGCCAATTGGTAAAAACTTATCTTAATCTAGAGCCGAGATTGGTTTTTAGCTATCTATTAAATCCAGAAAGTTCGGTCAAAGCATCGTACGAACGAAATGTACAGAACATGCACATGATCTCTAATTCAACATCTAGCAGGCCTACAGACAAATGGATGCCCAGCAGCAACATGATCAAACCAGAAATTGCCGACCAGGTTTCATTGGGCTACTACAGAAACCTCTCTAACAGTTTCGACCTTACCGTTGAAACCTATTACAAGGCCATGCAAAACCAGATCGACTATAGGGATGGCGCAAATCTATTTAATGCCGATGCCATTGAGACCCAGCTGTTATATGGCAAAGGCAGAGCTTATGGCTTAGAGGTTTTATTAAAGAAAAAAGCAGGTGCATTTACAGGCTGGATCAGCTATACCTTAGCCAAGTCTGAAAGACAGATCGATGGCATCAATTCGAATAACTGGTACAATGTTAGACAAGACCGCACACATGACATTGCCATTGTTGGCGTCTACGATGTAAGTAAAAAAATAAGCGTATCTGCAGCTTGGGTATATTACACTGGCGATGCCATTACAGCCCCAACCGGAAAATATAAATTAGATGGCCAATCTTTCTATTACTACAGTAACCGCAATGCAGACCGCATGCCAGATTACCATCGTTTGGATCTTAGTGCAAACCTGCTGCTCAAAAAGAAAAAAACCTTCAGCTCAGAACTTGCTCTTAGCTTGTACAATGCCTATGGAAGAAAAAATACCTACTCGATCACCTTCCGCGAATCGGAGCAGGATTCATCGAAAACCGAAGCGGTAAAAACAAGTTTATTCCAGTTTTTACCATCGATCTCTTACTGTTTCAAATTTATATAAGCGCAATACCTTATCCCTTAAAACATGAAAAATATCAGATATATCCTCGCCATAGCAGTTGTAGCCATTCTTTTTTCTTCTTGCAAGGATGTGGTTACCGTAGAGCTTAAATCTGCCGACGAAAAATATGTAATCGAGGCCAACCTCAACAATCAATTGGGTAGTGCAAAGGTTGCTATAGCACAAACAAAAAATGCCAATACAACTAGCGGATTTAATGGCGAATCGGGAGCCGTGGTTACCATTACCGACGATAAAGGCAAAGAATCGAGATTAACGGAAAGCAGCACCAAGGGAATTTATACCGATCCTTTTCTAAAAGGAACACCAGGAACTGCTTACACCTTAAAAATCGAGATCAATGGACAGACATTTACTTCTACTTCTAAAATGCCTGCCATTGTAAAATTAGAAGCCGCCTACGCCATAGAGGCCTCAGCAATAGATGGCAAAAGAAAGTTTGCTACCGTTAAATTTACCGACCCAGCAGGCAAGGGTAATGCCTATCGATTTATCGAATACCGAAATGGTGTTTACAACAAAGTGATTTCGGTATTGAACGACGATTTGATCGATGGCAATGTGATCAACCAAGTGTTATTGCCAAAGGAACTTACCGAAGCTACAAAGTATGTGTCGGGCGATAAGATCAAGGTAGAGTTTTTAACGATCGACAACCCTGTTTATAAATACTGGTACAGCACCAACAAAGGCATACAGAGTTTAGGAGAAAACACTACGCCGATCAATCCTGTAAGTAACATCAGTGGTGGCGCCATTGGTTATTTTAGCGCACATACGCTACAAAGTAGAGAGTTTACCATTAAATAAAAGCATTTCATCATCCCTAAAACCCTTGTACAATTATGCCTGATCCAATTTTGGATGGCATAATTGCATCGGTTTCCTATTCAAAACCTACATGATCGGCAATGGTGTTGCCGTAACCATATTTAAAGTAGAAAGAAGTTGTTGCGTAAATTCTAAAGTAGACAATTCCCTGCCATAAATATTGTAGTAGTTATAATCCGTCATCGGTGCTCCTTTGATTCCTAAACAATGTGCCATGGTAATGATCTGCCCCCTGTGGTAGGTACTGTGGTTAAGCAGTTGCACCAGGTATTCGAAATTTTGAAAATTACACTCAAACCAAGGATTGATCACCAAGCCTTTTTTGGTAAGTTCTTGTTCATTTAATTTCGAGATGTAGGCCATCAGCTCTTTAGATTGTTCGATCAGTTTGGCAAATGCCTCGGCTGTATTTCCATTAAATTCTTCTGGAACAATTGTAGGTTCATTTTTGATAATAGATAACCAATACACCTGTGTATGCCAAATGTGGACAATGGTTTTTTTAATGGTAGAGAAACTGGAAGGTGTCTGTATTTCCATCAATTCGGCAGGCTTTTCATTGAGCCAATTGATCAAGGTTCTATTTGCCCATAAATTGTAGGCTGCGTAGTTTTTCATTAAGTACACCATCGAATTTGTGCCAGCTGCAGAGAAGTTTAGAGTTTCCATATGTTTCTTGAATTATTTATATTCAAAGAAAGCAACACACACTGACAACCCTATGGCAGTGCGAAATTGTTGTAGAAAAAAAATATCAATAATTTTCAAATGGCTTTTTACTACCGGATTCTAGATTATTGCTACCAAATGCTCGATTGTAATTGTTACCTTGTTTAATTTAGGCCAAGTTTGTATTGAAATTATAAAGCTAGCCCCATTTATAGAAAAAGACCGATGAGCCGCTATCAACACCTTATGATCTTATTGTTGTTCCTATTCCTTTGGAGTGGAAATGGCATCATCAATCAGGCATTAGCACAACACAAAACAGGTACTCCTTTTGGTCATCAGTTTCTTTTCGAAATGGTAACCACACGCAAACTCAATATGGTGCGCGAACCTGTAATCGTTGGGGTAAGCGATACCGCAGTTTACCACATCTTTGATCGGCTTAAAAACAAAAATGAATTGGTGCAATCAGCACCAAAAACATCACTGTTATTGGGTGTAAAATTAAACCCATCATTGGTCAAATATTTTTCGGCCATGGTGCAATCAATTTCTAAAGAATACCAGAGTTTTATCATTGCCGACAGCACAAATGCAATATTGATTGCCATGGGCATCAATGCGACAAACGTAAAAGATTATCGCTATCGTGTAGTAGAGAATGACAGCACTGAAATCCTACCTTGGTCGCCCATTCCACTCGCAAAAGCATATGGTGCCAAACAGGCTTACGGCTTTTTAGGGAAGTATAATGCTCCAGGCAAAAGGTTGATGATCGAGGTGGTTCACCGCAATAACTATAGCATTCGAGATGGGGTTATTTTCGATTGGCGCGTAAACTTTAAACCCATCCTTACCCAAATTACAGTTGAAGTGCCCAAAGGATATTTTAACTTGGCCTACACCGAACTCAACAGAGGTTATGCCACCCGCTTCGACCCACAAACTGGACTACCCTTAAACTTTCGATTTCCGGTGGATAGTGTAGAAGATCTGACCCTTAAATTTAAAAAGCAGGAAACCTTGGTACAATCGGTTTATCTGGCTAAAAGTTTAAACAATAAAAGAGACACCACTCGGATAGGTTTTGTTGACCAATATGGCTACTTCTCTTTGGGAAGTGAACATTTTGTCAAACCCGGACATTATGAGATTTTGGTAAAACAACAAGAAAAAGTGCCAATATGGGATGATACCAAAATGGTTAAGATTCCTTTCGATGTGTTACCAACACCTATTTTTGACAAGCGTTTTTCCATGCAGCAATTATTGCCTTATTTGATTGGCACGGTGTTAGGTTTTATACTATTGTTGATCGGTTTTCAATATTACAACAAACGAAAATTATTGAAAGTACAGCAACAACAGCAGACCGCACAATTGAAACTTAAAACGATCCGTTCGCAACTGAACCCGCATTTTATGTTCAATGCCTTAAGCTCGATCCAAAACCTGATGAACAAGAATGAGCTGTTGCCGGCCAACCATTACCTTTCTAAATTTGCAGGTCTAACCCGAAAAGTATTGAACAATAGCGAGCAGGAAATGATCAGCCTCCAAGAAGAAATACAACTTACAGAAGATTACCTACAAATGGAGCAACTGCGTTTCGGGTTTGAATATCAGTTGGAAGTTGATCCAGAAATTGATGCCGTCAATATAGAGATCCAACCCTACTGTTACAGCCTTTTATAGAAAATGCAATCAAACATGGTATCACTTCCTTAAAAGAAAAGGGCAGGATTTTGGTGAAGATTGCCCAACACCATAAAAACCTTATCATCAACATCAATGATAATGGTAAAGGCTTTAATGCTATGCAAAAAAACAATAGCAAATCATCTTTCGGATTAAAGCTTAGCCAAGAACGCGTTGCATTGCTAAATCAACTTTATAAAGAACATCCTACCCTGTTACAGATCGATTCTACGCCCGGCAACACTACGATTAGTCTTACCTTAACCAATTGGATCTAAACCCATGAACTGCATCATCATCGACGACGAAAACAACAATATCGAAAACCTGCAAAACATCTTGGCTACTTGGTGTCCTCAAGTCAATGTAGTGGCCACCGCAGGTACGGTGGCCGAGGCAAAAGTGGCCATAGAAAGCCATCGACCAGATCTTTTGTTTTTAGATATCCAATTACATAACGAATCTGGATTTGATCTTTTAAAGACACTGAAAACCATAGATTTTGAAGTGGTATTTGTAACGGCCTATGATCAATATGGCATTCAGGCGGTTAAGTTTTCTGCATTGGATTATCTTTTAAAACCCATCTCCATTCCAGAACTGCAACAGGCCATTGCCAAGGCCGCTAACAAAATGGCCAACAAACAGCAGAACCTCAACGTAGAGAACCTACTGCGTTTTATACAAAATAGCCCAAAGGAAGCGCCAAAAATTGCACTCCCAACCTTACAAGAAACAAGATATGTAAAGGTCAATGAAATTGTGCGTTGCGAAGCTGCAAATAACTATACCAATTTTATCCTTCAAAACGGCGATGAGGTATTGGTGTGCAAAACGCTAAAGGAATTTACCGAGCTCTTGAAACCTTACCAGTTCTATCGCCCACACCAATCGCATTTGGTCAACTTCCACTATGTTAAAAGCTTATTGAAAGAAGACGGCGGTACCTTGTTACTTGAAGACAAATCGAAGATCCTATCTCTAGACAAAACCTCGAGGGCATTAAAAAAGCGCTTCAAACGATTGGCTAACCAATCCCTATTTTATCACTTGTTCAATTAAAAAAATGAAAAGAATTTTAGTTCTACTGGCCATTTTATGCGCCATGCAGTCTGCTTTTGCAGCACCTTTTAAGGCACAACAGGTTTTGATCACCGGAAAAGTAATCAACACCAATCCAGCAACACCCAGCGCCATTAAAGCCAATTTTTTCAATCCACTTAAACACAATGGCCTGAGTGTAAAACTGAATGACCATGATGAGTTTAGCGTAGCCGAAGAAATGATCTTTGCCCAGACCATGACGGTGCATTACGCCGATTATTTTATCTATCTCTATGTAGCACCCGGCGATTCTGTGCACCTGACCATCGATGCATCCTTATTGGCCCAAAAAGATTTTGCATGGCTTAAGATTACGGGCGATCATGCCCTGATCAGCACTCAGTTCAACAAAGCCAATCGATATCTAGACCAACTTCCTTCTCATAAATACGATTACAGCCATTCGCCCTCACAATTGTTGGTAGATTTTAAGGAAGATTACCAACGGTACATGCTTGCATTAAAAGATTACGCTATCCTCCATCAACTTGACCCCCAAGCGGTAGAGATTGCTGCTAGTGAAAGAAAATATGGTTTAGTTAACTACATCTCGGACTATGGCAATGGTAACAAAGAAGAACTAACCGAATTGTTTGGTGATCCATTTTTTGGCAAGGATGATCCAAAGAATTTCCAGTCGCAGATGTTCCCTTATTACCTGTCTGATTATATGCGCCGTTTGATCAAAACCGATACCACCATTGCCGGGGCAGTTAAAGCCCAAAAAACCTTAGTAGCCATACAAAAGGGGGCAAAACTATTATTAACGGAACCTTCTGGGCCAAGTCGCGATTTGATGGTGTATAGATATATCAATTCTTTTTTAACCAAAAACCCAAAGCTCATTGATTCCATTCCCAATCTTAACGGCTACTTTACAGATGCGTTGTATTACGACCACCTCAAAAAATCGGCTGGACTTTTACAAGATACAGGCTTTGCCATTGCTCCAATAAAAGGAATCCACTATTTAACGGCCGATAATGTGGTCGAATCAATTCCAGAAACAGATGTATTCAGCTACCTGGCCAAACGTTACCCTAACAAAGTGATCTACATTGATGTGTTTGCAACCTGGTGTATGCCTTGCCGTTTAGAACATCAGAACGCACCCAGCTTACAACGATCTTTTGCAGGTAAAGATGTGGTTTTTGTTAACCTCTGTTTACAATCTGATGTAAAGGCTTGGCAAAAAATGATCCATACAGACTCCATTAAAGGCGAAAACTATTACCTGAACAACGACGCCACCAAGCTTTTTATGGGCATCTATAGATTGGATGGCTTTCCAACTTATATTTTGGTCAACAAGGCTGGCAAGATCAGTACTACCCGTGCACCTAGACCTTCAGAAACCATATTGGTACAAAAAGCGATTGCACAACTGTTATAAAAATCCTTTCCGATAAACAGCAGGCAATGATATCGACTTTGGATAGTCTGCTGTTTATTGGATCAGTTGAAGGATATAATCGCCTACCCTTTGTGCGGCCCGATCGTAATTGCTCAATACCACGATGTGATAGCCTTGATCTAGCGTACTAAAGGAAACCGCATTGATACCTGGCGCACCACCAGAGTGCCCCACAACTTTGCCCAAGGCCGTAGTCCTGAGCTGGAAGCCATAGCCATAACCCTTGTTCATATAGTCTGTAAACAACAGCTTTTTCGATGATTCTGAAACCAATTTGTTGTTGAACAGTGCAAGTGCAAATTGATAAAGATCCGCAACTGTACTGTAACCTCCACCAGCAGACGAGCCCCTATTGCCACTACCGCTAGTGTTATCTTTGTAAGTGCCATCGGCTTGTGGAATGTAACCAATAGCAATATTAGCAGGTGGTATTGCAAGGTCGTACCTATCGGTGTATTTCATGCCCGAAGGTTTATAGATATATTGTTTTACATATTCAAAATAGTCCTGTCCGCTTACTTTTTCGATGACCAGCCCTAACCATATCATCCCCGCATTACTGTATGCCCAATCCGTACCCGGTTCAAAGGCCAATTGCCTTTCCTTAATGTAAGGTTTAAAATCTTTAAGCTGATTGATCTTCCTATACAACAGCTTGTCATAAGCCTCTCTAAAGAAATCGCCCAGGCCAGAACTATGGCTCAATAGGTGATGTATGGTTACTTTATCAAGAATAGCTTGTGGCAGCCAAGTGGTATCCATGTACTTACTGATCGGGTCATCTAGTTTTATGCTTCCTTTATCTACCAATTGCATAATGGCTGTTGCAGTAAACATTTTGTTCATCGAGCCAATGTTAAAAAGCGTATTGATATTGTTCTTGGTCCCTTTAGCTTTAATGGCATCACCACAGGCATAGGTAAACAAAATCTGGTCATTTTTTGCCAATAGGATCGTGCCAGAAAAAATATCGGTACGGCTCAACGCTTCAGCAGTTGCTCGTAAGGATGCTACAAGTGTAGCTTGGTCTTTAAACTTTTGAACAGGATATTCTGGAACCCTAACCTCATATACTTCCATTTCTTTTATCTTGTTCTGCGCATCCAATGCAAGGCTAAGTTCAAAAAAGTTGTTCAGTACCTTTCCTTTTAACAAATACACCGCTCTTCTTTTACCCGGTTGGAACACGATTTCTTTATAGAGTGTTACACCCCCAGTACTTTTATAAATATGAGGGATTGGATTGGTCTCTTGCAATTTTTCGGGTAATTGATCTTTAACAAACTTTGCCAATAGGTTGGGCTGTGCTACACTTACCGCTGCTACATAGGCCTGCATCTTATCCTGTAATGCCCGTTTAACTATGGCCTGTTCTTGTGCACTTAATGTAATTTCTGGCAAAGGCTGATAGTCAGGTCTTTTGTCCCAAACATCATTGCCAAACACCACCACAGTATTGATGTTTTGTAGCGAGTCTTTGGTAAACATCAAGGTAAAGGTTGGGTTATCACTAGCCGTAAAGTTAAGGCCTTGTTGCTGATTAAAAAGTAGGGTTTTCGAATCCCACAATTGGGTAAGTTTTAATTGTTTGCCAACTACACTGATCTGCAGGTACGATTCTTTATTGGCTCTAAACTGATAATAACCCTCTAGCTGTTTCAGTTCTCCTTCATTTAAAGTCTGGGCTTTTGTACTTTTTACCATCCCCAACAGCATAAGCATTAGCAAAGATCTGGTCATCAATAGCGCAATCAAGGATTTTTTCATTTTTTCGGATTTGAAGAATAAAACACAATATAACTAAATATTTCGTTTAAAATAAATGTTCTGCTTTGCCCGCTATCAAACAAAACGTTCGATAACGGGCATTTTTTGTTTTTTGAATTTTAATAACTAACTGTTTTTCAATTATTTAACATTGGCACTGCTCTTGTAAAGCCCATGGAGAGCTTACGAGAATAATAAAATTGTTAAATGGATACACTGATTGAAGAAAAGGTTATTAACCGAAAAAAGAAGAAACGGATACTGATTGGCTGCGTAGTGATTGCACTGCTCATTGCAACAGTGTGGTTAATTCGTTATTATCTTAAGCCTTCATTAACTAAGGCAGATTTTACCACTGCAAAGGTAACAACAGGCATCATCGAAAATACGATCAATGCCACAGGCGAGGTATTGCCTGAGTTTGAAGAAATTATTGCTAGCCCAATTAGTGCCTCTATTAAAGACGTATTAATGGATGCGGGCAACAAAGTAAACAAAGGTCAATCCATCCTTACTTTGGATAAATCAATCACACAAACAGCCTATGAAAAACTTCGTTTCCAAATGGAATCTAAGGAAAATGATATTCGTAAGTTAAAACTCGACCTTGAGAAAAGTTTTTTTGATATTAAATCCAATAATTCCATCAAGCAGTTGCGCATTAGCAATTTAAAAGATGCCGTTTCTTCTGCAAAGCGATTGCTTAATGCAGGAGGTGGTACCAAAGAAGACGTAGAACGTGCCCAGCTCGATCTAAAAGTTGCAGAGTTGGAGAAATTGCAATTGGAGAATGAAATCAAAAGCAAGCAACAAACGATGAAAATCGAAATTAGAGAAGCGGAAATTTCTCTAGCTATACAAAGAAGTGATTTAGATGCCTTAAAACGGAAACTTGATTTGGCCGAAGTGGTAGCCACTCGACAGGGTGTAATTACTTGGGTAAACAAAAATATTGGCGCAAGCATTAACGAAGGCGAAGCATTGGTTCGAATTGCAGATTTAAGCGGTTTTAAGGTTGCAGGGAGCATGTCGGATAATATGCTAGAAAAAATTAACAACCACATGGCTGCTATTATTCGAGTTGGCGATAAGTTGCTTAGAGGAACGATTGTTAATATTTCGCCAGCAGTAAACAATGGCATTATTTCTTTTGATATCCAATTGAATGATAAAAGCAATGCTGCTTTAAGGCCTAATCAAAAGGTAGATGTATTTTTAATTACCGACACCAGAAACGGCGTTTTACGTATCGCGAATGGGGCAGCATTCAATGGGTCGAACTTACAAGAGGTGTTTGTCATCAAAAATGGAATTGCCGAACGTAGAACTGTGAAAACAGGGCTGAGTAATTTTGATTATATAGAGATCGTAAGTGGGCTAAAAGAAGGTGATGAAGTAATTACTTCTGATATGGCCTCTTATAAAAATGTTAAAACGATCACCATTGGAAACTAAGGATATGATGAAGAGAATTTTAGTTTTTGTTGTAGCGATGATCACAGGTATAAGTGCTCGTGCAGCTTTGACAGACACCTTAACATTGTCGTTAAGTGAAGTTGTTGCCATGGCAAAATCGAACTCCATAGCTGCAAAACAAGCCACTACTGTTAAAGAAACTAAATATTGGGAATGGAGAACATTTAAATCCAATTACCAACCGCAGCTATCCTTACAAGGCATTTTACCGGGTTACAGTAAAACCTATACCCAGGTACAGCAACCTAATGGCACCATTGTTTTTCAGCCCATTCATTATGATAACTCATCACTCACCCTAAATTTTAGCCAAAGCATTGCGGCCACTGGTGGAACCATTTATGGCACTACACAACTCCAACGATTCAGCGATTTTGATCGAAATAATGTGCTATACAATGGAATACCTTATGGAATTGGCTATACGCAACCTTTATTACAGTTTAATAGTTTAAAATGGGACAAGAAAATCGAGCCATTAAAGTTTAACGAGAGTAAGCAAGCCTATATAGAAACGCAAGAAAAAATTGCCATTACAGTTACCGAGTATTTTTTTGACCTTTTACTGGCACAGGTAAATTTGTCCATTGCCGAAACGAACTTTGGTAATACCCAGAGAATCTTAACCATTGCTGATACAAAATTTGAGTTAGGTAAGATTTCAAAAAATGAAATTCTTCAATTGCAGTTAGAAGTGTTAAATGCAAAAAAAGCAGTGGGTACAGCAAATCGAGATGTGGAAATTGCGACTTTAAATCTTCGGAGCTATGCTGGAATTGGTGGAGATGATAAGATCAAGCTCAATATGCCTGGGGTTGTTCAGCAAATGACAGTTGCTGCCGACAAGGTATTGGCAGAAGCATTTGAAAACAGGTCTGATGCCATTGCATTTGTACGCCGATTGGCCGAAGCCAAAAGAGATGTAGCCAAGGCAAAAGGCGAAAATGGCTTAACAGCTACCCTAAGGGCAAATTTGGGCTTTTCTAATGCAGGCACAAGGATTTTTGATATTTATCGCTCCCCTAAAAACCAACAGTCTGTAGAGTTGCAACTTTCTATTCCACTAATGGATTGGGGAAGGTCTAAATCGAGAACAAAAACAGCATTGGCAAACGAGCAGTTTACAACATTTACAGTTGAACAAGACAAACAAACATTTAAACAACAAATCGTAACACAGGTAACCTTGTTTAATATGATGAAAGAGCAGATTTTGCTTACCGATGCCGCAGAAAAAATTGCTGCCGAAAAGTATAAAATTGCGAGTGAGCGTTATGTGCTTGGTAACCTAAGTATCACCGATTTAAGCATCGCCTTTCAGGAAAATGACCGAGCAAAACGTGATTATGTCTCATCACTTCGAGATTTTTGGGCGGCTTATTATCAACTTCGCTATTTGTCATTATATGATTTTGAACAAAACAGAAAAATAACCTATTAACAACAACACCTTTAACCCATACACACAAAC
The DNA here is from genome assembly GCF_042698365.1 of Pedobacter sp. UC225_65. Taxonomy (GTDB): domain Bacteria; phylum Bacteroidota; class Bacteroidia; order Sphingobacteriales; family Sphingobacteriaceae; genus Pedobacter. Next base: position 3,110,331 of record NZ_CP170550.1, read on the forward strand.
TATATAAGTATACCCATGTTCTTGTTGGCCTGCGCCTTTAACCGTTTGCCTAAGGCCAGGCAGCATTGAACTTCACAAAAAAAATTAAAAATAACCTATTCATAAATCTTAATTACTAATTATACAATATGATACGCTTACAAAACATTGAAAAAGTGTACCGCACGGACACTGTCGAAACCCTCGCCATAAATAGTATTAACCTGAATATTGCTAAAGGTGAATTCCTTTCTATTATGGGGCCTTCAGGCTGTGGAAAAAGCACCTTACTTAACATCATGGGTTTATTGGATGAACCTTCTAAAGGCAGTATTAGCATCAACGATCAAGATGTTAGCCAATTTTCTGATCAACGGTTAGCGAAGTTTAGAAATGAGAAACTAGGCTTCATCTTTCAGAGTTATCATTTGATCAACGATTTGCAGGTGTTGGACAATGTAGAGTTACCACTGTTGTACCGTAATTCGACCGCCAAAGAGCGTAAGCAATTAGCTACGGCTGCATTGGAAAAAGTTGGACTAAGCAACCGTTTAAAGCACTTTCCAAGTCAGTTGTCTGGCGGACAACGACAACGTGTTGCCATCGCAAGAGCCATTGTAGGGAATCCGCAAATTATATTGGCCGATGAGCCTACTGGTAATTTGGACAGTGCCATGGGTAATGAAATTATGGAAATCCTAATCAATTTAAATAAAAATGAAGGGACCACCATTGTAATGGTTACCCACGACGAAAACATGGCGAACAAAACACATCGATTGGTTCGCCTATTTGATGGTTCACAAGTTCAATGAGCACCTTATGTTAAAAAATTATTTTAAAATCGCTATTGCGGTATTGAAACGAAGAAAATTCTTCACGTTTATCAGTTTATTCGGAATCAGTTTTACATTGACGATACTAATGGTAGGTGTGGCCTTTCTCGATAAAGTGATTAGCCCAGATTATCCAGACTATAAAAGAGAACGGTCGTTGTATGTGACCACTATGGAAATGTCGAACTCCAAAGAAGGGTGGTTAAATAGATCTGATGTTTCTTTCTATTTTTTAGACCACTATGTTTCTCGACTAAAAAATATAGAAATGATGGCCATTTCCTCTAACGCTAGATCATCCAATGCTTATGTAAATAACAAGAAAATTGTGATAGACTATAAGCATACCAATGCCGATTATTGGAAGGTGTTGGAATATCGTTTTTTAGAAGGAAAACCTTACACGCAAAGTCAAATCGACAATGCCGAGTACGTTGCAGTCATATCTATTAAAACAAAACAAGAGTATTTCGGAGATGAGCCAAAAGTTGTTGGTAAATACATTTCTGCTGACAATATCAACTACCGCGTAATAGGCGTGGTTGATAATGTTCCAAAAACACTCCACGGGCTTGCCGGTGATATGTACTTGCCCTATACCGTGGCAAAAGACAACTACAACAAGCCTGAATTAATGGGTGGCTTTAATGCCGTGCTGCTAGCGAAAACAAAGGCAGATATTCCTAAGCTGAAAGCAGAATTTGATCAGATGATGAAAAAAATTCCAATCCCTACAAAAGAGTTTGACACGTTATATAGTCACGCTGATCCGTATTTCACCAGTATGACCAGAAGGATAGCAGGCGACGGAAAAGATTCAGGAACTTCAACTGTAATCGGGGTAGTCAGTCTGTTCTTGCTCCTATTTTTATTGTTGCCAACCATCAATTTAGTAAACATCAATATCACTCGTATTTTAGAGCGTTCGTCCGAAATCGGAGTTCGAAAGGCTTTCGGTGCTTCTTCTAAAACACTGGTGTATCAGTTCATTGTAGAAAATATGATATTGACCTTTTTGGGAGGTCTGATTGGACTATTTCTTTCGGTATTCGTCATTTATTTTATCAATGATTTACAACTGATCGAAGATGTCTATTTGAAAATAAATTTTACTGTGCTGCTGTATAGCTTCATCGCTTGTTTGTTTTTCGGATTGCTATCTGGTGTGTATCCGGCCTGGCGCATGTCTAAATTAAATGTAGTTAAAGCTTTAAAAGCACAATAACCTAAAAAGAAATTATCATGTTCAAACATTTATTTAAATTAATATGGAATAAACGGAAGCAAAACTTCCTGTTTTTGTCCGAAATCCTTGTTTCGTTTTTAGTCATCTTTGCCGTATTTTCTTTCCTCACCTTTTACTATCAAAATTACACTAAGCCTTTAGGTTTTGAGTATGAGCGTGTTTGGGCTATCAACTATGATAATGAAGGTGTAACGAAGAATACCGACTCGCTACAAATATTTTATCGCAATTTGAAAAATTCGCTTAAGGCTATGCCACAAATTGAAGAGGTGACCTTTTCTGGTTCAAACTTTCCATATTCGAACAGCAATATGAGTACTTCCTTAAATAAAGATGGGAAGAAATTTGACTGGGTTAATTCTTATACCGATGCCGAAGACTATGCAAAAGTTTGGAATGTAAAACTCGTTGCAGGCAGATGGTTTAACGAAGATGATAAAGCGACAAAAAATAAAAGTATCATTATCAATGAAACTTTACAGACTGCCATGTTTGGTAAGGGTAGCGCAGTTGGTCAGTTAATTGGCGATTATGAGGATAAGAACAGAATGAAAGTAATTGGTGTAGTACAAGACATTAAAGCCAATGGCGACTATTGGCCGGCGGGTAATGCCATGTTCAAGAAATCAGATACTTCAGATTTACGATATACTCAAAATATTTTGATCAGAGTAAGCGAAGATGCAAATGCTGCTTTCGAAAGCGAGTTATATAAGTTCATGACCAATACTTTTAAGAATTCGACCATTGGAATTGAGCACCTTACCGAAATGCGTGATGCAAAAAATGAAGTAACGGTTATCCCGATGATTATTTTTATCATCATCGCTGGCTTTTTAATCATCAATGTGGCTTTGGGCCTATTTGGTGTGATGTGGTATAACATTAACAAAAGGAAGGGAGAAATTGGCTTTCGACGTGCAATTGGCGCAAGTGGGAATAATGTTTCTTATCAACTGGTGCAAGAAGCTTTAATTCTGACAACTTTATCGTTAGCAGTGGGCTGTTTCTTTGCCGTTCAGTTTCCACTGCTCAACGTCTTCAATGTGCCTTCAAGTGTTTACCTCATCGCCATACTACTGGCCGTGGTGTTCATTTACCTGCTCGTTTTTGTTTGCGCATTATATCCGGGTAAACAGGCAGCGGCCATTCATCCTGCTATTGCATTGCATGAAGAATAATACTTATCTTAACTTTGCATATGATTCTAATTGTTGATGACGATATCGCCGTAAGAACCTCACTAACGCTTTTGTTAAAAGGGGCTGGACATGATGTGATTACAGCGAGTAATGCTGTTCAGGCTTTTGAGCAAGTACAAACTCAAAAGCCTGAACTGGTTATTCTCGACCTCAATTTTTCTATCGATACCTCTGGTAAGGAAGGCATGAGCCTATTGGCAAAGATCAGGAATTTCAATACCCTTATTCCGATTATATTGATCACTGGTTGGGCCAGTATAGAACTGGCGGTACAGGGCATGAAACTTGGGGCAAACGACTTTATCAACAAACCTTGGAACAACGATCACGTGCTGCAATCTGTGCAGACCCTGCTCCAATTGGGAGGTAAAAGACCCTTATCTCGGAACCGTAAAGAACTCGACAAAAAATATAATTTTAAACAGATCGTAGGCGAAGATGCTGGATTGTTGACCATTTTAGAGACCATTGGCAGGGTGGCCGCCACCAATGCCTCAATCCTAATTACTGGTGAAAGCGGAACTGGAAAGGAACTGATTGCCGAAGCCATCCACGAGAACAGTACACGTGCAGCCAAACCCTTTGTAAAAGTTAATCTAGGTGGCATCTCTTCATCATTATTTGAAAGTGAAATGTTTGGCCATGTACGTGGTGCATTTACCGATGCCCGTTTTGATCGGGTTGGCCGCTTTGAGATGGCCAATAAAGGCACCATCTTTTTAGACGAGATTGGCGATCTGGAGGCCAGTAGCCAAGTTAAACTGTTGCGCGTACTACAGGATAGAACTTATGAAGTTTTAGGCAGTAGTCGCACCAAAACTGTAGATACCCGTGTGGTTTGCGCCACCAACAAAAACCTAAACGATATGGTTAGTGCAGGCCTGTTTAGAGAAGATCTTTTGTATAGGATCAATCTGATTAGCATACACCTGCCAGCCCTGCGAGAGCGCGCCAACGACATCCCTTTATTGGTCGGTTTCTTTTTGGGCAACCTCAAAGAGATCTACAACCGTCCAGACCTTACCATATCTGCGGCAGCCATGCGCTGGTTGCAACAATTAGCTTTACCTGGCAATATCAGACAGCTTAAAAATCTGGTAGAGCGTACCGTACTGATCAGCCATGCCAACGAATTGGGCATTGACGATTTTCAAGCGCAGCTGAATGTTAGTCCACAAAAAAATGCACACACCAAATTACCTGGTGTAGGTACCATGACTCTCGATGAGATGGAAGCCGAAATGGTTAAACAAGCCATGAGTTTCCATAAAAATAGAATTACCAAGGCGGCAGCCTCGCTGGGCATTACCCGAAATGCTTTGTACCGTAGATTGGAAAAATACCAAATCCCTTTCAATGAAAGTGAAGACTAAATATATCGTCTTTATTGCAGCCATCCATCTGCTTTGCCTAGTGATGAGCTATTTCATTTTTAAGCAATACAATATTGTTTTTTTTATGGTGGCAGAGGTGGTTATCATTATCTCTATAGTAATTGCCATTAGTTTATATCAACAACTGATCCGACCCTTAACCTATTTAAAACAGGGGGTGAATGCCATCAAAGATCAAGATTTTAATGTGAAGTTTTTGCCCACAGGCAAAGGAGAAGTTGATGAATTAGTGGATGTATACAACAAAATGATTGATGCTTTAAGGGAGGAACGTAGAACCCAACAAGAGCAGCATTTCTTTTTGGAAAAATTGATCCAAACCTCACCTACCGGAATTATCATTTTGGATTATGATGGCACACTTAAACAGGTAAATCCAAAGGCCAAAGCGATACTAGATGCACACCCTGATGTTTTTGAACAATTAACAGCAATCCAAACGGATGATCCAAAATATTGAAGATAGATGGATTACACACTTACAAGATACAAAAATCGAGGTTTATGGACATGGGCTTTGAGCGGGTCTTCATTATGATGGAGGAAGTAACAGCCGAGTCTTCGCCGCCGAAAAACAGGTATACAGTAAAGTAATTCGGATGATGGCCCACGAAGTGAACAATACCGTTGGACCTGTAAATTCCATTATCAATATGGCTTTACAACAAAAGAACAATTGGGAGCAAGAACAGGGGCATCTATTAAAGAATGCCTTACAGGTAGCCATAGACCGTAACCAGAATCTGAATGTGTTTATGCGCAATTTTGCCGAATTGGTTAAACTGCCCGAGGCCAATAAAAAACGGATAGATCTGGTGCTTTTGGTCCGATCTGTGGCAGAGCTGATGCAGTTTTCTACCAATGGTAAAACCATCCGTTTTGAGTTTCATCTTCCTGAAGAGCCTTACCTTATTTTTGCAGATGTGCAACAACTAGAGCAGGCATTGATCAATATTGTAAAAAATGCCATCGATGCTATTGAAACAGCCGGAGAAATCAGGTTTGTTCTAGATACCGCACAGCGTAAGCTCATCATTAGCGATAATGGCAAGGGCATTGCCGAAAGTGATACCGAACAGTTGTTCAGTCCTTTCTTTAGTACCAAGAAAGATGGGCAGGGCATTGGGCTAACTTTGGTTCGGGAAATCTTATTGAACCATGGTTTTGAGTTTTCTTTAAAAACCATTGCAGCACAACATACAGCATTCAGTATCCATTTGGGTTAACATTGGTTCGTGAGTACACGAACCAATGTATTAAATGACACGAACCAATTATCAAAGCGCAAAAAAGCCCTATAGTGATCAACCATAGGGCCAACTGTAATGGAGTATTATTTAAACTAGAAGGAAAAATTCAAGATTTTATTTTAAAACAGCAGGTAAATCTTAAAGCCAAGGTTATTGATAAAGCCTTGAGTACTCATGTCAAATGAGGTACGGGTATTTTTATGATAGGTACCATAATTATTATCAGACTGTTCAGTTTTGCTATAAGAGACATTGGCCGATAATAAGCTGGTTTCGAAAGCAAATCTTTTAGATACAAACCAGGTAACACCACCATAAGCTCCTACGGCGTATTGTTCGTTTTTATTTCCCTGCCCATTATTCTGACCGCTATAAGTACCCTTGCTATAACTATATCCCGCTTTTCCACCAGCGTAGGCATACAAGGTTTTTACAATAGGAAAATATCTTTGATAATTTATATTTCCACCATAAACTTTAGATTCATAATTGCTGAGGTTTATCGTTTCTTGTTTGTTTTCTCCATAATTAACCTCAACTCCAATTTTGGTGTTGTCTTTGATAAAATGACCATAACTTAAGGTAAATGAATTAAGCGTATTCTTGTTATCGTTGCTATAACCAGAAGTTTTCTCAGTGGTCGAAACGATTCCAAAGCCTAACGCATTGGTTCCTTTGGTTTGGGCATATCCACAGAGGGATAGACAGACAGCAATAGCTGTTAATAGTTGTTTTTTCATTTGTGTGTGTTTTTGTGTGTGATATAAATGTATAACTAAAGTTTTAATTATAGAAATTTTTTTTTAACTGTTTTTTCAGTTTTCGATAAAAAACAATAAAGCATCCTATAAAACAGAAGGAACCTTGTTGGTCAGGTTTTTGGCATCCTTCACAAAATGTGAAAAATCGGTGTAGCCAATTTCATCATAGATGTAACTGCTTCCATAGCTCTGGTAATGCTGTAGTCCGTTTTTAAACCGCAGGGTCTTGAAACATTGTTTGGGCGAAAGCCCTAAGACCTCATTGAAATATCTGGTCAACGTGGCACTAGAAACCGCAACTTGTTTACTGATAGTGGCAATGGATATTACCTCGTTGCTATGGGTTACACTAGCGATGGCTTGTTGTACCAGTTTGAGTTTTTTATGGGTGTGGATAGCTTCTATTTTGGTATTTAAATAAGCTTCCATCAAGGTGATTCGTTCTCTACAATTTTCAGCCTTCTCTATCGCAATGATTAAACTTGTGGGCAAGTGCTCATCTAGGTTAACATGGCCATCCATCAACTGGCGCACATCTAACTGCAAGAGCTGCTGTAAAACACCTGGTTTAAACTTAACCGAAAATTCTTTGGCTCCCAAAGCATAGGTACAAGTAAGGGCATGGCTAAGGTTGCCCAATATTTTTGGCCCCTTTAACTGTTGCTCCCTCTGGTTAAAATGCGAATGGTATTTTTTGCCTGTCGCGGTTAAAGGAATGGTAATCAAAGTATTTAAACTAGGCAAAGCCACTATAGAGAAAGGTTTTAAGTGAGTACTAAGGTCTAACTCAAAATAATACGCTACCACATCGGCCAAGCCTGCAGAAGGATAGTGGAGCTGCAAATAAGCTGGCCGTTCCTGTTCAAAAACTACCCTTCCTGCTTCCATTATTCTCCCATTAAAATATGAAGGTACTGGATACCAATGGCACTGGTAAACATCCGCTCTTTCTGGTTGCCCAATAATTGTTGGCTCCAGTCTACAAAACCACCATCACCAATTTCAATCTGCTTGCCGTTTACACAGATATGTGTTTTGATCTGGATGCCCTGATAGTAGTTTTGGCTTGTATTTTTAGGTTTAACCTTAATGTCGAATAGGGCTTGCTGTTTCAGATGGGTCAGGCAAGTTTCTAACATTTTATCGTCATTTTCAAGGTTTAAAGGGATGATAGAAAAGCTTACCTCTTTGATCTGGTAAATCTGGTTAAGCAGTTGCAGGTGTATAGAAAGGTGCTCGGAAAGTGCCAATTTTTCGAACTCAAAATTTCCTGTATCTACTCCTGCGGTTACCAAACAACCAATAGAAAAATGTGGGGTATGTCCTTCTATGGCTGTTAAAGGGGTACGCAATAACCTATTTACCGTAGCAAACCTATAAGTGCCATACATTTTTACATTGTTTTTCTTTAAAAAAGCATAATGTATGGCAAGGGCATTGGTAGCATCGGCCTGTACCTCGGCATTTCTTAAAGCGGTAAGTACCTTTTGTTGGTTGGTGATGCCAAACACTGAACACGTACCCAATTGGGCAACCGGAGATAGTTCTACTGGTTCGAAATGTTGTTGGCTAAAAAATTGGAGTGTAGCCAATTCTTGTGCTTTTAATTGCAGTACATTAACTGCAGCAGGTTTAACCAATCTATTTTGGCCATATTGTTTCAATAGCCCTGTTGGCGTCTGTTTGGCCAGCCGTTGGTTAAATACAGCCAATAATAACGAATTGAGGTCTGTTCCATTCAGTTCTTCTGCCAATACCTCAATTAATTGCGGATGACCGATTTTATTGGCGATATACTCGGCAATGTGTGTACTCATACCCATGTCTTTTGTAAATCTGGATTGAAGACCCGATACAGGTATTCGTCTAAAACTACTCCATTTTTAACAATGGCCGATTTCAAAACTGCTTCTAATGTATAACCTGCTTTTTCCAATACACGCATTGAAGCCTTGTTGCTCCCAAAAACGCCTGCAAAAATACGTAGCACTTTTAATTCGTTAAAAGCGAAAGCCGTTAAAAGGTTGACCGTTGCAGTAGCATAGCCCTTACCCCAATAAGGTTGACCAATCCAATAACCTATTTCAGCATTGTTCCGGTAAATATCGCCTTGTGGCACTACACGACAAACTCCTATAAAAGTATCATCTACAAAAATACCGAAAACATGGCCCAGTACCCCTTGTTTAGCCAAGGCCAGAAACTCTTCGGCATTAGCCAAGGCATATGGATGTGGAAACACATCCTTAAGGTTTTGCGCAATAAGTGGATTGTTTGCCAGTTGCTGGATTTCGCTTGTACTTGCTGCCTGTATTTCTTTTAACGTTACCATAAGTCCAAAGTTCGGGATAAAACAGAAAACATAGGTGTAAAAACCAATCAATTTTATCTATTTAAAACCTTAAAAGCCAATTTGTTCCTACAGCCATGTCCCATTAGCTTCATCTCTATCTTTGCAATATCACCATGATTTAATGTGCCTCTATAAGTCTACAATTACACCAACATGAGCTGATCTGTTACCTTGATTTCTTCCAGAAAATAAGCATCGTGGGCTACTACCAAAAGTGTTCCTTGATAGTCGTTAATAGCTGCTGTTAGGATCTCTATGTTTTGTATATCCAAATTATTGGTTGGCTCATCCAATACCATCAGATCTGGTGCCTGGTTGCTGATGGTTAAAGCACACAACATCAAGCGCATCTTTTCGCCACCGCTTAAAGCTGCACAGGGCTTATCCCAATAGGCACTGCCAAATAAAAACCGGTTTAAACGGATCTTGATCTCATGTTCTTGCAAGGCACCTGTATTGTATTCTTGTGCCTGTTGATACACGCTCAGCTGATTGTTGATCAACGAATAATCTTGGTCGATGTAAAGGGTTTTGATTGCGGCCCGCTCCATTGTTCCACATTGGGGCTGGACCTGACCTAATATCATTTTGATCAGCGTAGTTTTGCCAGCCCCATTTAGGCCTTTAAGCGCTACACGTTGGCCACTATTGAGCTGAAAACTAAGTGGTGGTTTCCAAAGCAATTTGCCATTATAACTAAAGTTGACCTCTTTTGCGGTAACCAATACCTTGCCTTTGTGTAAACCAGAGTGAGACAGACCTAATTTCATCTGATCTTGATCAAGCTGGTTGCTACGCAACTGGGTCAGCTCTTGTGCGATATTACTTACCTTTTCTGCATGTACCCCTTTCATTTTAGAAGTACTGCGTTCTGCACTGTTTCTTAAGGCATTCATCACAATGGTGGGCATTCCTGCTTTTTCTTGTTTCCTTTTGCCACGGGCATCCAACTTCTGTTGTCGTTCTAGTGCGGCTCTTTCTATTTCTTTTGCCTTACGTAGTGTTTTTTCTTTGTTCTTGAGCTCTTGGTTCAGCGCTTCTTGCGCTATTGTTTTTTGGGTTACATAAAAATCGTAATTACCACCATATATGGTTATGCCTCCGCTATGGAGTTCGTAAATGCTGGACAATAACTTTAGCAGCTTACGATCGTGGCTTACTACAACCAAAGTGTTTTTGGTAGATTGGATATAAGCATAAAGCTTATCCCTGCTCCAGTCATCCAAATGGTTGGTGGGCTCATCCAATAACACAAGGTCTGGTTGGTGTACCATGATCCTGCCAAAAAAACCTTTGTTTTTTGTCCTCCACTTAAGGTTTCCAACTTTTGGTTGAGGTCCAAGGTGGCTAATCCCCAATGTGCTAGGGCTTCTTTACAGCGGTCTTCAATGGTCCAATCATCATTTAACAATTCCATATTCTGAAACGTTGCATTTCCGGCAAGGATTTCGGTCAAGGCCTGGAGCTGCTCGGCTACCTGTAAGGCCTCGGCAATGGTAAGCTTGTTAAACTGACCAAAAATTTGGGGCACCACATAAGGTTGCGATTCTGCCTTTACTATTCCCGTTAAAGGGTTTAGGTTTCCGGCCAATATTTTTAAAAGGGTAGATTTTCCGACACCATTATGGCCTATTAGCGCAATTTTATCGTGTCGGTTGATTGACTAGATCTAATCCAGTAAACAATACATCCTTATTGGGATGTTGGTAAGTGATATCTTGAAGGATCAACATGATTTCTTTTTAAAGCGTGAATAATTACAGGCCATACAGCAAGCTGTGCCTGTTTTATTTTTACCGAAAGAAATGGAGTACCTACATTGATGGTTGTTTTTGTTAAGGCTACAAAAGTAAGAAAAATTTTGTTTGGGGTAAAATACTTGGTTCGTGAGGACACGAACCAAGTAGGTGATTAAAAGATATAACTAAAGCCAAGCCTTCCAGAAACAGGATGGAACTTTACTTCGTCAAAATCGGTAGCCAGCATTGGGCCTAATTGTAGTTCAAAATTGATTTTTTTACCCAAGCTACGTTGGATACCCCAAAAAGCTTCCAACCCCATGCCTGCTTTTGTGATGGCATTCTTTTCTATCACAGCCTTGGTTGAACCCCCAACCATTACCCCAAAAAAGTTGGTAGAATTATTTCTTGTTTCACGTCCTTTTTTTGCTCTCTGTTCAAGCTTGTAATAATTCTTGACCCCGATGTAAGCGGATGGGCTCATGCTAAAGGCCCATTTACTTCCCGACCAGTTATTATAAGAATAAGAAATACCCGAACCCAGACCTATACCTCCGTAAACTGTTGTAGAGGTAGCTACAAGCTGCTCTCGTTCGTAAAAAAGCCCTAAAAGGGATAACTTCACCTTGCTTAGACTTTGGATCGGTTGGGCCACTTTTGCAGTGTCTTGTGCATTGGCTTTTTGAATAGAACCCATAAAAAGCAGGATAAATCCAACCCCGTAAACGTGTTTTAAAATTTGTTTCATTGCGTGTTGTTTCAGTTAAAGTTTTAGTGTGTCTTTAACCAAGACGAGCAATGTAACTTTTAGGTTGCACCGTTATTGAAAAATTAGGCCATAAAAAACCATGTAACATTTTTTCCTTAATGTATCTAAAGGCGAAAAAAATGAAAATGAGAACGATTAAATTTTTTACCTGTCTATTTTTACTATTCTTGGCCTCACATACAAAGGCTCAAGAATTTGAGGTAACCGTTACTGGAAAAGGCAAACCAGTGCTATTATTCCCTGGGTTTGCCAACACGGGCGAAGTTTTTAAAGGAATAGTAGATGAGCTCTCGACTAATTATGAGGTGCACACTTTTACTTTTGCCGGTTTTGGCAAAGTGCCTCCAATTGCATTTCCTTGGCTTCCAAAATTAAAAGATGCGATTGAGGCTTATGTAAAGACCAAACATTTGAAAAAGCCGATAATTATTGGACATAGTTTGGGTGGAACGCTAGGTTTATGGCTGGCAGCTGAAGAACCGAAAACATTTGCCAAGTTGATCATTGTAGATGCATTACCCACAATGGGGGCACTGATGATACCCAATTATAAGAGCGAAGACATCATTTATGATAGCCCATACAATAAACAGTTACTTGAAATGAATGATCAGGACTTTAAAAAAATGGCCGAACAAATGGTCCAATCAATGAGCTTGAACAAGGCTGTACACCAGCAATTGAGCAACTGGATCATAATGAGTGATAGGAAAACATTTGTTTATGGCTACACAGACCTTTTGAAATTGGATCTAAGGGACAAGATTTCTAACATTGTTATTCCAGTAAGTATTCTGGCTGCTACCCAGCCTTTTGGCAAATCGGTTGTGGAGGCCAATTACAAGAAACAGTATAAAAACCTAAAAAACTATACCTTAGATTTTGCCGACAACTCTGGTCACTTTATTATGTACGATAACCCTGAATGGTTTTTAAAACACATCAAGGCTGAACTTCAGCTCAAATGAACCCAACGCAGCAGTTTGAAGAAATCTATGAGGAGAATTACCATAAGGTGATCGGCCTTTGCCTTGGCTATGTAAATGGTGATGAGGATCTGGCCCGAGACCTGACCCAAGAGGTTTTCATCAAAGTTTGGCAGCACCTCAAAATGTTCAGAAATGAAGCCAGTATATCCACATGGATCTATCGCATTGCGGTAAATACCTGTTTGCAACAATTAAGGAAAAAAAAGCTATTGTCCTTAAAAATAGATGTGGTGGATGACGTAGTAGAAGAAAAGCTTTCAGAAGAAAAACATTATCAAAATATGTATGCTTGCATCAATCTCTTATCAGATGTAAATAAAAGTATTATCCTATTGGAATTACAGGACATGCCTCAAAAAGAGATTTCGAACATTATCGGAATCTCACATGAAGCATTAAGGATCAGGCTTCACCGAATCAAGAACCAACTATCAAAATGTGTAAAAAATGAACGACTTTAACGATATCAGATCTAAATGGGTACAAAGGAATATTCCTGACATACCAAAAGATGGTTACAAAGAAATCATTAAAAGCAGTGCCTATATTAAGCGAAAACAGCTAACAGGTCAGCTCATTCTAATGCTTACGGTAATTATCTTGGGCTACTTTTTCTTTTATATTTCAGCCTTTAAAAACACACGGCTCACTGTAGGCATATTATTGATGATCGGCACCTTTCTTTTTAGAATCGGGATAGAATTTTTTTCCCAAACAAAACTTGAGCAGTTGACACCGACGCTTCAGGTTCAAGAATTTAACCAGCAAGTAATGGCCTATCATCAATCTAGGTTATTTATCCACTATGTTTTAACCCCTTTGTCATTTATTGGTTATGTCATCGGCTTTATCATCACACTTCCCATTTTTAAGCTCCATGTATCCACTGGTCTCTATAATTATATCGTCATTTCTGCTGTCCCGATATTTATTTTTTTAATCGTGCTTATTTCGGCACAGGTCAAGAAAGAACTAAGGATGATCAACGGAATGAAAAAGGACATAGATAATGAGTCATAAAAAAAGCCACCAGATTGGTGGCTATACTTTTATTGCTCTTAAAACCTGATGGCAATCTTACCAATGGTAGTCCCATTCTCTAACTGCTGATGTGCTTTTTTCAAATTATCTGCAGAAAAACCGATCAATGTTTCTTTTAAGGTCGTTTTTAATATCCCTTGATCCAATAAATCTGCAACCTTGTTCAGGATATGGTGTTGTTCGATCATATCTTCAGTTTCAAAATTAGAACGGGTAAACATGAATTCCCAAGAGAAACTCACGCTTTTGTTTTTGAGCTTGTTTAATGTAACCGGCTCAGCAGATCCCGTAATTGAGGCAATGTGTCCTTGTGGTTTAATCAGTTCGGCCATCTGGTCCCAATAGAAATTGGCATCCACAAAATCTAAGATAAAATCTACGTACTGAAACCCTACTCCACGTACCTCGCTTACCAGGTCCTTATGGTTCACTACATGGTCTGCGCCTTGTGCTTTACACCAGGCTACCGTTTCTGGCCGACTGGCCGTAGCAATTACGGTTAAACCAGTCACTTTTTTCGCCAATTGGATGGCAATAGAACCTACGCCACCTGCACCGCCAATGATCAATAGCGTTTTACCTTTGTCTTTCTCATTGATTCGTAAACGATCAAACAAAATTTCCCAAGCGGTAAGTACAGTTAAAGGCATGGCCGCAGCTTCTGCCATACTTAACGTTGTTGGCTTTTTACCTACAATGCGCTCATCGATCAATTGATATTCGGCATTGCTTCCATCTTTATTGATATCTCCCGCATAATATACCTCATCGCCTACCTTAAATAAACTTACTTGATCACCTACAGCTTCAACCGTACCTACGGCATCCCAACCAATGATCTTTGGTGTTTCCAATACTTTATCTTTTGCACTGTTCTGGCGCACCTTAAAATCTACAGGGTTTACAGCGATGGCTGCAATCTTTACCAGTAGGTTTCTACCATTTGCCAATGGTTTTGCGGTTTCAAATGTTATAAAACTATTTTCGTCTGTAATGGGTAACGAGGTTCTGAATCCTATTGCTTTCATGTAATTGCTTTTTAATATCGTAATTTAAGTATTCTTACATCATCTATTTGATACCAACAAAGGTATTTGTAAACAGCAGCGATATTTTGTAAATTTTCATTGTATTTTTGTACAAATTTATCACAGCTTGACATGAAACGTTTCAATAGCTACCACTCATTAAATGTATCTCGACTCTCACTTACCCAATGGGAGTTCCCAACGCACAAGCATAACTTTTACGAGCTTATTTTTATAGAAAAAGGGATTGGTACACATGTGTTGAATGAACTATCTTTTGGCTACAAGGCAGGCGATGTGTTTTTGCTACGCCCTGAAGATGCACACTATTTCAAGATTGGAAAACCTACCGACTTCATTTTTTTAAGGTTTAATGAACAGCTTTTTATAGAAAAGCTAGAGGGTGGCAAAACGGCCAAATGGATGGAAGTGATCAAAACCTTGTTGCAAAACCCATCGGCAATCAACGGCAGTTTGGTAACTGATGCCACCGACCAAAAACATCTTCAGAGTTTGTTGCACATCTTATTGATCGAATTTACCAAAACCTGTGTCTATAGCCGCGAGGTGGTATTGGAGCTTTTTGGAGCTGTAATGATGATGGTGGCCAGAAGCCAATCCATTACACAATATGGCGAGCAATGCCCGAGCAACCTAGAACTCGACCGATTGAACCAAGTACTGGGTTACATTAGGCTAAATGCACTTGATGCAGAGAAAATGCGTATCGAAAACATTGCGGCCCATTTTGCCATGTCGGCCAATTATATCAGCATCTATGTAAAAAAACACAGTCAGGTTTCTATACAACAACACATTATCCAGACCAAACTTAAATCGGCAGAACAGCTGCTCAAAAATGGTCGACAGAACATCAACGAAATTGCCTTAAAACTAGGTTTTACCGATGCCAGCCACTTTAACAAGATGTATAAAAAGTACAAAGGGCTAAGTCCAAGTTTGGCCAGACAGCTGAATTAATGGCTGTAGAACAATGCTCTACAGCCCATTAGGTTTTCTTATCTTGTGGGTGTTTACTGTTTTATTACCTATGTTTAACCAATTTACAACGGCCAACTACCATCAGATCTGCGATAATCTTGCCCAGCAGGATGATCGATCTTAAAAGTATCATTACCGATTATACTTATCCACCCATGTGGACCAGACCCAATACTTTCGAAAGCCTGATCCACATTATTTTAGAGCAGCAGGTGTCTTTGGCCTCGGCATTGGCTACCTTAAATAAACTGCGTGAAAAGTTAATCGAGATTACGCCTGAAGCGCTTTTGCTATTGAGCGATGAAGAGCTGAAAGCCTGTTATTTTAGTCGCCAGAAAACAACCTATGCCAAACATTTGGCACAAGCCATGGTGGATGGAGCATTAGATCTTGCTGCACTAGAAACACTTTCAGACGAAGAGATCAGAAGCAATTTAAGCCAGCTCAAAGGCATTGGTAACTGGACCATTGATGTATACCTGATGTTTGTGCTGCAACGTACGGATCTTTTCCCTATTGGAGACCTAGCTGCAGTAAATGCCTTAAAACAATTAAAAAAACTACCTGCACACACCACAAGGGAAGACCTTTTGGCCATCGCCGAAACTTGGAAGCCCTACCGAACGGTAGCCACCATGTTGTTATGGCATTATTACTTGTCTACCAGGAAGAAAAAATAGTTACTGCCAAGTCAATTGCTTTCTAGGGTTTCAGGTATTTAGTTACATCTTCGAGCTTAAATTCTGGACTTGCTGCAAATAGTGTTTTAAGAAAGTACATGTGTGTGGCTCCATAAATGACCAAAATCCGTTCATCCTTACGGTCAACTATACGTTGGATATTGGAATAGATGCGTACGTTTCTGTTAAAATAACGGGTGATAAAACCATCAGCCCCTATTGGCTCTACATTACTGCCTCGTTTGGTGGTAATGAGCCATCTACCAATTGCCCTCGCCTGTACCTCTGGCGAATTTAGAAATCTAAGATATTGTTGGGTAGTACTTTTAAAGGCCAATGTGTCATCATACGCACTTTCTCTATCATAACGTTCTTCCCAATAGGCGAATGAGCTATCAGTTTGGTTCTTATATTTCTCAAAGGTCAACACCGAATCTGCCCGGCTCAACTGAAAACGAAAGGCTTGCGCATCCACCGGGTACAAGGTTTTAAGCGCCAGCTGTTTGGCCAGACGAAAACCAATCTGTACTGTTTCATTTGCCATAAACGTTGAACTTGCCACCAGTTTACCATTCAGATAGGCTTGATATAAAGAATCGTATCTGGCCTGGTATTTAGGCTGGGCTTCGATTACAATTTTTGTAGGGCGAAACTTAGCCAGCTCATCCACGAGGTGTTTGACTTGTTGTTGTCTTTCGGGCGAAAGCATGTCTATTCGTAGCTCGTTGGGTGTAGTATTGACATCTACTTGCTCGCCTGCAAAATGGAATATACCTAACAATAAAACCGTGGGCTTGATTTTATCGTCTTCAAAAATCTTGCTTACTTTCTGGATAGGGCTTTGACCTAAAACACCAAGTGGCAACAATAATAAAGCGTATAAGAGTTTTCTCATCTGATTGTCGTTTAGCAAAAGACACTAATGCAAATTAAACGTTGCACCTACTTCTTCTATTAAATGATTTAAATTCTACCTCCTGTAGCTTTAAATCTCAAAATGAGTAATGAGAATTATTTTAATAAAGATCAATGGTTTTGCAACCATTATCAAAACCTATCGTCTTCCCATTAAATAAATGATAAACCATAACTATGCGTAAATTTTTGTACTCAGTGATGCTTGTGATCACAGGATTAAGTATTAAAGCTCAAACCACAATTGAAGGAACCATAAAAAACAAGGACAACGACTTTATCCCCTATTGTTCAATCGGGATCAAAACACCAAGATCGGTACCATCACCAATGAAAAGGGAAGCTATAAGATTTCCGTTCCAGACAGCTTAAAAAACAGCGAAATTGTTTTTAGTTCTGTAGGCTATTTTGACAAAGTAGTTTCGGCAAAAGAACTCCTGGCCAATCGTCATATTGTTTTAGACTATAAAGCAACTATTCTTGATGCAGTTGTAGTGAGTGCAAAAAAGATGAAAGAGAAAGATGATCGGGCAAAAATCACGTCCTTTTCTTACCTTTTCTAGAATGTTCGATAAAAATGTTCCAACCGTAGAGCAGGGAAACATTTTTGAGGTCTACCAAAAAACAAGATTAGAGTCCTATAACTTTTATATCATCCCAAGCTCAAAATATGGGCAGATCACTTTAAAACTTAATATCTACAACCTAAAAAATGACAAGCCAGACCAATCACTTTTAAAAGAGAATATCATTTACAAAACCACAACCATTGGCTGGCAAAATATCGACCTATCGAAATATAAACTACTCTTTAAAGGCTTGGATAAAATTGCTATTACCCTACAATTAGTTGATTATACTCCACTTGCCAATACCGAATTTGTGTTTGGTGTTTCTGCCAAAAAATCCCTTTCAAAAAATCTATTGTTCAGGTACCAGAGCCAAGGCAATTGGGAGGCTAGCGAAGGAAGTTTCATCTCGAACATCAATATCAGCTACGACAAAAGTGCTGGAGAAAAAGAAATCCTCGAGGCACAGGAAAATGAACCTGAGACAGACATGAACACCAAAACCCTGATTGATGTTTACAAAAGCAGGGAAAAAGCACTAAAAACAAATTATGGAAAAAGCAAAGAAGGAAAATATGTTGACCTAGGCGACGCCAAGATCTATTACGAGGAGTATGGAAAAGGTGAACCCTTGATCTTAATGCACGGAAACAATGGCAGCATTGCTGATTTCTATCAACAGATTCCATTTTTCTCTAAATATTATCGCGTGATCGCAATAGATACCCGTGGACAGGGAAGAAGCACAGACCTCACCAAAAAAGAGTATAGTTATCAAGAATTTGCCGCTGATCTGTTGAAGATCACCCAACAGCTAAAGCTCGATAAAGTAAATATTTTGGGTTGGAGCGACGGTGGAAATACAGGATTGATCTTCAATGCAGAACATCCAGAATTGGTGGCTAAATTGATTACAATTGGTGCAAACCTAAATCCACTTGGTGTTAAGGAGGAAATCATCAATACATTTAAACAGCAGCTTTCTGCAAATGCAGGAAAGGACCAAAGGTTAGTGAAGCTGATGTTAGATCATCCAAATATGACGGCCGAACAATTGGCCAAGATCAAAAACCCGACATTGATCATTGCAGGAGCAAGTGATGTGATCAAAGAAGAACATACCAAATCGATCCACAATTTTATTAAAAATTCCGAACTGCAAATTATCCCAAATGCGACACACTATGTCCCTTTTGAGCAACCCGAAAAGTTAAATGAATTGGTGCTTAAATTCTTGAAAAAGTAACACTAATATATTTAAAAGATAAAAATAAGGATGTAATGAGCCTCTATTACATCCTTATTTGAATTGAGAGGATTTGATTTACAGAAAGGAACTTCGAAAGTTTTGTTTTGAGAAAAATCCAAACATTTCAAATAACTACTGTATTTTTATCATTATATTCTTATCCGTTAATATTAGCCCGTTACTCCATTGGTCAACAAAAGACAAATTCTCTTTATCATCCTCATTTTTTGCAGTGTAAATGCTGTTGCACAGCTAGCGGTTTCTTCTAAAATCGACACCAGTAAAAGTAAAACCTTAAGTCTTGTTAAATTCATCAACTCCTATATGCAGAAAGAGGCGATCAACAAAGATTTATGGCATCCCAAATACCAAAACAAAGAAGTATGGGATTATAGCATGGATTGGATATGGGGCCGTTTTTCTCCGAAAAAGATAACAGGCTTGTTCGATATGGAAATTGTGGAGCTACAAAGCGTAAACGATACCTTGAGCTATTTTAAGCTTTTGGCCAAAAGCAAACCAGAAAAACTAGAGGAGAATTTTACGAACATTTACAAATACTACATTGTAGAGATCAACGGCAATTATTTTTTAGACAACTGCAAAGAATACGACCAGGTCCGCTTTAAAGAATATAAAACAAAGTCTATCAATTTTTATGCTTCTCCGTTTCTAAATATCCCTGTCGAAAAGATGAAAAATGCGGCCCATGAATTTGAAAAACTCAACGCAGTGCTCAAAAGGCCGAAACTTCAAAAGCCAATCGATTACTATATGTGTGCAACAGAAGAGGAGCTGAATAATTTGTCGAATATCGTGGTTTGGAATGGCGGACTTGGTGGTTATACCAATATTCCTGAAGGTTTTATCGTTGCCATTGGATCAGAGCCGAATTATAGTCATGAATTTGTTCACGCTATTTTAGGGCAGAGTGCCCACTGCTTCTTTTTGCAAGAAGGGATGGCCTCGCTATACGGCGGGATGGAAAGAGGAACTAAAAACTACGATCAGGGCGTGGCAGAATTAAAAGATTGCTACAAGAAAGGCAACTGCAACTTCGATCAACTTTATACCAGAAAGATTGACCAGAAATACAGTAGTAGCCTAGGTTATTCCTTTGCCGCTGTATGCTGCAAATACCTGATCGATAACTTTGGACTGGAATACTTCTATAAAATCTATTACGATAAAACGATTACATCCGATAACTTCTTAGAAAAGATAAGCTCCATAACTGGAAAGAACCCAGCAGAAATTAAGGCAGGTATTGAAGCCCTCATTCTTAAATAAGTACTGGTTCATCTGTTAAAACACTATTGATAAGACGAACTAATACTTTTATTTTAGTAATTAGTTTTTTGTCAACAGCTCAACGCAAAATTAAGGACTTATGATCATGAGAAGAAAACTACTATTAACAGTTGCATTATTAAGCCTAAGTTTCGGGGTATTTGCACAAAGTGGCAAAAACTATCTACAAGTTTCAGCTCAGTTATCCAGACCTACTTCAGCTTTGTTAGAAGTAACAAACATTGGATATGGTGGAGCACTGAAGTGGATGCATGGTTTTGGAGAACGCAAACAGCAGGTCACCTTAGAGGCCGGTTACAATCGTTTCCCAGTTAAAGGGCTTCCATCTGGTGTAGAAGCACATTATAGTGCAATTCCAATCTATTTGGGCTATAGATATCTTGCCAATAGGATTTCTTTAGAGGCTCAGGGCGGTGCTTCCATCAACAGAATAATAGGCAGAAACAATATGTTCTCTGTTAGCGAAACCAAACTTAATCTAGGTATTGGTCTAGGTTTGGGATACACCATGAAAAACTTTGAAATTTCAGCCCGATATCAAATAACTGACCCCAGAGGTACAGAAGACGACCCCACTTTTTTAGGCATACGCCTGGCCTATAATATTTCTTTGTAGCGCATCCTGATTTAGATAAGGATTTTAGCTATAAAAACAAATTGGAAATGCTTAAAAAGCATCTTCGTTAATTGGAGCCATCTCAAAAGACACTCATTTCAAACTCATTTTAGATTTTAGTATCTCGTCTTAGAATTACTTATCATACTGGATGTATATAAGTGAGTTAATTATTCCATAAATTTAGATACCAAGCATAACACTTATGGATTTAAACGATATACAGAAGAGAATTGAACGTACTTATAAATCAGTCAATGGAAGAATTGAAAGTGATGGGTCAAAATATCTTATTGCAGGCAATTTCAACAATCCTTTGGGGTTAAAATTCGCGATAAAAGAACCTAATGAACAAGAAATACACTTATTACTGATAGGCATTGTTCACTCTGTTGCAAATTTAAAAGATCACCTGAAAAATGTTCTTTCGTCACAGGGTAAACAAAAAATAGTTGAAGATGCAATTAATGCTAATCTAGAACTTCAATTATTAATGGACCTCAACAATGCGGATAAGCATGGATATCCTTTAAATAAAACCCGGAGCGGATTAGACCCTATAATGATTGAACACCAACACATTTTACATGGTGAAGCAGGAACGCAAATCAACGGTATAATCAAAATAGAATTTTATATAGACGAAAAAGACCAGCAATTTAAATCTAGATCAACATCAGAAATAACTAGATGTGATCTTATTGCAATTGCTACAGCTAAAATTGTCGATATAAATAGAAAATTTATCATGAATTTTGACAGCATGATTTTCAAAAGTCTAGATGTATGGGAAGAAATAATAAAAAACAACAATCTAATTGTACCGAAAATTACCACTAATTGATAGTGTTGAATAGCGAATTATGCTATAAAATAATAACGGGAATAAAGTTTTAAAACTCTATTCCCGTGAAGTGGTCCCGACGAGAATCGAACTCATATCTAAAGTTTAGGAAACTTCTATTCTATCCGTTGAACTACGGGACCAATATTCTAGCAGATTTAAATCTATCTAGTGGCGCAAATATAAAATTCTCAAATGGATTAGGCAATTAAGTTAAAACTATTAATTTGCATACTTTATTCTCGCACTAAATGAAGAAAGTATTTGGTATTCTTTTTATCCTAGTCTCTCTACTGTTGGCCTTAAGCTTATTTGTTCAATTGCCTACGACCATCAACTATTTTAAGGCCGCTATTAACGATCTTTCCAATGGTTCAAAAATGGGAGCGCTTACAGGTCATTTAATTGCCACGGCACTAACTTCTACCCTTACCATTTTTCTTTTTGTTAAGGGCATAAAATGGTCTCGACTTCCTTTTGTTAAACCCAAACAAGACTAGTTATTTGATTATACTTCCATTTTCAAATTTGGCCGTTGGCGCTACAAAAGTCAATTTGCCTTGAGTAGTATCTTCTGCCATCAAAATCATCCCTTGCGAAACAATCCCTTTGATTTCTCGTGGCGCTAGGTTCACCAATAAGCTCACCTGTTGACCAATGATTTCTTCTGGTTGATAATACTCTGCAATACCCGAAACTACCGTACGCTCATCCAAACCAGTGTTTAGGGTCAGTTTTAATAGCTTCTTGGTCTTCTCTACTTTCTCGGCAGCAACAATGGTTGCCACACGAATATCCATGGTAGCAAATTGATCAAACTGGATGTTCTCTTTTGCACGTGTAACCGTAGCGCTAGCCTGTGCATTGGCCGCCTTGCTATTGTTCAGTTTATCGATCTGCGCCTGCACTTCTTCATCCTCAATCTTGCCAAACAACAACTGAGGTTCATTTAACTGATGTCCACGCTTTAACAAGTGGATCGAGCCTGCATCTTCCCACATGTGGCCACCATAGTTCAACATCTTCATCAACTTATCTGCTGTGAAAGGTAAAAATGGCTCAATCAGGATTTCTATGTTCGCTGCAATCTGTAAACTGATATTCAAAATCGTTCTTACACGGTCTTCATCTGTTTTGATCACTTTCCAAGGTTCAGTTTCTGCCAGGTATTTATTACCTAAACGCGCCACGTTCATTACCTCACCAAGGGCTTCTCTAAAACGATAATTTTCGATAGAAGCACTTATCTTTGCCGGATAAGCTTTCAGCTCGTCTATCACGGCCTGATCTTGCTCAGTAAGCTCCATTAAGGTAGGCACCTTGCCATCAAAATACTTATGGGTCAATACGGTTACCCTATTGATAAAATTACCTAAGATTGCCACAAGCTCATTATTGTTGCGGGCTTGGAAATCTTTCCAGGTAAAATCGTTGTCTTTGGTTTCTGGGGCCGTAGCCGTTAGCACATAACGCAACACATCTTGTTTGTCCGGAAACTCTAACAGATATTCGTTTAACCAAACTGCCCAGTTTTTAGAGGTCGAAATCTTATTGCCTTCTAAGTTCAAGAACTCGTTGGCAGGTACATTATCAGCCAAGATATAGCCTCCATGGGCCATTAACATGGCCGGAAAGATAATACAGTGGAAAACGATATTGTCCTTACCGATAAAGTGTACCAGTTTGGTCTCCTCATCTTTCCAATACTTCTCCCAATCACATTTGTCGGCATCCAATTGGTTGATGTAATATTCTTCGGCTTTAGGATTCCATACATCTAGTTTGGCGTAGTTGCAAAGCTCTTTGGTAGCAGAGATGTAACCGATTGGCGCATCAAACCACACGTATAATACTTTGCCATCAGCACCTTTGATCGGCACTTTTACACCCCAATCAAGGTCACGGGTCATCGCTCTTGGCTGTAGGCCTGCATTTAACCAACTTTGACATTGGCCATACACATTTGGTCGCCATTCTTTATGGCCTTCTATATAAGCTCTTAACTTGTCTTCGTATTTATCTAATGGCAAAAACCAGTTTTTGGTTTCCCTACGTACAGGAGGCTCGCCAGATAAAGTAGATTTTGGATTGATCAGGTCAGTAGCATTTAACGTACTGCCACAGTTTTCGCATTGGTCGCCATAAGCATTTTCGTTACCACATTTAGGACAGGTACCTGTAATGTAACGGTCTGCTAAAAATGTCTGTGCTTTTTCGTCGTAATACTGTTCCGTGATCTTTCGGTAAATACACCATCTTTGTACAGTTTTTCAAAAAAATCTTCTGCGGTTTGGTGGTGCGTTAAGGATGAAGTACGGTGATAGATATCAAAAGAAACCCCAAACTCTTTAAAAGAATCGCCGATGATCTTATGGTATTTATCTACCACTTCTTGAGGTGTAATGCCTTCTTTTTTAGCTTTTAAGGTAATGGGTACACCGTTCTCGTCAGAGCCGCAAATAAACTTTACATCTCTTTTGTTAGAACGCAAATAACGCACATACGTATCGGCAGGCAAATAAACTCCCGCCAAGTGACCAATATGCACCGGACCATTCGTGTAAGGCAAAGCTGCCGTTACGGTATATCTTTTAATTTTACTGTTATCCAAAACTATTTATTTATTTTGCCAAAGATAAGTGTTTTAACTATGATTAAACAGCCACCGTATTTAAAAAAAGGCGACAAAATTGCAATTGTTTGTCCGGCAAAGAAATTACCGAAACCTATTGATGCTGCAATTGAGCTCTTAAAAGCCTGGGGCTTGGAGGTGGTAATTGGCCAAACGGTTACCAGTGCCTACCATCAATTTGCAGGTACAGATGAACAGAGGGCAGCTGACCTACAACAATATTTAGACGACCCTGACATTAAGGCCATTATCGCTGCCCGTGGTGGTTATGGTACCATCCGCATTATCGATCGTTTGGATTTTACCACTTTTGCACAACATCCCAAATGGTTGATCGGCTTTAGCGACATTACCGTTTTGTTATCGCATACTTTGGCAGCATTACATATACAAGGCATACATGCCCAGATGCCTTATACTTTTGACAGCAGTACACCCGAAGCCTTAGACAGCTTAAGAAAGGCGCTTTTTGGCGAGTCCATTACCTATACGTACCAAAGTGAGTTTGTCAATTGTGAGGGCAGTGCCGAAGGTATATTGATCGGCGGCAATTTAAGTCTGTTGATTGCTGTTGAAGGTTCTGTTTCCGAAATGGATTACGAGGATAAGATTCTCTTTATAGAAGACGTGGGGGAGCATGAATATTCGATAGACAGGATGATGCGCATATTGAAAAGAAATGGCAAACTGGCCAAATTGAAAGGCCTTATTGTAGGTGTCTTTAACGAGTTCAGCCCTGAAAGCATCCCCTTTGGACAAACACCTGAAGAAATCATTTTAGAACTGGTTAAAACATACAATTATCCAGTATGTTTCAATTTCCCAACAGGACATATCGACGACAACAGGGCCATGATATTAGGCAAAAATGTATCTTTACAGGTAGATCAACATCATGTTCAATTTAAGTTTTTATAACAATGGCAATATTAGATAGTTTAGGCAAATACCGCAATACAGGTCTTTTGATAATGAGAATTGGCTTAGGTGCCATGTTTATGGTGCACGGTTTCCCAAAAATTTCAGGAGGTGTTGAAGGTTGGACTGGCCTTGGCGGCAGCATGAAAGTGATAGGCATAGATTTCCTTCCTGCTTTTTGGGGTTTTATGGCCGCAGCTACCGAAACCTTTGGTGGCTTCTTTTTGCTTTTAGGACTATTCTTCCGTCCGGCAAACATCTTATTGGTTTTTACCATGATCATTGCTGCTTTGGTCCATTTTGGCAAAGGCGATGGTTTAAGTGGTGCATCACATGCCATTGAGTTGGGCATTGTATGTTTCGCTCTGATCTTTATCGGACCAGGAAAATATAGCGTTGACAAGAAATAGCTAAGCATAAAAAAGCTAACCTTTATAAAGGCCTTGATCATGATCAAGGCTTTTTTTATTTTTCAAAATATTGAGCAAAAAAAATAGCCCCGCCGCATCCACGGCAGGGGCTACCCTATGCGTCCCTCGACTTGTCGTAGAACGCTAACTTATTAAAGTATATCTTTAATTTGCGATTGCTGGACCACCAGGTGCAGGTACATTGTAACTGAACTCGGTAACCGGTACATCGAAATAATCTAAGTAGTTATATTCCATAAAGCATGGCAGCAAGGTCCAACCACCTGCAGGTGTTGCCCCAATCATACTGTTAGGTACAATTACATTGGCATTGGCACGACCACCACCAGCACTGGCTTTTGCGGTAATATTCCAACGACGTGCATCATAAAATGCCAAACCTCTTAAGGCCAAGGCTACTCTACGCTCACTTCTCAACTCTTCTAATGCTTGTGTCAAGCTTAAACCTGTACCTACGGTAACCGGAAGATTGGCGCCAGTTGCAGCCCTTACTTGGTCTATATATCCTAAGCCTGTTTCTATCGCATTGCTACGGATATTCGCTTCAGCAAGCATCAAGGCATTTTCTTCCCATGAGCCTGCAAATTTCACTTGTCCTTTTTTACTATCTGTAGACCAGTAGCCTCCATTTTCAATCGTATTGAAGTAATAACGGGTACCAAATTGCAAACCACGTGAAGTTCTGTTTACCTCAACAGAAGCCGCTGCAAAAGGCTTAACACCATTGGTAAATCTAGAATCGCCAGGTTTGAAATCCTGGATTCCAACGCTCACTTGGAAAAAGCCATCCCGGGTTGTTGTTCACAGAGTTCCATTGGAAAACATGTTGTTGTGAGTTTGGTGTTAGGTCTTCTTTTCCATCAGCCGACATTCCCAATTGAAACACATTGTCGCCTGGTATCAAGCCTGATGTGGCTAAGGTTTTAACGGTTGTCCAGTCTGCAGGAGTCATTGCAGTTACTTTTTTGTTCACCATTATATTTCTGGCCTTGTAAGTATTACAAGCCCTTACCCACATGGCAGCTGTTATGCCAGATGGGCCGTTGTTATTGTTAAAATAAGGAACAATGGCGTTTATCGTAGAAGTATAGGTTGCATCTCCTGCCGGAATAGGTGTCAATAAAGCAATTGCTTTATCAAAATTGGCATTGGCTTCTGTAATCAATGCATCGTGACCAACATAGGTATTACTTGTTGTACCATCAAATTTGGTATTGATTACACCCGCAAGGTACATTGACCCAAGGCGTGAATAGGCAAAACCTCTCCACCAATAGGCCCAAGCCTGTAAAGTAGCCTTTTCTGTGGCAGGGAATGTTAGTGCGGGATTATCAATTGCAGCTAACAATACCGTGGTTTGGCCGATGATAAAATAAGCCATGTTCCATTCGTAAACAATTACGTTGGTCTGCGAACCATTGGTAGCTGCCAAGTTATTCAATGCTTTCAATTGCTCTGGTTGACTTAAGCCTAAAACCGCAGGTACAACTGTATTGTAGGGTGCTGGCAAAGTAATCTTATCTACCTGGTTGGCATATCTCCAACCAAAGTTACCCGCAGATGCCCACTGCTCATCGCCCATGATACTATGAATCTCTAAACTATGTACCAACAGGTTATTTCCTACATATAATTTATTCCACATCCCCAATGCAAACTGCTCTACCCCTTTAACCGAAGCCAGAGGATCCTGTTGGTGTTGGCGAGTTCGGGTCGTCTAGTTGTAATTCTGATTTTTTACAACTTATCAAGACAATGACAAGTGCAAAAATGCTAATGATCTTTTTCATTTTATTTGAAATTAAATTCTTCTCTATCTTAAATGTTAATTAAAACCCAAAGTTTAAGCTAAACTGGATCGATCTTAAGTTTGATGCACTGTAATAATCTACCCCAGTAAATGAACCAATATTGTTAATGGTTCCTCCTTGGTTGGTCAATGCCGAAGTTGCTTCTGGATCTAAGCCTTTATACTTTGTCCAAGTAGCAAGGTTACGTCCTGTTGCACTAATAGATAAACTTCTTAACCATTTTTGTTTTACCAATTTAGTAAGGTCATAACTAATAGAAACATCTCTCAAACGCACATAACTTCCATCTTCAACAAAGTGTGATAATGGCGTATTGGTATTGTAAAGACTATTGTAATAGGCTACAAAAGCACCTGTTTGACCATTAATGGTTACTGGTTGGTCAAAGTCGGCATGTAACCTATCGCGATACAACCATTGTTTGGTCTGGTTATAGATCTCATTACCTTTGATCCAATCGATCTGGAAACTTATATTCAGGTTTTTATAGATATCGAATCTATTGATCAATGAAGCTGTAAAATCAGGATTTACGTTACCTACTACCGATAAATCATCTGCAGCAGTTAATACCACATTGTAGTTGGCCAGGTTAACCACATTACCATTAACGATGGTATAATTAGCCGCATTGGCCGCAGGAATGTAACGGGTACCATCTTTTTTCAATTGGTCTATGCTATGTAAAGGTGTTTGCATATAAAGATCACCCAAGTTGCCACCAGGAGCCAAATTAAATGAACCATTGGTGATGGCCACATTGTTTGAAATCTCGGTAATTGATGATGTTGATTTTGCCCATCTTAAACCTACATACCAATTTAAGTTATTCGATTTATAGGCATTGACATCTAATGAAAGGTCTAGACCACTACCTTTTAAGGCCAATAAATTATCTAAGGTAGAGGCAGCACCTGTTGATGGTGCTACTGGAGCAGGCTGGATAACATCTTTTGATTTCCTTTTCCAATATGTACCATTAAATACGATACTGCTTAGCCAATTACCTTTTAAAGGTGAGAAGTTCACATCTGTACCTACCTCAAGCTCTGTAGTTTTTTGAAGGTCTAACTCTGGGTTGTTGGCCTGAGATCTTGTGTATAATGTTGCTCCAGAAGTTCCAAAAGCACCTCTACTAAAAGTCACCTGTCTGTCGTATATACCTGGCTGAACTCCCGCTTCACCATAAGCCGCACGTAGTTTCCAGTTGTTGATGATCTTTCTAGAAGAGAAAAGTTCTGAAGGATTGAAATACATGGTACCACGAGGGAAAGTAGCTGCCCTAGACTGTCCACCAAATGCAGAAGAATAATCTGAACGGAAACCTCCAGAAATACCTACCAAATTCGCATAATCAATACTTTGGTTTACCAAGAAACCATAAATCAACGACTCGCTATATGAATCTCCACTTGTTTTGGTAGAAGAACCAGAAATCGTATAAGGAGGATAAGCCGGAAGACCACTACCAGAAGCAAAGAAATAACGACTTTTTTGTTTACGGTTATCGTAAGTAACCTGTGTAGTTGTTTTGATCGGAAGATTGATGTTAAAGTCTTCTTTAAAATCTGTTCTCAAGTACATATTGGCACTTGCGTAGATTGTTCTACTATCCTGCATATCCGCATCAATACTACCTGTAATAATAGAACCAAAGAATACAGTTTGTGCACGACCTACCTGATTTTGGTAATAATCATAAGAATCCGATTTTCTATTATCCAATGCATATTTCAAATCGAGTTCTACAAATTTTGGAAACTTATAGTTTAAGTTAAAGTTCTGTACCAATCGAGGTGTTTTGCTATTACGTGAGTGGGCTTCTTTTTCTGCCAATGCGTTGTTACCATCAGTAAGTGTGCTAGGTTTTACCACAAGCATACCGGTAGCAGGATTTCTAAAGTTAAAATCGATCCACTGTAAAGAGTTTACCAAGTTAAAACGACCTCCGGTAAGTAGGTCCTCGTAAGTATAAAGCAATTGTGTTCCACTTCTAAAAGTTAAACCCTTAACCAAATTGAACCCAAAATTTGCATTCATGTTTGATCTTCTAAAGTTATTGCTGTACACATCTTGTTGCGATAGGTTAGATGCACCAAAGGTATAATCCATCTTATCCGTACCTCCACGGATACTAAATGAATTGCTAAACGTATTTGCATCTCTATTGCCTTGTTTGATATGGTCAAACGTTGGCAATAAGATTGGCTTGTTATTCTGTACGGTTTTATCTGTTGCATACGGTAGGGCTGTAGGATTTGGCCAAACACCAATTGCACTTGGGGCTATAGGCGTACTTCCAGCACCAAGAATATTACCTGCAGCATCTGTAACCCAGTGGTGGTTTTTTGCAATCAGTTCATTTTGATAAATGATCTGGTCATTACTGTATTTAGAAGATGCATCGATAATCAGCCTACTTCCTTTGGTCCCTTTTTTGGTAAACACTTGGATTACCCCGTTACCTCCTTGCGCACCATATAACATACCACCTGCAGAACCTTTTACGACCTCAATATTTTCAATAGTATTTGGATCTAATGAAGTCAATAAGTCAGAACTTGCTTGTGCGCCATCAATTAAGATCAAAGGCGTAGTACTACCTAAGTTGGTATACCCCCTTAAGATGATCTGAGGACTCGCTCCTGGAGTACCACTTCTTTGCACGATCTGTGCACCAGCAATCTGTCCCTGTAAAGCTTGTGTAACATTTGTTGTAGCACTTTTAGGGAAATCTTTTGCAGATAAGGAAGCCACATCAATTGGCACCAATTTTTTCTGGGTGGCCACACCCATACCAGTTACAACAACCTCTCCTAAGGTTTTTGCATCACTAACCAAGGTAACATTTACCACGTTGCTAGCTGTAATTGTTGCTTCTAGTGGTGTATGACCTAAATAAGAAAAGAGTAGTGTTTTTCCATTTGCCGGAACTTTTAGAGAGAATCTACCATCAGGACCGGATGTGATACCAACGCCTGGTACCTCTTTTACTTTTACGGTTACACCAGGGATTGGTAAGCCGTCTTCACTTGATTTTACTGTGCCCGTAACTGTGCGCTCTTGCGCGAACGCATCAATAGACAAAGTAAACAAGATGAAGAAACTTAGTACAAGTTTTTTCATAATTGTTTAGTTTTAGTTTAGTTTTTAGTTTTTTAGTTAACTAAATGTAACAACTTTTTTTCTTAAGAAATAGCAAGTGATAACAATTTTTTAATGATTTATTCGTAAACCGTTATAAAATTTTAATGTTTTGCAAATCAAACCTTTACAAAAAGTGCATTTTCTATTCAGTCAAAGCAGATAAATAATACACTTATAATTTTTAAAAAAGCAGAGAAAAAAGAGGTTGAGAATTTTAATGTAACTGAAAAGTTACAAAAAAACAGCTAATGCAGTTGACTATTCATTAGTAAAAGACGCTTTGAAACAGCATACTTGCAATCGAGCTTTTTTGTGCTGTTTTAAGGAAAAAGTAATAGGCAAACAATTGTTCAATTCAGGTTTGATACAATAAAAAAAGGGAAGCCGAATCCGGCTTCCCTTTTTTGTTTAGTAGGTTTCGCTGTCTGGCGGTATGCCATAGTCAACAAAAGCAACTTCTTTCTTTTTATCTTTTTTATTGAAAAAGGATTTGACCATATTGAAAATCCCCGATAAACTTTCTGCATCCAAAGATTGACCAACCTTACCAGAAACCAATGCACCTAAGGCTTTGGTAATGATACCAGAGCCTCTAAAAATAGTTTTGTTCAAGATCAATGGTAACACTACCGACATGATCTTGCTACTGATGTTTGTCTTCTCGTCAAATTTTAGAAAACCACTTGGAGTAGCGTACTTTTTGATCAGACCTCCCAAGGTAAATTGCTGCACATAGGTTTTGGCATCTACCTTGATCATCTCGCCCCGCTGTGTATAATCAGCCTTTAACCGTTGTACTTCGTCATGCAGTAACTTCCAGTGTGCGTATGTTGTTATAGTTTCTTTTCATCGTCTTCGTCTTTATCGGCAACTTTATCAAAATATTTTCTGATAAACAGGTTCACCAAAACTTTTTCAAGGTATTTGTCTTTAGCTAAAAACACAATAATCGATAGCAATAAATAAATGCCTGCTACACATCCAAAACCTTTTACATTACTGCCAAAAACAGTAGATAGGTATAAGGCCAAAGTAAATGAAGCAAACAAAAATGACAAGACAAAACAGATGATCACCGTAGTATTGGTAATCAAGTCTGCAAATAGTTTAGCTCCCTTTTCTACAAAAGAAAGCTTGGTATATTCAATTCTGGTATCGATATACTCCTTGGCATCTAAAAAAATATCTTCGAGATCTTTTTCTTTATTTTCTTCCATCATCAATTAGTGTATTTAAATCGCTCAAACGTTTTCTACTTCAGAAGAATATTCATCTTCCACATCACGAAGTTTACTTTTAATAGAGTTGACTACTTTATCTTTTAAACTACTCAGGTTATCAATTTCATCTGCCGCTTTGTCACGGATAGAATCACCGAAATCTTTTAAAGACTGGCTCAATTTATCGCGTGTCTCGCTTCCTTTTTCTGGTGCAAATAACAAACCTAATGCCGCTCCTGCAGCTAAACCAGCTAATAGTCCTATTAATACTTTTGAATTATCGCTCATGATACTTAAATTTTTATGTTTAACAATATTATTATTTCAAATATAGCATTGCTGATGTTATGCCGCTGTTAATCTTAAATTATAACTCCCCATGTTCATGAATTGTTTTAATTCTTTCCAATCTTTCTGATGCCTTTGAACTCGTTTCATAGATCTTGATCAACAAAAAGAAGTAGGATAACAGTAGTGGCCCAAACACCAGCCCCAATATACCGAATAAAGGTATACCAATAACTACGCCAATAACGGTAATAATGGGATGAATATTTCCTACTTTTTTCGCAATCATAAATCTCAGTACATTATCGATGTTGATGATCACCACAAAACCAAAGATCGAACATTGCCCATCCTGCAAAATTGTTTCCATCGGCCAATTGCAATAATGCGGCGGGCACAAACACCACTGGCGGGCCTAAAAGGGGCACTAAAGAGATAAAAGTAGTAATTACACCCCAAAACAGCGGGTCATTATAGCCCAGTACATAAAATGCCAAGCTCACCAATGAACCTTGAACCAAAGCGATAAAGCCTTGCCCTACTACATTGGCATAAGTGGTGTTCCGCATTTCTTCCGCAAAACGAAAAGCATTCTGCTCTCTAAATGGTGCATATTTTACCATCGCATTTTCGAATGTCTCTCGTTCTACCAGCATAAAGTAGAGCAAAAAGTACATTAGCAATAAGCCTAGTACAATATTAAATATGCCAGAAATCAAAGAAGGGAACAGACTTGCTGCCCATGCTCCTGCCTTTTTTAGCCCATCTTCTATGATGACATTGATGTTATCTGGAAAAGTATAAAGGTGTTTGAATTTGTTTAAGAGATTGGTAAAATAAGATCTGGTCGTTCTTCAGTTCTGTGATCTTTTCAATGACCATGCTGCTCAAGGCATAGAATGGAAGTACCAATACGATCAAAGAAAGAAACAACAATAGAATCGCTGTTAAACGACGGTTCCAGTTTTTAACCTCGGTCAGGTAGATATAACCAGGCCGAAGAATGGTATATAAAACCAATGTGCTTAACAAAGACCCAAAAATCCCCATTAAAGAATAGGCGATCAGGCAACCCAATGCGATGATGATCACAAGGTTGATGTTATTGCGTTGTTTGTAGGTAAATATAGACATACGGAGCTTTAGATGTATATACCTTTAAATAACAAAAGCTTCAAAAATGTTTTAGAAGCTTTTGTTTTATTTTAAATAAGATGCCCTTTGGCCAATTCTTAATTATCTAAATCAATTGCTTTCATCTTATTGTAAAGCGTCTTGCGATCGATGTTCAAAATCTTGGCGGCCTTGGTCTTGTTAAAGTTCACTTCCCTTAATACATTTAAAATTGCTTCGTATTCTGCTTCTAAGGCTGCATTTTTAAGATCGCGGGGTTTATTGGAATTGGCCGACCTGATGATCGAACTTTCTACTGCATTCTCTATTGCCGTTGCCTTGGCATAGGTAGAAATCTCTAAAGGCAAGGCCTTTAACTGGATCTCTTCAGTCTCTGTCATCAAAGCGGCCCTTCTTACTACGTTCTTAAGTTCGCGCACATTCCCTGGCCAGTTGTAGGTTAGGAAACACTCTTCCACTTCGGCCGAAAAATCCTGTACGTTCCTATTCAGTTCTTCGTTGGCTACGGCCAAAAATGTTTTGGCAAATACCATAATGTCTTTACCTCTTTGGCTAATTGGCGGTAAATGGATAGAGAATTCGTTAAATCTGTGATATAAATCTTCCCTAAACCTTCCCTTTTGGATTGAATCTCCAAGGTTTTCGTTGGTAGCCACGATGATCCTTACGTCAAGATCGATTCTCTTTGTACTTCCAATTCTTTTGATCTTCCTTTCTTGCACCGTTCTCAATAAAGCAGCCTGGATATCGTACGATAGATTTCCAACTTCATCCAAAAACAAGGTGCCGCCATTTGCCATTTCAAAGTGGCCAATCTTCGTATATAAAGCTCCGGTAAAAGAGCCTTTTTCGTGACCAAAAAACTCACTGCCCGCCAACTCTTTGGTTAAAGAACCACAGTCCATTGCTATAAATGGTTTGTCTTTTCTAGGACTATTCAAATGGATCGTTTTAGCAACCGATTCTTTACCTGTTCCACTTTCGCCGGTCAAGATCACACTATAAGAAGTTGGTGCCACCAACATGATCTGTTTCATCAGGTCTCTAGACGCCGTACTTTGGCCAACAACAAATTCGCCTGTCTCCGCTTGTACCTGTTTTGTCGCTTTATTTTTTTTGCCACCCGAGACAGCATCTTCAGAAATATTTGCATTTAAGGCAATCTGTGTTTCTATTGCCTTATTGATTGTATTTAATATCTCATCTGGATACAATGGTTTGGTAATGTAATCGTATGCACCTAATTTGATCAGTTCTACGGCCAATTTAATGTCAGAATATCCGGTTATAATAATTACGCCCGTACTAGGGTAGTTTTCCTTGATTTTGATGAGCATTTCTTTACCGTCCGTATCTTCTAAACGATAATCACATAACACCAGGTCAAAGCTTTGTTTAGAAAGGTATTCCATTGCAGAACTGCCACTTGTAGCAGTCTCCACACTAAAAGAATTGCGAGTTAAGAATTTCGATAATAGAAGCCCGATGTTAACCTCATCATCAACTATTAATATTTTTTTCATAGAATAATTTACTTGAATAGTAAAATAATAGATAAATATAGTTAAATATTTACCTTGGGAAATATTTTCTACACTTTTTTTTCAAACAAGATGCCGGTTTGTTAATAAAATAAACTATGTATTAAATTATTTTCTATATAGTTAATCCACACAACTTTAAGGGTTAAAATAACAGGTTAAACCCTATGTTAAAAAAAAGAGAAAATCATGCCATTGTTTTTACTGATCAGTAGCACAATCCAAAAACCTATTTCCCTTTAAAGGTGGCTTTTCGTTTTTCTAGAAAGGCGCTTACGCCTTCTTTAAAATCTTCTGTCTGAAAACAGTTAGCAAATTCTTCAATCTCTACTTCGAAACCATTTACACCGTCTTTTAAACCTGAGTTGATTGCCTTTATTGCACTAGCAATGGCCAATGGGGCTCTTTGCTTGATTTTACCTAAAATTTCTTCGGCTTTTGCAATCAATTCTGTTTGGGGAACAACCTCATTGACCAAACCTATCCTATAGGCTTTTTCCGCGGTAATCATGTCGGCAGTAGTGATCATTTCCATCGCCCTGCCCTTGCCAACCAATTGCGTTAAACGTTGTGTTCCTCCATAACCTGGAATTAGCCCTAAAGTTACTTCAGGCAAGCCTAGCTTTGCATTCTCGCTGGCAATACGGATATGGCAGGCCATGGCCAGCTCTAAACCACCACCAAGCGCAAACCCATTAATAGCTGCTACTACAGGTTTTGGGCAGTTTTCTATCGCATCAAAAACATTGGTATGGCCACTTTTTGCCAGTTCTTTTCCTTCAGCCAGATTATAGTGCTGAAATTCCGAAATATCAGCCCCTGCAACAAAAGCTTTTTCTCCAGCCCCTGTTAATAGCACACCACGTATCTCATCGTTTTCCGCGGCAAAAGCAATGGCCGCGGCCAACTCCGTCAATACCTCTTTGTTTAAGGCATTTAACTTTTGTTCTCTATTAATGGTGATGTAAAAAATATGGTCTTTTACTTCTGCTATGATCTGCTGATACGTCATGGTCTTAAAAATTTCTATGTTCAACTACCCAGTTTTCAATATATCCTACAATGCTTGTCATTGGTGTTCCTGGTGGGAAAAGTCCTCCAACACCTATTTCCTGTAGTTTTTTCATGTCCCCTTCTGGAATGATGCCTCCACCTGTCAATAAAACATCGGTCAGTTTCTTTTCTTTCATGATGGCAATGATCTTTGGAAAAACCGTCATGTGTGCCCCAGACAGGATAGAGATCCCAATGGCATCCACATCTTCTTGTAAAGCTGTATTCACTACCATCTCTGGAGTTTGGCGTAGGCCGGTATAAATGACCTCCATCCCTGCATCTCTAAGTGAGGTTGCAATAACTTTAGCACCACGGTCATGCCCATCCAAGCCCACTTTTGCTACTAAAACCCGAATGGGTCTGTTCAATGTTTTGTTCATATTTGATCCTGAAGTAGGGTGTAAATGTAAATAATTTAGCGCTTTTATTAATCAAACCATGAAAAACAACCTTAAAATACCCTTAATCTTCTTAACTTTGAAGCCTATAATCTATAATTTTTATGAGTGAAGAGAAATCATTGAACTTTATTGAAGAGCTAATAGAGAATGATTTAAGCAGCGGAAAAACGAAGACCTTGGTTACCCGTTTTCCGCCAGAGCCTAATGGATATCTACATATTGGCCATGCAAAAGCCATTTGCCTTAATTTTGGGCTGACCCAAAAATATGGTGGTTACACTAACCTACGTTTTGATGATACCAATCCGGTAACTGAAAAAACAGAATATGTAAATAGCCAGCAGGAAGACATTCACTGGTTGGGATTTGAGTGGAAAAACGAATTGTATGCTTCTGATTATTTTGATCAGCTGCACGGTTTCGCTGTGAAATTGATTGAAGACGGGCTTGCGTATGTAGACCATAGTACAGCTGAAGAAATAGCAGAACAAAAAGGAACGCCTACAGAACCTGGTAAGCCAAGTGTTTATAGAGACCGTAGCATTGCCGAAAACCTGGCCTTATTTGCCAGCATGAAAAATGGCGAGTTTGCTGATGGTGTTTGCACCTTAAGGGCAAAGATCGATCTGGCCAGTTCTAACATGTTGATGCGTGATCCTATCATTTATCGCATTAAACATGCCCACCACCACCGTACTGGTGATGCTTGGTGCATTTACCCAATGTACGATTTTGCGCATGGGCAAAGTGACAGTATCGAAAACATCACCCATTCTATCTGTACTTTAGAATATGTTTCGCACCGCGAACTATACGATTGGTTTATCGAAAAGTTGGGTATCTTCCCTTCTAAACAATATGAATTTGCCCGTTTAAACCTTACCTATACCGTAATGAGCAAGCGCAAGCTGTTGCAATTGGTAAATGAGGGTTTCGTAAGTGGCTGGGATGACCCTCGCATGCCTACGATCAGCGGGCTGCGCAGAAGGGGTTATACTCCAGAAAGCATCAAAGAATTTTGTGAGCGCATCGGTATTGCCAAAAGAGAGAACCTGATTGAGTTGGGTCTGTTGGAGTTTTGCATCCGTGAAGACTTGAACAAAAGAGCTACACGCGTAATGGCCGTGCTCGATCCTATCAAATTGGTGATCAGCAACTATCCAGCAGGCAAGGAAGAGACTTTGATTGGCGAGAACAACCCAGAAGCAGAAGATAAAGGCGGTAGCCGTGAAATCCCTTTTAGCAACGAATTGTGGATCGAACGCGAAGATTTTATGGAAGAACCTGCTAAAAAATGGTTTAGGTTGGCGCCAGGCGCAATGGTAAGGTTGAAACACGCCTACATTGTAAAATGCGAAGACTTTAAAAAAGACGAAAACGGAAATGTAACCGAGATTCATTGTACTTATATCCCAGAATCTAAAAGTGGTGAAGACACAAGTGGCATCAACGTAAAAGGAACCATCCATTGGGTAAGTGCAGCACATGCAAAAACTGCTGAAGTGCGCCTGTACGACCGTCTTTTTAGTGTAGAATCTCCAGACAGCGAAGAAGGCGATTTTAAAGAATACCTTAATCCTACCAGTGTAGAGGTAATTAAAAATGCTTATATAGAACCTTATCTGGCACATGCTGAACAAGGTGTAGGCTATCAGTTTATCCGTAAAGGTTATTTTGTGGTAGACAAAGATTCTAAACCAGATCAATTGATTTTCAACCGCACTGTTTCTTTAAAAGAAGCATGGAAACCTAAGGCCTAAGTAGCCTTAAGGTCAATAGATATATATTAGATCCTCTTCTTTTGAAGGGGATTTTTTGTTTGTTGATGTTCTTTCAGCATCATCCATACGGGTTAGTACGTACTTCAATATACCCAATAATGTGTATTACAAATCTAATTTTACTGCTCTAATTTTGGTTTTATAAATCAAACTAGAACAACATGAAATTAACAATCAAAACATTATTAACCGTTTTATTCCTCACTGGCATAAGTATTTCTTCATCTTTTGCACAAGCCTATCACAAAGGCGATAACATGCTGAACGTTGGCATTGGCCTAGGTGGTGGCTTTGGAACCCCAATAGGTTTAAGTTTCGAACATGGCTTTTCTGACAAGATCAGCGGTGGCGCCTATGCGGCCTATGCCAGCAAAACTACACCCACAGGTTTCGGGGATTTTAAATACACCTATATCCTAACTGCTGCCAGAGCCTCTTACCACTTTGATTTTGGTGTAGAAAAACTAGACCCTTACTTGGGTGTGATCTTGGGTTATAACATTGCCTCTGCAAAATGGACAGGTACGGGTGCTGTGCCCGCCTCTAGTGCTGGTGGTTTTATTTATGGAGGTCATGCTGGCGCCCGTTATTACCTATCAGACAAGATCGGTATTTTTGCCGAGGCTGGTTACGGTGTGGGCAATCTCAACGTCGGGGTAGCCTTTAAATTTTAATCTCTTTCTTACGCAAAACACTAAAGATTGAT
The DNA here is from genome assembly GCF_042698365.1 of Pedobacter sp. UC225_65. Classification (GTDB taxonomy): domain Bacteria; phylum Bacteroidota; class Bacteroidia; order Sphingobacteriales; family Sphingobacteriaceae; genus Pedobacter. The sequence continues at coordinate 3,149,170 of NZ_CP170550.1, forward strand.
CTATAAAAAAGCCCCTATCGTAAAAGAAGGGGCTTTTTGTTGTTATCAAGAAAATCTTGCTTACATATATTTTTTGTACAAGTTATACAGGATCAACTTATCTGGTTCCGTTAATGTCTTTTTAATATCGGTCTGCACGAAGTGGATTTTAAAAGCTTCTATCGCATTTGGTAAATTTTTAACATTGTAACCAATGATCCTTAAAGCTGCGGTAGTATCGAAATCTGCTGGTGGCAGTTCTAAAACATCATCATACCATAGTCCGAATCCCTTTTGGGCTAGCGTTTTCCATGGGAAATTTTTAGGGTCATTTTTTCTGCCTGGTGCATAATCGGAATGGCCAATAAAATTAGCTGTAGGGATACTGTATTTCTTTTTTAAGGTAGCCAATAATGAACATAAACTATTGATCTGGGCATCAGTCCAAACATCAGTCGTGCCATTGTTATCCATCTCAATACCGATGGAAGCAGAGTTCATATCTGTTTCATTACCCCATTTACCAGCACCTGCATGTTGTGCCCTTAGGTAATCATTTACCATTTGAACCACTTTTCCATCTCTACTTACTACATAATGAGAGCTTACAGCTGTTTTTTTTAGGATAAAGGTTTTTATGGTTTGTGCTAAAGAATCCTGCGCCGTATGATGAATGATTACAAAATTTGGCTTACGCATACCCATATTCACCGTACCTACAAAGTATTGCTCGTTGTTAAGCGAATCGATCGTTTGGCCTTGCGGTGGTGTTGCTCGGATTGTTTTAGAAAAATCCTTTGCCATTTTTTTGTACACCTTATCTGTAGCCGCATACTTATTGTTGGTGCTACAGTTGGTTAAAAAGAGAGCTCCGGCAAGTAATAGAGTCCCTTTTAGCATTCGTTTGTTTACAGACATGATTGATATTTAGAAATGAACATGAAACAGAAGCTGGCAATATATTTAAATTACACATGCTTATATTTTTTGCTAATTTAGTGCATTGAAATTAGATGAAAAACAATTTTTAATCAAATGAGAAATTTAAGTAGAACTGGTGTTTTATTCCTTGGCTTTTCTGTTACAGCCTGTTTATTCGCCTGTAATAATCCAGTGCAAAACAACGATAAAAAAGAGAATGCCAAAGCAAAAGATACGTTACAAGCGTATGTTGATCGAGCGTTTGGCCATTTACGAAAAAGTTAAACTGACAACCAACCTTAATCAGCTAAGTGCCAGTGAAAGAAAAGTACTTCCTTTATTGATCCAGGCGGCCGCCATTATGGATGATTTGTTCTGGAAACAAGCTTATCCACAGCGCGATAGTTTAAAAAACACGCTTAAAGACGAACAGACCAAACAATTTATAGACATCAACTACGGCCCTTGGGACAGGTTGAATGGTGATAAACCTTTTGTAGCAGGCATTGGGCCAAAACCTGATGGGGGCACCTTTTATCCGGCAAACATGACCAAAGAAGCTTTGGAAAAATCTGATGTGAAGGACAAATTTGGCTTATACTCGGTGATCCGTACCGAAAAAGACAAATTGATTTCGGTTCCCTATCATGTGATCTATGCTGCAGAACTGCAAAAAGCCAGCAGCCTACTTAAACAGGCAGCCTTGTTGACCGACGATGCTGGGTTTAAAAAATACCTGAACCTTAGGGCCGATGCCTTGGTTACAGACAACTATACCGCAAGTGACTATGCTTGGTTAGACATGAAAACCAATGGCTTGGACATTATCATTGGTCCAATAGAAAATTACGAGGATAAATTGTTCAATGCCCGCGCTTCTTTTGAATCTTATGTATTGGTAAAAGACAAAGAATGGAGCAAACGTCTAGCAAAATATGTAAGCATGTTGCCAGAACTGCAAAAAGGATTGCCTGTTGCCGCAGCTTATAAAAAAGAGGTACCAGGTACTGATTCTGAACTCAATGCCTATGATGTGGTTTATTACGCTGGCGATTGTAATGCGGGTTCTAAAACAATTGCGGTAAACCTACCTAATGACGAGGTGATCCAACAGAAAAAGGGTACACGCCGCTCGCAGTTAAAAAATGCGATGAAGGCTAAGTTTGATAAAATCTTAGTTCCAATTTCAAAAGAACTGATTGATAAAGACCAACAACAATACATTAAATTCGATGCCTTTTTTGCCAATGTAATGTTCCACGAGGTTGCGCATGGTTTAGGAATCAAAAACACCATCAATGGCAAAGGGACTGTTCGATCTGCATTAAAAGAGCAATACTCTTGGTTAGAAGAAGGCAAAGCCGATATCCTTGGGTTGTACATGGTAACTGGCCTACTTAAAAAAGGCGAACTAACAGGCGACATCAAAGATTATTATACCACTTTTATGGCTGGTATTTTACGTTCTGTACGTTTTGGGGCATCTAGTGCGCATGGTAAGGCAAACATGCAATGTTTCAACTATTTTAAAGAAAATGGGGCTTTTGAGCGTACATCAAGTGGTACTTACCGCGTAAACTTCGACAAGTTTGCAAAAGCAATGGATGGATTGAGCAATGTCATTCTTACCCTTCAAGGAAATGGAGATAGGGCTGCCGTAGAGAAAACCCAAAAAGAAAAAGGGATTATCCAAGCAGAACTACAAGCCGACCTAGACCGTTTAAGTAAAAAAGGCATCCCTGTAGATGTGATTTTTGAGCAAGGTGTAGATGTTTTGGGAATGAAATAGAAAAAATATTCTTCCATATAAAAGCCTGTGCAAGTGATTTGTACAGGCTTTTTTTGATTCTAAAAGTTTCTTTAAAAGAAAAAAGCACAAATTTCTTGTAACCTTTTTTACCCTCTCATCGTCTATAAGAAAACAAACTAAAAAGGGGCTACCGCCTTTTACTAAACTTGAATTTTAAAGCGATGGAAAAAAATCTGCGTGCAGACGTAGTGGAATTTTTATGCCTTATTTTTTAACCCAAACGAAACAAACATATGAGAACTCTCTACTTATTATCACTTACTTTACTTTGCCTGCTAACAGGAGGTGCTGTTATTGCACAAGAAAAACCCACAACAATTGTCATCAATGGCGTTGTAATCGACGAACAGAACAAACCTGTAGATTATGCAACAGTTAGCCTTTTTAAAGCCACAGATTCTGTTTTGGTAAAAACTGCAGTTACCGACCCTAATGGAAAATTCCAGTTCCAGAACATCAACTCGGGCACTTATTTCATTAAAACCAATATGATGGGCTTTGTAGCCAACAGAACAAATCCTTTTAGTTTAAGCACAAGCAACTTAAATCATAACCTGCCAGACATTAAGCTCAAAGCGAATAGCAAAACATTAAATGCCATTAGTGTAACCGCTACAAAGCCGCTGATAGAACGTAGAACGGATAAATTGGTAATGAACGTAGAGAACAGCAGCATTGCTATCGGCTCTACGGCTTTAGAACTTTTACAAAAAGCACCTGGCGTAACGGTAGATCAAAACGATAAGATTTCAATGCAAGGCAAACAAGGTGTATTGATCTTACTAGATGGGAAACAGACCTATATGAGCAGTGCCGACGTGGCCAATCTGTTAAGAAATATGCAAAGCTCACAGATTGAAACGATTGAATTGATCACTAATCCTTCCTCTAAATACGATGCTTCTGGTAATTCTGGGATCATTAACATCAGAACAAAAAAGAGCAAAAATGGTGGCACCAACGGAAGCATCAATGCTACAGCAGGTTATGGTCAACATTTTAGAGGAAATACAGGTATCAACTTGAACCACAGAAACGAAAAATTAAATGTATTCGGAAATTATAACTATGGCAACATGGGAAGAGATAACCGTTTGGACATAGACCGTATCTCTAATGGAACTCCAGATACTTATTTTATGCAGACCGGAAAAAGCTACCGTAAAATGCAGAACAACAACTTTAAGGTTGGGGCAGACTTTTTCTTGAACAAAAACAACACCTTAGGCCTCTTGATCAATGGTTATTCGAACCACGGCACTGAAACCAGTGACAATTATACCAACATTGGTAAGTCGTTTCAGCAGGTAGATTCGATGTTGATCGCCAAAAGCCTACAGACCAACAAATACAATAACATGGCTTATAACCTTAACTATAAATCGATATTGGATACCGCAGGTTCTGAGCTTTCGGTAGACTTGGATTATTCGAAATATAGTGGTAACGATGGTTCAGACTACATTAATGATTACAGATATGCAAATGGTGGCATTAATCGCCCTATCAACTATACCAGAAATGCTACGCCTTCTAAAATAGATATCAAAGCATTTAAGGTAGATTATAATGTTTCACTCAGCAAAACTGTAAAACTAGAAGCGGGCCTAAAAAGCAGTTGGGTAAAAACCGATAACGACCTAAGGGCAGAAGAACTGATCAATGGCAATTGGCAAAATGATAGTCGTCGCAGTAACCAATTTGTATACGATGAAAATGTAAACGCTGCGTATGGAAGCATCAACAAACAGTTTAAAAGTACAAGCGTACAGCTAGGTTTAAGGGTTGAGCAGACCAATTCTACCGGAAACCTAATTACGACCAATAATGTGGTTAAAAGAAGCTATTGGGATTTCTTTCCAACCTTGTTTGTACAACAGACCCTTTCAGAAAACAACCAAGTTGGCTTCTCGTATAGCAGAAGGATAGATAGACCAAGTTACGATGCCTTAAATCCATTTATCTATTATCTTGACCAATATACCTACAACAAAGGAAATCCTTTCTTAAACCCACAATACACACACAATTTTGAGCTTTCTTATACCTTCATGCAGAAATATCTTTTGTCTGTAAACTATAGTCGCGTTAACGATGTAATTGCAGAGGTAATCTTGCCTGACGAGGCGCAAAAAGCCTTGTACCAGACCAATGCCAACATTGCAAAAAACGTAAGTTATGGCGCCAATCTGAATGTACCAGTTAAAATTGCCAAATGGTGGGAAATGAATAACAACCTGAATGTTTTCTACCTTAGTTTTGAAGCGCCTGATTTAGCAGGAAAAGCCTTAAAAACCGGAAAAACATCCTTCCAGTTTAAATCGCAACAGAGCTTTACCATTGCCCCAGGTTTTATGGGCGAGCTGAGCGGAAGTTATGAATCGCCATTAGATTATGGTTCACTGAGCCTTAAATCGCGTTATTACGTAGATATGGGACTAAGCAAATCTTTGAATAAAAAAGCGAGTGTAAAAGTAGCGGTAAGTGATATATTCAACCTCAATGAAACCAACTTAAGCAGTGCTTATCCTGGATTGAAATATGATGTTTATCAGAAAAATGATACCCGAATTGCGAGAGTGAGTTTCACTTATCGTTTCGGAAAAAATGAAATCAAACCTGCACGTCGCCGTTCAACAGGAACAGAAGCAGAACAAGGAAGGATGAAGAACTAGGTTAGGAAATCCTCATTTCTATACGCAACAGCGGGGCGGGAAATCACAACAAACACACATTTGAAGATTTCTCGCCCGAAATGATGGTCATGATCAACTCTTATTTACCGATATGGTTGCTCACGATCTCTTCTAATTCTTGGATATCAAAAGGTTTGGCTAAATAACTATCGGCTCCAGCCTTTTCTGCCAATAAACTTACATCGTTATTTGCCGAAAAATAAACCACCGGAATATGTTTCAGATCCGGATGGTTTTTAAGTTCCTGCGTAGCTTCGATACCGCCAACATCTGGCAGCCAATTGTCCATAAAAATGATATCTGGCATATAGGCCGATACCTGGTCTACAATGGCGTTTGAAGTTGCAGATGTTTTGATCTCGTAACCTGCATCTTCTAGAATCAGTGTACACAGTTCCAAGATATCTGTATTGTCATCAAAAATAAATACTTTCTTGTTCATTTATTGAGCGTTTAACTTAATGCGTTTATATAAGCTGCCATGTCTTCAATCTGTAGGACATGGTCTACATTGGCCCTACTTATGGCCTGTGCTGGCATATAATCTACCTGTGCAGAAGCGGGGTCTTGCACAGCAATCTCTCCTCCATAACTTTTTACGGTAATCAATCCATTTACACCATCGGCATTTGAACCCGACAGCAACAGACAAGCCAATTTATTGGTATAGACCTCGGCGGCCGATTGAAAGGTTACATCAATTGATGGCCTAGAATAATTTACCTTTTCCGAATAATCAAAGGAGAAGGTATGGTCTTTTTCAATCAATAAATGATAGTCTGAAGGCACTATATACACCGTTTGAGGTAAGATCATTTCCTTTTCTTCAATTTCTTTGACACGTAATCGTGTTTTTGAAGAAAGCAGGTCCGACAGCAAAGAATCTGTTCCCTGTTTACGGTGCACTACAATAATGATCGGAAAAGCAATGTCAATACTTACCGCAGGCAGTACTTTTAAAAGTACGTCCAAACTTCCGGCAGAGCCTCCAATAATAAATGCCTTACATCCTTTCATTAGCCAATTTTCCTCCAGATTTTTTCTGTCTCAAATCTTTTGTAACGTTTGCTTATTGGAGAAAAATCTGTGGTTTCTTTGGTGCCCAAAGCTAAATAACCCAGATTATCCAAACTATTGTCAAACAACTGCAGTACTTTAAATTGCAGGTCGCGATCAAAATAGATCAACACATTACGACATAAAATTAACTGAAACTCATTAAAAGAATGGTCTGAAACTAAATTATGTGTAGAAAAAATCATTTTTGCCTTTAGTTCATTGTCAAATTTTGCCAAAGAATAGTTTGCACTATAATAAGAAGAGAAGTCTTTTATCCCTCCTGATGTGATATAATTTTCTGAATACTGTTTCATCTGGCTTAATGGAAACATACCTTGTGCTGCTTTTTCTAATACTGTTGGGTTGATATCGGTAGCATAAATTAAGGATTTATTTAATAAGTTAAGCTCTTTTAAGATAATTGCCATCGAATATGCTTCTTCTCCAGTAGAACAGCCAGCCAACCAAATCCTGATAAAAGGATAGGTACCAAGGCTAGGCAGTACTTTGTCTCTAAGTGTTTTATAAAACCCAGGATCGCGGAACATTTCGGTTACGTTTACCGTGATCTGCTCTACAAAACGCTTAAAATAAAGCCCATCGTTGTTTATCTTATACCTAAACTCGGCAAAACTTACTTGCTTGTCCAATCCGTACAACCGAAGTAATCTCCTTTTTAAGGATGCCCTTGAATAACCTGTAAAATCATAACCATACTGCTCTAGTACATCGTTGATCAAGATTTCTACTTGCTCGTCGTTTATGGAACCTGAATGAGGCACTAGATGTAATTGTTTAATTGTGCTACCAACTCATCTACATTTACAGGTTTAGAGATATAACCCACAGCTCCCGCTTCGATACAACGTTCTTTGTCGCCAACCATGGCTTGAGCAGTAACCGCAATTACAGGTACCCTTTTCAGTTCAGGATGTGCTTTCATCTGTGTCATTGCCTGATAACCGTCCATATCCGGCATCATCATGTCCATCAGTACCACGGCCACATCTTTGTCATTTGCTAGAATATCGAAACCCTGTTGCGCACTACTGGCCGCCAAACAATCGTATTTTTTAGCTCTTAATACTGCTTTTAAAGCAAATATGTTTCTGCTATCGTCATCTATGATCAATATTTTTTTTGTTTTAACTTCCATAAATCTTTAAAACAATTTCTTAAACTTTATCGTATAACCAAACGCGCAACAATGAAACCAATTGATCTACATCAACTGGTTTGGAGATATAATCTGATGCTCCCGCAGCAATACATTTTTCGCGATCGCCCATCATTGCTTTTGCAGTAACAGCTAAGATTGGCAATTGTTTGTAGGCCTGCATGGTTCTTATGGTTCTTGTGGTTTCGTAACCATCCAATTCTGGCATCATCATATCCATCAATACCACATCAACTTTTGGGTTTTCTCCCAGCACCTTTAAGGCATCTTTACCATCTGTTGCTGGCAGTACTTTCATCTGATGCTGCTCCAAGGCTTTGGTCAAAGAAAAGATATTGCGTACATCATCGTCTGCAATGAGCACCACTTTGTCTTTTAAAACTTCATTTAAGCCGCCCAGATTGTCTCTTACCAATGCTTTAGGTTGTTTACCCTTTTCTTCTACCAAATGCAGGAACAAACCAGCCTCATCCAAGATGCGTTGGTAAGAATGCGCGGTTTTTAAAACGATAGAATCTGCATATTGTTTAATGCGGGTTTCTTCGCCTTTCGATAAGCTTTTGCCTGTAAAAATGATGATCGGCAGGTTTTCCAATCCATCACTTTTTTTGATGGTTTCCAAGGTATCGTAAGCTACCTTATCCGGCACGCCCATATCTAAGATCACACAGTCGATTTCTTTTTTCTTGAGCGCCTCAATGCTTTCTTCTACATTGCCTACCACTATGGTATGGATATTTGAATTGCTTAAGAAATAACTCAATGCCTTGGCATGTTGTTGGTTCTCCTCTACAATCAGTACTTTCTTAGGGTGTTTGCTCAAAGCATCTTCGAGTTTCTCGAAAATCTGTTTCATGTGCTCTAAAGCAACCGGCTTGTCGATAAAATCTACTGCGCCCTTTAAAAGGCTTTCGCGTTTCACCGAAAGTGACGACATGATATGTACGGGTATAGGCCTGGTATTTGGATTGGATTTAAGTTCTTCCATCACCTGCCATCCATCTTTAACAGGCAATTGGATATCTAATAAAATAGCCAATGGATTGTAACGGTTTGCCAATTCTATGCCTACATCGCCTCTAACTGCAACAATACCTTTGTAATTACGCTTACGTGTAAATTCTAACAGCATTTTTGCAAAAACGGTATCATCTTCAACAATCAAGATCACTTTGTCTCCTGATTTTATCGAAGCCCTATCATCTTCTACATCACCTGGAATATGCTCAACGGTAAAACGTTCTTCAGCTGGTGGAAATAGCTCTACAAAATGACTGGTTGTTTCTTTATGGGTTTGTTGCTCTTCTAAAAAGGCTTCATTGTCTGCAAAATTAATCGGAATAGTCAATGCAAACTCACTACCCACATGCTCTTCACTTTCTAAGCTGATGTTACCACCCAATAGTTTGGCCAGTTCTCTACTGATCGACAGACCTAAACCTGTGCCTCCAAATTTGCGTCTGGTAGAGCCATCTGCTTGTTGGAAGGCCTCGAATACCATGTGCATCTTGTCTTTGGCAATACCAATACCGGTATCCTTAACTTTAAAGGTGAGCGTCTTGTGCTTTTGATCTGCCGATAGCAACAAACTCACCTGGCCTTCCGTTGTAAATTTGAAAGCATTTGACAAAAGGTTTTTCAGGACCTGCTCCAACCTCATCTTATCAGTACTCATGCTGGCAGGCACATCTTTGGTAGATACAACCTTTAGTTCCAGGCCTTTGTCTTTGGCAATGGGGTTAAACAACGATTGCATATCCGTAATTACCTCTTCAACGGTTATATCGGCAACTTCCAAGCTCATTTTGCCTGCCTCGATCTTAGAAAGACCTAAGATTTCGTCGATCAGGCTCAAAAGGCCCTGCCCTGAGCTTTGGATAACCGAAGCATATTCGGTGTATTCTTTGTCCAATTCTTCGTTGTCGGCCATTAATTTAGACAACAACAGGATGGAGTTTAATGGGGTTCTCAACTCGTGCGACATGTTGGCCAAAAACTCCGATTTATAACGGGTACTTTGTTCCAGTTGTTCTGCTTTTTGTTGAATGTCGATATTGCGCTCTTGGATCAATAGGTTCTTCTCTTCCAATAAACTGGTTCTTTCTTCAAGCTCTTGGTTGCTCTGTAGCAGTTCTTCTTGTTGTACACGAAGTTCTTCTTCAGAGGCCTGTATCTTTTGTGTCTGTGCTTCCAGTTCGGCGTTTAATCCTTCCAGTTCGCTATGCTGTGCCTGTAGTTCTTCGGCCTGGGCTTGCGTTTCTTCTAAAAACTCCTGTAGTTTTTTACGGTTTTGTGCTACATGGATGGCAATACCGATGTTGTTTGAAATGCTATTCAAGAAATCCAATTTTCTTGGGGTATAGTTATTCAACGAAGCCAATTCTATCACTCCAACGATAAATCCATCTCTATGTAGCGGGAATGCCACTACATTTTTTGGCTTGGTTTGCCCGGTAGCATAGCTAATGGTGATTTCTCCTTCTGGAATTTCGTCCAATAAGATCAACTTATCAGATTGTAGACATTGTCCGATCAAACCTTCGCCCAAAGCTATCCTATGGCTTATCTCATTTGCTGCCAATGCATATCCGCCAGTGAGGTATAGGTGTTTATCTTCTTCTAAAATATATAATGCCGCCACATGACTCTTGGTATGCGCTACAATATGTACCAACATATCGTTGGCCAATGTTTTGATGTCTTTCTCTCCAACCATTTGGTCGTTAAGCTTGGCAATACCAGATTGGAGCCATTCTTTGTCTTCCAGTAAATTAAAGGAGTACTGTAATGATTCTGCCATGGCATTTAAAGAGCCCGCTAAGCTGCCCAATCCATCTTTTTGTACTTCATCTAACCTGATCTGGTAATCGCCACTAGAAATCTGACGGGCAATACCTTGGATCACCTCAATTCTACGTGCGGTATCGGCATTGATGTCTTCCAACTTTTGCTGCAGTTTAACTCTTTCATCAAAATCAAATGCAACTTTTCTATAGAAGAAGATGGTGATCAATAAAGACAGCACCGCGGCCAGAATAATCAATGCTGGCGTATAGCTAGAAAGGGCGTTCAGTTCAGTAGTACGAACAGTTAACAGCCGCTTTTCTTCATTCTGCATATCTTTGATGGTCAGTCTTATTTTATCCATATAGACCTTACCATCCAACATAACGGATTCAGAGACCGTACCATTTTTCATTTTCACATCAATGGTGTTTTCGATAATGGTCAATCTATTGTCCAATATCTCTTTCAGTTCTTCTAGTTTACGTTGTTGATAGGCATTGTCTTTGGTTTGGTCTTTTAATGCCGCATATAAAGAATTTACCTTTTCTTTTGTGCCTATATAAGGCTCTAGAAAGACCTTATTACCTGTTAAAAGATAGCCTCTTTGTCCTGTTTCTGCATCTTTTAGGGTAGAAATGGTGTTATCCAGGTTGCCCATTACACTATTGCTGTGTGCAACCAGATCCGCACTATCTATCAAATTCCTAATACTCATGTAGGAAGCGAGCGAACTGATGATCAGGATGATCAATGATAAACCTAAGCCCAGGCGTAGGTTACTTTTTAGGGATAATTTCATTAAGGAGTAATTTTTATATCATTAAACTTCAGTTTTTAAACCTATAGGCATTGTAAAATAAAATTCTGAGCCTTCTCCATAAGTACTGTTTACGCCAATTTCTCCACCATGCCTCCTGATGATCTCGGCAGAAATATAGAGCCCAATTCCTAAACCTTGGAAACGTTGTGAGGTTTCTTCTACACGATAAAACTTATCGAAAACATGATTCAATTGTTCTGGCAACATGCCAATTCCATAATCTTTAACCGTAAGGTGAAGTTGGTCGTTTTCTACTTTTATACCAAGTAGGATTTCGTTGGTGCCGGGAGAATATTTGATGGCATTGGTCAGAAAGTTAACTACTACCTGTTCAATACGCATCTCATCGCCATAGTCTCGCAATCTGCTTTGCCGTTTTTATGGATCTTAAATTCTGGATTGGATTGGTGCATCACCTCGATCACATTATCCAATAGACAATCTATAGAGAAGTTCTGTTTGTTGAATTTGAGTTTACCACTTTCTATCTTAGAAATATCCAGTAGATCGGCAATAAGGCTATTTAGCTTTTCTAGTTGAACCTGTGCTTTGCCCAAGTGTTTTTTTACCGTCTCGGCATCTCCTTTACTGATGCTTCTTTCTAACAACTGCACATAACCTTTTACACTGGTCAATGGCGTTTTTAATTCGTGACTGGCAATACTGATAAATTCATCCTTTTTGCGTTCTGCTTCTTTCCGAAATTCAATTTCTTCGAGCAGTGTCTTTTGCATTTCATTGAGCTTTCTGTTCTGCTCGTAAATGCGATAGAATGTTTTGACCTTCAACAAGAGGATATTCATATCAACCGGTTTGGTGATATAATCCAAGCCTCCAGACGAATAACCTTTTGCAATAAACATAAACTCCGTATTTGCAGCCGATAAGAAGATAATGGCCGTTTCTTTGGCTTTGCTGTATCCCGAAATAGCTTCTGCTACCTCAAAACCATCCATGCCAGGCATCTGTACATCTAGTATGATGAGTACATAAGAATTTTTTAATACCTTTTTTAAAGCTTCTTCACCAGAAGATGCTGTGTCTACCTCAAAATTGTGTTTTTCGAGTACCTTTTTTAAAGAAATCAGGTTCTCTGGCGTATCATCTACAATAAGATCATTCCCAAAAATAGTTAAAGCTTGGCTACATTTATCATTTAGTTTATAGGCAATTTTAGGTAGCAAAACCGCTATAAGAAATGAAAACAAATATAGTTGGGAATTGTTTTAAAAAAAGTAAAAAAATAGGTGTTCTTACAACTTCTTGGCATTAAAGGTATCGCCCTGTTTGATGTCGCCGGTTTCAAAACCCTTTTTAAACCAATACATTCTTTGTGCCGAGGTGCCATGGGTAAATGCATCTGGTACAACTTCGCCTTGCGCCTGTTTTTGTAGCTTATCATCACCAATGGCATTGGCAGCATTGAGGGCCTCGTCTATATCTCCGGCATCGAGCCTGAAATCTTTGAGGTTCTGCGCACGGTTGGCCCATAAGCCTGCATAAAAATCGGCCTGTAGTTCGAGCATTACAGACAAGCGGTTGTATTCTACTTCACTTAAGCGCTCCCTGGCCTCTTGCATTTTTGCCGAGGTACCTAATAGGTTTTGTACATGGTGACCTACTTCGTGGGCAATGACATAAGCTTGTGCAAAATCGCCTGCAGCGCCGAAACGGTCTTTAAGTTCGTTATAAAAAGAAAGGTCGATGTAAACTTTGTGGTCTCCGGGGCAATAAAACGGTCCAACTGCGGCACTGGCCCCACCACATGCAGATTGCACCTCGCCAGTAAACAGCCTTAATTTTGGTTGTTCATATTGCAAACCCATTTCCCTAAATTGAGCATCCCAAACCTGTTCTGTAGATTCTAAAACTCCAGATACAAATTGTGCTTGTGGATCATTTGCAGGCACTCCATTTTTAACTGGTCCCTGCTCAACAGCAGGCATCTGGCTTACCAGACCCGTTAGGTCTTTGCCAAACAACAGGCCAACAATAACAATAATGATCCAATACCGCCACCAAAGGCAACACGACCACCGCCTCCGCCGCCTCTACCATCTTCTACATTATTACTTCCTTTTCCGAACCACTGCATAATTTTGAGCTTTATATTTTAAAGATGGAAAGACAATTCTTATACCAATTTAAAAAATATTTTTAGTTAAATGCAGCAATACCTTTTTCTATTCTGTTTTGGGTTTCTTCAACACCCAGTAATACAGCGATATCGAATACACCTGGCCCAAACTTACCACCTACCAACATGATCCGTAGGGGCAACATCAGTTCGCCAGGTTTAAATCCTTTGGTTTCGGCCAAGGCCTTAAATTGTTCTTCCAATTGTAGTGCTGAAGAATCTGTATTTAGATTTTGAGCAAAATCCTGGAAAAATGCCGCTTTTTCTGGACCCCATTTTGGTTTTACCGCAGCTGAATCATATTCGTTTGGTGCAGTGAAAAAATAACTTCCTTGGCTAACAAAATCGCCTAACAGGTTACAACGGTCTTTAACCAGATCAATCACTTTTAATAAAAAGGCTTCGTTCTTAACGGCTATATGTTGTTCGGCCAACAAGTTGCCCACTATAGGTTGCAAACTTTCGGCTGTCGATTTTTTGATCCATTCGTGGTTATACCATTTTGCTTTTTCAAAATCGAATTTTGCACCAGCTTTGCTGATACGGTCAATCGAAAACAACTCCGTCAATTCAGCCAAAGAGAATATTTCTTTGTCAGTACCATCATTCCAACCCAACATGGCCAAAAGATTGACAAAAGCTTCCGGCATAAAGCCTAATTCTTTAAAACCTTTGGTTACATCACCTGTTTTAGGATCTGTCCAGTTCATGGCATAAACCGGAAAACCTAAGCGGTCGCCATCACGCTTGCTCAATTTACCATTCCCATCTGGTTTCAAGATCAAAGGTAAATGTGCCCATTGTGGCATTGAATCTTCCCAACCTAAATATTTCCATAATAAAATATGGATTGGTGCCGATGGCAACCATTCTTCGCCCCTAAAGGCATGGCTAATTTCCATGGCCTTATCATCGGCCACTACGGCCAAATGATAGGTTGGCATACCATCAGCCTTTAACAATACTTTATCATCCACTAAATTGGTGTCGAAACTTACCAATCCTCTGATCATATCCACAAAAGAAACCGTTTCATTCTGAGGGATTTTAATCCGCACCACATAAGGCGTCTGCGCAGCCAGTAATTCCGCCACCTCGTTCTCACTTAAAGTCAACGAATTGCGCATTTCCATACGTGTGGTCTGCCCATATAAAAAGTTAGGAGCCGTTGCTCTTTTAGCATTGAGCTCTTCTGTTGTATCAAAAGCATAATATGCATAGCCATCAGCAATCAATTGCTCTGCATATTGCTTATAGCTCGCTTTGCGCTCACTTTGGCGGTAAGGACCAAAAGCACCTGGTTTTTGCGGACTTTCATCAGGTGTAATGCCACACCAGTTCAAACAATCAACGATATATTCTTCGGCACCTTCTACAAAACGGGTTTGGTCTGTATCTTCTACACGTAAAACAAATGTTCCATTGTGTTGTTTAGCAAACAAATAGTTAAACAAAGCGGTACGAACGCCACCTAAATGCAAACCTCCAGTTGGGCTTGGTGCAAATCTTACTCTGATATTCTTTTCCATTACACCGCAAAGATATATTTTTTACCTCGTTTACGTTTCTGTTGATATATTTTTGATTGCTATTTTGTAATTTGCCCTCACCTGTTATGAATCCATACCAAAAAAAGCGCCGTTGGAAATTCTTTTTGTTAGTGTTTGCTATCGTTATTGGTGCGGCTTCGGTATTTTATACCAATTCTTTTATCAAGAAGATGGAACGGGAAGAGGCAACGCAATTCCAGCTGAGGGTTAAAGTACTGGAACGGCAAATGAACATGTACGATATTGATCAGTTTACAGATATTTTTGAGACGATCAGGAAAAATCTGAAAATGGATGTGATCATTACCGCAAAAACGGCCAAAAACCCCGACTCGATCTACAGCTGGACAGGGTTGGACACGACAAAAACACTCTACAATGTTGGCGGCAAGAACCAAACCCTTGAATTTGATTCGTTATATTTTGTGCGACAGCTTAAAATAATGAAAAAACAACACCTGCCTATAAAAATGCAGGGCTTGTATATTGACGGCAAAGGTTATGAAGAATTAAAAGCCTATTACAAAGACTCATTTATTTTAACCCAATTGCGGTTTTTTCCTTATATCCAGTTAGGCGTCGTGGCTTTATTTATCTTGGCCGCCTATGTGGCCTTTAGTTCTGCCCGCAGGGCCGAGCAAGATCAGGTTTGGGTGGGGATGGCCAAAGAAACGGCCCACCAGCTGGGCACGCCAATTTCGTCGCTCATGGCTTGGGTAGAACTCATCAAATCGAGGTTCGATGCAGAAGACGACCCACTGGTTGCAGAAATGGAAAACGACATCCATCGCTTGGAGATGATCACAGATCGTTTCTCTAAAATTGGTTCGAAACCGATATTAGAAGACCATGTTGTATTTGTTGTAGTCCAAAATTTTATCAATTATTTTAAGATCCGTACTTCAGACAAGATCAATTTTATCATTACTGGCGACAATCAGGTAAGAGCAATGCTAAGTATTCCCTTGTTTGATTGGGTGATTGAAAATCTTTTGAAAAATGCCGCCAATGCCATCGAAAATGAAGGTACAATTACCGTCAATATTATTGAAAACTTAGCCAAAGAGGAAGTTTTTATCGATGTAAGCGATACAGGGAAAGGTATTCCCCGTTCTAAATTCGATACGGTTTTCCAGCCGGGTTATACCACGAGAAAACGGGGTTGGGGCCTAGGTTTGTCCTTAACCAAAAGGATGGTTGAAAACTACCATAGCGGACAGATCTTTGTAAAAGACTCTGAGTTGGGCAAGGGCACAACCTTTAGGATAGTATTAAAAAGTAGCATTACATATGAACCGACCACAGACACAGGAATACCCAGAATGGTATCATAGATACATTAGTCTCATAGACGGCAATATCAGCCAGATCTTAACAAATCAGGCTACAGACTTTCCCAATTTCATCAATAACCTAATTGAAAAGGGCGATTATGCTTATGCACCGGGCAAATGGACCATCAAAGAAATGGTTGGTCATATTATAGACACCGAGCGCATTATGGTGTACAGGTTATTGTGTTTTGTAAGAGGCGAACAGGCAGCATTACCGGGCTTTGAAGAAGACGACTATGTAGCCAATGCCCATTTTAAAGACCGTACTTTATTTAGCCTCTCCGAAGAGTTTGCCATTCTGAGGAAATCAAATCTTTACCTGATCAATTCCTTAAATGAGGAGGAGTTGGACAGGATTGGAAATGCCAATGGAAAAAACATCAGTGTAAGGGCTTTGGTCTTTATCCTAGCAGGACATGTGATCCACCATACCAATATAATTAAAGAGCGTTATTTATGATCTGGTTCAAAGAATTTACTCCAGCAATGTTAAACGATAGACCAAAAAACCATATTGGTGCATTGTTGGGCATCGAAATTACCGAAGTGGGAGAGGACTACATCTGTGCCACCATGCCTGTTGATGAACGGACACATCAACCTGCAGGCATCCTGCATGGCGGAGCATCGGTTGTACTGGCCGAAACCTTAGGCAGCATTGCCGCTTACATGTGCATAGACCCTGCTAAACATATTGCTGTAGGCTTAGAGGTAAATGCCAACCATCTACGTCCGGTAAGCAGTGGTTTGGTTAAAGGGATTTGCAAACCTTTACACATTGGTGGAAAAACCCAGGTATGGGAGATTAAAATGTATAACGATAAGGGCAAGATGAATTGTATCAGCCGCTTAACTGTAGCTATTTTACCTAAGCCTATTTAAAGCCAACCTTGGTTCGTGCCGGCACGAACCAAGGTTATTTTGCAAAAGCTTTCAAGACCAATGCGGCAACATCTCTTGTAACCTGCGTTGGCGAATTGCAATCACAGTTACTTAAGCCGATCACATAAATATCGGCACTGGGAATATATACACCCATGGTTTTAAAACCAAAAATACTGCCTCCATGCTCTCTCACCGGGATTCCATTGAGCGCTTTAAGATGCCAACCATATCCATAGGCAAGTGCTTCACCATTGTTTAATTGATAGGTTGCAAATGCCTTATTTATTGTATTGGCACTAACCAATGTATTTTTGTTTAGGGCCTCTTGCCATTGGAGCATATCATCTACGGTAGACATTAACGAGCCAGATGAAAAAGGAATGCTAAAGCTGATCTTGTTTTTATTTACATACCCCTCATCATTCTTACGATAGCCATATGCTCTTTTTGGCATAACAGCAATATCATTGGCATAGCTAGAGTGTTTCATTCCTGCCCTATCGAAAATGTTTTTATTGATGTAATGTTCATAGGTTTCACCCGAAACCAATTCGATGATATAACCTAAAACGGCATAACCAGAATTGTTATACTCGAATTTTTCACCAGGCGCAAAATCAACCTGCTCATTTTTAAAAAAGTCTACCAGCTCTTTAGGCGATAAGTCTTGCTGTGCAATTTTGCTCAGCGATTTCATCTTGGTAAAATCTTTAATCCCAGAAGTATGCGTTAACAAATGGTGTATCGTGATCTTATCACCAGCGGGATAGTCTGGGATATAGCTAACAATAGGAGCTTTTAGTTCCAATTTGCCTTGCTCAGCCAGTTGCAATATGGCAATAGCTGTAAACTGCTTGGTCATAGATTCCAATTGAAATACATTGTCGGGTGTCAAATCCACATCAAGCTCAATGTTTGCTTTACCAAAAGCTTTCCGATAGATTGGCTTCCCATCTTTAGCTACCATAAACACAGCTCCTGGGCCGTTTTTATCTTTAAAAACAGTTAAAAGCAAACTGTCTATTCTAGTTTCCAAGTTCTGTGCATTTACCGAGCTCAACGGGCTCCACACAAGGGCAAAAAGGGTAAATAAGATACAAATCGACTTAAGGTGTTTAATCGTCATGATGGATAAAGATCTGATTGTTTTTAATTCATGTTGTCTATTACAAAAAAGTCCGTAAACCAATTCGACTTACGGACTTTTCCACTAATAATTTTTCTGTCTAGCCTTGTTTATCCAGCCATCTTTTCTCGATGATGTAAGAAAGAACCAAGCCTAAGCCCCCGCAGATACTGATGCAGCCAAAGTAAACCGCAACGGCCTGCCCTTCTTCCGAATGGGTCATGTTACTGCCGAAAACTCCTCTAACAGTAAATAAGGCAACCAATAGGCCTATACCGAGACCAACCAACAATAAACCAAATTTTAGGCTTAAAAAGGGTTGTGGCGTTGACTTGCGAACTCCGGATCAATGCCGCGTTCTATCATTGCCATTTTTTCTTTGTTAGAAAGATATCTGATGCCAAAGACCATAGCAGTAGTACAGATAAAAAGTGTGATGGGTACTAATATGCCTTCCATGATTTTATTTTTTTATGTGTTAAAATTCTTTTTGTTTATGAACCGTGTTCTGAATACTATGACAACAGCAAAAAAAATTAGGTTACACGAGACACAAAAAAATATTTAATGGCTCTGAAATTTGGCTATCGGAACAATATATCGTATCCCTCCTTATAGCACCGAAATCCTATAACTTCAACATTTCGCGTTAAATTAGGCTAAAAAATATCTGGACATTCTATTATCTTAGCCAAAAGTATTATCCATTGCAGCATATCCAACAAAAAATAAATGGCATATATGCCCTCCCCAATGCAGAACTACAATTGCTGCTCAATGCAATGGAACGTGTTGAATTTGCCAAAAACCATATCATCATCAGCGCCGATAAAGTAGAACGTTATCTCTATTTTATCGAGAAAGGCATTGCCCGAGCTTATTGTTATACCGATAAACAGGAAGCTACTTTTTGGTTTGGCCAAGAGGGCGACCTGGTACCTATCTTACAACAGTTACATCAATCAACAACCTGGCTACGAAAATATTGAGCTTTTAGAAGATAGTGTCTTATATCAGATTTCTGACCGCGCCTTACAAGAACTTTATACCAATTATATAAGTTTGGCCAATTGGGGCCGAAAACTAGCCGAGCAGGAATTGATCAAAACCGAAGAAAGATTGATCAACAGACAATTTAGAACTGCTATAGAAAGATACAATGAATTGATTACCCAAACCCCTTCACTCATCAGAAGAGTCCAGCTGGGGCATATTGCTTCTTATTTAGGCGTAACGCAAGTAACCTTGAGCAGGATTAGGGCCGAACTTAGATAAGATCACTTCATTTTTTAACAAATGTTAAATGCCAGGCAAGTTGATCAACCCATCTTTGCAAAAAAAATAAAATTATGAGTTGGATCTATTTATTGGTTGCAGGCATGTTAGAAATCGGGTTTACCACCTGTTTAAAATTATCAAACAATTTTACCAACCTGAAATGGGGTGCAGGATTTTTGGTCTGTGCCATCATGAGCTTCGTTTTTTTAAACAAGGCAACCGTTAATCTACCTTTAGGAACTGCTTACGCCGTATGGACAGGGATTGGCGCAGTAGGCACAGTAATGGTAGGTATCATCTTTTTTAAAGAGCCATTTAGTTTCTGGAGGATGTTCTTTATCACCACTTTGATCATTTCTATTTTAGGCCTAAAACTTTTTGCCGAAGGTAAAGCCCAATAATTTCGTAAATTGCTGTAACCTGATTGGAAGTATAGGCGTCTCACTCCTATCATATGCAGCAAGAAGAAACCGATTTAGCCATAATTACAGCAGTACTGGCTGGCAATACCGCATCTTACTCGGTGTTGGTTAAACGCCATCAGCGCTTTGTATTTACATTGGCGATGCGTTTTGCCAAAAACAGGGAGGATGCAGAAGAGATTGCGCAGGATTGTTTTGTAAAAGCTTATCGGGCCCTCGGAACTTTTAAGCAGACCTCTAAGTTTTCTACCTGGCTGTATACGATCGTTTATACTACGGCAATGACTTTTTTGAGAAAGAAAAGGCTCGACACCCAATCTATCAATGATGATGAACATGTCCTGCAGATTGCCAATAGTGGCACTGGGTTTGATGCCGATCTTGTAGAGAAAAAGTCTAGTCATGCTTACCTAAACCAGGCCATTGACCTGCTTTTACCAGATGATGCGGCCATTATTACCTTATTTTATAAAGGCGAGCAAAGTTTAGAGGAAATTGGACTGGCCTTAGGCATGGAGCCCAATACCGTAAAAGTAAAACTGCACCGGGCAAGGTTACGTTTGAAAGAAAAATTACAATATTTGTTAAAGGATGAAGTTAAGGAATTGATATGAATACGATAGAAGAACAACTTTGGAACTACATTGATGGCCATTGTGGCCCTGCCGAAAAATCAGAAATCGAGGCCAAGTTAGCCATCGACCATCAATTTTACAGCATCTATCAAGAGCTGTTGGTCGTTCATGGCCAACTCAACAATCTTGATTTTGAAGAACCTTCCATGTCCTTTACACGTAATGTAATGGAACAGGTAAAGTTAGAGCTTCCACCTGTGGCCTTAAAAACGAAGGTAGACAAACGGATTGTTTATGCTTGCGGGGCGATGTTTATCATTCCGTTAATCGGCATATTAGCTTATATCATTACCAAAACCGATTTAAGCCTTATCAACATGCCAAAAATAAATTTTGCTTTTGATTTCCATAAAGTATTCTCCCCATTATTTATACAACTATTTATATTGCTTGATGTGATCTTAGCGATGGTCTATCTAGATAGTTATTTAAGAAAAGGAAAAACAACTGCACAAAAAAAGGGAGGTTAAAACCTCCCTTTTTTGCTTTTTATCAATTACTTTATTTTTTAAAGTAGATCGGCAAAGTAACTTGGGTCATATCCCAAGCCATCACCAAATTAGCGCCATCTGGCAAATCGGTAAATGTCATCGAAAAAGATTCAATCACTTTATCCAACTTCGTTACCGGAACATCTACGCGCACTATATCTTTCTTTTCATCGTAATTAAATGCACCCCATCTATCGGTTTGTTTATTTACAATAATGGTCCATTTATCTTTAGTAGGAATGGCAAACAAAGTGTATTTACCTGCTTTTATTTTTTTACCACCAATCGTAACTGATTTATCAAAATAGATCTCTGTATTTTCATTGGCACCTAGGCGCCAAACTTTATCAAACTGCTCTAATACTCCAAAAATCTCTCTCCCTTTTTTCATTGGGCGTGAGTATAAAACTTTGATGATAGGCATTGAATTGTCTTCCTTTTTAACCTTTGCGGCATTTAAAGGATAATACAATGCATCCATTGGACTCGAATCTACATTCGGAAACTTAACTGCTGAAGTTTGTGCATTTACACAAAGGCCAAACAATGCCAATATCAGGCAGAGGCTTAATTTCTTCATCACAAAAGGGATTAAATTCTACGTATAGAAGACCTAGTATTGACGGCCTTTTACAATTTTGTTCAAAAACAGACCAGCGAAGATCAGGCCAAATATACCGCCTAAAAGAACCCAGCCAAAACTAGTGGTAACTGCGATAACCGCTAACATTCCCGTTAAAAGACCGATTACGTACCAAACCCACTCAAAACTATTTTTATTTTCTTCTGTACTCATTTTCGTTTATGATTTGTGCCAAAGGTAAATATTTATTTTAAAAATATTGGGGCATTTAACGTTCAGATTTTAACAATTCGTTGATTTTGACCATTTCATAACCCGATTTTTTTAAATATTGAATGAGCTCTGGCAGCTTGTTATAAAACTTGTCTGTCCTTTTTGGATCTGTTCCGATGTGCAGCAAGAGCATAAATCCGTTTAGGCCATTGGGCTTGTTCTTATCCTGGTCAATGATAGATTGATAGATCTCTTCGGTACTTCGGTATGATTTGCCCATTTCTGGATAGGTATAATCTGCGTTAGAACGGGTCCCAGGAGTAAAATTCACCAACTGCAAACCCATATCATTGGTCCAATCGGCAATCTGTTGGTTATACCATTCGTAAGGGGGCAAAAAATAAGGGGCATCTTTTTGGGCTATCCCAAAATTTTGCATGGCCTGGTAATTGGCCTTTAAATCTGTTGTAAATTGGGCTTTGGTAACCAATAAGCTATCTCTTTTGGTCCAATCGTTATAAAGTAGATGCGCATCAGAGTGGGCGCCCAAATAATTACCATTGGCTTTAAGGTTTGTGATTATTCCTTTAAATGCTTTATTACGGTAAAATTTACCCGTAAAAAAGAAAGATGCTTTTACTTTGTTTTTGTTTAAAGTAGCCTGTATACTTTTCCCTCCGTCGGCAAATTCATCTCCGGTAAAAACCAGAGCAATTTTCTTTTCGCTTGTTTTACCTCTAATGACCGCACCTTGCAGACTTTGAAAATCTTTATTGATGGGTTTTACCCTGCTATCAAATGCGGCCAATAAATAAACCAACGATGCTGTTCCATCCATGGTGGGTTCGTTCGTGCTATAATCTCCATAATCATCGTGGTAAACCGCTAGGTCGCTCTGGAATTCGGCATAAGCATCCGGTTTTGTCAATTGGATGCCGATTAGGTTTTTGTAAATGCTGGTGTACACTGGCCCATCAACCAAACCACCGTCAATCGGATAGTTTTTCAGGTGTGTAAATGCAGAATGGGGATCTGTTGGTGTATCGCCCCAATTGGGCAGGCCATAAACCATGCTTGTACCCCAAGGATTACAACCAAAGATCCAGTCGAAATTGGCCTGCTCCAACTCTGTAAAAGTTTGGTCGCCACTCAATTGTTTATACCAAAAGCATTGCATGGCAAAGGCAACAGTTAAGTTATTGCTACACCAGATAAAAGGTATACCTCTATAAAAAGCATTCTTTTTTGCCCTTGCCCACACCTGTTCAATCCCTTGTTTGTAATAATTGGTCAACTGTGCTTTTTGCGTACCCTTACTTTGCTTGGCCAATTCGTAATGCCCGATATTGATAAAGGGATAATATTGATAATGGTTCGCCGTATCACTGGCCAACCAAGGGGTGATGGTTTCTTTTTGGGCGTAGGCGAATGCTTCGTCCAAACTATTCTGTCTGCTTTTTGCATTGGCCGATTGGAGGATAGATGCATAAGCCAATTCCATGTCGTCAACCCAATTGTCTTCAGCGTAGATATAAGGCGATTTGACCGATACGGTTTGTGTTACTCCTTTTTTGATATTGGCAAAAGCCAAGGCACTCTTTGCTTTTTTAGCTAAGATTTGTGCGTACGTTTTATCTTTCGTTTCAAAAAGCTTGGAGCCCAATACAAAAGCACTGGTAAATTTTGCAGCGGTAGAACTTGTTCCCGTTGTATTGTTCATAAACTTACCTCGTTGCTGTGGTTCACCGTCTATATAATAAAGTGGTCGTTCAAAACCCTTTCCATATTGGCTATCCTCTTTGGGTATGCGCATTGAAATATGGTCGCGGTCGTCTGCCAATTGGTTAAACATCACATTATCTTTTGGATGCATCTTCAACAACCAATCCAAGCCCCATTTGGCTTCATCCAATACATCGGCCAAACCATTCTTCCCATCTAGCCCATTGGCCTGCTTTTCATCGCCAAAAGCTTGAGGAAAATCTCTATAGGCCATTAACAGGTGATAGGCCGCATTGGCAGAGGTGGTAGAATATTGCAGGTAATCGCTGGCGTCGTGCCAACCCCCAGAAGCATCCATATGTGTACTGTCTTTAATTCCGGCCTTTGCACCGTACAGCACAAAACCATCATGGGTATGGCAGCTGTCTCTTAAAAAAGGATTAAATCCGCTACGCTGTTGGCGCATGTAACGCAAAGCGAAGTCTGCCGTATGCCGATACACATCTGCATTGATCATGACCTGTGGAGAAGTCACATTATCTACCTTGATCAGGTATTTCCCCTGGGTTTTAAAATCAGAGAAATTAAGTCTAGCCGTAGTATTAAAGGGCCCATAAGCACCAAAAGATTGAATCGCCGTTGAAGAATAGACAACCTTACCCGTCTGCTGATTCACCAATTCGAATTTTTGGGGTAGCTGATTGGTCTTACTTGCCCAAATGGCCACTTTACTTGCCGAAGGTTGATAGCCCAGTAGGTTGATCCTAATCCAACTGTTGCTGGCATCATGTTTTTCGTAAAGTATATTAAAAGAGAGCAAGGGTAAAAAAAGGAACAGGAAGCTTAGTCTTAACGCAAACTTGGTCATTATCAATAGGATTTTGTGTAAAAGTTGAATACGCTAAATTAGCTAATTATCATCCAATTGTAAAAGAAGTAAAATATAATTTGGAAATTAATCAATCGATTGATTAATTTTGTCTCGTCAAAAAAGCAAAATGGAAAAAACTGATAAAAAGACCGATATCATCGAGGCAGCAGAAAGGCTGTTTTGTGAATTTGGTTATGAAGGAACTTCTACCCGTCAAATTGCAAAAGAATCTGGCGCCAACATGGCCATGATCAATTATTATTTTGGAAGCAAGGAGGGTGTTTTGCTAGAGATCATGGAGTCTAGAATATCAGGCTTCAAATCGCAGTTAAACGCAATTGAGGAAGAAAAAATCTCTCCAAAAGAAAAAATATTAAAGGTTGTTGAACAATATACCGCCCGCATCTTTTTAAATATCTCTTTCCACAAGCTGATGCACAGAGAGCTTTCGTTAACGCAAAGGCCAGAGATATTTTTAAAAATCAAGGAAGCCATGGCCCAAAACTTAACGGTAACGAATCCATTATCAAAAGAGGATCACAGAAGGGATATTTAGGCAAGTTGATATCAGAATGACAATCATCAGCATCATGGGTACGATTAGTATGGCGGCTACATCGCCCAATAAGGTTATACCAGACCAAGACTTCGACATCAACAATAAAAAAGACAGGTTGCTACTTAGAGACCGATTGGTGAGCCACCTACAAGATCTTATCTTAACACATTTAACAATCCCCCAAAAATGATCAATTATAAAATTAAATCGCTCATAGCTGTTCTACTGCTGCCAGCAGTTTTACATGCGCAATCCATCAAAAAACTAAGCCTCCAGGAGGCTATAGATTTAGGTGTTGCCAATAGCAAGAACCTTAAGCTGGCACAAAACAAAATAGACGAATCTATAGCCAAATTGGCCGTTGTTAAAGACAATGTGTTGCCAACTGCAACCGCAAGTTTTTTGTACAACCATGCCGAAATTCCTACCAATACCTTAAGCATAGGTGGTGGCGACCCACTCCACTTGCCGAACAGAGCTGATGCCTTTGTGGGTACCGCAGCGGTTCAAGAAGTGATTTATGGTGGTGGAAAATATAGATATGCACAAGAATCTACCAAGCTTTTAACCGATGTAGCCCGTTTAGATGCAGATAAAAATAAGGAAGAGGTGAGCTATGCCATCATCAACACTTATTTTTCACTCTTTAAATTGATGCAGAGCAAAAAGGTAGTGGCCCAAAACCTAGAATCGATTGCCAGTCAATTAAAGCAGGCACAACGTTTTTTTGAGCAAGGTATCGTAACTAAAAATGACGTATTGAGGTTTCAACTACAACAGGCGAACATCTCGCTAACTGATCTGGAGATCGAGAACAACCGCAAGATTGTGAATTATAACCTCGACATCCTTTTAGGCTTACCTGAAGAAACGGAAGTGGCCATTGCCGAAAGTGAGCTGCCTTTAAACACTGTTGAGCCTTTAACAACGTACATGAGCAAGGCTTTTGCCAATCGTCAGGAGTTGCAACAGTTAGACCTCCAAAATAAAGTAGCCGATATCAACATCAAAACCATCAAGGCCAATACACGTCCTACGGTTGGTGTGGGTGCAAATTTGTATTATATCAATCCAAGTGGCAGCTTTATTCCACCATCAGAACAGTTTATTGTTCCGATCACCATCGGTGCTACCGTTTCTTGGAATGTTGCTTCTTTATGGACCAACAAAAACAAGGTTGCTGAAGCCAAGATCCAACAAAAAGAAATCGGTATCCAAAAAGATATTTTATCAGACAACGTAAAAACAGAGCTGAACAAAAACTACCAGAACTATAGGTTGGCTTTACAAAAAATCAATGTCCTTGAAACTTCTATTGCGCAAGCAACAGAAAACGATCGCCTATTAGAATCGAAGTACAAGAACAACATCGCTTCTGTTACCGATAGGATCGATGCAGAGACCCTTTTATATCAAGCCAAGATCAACCTGGAGTTGGCCAAGGCCGATGCAAAACTCTCTTATTATACTTTGTTAAAATCAACAGGAAAAATTTCACAATAACATAACCATAACAACATAGATAATGACAACAGAAGCAAAAAAGAAGAGCAAAGTTCTTCCCATTATATTAGGTGTATTAATTGTTTTAGGAGCCGTATTCGGCATAAACGAATATTTATATTCTAGTAAACACATCGATACGGATGATGCCCAGGTTGATGGAGACATCAGTCCCGTGGTAGCGCGTGTAGGCGGCTACGTAAAAGACATTAATTTTGAGGAAAACACCAAAGTAACCCAAGACCAGATATTGGTAACTTTAGATGACCGCGATTACAAAATCAAATTAGAGCAGGCACAAGCCGGTCAGGTGGGTGCAAATGCAGGTGTTGGTGTATCGCAGGCACAAATTACTGCAACTTCGGCAAATACAAGTACGGCAAAAGCAAACATAGAAGCTGCTAAGATCAAATGTTGAAGCGGCAAACGTTAAATTAAACTTAGCGCTGAAAGATTTTAATCGCTATGCAAACTTGATCAAAGATGGCGCAATCACACAACAAGCTTTTGATCAGGCCAATGCCAATAAAGAATCGGCACAAGCAGCAAAAGCAGCCGCTCAGGCAGCATATCAAGCCGCACAAGATCAATACAACGCTGCGGTTAAGCAAGTGGGTACTACGCAATCTCAACTCAATGTAAGCAACTCGGGTGTAACCCAGCGCCAATCTGATGTAGATTTTGCCAAACTACAGTTATCATATACAGAGATCAAAGCGCCAACCACAGGCATTGTGTCTAAAAAGAATGTTCAAAAAGGACAATTGGTACAAGCCGGACAATCTTTGTTTGCTATTGTAAACGAGAACAGTTTATATGTAACTGCGAATTTTAAAGAGACACAGCTAGAAAAATTACACGCTGGCCTAAAAGTTAAAATTGTGGTAGATGCCTATAGTGATGAGCCTATAGAAGGAGAAGTATACAACTTTGCCCCAATTACAGGTGCTAAAGGTTCGTTATTACCTCCAGACAATGCTACAGGTAACTTTGTAAAAGTTGTACAACGTGTACCTGTAAAAATCAAACTTTTAACTAAAGATAAAGCGACTTTGGAAAAATTACGCCCAGGAATGAGTGTTAAAGTTTCCGTATCCATCTAAATCAACAAAAATGGCCGAAGTAGGTTTTAAAAAATGGATCATTACGTTTACGGTAATCACAGCCTCTCTTTTGGAGCTGATTGATACTACCATTGTAAACGTAGCGATTCCTCAGATACAAGGTAACCTAGGTGCAACCCTCGAGGACATCGCCTGGTTATCTACAGGATACGCCGTTGCGAATGTGATCATCTTACCGATGTCGGGATGGTTGGGAAGTCGCTTTGGACGTAAAAATTATTTCTTAACCTCAATCATCGTTTTCACCATTGCCTCTTTTTTATGTGGTAATGCAGTGTCCTTAGAAGAATTGATCGCTTTCCGTATTTTACAAGGGTTAGCCGGGGGTGGATTGATTTCTACTGCTCAATCTATCTTGTTGGAAACATGGCCAAGAGAAGACGTAGGATCGCGACTGCCTTATTTGGTTTGGGAGCAGTTGTTGGGCCTACCGTTGGGCCTACCATTGGTGGTTACATATTAGAGATCAGCGATTGGCCCTGGATATTTTATGTAAATATTCCTGTCGGGATACTCGCCGCCTATTGTACAATTACGTTTATCAAGAAGACGCCAAAAGATGGCAAAGGGCTACCGGTAGACTGGTGGGGGATCTTGCTATTGGCCGTTGCCGTTGGTAGTTTACAGACCTTATTAGAGAAAGGCGAGAGTGAAGATTGGTTTGCTACTCCATACATTATTGTATTGGCAGTTACCTCGGTTTTTGGATTGCTCTTGTTCATTTGGCGAGAGCTCAGTACAGACCACCCCATCGTGAATTTTAAGATCATGCGACATCGAAGTTTCTCTATTGGGATGTTTACTTCCTTTATCCTAGGTTTTGGTCTATATGGTTCAGTATTTGTTTTCCCTGTTTTCTGTCAAAACTTGTTAGGCTTCTCGCCCCTGCAAACAGGAGAAATCTTATTCCCTGGCGGTTTATGTACCATTGCCATGATGCCTTTTATCGGCATGTTCCTCAAAAAAGGGATTCCCGCACAGTTTATGGCAACAATCGGTATGTTCTTGTTCTTCGTGTTTTGTGATATGTTGAGTAAATCGACCCTTTCATCAGGTACCGATCAGTTTTTCTTACCATTGGTGATCAGAGGTATTGGAATGGCTTTGTTGTTTGTTCCATTAACCACCTTAGCCATGCAAGACCTAAAAGGGGCTGAGATTGGTCAAGGTTCTGGTTTAAATAACATGATGCGTCAATTGGGCGGTTCGTTCGGTATTGCAGCATTGACCACTTTGATCCACACGCGTCAAGGTTTCCATAGAAACAACTTGTTAACCAACGTAAACGAATACAATCCAGCATTTACCGAACGATTAAATGGCTTTATCCACAACTTTATGGCAAAAGGTGCCTCGTATCTTGATGCAAAGGTGATGGCCATGAAAGCAATTGAAGGTTCGGTGATCAAACAGACATTATTGTTAACTTATAGCGATGCCTATTGGGTAGCAGGCATGGTTTTATTATGTTCTATTCCTTTACTGTACCTGCAGAAATTTAAAAAGAATGTGAACGTCTCTGTTGATGCCCACTAAAATAAAACAGCCCTGATATAAATACCAGGGCTGTTTTTTCCCAAAAAATTAACAATTAGTCACAAAATTTTCGTTAAAGAAAACCTTGTGGATACTTTTAAAAGATTTTTTTAACCTTTAATAAGATACAAGGTAAGGATTTTTGTAAAATTTCAAAAATTATAATTGTCATTTTTTTTGTCTCTTTTTGTATTATTTTTGTTGTTAAGGTTCATTATCCTTACCTTATCAGCATGCAAGCACACCAACCCACTAGTCAACGCGAATCTATTTTTAACAACGAGGTCATTTCTCGTTTTGAGCTCTATAACAGTCTTTTTTTAACCTTACCTTTTTATAAAGTAAAAGACACCGGAACGTTGCTTCCCTTGTTTATCAAAAGCTGCGAAGAAGGTGTAAAGGGCCATGAAACTCCAGCAAAACTGATTGAATCTTTTTTTGAAAAATATACGCCAAATACAGAGCCGCAAGAGATTGTTGACTTGCTTTTTAGGTTTATCCAATATATAGAAAGACAAGTGGTATTGTTTGATGCAGTTGAAGATGCTTCATTTAATAAACTCAATGTAAGTGATGAGCAAAGTTCGCTAAGGGCCTTGTTCTTAAAGGCAAATGACGACCAAAAACTACATGACAAAGTTGACCAGCTTATCGAAGATTTTTCTCTTCGTCTGGTGCTCACAGCCCATCCTACACAGTTTTATCCTGGCAGTGTATTAGCCATTATCAACGACCTTACCATCGCCATTAAAGGAAATGACATTACTACCATCAACCAGTTGTTACAGCAATTAGGGAAGACCCCCTTTTTCAATAAAAAATCGCCAACACCAGTTGATGAAGCATTAAGCTTGGCATGGTACCTAGAAAATGTGTTTTATTTTGCTGCAGCCAATATCCAATCTGGATTAAACCAATTGCTGAACGAATACCACATCGACCCTAAAAAAATCATCGAATTGGGTTTTTGGCCAGGAGGCGATAGAGATGGCAATCCGAATGTCCATCCAGAAACCACTTTACAGGTTTCTAAAATGCTCCGTCAGATTCTATTTAGATGTTACTACCGTGATTTTAGGAATTTAAAGCGCAGGATTACTTTTAGAGGAGTTGAAGATACCATTGCAGTATTGCAGGATGTACTGTATAAAAATGCTTTTGACAGCAACCTAGAACCAAAAGACATTTCTGATTTCTTGATCGAAAACCTCAATAAAATCAAAGGATCTTAACAACAGACCACGATGGCCTTTTTGTAGATTTGGTGGATGACCTTTTGCGCAAAGTTGAACTTTACCGCAGTCATTTTGCCTCTTTAGACATTAGACAAGACAGCAGGATCTTAAGAGATGTACATGCTTATTGCCGTCAACAAAAGCCAATTAATGCCCTATTTGACGAAGGTTACGACAACCTATCGGAAGCTGATAAGTTAAAGGCACTTTCTTTTCGAAACGCGAAGATCATTTACAGTGGCGAGCAGGATAGCTTGGTACAAGATACCTTACAGACCATTGCCCAAATCAAAGAAATGCAGCAGAGCAATGGGGAAATGGCCTGCCATCGGTTTATCATCAGCAATTGCCAACAAGCTAGCGACATTTTACAATTGATGGAATTGTTTTTGTGGAATGGCTGGGAAGCAGAGCAGCTGAGCATCGATTTTGTGCCGTTATTTGAAACCGTAAATGATTTGGCTGGTGCGGCCGAAATTATGGAGACATTGTATACACATCCATTCTATAAAAAACATTTGGCCAGTCGTGGTCGAAAACAAGATATCATGTTAGGCTTTTCAGACAGCACCAAAGATGGAGGTTACCTGATGGCTAACTGGTCTATCTTTAAAGCCAAAGTGGGCTTATCTGAAGTGGCAGCAAAACATAAAGTTAAATTGGCATTCTTCGATGGTCGTGGTGGCCCCCCTTCTCGTGGCGGTGGAAAAACACATCGTTTTTACGCTTCGATGGGTAAAGAGATCGCCAATAAGAATATCCAGCTTACCATACAGGGGCAGACCATTAGCTCGCAATATGGCTCTATCGATAGTGCCGCATTCAATATAGAACAACTGATCAATGCCGGAATATCTTCTGGTGTTAAAGAAAAGCACAATGTATTATTGGATCCCGCAAATTATGATACGCTTGAAACCATGGCCAATGATAGTTACGAATCTTTCTTGGCCTTGCGCAAACATCCTTTGTTTTTAGCTTATCTTCAAACATTATCGCCATTAAGCCTCCTTTCAAAAATAACCATCAGTAGCCGCCCTGTAAAAAGGAACGCTGGAGAAGAGCTGAAACTGGAAGACCTAAGGGCCATTAGCTTTGTAACTTCTTGGAGCCAGCTGAAACAGAACATCCCTGGTTTTTATGGCATCGGAACCGCATTAAAAAATCAGGAAAAAGCTGGAAATTGGGAACAGGTAAGCAAAACCTATCAACAATCAGGCTACTTTAAGACCATCATCGACAACTGTATGATGTCGATGAGCAAGTCTGATTTCGAGATTACCGCCTATCTGGCACAGGATAAAAAATTCGGGGCATTTTGGAAAATGTTGCACCAAGAATTTGAACTTTCAAAAAGCATGTTATTGAAACTTGCCGGACATCAAAGCCTGATGGAAAACTATCCGGTAGAAAAACGTTCCATTGCAGTTCGCGAGAAGATCATTTTACCTTTGGTACTGATCCAACATTATGCTTTAGAAAAATTACAACATCAATTAAATGACGAAAGGCGACAAGCATATGAAAAACTGGCTATTCGCACAGTGTATGGCATCGTTAATGCTGGCCGAAACCTAGCCTAGTCTCGCCATTACTTTCCATCAAACCAAACAACCAATGCAAATTACCTGGACCTATAAAAGTTTTAACGAATTAACCGCCATAGAGCTTTATGATATACTGCAATTGCGGTGTGAGGTTTTTATCGTAGAGCAAAATTGTGTTTACCAAGATATCGATGGAAAAGACAAAAAATCGCTGCACCTGATGGCTTGGAAGGGTAATGAGCTCGTCGCTTATACACGCTTGGTACCTCCTGGCATCTCTTTTGAAGAGGCGAGTATTGGGAGGGTAATTACTTCCCCACGTTATAGAGGTTTGGGGATAGGAATTGCTTTGATTGAAAAAAGCATAGCCCATACTTTAGCCGCCTACAACACCCATAAAATTAAAATTGGAGCTCAGCTTTACCTTCAAAAATTCTACACTGGATTTGGTTTTGAGCAATGCAGCGAAACTTATATTGAAGACGGGATACCTCATATCGACATGATCTTGACAAAACCTTAACTTACCACATCCTATTCATTTTGTTTATTATCATACATCAATGGACCTAGACGGCTTGTTCAGCTATATTTGTAATATATTGAGACACAAATAACAATTGGCTTCTTATTTGTTATCAAAAGAATAATCATCCATTAGCTTACAAACATTAAAAAGATTGAACAAGAATACGGTTAAGGAGAAGGGCAATAACCATTAAAGCCCAGGATTGCTTGGGCAAAATAATGTGCAACCTATCATTGCGCCTAAAACCAATATTCAATACACATATCCTAACAGATTGCTTTTCTTGTTCCTGATCAACTAAATTATAACCATGGCAACTCTAAATCAATTCAATAGCTTTACTTCTGGCCTTGGCCATACAGATTTAATGCCTGCGCTTTTTATGGGACACGGATCACCTATGAACGGAATCGAAATCAATGAATTTAGCACTAAATGGGCCGAAATCGCTTCAATTATACCTATTCCGCAGGCTGTATTGGTCATTTCTGCGCATTGGTTTACAAGAGGGACCAAAATCACTGCTATGGATTCCCCTCCTACCATTCATGATTTTGGAGGTTTTCCACAAGCCCTTTTTGATGTGCAGTATCCTGCGCCTGGCAACCCAGCATTGGCAAAAGAAACCGCAGACCTATTGCATTCAACAAACGTTACATTAGACCACGACTGGGGCTTGGACCACGGAGCTTGGTCGGTAATCAAACACATGTATCCCGAAGCGAATATCCCTGTGCTACAGTTGAGTATCGATTATACCAAAGATGCCCGTTATCATTATGAGCTTGCAAAAGAGCTCAGTGCTCTTCGTAAAAAGGGGGTTTTGAACCTAGGTAGTGGCAATATGGTACACAACCTAAGGATGGTAAGCTGGGACATGATCAAAGGTGGGGGTTATGATTGGGCGCTTGATATGGATGATAAATTTAAGAACTTGATCAAAAACAAAGACCATCAACCCCTGATCAACTATCAAAGTATGGGCAGCAGTGCCATGTTGGCCATACCCACGCCAGAGCATTATCTGCCTTTGATGTATACGCTAGGCCTACAAAATGAAAATGAAAACGCAACCTTATTTAATGATAAAGCGATTGGCGGTTCTTTAACCATGACATCTGTAATGATCGCTTAAGCTCAGAAATTATATAAATTTAATCCGTTATAATGTAACAAGCTATCTATCTCCATGTTATAATTTTGTATTATAAATTTTAAACATGGCTCATGCTTGTTCTTCGGTTCTCCATCAACCAGCTTCTTTTAGCAATTCGATAAGCAGAGGTGATGACTTGTCCTATTCGTAACTCTTAAATTTATCATAAAATGAAAAAACTATTTTTAGCTCTGGCCATGGTAGCCATGATTTTTAGCACCAACCCTCTTTTTGCACAGGGAGGCGATAGTCCATTCCCTCAATTATTGAGTTCGTACTACGATGTTAAAAATGCCTTGGTAAGCAGCGATGCCAATACAGCAGCAACCAAAGCAACCACCCTTTTGAATACCGTAAAAGCAGTAGAGGTTAAAAAACTTTCAGAAAAGGACAAAAAAGCGTTTGCTGCGTTAAAGGACAAACTGATTCTAGATGCCGAGCACATTTCAGAAAGTAAAGATGTAAGCCATCAAAGAGACCACTTTTCTACTTTGTCTACAACAGTATATGCATTGGCAAAAGCAGTAAAACTAAGTGACAAACCTGCGTATTACGATTACTGCCCAATGAAAAAAATGTATTGGCTAAGTGAAGAACAAGCCATTAAAAACCCATATTACGGAAAATCGATGTTAACCTGTGGCAAAATTACAGAAACGATTAAGTAACTTTAATACATCGGGTTTGTCGATGGTGATAAATCCGATGTTGTTCTACCCAAACTCGTTCATCTCATTTAAAACAATATGATATAGATGAAAAAAATAGTGGTTTTGACGTTTTTCATTGCCTTTAGTTCTTTTGTTTTTGCACAACATGCACATACAGACCAAACAAAAGAACAAGAAAAGGTTACGGTGTATACTTGTCCTATGCACCCCGAGATAAAGGAATCAAAACCTGGCAAATGCCCTAAATGTGGGATGAAACTTGTAGCAGATGCACCCAAACAGGTTTCAAATACTGCAAAACCAATTCCCCTTAAAACATTAACCAACTCTAACCCTCCCCGAACTGTTCGGTACGATCTTTACATCGCCGATACCATTGTCAACTTTACAGGGAAACCCAAAAGGGCAATCGCCGTTAACGGCAGCATCCCAATGCCTACTCTTACTTTTACGGAGGGAGATACAGCAGAAATCTATGTACACAATAATTTAAATGAAGAAACCTCATTGCATTGGCATGGTCTGTTTCTTCCGAATAAGTATGATGGTGTTCCGAACTTGACCCAAATGCCGATCAAGCCACATACAACGCATCTCTATAAGTTTCCAATCATCCAAAGCGGCACACATTGGTACCATAGCCATACCGGTCTTCAAGAACAGATCGGCATGTATGGAGCAATGATATTGAACAAAAGGAATGAACTCGATATGCCTACCATTCCGATTGTACTGAGCGAATGGACAGACATGAATCCCAAAGAGGTAGATAGAAGCCTGCACAATGCCACAGATTGGTTCGCCATCAAAAAAGGAACTACCCAAAGTTATGCAGAAGCCATTAGGTCTGGAGATTTTAAAACAAAGCTGACCAACGAATTTAAACGGATGAATGCGATGGATGTAAGTGACGTTTATTACGACAGGTTTTTGATCAATGGGAAAGAACAATTAACCACAAAACCTTTAAAAGCTGGCGACAAAGTAAGGTTGCGTATTGCAAATGCCGGAGCATCTACTTATTTCTGGTTAAATTATGCAGGTGGCAAAATTACGGTAATCGCCAATGATGGCAATGATGTAGAACCTGTTGAAGTGGATCGATTGATCATTGCGGTATCCGAAACCTACGATGTGATGGTAACCATACCCGAAAATAAAAGCTATGAATTTTTGGTTACGCCAGAAGACCGTACCAAATCTGCATCCATCTGGCTGGGCAATGGTCCAAAAGTGCAAGCTACACCCATGCCTAAACTCAAATATTTTGAGGGAATGAAAATGATGAATGGGATGATGGCCATGAATGGCGACCTGATCGAAATGGACGGCATGCAAATGCAAAACCAGATGATGGATATGAATACCGTAATGTATCCAGAAATCAGTGGTGATGAACAGTCTAAAAAGAAAAAAGACAACCAGAAAATGGAGGGAATGGACATGCCTAGCCACCAAGCCGATATCGTTACCTTAAACTACGACATGTTACGTGCCCCACAAAAAACGGTTTTACCTCAAGGGCCAATCAAAGAACTAAAGTTCGACCTCACTGGAAATATGAACAGGTATGTATGGACTTTAGACAATAAAACAGTTTCAGAAGCTGATAAGATCCTCATCAAAAAAGGAGAAAATGTAAGGATCGATCCTATATAATAACAGCATGATGCGGCATCCAATGCATTTGCATGGCCATGATTTTAGGGTACTCAACACACAAGGTGATTATGCTCCGCTTAAAAACGTATTGGATATCATGCCGATGGAAAGGGATACGATTGAATTTGCCGCTTCAGAAAGTGGCGATTGGTTTTTCCATTGCCATATTTTATACCATATGATGAGTGGCATGGGCAGGATATTCAGTTATGAGAACTCTCCACCAAATCCAGAAATACCCAATCCGAAACTGGCCCAAAGAATGTTGTTCGCTGATGACCGGATGTTCCATTTTATGGCCGAAAATGATTTTGCAAGCAATGGCAACGATGGGATGGCCATGTTGGCCAATACCCGTTGGAACATCGCTACAGAATGGCGCTTGGGCTATAAAGATATGCATGGTTATGAGGTAGAGACCCATATTGGCCGATACCTAGACCGGATGCAATGGGTAATGCCTTTTATTGGCTTCGATTGGCGATACCGAAAAATGGGCATGGACGAACATGAAAAGAACATTTTTGGACAGAAAAACACCAAAGATAACAGGGCTCTACTTTCGGCAGGTATCGAATACACTTTGCCCATGTTGATCAAAGCACAGGCAGAAGTTTACCACGATGGTAACCTACGTTTACAATTAATGAGAGAAGATATTCCAGTTTCTAAAAGATTGAGGGCAAGTTTTATGCTCAATACAGATAAAGAGTACATGGGAGGCCTTAAATTTATTGCTGCCAAATATGTGTCTTTAAGTACACATTATGATAGCGACATGGGCTTTGGTGCTGGGATAACGCTTAATTACTAAGGTTTTTACGTTGGTAGACAAAATCCATCTTCATTTTTTTCCCTTCTATCTCTCCTTCAATCCAAGCAACTAAACTGGTTTTTCCTTTGTTTTCGTAAACAATCCGTTGAGGAAAATCATGGTTTTTATTTTCAAAAATGAAGATTTGTTTTTTTACAGACACTAGCTTAAAATTGGTTGTTCCTTTATTGTCTTTTTCAAATCCTGTTACGGAAAAATACAGCTCCCCATCAATGGTGATCAATTTGATGATTTCAGTGAGCACACTATCTCCATTTACATAATGTTTGTAACATCTTCCGCTTAGGCTTTTTCCGTCTTTTTTCCAGACCTCAGAAATATTCCCCTTTGCATTCTTCATCTCCCAAGAACCCAATAAAAAATGAAGTTGTTTAATGGCTTTGTGTTGTGCCTGTACAGGTAAGCTGATGGTAATCCCTAAAATGAGCAGTAGCAGATAATGTTTCATTTTATCGTAGATTTAATATGTGCCAAATGATGCTTGCCATGCCAAGCATAGTTACCCAAAAGATAGCCCATGGTAAATTCTTGTTGTGCTTCTGGATGAAAATAGGTGCGTTCAAAATCATTGGGTTTTAGCGCTTTCAATAATACAACCAATCGGGCATGTATCGCCTTCAAAATATGAATGGAAAGTTCTATATCGCCTGTTTTCCCATCTGCCAATTCAGCCCATCTATCTTCAAAATAGGGCCGGATATGTGGCCTGTCTTCTGTTAAAGTAAGGTGAAATCTGGTGTAGGCATTGATATGGCTATCTGCCAAATGGTTAATCACCTGCCTCACTGTCCAGCCCCCAGGTCGATAAGCAACCTCCAAATCTTCTGCTTTTAATCTTTTTGTTGTTTCTACAAGTTCAGCCGGGAACTGTGCAAGGTCTGCTATCCAATCCTCGATCTGGGAGAATGTAATGATTGGGGGAGGGTTATACTTCCCAATCGGATATTTCAGTTGTTCTAGGTCCTGCATAAATAAGCTACATAATTTTCTTTAACATTTTAAATACCCATTCCTTTCCTGCATAAGGAGGATAGATCATTTGGTTAAAATCCAATGCCCGCTGAAAAACAACAGCCCTTTCATGTGAAAAATTTTTAAAGCCAAAAAAACCGTGGCTACTTCCCATGCCGCTTCCATTTACCCCACCAAAGGGTAGCTTTGGATTAGAAATATGGATCAATACATCGTTTACACAGGTACCTCCCGCACTTGTATTTTTGATGATGTATTTAACATTTTTACGGTTGCTGCTAAAGATGTATAAAGCAAGAGGTTTACTTTTTGCATTTACCATGTCGATTACTTCTTCAATATTTTGGTAAGTAACAATGGGCAGCACGGGGCCAAATATTTCTTCCTCCATTACTTTGGCATTTCCTGGAATTTGTGTCAATATGATGGGATAAATGGTTTGGTTTTGCTCGTCAAAAGTTCCACCCCAACAGATCCTTGCTCCTTTTTCAATGGCCTCATCCACCAATTGTTTTAATCTTTGGTAATGCTTTAAACTGATAATTTTTCCATATATGTTTGGATCTATTTGATCTGCCGTTTTAAAATACATTTTACTGGCAGCGGCTTTATACAATTCAATAAATTGATCTACTTGTTGCGCATGTACAAAAACATAATCTGGTGCAATGCAGGTCTGTCCACTGTTTACCAATTTGCCCCATGCAATTTTCGTTGCTGCTTTTTCGAGATTTGATTCTTTATCCACGATCGTGGGCGATTTACCGCCCAACTCTAAGGTAACCGAAGTTAGGTTTTTGGCTGCCGCTTCCATTACCACTTTACCAATCGCTGTACTGCCTGTAAAAAAGATATGGTCGAAAGGTAATTCCAACAGTGCGGTCGATACCGTTGCATCTCCTTTAAAGCAAGCAACTTCTTGTTCATCAAATGCTTCTGCAATGATTTCACTCACTACTTCGCTCGTGGCAGGGCTAAGCTCAGAAGGTTTGAGCATTACACAATTTCCAGCCGCTATGGCCGAAATCAGTGGACCGATGGTCAATTGAAATGGATAATTCCAAGGTGAAATGATCAAACAAACCCCTTTTGGTTCATAATACAACCTGTTTTTAGCAAAGGGATTACTTAATGTTTTGCCTATTCTTTTGGCCTTCACCCAACTGCTTAAGTTGTTGATCGCAAAGTCTAGCTCGCCGTAAGTAAAGATCAATTCTGTAACTGCACTTTCGAAAGTACTTTTGCGCAGATCAGCCTGTAGGGCACGGTAAATTTTATCCTCGTTTTTTATGATGACCGCCTTTAAAGCCTTTAATTTTTCAATCCGTTCTCTAGCATTACTCTTTCTAAGTGTATATTTGTGGGCTTGTTGTGACTTAAAAACCAGGTTAATTTTTTGCTCCATTGTATTGAGGCTAAGGCATTAGTGATTTGTTAAATATAGTTAAATGGCGACAAAATTCATCAAAAACACATCTAATTAAAGCATATTGCGTATATATTTTATATCCCTATAAAATGATAAAGAGATTAACCCTTATTTTAACCCTTGCTACTTTTTTTATACAGGCTGGCGCACAAACGTTAAAACCTGATGTTTTGGTGATCGGTAATGGAAACGCTGCTGTTGCTGCTGGATTACAGTCTGCGATTTCTGGTGTAAAGACGACAATTTTATTGCAAGCAGGAGGTTTCGACATCTCGCCCATCTCTGGTAACCTCAGCTCGGGCATAGAAGCCACTTTTCTAAAAAAATCAGAGAAGCCAAACAGATCAAAGACAGTACCGAAACACCTGTCTTTAACAAACAGATGGCAAATGATGTCTTGACCACTTGGGCCGAAAGCCTTAAAAATCTGACCATCATTAAAAATACCTTATGGGTTAAGGCCGATCGTGCTGGCAAAAACTGGAGCTTTAAATTAAGCGACGGGAGGTCTATCAGACCGAAGGTATTGATCAATCCTGCAGATTCAAAGTTGAACGATGCGCTGAAAATCACAGCAAGCTCAAACAACAGTTGGACAAAACTAGATTATAACAATACCATCTATAGAACAAGTATTGCTGCAGGTAAATTGGCAAACGGAACTGTAGGCAATATCTTTTCCATGTATCAATTATTGGTTCCTTTGCAAGAAAATCTGGTTTGGGTTAATGATGCCCAAAGTATGTTGTTAGGGCAGGCAGCCGGCGCCACAGCTGCTTATGCTGCATTTTTCGATACAAAAACATCCCTGTCTAACGTAAAGACCATTCAGGGCGAATTGGTCAACTATAAATTGGCCATCATGCCTTATGCAGATATTCAACAACCAGATACCAATTGGAAAGCCATCCAAATGGTTGGATTAACGGGTGTGATCAAGGGAGAAATAGAAGAAAACACCATTAAATTTTTACCAAATAAACTGGTCACTACCGCAGAAATCAAACAACCCATTAAAGATTTTTATTACAAGGCACAGATTTGGTTCGACGACTATAAAAATCCACAAATGACCATAGGCTCAACCATAGACATGGTTTGTTATGTAGGTAACAAATCCATAGAAAACACTAAAAAAGAGCTGGCAAAGAAGTGGAAAACAACCTATCAGTTCAAAACAGACTTGGATCTAAATAGAGAAATCAACAGAAGAGAATTCGCCGTGGTACTGCAAGATTACATGCCTCCATTTAACGTGAATATCGATCCTTCGGGCAAAGTAGTAAGGTAATAAGATTTAGGTTCGATCATTGTTCGTGTGGATACAAACCATGGGCTGGATAATGGGGTTTAATGCCTTTACTGTAACATTTATAAAATCTTGTAACGCTTTAGTTTATGTAAATGCTTTTTTCCATAAATTGCACACATAACCTAAACAAAAATGAAGAAACTTTACCTTTTCAACCTGTTTTTTCTGCTATTGCTATGCAATACCTTCGCACAAAACCAACAGGATTACAGCAACAATGCCCGTTTGGCCCAAAGGGTTAAGGCACTTGCAGAAAAATACCCTCAATGGGTTAAAACAAAATCTTTAACGCAGACCGTAGGGGGCAAAGACATCTGGATGTTGACCCTTGGCACTGGCAAAACAGAAGAAAAACCTGCAATTGCAGTAGTTGGAGGCGTAGAAGGCAAACACCTACTGGGTGTAGAGATGGCCATTGGCTTCGCAGAAAAACTATTGGCGGGTTCTGCTACAGACAGCATTAAAACCTTGCTGAACAAACAAACATTTTATGTTTTCCCAAACATGAGCCCTGACGCAACTGAGCAATATTTTGCAAAAGTTAAATCAGAACGTAGTGGAAACGCCACCAAAACCGATGATGACAGGGATGGCAAGCTAAATGAAGACGATGTGGACGATTTAGATGGAAACGGAAAAATCACCATGATGCGTATCCTTAACCCTACCGGAAAATATAAATTAAATCCAGACGATCCTCGTTCTCTTTTGATTGCAGATGCGAGCAAAGGTGAAGTTGGAAAATACATCCTGTTAACAGAAGGTATTGACAATGATAAAGATGGCGATTTCAACGAAGACGGTGATGGTGGTGTAAACTTCAACAGAAACTCTAGCTATAACTATAAAAACTTTATTCCTGGAGCTGGCGAATATGCCGTTTCTGAAAAAGAAAACAGAGCTTTGTTCGACTTCTTATTCGATGCCTTTAATGTATATGCCGTAGTTACTTTTGGTCCGGTGAATAACCTATCAACTCCAGTAACTTTCAATCCTTCTGCATTAACCAAACGAATTATTACAGGATGGTTTGACGCTGATGTGAAATCAAACGCTTTGGTTTCAGAAAAATACAATAAGATCACAAAAACCAAGGATGCGCCAAAAACACAGGCAGAAAGTGGCGATTTTTCGCAATGGGCCTATTTCCATTACGGTCGTTTAAGTTTCAGTACACCTGGTTGGTGGGTGCCAAAAGTAGCACCAGACTCTACACGTAAAGAAAAGAAATTTACCAACGAGGATCAAACTGCTGCTTATTTGCGTTGGGCTGCAAGCCAAGGCATAGCCAATACCTTTACTCCTTGGAAAGCGGTTAATCATCCTGATTTCCCTGGTCAAACCGTTGAAGTAGGTGGTATCGATCGATTTGTATTGATCAATCCTCCTTATAAAATGGTAGATGGAATTGTAGGTAAACATACCGATTTTATTGTGAGCTTGGCCGGAATGGCACCTCAAGTAGACTTTGTAAATGTAAAAACAGAAAAAGTTGCTGATGGCCTTACAAGAGTTACCTTAAACATCATGAACACAGGCGAGCTGTCGACCTATACCAAAGTGGGCGATAGAAGTTATTTCTTAAAAAAGATTGCCGTAAAGGTAAATACCAATGCCAACCAAACCGTAGTTAGCGGCCGCAGAGTACAGACTTTAGAAAGTATCCAAGGCAAAGAGTTCAAAGAGCTGACCTGGTTGATCAAAGGCACGGGTAAGGTAACGATCGATGCCGGTAGCCCAACCACAGGAAGCAAATCAATTGAGGTATCACTATAATCAAAAAAGACAATGAGAATTAAACATACTATTCTTCTGGCTGCAATGATTTTGTGTGCCGGAGTTTTAAAAGCCCAACAATCTGCAAATGTTTTGGCAGCAGTTGGCTCACCGCCAAACCCCAAGGTTACCATCAGCTGGAACCGCTACAACGATTATACGGCTATTACTGATATCTGTAAAAAACTGGCCGCAGCACACCCTACATTGGTCAAACTAGAATCGATGGGCAAATCTTTTCAGGGAAAAGATCTTTGGGTAATGACCATTACAGATACCAAAATAGGTACGGCAGATAAAAAACCAGCCATGTATATCGATGGGAACATCCACTCTAATGAAATACAAGGAAGTGAATTTGCCTTATATACAGCATGGTATTTGGTAGAGATGTATGCCGCAGGCAACAAATCGATCCAATCTTTGTTGGCAGATAAAACATTTTACATTGCCCCAACCATCAATCCTGATGCAAGGGATAGCTTTATTCACCAGGCCAATACGGCCCACTCACCACGTACAGGTCTGATCCAATCGATAATGACCGTGATGGTGTAACAAATGAAGATGGTTTCGACGATCTTGATGGGGATGGACACATTG
Source organism: Pedobacter sp. UC225_65 (assembly GCF_042698365.1). GTDB lineage: Bacteria > Bacteroidota > Bacteroidia > Sphingobacteriales > Sphingobacteriaceae > Pedobacter. The sequence goes on from NZ_CP170550.1 coordinate 3,192,115, forward strand.
TAATGATGCGTAGAAAAAGCCCAACTGGACGTTATAAAGTAGACCCAACCGATCCAAGAAGAATGATCATGGTGGGCTATGACGAAAAAGGCGAATATGAACTTTTAGGTTCTGAAGGAATCGACAACGATGGCGATGGTTTTGTAAACGAAGATGGAGAAGGTGCTTATGACCCTAACCGTGATTGGGGATGGAACTGGCAGCCAAACTATATCCAAAGCGGGGCCTATAAATATCCTTTCTCTATTCCAGAAAACAGAGCTGTTGTAGATTTTGTGATGAAACATCCAAACATCGCAGCCGCACAATCTTATCACAATAATGGTGGTATGATCTTAAGGGGCCCAGGTGCCTTAGAAGATCTGGACACCTATAATGCACAAGACGTAAGGGTTTATGATGCTTTGGGTAAAAAAGGTGAAGAAATGTTGCCAGGTTACAGATACTTGGTGGTTTATAAGGATTACTATATTCTGTATTTGGCGGCGAGTTAGATTGGTTTTATGGTGGAAGAGGGATTTATACTTTCTCTAATGAGCTATGGACAGGCTATTCGATGTACAACAAAGCTGATGGAGAAGATAGCCAAGGTCAATTGTATACTTTCGACAGAGATCTTTTAATGAAAGATGCCTTTGTAGATTGGCATCCATATAAACACCCAACTTACGGTGATATCGAAATTGGTGGGTTTAAGAAAACTTATACCCGTTTACACCCTGGATTTTTATTAGAAAGTGATGCACACCGCAACATGGCCTTTAGTGTATTCCATGCCTATAACACGCCAAAATTAGTGGTTGGCGAAATTGAAGTAAAAGATATCGGTGGTGGATTAAAACAGGTAACTGCAGTGGTAAGCAACGATAGGATCATCCTACCCACTCTAGTCAGGATGTAAAGAACAACATTGAGATCCCAGACATTATCTCTTTATCTGGTGGAACCGTGGTTGCTGGAATGATCGTAAACAACCGCGACATGGACATTACAACCGAACAAAAAATGGATCCAACCAATATCAAGGTAAACAATATTGCAGGTAATTCATTTGTAACTGTTCGTTGGCTGGTTAAAGGCGGCACCAAGTTTACTGTAAATGTAAGCAGTAAAAAAGGTGGCCTAGCTAGCAAATCAAATTAACAAAAGCCTCGTCCTGCTGAACTAAGTTCAGCAGGACTTTTTAAATCATATAACATGAAAAAATATCTATTTCTCTTTTTATTATCGGTATCCATTGCCCAAGCACAACAGCTTGCGCCATTAACGGTACAAAAAATAATGCGCGATCCTAAATGGATGGGAAATGCGCCAACAAACTATCGTTGGTCTGAAGACAGTAAAACCGTTTTCTTTAGCTGGAATCCAGAAAATAAAGAAAGATCAGGCCTATAAAGTAAGTGTACTGACCAACAAACCAGAAACGACAGAAGACAATGCGGCAGAAAAAGCTGCTGGCACCAACTACACCTATAACAAAGACAGGTCTTTGGGCCTATCTGAAAAAGGCGGGGATATCTATTTCTATAATTTCAAAAGCAAAAAAGAATCGAGATTAACAAATACCGTAGATCGCGAAAGTGGGGCCCGTTTCCTATACAATAACGATGTAGTTTTCCAACGTGGAGATAACCTTTTCCAATTAAATTTAACTACAAACGAGCTTAAGCAGTTGACCAATTTTGTAAAAGGGAAAAGACCTGGTGCACCAACTGGCCCGGGTATGCCCGATAGAGCCGCTACAAGCATACAAGACAGCTGGTTAAGAACAGAACAGACCAACCTTTTTGATATCATCAAAAAAAGAAACAGACAAGGTGGTAACCGCGGTCAAGCGGCAGGCGGGCCTCGTCGTTTTGGCTTAGGTGGTGGTGCTGATGCAAATACCCGTACCATTAAACCAATCTACCTTGATGATAAGTTTTTATCAGGTTTGGTGGTTAGTCCAGATGGAAGATTTGTAAGTTACCGTTTGGCAAGTCCAATAACCAACAACCACAATACCATTGTACCTAATTATGTAACCGCTTCTGGTTATACCGAAGATATTCCGGGCCGTACCAAAGTTGGCGAAAACCAGATGGTTGCTGAAAGCTTCTTATATGATGGCGAAAAAGACAGTGTTTATGTAGTTAAGGTTGCTCAGATCCTGGCATCAAAGACCTGCCAGATTATGTAAAAGATTATCCTAAACAATTAGAAGAACGCACCAAGAAAAACGAAGATCGTAAAGTAAATTTTGGTAGTCCGATCTGGAATATGGATGGAACAACTGCTATCATTACTGCAGACGCCCTAGACAATAAAGATTTTTGGATCTTAAAACTAGACGCAACAACCGGAAACGTAAGCATATTAGACCGTCAACGTGACGAGGCTTGGATTGGTGGCCCAGGTGTTGGCCGTGGGATCGAGTGGATAGACAATAACCGTTTTTATTACCAAAGTGAAGCGACTGGCTATTCGCACCTTTATACTTTTAATGTAGCTACTGGCGAGAAAAAACAATTAACCTCTGGCAAATGGGAAGTGCAACGTGCGCAACTTTCAAAAGACAAAACGGTATTTTACATCAGCGGAAACAAAGAACACCCGGGTATTACACACTTTTATAAGATCAGTGTAAATGGTGGTGAACTTGTTCAGATCACTTCTATGAAAGGTGGTAATGAGATTACCATGTCTCCTGATGAAAAATGGTTGGCCATCAATTATTCTTACATGGACAAGCCATGGGAATTGTATATCCAAGCCAATAAACCAGGTGCAAAAGCAGTACAGATCACCAAATCGACTACTGCCGAGTTCGACAGCTACAAATGGCGTCAACCAGACTTGGTTTCATTCAAGAACCGCTACGGATCCGATGTGTATGCAAGGGTTTATCCCGCTACCAATCCACATCCAAACAAACCAGCCGTAATATTTGTACACGGTGCAGGTTACCTACAGAATGTACACTACTGGTGGAGCCAATACTTTAGAGAATACATGTTCAACAATATGTTGGCAGATAATGGATATACCGTAATTGATATCGACTACACTGCAAGTTCTGGTTATGGCAGAGACCATCGTACAGGCATTTACAGAGACATGGGAGGAAAAGACTTGACCGACCAAGTTGATGGCGTGAAAATGCTGGTAGAGAAATACGGCGTTAATCCTAAACACGTAGGGCTCTACGGAGGCTCGTACGGAGGTTTCATCACGCTGATGGGACTACTTAAGGAACCAGAGGTTTTTGCGTCTGGAGCAGCCTTACGTTCGGTTACAGACTGGGCACATTATAACCATGGTTATACCGCAAACATCTTAAACGAACCATTCAATGATCCAATTGCCTACCAACGCAGTTCACCAATCTATTATGCCGATAAATTAAAAGGCAATTTGGTAATGTTACATGGCATGGTTGATGTAAACGTACATTTCCAAGATATTGTTAGACTTACGCAACGTTTTATCGAGTTGGGCAAAGACAATTGGGAACTGGCAGTTTACCCTGTTGAAGACCATGGTTTTGTAGAGCCAAGCAGCTGGACAGATGAATACAAACGCATTTTCAAACTGTTCGAAACTACTTTAAAGAAATAGTTCCTTAGCATAAATAATTAAATAAAAGCCCTTTTGATTAATTTCAAAGGGCTTTTTTATGCGCCCACACCAAATAGACAAAAACTAATCATTTTAGTTGTTATATAGTTTTTATCTATAGCCATATCAGTATTTAGTATGTCAGATAAGTTAAACTTGGTTGCTTAAGAAGGCCATTTGCCGTATCTTTGCAAAAAATTTTAAATTAATTATGGCAATAGTAGGTAAAAAATTCCCGAGTGTTAGTATTGATGCAATGTCCGAAATGGGCGATGATTTGAAGATCAATATATTTGAAGAAGCAGTAAGTAAAAATTCTAAAGTTTTGTTGTTCTGGTATCCAAAAGATTTCACTTTTGTTTGTCCAACAGAATTACATGCTTTCCAATCAGCTTTGCCTGATTTCCAAAAAAGAAATACCATTGTAATCGGTGCATCATGCGACACCAATGAAGTTCACTTTGCTTGGTTGAACACCGCAAAAGACAATGGTGGTATCGAAGGTGTAACTTACCCGCTTTTAGCTGATACACACAGACATTTAGCAAACATCCTAGGCATCTTAGATTAAGATGTTGAATATAACGAAGCAGGTGAAGAAGTATTTTCTGGTTCAAACGTTACTTACAGAGCAACTTATCTAATTGACGAAACTGGTAAAGTTTTCCACGAAAGTATAAACGATATGCCATTGGGCAGAAACGTAAAAGAATATCTACGTTTAATTGATGCGTATAGCCACGTACAAAAACATGGTGAGGTTTGTCCTGCAAACTGGGAAGAAGGTAAAGAAGCAATGAATGCGAACAGAACAGGTGTTGCTGAATACCTAAGCGCAAACTAATCAATTCAAAAAAATATGTTTTTAGAATTAACAGAAGATAGCCTTCAACAATACGTTGCTGAAAACAACAAAGTAATGGTTCAGTATGCAGCCTCATGGTGTGGCAATTGCCGGATCATGAAGCCAAAATTTAAAAAATTGGCAGCTGAAAACGAAGATGTTGTTTTCTTGATTGTTGATGCTGAGAAATTACCTAACTCGCGCAAACTTGCTAACGTTGACAACTTGCCAACTTTTGCAGCTTTTGAAGGTGGTGCTTTGGTTGACCAAGTGCAGACCAACAAAGCTGAAGTTTTGACGGAGTTATTTGAAAAAATAAAATCATGAAGATTCCAGTAATCAGACAATTGTTCCAAAATAGCAGCCCTGAGCAACTAGAGGCAACTTTAGAAGTACTAGAAGCTTTTTGTGAATTTAGGGGCGTAAATGAAGCAGAGGTTGATGTGGCAGGCGAACTGATCACCAATATCTGTGGCGCACTCGAAGTTCATGCAAAAGTAAATGAGGGTGCTTTGGAAAAAGATGCATTGAATGTATTTGCCCAAAGGGTAATGGGTTCTATAGATCGGTAACCATCTAACAAGAATGCACTGTATATAAAAGGCCCGCAAAATTAATTTTGCGGGCCTTTTGTTTGTCTACATTAAACCTCGTCTAGAGGTTTTCGGCCACTAAACTGGCCTGCCTTGTAAACAGAAGGTGTTACACCACATACTTTCTTAAATTGGGTGGATAGATGTGCCACGCTGCTATAATTCAACAAATAAGCAATCTCGCTAAGCGACTGCTCGCCATAGGTAAGCAATTCCTTTACTTTTTCTATCTTTTGTTGGATGAAAAATTTCTCGATGGTATTGTGCTCCGTGTCAGAAAATACCGTACTCAGGTGGGCGTATTCCAAATGCAGTCGTCCACTTAAATAATCGGAGAGATTGATCTTCAACGCTTCGGCCGGATAATGGACCAGTTCGATGATCGCTGTTTTGATCTGTTCTGTCAATTGTTTTTTCTTATCCGTAAGCAGTTCAAACCCAAATTTGTGCAATGCTGCCTCTATTTGGTCTAAAGAGCTTGTTATGTTTGCTCCCTGTGCCAATTCAACCTCACCCAATTGTACATCAAGAGGCTGAAGGCCTAGCTTTTCCAGCTCCGTCTTCACCACCATGATACAGCGACTGCATACCATATTTTTGATATACAATTTCATGTTACTTTTTGGCTAGGGTTTCTGTTACCTCACCACAATCGTACATCTTACTTCCATAAAATGGGTTCTGAACATCTTCTACTTCATTTAACCAACTTTTTTTAACCATTGGGCAGTATTGTACATAAACAACCGCATTGTTCATGTTCATGGCTTTAGTTAATTTGATCATTGCCGAAGACACGTACTCAAAGCTTTTGCGTTGCGCTTTCAGGTCTTTTTCGGTAACAATCGGCTCTGCATATTTCTTTAATTCTGTAGTCTGTTTTTTCCACTCGGTTTGTTGTGCAGCGGTTAAGGTTTTGATCGGAAAAGCTGTGATATTATCGGTTAATGCTTTGGCTCCAACTCCCGCTGTTGCCACATTGTCTTTTGACAAGGCATTCTTGATGTCGAAATAAGCCTTTAAAGTGTTGTTAAATTCTCTCTTTGCTACTGTACTTTGTGCTTTTACAGCCGAAGTAATGGCAATGCTCAATACTGTAATGATAATTAATACTTTTTTCATGATTTTTTATTTTAATACGTTAAAAAAATTAAACTCTACTCTGGCCAGGTACATGTTTTTAAGGTAGCGTTCTTCCATCGTTCCAGTGGCGTGAAAACGATAACCTAAATCTATCCTGGTTTTACTGTTCAAGATCACTTGAACTGCTGGGGCGATATCTAGATAGGAATTTCCGTTGGTCGGATTAGTTTTGCCCAACAATTCCACATATAGGTTAAAGTTGGGTTGATTATAGTTTTTATAGACAAATGGCAGCAATAAATAGCCACTAGACAAGCTATAATTGATTCCTTGAAACGGATCTTGGTAACGCCCAATCGAATGGCCTATCTTTAGTTGCAAAGCTTTTACTATAGCCCAATGTGGCAGATAAGGCCAGTTTGTGGATCAGTTGTGTAAAGATCAGTCCACCCTGCCAACCACTATTGTCTCCTTCTAGGTTAACATCCTCTGAATAGGCTCTCCTTTTACTGGTACTGATCCTACCATAGGCAGCCCCTCTAAAATGGCTATGCGCTTCGTCTAGCGACAAGAACCGATACTTGGCATAAAAACTTCCTCCTTCCAAGCGGTATTTGCCATCCATATCCGAGAAAAAACCTTGTGCATGGAACATGATGTTCTTGTTTAACCCAACCATCACCTCAGCTACGCTTCTACTCCTAAAATCGGAACTGAACATGCCTTCATTGGTTAACCTAACACCTATTGATTTAGCAGGCATGTTACTGGCTGGCTCCGTAAAAACATACAGTTCTTGCGCAGAAACAACATGCCCTACACTGAACATTAACAGTGCAGATACAATTATTTTCCTTAGCATTTTTAGATACTTAAATGATAGATCCTGGTTTTTTTACCATTCACAACACCAGTTCCACTTGCGTAAGAATCAAACTTAACCGTATTGGATTTTTGTTTAAAACTGCTGTTCGAAATAAAGCTTTTATCGATCACACTTACCTTAACAGGGCCATTTAAAACCTTGCCTTTTGCATTGGCAAAGCGATAGACGTTAGTGCCTACAATTGCCTGTCCATTGTCGTCGATCTTTACCTGGTTAAAGTTGATGGTGGCATCTAACTTTCCTACAGAAAATCCGGCATCTTTCACCTTGGTATTCAATTGGTCAAAGTTTACCGCTTTATCTTTCTTAAAAGTGATCACGAAAAGGTTTTTGTTAAGGTCTGGTGTTACATTACTTACATAATCTAATGTACGCAACGATTTCTCGGTAGCTTGAGAACACATAGAGCAAGTTAGGCCTGTTACTTGCATTTCTACTGTAGTGATTTCTTGGGCAGATACTTTGTTTATCGCAAAAAGCATCAAAAAACTCATGATAATTTTGGTCGTTTTCATTGTTGGATTTTTTAAAATGAATAAATGATAGGCCTTCTTTTGAAGGCATAAAAGATATATTACAGTTCAAAAACTGCAATACGATTATTCATTTTCGGCTAATTCCTGAAAACGCAATTGAATACGTGTATGGCTACACCTGTAGATTTGGGGGGAGCCTTATTGTCTAGGCGATTAAAAAGTTTAGGCAAGACATATTTGACCAGCTCGCTAATTCGTGGGTGAAGGTAAGTTTCTAGACTGAAAAGTTTAGGCAACTTAAAAGAGCTTTCTGTTTGATGGCTATCTTTAACCTTAACATCAACCTTGGTGTTTTTACAACAACCATCGTCTTTTTTAGCTACAGGTTCCTGTTTGCAATATTTACAAGCGGTTTTGTTTTCGAATATCGCAACAGAAGCTAATTTTCCTCCGCAAAAATGCATGCTCAAAGCCACACCTATTACACTAACCAGGTAAAAGGAGCAAAGGGCAATCGCTAATTTTTGCTTTAACTTCATTATTAACAAAGCTATAGATAAATTTTTGAAATCAAATTTTATAAAGTGTTAAAAATTGGTAAATAAATAACCGGACGATATCTGTCCATTCTACTTTTTTAAATAACTTAGCATAAATTATAGAGCAGGATATGCTCCGTAACACCAAAGAATGGCATCCATGAAAAAAATCCTCTTCCTTTTTTTAAGCCTCTGTTTTATCCAAGCTTATGCTGCAAAACCGAAGCACACCTATGTAAAGATTTCTACCGCAAAGGGCGAATGCATTGTCAAACTCTATAACGAAACTCCTTTGCATCGAGATAATTTTATCAAATTGGCAAAGGAAGGTTTTTATAACGGCACTTTATTTCATCGGGTAATCAAAGCCTTTATGATCCAAGGTGGAGATCCCGACTCAAAAACAGCTAAACCTGATGCTTCATTAGGTGGTGGCGATTTAGGTTATACCGTTCCCGCCGAATTTAGAGACAGCCTTTTCCACAAAAAGGGCGTACTCGCTGCAGCCAGAGAAGGCGATGCCAGCAACCCAACAAAAGCGTCGAGCAGCTCTCAGTTCTATCTGGTACAGGGAAAAGTATTTACAGATTCGCTCTTAGATGTTACCGAATCGAAAAGGATGAAGTTTAAAATCCCAGAATGGCAACGTCAAGTATATAAAACCATTGGTGGCACCCCGCATTTAGACCGCAACTATACAGTTTATGGCGAAGTGGTTAAAGGATTAGAAATGATCGATGCCATTGCTGCAGAGCCTACCAATCCAGGCGATCGACCGAAAACAGATATCCCAATGACGGTTACCATCTTAAAGAAACGCGAAGCTAAAAAACTGGAAAAAGAACTGGCCAAAAACGCGGCCAAACAACATACATAAAATGAAAGATCATTTCTTACAACGTAAATGGCATTCGTGCCGCAGCCACCAAAGGCCTTTTCAATTGGCTACAAGCAACAGATGCAGATATGGTTTGCCTACAAGAGGTAAAAGCCCTAAAAGAGCAGATTCCCGAAATTGTGGCACTGATCGAGCAATTGGGTTATCACCATTATTGGTTTCCAGCTGAGAAAAAAGGCTATAGCGGTGTAGCCATCTTAACAAAGGTTAAACCGAACAACGTCTCTTATGGTTGCGGTGAGCCTTGGATCGATGCAGAAGGAAGGATTTTAAGAGCTGATTTCGATAACTTCTCTTTGATGAGCTTGTACATGCCTTCTGGATCTAGTGGCGACGAAAGACAGGTCAAAAAATATGAATTTATGCGCTTCTTTGATGGATACATCGACGAATTACGCAAAGAACATCCCAATTTGATCATTTCTGGCGATTATAACATTTGCCATACTGCGATTGATATCCACAACCCAAAATCCAATGCAAACTCATCTGGTTTTTTACCCGAAGAGCGGGAGTGGATGGAATTGTTCATGAACAATGGTTTTATCGATACTTTTAGGCATTTCAACAAAGACCCGCACCATTATACCTGGTGGAGTTATAGAGCAGGTGCCAGAGGCAAAAACTTAGGTTGGCGCATCGATTATCATTTAGCTACTAGACCCTTGGAAAACAGACTGAAAAACGTAAAGATTCTTCCAGATGCTTTACACTCAGACCACTGTCCGGTTTTATTGGAAATAGAGTAAAATGAGTTGTGCATTGCCTGTTCTGAATCCAGGCAGCCAATAATTATAACTCCATTTTTTTATCCATCACCCAATTATGTTAATTATAAATATCAAAGGCCTTGTTGGCGTACATCCAAAAGAGAAATTGGTGCTTCGCGGTAGCGAAATGGCCAATTTACCCCTATTGGAAAACGCTTGGCTCTTACTGGAAGGTGGATTGATCAAAGATTTCGGAACGATGGACAATGTTCCGTCTTCTCTCTTGCATTTTCCATCAACCATTGACGCCAGTGGAAAATTTGTATGCCCATCTTGGTGCGATAGCCATACCCATATTGTTTTTGCCGCTCCGCGTGAAGAAGAGTTTGTAATGAAGATTGCCGGCAAAACCTACGAAGACATTGCCGCAGCCGGCGGAGGCATCTTAAACTCCGCCCGTAAACTCGAATTGGCTACCGAAGACCATCTTTTCGAAAGTGCCAGTTTGCGCCTCAAAGACATGATCAAGCAGGGAACGGGTGCTGTTGAAATTAAAAGCGGTTATGGGCTTACCGTTGAAAGTGAGCTGAAGATGTTGCGGGTCATCAAAAGGCTCAAACTTGCCTTTAACATCCCAATAAAAGCGACTTTACTGGCGGCCCATGCTTATCCTACCGCCTACAAAAACGACCATCAGGGATACATCAAACTCATTATTGAAGAGTTATTGCCAATAGTTGCCAAAGAAGGTTTGGCCGACTATATGGATGCTTTTTGTGAAAAAGGATTTTTCGCTGTAGAAGAAACAGACCAATTGTTAACAGCGGCGGCCAAATATGGCCTGAAACCAAAAATCCATGCCAATCAACTTTCTGTTTCTGGCGGGGTACAAATAGGCGTAAAACACCATGCCGTTTCTGTTGACCATTTGGAAGAAACGGATGAAGATGTACTGCAAGCCCTATCAAACAGCGATACCATTGCAACCTTGCTACCCTCTTGTTCATTTTACTTGAATATTCCTTTTGCAAATGCGAGAGGCTTATTGAATGCCAATGCTCCAGTAGCACTTGCCACCGATTACAACCCCGGCTCTACTCCTTCTGGGAATATGAATTTTGTGGTCTCTTTAGGCTGTATCAAACTAAAGATGCTGCCCGAAGAAGCCATAAATGCTGCCACGTTAAACGGAGCCGCGGCCATGGAATTAAGCAAGGAAGTGGGTAGCATTGCCATTGGCAAAAAAGCCAACCTATTTATTACCAGAGCAATCCCTTCATTGGCTTTTCTACCTTATAGTTTTGGACAATCGCAGATAGAAATGGTAATCTTAAATGGTGAAATATACAATGGATAACTTTAAACTATATACCCAACAGGATATCCTTAGTTTGGTAAATACGAGGATTGGCGAGCAAAAGCTTGGCGAAAAGGTACAGGTCGTTACTGATTTAGACCAACTTAAAAATGCTGCTGCACAATTTGTACTATTGGGTATTCCTGAAGATATTGGTGTAAGGGCAAACCATGGCATTGGCGGTACAAAAACCGCTTGGCAAGCGGCTTTAAAAACCTTCCTCAATATCCAAAGCAATCCGTTTTTACAGGGTGAGGAAATTTTGGTATTGGGTCATTTTGAGATTGCCGAACCCAAAGACCAAAGCATTGACGGGTTAAGAAAAAAAGTGGCAGAGATAGACTCGTTGGTATCTCCAATCATCGAAAAAATTGTAGCTGCAGGTAAAATCCCCATTGTAATTGGAGGCGGGCACAATAACGCAGCCCCACTCATCTGGGGCAGTTCCTTGGCTTTAAAACAAGCCATTAATGTCGTTAATATTGATGCGCATGCCGACTTACGTAACCCAGCAGAAGGCAGGCATAGCGGCAATGGTTTTAGTTATGCGATGCAAAATGCTTACCTTAACCAATACCGGATATTTGGTCTCCATCAAAACTATGTGAACCAGGCCCTACCCAACCAAATCGCTACAAGCCAAAATATTTCCGTTACTTATTTTGAAGACCTGCTTCAAAGCCAAAAAAGCATTGCAGAGAATTGGGTAGATTTTACAGATGACCTCCCAACCCCTTGTGGCTTGGAAATAGACTTGGATAGCATAGAAAACCTAATGTCGAGTGCCATTAGCCCTTCTGGGTTTAGCATAAATGATATTCGAAAAATTCTTTTGGGCAACACCAAAAAGTACACTTACCTCCATCTTTGTGAAGGGGCAATTGTAATGGAAGATGGTAGAGTGGATCAAAAAACTGGCAAGGCAATTGCCTATTTGGTGAGCGATTTTATTAAAGCACTTCGTCCTCGTATTTAGCCGCCGCCTTCATCATGATCTCCATTTCTGCTTTTTGAGCAGTTGTTAAAGGATCTTCTTGTTCCTGCATCTCGAAAATGGTGATCATTGTGTCTTCGTACTGCTGCGCAGAAGTTATTGTAAATTCCTTTTCCATGGCTGATCCTATTTTGAGCTTTCAGGTTAGTTTAGTGGCAATGCGGTTGTATAAAATTAGTGATTAAAATCAATAATCCCATTGGGTGTAATGCATTTGTCCAATCGTATATCATTCAAATGTACATCAATAATTTTTTCTACCGCATCAAAAAAAGATATTCCAACTTTTTGGGTACTGATGCCCTCTAGAAACCTGTCGTAGAATCCTTTTCCGTAACCTACCCTATACCCTTGTAGGTCAAATGCCAATAAAGGCACCAAAACCATATCTGGAGTGCCAACAAATGGCCTGGCTTTTTGAGGCTCGGGGATTTGGTAATGATTATTCTGAAGGTCATTTCTATCCACATAAGTATAATGGCTCATCAAGTTGGAGTCGAAATCTGCCTTTGGAACCACGATTTCAATTTCTGGATGATAGGCCTGTAGCCAATCGATCATCAAGAATGTATCAGGTTCTCTTTGGTGTACAATAGGCAAAAACAAATGAACGCTTTTAATATTGGCAAAATCAAGCGTTTTAAAGCCCTCCAACAGTTTTTTATTGGCCAAGGCAACATCTGCATCGCTCATCGCTAGGCGTTGCTGTAGGGTTTGTTTTCTTAAGGCTGCTTTGCGCATATGGCTTTAATCATTGTCTGAACGAAATTACAAAAAAATGGCTTCAGAAATTAATCCAAAGCCATTTGTTATCTATTCTTGAAATCCTTCGTTATGCCGAGGAGAGCAATTCTATTTTACACGTTCTACGTATTCGCCGGTACGCGTATCAATCTTGATCTTATCACCTTGGTTTACAAACATCGGCACCTTAATTTCAACCCCATTTTCTAGTGTAGCACTTTTTAGGGCATTGGTAGAAGTATCGCCTTTTACCGCTGGCTCAGAGTAAGTGATCTCAAGTTCGGTAAAGTTCGGAATCTGTGCCATGATCGGCTCTTCACTTTCCATAGAAACCAAAATGCTCATTCCTTCTTTCAGGAAACGGATAGATGGGCCAAACAACGTTTTTGGCACATTGTGCTGCTCAAAAGAAACATTGTCCATTACCACCAAGTAATCACCATCTTCGTACAGGTATTGATAATCGCTGGTTTCAACGCGACAAATTTCTACTTGTTCGTCTGTATTCATACGGGCTTCAACAAGCCTAGATGATTTGATGTTACGAAATTTACCTGTGTAAAATGCTCCGCCTTTACCTGGGGTGCGGTGGTTCCATTCTTCAACAGTAACCAATTCTCCATTTACGCGAAGAATGTTACCTACTTTTATTTCTGATGCTTTTGCCATATTAGTTTATAAAATCACTATTTTATTTGGTCTTTTTTTGAAGGCGCAAGGTAAAAACTATTTTTAAAATAAAAAGCAAAAAAAATGGCTTCGGGAACCACTCCGAAGCCACAATCAACCTAAACCTAAAACTAAACTATGAAAATTCTTATTTTACTCTTTCAATATATTCGCCTGTACGGGTATCAATCTTAACTTTATCGCCTTGATTGATAAACATTGGCACTTTTATTTCTACTCCTGTTTCTACTGTTGCATATTTCAATGCGTTTGTAGAAGTATCGCCTTTAACAGCGGGCTCAGAGTAGGTAACTTCTAATTCAACATGCGAAGGTGTTTGTGCCATAATCGGCTCGTCACTTTCAAATGCGATGATCACGTTCATTCCTTCTTTCAAAAATTTAACACTTTTACCGAACAATGCCGTCGGAATGTTAAACTGTTCGTAAGTAGTATTATCCATTACTACTAAGAATTCACCATCTTCATACAAATACTGGTAATCGCTGGTTTCAACTCGACAAATCTCTACTTCCTCATCTACACGAAAACGATATTCAACCAATTTTCCGGTTTTAACGTTACGCATTCTAGCTTGATAGAAAGCTCTTAAATTTCCGGGTGTACGGTGAAGAAATTCTTCTACTTGTACCAATTCTCCGTTAAATCGTAGAATATTTCCGTTTTTAATGTCAGATGCTTTTGCCATTTTCTTTGAAATTTTGCCTATTCCTATAGCCTGATTTCGTGGCGCAAAGGTATAAACTATTTTTTAATTAAACAATAGTGATTTTAAAATATTTTTTAAGTGTGGATTTAAACAGAAATAGGCTAGTTTTTGACCCTGTATTTCTTACACAAAGGTATCTATTTGACAATGGAATGTCAATACTATTTGTAATCTGTAATTTTCAATTGATGTGTACAAAAAGAATATTCATGTACCTGATTGGACCCTACCAATACCATTTTATCAGCAGCAAATCTATCGATCAGCGACAGGTACCATGCTATACCTTGCTCGTCCAAATTAGAGGTTGGTTCGTCTAATATCAAGATCGGCGAGTTGGTACAACAGGCCAAGGCCAGCTTTGTCCTTTGCTTCATGCCCGACGAAAAGTATTTTAAAGCTTTGTCTTGCGATTTTTCGAGTCCAAGCAACGCCAACACTGCATTTGCATTCAAACCTGCAGCATAGTCTTTAAACTGGAAATGGAATTTGATGGTTTCTTCTAAAGTAAATTCTTCTACCAAATCTAAATAGGGGGCAGCAAAGCTGATGTGCTGATAAATGTCTTCTACCTTAACTTCTTTTGGATTTTGATAAGTGAGTGTCCCTTCTGAAGGAGTTAAGTTTCCTAATACAATACTCAATAAAGTTGATTTCCCAGACCCGTTTGGTCCCAATACCGCATATTTTTCGCCCAGTTTAAAGTTATAGGTGACATTCTTAAATATCCACTCCTTATTAAATCTGCGACCAATATTGCTGAGGGTGATTTTCATTTATAGTACTGAGATTGAAGATATTAGACAAGAGGTGTGAGTATCGATGCCTTGCGCCTTATGTTTAATTGCTCAATCGTTTAACTGGTTAACTGTTTATTGAAATTTGAGTAGCAAGCCCCTACACCTTCAGCCTTATCCCTTATATCCTAGCTTCCGGTACCAAAACCACGCATTACACCGCGGTTAGAGTTACGGATAAAATCTACGATTTCATCACGAATCTCTGTGGGTTGAAATTCTGCCTCAATGATATCCAAAGCCTTGGTTACATTGTTGTTCTTTACAAAAAGCACACGGTAGATCTTTGAATCTCGTTGATCTTTTCTGGAGAAAAACCTCTTCTACGCAAGCCAACCGAGTTGATACCTACATAAGAAAGTGGCTCTCTAGCTGCTTTAACATAGGGAGGTACATCTTTACGCACCAACGATCCGCCCGTTACAAAAGCATGCGAACCTACTTTAACAAACTGGTGGATGGCCACCAAACCCGCCAAAACCACATAATCACCAATGGTAATGTGTCCAGCTAACGTAGTGCTGTTAGAGAAGATGCAATAATCGCCAACCTCACAATCGTGGGCAATGTGAGAATAGGCTTGGATCAAACAGTTTTTTCCGATCACCGTTTTCCATTTATCTTTGGTACCACGGTTGATGGTTACACATTCGCGGATGGTGGTATTGTCGCCAATTTCTGCGGTGGTTACCTCTCCAGCAAACTTTAGATCTTGTGGAATACCTGAGATTACAGATCCTGGGAAAACCCTACAGTTCTTCCCAATTCTGGCGCCATCCATGATCACCACATTGGAACCGATCCAAGTGCCTTCGCCAATTTCTACATCTTTATGAATTACAGCAAACGGTTCTACTACAACATTATCTGCTATTTTTGCTTGGGGGTGTATATATGCTAAAGGTTGTATCATTATGCTATTTCGCTTTCTTTTACTTTTGAAATTTGTGCCATCATCTCGGCCTCTACTACTATCTTCTCGCCAACCATTCCAATGCCTTTCATCTGTGCAATTCCACGTCTGATCGGTTCCATTAAATCACATCTGAAAACCAAGGTATCACCAGGCAGAACTTGTGCCCTGAAGCGTACATTGTCGATTTTCAAGAAGTAAGTTAAATAATTTTGTGGATCTGGAACGGTACTTAAAACCAAAATGCCGCCGACTTGGGCCATGGCCTCTATCTGTATTACACCTGGTAATACCGGTGCTCCAGGAAAGTGACCTCTAAAGAAGTCTTCGTTCATGGTTACATTTTTAACACCAACCACGTGGGTTTTAGAAAGTTCCAAAACCTTGTCTACAAACAAAAATGGTTGTCTGTGCGGTAAAATTTCCATGATCTGTACCACATCATATAGTGGTTTCACATTCGGATCATATACCTTTTGTATTTTCTTTCCTTTTTCTTTTTTAATGGCCGCCTTGATTTTTTTAGCAAACGCAACGTTAGCCGCGTGGCCAGGTCTAGCCGCCATGATGTGGCCTTTCAAATGCACACCCACCAAAGCCAAATCGCCAATCATATCTAATAATTTATGACGGGCTGGCTCATTCTGGTAACGCAGTTCCATATTGTTCAGGATACCCTGTGGCGCTACTTCAATGGCATTTCTTTTGAAGATCTTAGCCAAATGGTCTAATTCTTCTTTGGTTACTTCTTTATCTACGATCACAATGGCGTTGTTCAAATCACCGCCTTTGATCAGGTTGTTCTGTAATTGATATTCTAACTCGTGCAAGAAACAGAAAGTACGACAAGAGGCAATCTCTTTTTTAAATTCTGCAATGCTAGAGATACCCGCATGTTGACTTCCCAATACTGGAGAGTTATAGTCGATCATACAAGTAAAACGGTAATCATCTAGCGGCATCGCTACAATCTCTACCTTTCTATCTACTTCTGTATAGGTAATGTTATGTGGAATGGTAAAGTATTCACGATCTGTGCTTTGGGCAACCACGCCAATTTCTTCCAATGCTTCGATAAACTGGATCGAGCTTCCATCCATAATCGGAGTTTCGGGGCCGTTCAGCTTCATCAATACATTGTCAAGGTCCATACCCACTAAAGACGCCATTACGTGTTCTACCGTACTTACACTGGCGCCGTTCTGAGAAATGGTTGTTCCCCTAGCGGTATCAGTAACGTTATCGCAATCTGCATCAATGATCGGTTGTCCCGGAAGGTCTACTCTTTGAAATTTAAACCCGTGGTTATCTGGCGCAGGGCAAAAAGTTAAGGTCACATTCGCTCCCGTATGTAAGCCAACTCCTTTTACAGATACTTCGCCCTTTATCGTCTTTTGTTTAACGTTCATTCCTTATTTTTGTATTGTACCAATTTGTTCTATTATGGCAGTAAGTTCTGCAATTTTAGCTTCTAATTCCCTAATACGTTTATCAACCTCAGGTAATTTTTTAAAGATAACGGTAGATCGCATCCATTCTTTTAAAGGTTGCGCCGGACTACCATGCCATTGTTTGTTTTCTTCGGTATTAAAATTAATTCCGGCTTGCGCACCAATCTGTGTGCCCTTGCCTAGATTTAAATGCCCTGCAATGCCCACTTGACCACCAATTACAGAGTTATCTCCTAGTTTTGTACTTCCAGAAATACCCGATTGGGCCGCAACAACGGCATGTGCGCCTACATCAACATTGTGTGCAATTTGGATAAGGTTGTCTAGCTTTGCTCCTTTACGGATAAAGGTAGAACCCATCGTTGCCCTGTCTATCGTTGTATTTGCACCAATCTCTACGTCATCTTCTATAACAACGTTTCCGATCTGCGCAATCTTATTGTAAGTTCCATCTGGTTGTGGCGCAAAACCAAATCCATCACTGCCAATTACAGCATTAGAATGGATGGTTATTCGGTCTCCCAGTTTTGAACGATTGTATATTTTTACACCCGGAAAGATCATACAATCATTTCCGATCTTGGTCTCAGCACCAACATAAGTCTGTGTATAAGTACTTCGTATTGTCGCCAATTTCTACGTTTTCCTCAATGCAACAAAAAGCACCAATATAAACATTGTTACCAATCTTTGCCGTGGGGTGGATAAAAGAAGGCTGCTCTATTCCTGCTGGTCTTCTGTCTTGGTTAAGGGCTTCGTTATATTTTTCTAACAGCACAGAAAATGCGCTATATGGGTCTTTAACTTTGATCAGTGTGCTATGAATGGGCTGTGCGGGCACAAAATCATTAGATACGATCACAACAGAAGCCTGTGTGGTATATAAATAGCTTTCGTATTTAGGGTTTGATAAAAAACACAGCGAGCCAGCATTGCCATTTTCTATTTTAGAAAGCTCTCCAACTTCTACAGTTGCATCCCCCTCAATGACACCATCTAAAAATTCGCTTATCTGCTTGGCAGTAAATTGCATGGTACAAAGTTAAATGTTAAATTGATATGAACAAATAAACAACTCTAGTTAATTAGCGTATTAGTTACAAGATTAAGACACTCAACGCAGTTAAATGTTAAAAATTTTGTTAAAAAATGCTAAATGTCTCTTGTATAACATAATATATGTTTTTTTACTGTTTTATCTAAAGATTCTAAGTTAGACAAATCTGATGCTTTTGCAATATCTACCAACTCATTATTCTTCATTAAGATATTAATGTTACTATTTCCGGCATTGTAGGCACGGTTTCTTATGGTATCAGTAAATACAAAATAGGCCACATCATCCTCATCTAAATTAAGAGCAAGTGCCGTTTGCTCAGCCAATCGTTCTATGCGATCTGCTGATGGTTCGGCATTGCTGATCTCTACCTTGTACAGCTTTCTCGCATTCAGCATCTTACAGAGTTTTGCTAAGATCAGGTCTTCGTCATTTTCCCAAACCTTGATCGCTGCATAAATATCCTGATCGTCCAGTTTTGAAAACTGGAGCAGGTGGTTTTCGTCTTCAAAAAAGTTAAGCTCGGTAATGTCATTTTGTAAAAAATGCTGCAAAGCCGGCGTTGCAAATAACTTTGCCCCATTTGAAGCCAGTTCTTTTGCCCTTTCCAATATCTTGACCAATAATTGTTCGGCTGCGATAACCGTTTTATGCAGGTACACCTGCCAGTACATCAATCTTCTGGCAATCAGGAATTTTTCTATCGAATAGATTCCTTTTTCTTCGATTACCAGTTGATCGTCTACTACATTGAACATCTTGATGATCCTATCGAAGCTGATCACACCTTCGCTAACGCCTGTAAAAAAACTATCTCGATTAAGGTAATCCATTCTATCTAGGTCCAATTGACCAGAAATTAACTGGCAAAAGAAGTTTCGGTGATAATTACCTTTAAAGATATTGATTGCCGATGTTAAACGACCCTCGAACTCCTCATTCAGTTTGTCCATCATCAACATCGAAATGTCTTCATGCCTGATCCCATTAACCAAAGTATGCTCTAGTGCATGCGAAAAAGGACCATGGCCAATGTCATGTAGCAAAATTGCTATGGTTGCGGCTTCTTCTTCTGCTGCACTGATTTCATGTCCTTTATTTCTAAGTACCTCTAAGGCCAAACTCATCAGGTGCATGGCTCCAATAGCATGGTGAAAACGCGTATGCAAAGCGCCTGGATATACCAAATGCGTCATTCCCAACTGCTTAATGTACCGTAGCCTTTGAAAATAAGGGTGCGAAATCAGGTCGTAGACCAATGCAGAAGGAATGGTAATGAACCCATAAACAGGATCATTTATGATTTTCTTTTTGTTCAATTCTTAAAAATAAATTATACGGTACAAAAATTGCTATTTTTATCGATAGTAAAAAAGACTAACGCTTTTTAACCTTTTAATTTACATAAAAAGTATATATAATGCAGGACACCAAAATTTTATGGGCCGACGATGAGATTGACTTATTAAAACCACACATATTATTATTAAATGAAAAAGGCTATCATGTAACCACATTTACCAATGGTAATGATGCGCTCGAAGCCTTTGAGAAAGAACATTTTGACCTTGTCTTTTTGGATGAAAACATGCCAGGCATGAGTGGCCTCGAAACGTTATCGGCCATTAAAAACCTACGTTCTGATGTGCCTGTGGTATTGATCACCAAAAGTGAGGAAGAAAACCTGATGGAAGATGCCATCGGTTCGAAAATTGATGACTATCTGATCAAACCCGTTAATCCTAAACAGGTTTTATTGACCATTAAAAAGATTATCGACAACAAGCGTTTGGTTAGCGAAAGGACATCTTCTGCCTACCAACAAGATTTTAGACGTTTGGGCATGACCTTAAACGATAAGTTAAGCTACGAAGAATGGGTTGAAGTATATAAAAAGCTTGTTTTTTGGGAACTTGAACTTGAGAAATTGGATGACCCGCAGATGCATGAAATCCTGACCATGCAAAAATCTGAGGCCAACATGCAGTTTTCTAAATTTATTGAAGACCATTACCTAGATTGGTTGAGCAATAAGGCCACTGCACCTTTATTGTCTAACGAACTGCTCAAAAAGAAAGTTTTCCCTTTGATCAACAGCAATACACCCGTATTTTTTATTTTGATCGACAACCTGCGTTACGACCAATGGAAGATGATCAATCCTTTGATCAGCGAGTATTTTAGGTTAGATGAAGAAGATACCTATTCGAGTATCCTACCAACGGCTACACAATATGCCCGTAATTCTATTTTTTCTGGCCTGATGCCTTTGGAAATGGAAAGACGTTTTCCTTCACTTTGGCAGAATGACGACGATGATGGTGGTAAAAACCTACACGAGGAGGCTTTTTTGGCCGACCAGATCAAACGCAGCTTACGTAAAGATTGCAAGTTTAGCTACCACAAGATCTTAACTTTTGACCAAGGGAAAGAACTGACCGATAAGGTAAGCAACTTAATGGACAATGAGTTCAATGCCATTGTATACAACTTTGTGGATATGCTTTCGCATGCCCGTACCGATATGCAGATGATCCGCGAACTGGCAAATGACGACGCCGCTTATCGCTCGTTGACCCTATCGTGGTTTGAACATTCTCCTTTATTAGATCTGTTGAAGAAAATCTCTCAAAAGAGGGTAAAAGTGATCATTACTACCGATCATGGTACCATTAGGGTAAAACATGCAAGCAAGGTAATTGGAGATAGAAATACCAATACCAATCTCCGTTATAAACAAGGAAGAAACCTAAATTATAATGCAAAAGAGGTTTTCTTGATCAAAAACCCACATGAGGCGCAGTTGCCGAAAATAAACATCAGTTCTAACTACATCTTTGCAAAAGAAGACCGTTATTTTGTTTACCAAAACAATTACAACCAGTTTGTAAATTATTATAATGAAACTTTTCAGCACGGTGGATTCTTTAGAAGAGATGATCATCCCGATTGCAACCTATAGCTCGAAATAGCTCACATTATCCGCTAAGAAGGTAAGGCTACATTTCTTAGCGGATAAATTTAAAATATGCATGGTTTCGTTGTTAAACGATCCTATCTTTGTACCAATGAACCTCACCATTAACAACCTTACCGAACTAGATTCGGTTGCTGCACAACTATTAAGTTTTGCCAACGGGAATAGATTTTTTGTTTTTGAAGGCGAAATGGCTGCTGGCAAAACAACTTTTATCAAGGCTTTTTGTGCCACACTAGGTGTTGAAGATATTGTAAGCAGTCCGACATTCTCTATTGTAAATGAATACCAAAGCCCAGCGGGATTAGTTTATCATTTCGATTTTTATCGGTTAAAGAATCTTCAGGAAGCTTTTGACATTGGCTATGAAGAGTATTTTTATAGTGGTGAATATTGCTTGGTAGAGTGGCCGCAAAAGGTGGAGGAATTATTGCCCGAACAGTACATCAAAGTGGCCATCACCATCACCGGAAATACACAAAGAACATTCTCTTTTAGCCTTGTGTCTAATTAACATGCATCGTTTATTGACATTTTAATGTTTAGGTATTCGTAGAAAATCCGTAACTTCAAACACCTAAAATAAATACATTTCAATATCATGGCTACAGGATTTCGCGAAGGCATGGCGGCAATTGCTCAAAGAGGTTTAATGCAGACCCAAGAGGAAACGCTAGAAACCAATAAAAAAAGCAATAGTTTATACATTGGTATTCCTAAAGAGATTTCCTTTCAAGAGTGTAGGATTGCACTGACCCCACTTTCTGTGGCACTTTTGATCAACAATGGCCATAAGGTAGTGATTGAATCGGGTGCTGGTGTGGGTGCAAATTTTACCGACAAAGACTATAGCGAACAAGGCGCCCAGATTTCTTTTAGCAAGAAAGATGTGTATGCTGCAGATATTATCGTAAAGATCGCTCCTCCAACTTTAGAAGAGATTGGATTGATGCACAAAGGACAAACGCTTATTTCTGCCTTGCAAATCGGCACCTTAAAAGATTCTTACCTAAAAGCCATCCTCCATAAAAAGATCAATGCTTTATGCTTTGAAAACCTTCGTGATGAGGGGAATATCTTAAGTGTAGTCCGTGCCATGGGCGAAATTGTTGGCGCAGCCTCTATTTTTATCGCTGCAGAATACTTGAGTAGTGCTTTTGGCGGAAAAGGTTTAATGCTGGGTGGATTTACAGGTGTTCCTCCTACAGAAATCGTAATCCTCGGTGCCGGAACGGTAGGCGAATATGCCGCCCGTACGGCTTTATCGCTAGGTGCGGAGGTGAAGGTTTTTGACAGCTCAATCTTCAGGTTAAGGCGATTACAGAATAACCTAGGTAGCCGTGTTTTTACCTCGGTCATGCAGCCCATTGTTTTGGCAAAGGCCATTACTACTTGTGATGTTGTAATTGGCGCCATCCGTTCTGAACATGGCCGCAGCCCTTGTTTGGTGATGGAAGAAACTGTGGCGAAAATGAAGCCACATTCTGTAGTAGTTGATGTTAGTATCGACCAAGGCGGCTGTTTCGAAACTTCTGAAGTAACCAACCATAAGGACCCTGTATTTATCAAACATGATGTCATCCACTATTGTGTGCCGAACATTGCCTCTAGGGTGCCGCGTACGGCCTCTTATGCCCTAACCAACATATTTGCCCCAATCCTAGTGGATATTGGCGACATGGGCGGCCTAATGAACATGGTATGGAAAAGACCGGGCATAAGAGAGGCTTTGTATTGCTATCAAGGACATTTAACAAATAAAGATTTGGCCAACATGTACAATCTTCCTTTCAAGGATCCTGGAGTTACTGGTGGTTTCTAATCAATAAACAGCAGATGAAGAATATTATCCTCCTTATTTTATGGGGTACTTGCTTAAGTGCCTGTGCACAAAAAAATAATCAAAATCCTTACGGACTGACCATTGTGAGCGATTATAACGCATATAAAACCGATTACAAAGTCAATCCCAAAAATGAGCTGATCGAAATTAAAAAAGCCATCCCTTCGGTTGTACTAGATATCCGTTACGCTACCAAAAACAACTTTATGCAACAGGTAATGTACAAACAGCCCCGTGCTTTTGCCCGAAAACCTGTAGTTGAGCAGTTGAAAAAGATTCAAGCCATTTTAAACAAAAAGGGATATGGCCTAAAGATATTTGATGCCTATAGGCCTTATGCCATTACCGTTGCCTTTTACCAAAAAGCAAGTGATAAAAATTTTGTGGCCAACCCAGCAAAGGGTTCTAAGCATAACCGTGGCTGTGCTGTAGATTTAACCATCATCGACCTTAAAACTGGTAAAGATGTGCCTATGCCTACACCTTACGATAGTTTTGCGCCAGAAGCAGCACCCCATTTCGAAAAACTTCCGGCATCGATCATCAAAAATCGAGATTTTTTAATCGCAACCATGCAGGCCAATGGATTTAAGGTGATCTATAATGAATGGTGGCATTTCGATTTTAATGGCTGGCAGGATTATGAACTCATGGATATCCCATTCGAAAAACTATAGCGTTTTGATTTCTTTTTTCGCCTTATAGATAAACTGTAGATAAAGCCAAGCCATTAGTGTGATCCTGTACAGATGTAAAAAATACTCGGGATTTTTGTTACATCCTCGATAAACAGACTTCCTGCCAAAAGTGCTCCGGCACCAATGCCAACCTCCATAAAAATATACATCGTGGCTACCGCCTTACCTCTGTGTCCAGGTTTGCTAAGGTCTATGGTCCATGCCGTAACACTTGGCGAAAGCATGCCCGAAGCTATACCATAAACAGCAGAAGCTACCATCAAGATAAAGGAGGAGTTGGCAAAGGCTATCCCAAGCAAGGAAACCATTAACAACCATAAAGAAATTTTGATGATCGTGGTTCTTCCATAACGGTCTGATACTTTCCCCGCTACAAAGCGGATCAATAAAGACGATAAGGTAAAGACCATAAAGAACAAACCCTTATTGCCCGTACCTAAATGTTGGCTCCAATCTGAGATTACGGTTAAAATGACGCCATAGCTGATGTAACTCCACAAAACGATCAAGGCCGCTGGCATTACCTGCCACTCGATGATGTCTTCTTTTTTGATCTTTAAGTGGCTTAGGTTAAATTTTTGTTTGTTCGGCAATGTTTCTTTCATATTAGCCAATATCACAATAGAAAGTAGCGCAAAAAGAGAAGAACAGTAAAATAAGATATCGATAGAAAAGTGTGCTGTAATTTCACTGCCAATTGCGGGGCCAATGGCCAAACCTGTACTGAAACAAATGCCGTGGATGCCCATCGCTTCGCCCCAACGGTCTGAAGGCACCAGATCGGCCACATAAGCCGAGGTAGCAGTAGGTTTAAACCCGGTTGAAAAGCCATGTAACAACCTTAAAAATAAAAACCCAGCTACAGAGGTGAGTATTGGATATAGAAACCCGCATACAAAGCAGACCAATGAGCCCACGGCCATTACAGGCACACGACCAATGGTATCTGTCAACTTGCCACTAAAGGGTCTGGACAAACCTGCCGTTAACGTAAAAAGGGCGATGATCAGCCCTTTGTATTGTGCCCCTCCTAAACCAGTTAAGTAAGCTGGCAATTCTGGGATAAGCATGTTAAAACTTGCCGAGAAAAGGAAGGAACTTAAACAAACAAGGCCAAATTGAAGGGTATAGATGCTTGTTGATCGTTGTTCCATTAAATGTATCTATTCTTTTGAGTGGTGTGCCGCACCAAATCTATCTACTTTTACTTCTGCTTTGTCTCCTTTGATGGTAACCGTGAAGATATAATCGTAATCATCATCAGTAAGGTCTTTTACTGGTTTCTTTGCACCAAAAGCTTCCACAATTTCCTGAACGGTGTTGGAATGCCCAATGATCAAGATCTTTTTTCCTTTGGCATTTTCCATTAATTGTTTGGCCAATGCATTTTGCTGGGCCGGATTGTACGTTTTGATTGAAATTCCTACCTTATCTGCCAATGGATATCCGGTCAACTTTGTTCTTTTGTAATTGGTAGAAAAGATAGAGTCGATCTTCTGACCTCCTAAATATTCTTTAAGTGCTTCGGCCCTTGCTTTTCCTTCCGGAGATAAGTCTGGGTCTTTATCCTTCGGGTCGTCCGTTAGTTTTTCGGCATGTCTAACCACCCATACTTTTAATGTTTTTTGCGCATTTACGGTCTGTTGTCCAAACAGCACCATTAAAAAGATCAGTATAAAGTTTTTCATTTGGAATATATTATTTGTTTTTTGACAGTAAAACCCTGACCTTGTGGCGGTTCAATGGCACTCCAACATGGTTTTATATCGCTAGAATCAATTTAGTTATATCGTTTTTATCGTGCCAGCTACTCAATACAATCCTGTTTATTATGGGCCCGTTCTTATCCGGATAAGGAAATGAAGAGACCAGTATCTGTTTTTGTATTAAATCGTGGCTAAGTTCAGCATTTTTGGAATAAAAAACCGGAAAACCTTCAATAAAATGCCAAGCTTGATTGTTTGCCAAAGCATTTGATATCAAAAGCATATTTTCTTTCAATTTTTGTAGCGCAGAAGCATAGATATCTTTGGCGTTCATAAAGGCAAATAGGCCTGCGGCAGAGGGGGGTGATGCGCCAAAAAACTCTTCAGTTTGTTTCAGTTGCTTGATCAATTCGAGTGGGCCCAATATCAATCCTGCATCTACACCCAAAGCCTTGGCCATCGATGCAACCACCACTGCAGCTACATTTTCGCTTTGTTCAATTTTTGCATAAGCACCCAATCCATTGTTATTGACGCCAATTCCATGCGAATCGTCTACAATTAAAACAAGTTGTTTATCCTTTTTGATCTTTTGAGTAAAAGAGAAATCGTAAATCTCAGGAAACAGGTTGTTCATCGAATTGCTGATGATGACCCATTTGTTGTTTTCGCTCGTATTTATTTCATCCACGAGCTGGTTGGCCCAATCTGTGAATGTACCTTCAATTTTTGGGTTTTCATCAAGCCACAAAGCTGGATGTGTAGCAGGCGCATAACGGACTTCTCCAAAATTTGATAACTGTTTTACAACGAGCTGAGCGGCCAAATAGCCACTTGAGGTAATTAAAGCTGCTTCCGCTCCAAAATGCTCCGCTGCAAATTCTTCTGCCCGATCATAAATGCCCAGCTGCACATTATTGGTTCTGCTTGTCCCGTTGTTCAGTCCAAATTTCTTTATCCCCTCTAGGTAATATTGAATAAACTGCTGGTCTTGCGGAATACCTAAATAAGCTGTTCCTCCAAAATAGAGATAGTCAAGTCCATCAATCTTTATGCTAGCGGAAAATGGACCATCAAGCTGATCAAATTTGGATTGTCTTTGCATTAGTAAGCTCTACCTAATTGGTCGTTCGCTGCTCTGATCAGTGATTTTGAAGAATTAGAATCGTGCGAAAACTCCCAAAACATGATCCATTGGCCCTTTCTTTTGCAACTTGCGCCTTTTGTTTTACAATGTTGATTCCATTAAAACCATATTCTACGCCTGCAACTGTTGCAATGTTGCCATTAAGATCAACACCTGGGGCAGCCTCAATGTCTCTATAGCCTTTAGAAGATCCTGCAGCATTTTCTCCATACAAAGGTATACCCAAAACGGCTTTTACTTTTGGCAATCCTTTTGTGTTTAACCAGATATTCAAGCTCGCATCCGTCATTTTCATTGAAGCATGGTTTAAAGGTTCTGCTGTATCATATCCAGGACCATCATATTGCATGATATTGAAAAAATCGATGGCGGGGAAAACCTCTGGTTTAACTCCATCTCTTATTCCTCCAGCGTAAACAGCGGGTGTAACAGCTGCACTTAAAAACTTGTTGTTCTTATGTAAAGCTTCCGAAAGTTCCTTCATCAACAGTACAAAGTTATCGGCAGACCCATTGGTTGTACTTGGGTATTCCCAATCCATATCTACACCATCCAAATTGTTGTTTTTGGCAAAGTTTACAATATTGTTTACAAATGTGGTACGCGCTGTAGCCGATTTGGCAATATTTACAAAAATATCTGATGCCCCCGAAACAGAAATCCCGAATTTAACATTATTGCTTTTGGCCCTTTGTTTTACCACTTCAAAGCGTGTGGGTTGAGATAGGGCCAGCAAAGACCCATCTGCAGTTGTGCTAGGGTTTAAAAAAGCGTAGAACAAATGTGTGATCATCTTGTACTTACTGATGTCTACCGTTTCTGGATCTTTATAGCTTGGCATATAGGCCACGATCTTAAAACTATTGTCTGGCACATAAGTTACAGGTGTTACAACCGGTGGGTCTGGTGTGGGTTCATTATCACTTTTTTTACAAGCATTAAAACTGATCAGGGCTAAAGTAGATACGAAGAGTAGGTTTTTTAATTTCATTTTACGAGCTGCTTTTTAAAGAATTCAAACTGTTGTTTAATGGATTTTGCCCAATAAGCTTTATTATGGCTTCCGGGTTGAGAAATATAAGTAGCGTTAAGTTTTAATGAATCACATTTTTGTTTCAATTGATTGTTCGACTGATAAAAGAAATCATCAGCGCCGCAATCGAATATAATTGGTTTAGGGTTACCTTTCAGTTTATCGATATTTGAGTAGACAGAGAATTTCTCCCATAGTGGATCATTTGCCGGAGGATTGCCCAACAGATCGACCCAAGCCAAATTTCCCAAAACCATCAGATAGCTTTATGCCTCCGCTTGTGCTGCCCGCGCTGCTAAACAGCTCAGGTCTTTTAATAAATAAGTAAAATGCACCATGTCCGCCCATGCTCAGGCCACTGATAAAAATATGCTGTTCGTCAACACTGTATTTCTTTTTGATATCAGGATATAATTCGTCAAAGAAGAAATTCTCAAATTGCCAGTCTGGCTTAACTGGACTATTCAGGTACCAGCTGCTAAACAGCCCATCTGGGCAAACAATGATAAAATTATATTCGTCTGCATATTTCTGGGCATCCATGATCGTATGCCATTGTTTATAATTGCCACTGTAACCGTGCAGTAAAAAAATAACCGGAAGCTTTTCGGCTTTTTTATAGCTTTTGGGTTTAAAAACCCAGGTTGTATCTGGTTTTGGCAAGTTTTTGCTTTGATAAACAAGCTGTTCTTGCGCAACTGTTACTTGTTGCAAAACGAACACCAATACGATGGATAATATTATTTTTTTCATCTTAAAAATTATCATGGATATAGGTCATTATTCTTACCATTTCTTTCCTGATGTCTGCTGTTGGCAACACAAAATTGTTGTTCATAAATGAAAAGATCAACGTCCTTCCTTTTTTGGTCACCACATACCCGCTTTGGTTATGGTTATTGGATAAACTTCCTGTTTTACCAAAAACAAAAGGGTTGTCTGTTTTGGGATAAGCACTTTTCAAGGTGCCTGTTTTACCGCCTGCTGGCAGCATATCGAACAATCTTTGTTGATTGTTTACCTCTTTATAGATCAGTTCTAACAAGGCTACCATATCTCTGGGCGTAAAAAGATTCCCTCTCGAAAGGCCTGAGCCATCTACCCATTTAGGTTTATCGGGCAAGGTTGCAAGGTATTGGGTATTGATCCGATTGATCACCTTTGCTGTGTTCATCTCTTCGCCCAATTTATCTGCGTAAACCAACAGCAATTGCTCTGCAATAAAGTTATCACTAGGCAAAAGCATCTGTTTAAAAACAGAATCGCTCTTTAAATTGTAAATGGTTTTTGCATTGGCCGGCATTTTCATGTTAACCACCTCTACACTTTTCTTTAAAGTATCGGCCAATAGGTCTAATGTAGTAGCCAGGCTGATTTTATATGGGATTTGTTGCGCATATTTTGCAGGGATGTTGCTTTGTGGGTAATGAAATGCATTGCTGTTAAAATCTCTCACTACTTTAAATGGTTTTGTTTTTTCGGTGCTGTCCTTTACAAAACAGGTGTTAAACATGGCCGGAAAAATCTGCATTTTCCCTTCTTTTGTTGCGCTCACCAAAACCACATTATCCATTAAAGGCAGTTCGTTGATTTCTGGTTGGTAATAGTCATTATAGTCGTCCCATTGCCAGCCACTTCCATAAAAGCTGCCTGTATATCTTCCTGGCGCAAAAAATAGTTTCTTCGTTGTATTTTTCAAAAAATCGAAAGCCTTTGTGCCTTTCAACTGGGTCTGTAAGAAAGAAAGATCGCCTGTTCCCCAAAATATCAGCGAATCTTGTCTTTCAACATACCTCAATGAGGGAATCGAATCGGGGATGATTTTTAACCCGGCATAAAAGGTATAAAGCTTCGTATTAGATGCAGGTGTAAAATACTTGTCGGCATCTTTTTGAAAGATCATTTCCTTTTTGTCTTTGTCATATAATGCAAATCCAACCTGGTATTGTTTGATGAGCTGGGAGTTTTTAAATTCCTGCTGCACTTTATTTCTTAGAATCCTATTGGGTACACAAGCAGAAAGACATGAAGCTAAAATCAGTATTAAATAAATCGTTCCGTTTATCTTACCTAAGATCCGTTTTTGCATTTATAAATTCATTAATAATAAAAATGTGCGCCCTAATTTATTAATTTAGTTTTATGAAATATCGGATTAACCAAATAAAACCTCCGTTTATCATTTTCATTGTTACGCTCATTGGCCTGCAGCTATGCTTTTCAGGGCAGAGCTATGGGCAAAAATTTACATTTGGCAATGGCCTAAAAAAAGATGTACTCACATTTAATAAAGTAAAAAATCTTATTATTATCCCTCTATTTATCAATGGTAAGGGGCCCTTTAACTTCTTATTGGATACTGGAGTTGATCCGCTGATCATTACAGATGTTGCTTTAGTTGATAGTTTAAATATCAAAGAGATTAGACCTATCAAAATTAACGGCGTTGGCCCCGGTAATGAAATCAATGCTTTTTTTTCTAAAGAGCCTTCTGTAAGAGTTGGCGAGGCAAGCATGGCCAATATGCCCACGGTTATTCTAAAAGAAGACGTTTTTAATCTGTCTGGCTATCTAGGTGTAAAAATCTATGGCCTGATTGGCTATTACTTTTTCAACAGTTTTATCGTAAAGATAAACTATTATACCAATCGGATAAATTTCAGGCTTCCAGAAACAAGAAAGCGGATGAGGGATCAAAACTTAATCTTGAGTTTTTAGAGAACAAGCCCTACATTAATACGGTATTAACATCGCCCAACTTAGGCGAGATCCAAGCAAAACTGATCATAGATTGTGGTGCCAGCCATGCCCTGTCTTTAGAGAGATATAAAGATGCGCTGTTCCCGATACCAGATCCCAATATCCCGGGTAACCTGGGGGTTGGGTTAAGCGGAGAAATCAGTGGAAGTATCAGCAGGGTCAGTTCCTTAAAACTTGGCTCCTTTAACATCAAAAATGTACTTACCAATTTTCCGAATTACAACGAAGTTGCCGCAAAAACAAGACAGAAAGATAGAAATGGAAATTTGGGAGCGGAGATTTTGAAGAACTTCCATGTCACTTTTGACTATCAGGACCATGCCATGTACCTTAGTAAAAACGATTTTTATGGAAGCCCGTTTGAACATGACATGTCTGGCCTGGAGATCTATGTACAAAATGATGAATACCCAAGGTACATTATCAGTCGGATTGAAGTTGGCTCACAAGGAGAAAAAGCAGGGTTTAAAGTCAATGACGAAATCCTCTCTGTTAATTTTAAAGGCGTAGATGCTTTTGGGCTAAATGAATTGACCTCTTTATTGAAATCCGATAATGGTAGAACGGTTATTATCGAAATTGTTAGAAATAAAATCATATTGGTTAAACTTTTAACCCTTAAGAGAAGGATTTAATATCCTTCTTTGTTTGTAACTTTTTTGTTGCAAAATCCTTTTACGATATCTCCCTCCTATTTTTAGGCTTTTAACACCAAACTAACTTATTAAAAACATCATGATTAAAAATCAAAACTTATTAGCTGCGGCTGGTTTGATTTTTTTATGTGCAATTGGTAGCAATACGTCGTTTGCACAAAACAAAAAAACAACTACCCCTCCAGCTACGGCTGCTCCAACAGCAACACCAGTTGTGCCACCTAAAAAAGAAGGCATCAAAGCTTTTTCTGAGGTAATTACTGGAAAGGCCAAAAGTAAATCTGGTCTATTTAAAACCCACAAAGTGGATGATAAATGGTTCTTCGAAATTCCAGATTCAATCCTAAACCGCGAAATGCTTGTGGTAACCCGTTTGGCAAAAGTGCCTTCTGGCGTTAAAGTGGGTAACCAACAATATGGTGGTGAGCAATTGAACGAACAAGTTTGGCAGTGGGAGCGTCGTGGAAAACAAATTTTCATCCGTGTACCTAGCTATAGCGTTCGTGCCGACGAAAACTCTGACATGTACCAGTCGGTTAAAAACTCAAACTTGTCAAGCATCTTAGCTTCTTTCGAAATCAAAGCCTACAATAAAGACACCACTGGTGTTGTAATTGACGTTACTGATTTCTACAATGGAGATATTATGGCCATTGGTGCAAGTGATGCATTGAGAAAAGCATACAAAACAACCATGTTTGATGCAACAAGATCTTACTTAGACACCATCAAAACCTTTCCATTGAACATTGAGGTGGTTACTGCAAAAACTTACCGTTCTGCAGAATCTCCTATAGACAATACCATTGGTGCCATTACATTCGAGTTTAACACTTCTATGCTTTTATTGCCAAAGAAACCTGTTAAAGCACGTTTAATGGATGCTCGTGTTGGTTATTTCGGCCAAGGACAGATTGATTATGGTACTGATGCTCAAAAAGCTGAGCGTACGGCCTATATCCACCGTTGGAACTTGGTACCAAAAGATACCGCAGCCTACAAACGTGGAGAATTGGTTGAACCAGTAAAACCAATTATCATCTATATCGATCCAGCAACTCCTAAAAAATGGGTTCCATTTTTGATCAAAGGAATCAACGATTGGCAAGTTGCCTTCGAAGCCGCTGGTTTCAAAAATGCCATTATCGGTAAAGAAGCGCCAACACCTCAACAAGATCCAGAATTTAGCGTAGACGATTCTCGTTATTCAGTTGTACGTTATTTTGCTTCTGATATTGCAAATGCATATGGTCCACACGTTTCTGATCCTCGTACTGGACAAATCTTAGAAACACACATTGGTTGGTACCACAACGTAATGAACTTGTTAAGAAACTGGTTCTTTGTACAAACTGCAGCCATCAATCCTGAGGCACGCAAAGCTAAATTTAGCGACCAACAAATGGGAGAATTGATCCGTTTTGTTTCTTCTCACGAAATTGGCCATACTTTAGGCTTACCTCACAACTTTGGTTCAAGTTATGCTTATCCTGTTGATTCATTACGTTCAAAATCATTTACTGATAAATATGCTACAGCTCCATCAATTATGGATTATGCACGTTTCAATTACGTAGCTCAACCTGGAGATGGTGTAGTAAAAATGTTCCCAAGCATTGGCGAATATGACAAATGGGCTGTTAAATGGGGCTATACTTGGTTCCCTGGAAACCTAACCGCACAACAAGAGAGAGAAAAATTAGATGTATGGACCAAAGAAAAAGCGGGTAACCCACTTTATTTCTATGGCCGTCAAGGAAATGCTTATGATTCAACGCGATCAAAGTGAAGATCTAGGCGATAATGCCATGAAAGCAAGTACATATGGTATTGCCAACTTGAAACGCATTTTACCTAACATCGAAAAATGGACTTTCCAAAAAGGTAAAGACTATAGCGACCTAGGTGAACTTTATGGCGAAGTAATTGGTCAATTTAGCCGTTACATGGGCCATGTTACCTACAACATCGGTGGTTTAAGCGAGAACTACAAAACTTACGACCAAGCTGGTGCAGTTTACAACTATGTTTCTAAAGCGAAACAAAAAGAGGCGATTACTTTCTTAAACCAACAGTTGTTTACAACTCCGCTTTGGTTGATCAACAGTGATCAGTTAAACAAATTTGACAATGGCTCAATGTTGACCAGAATTAAAAGTGTACAAACTTCTACCATTGGTAACATCTTAAGCTCATCAAGGTTATTGCGTTTATTAGATAACGAAACCAAAAATGGTGCTTCGGCTTATACCATGCCTGAGTTGTTTACAGATCTACGTGGAACGATTTTCGCTATTGGCAGACCTGATGCCTTTAAACGTAACCTACAAAGAGGTTATATCGATAGATTGGGTAGCTTAATGGTTGATGCACCTCTTCCTCAAGGTTTACCTCCAGGCTTCTCATTTACGCCAGTAAATGTTGGTGTTACCGATATCAGACCATTTGTTAGGGCAGAATTAAAAACTTTATTGGCAACAGCTAAGGCACGTGCAATAGCTGGCGACGCAACTACTAAAGCACACTACGAAGATTTAGCAGTTAGAATAAATGATATTTTAGTACCTAAAAAATAAATTAGCCAAACCCGCTCAAATATTGAGCGGGTTTTTTTATGCCCTTTATCATGTTAAAAAGAACATTATTCCTCCTATTTGTTATTGCGGGCAATTTTGCATTTGCCCAAAACCAAGATTCGCTGACCTTTGTAAAGGCCAAATGGCACCAGCAAAAAGTTGCGCGAAAAACCAAATTGATTACCCATCATTTTGATCAAAAGAACCTCTTTTTGGCCAATCAGAATATTTCTTATCTAGAAGTAAAGAACAAAGGAAAATCTCCATTGTTCGCTGTGGGTTATGAAGAAAAAGAATTGAAAAAAACCGATGTATTTGGCAAAGAACAACAGGCAATTGCTGCAATCAATGGTACTTTTTTCGACACCAAAAATGGAGGGTCGGTCGATTTTATCAAATCCGAAGGAAAAATAATCAACCCAAACAGATTGGAAAAGAACAACAAAAGAGCGCGGCATCAACAAGCAGCTGTGGTAATTACAAAAGGGAAGTTGGCCTTAAAAAAATGGGACGGTACAGCTCAATGGGAAGAAAACCTACCAGAAGAAGATGTGATGTTGAGCGGCCCATTATTGGTTTTTGATCAACAAGACCAAACCTTAGATACGGCTGCATTTAATCGGCTGCGCCATCCAAGAAGCGCAATTGGCATCAAGCCAAATGGGAGGGTGATCTTGTTAACTGTTGACGGAAGGCACGAAAACTCTGCTGGCTTAAGTTTATTTGAGCTCACCAAGGTAATGCGTTGGTTAGGTTGTACAAGTGCCATCAACCTAGATGGTGGTGGATCTACTGCGCTTTGGATAAGTACAGCTCCAGAAAATGGCGTGGTAAATTATCCATCCGACAATAAAAAATGGGACCACGAAGGCGCCAGAAAAGTAGCCAACGTGATCTTGCTAAAAGATAAAAAAAACAATAAAGAATAAATATTGGAGTTTTACCATATCAGAAAAACAATAATATATTTGTCGCTGTTTATTCCTGATTATTTGATTTGAGATGAAGTTTAACTCTTTTTTCTTTTTTACGCTTACTGCCTGTACCTTATTTTTTACTTCATGCAATTCCGATTCCACAAAAAATGGAAAACAGGCTAAAGAAAAGGAACCTGAAGAAAACCCAGCAAACAACCTTAGCTTCAAAGATGTAGATGGGATACGATTTTATGAGGTTAAACGCCGCTTTAAAAATGGATTATCGTTCAATGAGGTCGGATTTCAACAAGAACCAACCTGGATCATCCAGTTCAAGGCACCAGATACAATGCTTGCTTATAGCCCTGAAAAGCCTGGTATGGAAGCCTTTTATCTCCAGTACGACCATGGCAAGGTCTATAACTTTGCCCGAGAATTCTTTAGGGCAATTGTAATCAACAAAGACAGCTTGGTATTGCAACGCCTACAAGTGGATGGAAAAGTGATTACTGATGATGTCCGTTCTGATGTCTACTGCATCTATTACACCAAAGACTATATTGAAAACAAATTAAAGACTACTGTTGGTGAGCTGCAAAGACCAAGTCCGGCTGATACCGCTTTTATTAAAAAGCTATCAGAGAAGACAGATCGCTACCCTAGCAATGCCGATACAGCTTTTGCGGCAAGGCAACCTGTGGTATTTACGCCATTAAGCAAATACATTACCGTAGAAAAACAAAGTACGGCAGACGCCTTGAACAACAGAAGCCGTGCATACGATTATATCTACCCAGAATATAAGATCGTGATCTTGCGATCATACAAGAAATTTGCCTATCGTTTTTCTGTTGTGGTAGACAGCAAAGGAAAAATGTACGTAAACAAAGTAGAAGGCGTAATGAAAGACGATGAGCCCTACAGAAGAAAATTACTACAGGGAATTACCGATGTTTATTTAAAAAACATGTTGACAGTTACTCCTGGAACAACATTAGGCATTCCCCACTCAAGCGAAATCACACTCAATGTGGTTGGTAAACTTGCCCCATAATCCCCTCACTTTAAACTATATTTATCAAAAAATGAGGGATTTGCATTTATTAAAATAAAAATACCTACCTTGCACACTTAATTATTAATACATAATACAATGCAAGAAGGAACAGTAAAATTTTTTAATGTAACTAAAGGTTTCGGATTTATCGTACCAGCTAACGGCGATAGCGAAATTTTTGTACATTCAACAGGCCTTATCGATGAAATTCGTGAAAACGACAAAGTTGAATACGATGTTGAAAGCGGTAAAAAAGGCTTGAACGCCGTTAATGTGAAAGTAATCTAATTATTATCATATTTTACCAAGCATCCTGATAACCTCAGGATGCTTTTTTGTTTTATAGGGTTTTTACTTTTGAAAAACCCTTACATAATCTACCTTTAACGTCGTCGGGAATGCAGACTCGTCAATTCCCATTTTTCCTCCCCAGTTTCCACCTACAGCAACATTCATCAATAAATGAAACGTTTGGTCAAAAGGCCACTCTGCACTACCTTTACCACTGTTCTTAAAGGTCATATACTGCTTGTCGTCAATAAAGAAGTCAATACGGTCTTTATACCATTCTATTCCATACACATGGTACGCCGTATGGAGGTCTTCCATTTTTAAGCCCTTTCCAAATTGGGTTTTGATACTGTGGTTAAAAGACTGGGTATGGATCGTGCCATAAACCGAATCTGGCTCATAACCTACATGCTCCATTACATCAATTTCTCCACTTTTTGGCCAAGCCCCGTATTTCCAATCTGTTGGTAGCATCCAAATTGCACCCCAAGCTCCTTTTCCTTTTGGCAAGATGGCCCTCACTTCTAAACGTCCGTATTTCCAATCAAATTTCTTGCGACTGGCGATCCTAGCAGAAGTGAATTTCATGTTTTCTTTATCTGCTTTACGTGCAATGATGTTCAAATTGCCTTTATCCACCATCACATTCAAAGTATCCGCATTGGTGTAAAACTGCTTTTCGTTATTGCCCCAGCCTGTACCGCCAATATCGTAAGTCCAATTTTTGGCATCTGGTAAACCTTTACCATTAAACTCATCCGACCATTTTAGCTTCCAACCACTATTAACAGGTGATTTTTTGATTGTTTCGAACAACAGTTCCGGTTCGTTGGTGGTTATATATTCTACCTCATTGGCCAACAACCATTCCATTTCTGGTACGGTATTAACCGTCCAAGCGTTTACGGTTAACCCTAATTTTTTTGAGGGGTTGATCCAATCATTCTTTTGAAAAACAGAATAATGATAGTCGGAACCAAAAAATCCATCTGCCTTCAGTTTTTCTGGTGCCACATCGCCGGCAAGGTAGGCCACTTTGGCATTCGGCATATGGCCAATAATATATGTGCAGATATCGTAACTAAAACTGATATAGTCTACCCATGCTTCTGCTTTTAGCTTTTTAACCATTTGCAAGGCTTTTTCTGTTAAAAAAAGGTCTCTTTCCTTACCCATGTTCTGCGGTTTGATCTTAAGATAAGTTTGGTCTTTTTCTGGGTCATCCCTGTTTTTAGATAGCTTTCTAAGGTTGGGATGCTTTCTCCGTTAGGCAATTTTTTGGCCAACAATTGTTGGTAGGTAGACTTGGCAATCGGTATACCCAAAAAAGTAGCATCGTGGTTCACTACCATCACGCTGTCTAAGGTCATGTGTATATCAAACTCCGACCCAAAACAATTGAGCCTAAAGGCCTCTTTTAATGAGGCGATTGAATTTTCGGGCAAATTGTTTTTCTTCCATGCGCCTCTATGGGCAATCACCTGGTTTTTATTCCAAGATGTGATTTTTTTCTGGGCCATTACACTATTCGTAAGTATAGTTAAAAGCAAAACTGCAACTGATAATTGTTTCATGTGTGTATTTTATACGCTAAAAATATGATTTTGAAACAAAACTTATATTGATTTTTTATTAACTTATGCCTGATAATTTAAAAATCATTAAATAGACTGTAAATTGGGCTATTTACATACACAATTTTTACCTTTATCTGCGTTAACAAAATATGGGCAATAGTTACGAGCTTTTAATTGCAAAAATCAATGAGTTCATCCGAAAGTTTTATTTGAACAAACTTTTACGGGGAAGCATTTATGCTGCTGCAATCATCTTGGCCCTCTATCTCTGCCTTTTCGTGCTTGTCTATTATTCAAATCCTAGCACAGCAGCAAAAACGGGATTGTTTTTTTCTTTCTTGGCCATCTCTTTCGTTGCCATTGGTTTTTGGATCGTTAAACCTGCATTGGCCTATTTTAAATTGAGCAAAACATTGAGTGTTGAACAGGCAGCAAGCATTATCGGCGACCATTTTTTTAATGTGAAAGACCGATTGCTCAATACGCTTCAATTAAAAACCCTTGCCGACAATTCTCCCCAAAACAACCAACTGATCTTAGCCGGAATAGACCAAAAAATTGGGGATTTAAGACCAATCCCTTTTACCAGCGCCATCAATCTGGGCGACAACAAAAAGCACATCAAATACATCCTGTTGCCATTGGCCATCATTATTTTTATTGGCATTATCGCCCCTGCAATTTTAAAAGAAGGCACCAATAGTTTTATCCGTTACAATGAAGAGATCTTACCCAAAGCCCCTTTCAATTTTCAGGTCTTAAACAAAAGTTTGACGGTTACACAGGGTGATGACCTCACCATTCGAATGCAGTTAACGGGCAATGAGTTTCCACAAGATATCTATATCGAAGATGGGGCGAATACCTACAAACTGGAAAAGGAAAACATCAGCCATTTCAATTATACCTTCAAAAACATCCAAAAGAATAAATCGCTCCGCTTTTTCGGAGGCGGTTTCAACTCTGCTTCATTTATGGTGGAAGTGAAACCCCGCCCTTCGTTGTTAAACATGAGTGCGCAATTGGTCTATCCAGCCTATCTGAACAGAAAGAGTGAGGAAGTAAACAACGTTGGCGACCTATTGATCCCAGAAGGAACCAAGGTAAATTGGCAATTACATACTGAAAACAGTGATGAGTTGGCTTTTATCTTACAAGACCGAGCTTATCAGCTCAAGGTAAGTGATAATATGGCTAATTTTAGTACAACTGTGCGAAAAAACAGCAATTATCGCATTGTACCCAAAAACAGCTTTGTAAGCAATACCGATTCCTTAAACCATCAGATTGCAGTGATTGCTGATCAGTTTCCAAGCATTTCGGTAACCGAAACGCCAGACTCGCTAAGCACAAAGGCCCTTTATTTTTCTGGCAGCATTGCTGACGATTATGGGTTTACTTCCTTAAAATTCAAATACAACATTAAAGAAGATGGAAAACTAGTTGGCGAGCAGAGCAAAGCCATTTCCATCAAGAACCAACAGATCGAGAACACATTTTTCTATTTGTGGAATTTGAACTCCCTTGATGTTAAACCCGGACAGGTTTTGGAATATTATTTTGAAGTAGCCGACAATGACGGTGTAAATGGCGCGAAGGTTTCGCGTTCTGAAATCAAAACGTACCAAGTGCCTACGCAACAGCAGATTGCAGCCAAATTGGCCGAAGGAAGCGAATCCTTAAAGCAAAAAATGGAATCGACCATTAAATTGGCCAATAAAATTGAGAAGGACAGCAAAAAATTAAGCCAAGACCTATTGGACAAAAAGCAGCTTTCTTTTGAAGATAAAAAACAGATCGAGCAGTTACTTGATAAACAAAAACAGTTAGAAGAAGCGGTTAAAGACATTAAAAAACAAAACGAAAAAAATACCCTTCAAAAAGAAGAAAACAATGCCATTAGCGAGGAGTTAAAAGAAAAGCAGAAACAGATAGACAATCTGTTCAACAATGTGCTGGATGAGAAGACCAAAGAGCTTTTACAAAAACTGCAACAGTTAATGGAAATGAACAACAAGGGACCTGACGAGGGAAGAATTGTCTAAAATGCAGATGGACAATAAAACCTTAAAAAATGAATTGGACCGCCTTTTAGAACTCTATAAACAATTGGAGTTTGAGCAAAATCTTCAAAATAAGATTGACCGGTTGAATGATATGGCCAAACAACAGAAAGAGCTCAGTCAACAATCAAAAGATAAAAATACTCCGACATCAGACATCAAAAACAAACAAGAACAGCTCAACAAAGATTTTCAAGACCTACAAAAAGAGCTTCAAAAACTGGCCGAAAAAAATGAAGAGTTAGACAAACCCAATTCTTTTGAAAACCCAGAAAAGCAGACCGAGCAGATCAAGAAAAGTCAACAGGAGAGTAAAGATCAACTAAATAAAAACGATAAACAAAAGGCCGCAGAAAAACAAGAAAAGGCCGCAGAACAGATGGAGCAACTTGCAGGACAGATGCAGGAGAACCAACAACAAGGAGAAGAGCAAGAATCAAAAACCAATGCAAAAGAACTACGCCGATTGTTAGAAAATCTGCTCAGCACCTCTTTCGAACAAGAAAAAGTAATGCTTGCCCTAAGAAGAATGAGCATTAACGATCCTTCTTATGTAGGCAGTGTACAACAGCAGAATACCATCAAAGACAACATGAAAACCATTGCCGATAGTTTGTTTTCTTTAAGCAAAAGAGTGCCTCAGATCCAGAGCGTAGTGAATGCAGAAGTAGAAAAGATCAATTTCAATATTGGAAAATCCATCGATTTTTTAGGCGATAGACGTACAGCAGAAGCCAATCGTTCGCAACAGTTTTCCATGACGTCCATCAACAACCTGGCGTTGATGTTAAATGAGGCATTAGAACAGATGCAAAAACCTAAAAGTGGAAAAGGAAAAGGCAAACAAAGTATGCAAGACCTGCAGAAAATGCAGGAACAGCTGAATAAGAACATGCAGAATGCCCGTGATAAGATGGAAAAGGAAGGGAACAAAGGAACCGTACCCAAAGGCAGCATGAGCCAGGAGTTTGCCAAAATGGCCCAACAGCAGCAAATGATCCGAGAAGCATTGCAAAAAATAAATAAGGAAGAGAATAAAGACGGAAAAGGATCATTGGGCAATTTGAACCAGATGGTGCAGGAGATGAAACAGACGGAAATGGACCTCGTTAACAAAAGAATTGCTGAAGAGACCATGAATCGTCAAAAAAATCTAATGACTAAATTATTAGATGCAGACAAAGCGCAACGCGAACAGGATGAGGATTCGAAAAGGGAAAGTAAAGCCGCCAAAGAATTCCCGCCTTCTTATAAACAGATGTTAGACCAGTTTAAAAAACAGCAACAAAGCGAAAGTGAACTCTTACAAAAATTGCCACCTAACCTCAATTATTACTATAAAAACAAAATCGCCGAATATTTTAAATTGCTAAATTCGCCAACTAAATAAACGTCCTTTCAAAAAAACACGACAACGACGTTTTTTAATTAAAATCCAATGGCAAAAATCAATTTCTTTACAGAAGACATCCAATATACCCTTAAGCATAAAACAAAAATCAGAAACTGGGTAGGGGCCACAATTACGGCAGAAGGTTATCAATTGGAAGAGCTTAACTTCATTTTGTGTTCTGACGAATATTTATTGCGTATAAACCAAGATTTCCTTCAACATGACGACTATACCGACGTCATTACCTTTGATCACTCAGAGGCGCTTAAAACGATTGCTGGCGACATTTTTATTTCACTTGAACGAATCAAAGAAAATGCGGCGAATTTTAAGCTAAAACCCATCGATGAATTGTGTAGGGTGATGATCGATGGAACACTTCACCTATTGGGCTATAAAGACAAAACAAAGGCCGCCAAAACATTGATGACGGCCAAAGAAGATTTTTATCTGGCACAAAGAGACCTTTAGAAAATAACCAAAAGCCTAAAGTAAAACCTGGTTCATTGGCATCATTGGTTCATTCGGATATGGGTATTAGGAATTTATGGTTAATCGTTTAACCGATTAATGTTCATTCTCATAACTTCCTACCTTCTGGCTTTCCGCCTCTCTAAGGAACAAAGATCACATAAATCAGGTAACAGATCAACAAGCCTACAATTCCTGTAACCAAGCCCGCTACCCGTTTCTTTTTAATAAAGCATAAGAGGATTAATCCGCTTAGGGAAATTACGACCAAGAACACTGCAGAAATATCGATAATCCAAGACCATCCAGGTCCAGAATCCCTTCCTTTGTGTAGGTCGTTCATTACTGCAACAATTCCCATTTTTATTTCAGAAACTTCGTATTTACCTGTTTCCCTATCAATAAAAGCATCACAAGAGTAGGCTGGGCCTTTTAAAGAAACACTTACCTCCGAATCGTCAATCCTAAACTCACTTACCGCTCCTTTAACCTGATAGGTCTTGCGCAAAAACTCTACGATCTCTAGTTTGGCAATTTTATTGGTGTCTGGGCTATTTACCCAATTCACGTTCATTGTCCCCTTATTCTTGATTACAACCTGTTTATCCCCCCCAAACCACGTAGGATGATTTAGGGTTAAGCCTGTAACCGAAAAGAACAGTACAATGGCAAAACTGACCATCGAAAGATAGATGTGTAGCCAACGTGAGAGTTTGGCTATACCTTTCTTTGGGCTAGACGATTTCTGGGCGCCTTTCTTCTTTGAAGTTGGCGCCGATGGTGCTGGGTTATTTTTTATAGAAGTCAAAAGTTACGTTTGAAATTTCAACATTCCCTGCTACAGTTGCCTTTTTAGCAGCTTTTTTTAACTCCATTGGTTGGCGGATCGATCTCATCCGTTCCATGCTCTTTTGAGGTTTCGATAATGATGGTGTATTTCCCTTGAGGAACATAATTTCCCTTATCATCTTTTCCATCCCATTTGATGGTATATTTTCCCGGAGAACGGGTTGCTCCAGTTACAGAAGCATAGTTTTCTTTATCGGCTTTAAAATTATCACCATTGATGCGGTACCAGTTTCTAAGATCTGGAACCCATTTGGTTTTGTTATACCATAACGCAAGGTTTCTAACCGCTACCTTGCTTTCGTTTTCAACCCAGATGGCAGCAAACGGGCGATGGCTATTTCCAGCAATCGCATTCATCTCAAAAGTTACAGCCAACTCATATTTTGGATTCCAAGGCTTTTCGGCACCATACATTACCGGACTAAGTTTTTCAGTTTTGGCTTCTTTAACTGTTGGGTCAACAAGCTTGTTCCAGCCTTTGCTTTCTATTCTTTTACCATCTTTGGTAATGATCAGGTATTCTGCGTCCTTAA
Source organism: Pedobacter sp. UC225_65 (assembly GCF_042698365.1). Taxonomy (GTDB): domain Bacteria; phylum Bacteroidota; class Bacteroidia; order Sphingobacteriales; family Sphingobacteriaceae; genus Pedobacter. The sequence continues at coordinate 3,235,000 of NZ_CP170550.1, forward strand.
CTGTAGCAGCCAAAGTTTTACTCTCTTCTAAAGATAATACATTAAATGCCGTAGCCAATGCACCGGCGTCTGTTGCATTTGGAGCAACTACTGTAGCACTGATCACACCATCAACAGGTTTTGCCGTACGAGGATCAACAATGTGGGAATACCAGTTTTTACCAATCTGCTCACCTCTACGGTAGTTTCCACTTGTGGCAACCGCGCTATTGCCAACAAGCAGATGGGCAAGTGGTGCATCATTTTCGGCATTGGCCAAAGGATTGGTTACATTCACCTGGTCTTTAACCTCACCTTTGATTACCAAGTCTCCACCTATATTTACCACAACTGCATTAATTTTTGAAGAAGCTAAAGCTGCATCACATGCTAAATTGATGATGTAACTTTTGGCAAAAGTATTCATCACCAATGGTGCGTTACTTGTTCTCGTAGCCGTTAAATTCGATTGGTCTAATTGATAATGGGTTTGCTGCATCGTTGCAACAGCAGCTTTCATCTCTTCCTTTGTCGGCAATTGCTGTTTTTTTGCTGCATCGATCCATAATTTTCCTGCTACAGCTGCCGAAGCATCTAAAGCTCCATGGGTACGGTTTTTCCATTGCTCAAAAAGATTAAGCATATCAAATAGTTCTTTAGATACCTTGACAGGCTTATCCAGCCCTTGTTTCATCCATTGGCTAAACTCGCTATTGGCATCGTATGCGCTAAAAACGGCCGAAAGTCTATCTATTTCTGCCAATGCTGCTGTTTCTGCCTTTTCTGCTTCCGCTTCAGAGCTGCTTGTAAATTTAAATTCAAGTGAAGTACCCAATACATTTTCGTAATGGGATACATATAAACGTTGACTGGCTTTTTTAGGGTTTTCTATGTTAGGTTGTGTACCAACCAACAAGAAAGCAACGAGCATGGAGGCAAATACTTTCATTATTATTAAGTTTAATTCTAAATAGACACAAATGTAAAATAGAAATTTGGATTTCTATGCGCTCTGACTATTTTTTTTACTATATAGTTTAAACCGCATTCCTATTTACAAGCTCTATCCGCAACAAAGCGTGATAAATTCGCCATTGCACCCAAAAGAGTCAAAACGTTTAATTTTTTCTTTGCCCGTTGGTCGAAAAATTATAGGCGTTCGTCGAGAGTTACCCATTGCTGGTATAATACAGGCATTTACGATGCAACCTTTTGCCTTTTGTGATGTCTTATATACGAAACCAGCCTGATAACGGGCGGCGACAAAAAACAAATATTAGATATAAACAAAAGATTTTAAAAAAATAAAAATATGAAAACTTCTATCAAAACCTTAATCGCAGTAGCTATCACAGCAGTAACATTAACAAGCTCTTCAGTAATTGCTAAAGCAGCTGACCAAAATGCAGTAACTGTATTATCTGAAGTTAAAAAAGTAAACAAGATCAATGTATCAGGTAACGTGGAGTTGATCTTGGTTCAAAGTGCAGACGAGAGTGTAAAAGTTAACGATAACTATTTCTCTAAAAATGCATTGGTACAACAAAAAGATGGCGAATTGCGTATCAGTTCTTTCAACAAAGAAACTTTAACTGTTGTTGTTTATGTAAGCAACTTGAGTTCAATTACAGCTTCAGACAATGCAACTGTAAAAACTTTCGGCAAATTCAACTCTTTAAGTTTAGATGTTAACCTTAAAGACCAAGCAACAGCTACTTTAAATACAAACACCATCAGCTTGTACACGAACTTAACTGGTCAATCTAGTTTAACCTTAACTGGTAACACTACAGATTACTCAGCTGTTATGGGTAGTGTGGCTAAAGTAAACATGGCTCAATTTGCTGCAGAAAGCACAAACATTCAATCACAGAATGTAAGCATCGCAAAAACTGTTGCTCCTGTTACAATTGCTGATTTATATACCTTATAAAATTCATAATCCATCATAAATTTTAGTTTAGTTTTTAGTTTAGTAAAAAATGCGGGTGGATGTCCGCATTTTTTTATGCATTAAACTTTAGCTATTTCTTAGGTTAAAGACCTGCACCGTCTAGGTTTTCTAAACCGCTTTTGATGGCAAATTTGACCAGACCAACGGTGCTTTTGCTCTTTGTCTTCTCCAAGATATTCTGTCGGTGGTTGTCTACTGTTTTTTTACTGATAAAAAGTTTCTCCGCAATTTCTTCGCTGGTCAATTCTTTTACGATCAAGCTCAATACTTCTCTTTCTCGCTGTGTAAGTTGGGCCAATAGTTTATCCTGTATTTTTTGCTTGTGGTATTGCCCATAAATAATCGGCACAATATCTTGCGAGAAATAAGTCCCCCCGTTATTGATCCGATGTAAAGCCTGCAACAATTCTGTCCTTCCGGCATTTTTAAGAATATATCCATCTGCTTCGGCCATTATCGATTCTTTAACGGCAGCAACATTGTTGTACATCGAAAGGATGAGTACTTGTATATGGGGAAACGCTGCTTTTACCATCTTGCACAGCTGGGTTCCGGTTAACAAGGGCATACTGATATCTGTCAATAAGACCTGGAAGTTGTTCGGATTTGCAGCAATCAACTCAAAAGCTTCTTGGCCATTATTGGCCTCGGCAACAATCTGATATTGGCTTTCGCTACTCAACATACTTTTGATGCCATCAACAACCATCTGATGGTCGTCTACAATTAAAATATTAATTACTTCCATCATGTTTCGGAAATATAACCTGTATCTCGTTTCCCATTGATTGATTTGAAGTGCTTAGCTTAGCTTCCAGCAGATTTAACCTTGCTACGGTTTTTTCCAGACCGATTACATCACCTTCTTTCAGCATATTGACATCCAATCCATTATCATTTATTGCTAAAACTAGGTCTTTTTCTCCTTGTATTAGTTTGATCTTAATTTCCTTGGCTTTAGCATGGCTGATACGATAGGCTAATATCTCCTGTACAACTTCAAAAATACTTAGTTCTTTGGTTTTTTCAATCACCCACGGTTCTCCTAAATATTGAACTTCAATCTCCACTGATCCTTCTTTTTCAATTTGATATACATATTCTTCTAACGCGCCAATAAGGCCAAAGCTCGATCCTTCTGGCACCAGCTGACGTGAAATTTTCCGCAGTTCATCTATGGCTTGATCAACTAGATCAATTGTGCTTTTCAAATGATTATCTTTTTGGGGTTGATCAACCAAATTAGATAGGTTCATTTTTGCAACAGACAATGTCTGCCCTACTTGATCATGTATCTTGTTTGCAACGGCCAAACGGTTATTTTGCTCATGATCAAGTAGCAGCTTGGCCGCCTTTTTTTGTTTGGCCAATTGTAAGTTCAATGATCTTATTTTTTGACCATCCCTAACCCTGAGATAAACAATTAGGCACGAAAAACCTATCAGTATAAAACTCATTATCAAAACATTACGCCTTTTCTTTTCTAAGGATTGGTTTACTAGAGAAGTGATCTGGGCCTTAGAAAGTTTGTCTTTCTGTTTTACACTTTCTTTTTCATAGGAAAGCCTTACTGTTAAGGGTGTTTTCACATCTTGGGCTAAACAACAATGGACAGGTATCCATACAAAAGCCAATACAATCATTATCGGCTTTACATAGTTGTTGTTTAGATTACAAATCATTGTCCTAAAGTAAAATTATAGGCTAATAATACACATATTTTAGGCTAATCAATTAAAGTTACACGCAAAAAAAGACAGCGTTGCAATTAAGTTGCAACGCTGTCGAAATTTAATTGTCCCGTAAAATATAACCTGATTTATTCTTAATTGATAATGCCCTTAAAAGTTCCTTGTTCTGTAAATGCTTGCTTACCGGTACTGTTAAAAGCTGTGAAATAAAATGTGCCTTCAACGTTTTTACCTTCTATTTTGGTAATGTTAAGCTCACCTCCTCCCGTAGCATTATCGGTTGAGTAGTTGATCTCTTTATCGGTAGGTTTGGTGTAATCCTTGGTGAGTGTAGCGCCACCGTTTCCGCTCAATTTTGAACCAAATTTGATCACACCAGTAGCAGTAACCTTCTTAAACACGATGATACTCAAACTCTCTTTAGTACCATCTTTTATCGCTGTAATGGAGAAAGTACTCGGATCGATTCCGGCCACGGCTGGAAGATTTGTTTGTACAATTCCTGCAGTTGTTGACGAAAATTTGCCTGAACTACCACCATCAAAGCCATAATTGCTTGCCGTTACCGTTGCATTACCTCCTGAAGGGTTATCTGTTTCTGTTTTGTCCTTTTTACACGCGCTCAAAACTGCGATGAGCATCAACATGCCTGCTGTTATCTTTTTCATTTTTCTTTGGTTATGTAATTGTATCTAAATCACTTTTTGGACTTCCTGCCCTGCCATACAAAGATCCATATCCACTATTGGCCACACAATGGGTATTGCTCCTCTAAATAATAGGTATAAATCCCTATAATGGTCCTAACCTATTCTTTTAATGGCTTTTGCTATTTTTTGGTTATTTTATGTCCTGCTTTTGTTTATAAATGCCAATCAAAGCCATACCAAAATTTTATTGATTACTTTTGCAGTAATTTCTTATCAGATAAATCGTTAAAAAATACTTTGAGTACACTAATTGCAGCCGAAGGCTTAGGCCATGCTTACCATGATGAATGGCTTTTCAAAAACTTAACACTGGGCATTAATCCTGGTCAACGTGTAGCGTTGGTTGGTATCAATGGAGCCGGTAAAAGCACACTATTAAAACTACTTGCCGAGAGGTTTGCCCCTTTAGAGGGAAAAATCGTTAAAAACAAGGCTGTAAAAATTGGTTTCTTGGATCAAGAGCCTTCTTTTCCAGATGGATATTCGATCAGTGATTTTATTTTTTCGTTAGAAAACAAACAGCAACAGCTGATCCGCGAATATGAAGAATTAATTGAGGACCCGAACCCTGACGAAAAGACATTGAACCGCTTATATGAAGAATTGAGTGAACACAATGCTTGGGAATATGAGCACGAGATCAAAACGATTTTAAGCCGAATGGGAATCAATCATCTACAACAGAAGATAGAGACCCTTTCTGGTGGACAGAAAAAACGTCTGGCTTTGGCTAAGCTATTGATCGAAGACCCGGAGATCTATGTATTGGATGAGCCCACCAACCATTTGGATATTGATACCATTGAATGGTTGGAAAAATTATTGACTTCTGGCAATAAGACCATTCTATTGGTAACACACGACCGTTACTTTTTGGACAATGTTTGTAATACCATTGTAGAGTTAGATAGAGGAAAAATCTTCAACTATAATGGAAATTATGCCTACTTCTTAGAAAAGAAAGCTGAACGCGAGGCTTCAGATGAAAGCACTTTTCAAAAGAACAAGAACCTATTGAAGAAAGAATTGGAGTGGATGAGACGCATGCCAGCGGCCCGTACTACCAAATCTCAGTCTAGAATAGATGCTTTCTACGATTTAGAGGATAAAACAAAGCAACGTTCTGACAATCAAAAAGTTACCTTAAATGTAAAGATGGCTCGTCAAGGAAATAAAATTCTTGAACTGAACCATATCGGGCAAACCTTTGATGATAAAAAAATCATCAATGATTTTACTTATACTTTTAAAAAGGGAGACAGGATTGGTTTAGCTGGTAAAAATGGAACTGGAAAATCAACGTTGTTAAATATAATTACAGGTTTTTTAAAGCCAGAAAAAGGCACTGTTGATGTAGGTGACACGACAGTTTATGGTTACTATAAACAAGGCGGCTTAGCTTTTAATGGAAAAGAAAGGGTCATAGATATTGTAAAGTCTGATGCCGAATATATTAAAATGGCCGATGGACAGACCATCTCTGCTTCGGCATTGTTAACCTTATTCCTCTTCCCTCCTAAAAAGCAACATGGCATGGTAGAGAAATTAAGTGGAGGCGAAAAGAAACGTTTACACTTGATGAAGGTGCTGATGCAAAATCCAAACTTTTTAATTTTGGATGAGCCGACCAATGACCTGGACATTGATACCTTAAATGTATTGGAAGAATTTTTAGAAAACTTCCCTGGGGTATTGATTTTGGTTTCGCATGATAGATACCTGTTAGACAAAATGAGCGAGCAATTATTTATTATGGAAGGCAATGGTGGCGTAAGTATTTACAATGGAAATTATTCTGAATACCGCATTAGTCTAGACAATGCAAAAGATAATCCAACACCAAAAAAGACTAAAGTTGAAGAGCCTGTGGTTACTACTGCTCCAAAGAAATTGAGTTTTAAAGAACAAAAGGAGTTGGATGAGATTGAGCAAACAGTAGCCAATAAAGAAGCAGAAATAGAAAAATTAACTGCTTCTTTAACTAAAATTGATGCGGCCGATTATTTAAAAATTCAAGAAGTTTCTTCAGCAATAGAAAAATTGAATAAACAATTGGAAGAGATCATGGAGCGTTGGGTAGAACTTTCAGACAAGAAAAGCTAAAATGAAACCCTCGGATTTAATTGCAACAGTTGGTGTAAGCATCTTATTAATTGCTTTTTTTTGCAAAGTTTAAAGGTGATTAAAGCAGAAAGCTACACCTATGGTCTATTGAATCTTTTTGGTGCAGCCATTGCTTGTTATTCTTCTTGGCTAATTTCTTTCATGCCTTTCGTGATATTGGAGGCCGTTTGGGGTATTGTTGCAATCTATGGATTGATTAAATTATATAATAAAAAAGAAACGTTTCACGTGAAACAAGATTAATTGTTGACTCATTTTTAATTAATTTTGCATTGTTTCACGTGAAACAAAATCATAATTCGATGTTTAAAGAATACGATGTTATTGTTGTTGGCGCTGGGCATGCGGGCTGTGAAGCTGCCGCTGCCGCCGCAAACTTAGGCTCTTCTGTATTATTGGTAACCATGAATATGGAGACCATTGCACAGATGAGTTGCAACCCTGCTATGGGCGGTGTTGCAAAGGGACAGATTGTAAGAGAAATTGATGCGATGGGTGGCTATTCTGGTATCATTGCCGATAAAACTACGCTTCAATTTCGCATGCTCAATAAATCAAAAGGGCCAGCCATGTGGAGCCCAAGAGCACAAAACGACAGAAAAAGGTTTGCCGAAGAATGGAGGCTTGCATTAGAAAGAACACCGAATGTAGACTTCTGGCAAGAGATGGTGAGCAGTTTAATCATTAAAAACAATACTGTTGTTGGTGTCAAAACCGCGTTAGGAGTTGAGATTCTAGGCAAAGCCGTGGTACTCACCAATGGCACTTTCTTAAATGGATTGATCCATATTGGAGAGAAAAAATTTGGTGGCGGCCGTACAGGAGAAAAAGCAGCAACTGGAATTACGGAACAATTAACTACACTTGGCTTTGAAGCAGGAAGAATGAAAACTGGTACTCCTCCCCGAGTTGATGGTCGTTCGTTAAACTACGCTTTAATGGAAGAACAATGGGGTGATGAAAATCCAGGTCGATTCTCTTATACAAATGTAGAAAGACCAACCGACCAACGTTGTTGCTGGATCACTTACACCAACAGCGCGGTGCATGAAACCTTAAAAGAAGGCTTCGAGAAATCGCCAATGTTTACCGGTAGAATTAAAGGATTAGGTCCAAGGTACTGTCCTTCTATTGAGGATAAAATCAACCGTTTTGCCGAAAGAGAAAGACATCAAATATTTGTAGAACCAGAAGGTTGGAATACCTGCGAAATATATGTGAATGGTTTTTCTACTTCACTACCCGAAGATGTACAGTACAAAGCACTCACACAAATACCAGGCTTTGAAAATGCCAAGATGTTTAGGCCAGGTTATGCGATTGAATATGATTATTTCCCACCTACACAGTTATCCTTGACCTTAGAAACCAAGTTGATCAGTAATTTATTCTTTGCTGGCCAAATTAACGGTACAACAGGATACGAAGAGGCTGCTAGTCAAGGTTTTATAGCTGGAATTAACGCGCATCAGAAGGTGACAGACCAACATGAGCTGATCATGAAGCGCTCTGAATCGTACATAGGTGTTTTAATAGATGATTTAGTTACCAAAGGCACCGAAGAACCTTATCGCATGTTTACCTCAAGAGCTGAACACCGCCTCTTATTAAGACAAGACAATGCTGATATCAGGCTCTCTCCTATCGCGCACCAATTAGGATTAATCAATGAGGAGCGTTTGAGTATTGTAAATAAAAAAGTTGCCGACTCTGACCAGATTGTGGCCTTTACCAAAAAGCAAGGCGTTGAAATGGGAGAAGCCAATGCTTTGTTAGAAAGTTTAGGAACGGCTGCGTTAACACAAAATGTAAAACTATTCAATGTGTTGAGCAGACCACAAGTTGGAATTGATGATATCAGAAAAGTAAGCCCTGCCTTTGATCAGCTTTTAAATACCTTTGATAAAGAAACTGTAGAACAAGCCGAAATCAAAATCAAGTACGAAAGCTATTTTGAAAAGGAGAATGAAATCGTCAACAAAATGCAAAAGATGGAAGACAAGTCTATCAATCCAGAATTTGATTACAACAAGCTACTTTCGCTCTCTAAAGAGGCAAGAGAAAAATTGTTGAAAATTAAACCTAGGACTTTAGGGCAAGCTTCTCGGATTTCTGGCGTTTCTCCTTCGGATATATCAGTTTTGATGGTTCACATTACAAAATAAGAGTAGCGCATTGGTTTTCAATAGATTAGCTAATATTTTTACTGAAGCGATTTAAAGCGATATAAAAGACTTTCTAAAAGTTTTAATGATATCTATCAAAAAAAGGGTTGAATTAATTATACACTATATAAATGCGTAAAAACAAAAGGTTCTCAAAAAATAGTTTTTTTTCACTGGCAATGCTCCTTGTTGCCCTGGTTTATGGTTGCGCAAGCATGCGATCTCCAGAGGGTGGCCCAAAAGATACCACTCCTCCTAAGGTTTTAAAAATGGAACCGAAAAACTATAGCACCAATTTTAATGCTCAAAAAATCACCATCGAGTTTGATGAATATTTTAATCTGCAGAATGAGTTCAAAGAAGTTTCTGTTTCCCCAGAGCAAGACAAACCACTCATCTTAAAAAAGCGACAAAAAAAATTAGAGATTACTTTTCAGGACAGCTTAGAAAAAAATACAACCTATACCATTAATTTTGGTAAGGCTATTGCCGATGTGAATGAAGGCAATATTATTAAAAATCTTAGTTATGTATTTGCTACAGGTCCAAAATTAGATTCATTGAGCATCTCTGGAAAAGTTATCAATACACTAACCGGCAAACCTGAGCTTGACGCTACTGTTTTCATTTTACCTTTGGCCAAGGATAGCATCTTCGGAAAAAAGAAACCTTCTATCTATACCACAACCGATAGCAGTGGAAATTATACCCTTAGCAATCTTAAAAAAGAAACAGTTAAAATCTATGCCTTAAAAGAAACTGGTGGAGATAAAATCTATCAACAAGCTACAGACCAGATTGGGTTTATCAAAGCGCCCATTGAGCTGACCAAAAATATAGAAAATGTAAATATTGGTCTCTTTAAAGAACTGGCCAGTACCTTCAGGATTGTAGACCGGAGGCTCAATACTGATGGCAGTATCTCTTTTGTTTTTAATCAGCAATTGGTTAAACCAGAGCTCGTTGTAATTGATTCGAAACCAATAGATGAAAGTAAAATTGTGCATTTTACAAAGAACAATGACTCTGCCAAAGTTTGGTTAAAAGACCTCAGTTTTGATTCGCTTAAGTTTGCGATAAAGAGTGACGGAAAAGCATTGGATACGGTAATGTTTACCCGAGGAAAAAAAGATACTTATACCAGAATAGTTCAATTAACAGATAATTTAGAAGGAGGTTCTTTGAATCCTTATAAGCCCTATCGCCTATTTTTAAATTCGCCAATTGATAAAATTGACCTGACCAAAATCAAGTTTTTGGAAGATTCTATCCCCAGAACCAACTTTACCCTAGAAAAAGACAGTTCAAATGTGCTTGCTTATGTCCTTAAATATCCTTGGAAAAAGGCCAGACCTTACATCATCACCTTTGGTGAAGGTACATTTACAGAACTTTTTGGCACCAAGAACAAAGAGATCAAAAGGACATTTAAATTGGCAAATGCCGACGATTATGGTTCTATTATTTTAACTGTTGAAGTTCCAGAGCCAAACAAAAGTTACGTTATAGAATTAGTGAACGAAAAGAAAGACGTTGTTTATCAAGAAGTAATTACCAAAAACACCAAGGTAAATTTTATCAATTACAGAACTGGAATATACTTTGTAAGGGTTATTTATGACGACAATAAAAATGGCAAATGGGATACTGGAAATGTAAAAAATCAGACCCAACCCGAAAAAATATGGTACGAGCCAGAAGAACGATCAATCAGAGCAAACTGGACAAGGGAGCATACCATGATCATCCCCAAGCCATAATTACCTGAACCAATCCGAATACATGATATAATTATCCGGTAGTTTATCTAATAAAGCCCTTTGCTCTAGTGTAATGGGCTTTATTTTTTTTGCGGGTGTACCAGCATATAAATAGCCACTTTCGCAAATGGTGTTTTCTAACACAACCGATCCTGCCGCAATGATGCAATACTCCTCTATTACTGCATGATCCATTACAATGGCTCCCATCCCTATCAGTACATGATCTTTTACCTCACAACCATGTACAATTGCGTTGTGTCCAACAGAAACTCTATTTCCAATATGTGTAGCTGCTTTTAGATAGGTTGCATGGATCACCGCACCATCTTGAATGTTGGTATCGTTACCAATCGTAATGCTGTTTACATCGCCTCTGATTACGGCGTTGAACCATACAGAGCAGTTATCGCCCATGGTTACATCACCAACAATAGTGGCATTAGGTGCAATAAAACTATTCTCTCCCCATTTTGGGAAAACTTCTTTAACTGGTAATATAACTGGCATTTTTGATTAGGTTTTAGCGTGGGTATTGAGGCAGCAACAACTGTTAGTCTGAGCCCGTAGAAGACCTTTAGTAGATTCTTCCACAAGCTCAGCATGACAAAATTAAATAATTGTATCTACTAATTCTTTAGCGTGTTCAGGGTAATCTGTATTGTAATGTAATCCCCTACTTTCTTTTCTGGCAACTGCCGATTTGATGACCATGTAAGCTACTTGGATCACATTTCTTAATTCACATAATTTTACTGAAACTTTATTCTTTTTATAGAACTCTTCTGTTTCTTCATACAAAAGAAATAACCTACGCATGGCCCTATCTAATCTAAAATCAGAACGGACAATCCCTACATAATCACTCATGATCTTCTGCGTTTCGCGTAGGTTATGGGTTACCAAAATATCTTCGTTGGATTGGGTTACACCTTGTTCGTTCCATTCTGGAATTTCGTCAGGGATAACATTTTTCTGATAGTTGGCTAAAGCTGATAAGAAGATGCGGTGTGCAAAAACTGTTGCTTCCAATAAAGAGTTAGAAGCCAAACGGTTAGCACCATGCAATCCTGTTGAAGAAACTTCGCCACAGGCATATAAGTTATTAATTGACGACTTTCCATATTCATCTACCAAAATACCACCGCACATATAATGCGCAGCAGGGGTAACTGGTATCCAATCTTTGGTCATGTCAATACCGATAGACAAACATTTGGCATAGATATTTGGAAAATGTGTCAATATATCGGCTTTCTTTCGCATCGTGATATCCAGGTAGACAAAGTCATCACCAGATTTTTTCATTTCTGCATCTATGGCACGGGCAACAATATCACGAGGAGCCAAAGAACCACGTTCATCATATTCGTACATAAATTCTTCTCCATTTTTTCTTTTCAACACCCCACCAAAACCTCTAACGGCTTCAGAAATTAGAAAAGAAGGATATTCCCCTGGATTGTATAAAGCTGTTGGATGGAACTGGATAAATTCCATATTTCTGATTTTTCCTTTTGCTCTATACACCATCGCCATTCCATCGCCTGTAGCAATAACTGGGTTTGTCGTCGTCGAATATACATGTCCAGCCCCGCCCGATGCCATTACTGTAACACTTGCCAATATCTTTTCCACATCGTTAAGCTCTGTGTTAAAGGCATATATACCATAACAGTTAACATCTTCACTACTCTTATCAACATGTATACCCAGGTGATGCTGGGTGATCAGCTCTAAACAGAAGTAGTGTGTTAATATCTCTATGTTTTCATTTTCATGAATCTGTTTCAATAAAACACTTTCAATTTCGTAGCCCGTAATATCTTTATAATGCAAAACACGGTGTTCAGAATGCCCACCTTCTTTGGCCAGATCAAAAACCCCAGCATTGTTCTTATCAAAGTTAATCCCGTAGTCTATAATCTCTTGTATTCTTTCAGGCCCTTCTTTTACTACTATTTCTACTATATTTTTATCGCACAAACCATCACCCGCAATCAATGTATCTTCAATATGTTTCTCAAAGGAATCAGACTTATCCACAACTACAGCTACCCCACCTTGGGCATATTTTGTATTGGATTCGTCTTCATTAGATTTGGTCACAATCAAAACTTTTCCATGCTGTGCAGCCTTTAAAGCAAAACTCAACCCTGCTATACCTGATCCTATCACTAGGAAATCGACTTTTCTCATTAAATATTAACGTAAATCAAACAATTGTTAACAACATCACAAATAGTGTTAGCAGAATGTATAAATAAACTCAACAACTATTTTTGAATGTTTAAAGCTAAGTTAAAAACGTAATTTGACACAATCTTTTACATTATTTTTAAGCAACTTTGCATAGTTTATCAACTTTTTACTACCAAACTAACAATACACATTTTGATATTGATAAAATAATAGTCGAAATAGTATAACGTTGTAAATCAGGATAAGTTTATCATAAAAAACAAACATAAATGTTGGTAACTATGTGATAACTCATCTTACATCATTTAAAAACAAATTTTGTTAACAGTACCAACACCTTAATAAGTAATAAGATTCTTTATATATAAAATAATTATAATTTATTGTACTGTTGAAACCTCCGTATCTTTACCAAAGTTCGATGGCCAATAAAAGAAAGCGATGATGACTATGGATGTCTTAGAAGAATTAAATAAAAAGGGTTTTGTAGAGGAACAGATTGATCCTACCCTAGATTTATTTGAAGAAATAGAAAAGTTAAAAAAAGAAAAAAATGCAGTTATACTAGCACATTATTATCAAGAACCTGATATACAGGATATTGCTGATTATATTGGAGATAGTTTAGGCTTATCTCAAGAAGCTGCTAAAACTGATGCTGATATCATTGTTTTTGCTGGGGTGCACTTTATGGCAGAGACGGCAAAGATTTTGTCACCAGAAAAAACAGTGTTGTTACCAGATCTTAAAGCGGGATGTTCACTAGCCGATAGTTGTCCACCTCACCTGTTTAAAAAGTTCAAGGAAAAATATCCAGATCATTTGGTGATCACCTACGTTAACTGTACGGCAGAGTTGAAAGCATTGAGCGATATTGTATGTACCTCAACAAATGCGGTGCAGATTGTAGAAAGTTTACCTAAAAATCAGAAGATCATTTTTGGTCCGGATAAAAACTTGGGTGCTTGGGTGGCTAAAAAGACAGGTAGAGATCTTGTTTTATGGAATGGGGCTTGTATGGTACATGAGATATTTTCTAGAGAGAAAATCACCAAGTTAAAAGAGCGCCATCCAAATGCCAAGTTTATTGCGCATCCAGAATGTGAAGAAGCAGTATTGGCCATGGCCGATTATATAGGACTCTACCACTGGTCTATTGAAATATTCTATCAATAGTGATGCGCAAGAATTTATTGTAGCTACAGAAAGTGGATCATCCACCAAATGGAGAAGGCAAACCCAACAAAAACTTTTATTCCGGCACCACCAAATAACAGCTGTGCTTGCAATGATTGCCCTTACATGAAGAGAAATACATTAGAAAAACTGTATTTGTGTTTAAAAAATGGACTTCCAGAGGTAAATGTACCCGCTGATATTATTGTTCAAGCCCGTAAACCAATAGAAAGAATGTTAGAGATATCTGCAAGCTTAGGATTATAAAAAGATTAAATGATCAATACGAAAAGATTTATAATAGGTGCTTATATTTTATTGCTAAGTAGTCTCGTTTCCTGTACTTCGATAAAAGAACTTAATTATACGGTTAGTGAAAAGAAACATGAGCCAGAAAAATTGATAAAAGATGTTGATTTTGCTTATCAACTGTTAAAAGATGGACATCCTGGTTTATATTGGTATGTGAGTAAAGCTCAATTGGACAATACCTTTGACAGTTTAAAAAGGACGATAACAAGTCCATTAACTACAAAAGAGTTTTATAAAAAATTGGCACCTGTAGTTGCACAAGTTAGATGTGGACATACCAAGATGGTATTGGTCACAAAAAAACTGACCAAAAAAGAGCAAGATTCTGTTAAAAAAATAGGCACTAAGCCGATCAACCAATTTGCTTATAAGATTGTAGCCAACAAATTATACATTACGAGTTTCAATCCGTCTATAAAAGAGGTTAAAAAAGGAAATGAGATTGTTGCAATAGATAATGTTCCATCTACTGAAATTATACAGAACTTAAAAGCCAATATTGCTTCTGATGGTTACAATCAAACCTTTAAAAATGCCTCTTTGAATAGGGCATTTACGAATTGGTATACCAATTTTTACGACAGTAAGGACGTAGTAGATTTTAAAGTTAAAAATGAAAAAGACTCTATCATTGATCTTAAACTGAATATTTATAAAAAACCTGTACTAAAAGATAGTTTAACAGTTAAGAAAAAAACAAAAGAAGAACTGGCCAACGAAAAGAAAATAGCCAAAGCAAAACAAAAATTGAATTATAAAGGATATGATGAGCTTAAAAACCCAATACTAGACTTAAAGTTTTTAGAAAAGGATAGTAGTGTAGCTTATTTAAAAGTGAAAAGTTTTTCTTTTCCATATGCCAATTTTGAGAAATTCTATAAAGAAAGTTTTACGGCATTAAAAAAAGGGAAAACCAAAGATCTAATTTTAGATTTGAGAGATAATGGTGGTGGATCCTTAAAGGCGTGCAGAGATCTGTTTTCTTATTTGGTAGATAAAGATTTTGTATACCTGCAACAAACAGAAGTAGATCGAAAATTTAATCCATATAAGTATGGAAAAGGATTTGTAAATGGTTATAAAGCACTTACTTTTAACATGTTATCTTCAGTAATTTTAAAAGAGACGGAAAATGGAAAGTATAAGATAACCTATAAAGGAATAAAACCTTTACATGCAAATGCAAACCATTTTAACGGCAAAGTATATGTATTGATCAATGGTTATAGTTTTTCTGCTGCAGCACTATTAGCTGCAAATTTACAGGGAGTTAAAAGAGCAACTTTTATCGGACAGGAAACAGGTGGGGGTTACAATGGATGTGTTGCAGGAAGGATACCAATGATTGATCTGCCAAACTCTAAATTAAAATTGAGAATGGGCATGTATAAAATTTTACCAAATACGCATACCGACCAAATTGGGAGAGGTGTTTTTCCAGATGTAGAAATTACAACAACAATTGAAGATGTAATTGCAGGAAAAGACAACGAATTGGATTGGGTTTTAAAAGAGATTAAAAAGAAAGTATAATGTTTGAAAATAAAGAACGTACAGCGATATCAGAATTAGGTGAATTTGGATTGATCAAACACTTAACAAACAATTTTAAGATACAACACGAAACAAGTATCAAAGGCGTTGGTGATGATGCCGCCGTATTGGATTTTGCAAATCAACAAGTATTGATTTCTACAGATCTACTGTTAGAAGGAATTCATTTTGACTTGGCTTATGTACCCTTGATGCATTTGGGTTATAAGGCCGTACAAGTAAACCTAAGTGATATTTATGCAATGAATGGTATTGCTACCCAGATTACGGTTTCTATCGGTCTATCGAGCAAATTCCCATTAGAAGCAGTTGAAGAAATCTATAAAGGAATTGAATTAGCCTGCAATAAATTTAATATTGATTTAATTGGTGGAGATACTTCTTCGAGCAAACAAGGATTGGTAATCAGTGTAACGAGTATAGGCCACGCTGCCAAAGCTGATGTATGTTATAGAAATGGTGCTGAAGAGGGTGATTTGTTATGTGTTTCTGGCGATTTGGGTGGGGCTTATGTAGGTCTGCAGATTTTAGAAAGAGAGAAACAAATCTTTTTAGAAAATCCTCAACTACAACCAGATCTAGAGGGTAAGGATTACATCATCGAACGCCAATTGAAACCAGAGGGAAGAAGAGATATTGTTGACTTATTGGCACAGATGAAAATCAAGCCTACAGCAATGATTGATGTTTCTGATGGATTGGCTTCAGAAATCCTGCATATATGCACCCAATCTGAAAAAGGCTGTACTTTGTATGAAGAAAAATTGCCGATTGACCCTATGACTTATGAAACTGCTCGCGAACTAGGTTTAGATCCAACGGTTTGTGCCTTAAATGGGGGTGAAGATTATGAGCTCTTGTTTACCATTAAACAAGCGGATTACAATAAATTAAAGAATGATATCGACATCAGTATTATTGGTCACATTACTGATAAAAATTCTGGTTGTAAAATGGTATCTAAATCCAATGTAGTTCATGAGTTAAAAGCACAGGGTTGGAATGCTTTTAAAGGCTAGGTTTTATATGTACTAAAGAAATGAAACTCGAAGAATCAGATTATATCAATGTCAATAGGCAATCTTGGAACAATAAAACTGCTGTACATTTTGATTCGGCTTTTTATGATGTAGCAAGTTTTTTAAAAGGCGCTACTTCACTTAATGAGATTGAATTAAACCTATTAGGTGATATCAAAGGCAAACGGATTTTACACCTGCAATGCCATTTTGGACAGGATAGTATTTCTTTAGCGCGCTTGGGTGCTACGGTTGTAGGTGTGGATCTGGCCGGCGAAGCGATAAAAAAAGCAAATGAATTGGCTTTACAAACCCATACGGAAGCCTCTTTTATTTGTTGTGATATCTATGATTTGCCCTTACATTTGGAGGAAAAATTTGACTTGGTATTTACCAGTTATGGTACCATTGGTTGGCTGCCAGACTTGGATAAATGGGCAGCTTTAATTGCGAGGTATCTCAAACCGAAGGGTCAATTGGTGTTTGTAGAGTTCCATCCGGTAATATGGATGTTTGATGATCATTTTAAACAAATAGCCTATAATTATTTTAAAGATAAGGCCATTATTGAAATCGAAAATGGAACGTATGCAGCTAAAGATGCAGCACTTACACAAAAAACAATCACTTGGAACCACAGTACCTCAGAAGTATTAAATAGCCTGATCAATAACGGAATGGAAATCAATTCTTTCGACGAATATGATTATTCTCCTTACAACTGTTTTAATGAAACCATAGAATTTGAACCAAAAAAATACAGGATCAAACACCTGGACAATAAAATACCAATGGTATTTGCTTTAGTAGCTACTAAAAAGGACTGTTGATTGTAAATGCTTCCTACTTTTTTGTTTAAAATAATGTAGGATTCAGGTTAATGATTCTAGTTTGTAACTATCTCAAGCCTAAGTACTATCTCAGCGTTCCACTAAAAGCGGCCTTGGCCTGTTCGGAATGCAATAACAGGCCTACGTACTTTCTTTAATAGAACAGGGCGCAGCCGTGGATTTTTTTGCATACTTTTTTCATCTATAGGAAAAAAGTATGTCCGCGAAGCGACAGAACCATTAAATATTAGCAAAGAATAATTGGTTTAAAGATAAACCATTGATTATAACGCTAAAAATGTATTTTCTTATACTGAACTCAGGTTTAAAATAGACGGTCTTTGACAAGCTCAGACGGACATTTTATTAAGAAAGATAATAGTGAATAGAAAAGGAGACCTACAAAAGTCTTTAAGCCTCTTCATCCTCTAACAACCTAGAATCAATCTGTTTGTTGCCTTTGGTTTTGGCTCCTAATTTTTTGATTTTTTCTACTTTGCCAATCAGGTTTCCATTGCCATACTGTAATTTTTTAAAAGCATCGTCGTGTGCTTTTTGAGTAAGGTCTATATGTTTGCCAATTTTCTCCATGTCTTCTAAAAAACCAACAAATTTATCGTAAAGCGCACCTGCTTCTTCTGCAATTTCAAACACGTTTTTATTTTGACGATCTACTTTCCAGATGCTAGCTATGGTGCGCAATGTAGCTAACAAGGTAGTAGGACTAACAATCACCACTTTCCTGTCCCAGGCATAATTGAAGAGTTCACCATCTGCCTGTACCGTAACGCTAAATGAAGATTCGATGGGCATAAACAAGAGTACAAAATCTGGAGAATTGATCTGATACAGATTCTGATAATTTTTGCCTGCTAAACCATCAATGTGTGCCTTTACCGAAAGCAGGTGTTGTTTAAGGTTCAAAACCTTTTCCTCATCGGTTTCGGCATTCATCATTCTTTCGTAGGCCACCAACGAGATCTTAGCGTCTACAATCAAATGTTTTTCATCGGGCAGGTCAATGACTACATCGGGCTGTAATCGCGCGCCTTCGGCGCTATTTAGGCTTGCCTGTAGGCGATATTCCCTATCCTTAACTAAGCCCGAACGTTCTAATACTCTTTCTAGGATTACCTCTCCCCAATTGCCTTGTTTTTTGCTATCGCCTTTTAAGGCTTTGGTAAGGTTATTGGCATCGGTCTGTATCTGTTTACTTTGGTCCATCAACTGAAAGATTACCCCTTTTAAATGGTTTCTTTCTGCAGCCTCAGTTTGATAGACTTTGTCTACTTTTTCCTCAAAAGATTTGATATTGGCTTTTAAAGGATTTAAAATAGAATCTAAGTTGGTTTGGTTCTGTGCGGTAAATTTAGCACTCTTCTCTTCCAGAATCTTATTGGCCACTAAAGAAAACTCCAAGGTAAATTTTTGTTGCAGGTCTTCTAGGTTTTTCTGTTGTTCTATTAATTTGTTTTGATAAGAATTGGCTAAAGCTTCGGCTTTAATGAAATTACCTCGCTCTATATTAAAGCGTTCGCGGAGGTCGTTCAGTTCATCTTCGAGTTTTAGTTTTTCTTCTTTGAGGTAGTTGACCGTTTCGTCATTCTTAGGAACAGCAGGCTTACGCAAGACCAACACTATTAGAACAACTAAAATAACAACCAATAAGATAATGCCGGCGATTTCCATTTTGCTAAAGATTTGATCAAAAATAAGAAATTAATGGAGAAGCTGTTTTACGGAATCCCGTTAAGAAAAATGTTTTTAAGCCCTTAAACCGTCCACTGATCGTGGATGATGGCGACCAAAAAATATTCGCCATTGTCATTTTCAAAAACCAATCTTAAACTACTCCAGTCCATTCCATTGTACTTTTGGTCGAATCCACTAAAGTGATAATCTATAAAATGATGGTTCGGATAAATGGTGTTGAGGTTATTGGGAGAGTTTCCCTGTTTGATTACCTGATCAAAACCAACAGCTTCAGCATTCAGATAATCAGCATTCCACACAAACTTTTTAAGATAAGCCTTAACGCTTAATTTGATGGGTTCACCAGTACCGTCAAAATGTCCCCAAGTAAGCGTCCAATTTTTATCAATTGCCTGTAGGAAATCTTCAGGAGTTAACCGCTTTGATTGAGCCGTATCAATAAAAGCATAGGGAGAAAAAAGGACACCATCCGCTGAAAAATACGTTGTAAGTTCTTTATAGTTATGGCTCTTCAACAATGATAAGACTTGCCTTCCTATGGCTTTGATGGAATCCTGTTGAGTCAAACCTTTAGCGGTTGGAGTGGTTGCTTTGGCAACAACAACCTTTTCTTCTTTTTTTTCTGGCTGATTGTTACAACCACAAAACAAGGCAAACAATAAAGAGCAGATGATCGTGCGTTTCATTTAAGAAGAACCACACAAACGGTGCCATTGTTTGCTTTTTTACGAATTAAGATAAGACCTAATAATCCTTCGGGCAGGTCAACTAATAAAGTTTTTTCGTCTTCATCAATTTCAATGATCATATCTTCATTTAAAGGAAAGAGGATTTCCTTTTCTTTATAAAGTACAGTGGCAACGAATTGTTGGGGATATTCGTTAATGGCAATGATTTCACCCAATTCACCATGGGTTTCGTCGGTTACCTGAAAACCTTTTAGATCATCATAGGTAAAATCATCCTCATCTCGTTCAGGCATTTTATTCAAGGGCATATAGATTTTCTTTTTCACAAGCGCCTGAGCCTTGTCTATATGGTCTAGGTCGTCAAAGTAGAAGAGACCGGTCTGGTTGGGATACAATTTATGTGAAGCCACAAAAAAAGGAACCATTTTACCATTCATATCGGCAAAAACTACATCCAGGTCCAAAGCTTCGTAATCTTCAAACTCGAAATACAATTGCACCTCACCTTTTAGGCCTTTTGTTTTGGTAATGTAACCGATGTAAAACGCTTCTTCTTTTTGCATAATGATGATCTTTTCCTTTGGGCGGATATGGGCCCAAACGTTATTTCTTTAAATAAAAATAGCGTTCTGATTGATCAGAACGCTATCGTAAGTTAAAACCAATCTAATGATTAAGCCTCTTCTTTTGTTTCTTCTTCAGTTGTCTCAGCAGCTGGAGTTTCTGCTACCACTTCTTCAGTTGCAGCTTCAGCAGCAGGAGCCTCTTCAGCAACTACTTCTTCTTCAACAACCTCTTCAGCTACAGGTGCATTTTTCAATGCAATTGCAGCAGCACGGTCAGCATTTTTCTTAGCCTCAGCAGCTAAAGCAGCTTTTTTAGCTTCTTCTTTGCTTGCACTTAAGCTGTCTTTTTTACCTTCGATCTGACCACCTTTAGCAGCTAACCATTGCTCAAATTTAGCATCAGCTTGTTCTGCAGTTAAAGCGCCTTTTTTAACACCACCTTCTAAGTGTTTTTTGTACAAAACACCTTTGTAAGAAAGGATGGCACGGGCAGTATCCGTAGGTTGTGCACCTTTGTTTACCCAGTCTAAAGTTTTTTCGAAGTTGATTTCGATAGTTGCAGGATTGGTGTTTGGGTTATAAGAACCTAAACGCTCAATAAATTTACCATCTCTTGGAGAGCGAGAATCCGCTACTACCACGTGGAAAAAAGGTTTCCCTTTTTTACCGAATCTTTGCAATCTGATTTTAGTTGCCATTTCTTTTAAAATTTATGTATTCAACATAGTTCCCGGAGCTTCATGCTTGCGGGGATGCAAAAGTAAGTAAAATACTAATAATTAGCAAGGTGCAATAATTTTAAATTCAAATAACACAACTGTAATGCCAATTGAGGATATTTACACGTATGAAGATAGCAATAGATATGGACGAAGTCCTAGCCGATCCAATTCGTAAATTTATAGAACTTTACCATCGCGATTATGGAATCCCTTTGGACCTAAAATTAGACCCTGGAAACGAAGTCTATCACCATGTGCCAGCGGATGTAAATAACAAATGGTTTGATTATATCAATGAAAAGGGCTTTTTTAGAAACCTGCCCTTAATTGAAGGAAGCGTTGAAGCGGTAAAAAAACTACAAGAAAAACACGAGGTGTATATCGTTTCTGCAGCCATGGAGTTTCCCAATTCTTTAGAAGACAAATACCATTGGCTTGCCGAGCACTTCCCTTTTATTACTTGGAAGCACATCATTTTTTGTGGAGAGAAAATCGTAAATACCGATGTAATGATAGACGATAGGGCAAAAAACTTTATCGATTTTAAAGGAAGAACGCTCTTGTTTACCTCTCCGCACAACCAGTTACTTACTCAATATGAAAGAGTTGATAATTGGCAACAGGTTTTGGATAAACTGTTATAAGTTTTATATTGCTTCTTTAAATTTCAAAAATGGAAGAAGTACTTGCCCACTTTAGTAAATATATCAAGCTAAGTGAAAAGCTTAAAACGGAACTTCTGCAACGGATCAAATTGAAACTTTTTAAAAAGGGAGAATTGGTACATGATGCTGCAAAAATCTGTACCAAAAGCTATTTTATTCAGCAAGGCATACTTCGCCTCTATTTTATCAAAGATGGAAAGGAAATCAGTGAGTATTTTTGTGGCGCAAACGAGTGGACCAATTCTCCTAAGAGTTTTATGCAGAGGAAATTGGATATCTATTACATTGATGCGATTGAAGATACCAAGGTTTTTTTCATTGACGTAGAAGACCTGGTCTATCTTTTTGAACATTTTCCAGAAATGGACCGTTATGCCCGCTTGTCTATGGGTACCTTGCTTGGACAGATCATGGAAAGGATCACTTCGATGCGGTTTACTACCGCCAAAGAAAAATACGAGCACTTCTGCGAGCTTTACCACGATATTTATCATCGGATCCCGTTGGGGATGGTGGCTTCTTACTTAGGCATAACGCAAGAAACATTGAGCAGGGTTAGGGCCGAAAAGTAGTTTTTGACATAGGTCAAATAGAAATCAATAAACTAAACTCATCTTTGATCAAAACCAGATCAAACATGAGAAACATCAACCATCACAAATTTATTTTTTTAAGTCTGTTCCTTTTCATTTCAGTAAAAGGCTTTGCACAACAACTAAATGCACCCCAAGTAGATGCGCAATTATTTTTAAGCGAAGGTAAAAAACAACCCTTAATTGTAGGCTTGGGAGGCTCTGAAGGAGGGAATGCCTGGGCAAGTGATTATTGGAAAGATACCAGGGACAAATTCATCAAACAAGGTTATGCCTTTTTAGCATTGGGCTATTTTAAAAGCAAGGGAGCGCCAGACACCTTAAATAAAATAGAGATCGATAAAGTACATGATGCCATTACATTGGCAGCACAAAACCCAAATATTGATAGAAATAAGATTGCCATTGTTGGTGGATCAAGAGGAGCGGATTTAGCCTTGTTACTGGGAAGTTATTTCAAAGACATCAAATGTGTGGTGGGCATAGTGCCAAGCCATGCTGCTTTTCCTGGACACACCAATCATTTTTCAACCTCTGCCTGGAGTTTCAAAGGAAAAGAATTGCCCTTTGTACCGGTAAATGAAGAGAGTGTTCCTTTTTTAATGAAGAGAGATTTGAGAGGTGCTTTTGAGGCCATGTTAAAAGATACGGTAGCCGAACAAAAGGCACTGATCAAAGTAGAGCACATCAATGGCCCTGTTTTATTGTTATCGGCCACAAAGGACGAGATCTGTCCGTCTGGACTAATGTCTGAAAAAATGATGGCCAGGTTAAAAGCAAATAAATTCCCGTTCACCTACCAACATATCTCTATTGAAGGCGGACATGCCGAACCACTCAAACACTTCGACCAGATATTCGAATTTCTACAAAAGAATTTCAGGGAGTAGAAATATTTTTTGCTTCAATGTAACATTTCTGAAAAATTAGCATCGAAATATAAAACCTAGAAAAGATGTTAATTACAACCACAAATACAGTAGAAGGCAAAAGAATTGTGAAATACATTGGCCTTGTTACTGGCGAAACCATTATTGGTGCAAATATTTTTAAAGACCTTTTTGCGGGTATCCGTGATATCGTTGGTGGCCGCTCTGGTTCATACGAACAAGTATTACGCGAAGGTAAAAATACCGCAGTAAATGAAATGCAACAATATGCAGCTACAATGGGTGCAAATGCAATTATTGGTGTAGATCTAGATTATGAAACAGTAGGCAATGGAGGTAGCATGCTAATGGTAACTGCTAGCGGAACAGCTGTTATTTTAGAAGACTAATCTTATTTGGCATAAAGCGCCATTTACCTATGAATAACAAAAGCCACAGCACTGAAAGTCTGTGGCTTTATTTTTTTATTCTTTTTTACGTTATAAAGAAAGAATCTCTACCAGCTTTAACCAGGCCGGAGTTACCTTTTCTGCATCAATGTGTTTAATGGCATGAGAAAATGGGGTAAAAACAATCTCTCTATTGATTTGTCCAGCCATTACATCTGTTTTTCCCGCCATCAGGCCTTCTACGGCAGCAACACCTAGCCTACTGGCCAAAACCCTATCCATGCAGCTAGGTTTTCCACCACGTTGGATATGGCCTAAAACAGAGATGCGGATATCATATTTAGGAAACTTGATTTTTAAGGCTTCTCCAACATTGTAGGCTCCACCGGCTTCATCCCCCTCGGCAATGATGATGATTTTAGAAGCCTTGTCTTTACGTCCGTTCTCTATCCTGGTTACCAGGTCTTCAACGCCCATTTTAGCTTCAGGATGATCATCGCCTCTGCTCCTACGCCAATTCCACTTCTTAGTGCAATAAGACCAGAATCCCGACCCATTACCTCTACGATAAACAAACGGTCATGAGATTCTGCGGTGTCTCGGATCTTATCTACTGCATTTACAACCGTGTTGATAGCAGTATCATAACCAATGGTAAAATCAGTTCCCTCCAAATCATTATCAATCGTTCCAGGAAGACCGATCACGGGAAAATTAAACTCCCTCGAAAATAGGTCGGCTCCGGTAAACGTTCCATCTCCACCAATTACAACGAGTGCATCGATATCACTTTCTACCAAATTTTTATGGGCCAATGCTCTGCCTTCCTTGGTTCTAAAAGCATCGCTGCGGGCCGTTTTTAAAATGGTTCCACCACGTTGGATAATGTTGGCTACAGATTTACCATCCATAGGCATGAAGTCTGCATTGATCAAACCTTCATAACCCCTTAAAATACCCGTAACTTTTAAATTATGGTATAAACTGGCCCTCACTACAGCCCTAATTGCGGCATTCATGCCTGGCGAATCACCGCCAGAGGTTAATACCCCGATATTGTTAATTTTACTCATTTATTTTTATTTGACCTTATTGTATTGGTCCAAACCACTTTGCAAAAATGCAATGTATGCCGCGTTATCATTAAAAATCGCTCCTTCTGGTTTTACCAACTGGTTTAAGTTATGGTCTACCAATACATAATAAGGTTGCGAGTTTGCACCATATTTTGTTGCCTGAAAATCTTGGTTCCATCTGCCTAAATCATCTGTATTTCCTTTGAGATAGTTAGAGTAGTGCACCTTTTCGGCAGGCATTTTTATCGAACGTTCATCAACATAAAGCTGAATAAGCACATATTTATCATTAATGATGCTTCCTACAGTAGGATCAACCCATACATCGTCTTCCATTTTACGGCAGTTTACACAAGTATGGCCTGTAAAATCAAGCATGATTGGTTTATTCACAGCTTTAGCATAAGCAACACCCTCATCTAAATCAAAAAATACATTAAAGCCATGAGGTGGATGTAATACATCGTCATACTTTACCTTTTTAGGAAAATCTAATGAAGCTTGAGAAACGGGCCCAGAGCCACCCGAAGTCAGGATAAAGTCTTGTGTATTCATAGGCGGGGCTAACCCACTCAAAATCTTTACTGGGGCTCCCCATAAACCAGGAACCATATAAACGGCAAATGAAATAGAGATCAGGGCAAAAAACAACCTTGGCACCGATACAAATGGTAGATCACTATCATGAGAGAATTTCAATTTCCCTAATAAATAAAAACCCATCATTGTAAATATAACGATCCATAATACTAGGAATATTTCTCTATCGAACCATTCCCAATGCCAAACTAAATCTGCAGCGGATAAGAATTTCAATGCCAAAGCCAATTCTAAAAAGCCCAGACAAACTTTTACGCTGTTTAACCAGCCACCAGATTTTGGCATGCTATTTAAAAACCCAGGGAAAATAGCTGATAAGGTAAATGGTAAAGCTAGGGCAAGCGCAAAGCCAAACATACCTATCGCGGGAGCCAAAATATCTCCTTTTGAACTGGCTTGAACCAATAAGGTTCCAATAATTGGTCCGGTACAAGAAAACGAAACCAAAGCCAAAGACGCGGCCATAAAGAAGATTCCGCCTAAGCCTTTACTATTGTCGGCCTTTTGGTCAATTTTATTTACGATTGAGCTCGGTAGCGTAATTTCGAATGCTCCAAAAAAGGAGATGGCAAAGACCACCAATAGCAAAAAGAACAAGATATTGAAGATACCACTGCTGCTCAATTCATTTAATTTTGATGATCCAAAAAGGATAGTGATCAATAAACCTACAGCAACATAGATTACGATAATGGAAAGTCCATAAATTATCGCTTGGCCAATGCCCTTTTGTTTACTTCCAGCTCTTTTGGTAAAATAACTTACTGTTAGCGGAACCATTGGGAAAATACAGGGCATTAAAAAAGCCAAGAAACCACCTAATAGGCCTTCTATAAATGTTTGCCACAATGTCTTTTGCGCTTCTGATTTTTGGATATCCTTTTCAACTGATTTTGTTGAGCTTACCGTATCCTTTTTTACAGTGTCTTTTTTAATGTTATTAGCGGCACTATCTGCAGCTGAGCCAACTGTGGTAAAACCATCATCTGTTGATGCACTTGCAGCTGTGTCGGCCTGTAATTTTAAAGCATAGCTTTTGGTTGGTTGGATAAACCAAAAAATACTGATAAAAAGATCAGTAAACTTATTTTCTTCATAGTTTGTAGGTTTAAAAATGTAGCGAAAATAGGCATTATTTTTTATTTAAGTGCTGGAGTGACTTTTATCACCATTTATTTTACTTTAGGTAGAGATTGGGGTTTATTTTATAGGGACTCTAAATTCGATTTCATCTGTAGGCAGACATTGTTTATCGTTGCATACCATAAATGCTACAGCGCCCTTAATTATGGTTGGATCTTGTTCAGCTTAACTTTTTGTGTAAAGGTCACTTCATTTTCAAAATAGGTCAAGTTTGTTTTTAAGATCCGGTCATACTTTGCTATGGGTTTGGGTTCTATCATCTTGCCAAGCAATGTGTAATCTTTTGAAGGCTTGAAAGCAAAAGATGTTTTGGCAGGAATACCCTTAACGGCCAACGAATAAATATGCCATTTTTCTTTCAGGCTTGCTTTTACATACAAAACTGCTTCATTTTTACTGATCCTTACAGCTTTGTACGACCAACTTATGGGTTGCTCTAGTTGGGCAAAAGTGCTTGAAGTTATTCCAATTAGAAAAATAAAAAGGATTAATTTTTTCATGACCATTCGGCGTAAAAATAAAAAAAGCCCCCAAATATTTAGGAGCTTTTGAATATGTTGGGATAACCTATTTTATTGGAACGCTAAATTCTACATCAGCAGGAGGTAAACATGATTTTTCATTACATACCGAATAACTAACAGTTCCTTTTACAGCTGTTGTGCCTTTGTTCAGTTTTACTTTTTGCTTAAAGATCACTTCGTTTTCGAAATAGGCTACGTCCATTTTGAAGGTCTTTTCATATTTTGCAATAGGTTTTGGTTCGCTGGTTTTGCCAACCAAAGTAAAATCTTTTGATGGTTTAAAAACAATCTCTGTTTTATTTGGTCCACCTGGTTTAAGATTTTGAGAATAGATATGCCATCCCTCATCAATAGTCGCTTTGATATATACTTCGGCTTCTGTTTTACTGATCTTGGTTGCTTTATAAGACCATGTTACAGGATTTTCTAACTGCGCAAAAGCAGCTAGACTGCTAAAAAAAACTAAGGTTAAAATTAAGGTTATTCTTTTCATTATTTTGAGTTTAAAAATTCGATTTCTTTAAAATTATATTGGCTTGTTTCGTTGTCTCTTACCACGTTGAGCAAACCAGTTGTTGTTACGCCAGTAATCATACCTTCAAAAACTTCGCCATTTTGGCGGAATAATGAAGTTTCGTTGATCTTATATAGCTTATCAACGTAATTTTGCATCAATAAAGTATAATTATTAGCCTTTAGCTGTAAGTATAAACTTTCTATCTGACTACAAATCTCTGCCAATAATTTGTGCAAATTAACATTTTCTTGTAAAATTTGATATAATGACGTCGCCTTTGTGCTCAATTCTTCTGGAAATGTTGGCTGATTGATGTTCAATCCAATACCAATTATGGCATTTTTAATGGTATTACCCATGATAGCGTTTTCAATCAAAACGCCACCCAGTTTTTGGTGATTAAAATAGATGTCGTTGGGCCATTTGATGCTCAATCCCTTAGGTAAGTAAACACTTAAAGCATTGTTTATGGCAATACTAATGGCCATATTCAGCAAAAATTGTTGGTTTAACGGTAAAAATGTGGGCTTAAGAAAAAGGCTAAAAGTTAAGTTCTTACCAGGTTCAGCATGCCAGCTGTTCTGCTGTTGACCTCTTCCGGCAAACTGATCTTCTGCCATAATTACAGTTCCTTCTGGTAATGGCTCGGATTTTGACAGTAAATTCTTCAAAAAGTTATTAGTAGAATCAACCGCTAATAAATTGATAAGATTTTGACCAACAAATAATGTTGAAAAAGTGTTATTTTGCAAGTGTTGATTTTATATTTGTTGTTGATCAAAATTAAAAAAATTTAATGGTAAAAAAGAAAACCGCAAATCTTTCTACATACCTCTCAGAAATAGCTATTCAAGGCATCCAAGAAAAAAAGGGACACGACATTGTGCGTTTAGATTTGAGAGAACTCAATAGTTCTGTTTCCGATTATTTTGTTGTTTGCAATGCAGATTCTTCTACACAGGTTAAGGCAATTGCCGATAGTGTTGAAGATGAAATCTATAAATTAACCCAAACCCACCCTTGGCGAAAAGAAGGTTTAGACAATGCCGAATGGATCATTCTAGATTATTTTGATGTTGTAGTCCATATTTTTAGAACCGAAAAACGTGATTTCTACGGAATTGAAGACCTATGGGGCGATGCCGAGACCACAACCTATAAAAGCGCCTAAGCCAATTATTTAACACAGATTTGAACTAAGATGAAAGAAAATCAAAATACAGATACCAAACCAAAACAGATCAAGCGTATCCCAAATATCCCTAAGAAACCACAAAAAGGCTCTAAATTTAATATATTTTGGGTTTATGCGGCCATTATCGTTGGCTTGTTGGTGGTGAATTTTATGTTTAACAACAACGAGGTTAAAACAATTAGTTACCAAGATTTTGAAGAGAAGATGTTGCTTCCTGGCGATGTAAAACAATTGGTAGGTTACAAGTCGTCAGATGGCGAAACCTATACCGCAGAAATCTACATCAAAGACGCCAAGAAATCAGATCCAAAGTATAAGCCATATATCAACACAAATTCGTTGAGTATGTCTAAAAATGCTCCTATTGCGAAAATTGTAATGACGGATTCAAAAACTTTGGATGATAGACTAAAAGAAGCACAGGCTGCAGTGCCAAAATCAGACAAGGTTTTTGTAACAGCCAGTTCAAAATCCAGCCCTTGGTTAAGTGGCTTTATTACAATCGTACTTCCGTTATTGCTTTTTGCAGGGCTATGGATCTTCATGATGCGCCGCATGGGCGGTGGCGGCGGCGGCGGTGGCGGCCAGATTTTCAATATTGGTAAATCCAAAGCAACCCTGTTTGACAAAGAGAGCCAAGTAAGCATTACATTCAACGATGTTGCAGGCCTAGAAGAAGCGAAACAAGAGGTAATGGAAATTGTAGATTTCCTTAAGAACCCTAAAAAATATACCAATCTGGGAGGTAAAATCCCTAAAGGAGCTTTATTGGTAGGTTCGCCAGGTACCGGTAAAACGTTATTGGCAAAAGCCGTAGCAGGTGAAGCACAGGTTCCTTTCTTCTCTCTGTCTGGATCAGACTTTGTGGAGATGTTTGTAGGTGTGGGTGCTTCTCGTGTTCGTGATTTGTTTAAACAAGCTAAAGACAAAGCGCCATGTATCATCTTTATCGATGAGGTTGATGCCATTGGTCGTGCCCGTGGTAAAAACAGCATGATGGGTGGTAACGATGAGCGCGAAAACACATTGAACCAACTATTGGTAGAGATGGATGGTTTCGGTACAGATTCTGGAATTATCATTTTAGCTGCAACAAACAGACCAGATGTATTGGATTCTGCTTTGATGCGTCCGGGACGTTTTGACAGACAGATTTCTATTGATAAGCCAGACCTGATTGGTCGTGAGCAGAGTCTTTAAAGTACACTTGAAACCAATCAAGACGGCTGAAGAAGTTGATGCTAAAAAACTATCGGCTCAGACTCCAGGTTTTGCAGGTGCAGAAATTGCGAATGTTTGTAATGAAGCTGCTTTGATCGCGGCGCGTCGCAATAAAGAATCTGTAGATATGCAAGATTTCCAAGATGCGATTGATCGTGTAATTGGTGGATTAGAAAAGAAAAACAAGATTGATCTCTCCAGAAGAGAAAAAGATTGTTGCTTACCATGAAGCTGGTCACGCGATTGCGGGATGGTTCTTAGAACATGCAGACCCATTGGTTAAGGTATCGATTGTGCCACGTGGAGTTGCCGCATTAGGTTATGCACAATATTTGCCTAAAGAACAGTTCTTGTATACGACCGAACAATTGACAGATGGTATGTGTATGACAATGGGGGGTAGAGTTGCGGAAGACTTGGTTTTTGGCAAAATCTCTACTGGTGCGCAGAATGACCTAGAACGCATTACCAAACTTTCTTATGCGATGGTAACGATATATGGTATGAACGAGACCATTGGCAACGTTTCCTTCCATGATCCACAAAATGAGTACAACTTCAATAAGCCATATTCTGAAAAAACATCAGAAATGATTGATAATGAAGTAAGAACATTGATCAGTGGCGTTTATGACAGGACTAAGCAATTATTGACCGATAAACGTGATGGACTAGAAAAACTAGCACAGAAACTGATCGAAAAAGAAATTCTTTTCCAAGCGGATCTAGAAGAGATTTTAGGTAAACGTCCGTTCGACAATAGAACTACTTATGATGAGTTTGTGAATGGCACAGGAGACCAAACTCCTGCTGCACAGGGCCTAATCCACGATGGGGTTGGTGCAACAACTGATCCAAGCGCTCCTGCTGCTCATGTAGAAGAAGAAGCGAAATAATATTATTTTAGATAATCGAACAAAGAAGCAACTTGAAATCAGGTTGCTTCTTTGTTTATATGGGCCAGGTTAAGTAATTTTGGTCATCAACTATGAAAGAGAACATTTCTTCAAAAGAACTTATGCTAAAGAAAATTAGGAAGGCCCTGCTCGAAAAGCGGGATAACCCTTATCCTAATTTAGAAGAAAGCCAGCTTTATCAGACCAATACAGAAGAGTTGGAGATTCTATTTGCAGAGCAATTGACAAATGTTGCTGGCAACTTTATTTTCTGTGAAAACGGGGTTGATTTTATAGAGAATATCTTGGAGCTGGCTGATCGTTTCAATTGGCGTAAGATCTATTGTTGGGAACCAGAGCTGCAGGCGCTGTTGAGCCATTATGAGTTCCCTTTTTACCAAACGGATAAAGGATTTGAGCAAGCTGAGGTCGGAATCACCTTATGTGAAGCCCTTATTGCCCGCAATGGGTCGGTAATGGTGAGCAACCAAGACGCTGCCGGACGTAGGCTCAGTATCTTTCCACATCAACACATTGTGATTGCCCGAACCGGACAACTGGTTTTAGATTTGAAAGATGCATTTCAGCTGTTGAAAAACAAGTATGGAACCCAAATCCCATCCATGATCAGTACCATTACCGGACCAAGCAGAACAGCGGATATCGAAAAGACTTTGGTGTTGGGTGCACATGGCCCCAAAGAATTATTTGTATTTTTAATTGATGATTTCTCATAATTATTTTTAATTTCAATTAAAATATAATATTTTTATACTAAATACCATATTGGTATACGGTACACTAAGGGCATTATGAACAAAATTTATTCGGTTATTACTGGGACTGGGAGCTATATACCTGAAAATATCATCTCTGGCGACCATTTCATGGAAGCGTCTTTTTTCGACAATGGCATTAAGCTAGATAAAGAAAATACAGAAATCATCCACAAGTTTAGTGAGATCACAGAGATTGTTGAGCGACGTTATGCGGATTGTGATCTATTGAATAGCAACATTGCTACAATTGCTGCTCAAAGGGCATTACTTGCAGCCGGGGCAGATAAAGAAAGCTTAGATCATATCATCTTCTGTCATAATTTTGGCGATGTAAAGAACGGTTCGAACCGGATGGACATGTTACCAGCCTTGGCGGCTAAGGTAAAGCAAGAACTTGCGATAGAAAATCCTGACTGTGTTGCCTATGATATCATTTTTGGCTGCCCAGGATGGGTACAAGGCGCTATACAAGCCGATTACCTGATCAGGAGTGGAGATGCCAAGAAAGTATTGGTTATTGGCTCAGAAACGCTCTCAAGGATCGATCGATCCACACGATAGAGATAGTATGATTTTCTCTGATGGTGCGGGTGCGGTAGTTTTCGAAGCTAAAGAGTCTGAAGAACCAATAGGAATCATTGCACATAAAAGCCAGACCTTTGCCAATTATGCCTCATTGTTGGTTATGGGAAGTAGCAACAACCCTAGCGAAACCAATGGTAATACCTATCTAAAAATGAATGGACGTAAGCTCTATGAGTTTGCGGTAATCAATGTGCCACAGGTGGTTAAAAAAGCAATAGATAAGGCTGGTATCTCATTAGATGATCAAAACGGTATTTATCCATCAGGCCAATGGTAAAATGGACAATGCGATCATGAAACGCTTGTTTAAACTTTATGATCTGGACAGTGTGCCAGACAATTTGGTGCCGATGACCATTTCATGGTTGGGCAATAGCTCAGTGGCCACGATCCTACCTTGATCGATCTGGTGCTGGCGGGAAAAGTTAAGGGATATCAAATTGAAAAAGGGCAATACGCTGTATTCGCTTCGGTTGGAGCAGGAATGCACATCAACGCGATCGTTTATAAATTCTAAAAAGAAAAGGGCATAAAAAAGGCCAGATGTAAATCTGGCCTAGTATTATATTTGGTTGATTGTTACGCTTCTGCTAACTCGTGAGTTAGGGCCTCATCTACTAAGATTCTTCCGCAATGCTCGCAAACGATTACTTTTTTACGTTGACGGATATCCAATTGACGTTGAGGTGGGATTTGGTTGAAACAACCTGAACAAGAATCTCTATCGATCGTTACTACCGCTAAACCATTTACAGCATTGGTTCTTAACCTGTGGTAGGCTGTTAACAAACGCTCTTCAATCTGAGTTTCTGCTTTATCCGCTTTTTTCAACAAAGCTTGTTCTTCTTTTTCAGTTTCAGCGGTAATTGTTTCCAATTCTCCTTTTTTAAGATCTAGGTCGCCTTTTCTAGCCTCAAGGTTAGCCAAAGCCTGATCATAGACCTCAGTTTTAGAAGCGATTTCAAAACCATGTTCCTTGATTTTTTTCTCGCAAACTTGTATCTCTAAATTCTGAATCTCAACTTCCTTGGTTAAAGCATCGTATTCACGGTTATTTTTTACGTCTTCTAATTGTTTTTCGTATTTTTTGATCAAAGATTGTGCTTCTTTGATCATGTTTTTACGTGTTACAATAGCATCTTCAGTATCGTCTAATTCAGCTTTGATTTTTTGTATACGTGTTTCTAATCCGGCTACTTCATCCTCTAAATCAGCTACTTCCATTGGTAACTCGCCACGAATTTGACGTATTTTATCAATCTTTGTATGCAGGTTTTGTAATTCGTATAAAGCTTTTAGCTTTTGCTCTACTGTTTGTTCCATTAAATGAAATAATTTATGGGGTTTGTATTATGCTCCGTTAAACGGATTGCAAAGTTAGGAAATTTTTCTTGAATATTATCTATCAACAAATTAGATGTAAATTGTTCACTTTCGTAATGGCCAATGTCGCAGATTACCAATTGTCTTTCTGCGTCAAAAAACTCATGGTATTTAAAATCGGCCGTGATAAAGGCGTCAGCACCAGCGCTAATCGCGTCTTTTAACAAAAAACTGCCAGATCCGCCACAAACCGCAACTTTTTTGATCTTTTTAGGGAGCAGCTCGGTATGCCTGATTACCTGGGCCTTCATTTTGTCTTTAACCAGATGGAGAAAATCATGGTTATCCATTTCTTCAGGTAACCAACCCACCATACCTGCGCCCACATTATCCAGTTTGTTGGCCAAAGCATAGATGTCGTAAGCCACTTCTTCGTAAGGGTGGTGTTCTAACAAGGCCAAAATGACCTTACGTTCGTCTTGGACCTTAAAGATAGTCTCGATTTTTATTTCCGCTTCCTGATGTTGATGCCCTTTTTCTCCTACAAAAGGGTCGGTATTTTCGCCCGCTTTAAACGTTCCCGTTCCTTCTGCATTGAAGCTACATTCGCTATAGTTGCCAATGTTTCCAGCCCCTGCAGCGAACAAGGCATTTCTAACAACTGATGCATTTGCAATGGGGCAAAAAGTAACCAGTTTTTTCAACAGATTACTTTTCGGCGCCAAGGTCTTGGCATTTTGTAACCCTAATCTTTTACAGATTTCGCCACTTACCCCATGGGCAACATGGTCCAAATTGGTATGTATGGCATATAAAGCGATATTATTTTTGATCGCCTTTAGGATTACACGCTCTACGTAGGTTTTGCCGTTCAGCTTTTTTAGACCTTTGAAAACAATTGGATGGTGCGTAATGATCAGATTGCAATTTTTGGCAATGGCTTCGTCTACAATCTGCTCGGTACAATCTAGCGCAACCAGTGCAGCATGCACGTCGTCGTTGCCATTGCCCACCAATAGCCCGGCGTTATCGTAGTCTTCTTGATAGTGTAAAGGCGCAATACTTTCAAGGTAATTGGTAATCTCAGCTAACTTCATGCTATAAAAATAATAAATCCCTACCCGCTTTTAAACAGATAAGGATTATTTTATGTAGTTTGTTTGTGGGTTCTATTGGAAACTTCCCATTCTAACCATTTGTAGGCTTTCAAAAACCATACGTTGGTTGTATTCAAAGGCAAGGGTTTTGTGGTTGACGATATCGACGATCGAACCAATTAAACATAAACCTCCGGTAAATAGATAGAGTATGCCCATGCCGATCTGGTTAACTAAAAAGCGCTGTAGCCCTGGAACCAAGAACAATCCGATTACACAGAAAAGGAGCATGTCGCTTGGGTTCTTCCTTTTACCTGTATAGATCATCAGAAAGGTTCTTACTTGTTGTTCGTTCAAACCATTTGTAGCGGTTTGTAAGTAGCTATATTCTTGCGGGGTAATGCCCGGTAATGCCATAAATTGTGAGTCAAACATTGCTAATCCTCCTTATATTTTAAATTAAACTCTTTGTTAAATAAATTTTTGCTGAGCTGAAAGATGCGGTAACAGATCAATATCAAAGCCGGTATACCAAACCAATGATGTGAAAAGCTTGCACTTACATCTCCGTGAAACAATGCAGTTATCGACCTTCCCAATCCACATCCCGGGCACCAAGTTAAACCTAAATTTGCCAAAGGGCAAAGGGTAAAATGATGTTCATGTGGATCAGCTGTTGCTAACAACACCAAAGCGGTAATCCAGAAGAATAGTTCTAGGGGTAAGCTTTTAAAGTGTTTCATGTTTCTCGTTTTATATAATTTAGAAGCAATGATATGTTTTTTGTTACAGCATTAAGATTGAACTCGACGAACCGAAAAAAAATATCGACCAAATCCCCTGTTGCCCCGAACAAATGTTAAGCGATATTACTTTATTTAAAGGTAGTATCAAATCTCCTACCTCAATACGCAATACTTTTTTTACCTTTACATAGTGAACATTCGCGACCTGATCAACAGATATAAAACAGACGAGCGTGTTGTTGCGGTAGCACAGTCGTTAAACAAAGGGAAGGGGAGTAAAACCCAACTAAGGGGATTGGTGGGTTCTGCCGATGCCATAATTGCTATTTCAACCTACTTTTTATTGCATCAACCCCAGTTGTTTATCTTACCTAATAGAGAAGAGGCAGCTTATTTCCTGTCGGACCTTGAAGGTATCCTAGGCAAGGAAATCCTACTTTTCCCTTCGTCATTTCGTAAGGCATTTGAATTTACGCAGATAGATACGGCAAATGTATTGGCAAGGGCCGAAGTGCTGAACGAGCTGAACCACCAATCTGAATATGGAAAGATCGTGGTGACCTACCCAGAAGCCTTGGCCGAAAAGGTAATTGACCTGTCCGTTTTGGAAAAGAACACCTTAGAGATCAGTGTGGGCATCAAACTTGGAATAGATTTTATCAACGAGTTTTTGTTCGATTACGATTTTGAACGTGCCGATTTTGTGTATGAACCAGGACAATTTTCTATCCGTGGGGGTATTGTAGATATCTTCTCTTTCTCGCACGAACTTCCCTATCGGATCGAGTTCTTTGGCGATACCATTGAAAGCATCAGGACTTTTGAAATTGAAAGCCAACTTTCCGTTGATGATGTGAAAAGTTTGACCATTGTACCTAACGTACAGGCCAAGTTTTTAACAGAGAACAACATCAGTCTTTTAGATTATATAGAAAAAGACACCCAACTTTGGTTCAAAGATGTTGAATATACCCTTGATATTGTAAAAGGAGGCTATAAAAAGGCCGTTGAGCTTTGGAAAGCGTTGGCTTTGGCAGAGAAACAACAGAACCCCAATTGGCTTGATCCTAAATTTTCATTTTCTGATGAGAAGATGTTGGCCGATCTTTTTCAGGATTTTGCCTTGGTTGAGTTTGGGAAACAGTTTTTTTATCAGGCAGACCATGTTATCCCATTTGAGACCAAACCACAACCTTCATTTAATAAAGATTTTGACCTGTTGATCCAAAACCTGAAACAAAACGAAGGACAACAGATCCACAATTTCATATTTACCAACTCTACCAAACAGACAGAGCGTTTATATGCTATTTTAGACGACATTGATAAAACGGCAAAATTTACACCGGTCAATATCCCATTGCGTGAGGGTTTTGTAGATGCACAACAGAAAGTTGCTTTTTATACCGATTGACCAGACTCTTGACCGTTTTTATAAGTATCAATTAAAAAAGGGTTATCAACGAAGCCAGGCAATTACCTTAAAAGATTTAAGAGAACTTAAACCGGGAGATTTTGTAACCCATATAGACCATGGTATCGGAAAATATGCAGGCTTAGAAAAGGTAGAGGTAAATGGCAAGATGCAAGAGATGATCCGTTTGGTTTATGCCGATAACGACCTGCTTTACGTAAACATCAACTCCTTAAACCGCATTGCTAAATTTAGCGGAAAAGATGGCACGCAACCCAAAATGAATAAATTGGGAACAGAGGCCTGGGACAAGCTAAAGAAAACCACAAAAAAAAAAGTTAAGGACATTGCCCGAGACCTGATCAAGCTTTATGCCATGAGAAAGGCGCAAGTAGGGACTGCTTTTTCGCCCGATGGCTATTTGGAAACAGAGCTTGAAGCTTCTTTTATTTATGAGGATACACCCGATCAAGTTAAGGCAACGGCAGATGTAAAAAAAGATATGGAAGCACCACACCCAATGGACCGTTTGGTTTGTGGGGATGTAGGCTTCGGAAAAACAGAGATCGCAATCCGTGCGGCATTTAAAGCAGTTGCCAATGGCAAACAGGCTGCGGTTTTAGTGCCAACAACGATTTTGGCCCTGCAACATTTTAAAACATTTTCGTCACGTTTAAAGGAGTTTCCTTGTACGGTGGATTATATCAATCGTTTTAAAACTTCTAAGCAGATCAAAGAGACCTTAGAGCGCTTAGCCCAAGGTAAGGTAGACATTGTGATCGGTACGCACCGTTTATTGAGCAAGGATGTAAAATTCAAAGACCTCGGCATCATGATCATTGATGAGGAGCAGAAATTTGGTGTTGCTGCAAAAGAGAAACTAAAGGCCTTGCGTGTAAACGTGGATACCCTTACCCTAACTGCTACCCCAATTCCTAGAACCCTACACTTTTCTTTGATGGGTGCAAGGGATTTGTCTATCATGAGTACACCACCCCCCAATAGACAAGCTGTAAATACCGAACTCCATGTGTTCAATGATAAATTGATCCAAGAAGCGGTACAGTTTGAACTGGACAGGGGAGGGCAGGTTTTCTTTATCCATAACCGAGTGAACGATCTGGCTCAATTGGGTGGATTGATTCAAAAATTAGTGCCAAAAGCAAGAATTGGTATCGCGCACGGACAATTGGATGGTGATCAACTGGAGGACGTAATGCTCGATTTTATCAACGGTGAAAAAGATGTTTTGGTGGCTACAACCATTATTGAGGCGGGCTTGGATATCCCCAATGCCAATACGATCATCATCAACCATGCACATATGTTTGGCTTGAGCGATCTGCATCAGATGCGAGGTCGTGTGGGTAGATCCAATAAAAAGGCATTCTGTTATTTGTTGAGTCTTCCCCTATCAACATTGACCAACGAAGCGCGAAAACGATTGAGTGCCATAGAAGAGTTCTCGGACTTGGGCAGTGGCTTTAACATCGCCATGCGTGATTTGGATATTCGAGGCAGCGGTAACCTTTTAGGAGGAGAGCAGAGTGGTTTTATTGCAGAGATCGGGTTTGAAATGTACAACAAGATTTTGGACGAAGCTATTCAGGAACTGAAGGATGCAGAGTTTAAAGACTTGTTCAAAGATGAGCCAGAACGGGCCTATGTTAATTTTACGCAGGTTGATACCGATTTGGAACTGCATATCCCAGATGATTATGTAACCAGCATCACAGAACGATATAATCTATATACAGAACTGTCAAAATTAGAAAACGACACGCAGCTCTTGGCCTTTGAACAGGAACTGAAAGATCGTTTTGGCCCTGTGCCACAGCCGGTAAAGGTAATGTTAAAGGTTTTGCGCCTGCAATGGGTAGGTAAGCGTTTGGGCTTTGAGAAGTTGAGCTTTAAGAAGAATATCTTGAGAGGTTACTTTATCAGCGACAAACAATCGAAATTTTTCGACTCGGAGGTTTTCAATAAGGTTTTGGCCTTTGCGCAGGTTCACCAACGTTTATGTAACTTAAAAGAGGTTAAAGATTCGCTTCGGATTCTTTTGATAATATTGCAAATGTTGATGAAGCAATAGAAATGCTAGAATTGATTCTTTAACCTATTGTGGGTTTAAACCCGTAACTTACAAGTCAAAACCCAACTATGGAGCCACAATTGTTACAAGAATTGGTTGTTATGAAAATGCCTTTTGGCAAATATAAAGGTTGGATCATCTCTAGCCTACCAGAAACTTACCTGGTTTGGTTTCATAGCAAAGGCTTTCCGCCGGGAAAACTGGGCATGTTATTGGCCACGATGTACGAAATCAAACTCAATGGTTTGGAATATCTCTTACAACCTCTAAAAAGATAAGCTGAATTTATTTGCTTGTATTAGATTTCGCAACCATTTTCATCACAAACTGCATCATCATTTTTGTTCAATGAGGTAAGCTGAGTTTTAGGCTGTGTAGCTTTCCATTCAGTAAAGCTTTGGGTAATTGCGCTTTCAAAGGCTTCTATAGGCTGTGCGCCAGACAGCGCATATTTTCTGTCAAATACAAAATAAGGCACACCTCTAACCCCTAATTGCTGGCTTTCGTAAATGTCATAACGCACACCTTCAGCAAAATCGTCACCTTTCAAGATGGCCAATGTTTCGTTGGCATCAAGGCCAAGGTCTTTAGCAATATCGATCAAAACAGCCGCTTTGGCAATGTCTTTTCCAGCTATGAAATGGGCTTGGAATAAAGCTTCTTCTGCTTGGTCTTGTAGGCCTTTGCTTGCGGCAAAATGGATCAAACGATGGGCATCAAAAGAGTTGGCGGGGATGTTTGTGCCGAAGTCAATATCCAATCCAGCATTTTTGGCCATTGCTACCACCTGTGTAGTCATTTGTTTTGCTTGTTCCACAGTCATGCCCTTGCTACGGGCTAGATAAGTATATAGATCTTCGTTGGTGGTGTTCTGGTATTCTGGATTAAGCTGAAAACTCTTCCATTCTACCTCAACCTCATTTTTGAAGGGTAATTTTTCGATTGCCTTTTCAAAATGTCTTTTGCCGATATAACAAAAAGGACACATTACGTCTGACCAAATTTCTACTTTCATACTACAAAGATAAGCCAGCTTAGTTTTTGAACGGTAAGCTAGAAGTAAAAAAGCCCCGACTCCTATTCGGGTCGAGGCTTCTATAGTTATGAACAGTTAATTAAATTATTTGTACAATTGGTTAAACATCCATTTAAATGTACCATGTGTTTGTGCTCTGAAGGTAATTTCTGGACCAAAGGCAAACAATTTACCTTTACCATAATCTGCCTCAAAAGCGGCGACACCATCTTGAAGATAGCTTTGGCCCCAAGCCCAACCACTACGCAAAGGAGTAGCATTGGCAAACCAAGCCAAAGGTTTGATTCTTCCGCTCGATACTGCATCTGGGCTCAGCTTAAATACAGGGCTATTGTCGAAATAAACATCGGTTGTACGATCAGTACCCCAGTTGGCAGGTTGTTTGGTATCTACTGCAACATTTAGTACGCTACCAGGCACATAATATTTCTCGGCAGGTAATCTTTTTTCTGTGCCATTTACCAATTCTACCATGGCATTGCGTACAGGTAGCTCTAAATGGGCCGCCAAGTTTGTGGCGCTACCAATGGCTACAATTTCGCCACCTGCCTCTAAGAATTTCTTCAATTGAGGGATTGATTTGTCTTGGCTCATGCGACCAATACGCGCTCTGTATTCTTCTGGGATAGATTCTGGGGCAGGGCCACCAAAACCACCTCTATTGCCTGCTGCAGCTGTTGCATTTGGATTGTATGCAGGAATAGAACCATCAACAAATACAATGACGTCGAATTTGTCTTTTAAGTTTCCAGCGTCAACATCTGGAGGGTAGATTACCGTAGCGTCAAAATGGTATTGCTCCATAATGAAGCGGATCCATCCCGAATCCATTGAACCACCATAAGTATCCCAAATCGCGATGCGAGATGGTGCGATCTTAACCGCTTTGGCCGGTTTTTGAGCGGCCATTACCCTCATTCCAAAACCATGTTCAGCTTTGTCTAAGATGCTTTTTGCCTTTGCAGATGCAGGAACATAGAAAGAACCGTCAGCAGTATTGCGATAAACTTCTGCTCCACCTTTTAACAATTCGTTTACGGCTAGGTAGCTTTCGTTTGCACTTGAGCTCAATACATAACCACTACCCGATGGAAGTGCTTTTGGCGTAGCCTTTAAGAGTTCGCCATAAGGAAGTTTTTCGAAAGGGCCGTCAAACTTGTCTAGAATCCTGTCAAATTTCACATTCATTAAGTATGCTAATGTCCAACCAGCGGCATCGTATGGGGCAATTGGAGGCCCTCCTTCGTATTTAAAATCATTTGGATGGTCTTGTGGTTCAAACATGTCTAAAATGTGCGGACGGAAGGCCTGGTCGGTTTTAACAATATAACTTCCGGCAGGATAATTTTTACCAGCAACAGTAAATGGAGCGGTTGCTTTTTGTACACCAATACCCGTTCTGATCAATGCGTTCAAGAAACGAATCGCTGTGGTAAAATCTGGTTGGTCGGCTGATAGGATATAACCTCTGGCATCTCTGTTTTGAGGAGCCTTCATTACTGTATCCAGATATTTTACAGGCATTCCTCCTCTTCCCGCACTACTTACAAGTGCAGCTCTATCTTTTTGATAAGCATCATTGATCGCGTCTATCTTTTTCGGAGAGAACGACCAAGTGTCTTTACTTCCTCTATCGATAGAGTTTTTACCCATTTGGTAGATATTGTACAATAACTCGTCGCTATAACGTTGTGCATATCCTAAAACGGCATAATTCAATGAAATTGAATAGTCGATAGAGTTTTTGAAATACCATTTTTGAGGCAATACAGGGTTTGGCGAATCACCGTTTGGCAATAGACGAGCGGGCACCAAAGGAATCTCCGAAGGTGTTGGTCCGCC
This sequence comes from Pedobacter sp. UC225_65, assembly GCF_042698365.1. Lineage (GTDB taxonomy): Bacteria > Bacteroidota > Bacteroidia > Sphingobacteriales > Sphingobacteriaceae > Pedobacter. The sequence continues at coordinate 3,276,789 of NZ_CP170550.1, forward strand.
AACAATCTCTGTCAATAGACCGATCATATTGTGGAAATAAGTAGTGGTACGTAAACCGCCATTATACCAAGTAGAAAACACAGAACCACCACGTTGCGTGTAGCCTGGTTTCCCTTCCACATTCATCCTGTTGTGCATCGCCGCACCTACGGCATCGATACTGGTCAATACCATTGGATCAAAAACATAGTTATATGGATCACGATACGGTGGGCCAGCTACTACCGTTCCGGCAGGACCTGCTTGGTGGTGGTTGTACATGATCTGTGGGATCCACTCTACAAAAAGTTGTCTGCCCATGTTTTGGGTCTCTTTAAGGTTAAGCATAAAGAAATCCCTGTTGTTGTCGTGCCCTGCATATTTTTCGTACAAGCGAGGTAAGCCACTTAAAGATCTTTTCTTTGGATTCTTCTCTCTCATGTACCAATCGCTTTGCAATTCTTGGCCATCAGGGTTGGCATGGGTCATCAATACAATTACCTTATCCAAGATATTGGTGGTTTCTGCATCTGTACGACTGGATAAATTGTAGGCCATCTGGATCAATTGGTGTGCCCCAACTACTTCGTTGGCATGCAAACCTCCATCGATCCAAACCACGGCTTTACCTTCTTTGGCCAATTTTTTGGCTTCTTCAGGGCTTAAACCTTCGGCGCGTGCCATTTTTTGAGAGATCTTTATAACGATCCAGGTTTTTCAAGTTTTCTGGCGAAGAGATGATCAGCATATATTGCGATCTTCCTTCTTCGGTTTTGCCTATGTCTACTAGTTTTACCCGCTTAGAAGTAGCGGCTAGTTTTTTAAAATAAGCTTCCGTTTGGGTGTAATTGGCCAATTGATAATCATCGCCAATGGTAAAACCAAAATGGGCTTTAGGTGTTGGTACTTCTTGCGCAGTAGCGTTTAAACTACCTACAATTAAAAAGGCCACACATAGCTTTTTAAAGTAGTTTTTTATCATAATTTAGGAATGTTGATGGTTATTATATCAAATATATAACAGAAAAGTATTTGAAATACCCATGCTGTAAATTTGTTACATCAACCCCTAATAAAATAAGAATTAGAAAAATATAATTTTTGAATAAAGGAAATGTAGATGATGGTTTTAATACAAAATCAGGTATAAATACACATAAACCACAGGCGCAGCAATCAATAGGCCATCAAAACGATCTAAAAAGCCACCATGGCCTGGTAAAAAGCTGCCAGAATCTTTTGCGTCTAGGCTACGTTTAAGCATCGACTCTACCAGATCGCCTAAAGTGCCAAAACAAACGATCAGAAAAGACATTCCCGCCCAGTATCAAGGGGCTCATTTCTGTAAACTGCATCGCGATCAGATAAGAAACAAGAATGCTGGTAAACATCCCACCGAAAAATCCTTCCCAAGATTTTTTAGGAGAATGTCGTTCAAATAAACGGGTTTTGCCAAACTTAACACCAAATAGATAAGCGCCAGTATCATTTGCCCAAAGCAACAATAAAAAGGCCAGCGGTAAATGGAAACTGTAATTGCTGAAATCGGCCAAGAAACCCAAAGCGAAAAAAAAGCAGAAAGGGATGGTTACATAAATAAAACCTACAAAGGTGTAAGAGATGTTGGCAAATGGAATCTTATTCTTTTTATACAATTCTAGAATAAATACCGAAAATATCAAAGGCACAATGAGCAATAGATATTTCAGCTCAAACTGAAAAAAATGATAGGCTGCCGTGAGTAAAAACATAACAGATGCTGCAAAAACCGCGATATTTCGGTGCGGGCGGATGCCTCCTATCTTAACCAGTTTGTAAAACTCTAAAAGTGCAACAATGCTTAAGGCCAAATAGAAAAAAGTGAAAGTATAGGCCCCTAAAAAAATAGAGCCAAGCATTACGATGGTAAAAAAGAAAGCGGTTATTGCTCTTGTTTTCATAAAATGGGTATGGTGTAAAATTGAAGATGGATAAGGTTTGTCATGGCTTAATGCTCTTGTTCTACTTGTTTGGTGGTTCCATCCTTTAAAAATTTAAGCAAAGCTATGGTTAATATGGCACTAATTACATAGCCGTACCAGGGTGTGGTCATGCCTTCGTCTTGATTGATCGGTAAGTTGTTCCGCTGAAAATACCAGGCCATGGTTACTGCAAAACCATTGTTTAAGAAATGGGCGAAAATGGTACACCAAATGCTTTTGGTCCAAAAATAGATGTACCCAAAACCAGCGCCTAGCAATAAGCGCGGAAAAAACCCGAAAAATTGGAAGTGGATTGTGCTAAATATAAACGCCGAAGTCCAGATGGCTACATGTGGGTTTTTGATCCAACGTAAAAACGTTCGTTGTAAAGCACCCCTAAAGATAAACTCTTCGCAGATGGCAGGAACAATGGCCACCACAAATAGATTGATCAGGTAAGCGCCAAACGAAGTCATTTTTAAAAGTGCGATGGTCGTTTTTTCACCTTCGTCTTCTAACCTTTTCATCCACGCTTGTATGCCTTTTAAAAAATCAGGAAGGACCATTTTTTGGTTCAACTCGTTCACAAAGCCCATGGCAGGCATGGCACAGGCCATGAGCATAAAAACCAGCAGCATCAATTGGGGTTTTGGCAGGGCCATTCCATAAAATCGATGTGGCTTTCTGCCTTCTGTAATGGCCAATAAAAGTGCTGGCGTTAAAAAAAGGCCAAGCTGTTGGGCCGTGAGTATGATTTTCATCGCCCCGATGTGCATTTTTAAGTTTGGATTAACCCCTACTAAACTTTGCACAGCATCAAAATCATACACCAAAAAGATGAGCGCAAAGGCCACCAATGCAAAAACAATCAACCCTACCAAAGCGTAAATGCCTAACAGTAAAAGCTGTACATAGGGGCTATTTTCTTTATTGGTTGTTTGGATGGGCTGCATTATTTGTAATATTCGTACCTTTGTACCTTTAATTTTGCATTGAAGATAGAAAAATGTCTGTAAAGATAGGAAATATAGATTTGGGAGAGTTCCCTTTGTTGTTGGCGCCGATGGAAGATGTGAGTGAATCACCTTTCCGTTACGTGTGTAAACAAGGCGGTGCCGATTTGATGTATACAGAGTTTATTTCATCAGAGGGATTGATTCGTGATGCCGCAAAAAGCAGAAAAAAACTAGATATTTTTGAATACGAAAGACCAATAGGCATCCAGATATTTGGAAGTGACATTGAGAGCATGAGGGAAGCAACGGAGATTGCAACATTGGCAGGTCCCGACCTCATGGACATCAATTACGGTTGCCCGGTTAAAAACGTGGCTTGTCGTGGAGCCGGTGCAAGTTTGCTGCAGGACATCGATAAAATGGTTAAAATGACAGATGCGGTAGTTAAAGCGACACATTTGCCTGTAACCGTTAAAACCCGCTTAGGTTGGGATGATAACACCAAAAATGTTTACGAAGTTGCGGAACGTTTGCAAGACATCGGTATTCAAGCTTTGACGATCCATGGCCGTACACGCGCACAATTATACAAGGGCGAAGCGGATTGGACATTGATCAGAGAAATCAAACGAAATCCACGAATCAAAATACCAATTTTTGGCAATGGTGATGTAGACAGCGCTGTAAAAGCCGCAGCTTGGCGCATGGAATACGAGGTAGATGGAATTATGATTGGTAGAGCGGCAATTGGTTATCCATGGATTTTTAGAGAGGTTAAACACTTCTTTAAAACAGGAGAATTTTTAGCGGGCCCAACTTTAGATGAAAGGATAATTGCCTGCACAACCCATCTCAATAAATCTATTGAATGGAAAGGCCCTAAAGTGGGGGTGTTTGAGATGAGAAGACATTACGCCAATTATTTTAAAGGATTGCCCGACTTTAAAAACTATAGAATGATGTTGGTGAAAGAAGAAAATATTGACACCATCCACCAGATTTTGGACGAAGTGGCAGAAAAATACGAACATATTTTACCTTTTTCAGAAATGGCTTGATTATTGAAAAGCATTTTATAAATTTAACAAATGGTTACAGCTATAACGCAAGGTGTAAAAATTTCGGTAGAAACCATTTACCAAGACGAACATTCTAATCCGGCAAACGAACATTTTATGTTTGCTTACCGTATAGAGATAGAAAATTTGTCAGATTATGCAATTCAATTGATGCGCCGTCAATGGTTTATCTTCGATTCGAACGGCTCTGTTAGAGAAGTAGAGGGAGAAGGTGTAGTTGGTGTTCAGCCCGTAATTGAGCCGGGGCATAATTATTCTTATGTATCGGGATGTAATCTAAAAACAGATATTGGAAGTATGCGAGGTCATTACCTTATGAACCGCTTGGTTGACGAGACCAGTTTTAACGTAGATATTCCAGAGTTTCAGCTCATCGTTCCTTATAAGTTAAATTAGATTTTTTCTGTTCCTCTTATTTGAAGTTAGGACCGCGCTTTCTATTGAGCCTATTGTTCTCCTATCTATCATGTGTTTTTTCCTCTGCAGATTCTAGCGGAATTAAAGGTTATCTAGTTTTCAAGCCAATTCACCCAGCGTGTTTCGAAAAAAAAGCTATATTTATTTTGAATACACTAAGGTTATGAAAACAAATCGGTTTATTATCTTCTTCATCGTTTTAACGCTTTTCTCTTGCTCAAGTAAACAGGCATCAGAAAACAATGATGTGCCAAAGGCGCTCAAGAATGAAAGTCTATCAATTAATGTGCTTTCTAAAAGACACTATGACGATCTTTTGGAAAAACTATACGAGGAATTGGCAAAAAATACACCGGAACTAAACGAGCTAGAGCTAAAAATTAAAGCCCTGAAGGAAAGTGAGGTTGATTCGACGGAAAAATTTGTTGATTATGACGGAAAGAACCAACGATACTATGGCAGTGCAAAAGGAAAAGTAACCGAAATAAGAGATTCAGTCCTAAGAGAAAGAATTAGGTTAATGATTGAGAACAGCGCATCAAAATATGATAAAAGTATTGTGAAACAGACAGCCCTGCTTAAGCAGATAGGAGTTAAAAAGATGTCATTGTACGACCTCCATATAACTTTAAAAATCATGAAGACTTTGCCACTTATCGAGCAATATCAAGCAACAAGTAAACCATCTAATCATTCATTAAATGGTTATTTTAAAGAAATCAATAAGACAATTATCTTAGCTGATAAGCTTGTTGAAAAGTAAAATTTTATTCCATTAAAAAGGCTGATACCATTGATATCAGCCTTTTCAGTTTTCATAGGTTGTATTTTAATCTCTACGGCTACCAAATAATACGGAAGCGTAATAGAGTAAGTTGGCAAGTGCACCTAAGGCCGCAACCACATAGGTCATTGCTGCCCACCATAAGGCATCTTTGGCCTGTACATTTTCTTCTTCGGTATACATGATGCTATGATTGTTCCTCAACCAAAGCAGCGCACGTTTGCTCGCATCAAACTCTACGGGCAGTGTAATAAAACTGAAGATGGTGATCAAGGCCAAGCCTGCCACGCCAATGGCCAATACAATTGGCGGCCCATTAAAAATAATCAGCATTACGCCAATCAACAATACCCATTGTAAAAGGTTTGATGAGATGCTTACTACCGGCACCATACTAGAGCGCAATTGCAACCAGCTATAAGATTTTGCATGCTGTACTGCGTGTCCACATTCGTGTGCAGCAACAGCAGCGGCAGCAACGCTACGGCCATAATAAACATCAGTACTTAGATTAACAGTTAATTCTGCTGGATTATAGTGGTCGGTAAGTTGCCCTTCCATGCTCATTACCTTAACATTGTATATGCCGTTATCGTGTAGCATTTTTTCAGCTACTTCCTTGCCCGAGAAACCAGAGTTGAGTTGCATTTCTGCATATTTTGAAAATTTATTTCTAAATCGCCATTGCACAAACATGCTCAACAATAATACCGGGATGATTAAAATTAAATAGGTTCCCATATCAAAAGTGTATGTTTTTCAGTTTCGTTAAATCAAAAAGTGTTCCCATATTTAACAGACATAAAAAAATTACAAATCATTTAGCGATGTACGATAACCTTTCTTATTGGGAAAAGAAAAATTTCTTTCACGCCGACGTCATCATTGTGGGCACTGGCATTGTTGGTCTAAATGCGGCCATTGAAATCAAGAGCTTGGCACCAAAAATTAGCGTTTTGATGCTGGAAAGAGGGTTTTTTCCGTCTGGAGCAAGTACAAAGAATGCTGGGTTTGCTTGTTTTGGTAGCATCTCCGAATTAATTGAGCAAGAAAAATTAAGTGGAACCGATGGCTTACACAGTCTGATTTCTAAAAGGTGGAAGGGACTTTTGAAGCTTAGAAATTTATTGGGAGACGAGCAGATTTCCTATCAGAACAATGGAGGTTTTGAACTTTTTAGGCCCCAACAAGCTAGCCTGACAGAAAAATGTGTAGCAAAATTAAGCCATTTTAACACCCTCATTGAAGATATTGTACTACAAAAAGACGTTTACAGGCAGGTTGATTATCGGATAGATGAGTTTGGTTTTAAAGGGATAGACGCCTTGATCGAATGTAGATTGGAAGCGCAAATAGACCCAGGAATGATGATGAAGGCCCTATTGGCCAAGGCTACAGCTATGGGAGTTCAGGTTCTGAACTGTTGCAAAGTAGAAGAGCTCGTTAGGGCAAATGATAAAATTGATTTAAAAACCGAACAAGGAACATTTACTTGTAAAAAAGCGCTGCTTACTACCAATGCCTTTATAAACGAGCTATTGCCAGACCTAGCTGTAGTTCCGGGTCGTGGACAGGTAATCGTTACCAAACCCATCCCTAACCTAAAGGTAAAAGGAACATTCCATTACGATTTGGGCTATTACTATTTTAGGAATATAGATGGTAGGATCTTGTTGGGCGGGGCCAGAAACCTAGATATTAAAGCAGAAGAAACCACTGAGTTTGGCGAAACCGTAGCTGTACAACAAGCATTACATAACTTATTAAAAGAAGTCATCCTGCCAGCAACCCATATTGAAATAGAACATAAATGGAGTGGGATCATGGCATTTGGACCAAAGTTAGCCCCTATTGTAGAAGAGTTACAAGCCAATATTTTTTGTGCAGTAAGGTGTAACGGAATGGGAATCGCCATTGGTAGCCAAACAGGGCAAGAAGCCGGAGAAATGGTCTTCAGGTCTCTTGACAACTAATTTATTTTTTTTCATTAATGCCCTTAATGATAGGATTTAAGGGGTTTTGTAAAATATTTTAATCTTTTAGTCAAAAATACTTGACATTAGTGTCAATTTTGTTTTACATTTGTTCAAACAAACTTGATGCGCAATCATGGAATCTATTGTAATACTTAAAAGAAATCAAAATGAAAAGTAAATTCCTGTTTCCAACATGGTGTAGTATTGTTGGTTACCTACTGGCTATTCCAGGCTTTGTGTTGGGTTATCTCAACATCTTTAACAAGTACCAGATCCCAAACTTTGGGTTTCAACTGAGGGCAAAAGATACCCTTTTCGAAAAGTCGGTAGAAAACTTTACCAATGAACTTGCCATTTTCTTGGTGGTTATTGGGCTACTACTGATTGCCTTCTCCAAAAGCAAAAAAGAAGATGAACTCAGTGCCAAACTGCGGCTTAATGCTTTGTATTGGAGCGTAATGACCTATTATTTAATTTATTTAGGCGCATTCTTATACAGTTTTATCATTGGCGAAATTCCTTTTGTGGGTCATGATGCTTCAGAACTGAACATCTTTACGCCTTTGCTGATCTTTATCGCCAGATATAATTACCTTAAGCATATTGATAAAGAAAGCTATCTGATCAGCCAGCCTAGATTCCTGCCCAATCAACCTTTTCGAAAAATAGGGATAATCCTTGCGGTGGCTGGGTTTGTCTATTTTGTTCTCGCCTTGATGATAGACCCCAACGGGATGCCCTATGTAACCACCCAAATCGTTTATTTGGTCTTCGTTGTTGGGTTATTGCTTTGGGCATTTTCACAAAACAAAACAGAAGATGAAATGCTCATGCAAAAAAGACTGGAAAGTCTTCAATTGGCCGTATATTTTAATTATTTGGTATTATTGATCGCTACAATGACATTTTACTCCTTCATCTTTTTATTTGTATTGACCATTGCACAGTTTTCTTTGCTGGTGTTTTTTGTCATCAGAATGGGATATGTAAGTTTTAAAGATAAGCAAACATTAGATACATTAGCGGAGGATTTGACCTATGAAAAATAACCTAAGAGTACAACGTGCTATCAAAAATATCACGCAGGCCGAATTGGCAGATTTTATCCAAGTGTCTAGACAGACCATCAATACCATTGAATCGGGCAAGTACGTGCCATCAACAGTACTGGCTTTAAAAATGGCCAAGGTTTTTAATGTTCCGGTAGAAAGATCTTTCAACTGGAAGAAGGAGATTGAAAATAAGAACCAATCTTCCCTTCATCGAGTGGGTTTAGCCTTTCATCGATTAGATGGATGTATTGACACTTCAATAGGTTAGCTTCATCATCATTAAAAACAAATCGTATTCCAATGAAAAAATTAATGTTGATTGTATTTGTTTGCGCTGCAATAACTGCGGATGCACAGATAAAAAAAGAGTTGAGTTTAAAACCCTATTGGGAAATCAAAGGTGCTGCTGTTGATCCAAATGATAAGACAACCAAAATCGGCATTGAGGTAAAAAATGTAAGTGGTCAAGGTAGAGTATTGTATTTCACCTCAAATACAACATTAGAGAGTGTAAAGGTGCTTTTCGTTGGCCTGCCTGCAGAAGTGCCGAATACCCTATTTCTTAAAGGCGTAAAAACAGGAAGTTTAAATCTTGATGCGGGGGCATATAAAAAAGGTCTTGCTAAGGGATATAGGTTGCAGTTCTATAAATTAAGGTCGCCAAGCCAGATCTGGGAAGCAACAGCAATCCAAAGAAATATCGCTACACCTTGACCAAACGCATGCTGCAAAATCTTATCTTTGCAGCATGCGTTTTGATATCATTTCCGTTTTGCCAGATTTATTGACAAGCCCTTTTGCACATTCTATTTTACAAAGAGCGCAGAAAAAGGGTATTGCCGAGATCATCGTCCATAATTTAAGGGACTACGCAACCAATAAACAAAAAAGTGTTGACGATTATCCTTATGGTGGTGGCAGTGGAATGGTAATGTCTATCGAGCCGTTTGCGCTCTGTATAGAAAAACTACAATCAGAACGCGAGTACGATGAGGTTATCTTTATGAGTCCGGATGGGGAAACCTTAAACCAAGGAATTGCGAATACGCTTTCGATCAAAAAGAACATCATCATTTTATGCGGGCACTATAAGGGGATAGACCAAAGAATAAGGGATATTTTTGTGACCAAAGAGATTTCTATCGGCGATTATGTGCTGTCTGGAGGAGAATTGCCAGCTGCGGTTTTGGTAGACGCCGTTGTGCGTTTAGTGCCTGGCGTTTTAAATGATGAGACCTCTGCCCTTTCGGATAGTTTTCAAGATGATCTGCTAGATGCGCCAAATTACACTCGACCAGCAGATTGGCGAGGACATAAGGTGCCAGCTGTTTTGTTGAGTGGGCATGAGGCTAAAATTAACGAGTGGAGGCACGACGAAGCGGTAAAACGAACACAAGAACGTAGACCAGACCTGCTCAAGTAAATCGTGTGGTCAGAAACCCAGAAAGTTAACGAAACAACAGGATTTAAGAGCGCCGCGCATTGTGGAAAAACTATAGTTTGTTAAAAAATAAATTTATTTTGAACATCACTTTTATTTTTAAAATAAATTTCCTAATATTGCAGTCCGATTTTAAACAACAAAAAATCGGCTTAATAGCTTAAAATCATGGATTTAGTAAAATTTGTAGAAGAGCAGGTAATCGCGAAAAATGAGTTTCCTTCTTTCAAATCAGGAGATACAGTGAGTGTTCACTATAAAATTCGCGAAGGTAATAAAGAACGTATTCAAATTTACCAAGGTGTTGTTATTCAACGTAACAGTGCTGGTGCAAACGAAACGTTTACTGTTCGTAAGATGAGTAATGGAGTTGGAGTAGAGCGTATCTTCCCAATTAATTCTCCAAATATTGATAAAGTAGAAGTTAACAGTCATGGTAAAGTGCGTAGAGCTAAATTGTTCTATCTACGTGAGTTAACTGGTAAAGCTGCTCGTATCAAATCTTTAAGAAAATAATATTCTTCAATAAAAAGATATAACCTTCACGATTAACTTCGTGGAGGTTTTTTTGTTTATATCTTTGCGGCACCAAATATGAATTGAAATGAAAGACTTGTTAAAAAAATACGAAGAAAAACAACCTGAGATTGTTTTTGAATGGAAAGATAAAGAATCTGAGGCAGAAGGTTGGGTAGTGATCAACTCTTTGCGTGGTGGCGCTGCTGGTGGTGGTACACGGATGCGTAAGGGCTTGGATAAACGTGAGGTAGAATCGTTGGCAAAAACAATGGAAGTTAAATTTACAGTTTCTGGTCCACCAATTGGGGGTGCGAAATCTGGTATCAACTTTGACCCGGCTGATCCTCGTAAAAAAGAAGTTTTACAACGTTGGTACAAAGCGGTTATGCCCTTGTTAAAAAGTTATTATGGTACTGGTGGAGACCTTAACATCGACGAAATCCACGAAGTTATTCCAATTACAGAAAGTTATGGTTTGTGGCATCCACAAGAAGGTGTAATCAATGGTCATTATCAAGCAAGGGAAAATGAGCGTATCCACCAGATTGGTCAATTGCGGTATGGTGTTTCTAAAGTATTAGAAGATCTGGATTATACACCGGATATCAAAAGAAAATACAAAGTAGCGGATATGATCACCGGCTATGGTGTTTCTGAAGCCATCAGACATTATTACAATATCTGGGGTGGAGAATTGAAAGGCAAAAAGGCAATCATCCAGGGCTGGGGTAATGTTGCTGCTGCTGCAGGATATTATTTGGCTCAGGCAGGCGTTAAAGTGGTAGGAATTATTGATCGTGTAGGTGGATTGATCAATACAGAAGGATTTACAGTAGAAGAGATGACCACTTTATTTAACAAAAGAGAAAACAATACATTGGTTGCGGCTAACTTGATCCCTTTTGCAGAGGCCAGTGAAAAGATCTGGAGCATTGGTGCAGAGATTTTTGTGCCTGCGGCTTCTTCTAGGTTGGTACAACAAGCAGAAGTAGACCAGTTGATCAAAGGTGGCTTAGAAGTAATCTCTTGTGGCGCGAATGTGCCTTTTGCAGATAAAGAAATCTTCTTTGGTAGTATTATGGAGCATGCAGATAACCATGTGGCCGTAATCCCCGACTTTATTGCGAACTGCGGTATGGCAAGGGTTTTTGCCTATCTGATGCAGCGAAACGTAGAAATGAGCGATGATGCGATTTTCTCTGATGCCTCTTCGGTGATCAATAAAGCATTACAAAATGTATATGCGGTATCTAAAAATAGAACAAACCTATCAAGTACAGCATTTGAAATTGCATTAAAACAATTGGTATAATGAATAGTGAATTTTTTGGACAGTTAATTTGGGGTAACACCGTACAGGCCTATTGTCTGTTTGGCGGTATTCTCTTGCTTGGACTCTATTGAAACGAGTTGTTTCTCGTGTTTTAAGTCAACTCTTGTTTAAACTGTTCAAAAAATTTGCCGACGAAGTAAAAATGGAAACTTTCATTGCGCTACTTTTAAAGCCGATTGAGTTTTTTATCACTTTATCTTCGTTGTACTTGGCTGTTAACCAGCTTAAACACCCCTTAGACGTAGCGGTATTCCATTACCATAAAGTTGTAGACAAAATAAAAGTACCCCAAGAGTTTACCTTAGGTGAGCTCTTGGATAAGGTATTTTTATTCCTCATTATCCTTTCCTTCTTCTGGATCATTTTAAGGATCATCGATTTTGTGGCGCATGTATTTATGTACAGGGCCGCTAAATCGGATAACAAGGCCGATGATCAGTTGGTGCCATTTTTAAAGGAACTTTTTAAGTTCATCATTTATTTTATCGGGTTTTTTGTGTTATTGGGCTATGTGTTTGAAGTAAATGCATTGAGCTTGATTACGGGGCTGGGAATAGGTGGTATTGCGATTGCTTTGGCGGCCAAAGAAAGTTTGGAGAACCTGATTGGTTCGTTTACCATATTTATGGATAAACCCTTTACTGTAGGCGATCTGGTTAAAGTTGATGGTGTAGAAGGAACGATAGAAAAAGTGGGCTTCAGGAGCACCGTTTTGCGGAGTACCGACAAAACAACCATTGTTATCCCTAACCGAGCGATGATAGACGGCGTTTTGGAAAACCTGACCCGCAGAAATTACCGTAGAGTTAAGTTTAACATCGGAATTGTCTATGAAACTGAGTCGGAGATGATCAAAAAGATGATTGCAGACCTTAACGAGTTTCTGCTGCAAAACCCCCATACTTCTGATGGTGTGGTTACTTTTGATAGTTTCGCAGATTCTGCCTTAAATATCCAAGTGCTATATCTGGTACAGAACATTGATTTTAACGACTACCTTAAAATTAAAGAAGAGGTAAACTATAAGATCATTGAAATTGTACATCAATATGGTTCGGATTTTGCGTACCCAACGCAGAGAACTGTTGGTGGCGATAAGGCTGTGGCAACAAAATAGGTTGTTGATAGAGATAGAGAAGCTTGCTTAAAAGTATAAGGTCGGAATTGTAGATTCAGGACTAAAATCAATTATTTCCTGCTACAATTTGATGGTTCTGTCGCTTCGCGGACAAACTTTTTTCCTTCAGCTGAAAAAAGTATGCAAAAAAAGCCGCAGCTGCGCCCTGTTCTGTTAAAGGAAGTAGTTGGGCTTATTTATTGCTTTCCGAACAGGCCAAGGCCGATTTTAGGAGACCGTTGAGGTGGTGCTTTGGCTTGAGATAGTTCCAAAAAAACTACTTAAATTAAAAGCATAAGGTCGGGATTATAAATCCAGATCAACATAATTTTACAACATTTTATTTGATTGGGAAAGCAGGTTTCTGTGCTTTTTTTAATGTTGCTCGGGCTTTCCATTCCAATCTTTTTGTAATGCTTCGCTATCCCAAAAAGGATTTCCATTTCAATCCCGTTTAACGAACGTAGGTCTATGCAACTATTTAGGGCTGAAGTTTGCTAAAAACCACTAGCTTGGTGATATAAACCTGATTGCAGTGGATGCTGATTCTTCATCAGCAGGAAAGAAAAGCGGGACTAGACTAGCCGAAAAGTTACTGATATTGCTTTCCTGAACCTTTAATAAATAGGGCCACTTTGTGTTTGACAAGGATTAGGACGCTAGTTTGTTCTATTAAAAATAAAAAAGGTCGAGATTATAAATCCCGACCAAGTATATTTTATAAATCGTAATAATGTTTTAAATGAGTTTAACTAGCTCAGTTCTGCCAATACGGTTATCCCGCCTTTAACTACTTGGTCTAATTGAAGATTAACCTTGGTTCCGATCGGTAAAAAGATATCAACCCTTGAACCAAATTTGATAAAACCAAACTGCTCTGTCTGTACCACTTGATCTCCTTCTTTGATGTACCAAACAATTCTACGTGCCAAAGCACCAGCAATTTGTCTGAACAATACAGGCGTACCATTTTGATGTTCTACAACGGTTGTGGTACGTTCGTTTTCTGTACTTGATTTTGGGTTCCAAGCGGCCAGATATTTACCTGGGTGGTATTTAAAAAATTTAACCACACCAGAAATGGGGTTACGGTTGATGTGTACGTTGATCGGCGACATGAAGATCGACACTTGTAAACGTTTGTCTTTAAAGTATTCTCCTTCTTCGGTTTCTTCTATCACCACTACTTTACCATCTGCAGGGCAGATCACCAGATTGTCGCCATTGGTAAAAGTCCTGCTCGGGTTTCTGAAAAACTGGAGCACAATTACGAACAAGGCAAAAGAAAGGATATAAACAAACCAACGTAGCCAAAAGATATCAGCAAATTTATAATCTACAACTGCGTTGATGATAAAAATAAATAATACAGTAAGTGCGATCGAGGTATAGCCTTCTTTATGTATGGTCATGGAGGTTTAATTTTAATATGGATGCAAAACTCGGAAAAAAATATCAGATTTTAACTGTAGGTTTAAAACTATACGGCCCTATAAATATCTTTCAGGTTTCTGCCTAAACCATTATAATCTAAACCGTAACCCACCACAAACTCGTTCGGGATTTCGAAACCTACATAATTGAGTTCTGCTATTGGTTCTTTTAAGGCGGCGGGTTTAAACAATAGGCTACAGACGGTTACTGAGGCCGGATTTTGTTCATGTACTTTTGCCAAGATATATTTTAGGGTAAGGCCAGTATCTACAATGTCCTCTACTACAATTACATCTCTACCGTTTAAATCGCTTGGTAAGCCAAAAGTTTCTTTGATCTCTCCAACACTTTCGGTGCCATGGTAAGATGCAACGCGGATAAAGCCAACTTCACAAGCAATGTCGATTTCTTTGATCAGATCTGCCATAAACAAAAAGCTTCCATTAAGCACGCCAATAAAAACGGGACAACGATTTTCGTAATCTACATTTAACTGGATACCAATCAAGCGGGTCCGTTTATTGATGCTGTCGTTCTCCAACAGGATTTCGAATTCTTTATCGTGTACTTGAATTTTGTTCATCGCTTTGTTTTAACCTCCATTTTCCTTTTTCTTTCTGCGCTCTTCCCGTCGCTCTTGACGAATCTGTTTTTTAGTCTTAACGGTATCTGTTTTTGTTTGGACTTTAACCGTATCTTTTTTAGAAGTGCCGAATATGCGCTCGATCAGGTTTCTCGATTTTTCTTGTGTAACTTCTGGCGAAGCAACCATGGTCTCATCATCTGTATCCATTGCTGCGGTGTCGATAACAGCAGAATCTGGCAGCAGGTATTGTCTCAAACCTTCGCGTAAACGGACACCATAAAAACCATATCCACTTGTGTCGGCGGGCGTTAAGCCCCTTTTGGCCATGGTATTGCCTATAAAGTTGAAATAAGGGAAAAGGTATTCTTTTAAACTGCCATCGCTCATAAATTTATACAGGGCGGCTTTGGGTTTAGGTACAATGTTGGCCAAAAATATCCCCTCACCAACGGTTAGTTCTGAAGGCGACTTGCTAAAGTAATAGTGTGAAGCTTCACCAATGCCATATACATTTGGTCCCATTTCAATAATGTTGAAATAGACTTCTAACATGCGTTGTTTGCTGATCAATCTGTTGTTCTCGATTAACCACACAATCAGGATCTCTTCAGCTTTACGGGCCAACGTTTTCTGACGACTAAGGAAAACATTTTTTACCAATTGCATAGAAATGGTACTCCCTCCGCGTTTAAAGCGCTTTTCTTTAAAGTTTACAGCAATAGACCTGCGGATAGATTCTTCTACAAAGCCCTTATGTCTAAAAAATGAAGGGTCTTCTGAGGTCAGCAATGCATTTCTAAAATTAAAGGAGATATCTTCCAGCCTTGTAAAATTAGGGTTTGATGGCCCAATCATGATATCCCGCATAGGCTTACCATATTCGTAGGGCGTGTAGATAAAATCAGAATTGATTTTCTGTAGATCTGTTTTACCCCATTTTACGATCTTGAAATTAGTGGGGGTAAGTGTAGAATTGAACCTCACACTGTCGGGCATGGAAGTGTCTAGATAAAAATCAAGATTATACTTTAATTTGCCAGTTACTTTCATTCCTTCTAAAGATTCGAACAAGCCCAAAGGGAACGAATCGAAAATAGCCTGTGCATCTTGTTCTTCTGCATTTACCTTCATCTCGTAAATCTTATTCGGCGACAAAGTATATTTCAGGTAGGGATGTACGGTTGCATTTTTAAGGTAAATGGTCGAAGTGCTGTCCAGGCAAACAAAATTTTCTCCAATCAGCATGTCTGCGTCAACCTTGGCATCTGGTACGATCACATCGGCAGCAGATATTCGCTTTTGGTTGATCAATAGGTTTTTAACACTCCAAGAGCCAGATATCTTATAATTGTCGCCACTATAATCGGCATCTTTCATTTCGGTTCTTACGGTATCGAAACTTACTTTTGTATGGAGTTTGTTTTCTAGATAACTGGGTAGCTCTACTTTTTTTCCATCGGCAAAAACCATCACATCCAATTGTTTTTTACCAGGCTTTACCTTGCCGTTAACATGCCAGGTAGCAACGGTATCATTGACTAGAATATTAGATTTTAACTCTCCGCCATCGATTGTAGCGCTGGTGGTTAAAAATGAAAGGGAAGCCGTATCGTTGTCGTTCAATTTCATCATAAAATCCTTGATCTGCATATTGTCGGGGATTTTATAAAGAACCTCGTTCAACAAATTATTGGCAAGATCGCTCAATGCAACTTTATTTGAACTCGTAGTACTGTCTTTCTTTTTTCTTTTGAGGATGAAATCGAGGTTTGTTAAAGTATCTCTTAATACAATATTCAGTTTACCTTTATCCAGGTTGATTTCTGATAGCTTGACATTGCCAAACAAGAGTGGAAATAATTTAACACCAACCGTAATATCGTTAATAGTGCTCAAGGTATCGCGGTCTTTAGGTACAACAGAAATGTTCCTCATGCGTACGGCACTTAGGCCACTAAAACCTGCAGAACCAATTTTAACATCCAGGCCATAATCCTTATCTGCTTTGGCAATGGCCTTGGCAATCATTTTTTTAAGTAAAGCTTCCCTTTTGCTGTAAGCGATAGCACCTAAAGAAACCAATAACAGTAAAAAGACACCCAAAACCCAGGCGCCAATCTTCAGATATTTCTTAGGAATTTTGATTTTTGGTAGCTGCATAGACTAAAGTAGAAATTATTGTTAAACAAACGCCTAGGGCAAATGTTTATTTCGTGTTAAAATTACAACAAAAAGGGGGATAGAAAATTTTTTATGCCTATGTTTTGTTAATTTTGAGGAATGATAATTACCGAGGAACAAGTTTTAGCCGCTTTACGTAATGTGGAAGACCCTGATCTTAAAAAGGACCCTGGTTACACTTCACATGATCAAAGATGTTAAAATTGAAGATAGAACAGTTGGGTTTACTTTAGAATTGACCACTCCTGCGTGCCCGATGAAGGATATGTTGAAGAATGCCTGTATCAATTCCATCAAACATTTTGTGGCTGCTGATGCGATCATCAACATCAATATCACTTCAAGGGTAACCAAACCTCTTGATACCACACAACTGAAGGCAATTAAAAACATCATCTTGGTTTCTTCAGGTAAAGGAGGCGTTGGTAAATCTACAGTATCGAGCAATCTTGCCGTTACTTTAGCTGCTGATGGCGCAAAGGTGGGCTTGATTGATGCAGATATCTATGGCCCATCCGTTCCGATCATGTTTGATCTGGTTGGCGCAAAACCTAGCGCACGTGAAACAGAAGATGGAAAAACACTGATTCTACCCATTGAGAAATATGGCATTAAACTGCTTTCTTTAGGATTTTTTGCGGACCCAGACCAACCTGTGCCTTGGAGAGGGCCAATGGCCTCTAATGCGATCAAACAGTTGTTCAACGATGCCGATTGGGGAGAATTGGACTACCTGATTGTAGGTCTTCCTCCCGGAACGGGAGATATCCATATCACCATCAGTCAGAGTTTCCCTATTGCTGGAGCGGTAATCGTAACCACACCACAACAGGTGGCCTTGGCCGATACCAGAAAAGGGCTGGCGATGTTCAGGATGCCTGGAATTAATATTCCAGTATTGGGTGTAATTGAAAATATGTCGTATTTTACACCAGAAGAATTACCAGAAAACAAGTATTATATTTTTGGTAAAGATGGGGGTAAGGCATTGGCAGCACAATATGAAGTGCCATTTTTAGGTGAAATTCCTTTGGTTCAAGGAATTACTGCGGCAGGCGATAAAGGACATCCGATCGCTTTAGATTTGGAAAGTCCGCTTTCAGCTGCTTTCAGTGAAATTGCAGGGAAAATTGCCCAGCAGATTTCCATCAATAATGTACAAACGGCAAATTGCTAAAAAATTACTATTTTTATACTTTAAAAAAATATAAGATGAGTTTAACAGAACAAGTTGAGCAGGCATTAGAAACCATCCGACCTTATTTGATCGCTGATGGTGGAAATGTGGCTATAGAAGAGATAACGCCAGAGTATGTTGTTAAATTAAGATTATTGGGTAATTGTGGAAGCTGCAAAATGAGTTTTATGACCATGAAAGCAGGCATAGAACAAGCCATTATGAAAGCAGTACCAGAAATTACAGGTGTTGTTGCGGTAGACCTGGCTGAGCAAGATTAGATTTTAACACAATTTAACTAGCCAATTAAGCATTTACAATTATTTTTGTGCAATGAGATATAGCTTAACCATCATATTGCTATTATTTGCGGCTATGGCGTTTGGACAAGAACAGCCAAAAAGCGGCAAATTGGTGCAGTTTTCGGGAATTATTACCGATACTGACAGCAATACGGTTGTGCCTTATGTAACCATTACCAATTTGAGCAATAAAGGACAAAAATATGCCGCAAATTACCAAGGCTATTTTTCGTTTATTGTAAATCCAGGAGATACGGTGGTGTTTTCTGCCGTAGGTTTTGTGAGTAAAACCTTTGTATTGCCAAATGAAATTGCGGAACACCATTATACCGCGATGATCAAGATCAAACCAGAAGTTGTTTACCTGAAAGCGATAACCATTTATCCTTGGGCAACCATAGAAGAGTTTAACAAGCAGTTTTTGACCATGAAGGTCGCAGATGATGATGCTGCATTGGCCAAACGGAACCTTTCTCCAAAAAGTATCCAAGGTATGTCCTTAACCTTGTCTAGGGATGCGCACGAAATCAGCAATAGCAATTACCGCTATAACTTTGACCGAATGATGAATGTGAATATGCGGCAGACGAATCCATTGCTTAACCCATTTGCTTGGGGTAAGCTGATGCAACAGATTTTTTCAGGAGATAAGAAAAGCGATAACGAATAATCAGGTTATCTTCTTTTGTTCTGTCTTGGAAAACGCATCTTATAATCAGTATGCACATTTCCTTTAGAAATATTGTCCAACCTACTTTTTAGCATCTGCTTACGTAACAAACTCAGCTTGTCTGTAAACAATTTACCTTCAATGTGGTCATATTCATGTTGGATCACACGGGCTGCAAAACCAGTTATTTTTTCTTCATGAAGTTTCCAATTTTCATCGTAATATCTGATGAGGATATTAGGTTTACGCATCACGTCTTCACGTACCTCCGGAATACTCAAACAGCCTTCATTAAAGGCCCAAGGTTCTCCGGTTTCTTCTAAAATCTGCGCATTGATGAAAACCTTTTTGAAAACTTCTTCTTCCTCGTCGGCCTTGGTATCTACAATAAACAGACGGATTGCCAAACCAACCTGAGGTGCAGCTAGGCCCACGCCACTCGCATTATACATGGTTTCCCACATATTGCTGATGAGTTGTTGTAAGTCAGGATATGTCTTGTCAATATCAACACAAACTTTCTTTAACACAGGGTCGCCATAGGCTACAATTGGTAGTTTCATAGTACAAAAGTACAAATTATTGAACAAAAGGGAAATAACGGGAAGAGAAATGAAAATAGAAAGACTAATTTTCTACTGGGAAAAAAGTTAAAGAACTCAGTTTGCTTTCGTCTAAGATTTCGTTTGAAATGGTGGCCATATCTTCTACACTAACCTTCCGGATCTTGTTGAAAACAGTCTCCAAGTCGTCTATTTTATGGTAATCGATCAGGCTTTTTGCCATAGAGATGATCAGGCCAATTCTATTTTCTTCGCCCAAGGCAATCTGACCAATAAATTTATTTTTTGCCTTTTGCAATTGGATTTCCGTTAGCGGATTTGCCTTGATCTTTTTGAACTCTTTGTAGATCAAACTGATCGCTTTATCTACTTTTTCTTTATCTGTACCAAAATACAAGGCAAAAATCCCGGTATCGCTCAAAGGACTATAATTGGATTCTATGGTATAGGCAATCCCATACTTTTCTCTTAGCTGAAGGTTTAAGATAGAGCTCATTCCTGTGCCACCCAACATATTGTTGAGTAACAATAAGCCCGCTTTATAAGGATGGTGTAAAGAGTAGGCTTGGGTACCCATCATACAATGGGCCTGCATGATCTGTTTATTGACAACGATGTTCTCTGCAGGATTTTGAATAGGTGCAATCCTCTTTTTTACCGAAAGATTTTGGGGAACAGATTCAAAATATTTAGCGCCTACCTTAACCAGCTTGTTCAACGAATAATTACCCAATACAGCAACCACGATCTGGTCGGTTTTATAATTATCTTTTATAAATTGGAGAATATCTTTTTGGGTTAAGGCATTTACCGTTTCTGGGGTGCCTAAAATGTTTCTTCCAAAAGGATGCCCTTTAAAAAGCTGGTCTTCAAAATCGTCATTGATCGCTTCTTCAGGTTGATCAAGATAAGAGGTAATTTCGTCTAAGACCACTCCTTTTTCTTTTTCCATCTCCTCTTCTGGAAACAAAGAATGAAAAACAATATCATTGAAAAGATCCAGCGTGCGGTCTAGATAAGGATGTAAAAAAGACGCGTGGATACAAGTATATTCTTTGGTGGTATACGCATTCAGGTCAGCCCCAACACTCTCTAAACGGGTTAAGATCTGATTGGTATTTCGCTTTTCAGTACGTTTAAAAATGAGGTGCTCAATAAAATGGGCCAAACCCATTTGTTTTTCATCTTCATCCCTCGATCCTGTGTTGATGATGATACAGGCATGAGAAATCGTCGATGTAGAAGGTACATGCAAGAGCCTAATGCCATTGCTTAAAGTATGAACGTTATATTCCATTAATGGGCAAAGATACGTAAAACGAGCTATGAAACGCTCAACACCAATTTTAATGACATCTGCCTTACTTGCTTATTCCCTCTAATGCACATAAAAAAGCCCATCTTAACGAAACATCCTTTAAATAATCAAACCTTCCGGATGCACCGCCATGACCAAATTCCATATTTGTTTTAAGCAACAATACATTTTTATCGGTTTTGGTGGCCCTCAATTTGGCTACCCATTTTGCAGGCTCAAAATATTGCACCTGACTGTCGTGAAGGCCTGTGGTTACCAGCATGTTCGGGTATGCTTTTTGGGTTACATTTTCGTAGGGCGAATAGCTTTTCATATAATCGTAAGCCGCTTTTTGCTTAGGATTTCCCCACTCGTCAAATTCATTGGTGGTTAAGGGAATACTCTCATCCAACATGGTATTCACCACATCTACAAAAGGAACATCAGCAATTACACCATTCCATAGTTCTGGGGCCAAATTCACAACAGCGCCCATTAACAAACCTCCAGCACTTCCACCATGTGCATAGAGATGCCCTTTCGAGGTGTATTTTTGGTCGATCAGATACTCGCCTGCAGCAATAAAATCGGTAAAAGTATTGTTCTTTTTCATCAATTTTCCATCCTCATACCATTGGCGACCTAATTCCTGTCCACCACGGATATTGGCAATAGCAAAAACAAAACCGCGGTTCAATAAACTTAACCTTGGAGAAGAAAAAGTGGCATCAGAACTTGAACCATAAGAGCCATAGCCATACAGCAACAATGGTGAATTTCCATTTTTCTCAAAGCCCTTTTTATACACCAAAGCAATTGGAACTTTAGTGCCGTCTTTAGCCGTGGCAAAAAGACGTTCGGTTACATAATCTTTAGGATCATAACCTCCAACAACCTCTTGTTGTTTCATTGTCTTTTGCTCCTTTGTTTCCAGGTTATAATCGTAGGTAGTGGTTGGTGTGGTTAAAGAGGTGTAGATGTAACGAAGGGTTTTGCTGTCGTATTCAGGGGTTGCGCTTACATATGCCGTGTAAACAGGTTCCTCAAACTTCATGTAATAATCGCTGCCATCTTTTTTGATTACACGTAATTCGTTCAAGCCATTTTTGCGTTCAGATAACACGGTATAATCTTTAAACTCATCTACGCTTTCCAATAATACATCATTGCGGTTTGGCACCACTTCTTTCCAGTTTTCCTTTTCCGTTTTATCCAAAGGGCATTCCATGAGGCGGAAGTTTTTCGCATTCCAATTTGTTCGGATCAAAAATTTTCCATCAACCGGATAAACATCATATAAGACGTCTTTTGAGCGTGGCGTAAATACCTTAAAGGCAGTTTCTGGATGATTCGCCTCAATCATTCGATATTCTGTAGTTAAAGTGCCTTGTGAGCCAATGAAGATATATTTTTCATTTTTTGATTTAAAGACACCGATATAATTGGTGTTGTCCTTTTCGTCGTAAACAACGACATCAGTTTTTGCATCTGTACCCAAGGTATGTTTTTTGATTTTTTCGCTCAATAAGGTAACCGGATTTTTTGAGGTATAAAAAATGGTCTTGTTATCGTTTGCCCATGTTGGATCGGCCTGGGTATTGCTGATCACATCTTTATAAATCTCGCCTGTTTCCAGGTTTTTAATGTTGATGGTATATTGGCGTCTGGAAACTTGATCAACTCCAAAGGCCAACAATTTGTTGTCGGGGCTAACGCTGAAACCACTTGCGCTGTAATAAGAATGGCCTTTTGCCAGATCATCAACATCTAAAAGAATTTCTTCCTTAGCGGTTAAGGATCCTTTTTTACGGCAGTATTTATAATATTGTTTTCCGTCTTCGTTTCTGGTGTAATAAAAATAACCATTTTTAAAGACAGGCACAGATTCGTCTTTTTCCTTGATCCTACCTTTCATTTCTTTAAACAAGTCTGCTTGGAATTGGTCGGTGCCTTTCATCATCGTATCTAAATAGGCATTTTCAGCCTTTAGGTAATCTACAACCTTGGTGCTATCTGGGCCTTTTTTAAAATAATCGATCATCCAATAGTAGTTGTCTACAACGGTATCTCCATGTATAATTCTATTGTGCGGAATAACTTCGGCTACTGGAGCTTTGGCATCTGGCCATTTGTAAGCACTGGTTTTTTCTTTAGGGTTTGAACAAGACATCATCAAACTTAGTAATAAGAAATATATTGACAGTTTTTTCATTTTGATTTTTACTATAGGTTAATGCAATTTATAAAACCTATTCGGCTATATCAACAACTATTTTTTGTAACGCTTTCTTTTTCAGTGGATAAGTTATGGTTCATGCATTTTTTAACAGGCTGTCATTTTGACCTGTTCAAACTTTTGGAACAGGCATTGATAAGCATAGGTGTAATCAAAAATTATAAAGAAAGATATGACAACAGAAAAAGGAAGTATTTCCATACACACTGAAAACATTTTCCCGATCATCAAGAAATTCCTGTATTCGGACAATGAGATCTTTTAAGGGAATTAGTTTCTAACGCCGTTGATGCGGTTCAAAAAATAAAACGTCTAGCATCATTAGGACAATATAATGGTGAATTAGGCCAACCTCTAGTAGAAGTTAGTGTTGATGCAGCAGCTAAGACGATTACCATTAGTGATAATGGTTTAGGGATGACTGCTGAAGAATAAAAAGTACATCAACCAGGTTGCTTTTTCTGGAGCGAGCGAATTTGTAGAAAAATTCAAGGATGCAAAAGATGCGAATGAGATCATTGGTAAATTTGGATTGGGCTTCTATTCTGCCTTTATGGTTGCAGACCTTGTAGAAATCCAAACCTTATCTTATCAGGAAGGTGCTACACCAGCGAAATGGACTTGTGATGGTAGTACAGAATTTGAAATATCTGAAGGTAGCAGAACCACTAGAGGAACAAGCATCATCTTGCATGTAAATGCAGAATCTGAAGAGTTTTTAAGCGAGCAGAAACTTCAGGAGATTTTAGATAAATATGCTAAATTTTTACCTGTGCCGATCAAGTTTGGTGTTAAAACCGAGCAAGAAGAAGATGGTGTTGACGAAGAGGGAAAAGCTAAATACAAATCGGTAGAGGTTGATAATATCATCAATACTACCCATCCTATTTGGACCAAAGCACCTGCAGATTTGTCAGATGCGGATTACTTGGATTTTTATAAACAACTGTACCCTTTTTCAGAAGAGCCATTGTTTTGGATTCCACCTGAATGTAGATTATCCATTTAACTTGACAGGTGTATTGTATTTCCCTAAAGTGAAGGATGATTTTGATATGCAACGCAACAAGATCAAATTGTTCAGCCGCCAAGTGTTCATTACCGATGAAGTAAAAGATATCGTGCCTGAGTTTTTGATGTTATTGCATGGCGTAATCGATTCGCCAGACATTCCGTTGAACGTATCGAGAAGTTTCTTACAGGCAGACAGCAATGTTAAAAAGATCAACAGCTACATTACTAAAAAAGTAGCGGATAAATTGGCCGAGCTATTTAACAAAGACCGTAAAGCTTATGAAGAAAAATGGAGCAATATCGGTCTATTTGTGAAATACGGAATGATCAGCGAAGAAAAATTCTATGATAAAGCCAAAGATTTTGCTTTGTTGACCAATACAAAAGAAGAGAACTTCACTTTTGAAGAATACAAAGAAAAAGTTCAAGCTGTTCAGACCGATAAAAATGGTTCTTTGGTATACCTGTATACAACAGATCCTGATAAACAGGATGGTTTTATCCAAGCTGCAGATAAAAAAGGTTATGATGTGTTGGTGATGAACACACCAATAGATGGACACTTTGTAAGCAGTTTAGAGCAAAAACTAGAAAAAACACAACTGAAACGTGTTGATGCAAGCGTAGCCAGTCAATTGATTGAAAAGGATGAGCTGCAGGAATCTGTATTGAGTGATGAACAATCGGCCAAAGTAAAATCGATTTTCGAAAAGGCGATTGTAAAACCAGGGTTTAGTGTTGAAGTTGTAGGCTTAAGTCCAGACGATTCTCCGGTAACTGTAACCATGGACGAATTTATGCGCCGCATGAAAGATATGGCTAAAATGGGTGGTGGAATGAGTTTTTATGGCAATATGCCAGATAGCTATAAAGTAGCCATTAATGGAAACCATAAGTTGGTGGGCAAGATTTTAGCCGCTGCAGACGAAGAAGAGCAAAGTAAATTTGCAAAACAAGCAGTAGACTTGGCTTTATTATCACAAGGCATGTTAACGGGAGCAGAACTAACTGCCTTTGTAAGCCGTAGTGTAGAGCTGATTTAAATAAACAATTAGAAAAGGAGCGAGAAATCGCTCCTTTTCTTTTATACCCAATCTCATGAGGAGAAGAATTCAATTATTACCCATCGCTATTTTTACGCTGTTGTTCTTTTTGTTGAACTGGTATGTGTGGGGTGGACTACAGATTGTGGCCCAACAAAGTTATGTAGGGCCCGTTTTTTGGACTACGATTACTCTGATTGCTTTTGCATTGCTTTATGCACTACAAGGCATGCAACAGAGGGGAATGGGCCTGTTCTTTAAAATTGCGACACATGCTTTTTTGGTGCTTTTTGTGAGCGAAATCCTATTTAGTCTGGTATTAATTTTGGCAGATATCTATAGAGGTACAGTTGGTTTCATTGGCTGGATTGGCCAACATCATTTTTTGGCTCCGCTCCGAAGCCCACAGTGGGTAACCGTTGGTGTGGTGGTTTTTATCAGTTCTGTTTTATTGTTTTTGTATGGTATATTAAAAGGAAAATATGCCTATCGCGTAATTAAGCATACTTTATATTTTAAAGATTTGCCAAAAGCATTTGATGGTTTTACGATTACCCAAATCTCTGATGTCCATTCGGGAAGTTTTAGTAATGCCAAGGCCGTTCAAAAAGGAATTGACCTGATTAAAGCACAGCAATCAGACCTGTTTGTATTTACCGGAGATCTGGTTAACAACAAAGCAGAAGAGATTAAGCCTTGGATTGGTCATTTTTCGCAGATTAAAGCCCCATACGGACAGTTTTCTGTGTTGGGCAACCATGATTATGGCGACTATGTGAAATGGCCCAATGACGAGGTTAAAAGCGCAAACCTGCAACAATTAAAAAGTTACCACCAAGGGCTTGGTTTCCGTTTGTTATTGGACGAACATGTTGAGCTCTGGAAAGATGGAGAAAAGATTGTTTTGGCAGGAATAGAAAACTGGGGTTTGGGCTTTGGAGAACGAGGTGACCTTCAAAAGGCATTATTGAATACCACGCCGGAAGAGTTCAAGGTCCTACTTTCGCATGATCCTTCACATTGGGAAGAACAAGTTAAAAAAAATCCATCTAAAATCCACTTGACACTAGCCGGGCATACACACGGAATGCAGTTTGGTATTGAAGCCTTTGGGATCAAATGGAGTTCCGGTAAAACTTCGCTACAAACATTGGGCAGGATCAAAGAAGAAAATGGACGGGTTTTAAACGTTAACCGTGGCTTTGGCTTTATTGGTTTTTCGGGCCGAGTAGGCATTTGGCCAGAGATTACCGTGATTGAACTAAAGAAAGGTTAGGATCTAAAAACATCATTTAAGCTCATCCAGTTCAAACACCAATTGGCTGAGATGTTTTGTTGGTGATGAATTGCTGATTACTCATATTTTGCTTTAGGGTTAAATTTTGTTAAAATGACAAAATGCCCAATGGTAAAAAATATATTTGTAATAGGTAACCAACATCTTGAAAACACGTTTTTTATTTTTTCCCTTAATGCTGCTCATGCTATTGTGCACGTCGACCTTGTTTGCGCAAAGCAATAAGCGCGTGAGTGGTCTTGTGGTCGATACCAGTAAAACAGCCATCAACGATGCCAATGTAATGCTCATTACGGGAAAGGATACTTTACGGACTACAACAGATAGCGAAGGTTATTTTAGTTTCTCAAAAATCAAGTCAGAAGAATTTTCATTAAAGATTACCACAGTGGGCTACCAAGAGTTTGTCCAGCAGTATTCCTTTGGTCAGAAAAAACATTTAGAGATTGCTAGCATCGAGCTAAAATTTGCGAAGAACATGCTCAAGAGGATCGAGGTAAAAGCTAAGCCAAATCCGATAAGAATAATGCAGGATACGATTGAGTACAATGCAGCGGCCTATCAGGTTTTGGAAGGAGACAACGTTGCGGATCTGATGAAACAGTTTCCGGGTTTAGAAATAGATAAGGAATATAACGTTAAAACCATGGGTAAAGAAATGGTCAAGCTTAGGGTTAACGGAAAAGACTTTTTTACCAGCAATGTCAAAGACTTTATCAGCAAATTACCGGCAGCAATTGTTGCAAAAATCCAGGTGATAGATGATTTTGGGGATGAAGCAAATTTTACAGGGATTAAGATTGGCGAACCTACAAAAATGTTGAACATCGTAACCAAACCAGGCATGGACAATGGAAAATTTGGGTCTGCCAGTATCAATGCAGGAACCAATGACCAGATTGGAAGCAATGCAAATCTTAACCTATGGAAAGGGACAAAACAAAGTGGTGGCAATTTAAATTACAATACCGCAAACAATGGCGCCGGAACAAGCCAAAATGCAAGAATAGGCTTAAGCCATTCGGACAGGATTGGTGAAAACACAAGTTATGGGATTAATTATAATTATGGTCGGAGTGATGCTGCCTATACAAATGAGCAGGCCATAGAAACCTTAAACCCATTGGGTACATTTTATAACAAAACAGCTAGTAATGGAGAGAACCAGAATAACAATCATAACCTCAACTCCAATTTTAATTACAATAACAAAAGCATTTACCTCAATGGCTCCGTTAACGCTTCCTACCGAGATGCCAGCAATGCTAGCCTGTCTTTAAACAATCAATCTGGTGTAATCAGGCAAGACCTTAAGAACATCAATCAGTCAAGTAACCAAACCCCAAACTTAAATGTCAATGTAAATCTGTCCAAGAACCTAAAGAACAAAAAGAATGGGCTTTCTGCTAATTTTGGGTTCTCAACCTCCACTACAAACTCAGACCAAAACATTAGCACAAACACACTTTACTATGATAAGGTAACGCAGGTTTTAGAAAAAGACTCCCTACTGACCAGGAACCTGATTACAGAAAACAAAAATCAAAACTTCAATTTAGGGGTTAGTTTTAGCTTGGGATTAAAAAAACCTAAAGATTCATTGGCCCGTCAGAGTTTAAACTTTAACTATAACATCTCCGTTGGTAAAAGTAAAAGTAGCGTATCCACTTTTGTGGTTGATAACTTAAGCCATCAGCCCAATTATGTAGACTCATTGAGCACCAATTATACTTCAGTATTTATCAATCAGACTTTAGGTGTGAATTACAATTACACCAATAAAAAGATGAGATATAACTTCGGTTTTAATGCAAGGCCAAGCCTATTAACAAGCGATTATATCAACCTGAATCAAAAAATAAAAAACAACAACCTAAATTATTCTCCGAACATCAACTTGAGCCGGACAATAGCTACTGGTAAAACCATCTCCATTAATTACAGTGGGAGTAATAACAGTCCAAGTGCCTATCAATTACAGCCCATTAGAAATACCCAAAACCTGCAGAATATCGTAATTGGCAACCCAAATCTAAAACCTTCCTTTAGCCATAATATTTCTTCAAATTATAATTATGTAAATACCAAAAAAGGGATATCGGCACAGACTGGACTAAGCTTTAGTACCACTCAAAATGAAATTGTAAACAATGTATTGTTGATAGCAGATACCCTAAACAGCTTAAAACAGGAGACACGTTTCGAAAATACAAATGGCAATTATAACATAAGGGGTAATTATATGATCAATATCCCTCTCAAAAAGAACAAGTATTCCATTTCCTATTCCGGAAATCTTGGGCTTTCGAATAGGGCCGTATTTATTAACAATAACAAACGGTTCAATAAGGGCATTAATTTTACTCAGCAGTTGAGAGCCTCAATGAGGTCAAAAATGATAACAACGTCTGCAAATGTAAATTATACCTTTAGCTCTAACAATAATGCTTTAAACCAAGGTTCAATTGCCGATGTGCTCGGACAGATCAATGGCGCTACATTTTATAAAACACAAAATTATTCAGCATCGGTCAATAACTCATGGAGGATAAAGAAATTTACCATAGATGCCAATGTGAATTATAACCTTACCACGAGTAATGGAGATGCTAACAATAGATTTAAAGATATTCAAACTTTTGATCTGGCACTCTCCATGAACGCAACCATCAGAAAAACATATCAGTTTAGTGTTAATGCCTCCAAAAGATTCAATACGGGTTATACCTTGGCCAATACCAATCCATTTTTGATCAATGCGAGTTTAAATAAAACGTTCCTCAAGGATAGATCTTTAAGCTTAAATATAAATGCCAACGATCTATTAAACCAAGGTAATAATTTGGCACGTTATGTTTCGGGTAATTCGATCATCGACAGTAGGACCAATCAGGCTACCCGTGTTTTTACATTTGGGCTTAGTTATAATATCTCTAAATTTGGTGGCAAAAACATCCGTGTTGATGCTGATTAGTCCAATTTGTTTCCCTATACTATAGCTATGCGCTATAATTGCAAAAATAATGCAACATTGATGTAGCGTATGGCAAACCATTCTCGTATTAATGACGAAAATGTTAATGGCCGTTAACCTATTATTTTATATATCTTAAAAATTAATCATGAAAATATCATTTAACTATAAAGCCATCATTGCTGCTGTTACGTTATCGGTAGCTTTGTTATCTTGTGCAAAGAAACAAGATTATATTGTAGTTGACGTTTCTGGCTTAAGTCTGATCCACGCTTCACCAACAATAGAAAAACTAGATGTGTATGTAGATAATACGAGGGCAACGATCAGCGATTTTGGCTATGGATCTAAAATAGATTATTTAAATGCATATTCTGGAAACAGAAAACTAACAGTTACCAAAAAAGAATCAGGAGTAGCTTTAAAGTCAGAATTTGCTACACTTACTGTAAACAAAGGATACTCACTTTTTGTGATCGATAAGTTGGAAAACATCAAATTCCTTTTATTGGAAGACGATTTGGCCAAACCGGCAGCAGGTAAAGCTAAAGTCCGATTTGTAAATTTAAGTCCAGATTCGGATCCTTAAACTTAGCTATTGACGGAAAACCTACAGATCTGTTTACCAATAAAGCATTTAAGGAATATTCAACTTTTGAGACCATTGACCCAGGAAATAATGTGAAGTTTTTGGTGAAAAATAAAAACACAGGAAACGTAGAAACATTTATCGCAGATGTTAAAATTGAAGAAGGAAAGATATATACCGTTTATGCCCGAGGACTTAAAGCGGCTACAGATGAAACCAAATTAGGCGTTGCTGTTTTCACACACAAATAGCTTTTGCCAAAAGCCAGCTTTATATGGGCTGGCTTTTTAAAAAATTTTTAATAATAAAAAACGTTTAATCATTTCTATGATTGAAAACAACTTAAAGATACATCAGTAGGAATGCTCAAGTTTGAGGAGATTATCGCGGGTTGCTTAAATCAAAACAGCAAGAGCAAAGAAATGGTTTATAAATCATTTTATGGCTATTTAATGGCCGTGGTTTTGCGTTATGTAAATGAGAGAAATGATGCTGAAGAGTTGGTTAACGATAGCTTTATAAAGATTTTTAAGGCCATTGTTCAATTTAACCTTCCCAAAAATACAGAAGAACACCAAAGGGCATTTAAAGCTTGGATAGCAAAAATTGCCTCCCGTACGGCCATAGATTTTTTGCGTACCAAACGTAGTCTATTATCTATTGATGAAATCACAGAACATCAAGAGCCATTAACTGAAGTAACCGTTATTGCGGCATTAAACGTAAAAGATATCTTAAAACTTCTTGATGCGTTGCCAGAGACACAAAAACTGATTTTTAATTTATTCGAGATTGAAGGGTTTTCTCATGACGAGATATCAAAAATATTAAACATCCCAGAGAGTTCGAGTAGAGTTTATTTAGCGAGGGCGAAAAATAAATTGAGAACACTTTATTCTAAGACATTAATTAATTCATATGCAACCAACTGAACATAAGCAGCCAACTGAAGAGGAGTTAATTGCTCACATCAGGCAAAGCCTAATGGCACATGAGGAAACTTATGAGGTAGGCGCATGGGAGAAATTTAATGGGGAACAACAGCCGAAAAAAACACCGTTTTTATGGATCAGGAGTTTAGGCGGGGTTGCAGCCCTATTGGCATTAGCATTTGCTATTTTCTTGATCACAAAACAGCAACCAGAAGAGCAGGGAAATAAAATAACCAAAACGGGTTCAGCTCCTATAACTGAACTACCCAAAGATCAAACGGTAACTGATTTGCCAACAGTTGTTGAAACGGAAAAAGAGTCAAAGACAGAGATTTTTAATGAAAGCGTAGAATCAGGGTCATGTATTTGCAAATACAAAACCGGAAGAAGCAATAAAACAGGATGTCACCACAGCGCCAGCGGTTGTAGTTGCAGCTAATTCCAATAACACGATGTCTACAAATCAACAAGTAGTAGGAAATACGGTAAACGAGAATGTAACAACAGTAACTACGCCTAAAACAGATCCTCAACAGGTAACCATCATTGCTGAAGAAAAGTCCAAACCTAATATTATAGATTTCTTGAACAAAGAGACCGAAAAAGAAAAAGCCAAGCCACAAGCTAACCAATTGGATAAAAGAGCGAATAGGTGGGAATTGGGAGTGTTGGTTGCCCCTTCATTTGGCAATACCAAAAAACTGAATATGGGTTATGGCTTAAGTATGGAATATAGCCTTTCAGATAAATTATCCTTGAGCTCTGGTATCGCTTATAATGAAATGACGGCCAGTAAAAGCGCAACACCAAGTGGGCTTGCCTATTCGCCATCCTCAGCGGCCTTTGTCCAAGATAGTAAAAACCTAGAGTCTACTAGCGAAAAGGTAATTGGCTTAGATATTCCATTAGAGCTGAAATACCATATCAGTAATAGTATTTATGCCAATTTTGGTGTTTCTGCCTTCGCTGTACTCGATTACCAACGTAACAATACCTATTTGGAGAAAAAACTAGTTCCAAATTACTTGCTTGGAGGTGCAGCGGGAGCTCCCAATAGTCCAATAGTAGGTGGAGGATTAGGTAATGAAGCATCATTTGCCAATAGCATGTTTGTTAATCAGCGTACCACTGAACCAGCCCCAGAATCGAATACCAACGAAAGTAAATATATCGGCTTCTATAATCTATCAGTTGGCTACAAAAAGAAGATTTCAAAAAACAATGCGGTGTCTATAGAACCTTTTATGAAATTGCCAATGAAGGAAGTGAGCAAAGATAATTTGAGGTTGATCGGAACAGGACTACGGTTGAAATTTGACTTCTAAAAGCTTAATTTATAATAATATCAGATGTCTTTCGTTTCGTAAAAACTAAATATTAAGTTTGTTAACGGATTTTGTCGAAAACAAATTGAAAACCATTTATAAATTAAGCGCGCTTTTATTTCTCTTCTTTAATCTTTGCTATTCAACAATAACGCTTGCCCAAACTTCCCATAAAGTTACCGGAAGTGTGGTAGACAGTTTGAATGTTGCGATCGCCGATGCAAATATTTTGCTGATTGCAGGGACCGATACCCTCAGGACAGTTACAGATAAATCAGGTAAGTTTATTTTCAAAGCGATTAAAACGGAAAGTTTTTCGCTCAATATCAGTAGCATGGGTTATCATACAAACACCCGTAGTTACAAGTTCGAAAAGGGAGAGAAACAATTAGAGATTGCTCCCATTATCTTAAAAAATTCAGGCATCATGCTGAAGGAAGTTGAAGTACATGCAGCTGTTAAACCGATGCGCGTAATGAAAGATACCGTAGAGTTTAATGCTGCGGCTTTTCAAGTTTTGGCCGGAGATAAGGTAAGTGACCTGATCAAACAAATGCCGGGTATTGAAGTTGATTTTGAAGACAATGTAACAACCATGGGTAAAGGGATGACCAAGCTCAGGGTTAATGGAAAAGATTTTTTTACCAATAATGTAAAGGATTTCATCAGTAAATTGCCTGCAAGTATCGTAGCCAAAATACAGGTGATAGATGATTATGGAGATGATGCCAATTTTACGGGTATAAAGGTTGGAGAGCCACAAAAAATGCTCAATATCGTTACAAAATCAGAGGTGAAGGGCGGAATGTTTGGAAGCATTGGTGTAAACGGCGGAACAAGCAAACAAGTTTCTGTAGATGGGAATACCAATATTTGGAGAGAAAAAGAACAGATAGGCGCTTATTTTAATGCCGACCAAGGGGATAATGGCGCCGGACAAAGTAGAAGCAGCAATGCCGCTATTAACTTCCGCAGAACATTTAAAAAAAATGGAAGCTTTGGGATTAAATATTATTTCTATAACAATTATAATGACAATGAAAACGTTTCATTTATAGAGACTGTAAATACGCTGGGTACAATTTATAGCGCCAACCAAAGTAGTGGAAATAATAAAGGAGGCAACCATAGTGTAGGTTTGGATTATCAGAACAATACCCAAAAAGATTTCATCAACGGATCGATGAATATTGGTTATTCACAGAATATTGGCAACAATAATTCGAGTGCTAAACAGAATGGGATCATTAAGCAAGACCTGCTCAATGAGAGTAACTCTAGAAATACTGCACCCAATATAAACGGAAATTTGAATTGGTCTAGAAAGTTGGCTAAAAAAGGAGCATCAATTTCAGGAAATATCACTCTTCGTGCCTCTCTAGGAAAAAATAGGCAGAACATTATCAGTAACACTTTGTATTACGACCCTATTACCCTTGTTTTAGCAAAAGACTCATTGCTGAATCGTTTGGTCAACGCTAGAAATAACAACAACAATTTTGGCGGGATGATTACCTATAGCCACCCTTTAAAAAAACCGAAAGATACCTTGTCCAGTAGAAATATCAACGCTTCTTATGGTTTCGCAATTGGGAATACCAATAATGACATCCTAACTTATGTGACAGATAAAGCGAACAATGTCCGTTATGTTGATTCATTAAGTACCCAATACTCGTCTCTGTTCTTTTCTCAGAACATTGGGCTTAACTATGCTTTTAACAGCAAAAAAATGAATTATACATTAGGTGGTAGCATCAGGCCCAGCACATTGATCGGCGACTATGAAAACCTGAATGTCCAACTCAAGAATACCAATATCAACTATGCCCCTACATTTAACCTTTCTTACCGGGTAAAAAATAACAAGACCTTATCGATGCGGTACAATGGAAATAGCAATAGTCCTAGTCCAAATCAATTGCAACCCGTTAGAAATACCCAAAACCTGCAGAATGTCATTGTAGGTAACCCTAACCTTAAACCCTCCTTTAGTCATACATTTAACATCAGTTACAATGGCAATGATCCTAAAAGTGGAAAATCTTTACAGATATCCATTGGGGCATCAACAACACAAAACCAGATCGTTAGTAATGTAATTCTGATACGTGATACTTTGAATGGTCTAAAACAAGAAACCCATTACGAAAACACCAATGGTGCATACAATGTTAATGGCAATTATTTTTATAATATTCCGTTAGCTAAGAACAAGTTTACCATTAACCTTTCGGGTAATTTTAACTATGGGAACAATGTTGTTTTTACCGATAATGTCAAACTGTTTAATCAATCATTTGCAATTTCACAATCAGTCAGTTCAAACCTGATGTTAAAAAAAATAGCCATCAATGCAAAAGCGACCTACGGATTGAATGCAAACAATTACACATTGATCAAAGGAGTGTCTAGAAATATAGAAACATGGAATCTTGCGCTAACTGCAAGAGGTAATTTTTTAAAGACCTTTAAGTTCGAAACCAGTTTTTCGAAAAGGATAAACACGGGTTATGCTATTGCCAATACCAATCCTTTTTTAATTGGGGCAACATTGAGTAAAACCTTCTTAAAGAGCAAGCTGCTTACCGCAAACGTAAAAGTGGTTGATCTATTGGCCCAAGGAAACAACTTGTCGAGATATGTTTCTGGAAATTCGACTATTGATAGCAGAAGCAACCAGATTACCCGTTATTTTACCTTTGGCTTGAGCTATAGCCTACAGAAATTTGGTGGAAGTGGAGGTATGATCACTTATTATTAATGCGATGGAAATCAAAAAAAACATGACAAAGAAAAATATACTAAATGGCTTGTTGATCGCCTTTGTTTTGCTGATCCTATTTGTTCCTTCGGCCAAAGCGTTGTTGATGCAAGGCTTGATGCAGCTCGGTCTATTTAGGCCTGAAGTAAATACAGAAAAGACAACGATTGCTACAGACCTATCAAGCATTAAATTTAAAGATGCCAAGGGGAATGTAGTCAGTTTGGCAGCGTTAAAAGGTAAAGTTGTTTTCCTCAATTTTTGGGCTACCTGGTGCCCGCCATGTTTGGCAGAGATGCCTTCTGTAAATAAATTGCATCAACAGTTTGCAGCAGACAAAGAGGTTGTTTTTTTAATGGTGGATGCGGATAGCAATTTTGAAAAAGCACAGGCCTATATGGACCGAAAAAAATATAAGATGCCTGTCTTTATTGCTGCAGGTGATATACCTGATGTGATTTTTAAAGGTTCGTTACCTACTACGGTTGTTTTGGATAAAATGGGTAGGATTTCTTACAATGAAGCAGGAGCAGCCAACTATGCAAGCCAAAAGTTTATCGACTTTATTTATCAATTAAAAGCCCTGAAACAGTAATTTAAAAACCATATCCGTATCTTTGAGATTTTAAATCCTAAACTTATGGAACCTTTTGATATAGAAGTTGGAACAGTTAATTATGCCGTTTTCCCAGAGGGAAATGATACCTATACCATTTTTAAAAACGGGACAGAATACATCCAGATCCAAAAGGATACTTCAACAATTTGGCTAAAACTAGATTATAAAACAGACATGCCAATCTTCGAAGAAAACGAAGAAGTGAACCTTATCGGACAACAAATAGAAGCCTATAAACAACTCCCCCAAAATGAGGAGGAGGAAGAAGAAGACTTAGATTAAAACCTAAGGATGCCCGAAAGTATAACGCTGAACGGGTGAATATTTAGGATCAATACCTGTAGTTTAGTATCGTTCAGTTCTAAAATTTCCATCAGGTTACCACCAATGATCTGGATTTTGCTTGCGTTATCGGTAAAAGTCCATTCTCCAGAAAATGCAATCTGTGCGTTTCCAGGGAACTTTAATTCACCTTCATTGATTTCGCAATACCCATTGTCGCGGAAAATCAGTTGGTTATCAGCTTCTAATGCTGAATAAGCAGGTGTAATGTCTTTCCATGAGCCATCTGTGTTTTTCTCTTCTATCTTTAAAGTAAGCCAACCTGCTTTGGTTAACGAAGCTAACCTTCTTTTTGCCTCTGCATTATCCTTTTTACAAGATGTGCCAAGAACTACCAATAATAGTACAAATAACTTAAGAGCTGATTTCATTTTGTTTTTCGGTTTATGTTGCTAAAATAGTGATTTTGAAGAGAAACCACAAGGTTTAAAAGTAGTGAAAGGTGTCTCTTTTTTAAAAAATAGGCAGTTGTAATCCAAGTCTGATGCCGTGTTAATTAGATGACGAGATTCGCAGAAGAAACGCTACAACTAAAGACAATTAATTCTTATGCTATACCAAATCTGCTTCCATTTAACTGGAGGAAGAGTAGTAGACGATAAGAATTAACCATTCTCTTTTTCTCTGACGATCAAATAATAGATGACATACAACCAGCCAAAAATGCCAGCTAAAATAGAAGTCAATACAGATTCGGTTCTAGACCAGCAGATCACAATGGCCAGGGCGCTACCAATTCCAATGCCGCCATTGATGATGGTGTGCGAGGTTTCGTTCGTATCATGTGCAAAAAGTAAGGTAGAATTGGCTGTTAGGAAAATAATGAAAAGTAAAGTTTTAAGAAGTAATTTCATGTATGCGTATATTTTAGAAAGATACAAGTTTTTCTAACATTTGATAGATGATTTTCTTTTAATACATATTTTACCCGGCCCAACTCTCCCTGTCTAAACTTCTATAATGGATAGCTTCTGCCAAGTGCCCGGCTTCAATGTTTTCGCTTGCATCTAGATCGGCAATGGTACGTGCTACTTTTAGGATCCGATCATAAGCTCTGGCAGAAAGGCCTAGTTTTTCCATTGCACTTTTGATCAAGGCTTGCCCGGTATCATCAATTGTACAGATCTGCCTCACCATATTTGGGCTCATCTGCGCATTAAAATGCAAGGCATCGTGTAATTTGAAACGACGGTCTTGTACTGTCCTGGCTTTCATTACCCGTTCTCGGGTACCTGACTACTCCTTTCTTCCTCACGTGAAGAAGAGAGTTCGTTGAAGTTTACCGGCGTAACTTCAACATGTAAGTCGATGCGGTCTAACAAAGGACCTGAAATCTTGCTCAGGTATTTTTGTACCACACCTGGAGCACATAAACATTCCTTTTCTGGATGATTGAAAAATCCACAGGGGCAAGGATTCATAGAAGCAACCAGCATAAAACTTGAAGGATATTCTACAGAAAACCTAGCTCTAGAAATGCTAACCTTCCTATCTTCCAACGGCTGACGCATCACTTCGAGTACAGTACGTTTAAACTCTGGTAATTCATCTAAAAAAAGAACGCCATTATGTGCTAAAGAAATTTCCCCGGGTTGGGGATTGATTCCTCCACCAACCAAAGCCACATCAGAAATGGTATGGTGCGGAGATCGATAAGGTCTTTCTGTCATCAAAGCATTGGCGATGGGCAATTTACCGGCAACTGAATATATCTTGGTACTTTCTAAGGCTTCTTGTAGGTTAAGTGGGGGCAAAATAGTGGGCAAACGTTTGGCCAACATGGTTTTTCCAGCCCCCGGTGGTCCTATCAAAATCACATTATGTCCGCCAGCTGCGGCAATTTCTAAAGCACGTTTGATGTTTTCCTGCCCTTTTACATCCGAAAAATCTTGTTCGTAACTATTGATCTGTTTAGAAAACTCCGCTCGGGTGTCAATAACTACAGGCTCTGGGGTGTCCTTGCCATTAAGGAAGTCGATTACTGCTGCTAAGGTTTCCATTCCGTACACCAACACATCATTTACAATGCCGGCTTCTCTAGCGTTGACCATGGGCAAAATAAATCCTTTAAAACCTTCTTTTCTAGCTTGGATGGCAATTGGTAAGGCGCCTTTGATGCTTTGTAGGCTTCCGTCTAAAGAGAGTTCTCCCATCAGGAAGTATTTCTCTAGGTCGTCGACAATAATTTGCCCTGAAGCGGCTAATATGCCAATGGCTATCGGTAGGTCATAAGCTGATCCTTCTTTTCTGATATCTGCAGGCGCTAGATTGACCACAATTTTTTGGCGAGGCATCCGATAGCCCGAAATCCGGATTGCACTTTCTACCCTGAACATGCTTTCTTTTACAGCATTATCGGGTAGCCCAACTACATAATATTTGGTGCCACTGCCTACACTAACTTCAATTGTAATGGTTAAGGCGTCAACACCATAAACGGCACTTCCATAGGTTTTTACAAGCATATCACTAAATGTATGCAAAGCAAAATGGAATTGGCTAATTGTTTTTTAAAATGAAACTAAGAGCTAATTTTCTTAATTATTAGCGTCTTTTTTTTCTTTTTTGGAAATAGGATTCGACTAAAAGCTACAAAT
This sequence comes from Pedobacter sp. UC225_65, assembly GCF_042698365.1. Lineage (GTDB taxonomy): Bacteria > Bacteroidota > Bacteroidia > Sphingobacteriales > Sphingobacteriaceae > Pedobacter. The sequence continues at coordinate 3,315,345 of NZ_CP170550.1, forward strand.
CTTCGGAGCTTTCTGGCAGCTGGTCATATTCGCCAGCTAAAGCATATTTCCCAAAAATAACCAGACCGATTGCAATTGGAATAAAGATCAGTAGGATCAATCCCCCATTGGAGTGCGGTGTTGGTTTGGGCCACGCCTGCTTCAGCCTTGCTTACTTTGTCCCAAGCTTGCCAGGCCATAAAAACCATAGCTGTTGGACCAAGGATGATCCAAACTAAACCTAATATCTTTTTAAGTGATTTCATCTTTTCTAGTCGTTAACGTTTGAATCTGGTTTATTGGAAAGATACACAGCACCAATGATAAAACTTAAGGCAGCAATACCTATCGGATACCACAGGCCTGAAAGTGGTGTAGAACCAGCGAAACTGGCAATAAGGGTGGCAATAAATGGCACTAAACCTCCAAAAACGCCATTACCTACGTGGTAAGGTAAAGACATTGAGGTATAACGGATTTTGGTAGGGAATAATTCTACCAGAAATGCCGCAATTGGACCATATACCATGGTAACCAATAAGATCTGGAAAAAGACAAGCCCAACAAAAATCCAGAAAGTACTTGTGCTTAATTTTTTATCCTTATAAACTTCTTTTGCATGACCAACGGCTTTATGAGGGTCTGCATAAACTGTATCAACCAATACCTTATTGAAGGATGTGCCATCGGCCAATGTATACATGGTACTAATGTTGACCAAGCTATCGCCTTTGTTGTGTAGGGCGTGATGTGTAATGATAGGCTCAGCAACTTTTACTGTTTTTGAGGTATTTAAGGTCTTGATGTCGCTTTTGTCCAGAAATAGTTGATAGATTGGCCTGTAGAAGATGATTCCTAACAGCATTCCAGTTAACATGATCGATTTTCGGCCCACTTTATCACTCCATGCACCGAATACCACAAAAAATGGGGTGGCGAAGGCAATGCCCCAAAGTAAGATGTACCGCGAATCGTTAAAATCTATCTTACAAGTATTTTCGATAAAGGATTGTGCATAAAACTGGCCAGTATACCAGATTACACCTTGACCCATGGTGGCGCCAAATAAGGCCAATAACACCATTTTAAAGTTTGTCTTTTTACTAAAGCTTTCTTTTAAAGGATTTTTAGAGACCTTGCCTTCAGTCTTCAGCTTGGTAAACATTGGCGATTCGTGCATCTTTAAACGGATGTAGATAGACACACCTACCAATAAAATAGATAGCAAGAAAGGTATTCTCCAACCCCAATTTGCAAAGGCTTCGGCACCAATGATATTTTTGGAAAGCACAATAATTCCTAAAGAAAGAAATAGACCAAGTGTAGCTGTGGTCTGGATCCAACTGGTAAAAAATCCTCTTTTGCCTGGAGGCGCATGTTCGGCAACATAGGTTGCGGCACCACCATATTCGCCCCCAAGGGCCAAGCCTTGTACCAAGCGTAAAATGAGCACCAAAATTGGCGCGGCATAACCGATGCTGGCATAAGATGGAATCAGCCCAATTAAAAAGGTAGAGCCGCCCATCAAAACAAGTGTCAATAGAAATGTATATTTTCTGCCGATCAGATCGACCCAATCGACCAAAAACCAAAGCCCCAAACGGACGAACAATAAAACCTGCAGCAAAAATGGCCAAAGTATTGATCAAGGCCGAAGCTCCTGCATCTGCCGGAAAAAGTTGAGCGCCGATGATCGTAGCCAAACTTCCAAAAATGTAGAAATCATACCACTCAATCAAAGTACCTAAAGATGAGGCACCGATTACTTTAAAGATACTGTTCTGCTTGGTTTCTAAACTCATAATTATTAAAACTAATGGTTTAAAAATTAAATTACAACAACATCAATAAAAAGCGGGTAACGTTAATGTTAGGAATGAAATAAAATATAAGAATTGATAGAATTGCATTAGAAACGTATAAAAAATGTAATCTTGATATTGAATGAAGGTGTCAGGATTTAGCCAAAGGATGTTGTAGATAAAGGATAAGCAATGACAATAATAAGAATGGCAGTTCGATGGCAGCTCCTTTTAAATCTTTATGATTTAGCTCTAAAGCAATGATAAATAAAATTCCAGCTGCAGTTATAAAGTTGCCATATATAAAAGTTTTAGGAAATAAAACCAATATGGCCCCAATAATGGTCAATGTACCCAATATCAATACACCGGGTTTCCCAACATCAAACTTATTGAAGAACTGCAACATTTCTGCTTTGCCACTGACCATTGCAAATCCTTGTTTGATGCCCATGTATAGTGCAAAAAGAATGAGGACTGAGTTGAGGATTTTGATAAATAGTGCCATAGATTTAGCTTTAGTTTAACAAAGGGATTTTGTTATCACCAATTTATAGATTTTTTAGCTTAAATCGGCACCTCTATTTTATTCTTCTTCCTTAAAATAAACTTTGTAATAATTCATCACTTTATCATCGTCAAAACCTTTTTCAATCAGGTCTTTGTTGCCATGGATGTAGATATGAAAGTTCTTATCTAATTTTAAGATGCTCTTGAAAGCTTTGGCCTGCTTTTTCACAGCAGCATTAGAAATGTCGAAAGTGTCGGCGATTGGCGTATCAAATTCCTCTTCATAGCTCTTTTTGTAGTTTTTGAACGATTCTATCCCTTCCTTGTTGGCGATGACTTCGTTGGCAAATTCATTGATGTCAAAACTTTCCTTCTCTTTGAAATACTTCATCGATCGGTTGAGCAGGTCTATCTTATCCGTTTTGGAGATTTCAAAATCGTCATCCAATTTTTCGGTTACGAAGCTTTTGTATACCCCCAATACATTTTGAGTCTGGTTATAATTGTCATTTCTGATCTTTAGTTTTAAAAACTCATCTTTCCAATACACGGCTTCTGCACTGCGGTTGGTCTGGTCGATCACGGCCACCTTAAACCCTTCCTCCTTTTCGGTGTTGAAGATCAAACAACCTTTATCCAATTTACTGATGTTGATGGCTTCCTGCTCATAACTTAATCCAAAGCCATTCTGCTCTGGATAGACCTTCAGGTAGCTTTCTTTCGTTTCCGATTTAAAGATTCCGATGGCATCATGTAAATCACCCTCTATCTGTACATTTTCAAAATAGGCAATATAAAGCTCTCCAGATTTTATTTTCGGATGGTTGGAGATTTCATATAGATAGGTTGCCAGCTTTTTGCTGTTGTCGTGAAAAATAGCACCATTGTTAAATATCTCGGCAGCAAAATGATAGACCTCATTTAAATTGAGGTCGTTGTTGGGATGCATAAAGCGGTAGATCTCGTTTACTTTTTCGTAGGGAGAAAGAAAATACTGTAGCAATAACTGGTTCAACATTTCATCCTGGATGTGCATGGAATTTTCTGAAAGGACATAGAATTCGTCCTGCAGTTTATTCCCGATCCTATGGATAGACAGTTCGGCTAGGGTAGCTTCAAAAAAAGTAATCATAAATTTAAGCTTAATGTTTGGCCAGCAAAAGTAGTTTTTAGCTTTGGCTTGATGAAATTATAGCTCAGCGATTAATCAACAATTTTATCGACCTAAAACTCTTCATTGATCAGTTCTCTATTTAAGGTCGCTCCAGCTATGGCACCTGTTGCCACCGCATTTGATACAGAACGCATCATCGTGGTCGAATCGCCAATCGCATATACACCATAAACCGAAGTCTGTTGTAGGTTGCTTACTGCTATATAACCATCTTGTGTATGATCACAGTTTAGGTCTGCGGCAATTGAGGTGTACTGTTGTGTAACAGAGCGGGCGTAGATGGCCTCAATTTTTTGTTGGCTTCCATCCTTAAATCTGATATGGCTAACCAATCCACTACTGTGTATTAGTTCCTCAATCTCTTTGTCTACAATGTTGATTTTCTTCGAGGCTAATTTTTGTTGGCTCAATTGATCGAGTTCAATCGGACCATTCGTAAACAAGGTTAAGTCTTCGGTCCAATTGCTGATGAGCTTGATAAATTCGTACCCCATTTCGCCATTGGCAATGATACCTGTTGCCTTGCTTCTAACTTCGTAGCCATGGCAATATGGGCAGTGTAACACAGAAATGCCCCAGCACTCGGCAAAACCTTTGATATTGGGTAAGATATCTTTGACACCTGTTGCGAGGATCAATTTTTTGGCTTGGAAGGTTTCGTTGAAGGTATCAACTTTGAAGCCATTTTCGATCTGATGGGCATTGATAACCGTATCATCAAGATATTGTATCGTTGGATAAACTAAAACCTGTGCTTTTGCAATGGCGGCTAAATGGGCAGGAGTTTCTCCATCTCTGGTCAGGAAGTTGTGCGAGTGCGGTGTTTGTTGGTTACAAGGTTTACCATTGTCAATAACCAGTACATTTCTTAACGAGCGACCTAAAGCCATTGCGGCTGATAGACCTGCATAACTGCCACCGATAATGATGGCGTCGAAAATTTTTTGTTGTTGCATACAGAATGATTTGCAGCAAAACTAAATAATAAAACTCAAACGCAACAAAATTGCAATAACTGTTTTGTCAGCAGAGTTTCAAAACTTTACACTATAAACCTTATTGTAGTGAAGCCCCATTTTTAATGGGCGCAACGAAAAGAAGGGCTACCGTTACCGATGCCCTTCTGACCTTGTTTTACAAACAAATAATTTATTTATTTTTCAGTTTCTTCTTTAGGTACGTTGCGCAGTTTAACAGGTTTTTTGCTGTTCTTTTTCATCTTCAGGTTTAACATTTCTACCAGTACAGAGAAAGCCATGGCAAAATATACATAACCTTTAGGGATGTGTTGGTCTAAACCTTCGGCAAGGAGTGATACACCGATCAACAATAAAAATGAAAGGGCCAACATTTTTACGGTTGGATGTTGGTTTACGAAATTACTGATGGCACTGGCAGAGAACATCATAACAATTACAGCGATGACCACTGCGGCAATCATAATTTCTATGTGTTCTGCCATCCCTACTGCAGTGATTACAGAATCGAGAGAGAATACAATGTCGAGGATCAATATCTGGATGATCGTACCTGCAAACGAATGTACTTTTCCTTTTCCTTCGCCTTCTTCTTCGCCTTCAAGTTTGTTGTGGATCTCGTGGGTACTTTTGTAGATCAGGAACAAACCTCCGATCAACAGGATGAGGTCTCTTCCAGAAATGGCCAATTTATCTAACCATTCTTGGCTCGACATGCCAATCCACTCGCCCATGTTAAATAATGGAGTGGTTAAGCTCATTACCCAAGTTAGTGAAAGTAGGAGCAATACACGGGTCGATCATGGCCAAGGCCAGGCCTAGTTGTCTGGCTTTTTTCTGTTGCGATTGAGGCAGTTTGCCCGATAATATTGAAATGAATACAATATTGTCTATCCCTAAAACAATTTCTAAAACGGTTAGGGTTAAAAGAGAGAATCCAGGCTTCTGGTGTGGCTAAAAAATCCATAGTTACATTTATCTGCTACGAAGATAAAAAAAGCCCCGATAATATTTATCGGAGCTCAGGGTATTATTATTTGTTTGGTCTTAAAAAGTTTATTTGGTCTTAAAATTAACAGGGAATTCAACTAGTGGGTAACCGTCTTCAGATGCAAAGCCTCTACCCGTAACTAAAAAACTATAAGATTGACCGGGTTTGAGCTCCATTTTGAGGGTAAAGGTCTTTTTATCTTCAGAAAAACCTACAACTTTGTCTAAAGGATAGCTTTTTTCTCCCCATATACCTAAACTGATAGAGTACCTGTTTTTCATGGGTTTCGAAAAGTGAAGTTGAACTTCCTTCAATTCTGGGTCTACGTTTGTATCTCCATTGGCAAACGGACCGATACTGGTAATTACTGGTCTTTTGCTTTCGTAAGCTTTGATCATCTCTTCTTTATTGAAGCCTTCTTTAAAATAGTTTGTCTTTTTCAGAAAGGCCTCTACCACCTCATCATTGCCATAATCTAACTCGATTAATTCTTTGATGGCTGCTTTTTTATCCTTAACCTGATCATAATAGGTTTTGCAGATGGCGTAACCCATGTAGTAGCCTAGGTCGCCTACGCCAAAACTGTTTGAGGTGCCGTTATATAACCAATCGCTATAATCGGTTAGGAACAGCTGTGCTTTGAATTTTTCTTTGAGTTCTGCTTCATGTGCCTTTCCATACGTCATATAAGGCATGGCAGGTACTTTTCCAGTAATCAATTCGGCAACAAAATCTGCTGTACCCTCAAAAATACTTTGGCCCAATAAGGTATTTCCAGAGCGTTTCTCTTGCGTATGCACATATTCGTGCATGTTTAACAAGACAATATTTTTAAATGGGTCAGAACCAAAGTAGGTGGTCAGCCATGTTTTGGTATTTGTTGGCAATTCAGAAAGGTCTACCTCAAGATTTCCTGTTGCCAATTCGGCTCCGATCAATACCTTGTCGCCCTGTGTGGTTCCGCCAGAGCGCATCGCACCGATGCAGAAATAGATATTTGCGGGTCTTAACTCTGGATAAAGCTGTTTAAACTTTTTGAGATATGGGTCAAATTGTTTGCTCAAGGTTTTAACCTGATAAGTTTTGGGTCTGATGGAGGCCCAGTATTTTGGATAGCTGCGGATGCATTTTAACCATGCAGCGGTGGTATAACCTTTGGCTTCCATAAAAGCCTTTAGCCCAGGAGTACCCTTGTCTACATATAACTGCTGTAAGATATCTAGCTGTTTTAAGCTGTCTGTTGTGGTTTTAAGCTGGTCAAAGGCCGTCCAAAAATTATCGATATCTGTTGTAACGATGGTTTGCTTAGGTGTTTGTGCAAAAGCAATAGAAATGAATAAGAAATGTAGGGAAATAAATCTTAGTACAGTTTTCATGGTAGAAGTTATTCTTTAGCCATAAAAAGGGTGTGCCTTAAGCACACCCTTTTTATTATTTAAATGTGATTGAACCGTAATCTGTTCTGATATTTATTTTTGCGGTACCGCCCTTGCCTACTTGCCCGCTGTAGTTTTTAACAGAATTATAGCCTCTGTCCTCGCCTAATTTTTTGGTAGTTACATTAGAACCATATCTAAAGCCGCCACCATAATTGGTTGAGATATCAAAATCGCCGTTGTAAGCGGCTCCAAAGCCGAGGTCAATATCAGAATAGCTACCATTTATGGTGATGTCTTTATTCCCACTCTCGATTTCATCAACAGTGATCCTACCATATTGTACCTTGCCATTTAAGTTTCCTTTTAGGTTTCCAACTTTTATTTTTGTGTATTGCGCACTTAAAGTCAAAGCACCCGCGGTTTCGATGGTTGTTCCACTACCATATTGATGTTTGATGTTCGCAGTACCTTTAACGGTACCGATCTTTGCAGAACTATATTGGGCATCTAAGTCTATGTTGCCAATGGTGTTGATCGTTAAGCCATCGCCGTATTGTTGTTTGATTTTGGCAGCATTTACATCTCTTAAAGCGGCCTTTCCGTATTGTACAGAGATGTAATTGTTGCTGTTACTTAGGTTGCCGGTAATTAAATTTCCGTATTGCACTTTTAAAGAGGTAGGGCCCGCAAAATCATCTATGGTAAGTGGACCGTAGGTTTGTGAAGCTGTTAATGCATTTGAGGCTGGCATGTAAACCGTCATGTGATCTTTACCTCTCTACGCCAGATCACTTTGCCGTTTCTAACGCTACTGCCCCAGTTTCCGTTTCTATCGCCCGTGTTGGTTTTATAGCTTACTAAGTCTCCGTCTTTAGTTGCGCTAATTGAAACCTGGTCTAATAATCTTTGGGCTTCTTCTTCTGTTTTTGCATAGGCTTTAATATCTGCATCAACCTTGATTTCGTTTTTATCCCATGTTTTAATGGTCATTGAACCAAATTGGTTGCTCAAGCTTATTTTATCGCTGCGGTCTACACCAAACGATTTGGTAAAAGATTTAGACTTTACAGAATTGTCGTCTTGTACTTCTTGCATGTTGCTGCTATACTTTATGTTGACCTGCTTTTTAACATCATTTACAGTATAGCTATAAGAGGTGGAAGTATTTGCGTTTGCATTAACGCTAACAGAAGTGCTTATCTGCTGTGCGTTTATTTGTGTGGCGAGCAACATGCCCGACATACATAACATTAGATTTTTCATATTGTACTCTCCTTTTTATATTGATTGACTTGGTTTATCATGATCAATTGCTGTTTTAAAACCTGCAATTGCATTTCGCGGTTTTTTACCATGGCCTTTACCACCCATAATTGATTTGGGCTATTTGGTAATTGGTTTTTTAACCTATTGTACTCTTCATCCAGGTTTTTGAGGTCTTCGGTAAACCTTTTATATAGATCTGGATTGGCCGAAGCATATACGGCTAAGCTGTCTTTCTTTTCTTCGATCTGGTTTACAAAACGGACTTCCTTTTTTCCAAACTCGGAACTGATATCTGCTACTTCGATCTGGCGATTATTCGCTTGTTTATAATTATAGGTAAAATAAATGCCCACACTGATCACCAACATGGCGGCAATGCTCATCCATTGGTAGAGTTTAATTGTGCGCTTTGGTTGCTTTTTTTTATCCAGCTCTGCCGAAATGCGTTCCCACAATTGGTCTGATGGCCCTTTTACCTCAAATTCTCTTTTGTTGTCTTTTACAAACCCCTCTAATTTATTGCTCATCTTGCTACTCCTTTCATTTCTAATAAACTATTCAACTTTCTTTTTGCCCGCATATACTGTGAGCGTGATGTATTTTCTGTTATTTTCAATATGTGTGCAATCTCTTCATGGTCGTACCCTTCAAATAGATAGAGTGTCAATACTACTCTATATCCATCGGGCAGTTCGGCCATTGCAGCCTTTATGGCTTCTACCTTTAATTGCGTTTCTTCGTAATCGTTCGAAGGTTCGTCCGCAATTTCTACCTCATCCAGGCTTACAAATTCAGCCTTGCGCTTTCTTAGGTAATTGATGGCCCTGTTGATGACGATCTGCTTAAGCCACAGCCCAAAGGTTGTTTCTTGTCTAAAGTCACCAATTCGGTTAAAGGCATCTAAGAAAGCTTCTTGGAGCACATCTTCGGCCTCGGCGTCATCATTTACGATGCGCAATGCCACATTGTACATGGCACTAGCATACAATTTGTACAATTCAAATTGTGCCTTTCTGTTGCCTGTTCGGCAATCATTTACCAGCGATAGGTGCTTATCTATGTATACAGTTTCCAAATTCTAAAGCGTTCATGTTAAAAGACAGGCTATTTTTAAAAACGTTGCATCAAGGTAGAAAAAAAATCTATTTTATACCCAAATCGCGCCTACGGTGTTTTTAACAGCACCCATTTCAATCACAAATGCTTGTGCAATAAGCTATAAAATAGGAGAACAATCCCATAAGGTTTCAAAAAGCTTATAGGATTAGAAACTAAATCGGTATTTTTGCGGCTCAAAATTTAATTTAAAAATGTTAAGAACAACGACTTGCGGTGCTTTAACACTGCAAAATTTAGGCGAAAATGTAACACTCTGTGGTTGGATGCAGAATTCTAGAGATTTAGGCGGAATGACTTTTATAGATATCCGAGATCGTTACGGTATTACCCAGTTGGTTTTTAACATGAACGATAATGCCGATCTTTGTGAAGGTGCGCGTAGCCTTGGACGCGAGTTTGTGATCCAAGTGAGTGGTGTAGTGGTAGAACGTTCTAATAAAAATAAAGAAATCCCTACTGGCGAAATCGAAATCAAGGTCACTGCATTGGAGATCTTAAATGCGGCAAAATTACCCCCATTCCTTATCGAAGATAAAACAGATGGTGGCGATGACCTGCGGATGAAGTACCGCTATTTAGACTTGCGTCGTAATCCGATCAGGAACAACATGATCTTGCGCCATAGAATGGCACAATCTGTTCGCAGGTATCTGGATGGCTTGGATTTTATTGAAGTGGAAACACCTGTTTTAATTAAATCGACACCAGAAGGTGCTCGGGATTTTGTGGTGCCAAGCAGGATGAATGCGGGCGAGTTTTATGCTTTGCCACAATCGCCACAAACTTTTAAGCAGTTGTTGATGGTTTCGGGCTTTGACCGTTATTTCCAGATCGTCAAATGTTTTAGGGATGAAGACCTAAGAGCAGATAGACAACCTGAGTTTACCCAGATCGACTGCGAAATGTCGTTCATCGAACAAGAAGATATTCTAAATACTTTCGAAGGATTGATCCGTACCTTATTTAAAGAGGTACGTGATTATGACTTGCCTGAGGTACCACGGATGCAATATGCAGATGCCATGCGTTGGTATGGTTCTGATAAACCAGATACACGTTTCGATATGAAGTTTATCGAAATGAATGATGTGGTAAAAGGAAAAGACTTTGCTGTTTTTGACAATGCAGAATTGGTAATTGCGATTAATGCCAAAGGTTGTGCACATTATACGCGTAAACAGTTAGATGAATTGACCGACTTTATCAAACGTCCACAGATTGGCGCTACTGGCCTGATCTACTTGCGTCACAATGAAGATGGTTCTTTAAAATCTTCTGTAGATAAGTTCTACAATGAAGAGGAATTAAAGAAATGGGCAGAGACTTGCCAAACTGAGCCAGGAGATCTAGTTCTGGTAATGGCTGGCGGTACTGATAAAGTGCGCAAACAATTGAGTGAACTCCGTTTAGAAATGGGTACACGTTTGGGCCTGCGTAGCAAAGATGTTTTTGCGGCACTTTGGGTGTTGGATTTTCCTCTATTGGAGTGGGATGAAGAAACAGAACGTTACCACGCCATGCACCATCCATTTACTTCTCCAAAACCAGAAGACATTGCCATGTTAGATACAAAACCAGGTGAAGTTCGTGCAAACGCTTACGATATGGTGGTAAATGGTACCGAAATTGGCGGTGGTTCTATTCGTATCCACGATAGGGCTTTACAGGCCTTAATGTTTAAACATTTAGGTTTTAGCACTGAAGAGGCACAAAAACAATTTGGCTTTTTAATGGATGCCTTTGAGTTTGGTGCGCCTCCGCATGGTGGTATTGCATTTGGTTTCGATAGGTTATGCTCTATTTTTGCAGGTTTGGATAGCATCCGCGATGTGATTGCTTTTCCTAAGAACAACTCGGGTAGAGATGTGATGATCGATAGCCCAAGTACAATTGATGAAAAACAACTGAAAGAATTAAAGATCAAAACAGAACTTTAGTCTTAACGATCAATCATAAAAAAGGCGAACTAATTTTTAGTTCGCCTTTTTATTTTAACCTTACCAAGATAAGGTAGTCCCTTCAAAGGGAGATGTTCTTTTGAGTTCGTCGGCACTCTTGTCTTTGTTCTTTTCCCACCAACTGGTGTAATAAGGTAACAGCTCGGTCAGGTCTACCGTTCTTTGTGGTGCAGCAGAATCAGTAACATGGAGGCGCGTTGAAGCTCCTTCCAGTCGTTGTAAACGAATACTTTCGATGGTGTACAAAATAATGACTCCTACTTTTTGCGCTGGATATCCTGCCAAAGATGAATAAGTTGGGATTGGAAAATTCTGGATCACTTGGCTATCATTGGCATATTTAAGTAATGCGCTGATTTGATCTTTTCCAAACTTAGGTATAGGCGTATTTCTTTCGTAGGTATTAGATTTAAGCAAGGCTACATATTGTTCTACAGCGTCTTTTGGCGCAGCATCTTTTTTCTTGCAGCCACTTGTAATTATAACAAGCGCACTGAACATGAGCATTAATATTCGTTTCATTTTAATGTTGAAAGAGGGTGATAAGTTTTGTATTTGGTTAGTTTACATAAAGTTACGTCATAAATTTGTTTATGCAAATTTTTTTTACAGACCAGAAATACTTTTTAAAAGATGGGATTTTAAGGTCAACACATAAAAAAGCACAAAGATTATTGAACCCTTGTGCTTTTTCAATGTTAAAATCTTTAAAAATTAATTCACCAAGAACAACGCATTAGTAAATAATTGTTTTCCATTTTCCCAGAAAGAACGGAAGAGCACATCGGTACCTAGGTAAACAATGGTACCTCTACCCGACTGTTGCACACCATATAATAATCCAGATGCCAATTTCTTTTTCACTTTGTCGCCAGCAACTCCGGCCATATAGCTATTCGCTTTTAAAGTGCCCACATTCCACCCGTTTTCTAACGGTTCGTATATTTTTTCATCGGTTTTTAGGGTATAATAATATTTGCCCAAGCCTAAAGCCAACGGATGGCTCTGGTCGATACTTACCTTGTAGATTGCTCCCGGAATGGAGTTCTGCAGATCATCTTTGTCTTTTTCTGAGTATCGACGCTCATTGGTCTCTTTTTCGTCCTTTTTAGGATATTCTTTCTTTTTGATATCGAAAGGTTTTTTGCCAATCATTGCACCAATTGCATCTTCCATTAAAATGATCTTGCCCCCTGCACTGATCCATCCACTTAATTGTTCGCCCAATTTATCGCTGTAAGAACCATCAGGCAATACCAGTACATTTATTTTATTGATATCAAGATAAGCGGCACTTTGAGTGCTGATCATGGTAATCGGATAATTTAGCTCTTGCTCTAAGAAGTGCCAAACCTCTCCAACACCTTGCGACGAAACTTCCTGTCCGCTTACCACCGCAATTTTCGGTGCGGTTAAAAGACGATATACAGATGATCCAAAATCCTTACCTTTTTCTACATAACCACTTGCAATTGGATAAAAAGAAGCGTTATGGTCTTTGGCTACGGTTGTCAATATTTTAGACAGGTCTTTGTTTATTTTTTCGTTTTCTGTTCGGTATACCAATAAAGAACCTGCTCTGTAGGCTTTTCCACCAATGGTAAATCCTTCTTCTGCAATGCGGATCTTAACTTTTTGTTTCTGCAACGACACTACGATCTGCGCATCATCAATCGTATTCCAAGGAATTACCCAAGCATAAGGTTTGCTCATGTTCGGAATACTCTCTTTTTTCTCTTCTATAAAGCTATGGCTTCCGGTGATAAACTCCTTCACTGCATAGGCGTTCAATCCGTAGGCATATGGGAGTGCCCAAGCAGTAATGTCGTAAGTATTCGAGTCGGTAACTACGGTTTGAGGCTCAAACAATACGTTGGCCATCACAGAATGTGGCTGTTGTAAATTAACAATCAAATCGTTGCGGTCTACCTTAAAGCTCTCTGTTTTTTGGGTTTCGTAATTGTAACCATTTAAGGTTCTGTCGGCACCAAAGGCGAAAGCAATGTGGTTTCTTTTGAGCAGTTCGGCCATTTTACGTAAACGTTCAATGTTCTGTGCCTTTACAATATAGGTTTTATAAATCCCTGGAGGATTTGATACACTTTGTTCGTAATATTTTTTAAACTCACTCACCAACTTCTCTGCATTGGCCGAAACGGTTTCTATGGTAGACATAGAGGTTGTAAAATGATGGTCGATCCTGTCTTTTAAGGTCAAGGTATCTCCATCTGCCGTTACTACCGCAAGGCCCGCTCTAATGCCTCCTTGCTCATAAGTCATGCCCACTGCGCCATTGTACAGCGGATAGGTATCTCCATATGATGGATACAAAAGATCGAAACGCTCTTTGGTAAAATATTGCCATCCGTTTTCGTCAAAATATTTAGCATTGTTTCTGCCAACTACTACCTGGAACTCTCTTTGCCAAGGCGTAATGTCTTGATGTACGGGTTCTGCTGCTGGGGCGAAATAATAAGGTTCATTATAGCTCTGTTCATGAAAATCGACATGTACTTGTGGCATCCAAGTATGGTAAGCTACCAATCGCTGTTGTGTTTCTATCTGCGTTTGCCATGCCCAATCGCGGTTAAGGTCGTAATAATAATGGTTTGGTCTGCCACCTGGCCATGGTTCGCTATGTTCTCTGGCACTAGGGTCTGGATTTGGAACCTTGCCACTTACCATGTTAAAATTGCTTACATAACGCTCCCTGCCATCTGGGTTTAAGCAAGGGTCGATGATCACAATCGTATTTTTTAACCATTCTTTGGTATTGCTGTCTTTTGCTTCTGCTAAGGTGTATAAAACACGCAATGCAGTTTCTGTAGAGTTGGCCTCATTGCCATGCACATTGTAACTTAACCATACAATGGCTGGTTGTTTTGCCACTTTTGCTGGTGATTTTTCGGCATTTGATAAGCTGAGGTTATACTTTCTGATCTGCTCCAATTGTGCCATGTTCGAGGCATCAGAAATTACCGCCAACAATAGCTCACGGCCTTCGTAAGTTTTGCCATAGGTTTGCAATTGGATGTTTTTATTGGTTCCTGCTACTTTTTTGAAATAATCTACCACCTTTTGATGTGGCGTAAAGTGGCTGCCCAATGGATAGCCTAAAAATTCATCAGGAGATGGAGTTTGAGCAAAAACAGTAAAGCTTAAACACAATAGTATTAAACAGAGTAGGATTTTTTCATTGCTACAGATTATTTATCAATAATACTAAAAAGAATGTTTTATTTGTCTTTGCATTTGTAATTTTACGATGAATATTTATCCCTGAGGCAAAATGGCAAACATTGAAGAGTTATATCAACATTATTTAAAACATCCAGTAATTTGTACTGATACCCGAGCAATTACGCAAGGTTGTTTGTTTTTTGCTTTAAAAGGAGATCATTTTGATGCCAATACTTTTGCCGAAAAGGCTTTGGCCATGGGGGCATCATTTGCGATAGTAGATAACGAAAACTATGTGGTCAATGCCCAATGTATTTTAGTGCCAGATGTGCTGACTGCCTTACAAGACCTGGCCAGACATCATCGCCAACAATTGGATATCCCTGTAATTGGCTTAACTGGAAGCAATGGCAAAACCACAACCAAAGAACTGATCAGGGCTGTGCTTGCAGAGCAATTTAACACTTTTGCCACCAAGGGTAACCTGAACAACCACATAGGAGTTCCGTTGTCAATTTTGGCTTTAAATAGTGATACGGAAATTGCCGTGATCGAAATGGGTGCCAATCACCAAAAGGAGATTGAATTTTTATGCGGAATTGCCCAACCAACGCACGGATTGATCACCAATGTTGGTATGGCCCATTTAGATGGCTTTGGAGGCTTTGAAGGCGTGAAGAAAGGGAAGGCTGAACTGTATGCCTATTTGAAGGCGAACCATGGCTATGCCTTTATCTATCGCGATAACCCTTACTTATTAGAAATGAGTGAAGCGGCAGGATTAAACAAGGTGATTTATTATGGGAGCGAAAATGGAGATGCGATCAGGGGAAAATTGAAACATACAGATCCATTAATCGAATTTGAGTGGATGGCCAAGGACACTGTTTTTGAGGCCAAGGCCAATTTAACGGGAACTTATAATTTTGAGAATATTTTGGCCGCCATCTGCATCGGAAACTTTTTTGAATTGACTCCGGCACAGATCAACCATGGATTAGCAAACTATTTTCCCAGCAACAACCGCTCGCAGTTGACCAAAACTGAAAAGAACATGGTGATCTGTGATTTTTATAATGCCAACCCCAGCAGTATGACTGCCGCTTTAAATAATTTAAAAGCATTGAGTGCAAGCCATAAAACGGCAATTATTGGTGATATGTTTGAATTGGGAGCAGAGTCGCCCGAGCAACATGAAATCGTAGCTAAACTAGCGGTACAAAACGAAATTGACCAATTGATCTTTATCGGTAAAGATTTTTATGCCTTAAAAGATCGATACACGGGTCTGTTTTTTAATACGCCAGCTGAAGCATCAACCTATCTATTGGAAAATCCGATCAAGGATAATCTTGTGCTGTTAAAGGGAAGTAGAGGGATGGCGCTAGAGCAATTGTTGCCTTTGTTATAACGAAAACTCGTGTTGATTTAGAACTATTCCATTCATCTTTATCACATCCTTCGAGCAGTTTAGGGCGACCATAAAGGTATGGTTTTACTCGTGTTGCGCTATTTTTTCCAAAGCAGATTTTAGGTCAGCTTTTACGTTTTCTGGTGTATTGGGGTTCGCAATCAAAGAATCGGCAATGGCCTTAAATTTATCGTACTCCTTCATTTTGATATACACGATGCCTTTCACAAAATCTTTCATATAAGCCAATTTTGCTTCTTTGGCAGGGATTTGTACCGCATCAAATCGAGTAAGGGCAGCATCAAGTTTGCCTTCTTGTGCCAAAACAGGGCCAAGGCTCATGATGGTATTGCAAAGCTGTTCAAAATCAACTTTAGCGGGAGTATTGTCAATAATAAGATCAAATTCCTTAAGGGCATCTGGTATTTTCTTTTCCTCTATAAAGTATTGGGTCCTAAAATAATGGTAAACAAAAAAGGACTTTTCAGGAATGTATTTATCTAATAATGCTTGGATGCTTTCAAAATCCATTGAATTTTCATCTTTTAAAGCGCTTTGATAAATGCCAAAACCCAAGGTTAGGCTTACCAAACGTTGGTTGACCTCCTCTTCGGTATATTTCCCGGTATTGATCATCTTGGCTTTGTTGGCAACGATATAAGCCAATGTTTTCTCCTCCGATAATGAATTGATGTCATTCATGATCAGATTGATCAAATCAATGTTCCCTAAAATATCAGGTTGTTTGGCCAGATAGTTTTTGCTGATCTCTTCAAAGTCTTCATCTTCAAAAGCAACGGCAAGGCTTGCAAATTTGGCAAAATCCGAATTGCTTAGCTCTAAAGCTTTCTTTTTTAAGGTAAAGTATTGAGTGGATGGACCCTTTGCTGCTTTACCTAATTCAACAAAATCATCAACTTCATGAAAACCTACACCTTTATGGAGGATTACGCCTTCAGGATTGATGAACAATAGGTTAGGATAAGCCGTTACAAAGTATCTTTCGGCAAGCATCGGTCCTTCACCTTTTTCCATGTCGTATTTGACATTGATGAAATTGGCATTGTAATATTCAGCAACTGTACTGTTGGCATAAATCTGGCTATCCATCTGTTTGCAAGGTCCACACCAAGTTGCATAGGCATCTAAAAAGATGATTTTGTTTTCTTTTTTGGCTTTTTCTAAAACAGTACTCCAAGCAGGATTATCCAAAAAGGTAATCTCAGCAGCATTTGTAGTGAAGGTGATAAAGAATAGGCAACTTGCCCAGATCAGATTTTTCATGGATGTATGATTTTGTACAACACTTGCGCTTAAGCAAAGTATTTACTCTTTATTTTTTACGGTTATACCTACGTCACTTATTCCTGTTAACGGGTTATCTCGCATGTTTTGTTCAATGAAGATTTCGTATTTGCCAGGCTTTGCAAAGCGATAGTCTTTTAATAACGGAAAACTGTAGGTAAAAATATCTCCAGAACCTTTTCCCAGCCACTCCCCATCTGCTTTTGCCAGTTTAAACTGATAACGAACGCTTTTGTACAGGCTATCCCCTTTTAAACGCATCACCACAAAAAGATTCGAATAACGGTAATCGGCCGTATGGCGAAGCTTAAAACGAACCTGATATAATTGGTTGGCATCTTTGATTCTCGAAGCTTGCTTTTGCATTTTTAGCATAAGTCCAGCTATTGTCAGGAATGGCCTCATTCGTGTCAACCAGATTGCTGTTGCTACAGCTGGCAAGCATAAAGAGCATTGCCAAAACAGGGATGATCAACTTATTTTTAGTCATTTTTCGGCTTTTCAGATGATGAATCTGTAGGTCTGTTCTTATTTCGGTTTTTGTTCCTGTTCTTGTTGTTTCGGTTTCCATGTCGCTGCCCACCTTGTTGACCTGGTTCTGCTCCTTCTGCAAGTGGTTTCGGTGCTTGCGGTTTTTGTACCTGTGGGTTTTGCTTTTGGGGCTGTTGTTTTGGCTGTGCAGGTTTTGGCGTGCCTTTTTGTTGTGGCGGTTTATTCGTTTGTACAGCAGGTTTGGCCTGTTGATTCTGGTTAGGCTGATTGCGGTTGCGATCGTTCCTGTTGTTGTTTTTGTTACGGTTATTGTTGTTGCGGTTTCTGGCTCTTTCGTCCAAACGGGTTAAGCTGTCTTGGCCTACAACATTCTCATAATCATGTACTTTTTCTACAATTGTTGTCGTTTTAAGTTCAACGGCTTCGTCTTTTAGGTTAACAGGTTTTTCGCCTTTTTTGTTCATGGCCATCATCTCTTTACGCGATCAACCTTCAACGGAATCCAATCTTCCTGATTGGCATAACTGAACCACATCAGCTTTTTAAAGATATCGGTTTTTTGGTGACGTGCCACACCAACTTCTGTCTGTAACGATTCGATACGGTCTGGAATATCCTTTAGCGCATCCAGATAAGTGTCCAATTCATAATTTAAACAACACTTTAACTTACCACATTGTCCGGCCAGTTTTAAGGTGTTTAAAGAAAGGTTTTGATACCTAGCTGCGGCAGTAGAAACTGTTTTGAAATTGGTTAACCAAGTAGAGCAGCAAAGCTCACGACCACAAGAGCCGATACCGCCCAAACGACCCGCTTCCTGACGCATACCAATCTGGCGCATCTCGATCCTGATCCTGAAGGTTTCGGCCATCTTTTTGATCAGTTCCCTAAAGTCTACACGACCTTCTGCGGTATAAAAAAATGTAGCTTTTGTTTTATCACCCTGATAATCCACATCGCTGATCTTCATCGATAAACGGAGGTCTAGGGCTAAAGTACGGGCTTTATGCATGGTTTCCCACTCCATATCTTTGGCCAATTTCCATTTGTCTACATCAGCTTCTGTAGCTTTACGGTATATTTTACGGGTAACTTGGTCTAAAGCGGTTTTACGGCGCTTCATCTGCATCCGTACCAATTCTCCGGTCAAGGAGATATGGCCAACATCGTAGCCACCTGTAGGGCCTTCAACAGCCACCAGCTCACCAATTTCGAGATAGATATTATCGTTATTTAAAAAGAATTCTTTTCGGGCACCTTTAAATTTTACTTCAACAACATTAAAGGGCATATAATTAGAAGGCATATCCAGATTCGACAGCCAATCGTGTACTTCCATTTTTTGACATCCACCAGTAAGGCATGAGCCATTACTTTTGCAGCCAGAGGGGGCGCAACCGCCACCTGTCGAACAACTTCCACATCCCATATTAATTGTATATATATTGAGTCCCTTTCGGGAGCGTTTTAAACTTAATTATTTTAACTAGTTGTAAAGATACATCTAAAAACAGAATTTTCGGATTCGCATTGCGTTCAATGTGGTAATGTGCCTTCTCTAATTCTGCAATCAAGGCCTCAACCATGGCTAAATTCAGTACGTTGGTCGACAATTTAACAGCAACTTCTAAGGTCTGGTGGGGTAATTTGACCAAATCGTCGGCTCCACTGATCAATAAACTGCACTCTCGTAAAAAATTGATTCCGTACTTTAAAAAATTCTTTTGATTCTCTCTTCCCCAACTCGCTGCTGTTTCGGTAAAGGCGATCATTGCCGGAACCTTATTGCCAAAACCCATGCGTAACCATTCGGCAAAGTAACCCGCATTGTTATTTGGAGTATCATTAAGCAAAGCTTTTGCTTCTATAAGATTGCCATCGGCCAAAAAGCTAAATTCGGTAGCTTGGTTGGGTGCCAACTGTGCCTTGTTGATCAAATAGTTTTCAATCTCGAGGTCTGGTAGTTTGGGTATTTTAACAATTTGGGTACGAGACAAAATCGTAGATAAGATCTGCTCTTGGTTCTGCGCCACCAGTATAAACAAGGTATTGGCAGGTGGTTCTTCGATGATCTTTAGCAAGGCATTCCCTTCGCGATCTAAAAACTCGGGAAGCCACATGATCAGGACTTTTGTTTCGGCCTCAAAAGCTTTGTAGCTTAATTTTTTGATGATATCATGGCATTCGGCAATATTGATATTGGCCTGTTTATTATCTGCACTTAATTTGGAACGCCAGATATCGAGATTGAAATAAGGGTCCTCCAACAACAAGCTTCTCCATTCTTCTAAAACATCGACTGCTATTTTTACGGATGCTGAAGCGAAAAAAGGATAGGAGAAGTGAAGGTCGGGATGGATATATTTCTCGTATTTGCGACAAGAAGCGCATGCTCCACAGCTATCTGTTGCCGTTCTGTTTTGGCAATTGATGTATTGGGCATAGGCAATGGCCAAGGGTAAGGCACCACTTCCTTCGGCAGATAAAAAAAGTTGGGCATGGCTAACCCTGTTTTCTACAACGGTTTGTATCAATTGTTGCTTTAAGCTTTCCTGTCCGATCATCTCTTTAAACTGCATTGGTGCAAAATAAGAAATAGAAGTGAGATGTGGGATACGAGATTGAGATTTTGATGTATGTTTTACGAATGTTAATCAATTCGCATTGTAAAATAATTGTTGACATATCAATTATTGATATTGCATTTAATATTTTTACTTTAACGATATGGAAAAACTAAACGACACCTTACTTTATACTTTGGACAAGTGTTTCAGGACGTATAACCAATTTGCTCAACGCAATGTTCGCAAGGCAGGATATGACATTACAATTGACCAATGGTTGATTTTAAAAAGTGTAGCTGAAAACCCTGATATTACACAGAACGATATTGGCAAAATTGTTTTTAAGGACAATGCTTCCATTACCCGGATCATTCAGTTGTTGGTTAATGCAGGGTATTTGGTTCGTGAAGTTTATCCAACAGATAGACGAAGGGTGAACCTGATATTGACCGAAAGCGGAAAAAAAATTACAATTGATGTGAATGAAATCGCGGTTCAAAATAGAGCTGCTGCATTACAGGATGTGGAGACGAAAAGCATTGAACAACTGAAAAAGGTACTGTTACAGATCATTGACAATTGCCAAACATTAAATACTTAAGCATAAATAACCAAATACCTGCACAGATGAAAATACGTTATACGATCATTTTACTATTTTTTTGCCTATTGGGCAATCAGGTAGTTTGGGCACAAAGTGTTGCTCATGCCATAAGCTTTACTGTTTTGGATGAACAACAGCAGCCCATTGCCAATGCAACTGTCGAATTGCGTAAAACAGACAGTAAAACATTGATCAAAGCAGCAATTACATCTGATAAAGGGATAGCAGATTTTCTAATAAATGGAGAAGGGAAATATGTGGCTACGGTAATTGCACTAGGTTATGCTACCAAAAACACGGTTATTTTTGAACTTCCGGCAACAAACAAAACCATCAATGTCAATTTGGTGCAAAGTGCAAAAAGTTTACAAGAAGTAAATATTACCGCCAAAAAACCATTTGTACAGCGCGTACAGGGAAAAACGATCAT
This sequence comes from Pedobacter sp. UC225_65, assembly GCF_042698365.1. Classification (GTDB taxonomy): domain Bacteria; phylum Bacteroidota; class Bacteroidia; order Sphingobacteriales; family Sphingobacteriaceae; genus Pedobacter. The sequence goes on from NZ_CP170550.1 coordinate 3,336,489, forward strand.
CAATGTTGATGCTTCGGTAACCAATGCCGGAACTACCGTTCTAGAAGTTTTAGAAAAATCGCCAGGGGTAATGGTAGATCGAAATGGAGGAATTAGTTTGCAAGGGAAACCTAGTGTGTTGGTTATGATTGACGATAAGCCTACCTATTTATCGGGTACCGAGCTGAGCAATTTATTAGGGAGTATGAGTTCGGCCCAGGTTAACCAGATTGAACTGATTACCAGTCCATCGGCTAAATATGATGCAAGTGGTAATGCTGGGATCATCAATATCAAAACCAAAAAGAATAGACAAGAAGGGTTCAATGGCAATTTTTTAACCAATGTTGGTCAAGGTAAATACCTCAAAAACAACAACTCGTTGGTGTTGAACTTTAGAAAAGGAAGGATGAACACCTTTGTAAATTATGGTTTTAACTACAATAAAAATTTCACTTCAATTTATGCTTATCGCGAATATTTTAACAATCAAGGTGGAGTTAGTGCCGCTTTAGATCAACCATCTTATTTGGGTAATACGGGAAAGAACAATTCTTTAAAAACCGGACTAGATTTTTACGCTTCAGAGAAAACAACTTTTGGCTTAACACTTTCTGGTACCTTGGTTAAGCGTAAAGGCGAAGGTGATGCTGTTGCCACTTGGCTAAATGCACAAAATGAAATTGATTCGGCTATTTCTACCAATAGTGGAAGTGATTTTAGATTAAGAAACGGAGCCGTAAATGTTTATGGAAGACACAATATCAATAAAAAACAAGATATCGGTTTTGACGTTGATTATTTAAGATATGCAATAGACAATGATCAGAATTTTCAGAACATAAGAACAGGAACAATAGCGTATAATCAAGGCTCAAGAGGAGATATTCCATCAAAACTTCGCATATTTTCTGTAAAGGCCGATTATATTTTGGAACTCGGAAAAAATGCCAAGTTGGAGGTAGGTGTAAAATCATCGGCCATAAACACAGATAATACTGCCGATTACCAGTACTTTAATGGAACAAATTGGTCGGAAAGTCTTAAAAAAAGCAATCATTTTTTATATGAAGAACACATCAATTCGGTTTATAGCAGCATAGAACATAAAATTAACCGATTAAGCTATCAATTGGGGCTTCGTTATGAAAATACAAATTACAATGGGAATCAATTGGGCAATGCCCAACAACAGGGCAGTAATTTCTCTAAAAAATATCAAGACTTTTTCCCCTCTGGTTATGTAGCTTATCAGGTAGATTCGGTAAACTCATTTTCTTTTACTGCGGGTCGAAGGTCGATCGCCCAGCCTATCAAAAGCTTAATCCCTTCGTATTTATCATCAATAAATATACTTACCAAAGAGGAAATCCATTCTTTTTACCCCAGTACAGCTGGAACTTTGAGCTGAGTCATTCTTATGGACAAGTGTTAACTACTGCCCTCTCTTATAGTGGGATTACCAATTATTTTTCGCAACTATTTTTATCAGAAGGCAATGATATTTTGGTGTACACAGAAGGCAATGTTGGAAGAATGCATAATCTAGGAATTGCGGTAACTGCGCAAGTTTCACCTTTTAAATGGTGGTCGCTAACAGCGCAGAGCAATTTCAATTATAAAAAACTGAATGGTTATCAAAACATCAACTATCGATCTTCTGTGAAACAATTGCATACCAGTTTAAACAATCAGTTTCGGATTCAATCCAACTTTAAATGCAGAAATCTCGGGCTTTTATACCACAAAAGCACGGAATGACCTGCAAGAAATATTATCGCCTACTGGTCAATTATCAGCAGGTTTAGTCAAAACGATTTTAAAAGGAAAAGGAAGTTTAAAATTGAGTGCAAGAGATATCTTCTATACCCAATCTATGGAGGGAATAACTGATTTTCCTGGAGCGAGCGAATATTTTATTTTATGGAGGGATAGTCAGGTGATCAATCTTGGCTTTAGCTATCGTTTTGGTAAACCTTTAAAAACGACAAAAAGATCTAACGGTGGCGCTGGTGACGAAATGAATAGAGCAGGTGCTTAAAAAGTAGAAACTTTAGTGTAGCAGATATGATATGCTGTTGTGGGGGTCAAAGATGGAACCTTAATTGTGTATGATCGGTTTTTTAACAGATGGGACCATTTTTGCTAGGGAAATAGCTTTTTATATTTTGTTATCTTTGACGCCATGGCTCGTATCCTTGCATTTGATTATGGTACTAAACGTATCGGCATTGCCGTAACCGATCCTTGCAGATCATCGCAACCGGACTGGATACCATACACCCCAAAGACATTATCGATTTCCTTAAAAAATATATGTTGACAGAGCAGATAGAAGCTTTTGTAATTGGCGATCCGAAGCAAATGGATGGATCACCATCAGAATCTGCCCAGCATGTAAAAGGGTTTGCCACTATCTTAAAAAAGAATTTTCCTGCCATTCCACAATATTGGATAGACGAGCGCTTTACTTCAAAATTGGCCGAGCAGACCATTATGCAAAGTGGCCTTAAAAAAAGCGATAGAAGAGACAAGGAAAGGGTAGATACAATTGCAGCGACGATAATTCTGCAATATTTTATGGAACAACATCGTTTATAAACACAATGATCAGCGAAGAACTACAAAATCTACTCTTAAAATACTGTGAACCTGAAGATGCCCTGCTTCAGCATATCGACAGAGAAACACACCTTAAAGTATTGTTGCCACGAATGTTGAGTGGTCATTACCAAGGGCGTGTTTTGAGCTTATTGAGCAAGATGAACAGCCCTAAAAGGATATTAGAAGTAGGTACTTATACAGGTTATGCTACTTTGTGCCTAGCAGAAGGATTAAGTGAAGGTGGGTTGATCTATACTCTTGACATCAACGCAGAACTGGAAGATATGGTACGTGGAAATTTTGCCAAATCGCCATTGGATGATAAGATCAGGTATATCATCGGCGATGCCCAACAAAGCTTAAAAACCTTAAGTGACGAGACTTTTGACCTGGTTTTTATTGATGCAGACAAAAAGAATAATGGTACGTATTACGATCTGATTTTTGATCAGGTAAGACCTGGCGGTATCATCATCGTTGATAATGTGCTATGGAGTGGAAAAATATTAAGCAATGCCCAAGATCAAGACACCAAAAACATTAGTAACTTTAATGATCGGGTTGCTGCAGACCAGAGAGTTGAAAAATTGATTTTACCCGTTAGGGATGGACTTTTAATTATACGTAAGAAATAATTCAGTTGGCAATTGTCAGTTGACGGTTAGCATGAGCTAACATTAGCAATCAAACAATTTAACAATGAAGAAAATAATTACCTTTTGTGTCCTACTGTTATCGGTATGTTTTACCAAAGCACAAACTACAGAAGATTATATTGCAGAACATGTAGACCATGCGCAAGAATTGATGCGGATCCATCAACTGCCAGCAAGTATCATTTTGGCGGTGGCCATCCACGAATCGGCAGCTGGGAAAAGTAAAATTGCACAGTACTTGAACAACCATTTTGGAATCAAGGGAGAAAACAGCAGTACAGAAATCAGGTCGTCTTATAAAGACTATCCCAGCGTAGACTCTTCCTATAACCACTTTGTTGCGTTTTTGCATAGCCGCACCTATTTTGATGCACTTTTTGATAAATACGACCAATACGATTATATCAATTGGGCCAGAGGCATCCAACGGGCCGGATATGCCCGTAGCCGTACATGGGCAAGCCAGGTGATCGGCCTTATTAAAAAATATGAGCTTTTCCAATACGACGAAAGGCCAGAAGACTATGTAGAAGCTGTAATTCCGGTTGTTGAACGAACAGTTCGGTCATCTGGAAAAAGTAAGAAAAACCGAACATCAACAAGCACAAAAGGCAAGATGTATACGGTTAAAAAGGGAGACAACCTGAACAGGATTGCCGAAAGAAATGGAACGAGTTCTGCCATTTTGATGCGAAAGAATGGATTGAAATCGTCGGCATTACAACCGGGACAAAAAATTAAACTTTAATGAAGAAAACAATATTCTTATGCGCTATGGCCATTGCATCTTTAAGTGCATGTAAATCCAGACAATACAGCCGCAATAACAAACAGATCGAGAAGAAGGCCAATAAGGAAAACCCCAATTTTACCAATTATACTACATTGGCCTATATCGATGCCTTTAAAGCGGTAGCCATAGAAGAGATGAATGCCTACGGTATTCCGGCGAGTATTACCTTGGCACAAGGAATTTCTGAATCTGGTAGCGGAAACAGCAGCTTGGCCAAGTACGCCAATAACCATTTCGGTATTAAATGTACTTCAGATTGGAAAGGAAAAGCTTATTACAAAGATGATGATAAAAGTGACGATTGCTTTAGGGTATATAAAGATGCCAGAGAGTCGTATAGAGACCACTCTGAATTTTTAAAGCGTAAGCGGTATAGCTTTTTGTTCGAACTGGATAAGAACGACTATAAAAACTGGGCACAGGGGTTGAAAACAGCAGGCTATGCCACCAATCCTAAATATGCAGATATGTTGATTGGGCTTATCGAGAAATATCAACTGTACCAATACGACCAGTCTGAAACCGAGCGAGAGAAAATAGCAAGGGAAGACAGGGTTTTTGCAGACATCAATGCAAACATGCCGGTTGAGAATAAAAAATTCACCCCTGTCAATGTAGCTCCAAAAGACCCTCCTCCAACAACAACTACCGATGCATCATACTATGTAGTAAAACAAGGTGATACTTTATTTAAGATTTCACAATTATATAAGTTGACGGTTGACGAATTAAAGTTGCTCAATAAACTAAGCGATAACAACATCAAGGTTGGACAAAAACTATTGGTAGTTAAATAATGTTAACATAGGCAAGCAATAATTACATATATTGTAGTTTTGTAAACAATGAAGTTTTCTGCGCTGGTTTTATTTCTTGCTGTTTGTGGAGTAAATGTGTTTGCTCAAAGTACGCCTGTGCAAGGATTTGTGGTTGATAAGGAGAGTAAACAGCGTTTGGCCAAGGTTTACATCTATAATCCTACAACCGACGATGGGATATACAATAATGCCAAAGGCGAGTTTTTTACCAAGGCCAAAATAGGCGATACCTTATTTGCAGCCTTGCAGGGTTATGCCATGGATACGGTGGTGTATAAAGGGCAGAATACCATAGTTTTTCAGTTAAAGGCAATATCGATAAGGTTAAAGGAGATCAATGTTTATGGCAAGGCTCCAACACCAAAAGAACAATACAACAAAACATTAAAAGAATATAAATATGCCTTGGATAGAGGCAGTAGCAAAGACCTTTTAAATTTAGGACAGGGTGGTGTTGGGCTTGGGATCGATGCGATTTATAATCTGTTGAGCAGGCAAGGTAAAAATGCAAGACACCTGCAGACCATTTTAGAAAGAGATTATCACGAAACTATTATAGACTATAGGTTTAACCCCGATTATGTAAGGTCTATAGTTGGTGCAAATGACGAAGAACTCAAAGATTTTATTTTGCAATACCGACCAACCTATTCATTTGTACTGTCAGCATCAGATTATGCATTTGTATTGTACATCAAAAACAGCTATGCTTCCTATAAAAGAAACCCTGGGGCATTTAGGCTACCAAAATTGCCAAAAATAGAGGCGACAAATCAATGAAACCCTGGTTAATTGTTTTTAATAAGTTGCCTGCCAATGCCATGGCCTTGTTTCCTTTTATCATTTTAAAAAATGAGGAACAAAAGAAAGACCGAATATTAATCAATCATGAGCAAATCCATTTGAGACAACAATTGGAACTATTGATCCTGCCTTTTTATATATTTTATCTGCTTAATTATTTCATTAACCTTTTAAGGTATAGGAACCATTACCAAGCCTATTTTAACATCTCTTTTGAAAGGGAAGCGTATCGTTTTGAAGCAGACCTCAATTATTTATCCGAACGAAAATGGCTGAATTGGGTAAGGTTTTTGTAGGAGATTTTCATGCATTGAAATCATCCAAAAGCGGTAGGATAAGGCTGTAATTTAGAAAAAATCGCAGGCATTCCGCAAATTTTTGTTTTTATTTGTAAGATAATGAAGAATTTACTGCTTACCGTTTTAATCGTAATCGCTCTTTCCTTCCATGTCAATGCCCAAGAGGTAGATACTGTTCCTATTTCTACAAAAAACCTAGATATCAAGCTCAAACGAAGCCCGCTGCCCACTAGGATTGGAACCATCCAATTTAAACCGGTAGAGCTGAAACCTGCTTTGGTAAATGCCAAGGTCAACTATTGGAAGACCAAAACTTCGATTGGGATCAATGTGAACCAGGCGGCGTTTAGCGACAATTGGAAAGGTGGTGGAGTAAACTCTTTGGCCATTGGTGGTTTGGTCAATTATAAAGCCGAATACAGCAAAGAAAGTTATAGCTATGTAAGTGAGGTAATCTTCCAATATGGTAAGGTAAAGAACAAAAGCCAATTGCAAAAGAAAACAACAGACCGTATTTATTGGGATAATAAAGCCGCCATACAACTTTCTAAAAATTGGTATTTCTTTGGTTCCATCAACTTTGAATCGCAGTTTGATAAAGGTTTTTCATACAGTAAAGATGCGCAAGGCAATGAACAGGAAAAGCTTTTGTCGAGGTTCATGTCGCCAGGCTATTTAACAGAGTCTATCGGTTTTGAGTACAAGCCCAGCAAAGTCTTCTCTACCCGTATTGGTACTGGAACAGCCCGTCAAACCTTTGTGTTGGATTCTGTGCTGCAGAATGCCAATGCCACTAATTTTGGGGTGAAACAAGGCCGGAGCTTTAGAAATGAACTGGCTTTCCAGATCGTATCAAGTTATGAAAAAGAGATCTTCCAGAACATCATGCTCAAAACAAGATACAACATGTTCATTCCTTACGATAATTTTGGACACATTGACCATCGTTTGGATGTAAACCTCGTAGCTAAGGTCAATCGTTTTATCAATGTTTCTATTACTGGTGTAGGTTTATACGACCGAGATACAGACCTCAAAGTACAGGGAAGCCAGACCCTTGCCTTGGGGCTCATGTTTGCCTTCCCTAGGTAGTACACAACTTAAGCTTTCTTTTTCTTAGTCAGATTAAGGTAATCTATGTAATAGAGTACTTTTATTGATAAACTATTGTTCTGTGGACCAGAAAGTACATTCTCAAAGTTTCTGCTATAACGTTTGGTGTAAAACTGCTCGTTGGTTTCAGCGGCATCCTTATAGGTTACACTTAATTCGCTGCCTGGGGCAAACTGCCAAGTATAAACAAGATCAATGTTAAACACATTGTAGTTTCTATCCTTGTTTTGCAATGTAGGGCCAGTATAGGCATCTAAACGACCAGCGCTATTCAAGGCATAAAATTCTTTGTTCCTTCTGTCAGACCAATAATGTCTAACCCTTAAATTGATACCCATCCTGTTGCTGAAACTATATTTGGCATCCATAGAGTTCTCTACAGTGTTTCTGTCATAACGAGAAAAAACAGAGGTATTTCCATTAAAGGCTACCCAGTTTACATAATTATAGCTTGGTGCATAATTAAGGTCTAAACCCAGCGCTAACTTATCACTTAACCTCAGGTTCTGGAAGAAATAAAAATTATAGCCAACCCCATCAAGCATGGCTTTTTTGATCCTTACTACATTGCCACCAAAATTATAGGCCTTCGCTCTGTTTGGGTTTACATAGATGGCTAAACGGTAACTTTCTGGGGCTTTGAACACTTGTCCGTTCCTCGATTCATAGAAATCATTTGATTCTGCCAGCCAGTTGCCGTTCACTTCTACCGACCAGAAATTTTTAAACTGGGTATAAATCCCCGGGAAAATACCCAAGCTCTGATAATCTCCTGGCTTGTATCTTCGAGAGTATTCAACCTCTGTCCATGCCTGGATCTGGTTGTACCATTTGCCGGGTTTATAAATGTTATAGGCAAAGTTCAAAGATTGGTCAAAGAAGTTGTTGTTGGTGTAAAAACCCATATCCGAAGGATCAAATCGAGTATCAGAAAACTCTTGCCCATAGTTAAAGGTAAAGTTTCCACTTTTTTTACCAATCTTCATGTCATAACTATAACCAGTACGGTTCTCTTTGATCGGATCGGCAGTAACATAACTCATCTTGCCAGATCCTCTATAAAATATTTATTGTGCTTGTCGTTGATATTGAACAAAGCCGCACTTACATTGGCATCAGGTGCACTTCCCTGTCTTAAAACATTGGTGTTGATCAGACTAACAGAGCTGTTGTTTTTTAACGATTGGTCTAATACAAAGATGTTATAATTGGTTAATGGCTGGCTTTCAAATGTTCTTCTGTTGCCTTGTGCATCTTCAACCTCTGTATACATTTTATTGGTGATGGCATTGAACAAACCAATACCCAAGCCGCTTGAGGTACGACCAGATATTTTCGTGGCATTCAATACTTTTCCCTCTTGTGGATTCTTGATCATCTTGTCGTTGGCCTTAAGGCCGCTATAGTCAAAATAAGAAGGAATAGAACCTATCCTCTTGGAATAGAAAAGGTCTCCTTTGTTGAACATTTCGGTTCCTTCTGTAAAAAACTGTCTGTTCTCGTCAAATTTCACCTCAAATGGAGTAAGGTTTAAAACACGGTTATCACTTTGTACCTGTCCAAAATCAGGGATCAGGGTCATATCTAAAGTGAAACTTTGGTTGATGCCATATTTCACATCCATCCCACCGTTAATGGCTGCCTGTGTGTTTTTTACGCCTGGCGTATTGTAAGGGTAATTGCTGATCAATGTAGATACATAGGGAGAGAAAGACAAACGTAATGGGGTTTTAATGCCTTGTATGCCTTCTAAAATACCTTCCTGGTTGATAAAGCCATTTACCTTCGGATCTACAAAATTCCAGAAAGTTTGACGGTTTTTACCCGTACGTTTACGGGTAATGTTGAGCCCCCAGTTTTGGATGTTCTTGCTCGAAAAACGGAGTGCCGAATAAGGATCTTAAACTCTGCGGTCCAGCCCTTGTCATCTATTTTTACATTACTTTCCCATACAGCATTCCAGTTGGAATCTTCGTCACCGATCAATGAATATTTGGCATCAAACTGTACGCCTGCTGCGGTTACATAAAATCCATTTCCGTTTACGCCATCCAAAAAAGTATCGAAAACAATACCAATAAAATCAGCATTGCCAATGTTGTCTCTAGATACCAGCTCGTGTACTACACTATCTGGATTGTCGTACATACGGGCGGCGATATAAATGGCACGGTCATCATATAGGATCTTGATTTCCGTTCTGCCTTCCTTCGGTTCTACACGTCCTGGTACGGGTCTGTTTTCTATAAAATCGGTAGCTATGGGTGCTTTTTCCCAAACAGCATCGTCCAAAATACCATCAATTTTTGGACTGATGGTTGTTCTTTGTGCTTGTAGCTTCTTTTTAATGGGAGCCGGCGTTTGTGCGTAGCTATAGTTTATAGTTACCGATAAGATAAGGAGCGTAAAGAATAGTTTCATCAAGTTTAGTTTGTTTATAGGACGAGCGTAAGGATTGGAATGTTGCACGTAAGAGAAAATATTTTGGATATCAGTCTTTTAATCGTTAAAGCTTAAGCATTTCGATTTGCAGTGGTTTCTTTTTGTTGTTGAACTGCTCTTCATCATTAAAGTTTTGCCTAAAAATTGGGCACAAGCATAACAAGCAGCCCGTCCCTGTAAGGAGAGGTTAGGAACGAGCTGGTTTGTTTGGTTTTGTTTGTGTGGTTTGGGAAATCTTCTGATTCGAGCTTAATCGATTGTTAAGACCTTCATGTTGATGTATTTATCAATGTTAGCATAATCGTGTCCTCTTTTCTTCATCGATGAGATAAAGGTTGCCGATGTACCTGTGCTTTTGGCAGCAATCACATCGCTGATGCTAAGATTTTTAAAACCAATATTTTTGTAGGCAGTATACTCGGCGGCGGTAATGCCAAGAGACTTTAGGCTAATGGCGTCATCAACCTTTAGTTTGATACCAATATTTTCAAACTCTTTTAGAAAATCTACAGTGACCCCTAAGGTTTTCATGGCAATTAATTCACTGTCTGAAGCCTTAAAGCCGATATCGGTAAAAGTTTTTGTATATTCTGCTGTAACACCCAATATTTTTTTGGCAATTAGTTCTCCAAAGGCATCATCAAAATCATCATTGTTTTTGTTCCCTTTTTCGCCTTTAGGGCCTTTACTACCTTTTGGACCCTTGCTGTTGGCTAATGCCAACATTTGATCATCGTTAGTAGTGTTTTGAGTGGACTGTGTGCTGTTTCTAGAATCCTTGATAAAATCGCCAGTAATACCTTGCGACTTTAAGGTAATGAGATTGCCTGCAGTGACATTTTTATAGCCAGAGCTTTTAATGTCTTTTACATAGGCGCCATCTATACCCAATGCTTTTAACGGAATTAGATCTTGTAGGCTGACATCAGCTAACCCTGCATTTTTTAACGAGCGGATAAATTCTCCATTTACATTCAAGGCAGCCAATGGAGTAAGGTCGTCTTTAGAAAAATGAGTGTATCCTTCAGCCTTCAAGTTATTCACAAAATTTTTGGTAAGATTTACCAAGCAAAATACCATGGTCTCTTGATCGTTTACACTTACTCCTTCTTTTGCCAAAAAGCTTTTAAAACTAGGGTCAGCTTTAAATTTGTAGGTCCCCATACCTGTTTTTCCATCAAACTTTCCGGTAAATAAGATGGTACCAGGGTCGCGGGTCAAACTAAAATCACCGTCTTTATTTTGCGATAGGTTTTTAAACTCAGACAATGGGAAAGTAGTAGATGAGTGCGATTCGCGGTTCTCATCGAATTCAAAACGAATGGTGATCTGGTCATTTTTTACGGTGGCAAACCATGAGCCTTCGGTTTCTATAGCCTGAAATTTATCGGTCTTATTTTTTGCGGTTGATCTACCGTAAGCTACGGGCTCATTCAGTAGGGCAACAAATAACAATAACAATGGAAAAATGAAAAGGTATTTCCATGTAGAGTTTACATTGGATTTTTTTGCGTTCATCATAACTAATCTTTTTTTAAGGATGGATTGATTGTAATTTGTGGTAAGGCTAACTGGAAAGCGAGGTACAGAAACCTTTACCAAACTCATTTGGTAACTGGAGCGTTCTATGTCGGCATTCGTTAGTAGTTCGTTGTCTGTTAAAAACTCGAGGTTGTCTTCTACTGCTTTGCGATATAACCAGGCAAATGGATTGAACCATTGAAAAATAATCGCAATTTCTGCAAATAAAATATCGTAGCTATGGCCCTGTTGAATGTGGATTTTCTCATGCAAAAGAATTTGACTGTAAGTATCCCAATCGTATTTCTCTGGGTTGATAAAAATGTTGTTCCCGAATGAGCAAGGCGCCTCATCTCCAGAAAGTTCTATGATCTTAAAGCGGCCATCTTTGATAAATGGGCTTGAATGAGCCTTATAAAGTAAAATGCCTAATTGTACGATAAAATTAACTGCAAAAATGGCTACGCCCAACCAATAGGTCCAGATCATCACCTCGTATAAGGAGAGGTCTTTAAAAAAGGAAGATTCCTTTTCCTTTACAATGGCTACAGCGGCACTCTTTTTTAGCGCAGATTGGCTTACCGTATTTTTTTGGGGAGTGGCTGCTTCACTTTGTGGAGCAGGTGGTGTAAACAACTCTACTTCCGTACTTGCTTTTCTAAACGACCATTGTTGCGGAACCGGATCAATGGGATGCTGAACGATAATGCCAAACAGCCAATTAAAATAAAGCGGTTCAATGGAAAAAATGTTTCTTGTTGGAGCAGTACTTTATAAAAAATAAAGCAGGCCGCCAAAATGAGTGCTACACTTAACAAATAAAGTATCATAACTTTTTATCTTTAATAAGGTCTAATATTTCTGTTAGTTCGTCTTCAGAAAGATTTTGCTCTTTGGCAAAGAAGGCCAACATGCGTGGATAAGAGTTGCCAAAGTATTGGCTTACCACATCTTTTAGTGCATGCTTCTGATACTCTTCCCTGCCGATCAAAGGAAAATAGCAGAACATATTGCCAACGGTATCATGACCTAAAAATCCTTTTTCTTCTAAGATCTTTACTACTGTAGCAACGCTGTTATAATGTGGCTTAGGATCAGGAAGCAATGGGATAATATCTCTGATAAATCCTTTTTCTACTTCCCAAAATGCCTGCATGATCTGCTCTTCTCTTTTCGCTAGTTTAATCATCATCTTAAAATTATAAGACTAAGGTAGTACTAATTTTTTAGGAACGAAACTAATTAGTTCGTAGATATGTAACTTTTCTGATACTTTTCAATTGAAGCAAGAGTTAAAGCATAAAAAATCAACCGAATATGAAGTGGGAATGGCTTTTAGAGCAAAATTTAATACCTTTGTGTTTTAGAAAATTAAACGAATATGTTTGAAAATTTACAGGACAAGCTAGACAGGGCATTTAAGGTCTTAAAAGGACAGGGAAGTATTACTGAGATCAACGTGGCAGAGACCATGAAGAGATCAGGAAAGCTTTATTGGATGCCGACGTAAATTATAAAACAGCCAAATCTTTTACAGACGAGGTTAAAGAGAAAGCTTTAGGCTTAAATGTATTGACTGCGGTATCGCCAGGTCAGTTGTTAACTAAAGTAATGAACGATGAGCTTACGGCCTTAATGGGTGGTGAGGTTACCGATATCGACCTTAAGAACAATCCAACAATTATATTGATCGCTGGTTTAAATGGTGCGGGTAAAACCACCTTTGCCGGAAAACTAGCTTTGCATCTAAAGAGCAAAGGCAAAAAGCCTTTAATGGTAGCTGGTGATGTTTATCGTCCGGCTGCGGTTGACCAATTGCAGATTTTAGGCGAGCAGGTTGGTGTTCCGGTATATGCAAATAAAGAATCTAAAGACCCGATTGCCATTGCCTTAGAAGGTATTGCAGAAGGTAAAAAGAACAATAATAACGTCATCATCATCGATACTGCAGGTCGTTTGTCTATCGACGAAAGTTTGATGAACGAGATTTCTGAAGTGAAGGCACAGACCAAACCTCACGAGATCTTATTCGTGGTGGATGCGATGACAGGTCAGGATGCGGTAAATACAGCGAAAGTATTTAATGACAGGTTAGACTTTACAGGTGTTGTTTTAACCAAACTAGACGGCGATACCCGTGGTGGTGCCGCATTGTCTATTAAGTCGGTGGTAAATAAACCAATTAAGTTTATTGGTACTGGCGAGAAAATAGAGGCCCTTGATGTATTCTATCCAGATAGGATGGCATCACGTATTTTAGGCATGGGTGATGTGGTTTCCTTGGTAGAAAGAGCACAACAACAGTTTGATGAGAAAGAAGCTGCTGAACTACAGAAGAAGATTCGCAAGAACAAATTCGATTTCAACGATTTCTATAACCAGATACCAACAGATCAAGAAGATGGGTAACATGAAAGACTTGATGGGCATGATACCAGGTGTGGGCAAGATGATGAAAAATGTGGATATCGAAGATGACGCTTTTAAAAATGTAGAGGCAATCATCCAGTCGATGACTCCTTTCGAAAAAGAAAATCCAGACAGCATTCAACAAAGCCGTCGTTTGCGTATTGCAAAAGGTTCGGGCAACAAAGTTGAAGAAGTGACCAAGTTGATCAAACAATTTGAAGACATGCGTAAAGTAATGAAGCAGTTTTCAAATCCAGCAGCAGCTGCAAAGATGATGAGAAACATGCCGAAGATGCCACAAGGCAAAATGTAGGCTGCTAAATCTTAAAAATAATTTATTAACCAAGAGTGTATTTTAATTAATAGGAGATTATATCTCTTATAAAATATATTCTTGGTTAATTGGTTTAACAGGTTCTGGAATATCAGTTTCGCCAATCATTTCTAGCAGGTTGATCTTTATTGTTCTAGAGATGTTATTCAGAGGTAAACTAGAAGAGTTGGTTTCAAAAGGGTTCACCAACCTCATTCCGTTGATTTGTGTAGATACAAATACAAAACCGATCAACCAGCCCATAAATATGCTCCAATAACCCATATCTTGACTGATCACCAAGGTAAATGTAACCACGAACAACCAAATAAACACTTTGGTTAAGTAACTATATGTGGTTGGGAAAACCGTATTCTTAATCCGCTCGCACATGCCCATGCTATCTGTAAGACGGGTAAGCATTTCGTTGATTTCGATGAATTTAAAACCATCAATTTTTTTAGCCTTAAGTAGCTGCTGAAGTTCTCTAGCTTGGATATTTAAGATCGCATTGTGCACATTGCTCTGCTGATCTACTTCATTTTTATCGTCTTCTGTCAAATATTTGATGTAAATTCCATCTACCGTATGGCGTAGATTTGCTTTTAAGGCATAAATGAAGGCAATATGACGATAGGCCATTGTTTTAACAGTTGTTTCATCTTCTTCTACATAATTGATTAAGTTTCTGGCAAAACTTCTAGAATCGTTAACCAAGGCTCCCCAAATTTTTCGGGCTTCCCACCATCGATCATAAGCTTGGTTATTGTTAAAACCGATAAAAAATGCAATAGCAGTACCCAATACCGTTGGTATAATTGGCGAAATCTGAAAGTGATAAGCAATCAGGTATTCTCTTACCAAGTACACCACTGTACAAGAGATGATCATGATGATATCCACTTTCCAGGTATCAATTAAAACTCTACTCAGTCTAATGTTTTGTACAATTAACATCGCTATTGTCTAAAGTTATCGATTATAAAACTCTTACTAAAAGTCCTTTCAAATATTCGCCCTCAGGGAAAGACAAACGCACAGGATGGTCTTCAGGTTGAGAAAACTGTCTGATCGACCTGTACTTCCTTACCTGCGTCTAATGCTGCCCAGGCAATGATCTGCTTGAACGTTTCGATATCGACCGCACCAGAACAAGAGAACGTAGCCAATAAACCACCACTTTCCAATAACAATAATCCTAATCGGTTAAGATCTTTATAAGCACGTGCTGCCCTATCTAAAGCAGAGCGAGATGGTGCATATTTAGGAGGGTCTAAAACTACAATGTCAAATTTCTTACCTTCTTCCTTAAAAGCCCTCAATTGTTTGTTTACATCAGATTGGATGGCCACATGATCTTTAGCGCTAAACTGATTGAGCTCGATATTCTGTTTCAAGGTTTCGATGGCCAACGCAGAGCTGTCAACACTGGTTACTTCTTTTGCCCCCTGTTTAAATGCATTAAGACTAAAGCCACCGCTGTAACTGAAACAGTCTAACACGCTTTTGCCTTTTGCGTATGTTGCTAAGAGCTGGCGGTTATCTCGTTGGTCGCAATAGAAACCAGATTTCTGGCCTTCGGCTATATTGATATGATAGGTAATCCCATTTTCTTTTACCGCAATAAAAGCAGCTGGTGTTTCGCCCCAAAGCAATCCGTTTTCTGCGGTGATTCCCTCATGTGTACGGGCTGTGGCATCGCTACGGTCGAAAATTCCCTTAGGTTGTAAGAGTTTGACCAAAATATCGATGAGGATTGGTTTTATCTTTTCAATTCCGGTGCTTAAGATCTGTACAGAAAGAAAATCAGCATATTGATCTACGATCAGGCCAGGTAAAAAATCTGCCTCACTAAAAATTAAACGATAGGCATTGGTATCCTTGCTTTTTAAAAGATGCGACCTTGAGTCGATCGCTTTTTTGATCCGTTGTTCATACCAAGCTTCGTTAATAGTTTCATTTTCATCCCATTCCAACAAACGAACAGCCACCCTCGATTGGTCGTTATAGTAACCATAGGCCAAAAAATCATTATTTGCACTACAAACTTTTACCACATCCCCATTTGCAGGAGTTCCTTTTATCTTTTCTAATGCTCCAGAAAACACCCAAGGGTGACGTTGCAAAACTGCTTTTTCTTTTCCTTTCTTTAGCTTGATCTCTACCATGTTGCAAAGGTAGTAAAAAGGTACAAGTGTTCAATTTTCAGCTGGAACTTCACAATTGGCCATTTCCAGTGTCCTGCTTTAAGCTTTACACTTTGCGCCTTTGTAGTTAAATAGTATTTTTGTTCAATGGAAGAAATAAACTGGAACGATTTTGAGAAAGTAGAACTTAGAATTGGTACGATACTCGAAGCATTTGATTTTCCGGAGGCCAGAAAGCCTGCAATTAAGGTAAAAGTAGATTTTGGCGAGTTTGGTGTTAAGATGAGCAGTGCACAGATCACCAAACATTACACCAAAGAAGAGCTTGTAGGCAGGCAGATCATTGCGGTTATCAATTTCCCACGAAAACAGATCGGTAAGTTCATGAGCGAATTCTTGGTAACTGGTTTTGCCGATGAAAATGGTGATATTGTATTAAGCGCAGTTGACAAAAAAGTGCCTAACGGAAGCAAACTAGTCTAAGATGAGCTATTATAACTTTGAGGATAAAAATCCAGAAGTAGCAGACGAACATTTTATGCGCTTGGCATTGAATGAAGCAAAACTGGCTTTTGAAAAAGACGAAATCCCGATTGGCGCCATAGTGGTTTGCCAAGGTAAGATCATTGGCCGTGGGCATAACTTAACGGAACAATTAAACGATGTAACCGCACATGCAGAAATGCAGGCTTTTACCGCGGCGGCCCAAACCTTGGGTGGCAAATATTTAAAAGATTGCACTTTATATGTTACTATAGAGCCTTGCGTGATGTGTGCCGGTGCAAGTTATTGGACACAAGTAAGCAGGATTGTTTACGGCGCCCGTGAAGAGAAACGCGGTTTTACGAAAATAAACCAAAACCTTTTGCATCCTAAAACGTTGTTAAAAGGTGATGTTTTAAGCGAGGAATGTGGAGCATTGATGACCACTTTTTTTAAGAACAAACGGAAAGAAATTTGACAAATAAAGGTGCAAAACTTAACCTTTGTCAGTTATATTTGTACATTACATTTTAAAACTTAAATAATATAATTATGGCTTTTGAATTACCTGCGTTAGCATACGCAACAGACGCATTAGAACCACATATTGATAAAATGACTATGGAAATCCACCATGGCAAACATCACCAAGCATACGTTACCAATTTAAACAAGGCTTTAGAAGGAAAACCAGAAGCTAATTCTAGCATCGAGGATATCGTTAAAAACATTTCAAAATTTCCTGCGGCAGTTCGCAACAATGGTGGTGGTCATTATAACCACTCTTTGTTCTGGACAGTTTTAGGTCCAAATAAAGGTGGTGAGCCAACTGGTCGATCTTGCAAAAGCGATCAACGAAGCTTTTGGTTCTTTCGCAGAGTTCAAAACAAAGATCCAAGATGCTGGTGCAACTCGTTTTGGTTCAGGATGGGCTTGGCTTTCAGTTGGTGCTGATAAAAAATTGGTTATCTCTTCAACACCAAACCAAGATAATCCATTAATGGATATTGCAGAAGTAAAAGGTACACCAATCTTCGGAATTGATGTTTGGGAGCATGCTTATTACTTAAAATATCAAAACAAACGTCCTGATTATTTAGCAGCGATCTGGAATGTAGTAAACTGGGATGCCGTTGCAGAACGTTACAAAAAAGCATTATAATTAAGCATATACATGTTAAAAGCCGAGCCCTTTAAAGGTTCGGCTTTTTTGTTTTTAAACCTTAATTGAGCTAGGCTATGAAGATTGAAAAAGAACCTTTTATTTTTTAAATGATAATTTCTTAAATTGCAACCATGAAAAGATTGATCTTAATGGTGTTGTTGATGCTCGGCATGGTTTTTTCTGGTCTTGCACAACAAAAGCAGCCCACAGCAGAAGAATTGGCTAAAAAAAACATCGACGAACTGGAAAAACGTTTAAAATTAAGCCCAACGCAAAAAAGCGTCATCTATAATTATGCGTACAACTTAGCCAAAGAGCAACTGGCCTTGTATAAAAAACAACAAGCTACGGGGTATAATGATGAGGAAATGACCAAGTATTATAAACTCCAGAACGAAACAAACAAAAGCATCAAGTCTATCCTAAAGCCTGAGCAGATCACCGAATATGATACCATAATTGAAGAACGTTTAAGTGGTATCGATCCTAACAAGAAAAAGAAAAAAGCCAAAAAGGGCGAAGAAGAAGAGAAAATTGTAGGAATCGAAGGACTTAGAAAAAACAATTAAGTAAATGGACCTGGCATTGCTAGATGTGCTATTGAGCATTTTGCATTTGCTGATGATCGGTTTTAATCTTTTTGGGTGGATATTTAAAGCCACCCGTCGCATTCATTTTTGGTTTACCATGCTCACCCTGTCCTGTTGGACCCTATTGGGCATTTGGTTTGGCTTAGGTTATTGTCCTATTACCGATTGGCAATGGAAGGTCAAAGAAAAGCTAGGCGAAAAGAACCTTCCAGATTCCTTTATCAAATATTTTGTAGACAAGGTTACAGGAGCAAATAGCAATGCCGAATTGATTGATATTTTAACACTTGGATTCTTTTTGATCGCCATTGCCATTAGCATCAAACTCAACTTTTTCCATAAGAAAAAGCACGATGGTTAGATTCCGATCACATCTTTCTTTTTGCGTTGTTTCATCGTTTTAGGAATGATAGCCAAAATCTCTTCACGTAAGGCATTTAACATTCGCTTTTTGATAAAATTTTTGTGCGTAACCAAGCTGATTTCACGTACAGGCTCTGGCGATTTAAAATAACGTACTTTGTTTAATTGCTTAACAGTAAGGTCGGCCAAGGCCAATTCAGGCAACAAAGTCGCCCCGTCATTTACATCAACCATCCTGATCAGTGTTTCTACACTTCCAGTATTATAAGTTAAAGATTGGAGGCGATTGTTCTTTGTAGAACGGCAGATGTTCAATACCTGTGTTCTCATGCAATGCCCCTCATTTAAAAGCCATATGTTTTCATCTTCAAGGTCGTCTGCATCAATCGCTTTCTTTTTGTAGAGTTTACTGTTTTTGCTGATGTAACTTACAAAGTTCTCATAATATAACGGCGTTTCGCTAATGTTCGAATCGACCAATGGCGTTGCCAAAATACCACAATCAATAATGCCTGTTTTGAGGTGATGGATAATGTCTTCGGTGGTATATTCCCAGATCAATAATTTAAGGTCAGGATATTTCTTCAACATCGAAGCAATGACTTGGGGCAATAAATAAGGAGCAATGGTAGGGATAATCCCAATTTTGAGTTCGCCAATTACATCCTGTTGTTGGCTGCTGATGATCTCTTTGATCTTTTTGTTTTCTTGAAGCACAATCCTTGCTTGGTCAATGATCTGTGCGCCTATTTCTGTAGGAATAATAGGCTGTTTGCTCCTGTCGAATATTTTTACATTTAAAAACTCCTCCAACTTTTGTACCTGCATGCTCAGTGTAGGTTGTGTTACAAAACATTTATCTGCCGCACTTACAAAACTACGATAAGTGTCTACCGCAACAATGTATTCTAGTTGAACTAAGGTCATATAGTTAAAATTTATAATTCTATATAAAAGTATCGATTTTGACGATGAAATAAAAAATTAAAATCTTTATTTGCTGTAATTTGTTATTGATCTGCTATTTAAGTTGAAAATTGTTGAACATAAAATTTGATTACAATGGCAAAATATTCAGAAAAAGCTGGCAAAAAAGTAGAACAAGCCATGCACGAAAAGAAAAAAGGAACCTTAAAAACAGGAACAGGTAAAAAAGTAACCTCCAATAAGCAAGCCATTGCTATTGGTTTAGCCGAAGCGAAAAAAGAAGGAGCAAAAGTCCCAAAAAAGAAACCCTAGTTAGTTTTGGACAGGATATAATTTTGGTTTGAGTATGCCTACTTTTTCGTAACGGTCTTTATTCATCATAAAGTGCATTTCGCTCATTCCATTTAAATATTTTTCAAGCGTTTCAAGACCAACAGCTTTTCGACGTTGATTGACAGATTCGGGGTTTTCTAAAGCTCTTGGAATAGCTTTGCAACTATCGGTATTATACGTAACCTGTGTGCCATATACCTGCTTCTGACCTGTATTTAAACGCACCCTGTCTGTGAGGTAGGCAAAGTCTTTGGCCGAAGCGTTTTGCTTGGCAACTTCTTTCTCCATGCTGTTTAAAACTTGTTGCTGAAAAGCTGGCCATTTGTCTAAATGCTGTACCATTAACCAAAAGTGTTTGGTACCTTCTTTCCCCACCATATCCTCGCCAGGAAACCCCATGCTTGCAAAAACTGCTTTTAATCTACCATAATGAGAGGTAAAAACACTGTCCTTAAAATTCTGCCATTTGGGCGATTCAAAAGCCGTTCCTTCTGGAGGTAATCCAGCTGCCTTTTGATTCCAAATTACCATTTTCGCCAGCGTATTCTTTAACAATTTGTTTTTCTGGGCAAAAACCGTAGAACTTAGTAGCAGCAACAAGACAAAGCCAAAATTTTTCATTGATATAATTGTTTAAACTAAGATAAACAATGCAAGCCATAATTTAGCTCCTTATAGGCTCAATTTTTCTGTTAATTTAACAACATGAAACAGGTCTTACCAAAGGATGAAATCCTAGCAGTATTTGGTAGGATAGACGGTGATGTGGAAATCTCGTTTTAAAGGAACCAAAATCTTTACTTAAGTTCGAAAAATTATGGGACTCATTAAGGATATCTATTCAAAAGCATTTTACGAAAGGCTAGCTTTCAGTTTGGAGAAAGTAGTGCCAGCTTTCAAAGCCGACAAATTTATGCAAGCCATATTGCCAGCTGCTTTTGTGCAAATGGAATGGAAGGAGCGTATGCAGCATACCACACAAACGCTTCATCTTTTTATGCCAACCAACTATGGTCAGAGTGCAATTTTATTAACGTCGATTATTACCCAACTCAAAGCAGATGGCTTTAATGAGCACCGATTGGAGTTTATGTTTCTACCCGATTATATTGCTACCTATGGTTTAGCAGACTTTGAAAATTCTGTGGCGGCTTTAGAACACGTAACCCAATTTATTAGTGCAGAATTTGCCGTTAGGCCCTTTCTTTTGAAATACGGCACCCAAATGACCGACCAAATGTTACAATGGTCTACACATTCCAATCATCATGTGCGTCGTTTTGCAAGTGAAGGAAGTAGACCTAGACTACCTTGGGCTATGGCTATTCCAGCCTTAAAAGAAAATCCAGCTGCTTTATTGCCAATCTTAGAAAACCTAAAGAAGGTACCTAGTGAGTATGTCCGCAGAAGTGTGGCCAACAGCTTAAACGATATTACCAAAGATAACCCAGCCGTTGTGGTTGATCTTGCGAAGAAATGGAAAGGCCTGAGCAAAGAAACGGATGCCATCATTAAACATGCCTGTAGAACTTTATTAAAAAAGGGACATCCCGACATATTAAGTTTTTATGGCCTTGATGCTTCAAATTTAGCAGTTACCGATTTTACAATAGAAACACCTGTGGTTAAGCTTGGAGATGCGGTAACATTTGCCTTTAGCATTGAGAACAATGATACAGTTGCACGGTACATCAGATTGGAATATACTTTGTACTATTTGAAAAACAATGGCACATTGGCTGGAAAGGTTTTCAAGATTAGCGAAAAAACTTACCAAGCTGGAGAAAAGGTTAACATCAAACGTAAACAAAGTTTCAAATTGATCACTACCAGGAAATTTTATCTTGGACAACACAAATTATCGATCATGGTAAATGGGAAGGAAACAGAGAATGGAAGCTTTGAATTGATTGACTAATCCCTATCGATGAAATCTTCCTGTTTATTTTTAAGCTATCTTATTGGCATAGCCTTTTTTAGTATTTCTTCGATTTCTTCGTTGTCACCTTGTGTTCTCAGAATCACCTTCCCTGTTGGGCTGACCAATATTTTTGTGGGATAAGATTTGATGGCAAACAGATTGACCAGGTCTTGTCCATTTTTTGCTATGGCTTCGTTATTTAAGATATTGATCCAAGGAATGCCATCATCCTTAATGGCATTGAGCCAGTCTTGTCTTGGTGTTTTCCCTCTTTCAAGTGCAATGGCAATAATTTCAAAACCCTTATCCTTGTAGGTTGCATATAGTTTTTTGAGTTTGGGATTTCCTTCTCTACAAGGTACACACCATGAGCCCCAAAAATCCAATAGCACATATTTGCCTCGATAAGCATTGATATTGACCAAGCTATCCTTTCCATTTACCTTGAAATTTTTAACTGTTGTACCAATGCCAGATTCGCTGAGCTCGCTATATCTTTTCTGAATAGCCAAAGCGTATACACTATTTTTCAGTGTTGTTGAAAAACCAGCAATTGTTTGCTTAAGCATCAGTTCATCAGTGATAAAAGGTAGGATTTCGTAAATATAAAATGCATTAAAGAGGGAATTTGGATTTTCTTTTGCCAATTGCGCATAAGCATTGGTATTTGTCACAGTGTGACTTAAACGGATAGAATCTATCATTTTTGCCTTAATGGTATCACCAGCATTTTTTAGTGCAATAGATTCTTTAAATGCTTTTTCTTCTGCAAGCAATGTTGCTTTATTGCCGAAATAATAACTGTTCTGTAATTGATTGTTCAAACTGCCATCAAGTTTTACAATTGGCCAGTCTACATAATTACCTGTTATCTTTATGGCAACACCGGGTTCAATAAAAAGCTGGATGACAGGAGCAAAAGACGTAGAACCGTTTGTTTTGTCTACCATCCTTTTGCTTGGATCGCGAGTGATCAGTCTAGCTGCCAAAGGCTCTTTGATGTCAATGATAAATTCAAAATGGCCATCGGTTACTGTTGCAGAATCCTTTAAAAGTTTAGTGCCATTTAAAACAGTCATATATATCTTGGGCTGAACATACCCCTTTATTGTACCCGAAATTGTGGTAGGTTGGGCATACAGGGCTAACATTGCCAAAGTAAGGTAGACCAATAGGATAAATTTTTTCATCTTCAAAACCTAATGTACGATTTGTTTCGTAGATTAAACTTACAAATAATTATTTAATATCCAAATACTTACAGCGCATCACTCTGAAACCCTTCTCTTGTTAATAGCGGATCAATAAATCAAAAAAAATGACGCATCCAAGAATCTGCTATGGTTTGCGGGGTATTTTAAGAATAGGTTTACGGCTTAGATTTTTTAGGGATTAAAAACGATGATAGATGGTTTCAGTTGCTTTGGCGGCTTCACCTTCGGGCGAAATGTTAAAGGCCCTAAGGATAAATTGATCAGAATTGATGATTTCCAACTCGGTTCGCCAACCCCATGGCTCTGGCATTTCTTGGCTACCGTAGCTGCCTAATACTGAAAAGCCATTTCCTGTTTCTGTACCCTCAGAGGCCATTATTGCTGTGCCCATATGGAAACTATCGATCCAAGCACATTGACATTTTTCGTTGCTAAGGTCATAACCCCAGGTCATTGAACCTTCAAAAGGTTTCCCCTGTATGGTTCCAGTATATTCGTATCGGATAAATCGCCCGCCCATGATCAGGGTAATCCGGCCTCTCATAGGAGATTCATCGGCCAATACATCCTTTTCAAACCAGGTGCGTGTACTGCCATCCCAGCTTCCTACCAAGCTTGCCAACCTAAGATGTGGCCCGCTTTCTTTAGAAATTTCGAATTTACTTTTGCTCATCACTACTAAAATACAGATTTTATTTAGATTTACAGCCTGTCTTCTACTTAACCAAACGACATGAAAACGAAATTCTTATATTTTATCTTCGGCCTAATTGTTTTAGCAGCTTGTAATTCTTCAACACCGCAACAGGAAGCAAATGCAGCAGCAAATTACACCAATAAGGAATTGGGTTGGACCATAACGATACCAGAGGGTTATAAATTGATCAGCAAGGCAAAAATTGAGGTGAACGACCAAAAGGGAAAAGAAGCCATCAATAAAGTATACGAAGGTGAGGTAAATACAGACAGTTTGAAACACTTGGTCAGTTTTCAGAAGAATCAATTGAATATCTTCGATTCGACCATCGAACCTTATGTAG
This sequence comes from Pedobacter sp. UC225_65, assembly GCF_042698365.1. Lineage (GTDB taxonomy): Bacteria > Bacteroidota > Bacteroidia > Sphingobacteriales > Sphingobacteriaceae > Pedobacter. The sequence continues at coordinate 3,360,423 of NZ_CP170550.1, forward strand.
AAAAATACCCTGGAGAATATGAAACCAATAACCAGGCCTTAAAAAAACTACTTTTTGATACCTATAATAATCAGAAGATCAAGATAGATACGCTGTCTGGAAAGGAAGTGGTGCAAGGACTTGATTTTAATGCTTTTTACATCAAGGTTTATGGACCAAGTGGTGCAGTTTTGATGCATCAGGTAATGTACAGTACTTTGTTAAAAGGATATGATTTTGGCGTAAACATCAATTACAACAATGAAGAAGACAAAAAGATATTGATGGATGCGTTTAAAAATTCGAAATTTAAATAGGCTTTATTTTTAACTTCGTAGCATGTCATCACATCATATTGTAAGAGAAAAACAAGAACCAGCGCTTTATATCCATCAACTGGGAAACTTTGATGAAGAATACCTAGGGCAGCTTTTAGAATGGAGCCCTACTTTACTCGTGGCCGCCAACGAATATGAAAAAGCAATTTCGTTAGGGTTAAAAGTTGATGTAGTTATTGGAGAAGATACAGGGCTTCAGGTCCAAGAAAATACCAAATGGGTATACGCAACCACCAAAAGTCTACAAACGGTAATCAAATACCTGATTGCCGAAAAATATCCGGCGGTAAACGTGATCAGTACAGAGAACAAATTTGATGACCTGGCCGATTTTTTACCCGAGATCAATATCGTTCTATTTACAGAAACCGAAAAAAGCTATCCGGTTAAAACTGGTTTTAGTGTTTGGAAACCTGCAGGTGCAATTTTTAGGATTGATATCATTTCCTATTTCGAAACCAGTAATTTGAAGCAAGAAGCCAATGGAGATTTTGTGGTACTAAAAGATGGCTTTGTGAGTTTTAACTTTAGTACAGATTATTTATTTTTAAGTGAATTGTTATGATCCTTTTAAGAAAAGCAAAGGAAGAAGATATTGCCATCATAACCGATTTGGCAGAAAGAATTTGGCCACAGACCTATAGCAGTTACATTAGTGAAGAACAGTTGCATTACATGTTGAACATGATGTACAACAAAGGAGAGCTGTTGTCGCAATTGCAAAAAGGGCATACCTTTTTAATTGCCTCGGAAGAAGGAAAGGATATTGGTTTTGCTGGGTTTTCGATAATTGATGCAGAAAACCATGCCTATAAACTGCATAAACTCTATGTCCTGCCCGAAACACATGGTAAAGGTGTGGGTAAGATCTTGATCAATGAAGTCGTAAATCTAGCAGCTCGTGCCGGAGGTAAAACATTGCAGTTAAATGTCAACAGAAATAACAACGCCAAAGATTTTTATTTAAAAATTGGCTTTAGAATCAAAGAAACCGTTGACATTGAAATTGGCAACGGTTTCTTGATGAATGATTATGTGATGGAAATAGCTATCTGATCTATTGTCCTCTTATTGGATCTTTAGGTTTTGCAACATTAGGGTATTTATAGGTTTTCATCTCATCTTGAAGCACTTTAATGGTGCGTTCTAATTGAGGTACTCTACCTTCCAATAGGTCTTTCGGAGTCTGCTCTACAAAAATATCAGGAGCAACGCCTTCATTTTCGATGATCCATTTGCCATTGGTATCATAAATACCAAAGTTTGGAGAAGTTATTCTACCACCGTCCAAAAGGTTCGGATAACCACTGATTCCTACTAAAATACCCATGGTGGTACGGCCTACCAATTTGCCCAAGCCTTTAAACCTGAACATATATGGCATCGCGTCGCCACCAGAACCTGCATTTTCGTTGATCAACATGGCTTTTGGACCAAAGATGCCATTACCGGGAGTAGTAAAGCTCTTACCATCTCTAATGCCCCAATAACTGATCAGGTCGCGGCTTAAGAGGTCGATTACATAATCGGCTACTGAGCCACCACCATTGTTACGTTCGTCTAACAACAACGCTTTTTTGTCCATTTGAGAGAAATAATACCTGTTGAAACTGGTATAACCTTCAGCACCGGTATTTGGCATGTACACATAGGCAATTTGGCCATCGCTAAGTTGATCTACACGTTTTCTGTTTCTTTCTACCCATTCGGTTTTGCGCAAGTCCATCTCGCCTGCTATGGTAATTGGTACCACCACCACTTCTCTGGCGCCAACCAAACTAGGTTTGTTGTTTACTTTAATGGCTACTTGTTTGCCCGCTTTAAAATCGAAAAGGCTATAGATCGAAGTTTCTGCAGTAAGTGGCACACCATCAATTGCAACGATAAAATCGCCCTCATTAATGTTCAATCCAGGTTCTGCCAATGGAGCTTTAAAGCTTGGATTCCAATCTAAACGGTTAAAGATCTTGCTGATTTTATAAAAACCATTCTCTATCTGGTAATCTGCACCCAGCATCCCCACCGAAACCGATGGCGCACTAGGTTCGTCACCTGGATAGATATAATTATGGCCCACTACCATCTCGCCCATCATTTCATTGAATAGGTAGGCAAGGTCTAATCTATAGTTTACATAAGGTAAAAACTTTTCATATTTCTTTTTCATTGCCGGCCAATCTGTACCATGCATGTTTTCGGCATAGAAATATTCTTTTTCCATATGCCAAACTTCATTGAACATCTGTTTCCACTCGGCTACTGGATCTACCAAAACTTTAATACCGTCCAATTTGATCTTTCCAGCTTCTGATGAGGCAGGTTTTTGAGCAGCAGGGACAATAAAGTAGCTTCCTCTAGAGGTATACATCATGGTTTTTCCATCAGCACTTACCGTTGCACCATACACGCCAGGCATTAAAACGGTAGTTTCCATCTTGCTCAAGTTTAAGGTGCTCAATTCGCCGTTTCGGATAAACAATAGCTGTCCATCTACATCACCAAAAATGCTGGATAAACCATTGGCAGGAATGGGTAATGAAATGATGCGGTTATTCAAATTGTCAAGATCGATTTCAACTGGTTTTACCGCATCAGCAGGTTTTGCTGGTGTTGCAGGTTTGTCTTTACTGTCTTTTGCGTCTTTCTTTGGCTCTTCCTTTTTCGGTTCTTCTTTTTTAGGAGTTGGCTCATCTGCTTTTACCGTTTCTTCATCGCTTTCTGTTTTATACAGTGAAGGAGTTTTCTTTGATAAGATCAAAGCATAAGCATTATAGTTTGGCGAATGCTCGTAGGCCGACATGTGCAGACCACTATTGGTTAAGCCCACATTTGTACTGGCTAAGAAGAACAGGTATTTACCATCTTTACTAAAGCTTGGTCCAACGGCATTACTCATGCCGTCCGTTACCTGCGTATGCGTCTGTTTCTCTAAATTGAAAAGGAATACCGCACTTACCGTGTTTGGTAAAGTTGCTACATACGAAATCCATTTAGAATCTGGCGACCACGTAGGTTGAAGTGAATTGTAAGTCCTGTTGGTTGTTGAACCTAGTTTATCTTGTTTAATCAAAACTGGTTTACGGTCGTTGATGTCGATGTAGAACAAATTCAAGTGACTATCGCCATAAAAAAGCTTTTTACTGTCTGGCGACCAAGTAGGTTGAAAATAAAAATGAGTATCACCCAAATCAATATACTCTGGAGCGCCTTTGGTAACTTGGTTCTGTAGAACAAGTTGGTATTTTCCATTTTTATCTGATAAATATGAGATATATTTTCCATCTGGCGACCAGCCTGGATATTTCTCATAACTCCCTGGCGAATTGGAAAGATTTCTGGCATCGCCCTTCTCTTTTGGTACAGAAAAAATCTCACCACGGCTTTCGAATAATGCTCTTACGCCTTTTGGAGAAATCTCAAAATTGCGTACATCGCTTGCCAGATCTATATAACGTGGACGTTTATAAGGCGCATCGGCTTGGATGCTAATGTTAAGCGTAGTTACCTTATTGGTACTCGGATCTAATAGATTGATTTTACCTCCTTGTTCAAAAGCCAAGGCACCTTCACCTGCGGTTAACGATTTGATGTCGAAATCTTTGTAATTGGTCAGCTTTTCTACTTTTTTGCTTTTGGTATCATAGCTGTAAAGGTTTAAAGTCAAATCTTTATCGTTCAAGAAATACACTTTGTTACCCAACCATTGTGGTTTAACGTTATTGGCCCCAGTTCCTGGAATAATTTCAATATCGTTTGTTTTGGTATCGAAGATCCAGATCTGAGGCATACCTCCACCACGGTAACGCTTAAAGGCTACGTTAGAACGATCAGTTGGATCGGTGTTCTTGATGTAGGCCCAATAACGTTTATCGCTTGATGGCGAGCCCTGAACAGCTTCTGGCATCGGTAAGGGTTTTTCGTTTTTGCCATCAATGCCAATGCTATGCATTCTTGAAGTCAATGCATATTTATAGTCTCTGGTTGATGTAAAATAAACCTCGTTGTTGTTCAACCAACCTTTTACCAGATCAGCACTTGGATGGTAGGTTACCCTTTTTGGCTCACCCCCATAAATGGAAATGGTGTAAATGTCGGTATTGCCATCATAGTTGCCTGTAAATGCAATCTGTTTCCCATCTGGAGAAAATATCGGACTAGTTTCTACGGCAGGGTTTACAGTTAATCTTCTAGGGTTGCTTCCATCCCTATTGGCGATCCAGATGTCTCCACCGTATACAAAGGCCAAGTTGCTGTTGCTAACTGTGGGACTTCTTAACAATAGGGTCTCGCCGGTTTGCGCTACTGCAGGCTGTATGGCCTGCATCGACAACAAAGCGGTGCCTATTAGTGAGAGACCAATTGATTTAAAAACTTTCATAAGGTTAAATAGTGTTGTTTTAGGGTAAATTGTGTTGTTTATTGGTTTAATTTTGGAATTCTTGATGGAGTATCAATGCCTTTAACAATGCTTACTGCACTTTTGGCAATTGCTTTAATGGTTGATAAAATGTTCTCTACATCCAACGTTCCGTACTCATCACTTACTTGGTGGTAATGTTTATCCGTGTCAATCTGGTCGGTACTAATGGTATGTGCCGGTACACCCAAAGCTGCCAAAGTAGCATTGTCACTACGGTAAAACAAGTTCTGCGAAATGTAAGGATCTGGGTGGAAAGTAAATTCAGTACCTTCTAGGTTTTTCTGTAAGATCTTTCCGAAATCTGATTTATCATAACCCGTAATGAAAGCGGTGTTTTTACCAAATTTACTGTCTTTACCGATCATTTCGATGTTGAACATGGCCACTACATCATCAGGGTTTAATTGTTGAGAGAAGTAACGCGCGCCAAAACCACCAATTTCTTCAGCAGTAAAAGCCACGAAGATCAAAGTACGTTCGTTATTGTTTAGTTTTTTGTAGTACTTGGCCAAAGCGATCATTGCCGATGTACCAGAAGCATCATCGTCGGCACCGTTCATGATGCTATCTCCTTCTTTAGGTTTAACGATACCCATATGGTCATAGTGACCAGAAAAGATGACCAACTCTTTAGCTTTTGATTTTCCTGGGATAACACCAGCTACGTTAAACAAAGGCATTTTGGTTACCGTGTTTTTTAATTCTACTTTAAAGTCTTTGGCAATGTTGTCTAAACCAAGGATGAAAACCATAGCTGCAGTTTTTGCAGGATTGATATCATCTACCATTGTACCTCTTGAAGAACCTGCTTTAAGACGTTTAAAGTCTTCTGCAAATTTGGCATCAACCAATACGATCTGTTTCTTGCCAGCTCTTCCTAGTGTTCTGTATTGAGCCATAAAGGTTTTTTCGGGATCAAGTTTAATCCAACCATCACTGTTGGTCTGGTCAAAGGTCAATTGCTCATTGTTATGCCCAGCTACGTATACATTATCGTTAGCAATGGTTTGTCCATCAATGGTAACCTGTGCCGAAGCAGGCTTCAGTTGGTATTTGTAAAAGGTTTGGCGGTAACCAGAAGCACCAGCAAGAGGTTTAAGTCCGATTTGTTTGAACTCACTTTCGATAAACGTAGCCGCTTTGTCGATCCTGGCGAGAAGGTTGCTCTCCCCTGCATTTCATCACTACTTAAGGTTTTGATCAAATGGTCTACATAGTCTTTGGTTATGATCTTATTAATGTCTTGGGCCGAGGCAACAGTAGCTGCAAACAGCAAGAATAGCGTGTAAAGTGTTTTTTTCATCAGTTGTATTTTTATAATAGTTAGGGTCGGAATTAACCGAATTTAGTTTGATTATTTAATTTTTGTCTGCAGCCAATTGTCTCTGAATGTCTGCATTGCAGGTGTAAGTACACCACCAGTTTTTTCTATAGAAACAAGCTCTAGGGCTGGGTTTTCTGCAAAAGTAAGTTTGGTGGTTTTTTCTTGCCCGTTATAGCTATAGGTAATGGTGATCACATCACCAGGTTTGTGTGCGTCTGTTACTTTGGTTAAAGCGGCTTGGTCTTTAATTTCTACCCCATCGGCTGTTAATAAAATGGCACCAACATCTAAACCAGCATTATAGGCAGGTGTGCCTATGGTGGTTTGAGGCAAAGCTGCTTTTTCGTTTTCGAAAGTCAATCTACCTAAACCTGTGTACGCCTTATCAGGATTTGATTTGCGCAATACATAACCAGCATTGAGCAATAATTTGGCATAATCATTCTTGGCAGTTCCATAAATGTAATTTTTGAAGAAATCTGCTGCAAATGTTGGGTTTTTGGTCAATTGGCCTAGTGTTTTTTGTAGGTCTGGAACGGTATATGCAATTTCTGGTTTACCATAAGCTTTCCATAAGGCACGCATATAATCGTCTAGTGTAAGGTTAAACTCTGCCCTTAAACGAAGGTCTAATGCTAAGGCAACCGCTGCACCGTAAGTATAATAAGAAGTAAAGATGTTTCCTTTGTTGGTTTGGTCTATGGCTACACCGGCATCTGCAAAAACAGCATATCTACTGGCTGCTATTGGTGAGAAGTTTTTAGCACCTGGAGAATTTAATACACTATTTACCAATCCATTAAAGGTTTGTGCCGCATTATCGGTTGTTCTAAATCCTGCCCTTGTCAATAAAAGATTGCCATAATATTGTGTAAATCCTTCGGCCAACCACAGCTCATCACTTACATTGGAGTGCTCAAAATTGAACGGCTCTAAGGTTTTTGGTCGCAAGCGTTCAACATTCCAGGCGTGGAAAAACTCATGTGAAAAAGTACCTAGCAAATTGGACTCGTTACCTGCAATTTTTGGAGTACGTTGTACAATCGAAGTAGAGTTTCGATGTTCCATTCCATCACCTGCGTAGGTTGGATACACATCGTGTAGAAAATAATAATTGCCGTAATCGAAATTAGGCAACTCTCCCCAAACCATCATTTGCTCAGCCACCATTTTCTTTAACATTTCTGCATAACGGTCAATAGTTTGTTGTTCGTCGTTAGAATGAGAAACTACATGTATGGTTTGAATCTTGCCATCAGGGTTTTTGACTTGCCAGCTCGCTGTATTGTAGGCAGAAATCTCTATGGGGCTATCCATAAAGTATTGGAAGTTGGGCGCATAATATTTGTCCTGACCCATTGGTTTGAGTTGGGTAGCCACTTTCCAGTTTGGTTTTTCAGCATAGTCGAATTTCACGATACGCGGTCTTTTGTCCATCCCGATAGGGAAAGCAAAAGTTGCAGGAATATTCATATGGGCATGGGTTTCGTCAAAACCGGCATAAGTGCCGTCGATCCAATTGCCAAATAAGGTATAGGTCACTTTTACACTCGTACCATGGGTTGGAATTTCGTAAACATCGCCTGCGGGTTGTTTTAAGGCCAATGCTTTGCCAGAGGCATCAAAAGCCTTGAAGTTGTAAACATTTTTACCAAACTCGTGGGTGGCATATCTGCCAGGTGATGAACGGGCCATGCGAACTTTTAAAGGTCCGGCAGGTACATTTGGAATGGTCATGCTGATCTGCGCCTCGTGATGGATTGCATTTTTAAAACTAACCTCGTAGCTAATTTCCTGTTGTGCATTAACAGCGGTAGCCATTGCAATTAAATGAAAGGCAAGTATAATTTTCTTCATAAATCTAAATATTGCCTCAAGGTACTGCTATTCGGTAAAAACTACAAATTGTACGCAAATTAATACCAGTTCTGTTGCATTTGCAAGGCCAATTATTCTTCTTGGTTCAGTTCTCTAATGGCACTTTTGCGGATCAGTTCCTTCCGTTTTTCTATTTCGGTACTTACCCTTGTTTCGTGGATACCATCAGCCACTTCTACCTCAAACTCTCGTTCTTTGTTAGATTGATGTACTTGTGAGATTTCTAGATTTTCTACAGACTGGTCATAAGGACCACGACCGCTCATCAGCTTTACAAAAACAGGTAAACACTCAAAGAAAATGAACAATAGGCCAATAAAGGTAACCGCAATAGCTGTGTTGGTGTCCCTTGTTCCGTCAACATTAAAGCTCAGCTGTCCAAGTGCCCAATTTCTATCGGCAAAACCAGCAATATTGCTTAAGCTGTCTAATTGTTTTTTGGTGTAAAGCTTTTCGCTCAGTAAACCATCAAACTGTTTTCTACCATCCACAAATTTTTCTAGGCTACGTACATCCTGCGACAATGTATCTAGATTTTGTTGTCTCTGTTTAAGACTTGCTTCTTTCATCTTGGCATAAGGGCCATAACCCATTACCCCCGATGTTTCGGTCGTTTTGTTACCGAAGGTCTCAAAGTTGAGTTTCTGTCTATCAGATTTGATGGCTGCGGCCAACGAGTCGCGTTGTGCTTTGGCATCTTTGAGCTTGTTCAGCTCAATGGTATATTTTTTATCAAAGGCTTTGTTGAGGGTATCGATTTTTGAACGCTGTCCATTAAGGTAGCTTACGTTTAATCGCTCTTTGATTCTTTGTCGAAAATTTTTAGTTCTAAGGGCCTGGAAATCACCATGCCGATCATAATGGCCAAAAGAATCCTCGGTGTTGCCTGTAAGATCTGTTTGTTGGTGCTCGCGTTTTTATTGATACTGGATACGATATAACGGTCCATGTTAAAAATGGCCAATCCCCAGATCGACTCCAAAAAACAAAGCGAACAACCAAGCGAAATCTCCCCCTTTGAATACAAAATACATGGCGTAACCACCAGAAAGTGCGGCAAATAATCCTGTAAAAAATATCGTTGCACCTATGCCAAGGTATTTATTATGCTCTGTGGGGTGCTTTTCTAAAGTGGAGATATGCGCACCAGAGCAAAACCAAAAGAAACGAGAGATGTCATTCATGAAATTAACCGATTAATCAAGATTTACTATTAAACGCTCATTAACCCAACTTGTTACACCCAGCGCTCTAAAAATGAATTGCGTACGTGTTATTGGGTATACTAAAATACCAAATTGCGGGTATTTAAACAGCGGCTAATTTGGCCCAATTTTGAAAGCATCAATAAACGCTTTCTGTAATGAAAAATCTATTCCTCCTTAAAAACTACTTATTTGCCTTTGGCGTATTGGTTATTTCTTTGGGCACTTTTCAGGCCCATGCACAAAAGAGACCTGTACTTACAGAAGAAGAGCAGGTGCAAGAAGCCGTAACGAAAGAAATAAGTGAACTGTTTAAAAGCACTGATTTTCTAAAAAAGAAAAACAAAAAATTCAATGAGGTAAAGGGCTATGTGGTAGTAGATATGGCCGTGGTACAAAATGGCAAAGTTTCCTCTTTTTTCAAGGTAGATAGTGACATCAAGAATATTGATTTCATTGAATATGTATCCGACCTGGTATTGAAGCAGAAATTCGAGTTCAAACTGCCCAAGCAGCAACGCTACAAAATTAGACAAACCATAACTATCGAATAATATCAAAAACTAAAAACCATGAACAAAAAATTACTCGCATTAACCTTACTCCTATCCCTTAGTTTAGGAGCCGTACATGCACAACTTGGTAAACTGATCGGTGGTGGCAAAGCCAGCAAAAAATCAGGAAACTTTAAAACAGTTTGGGAATCAGAATTTGCGAACAAGGCCAACAGATTATCCATGATCAACCAGCAAGGTACATTTGTACTAGGCTCTGACGATAACTCAGCAACTGTTCTAGATGGAGACGGCAAGCAAATCTGGGAAGGTGATTTCAAAAAGATCACGACCAATAAAACCAATAACTCTGAATTCCAATACTACATCAAAAGTGTAGATGGTGGTTACCTTTTCCTTTTCGACAGCAGAAAATTGGGTACTGATCGTGTAGCCGTAATCGACGTGAAAACAGGGAAAGAGATGTGGAACTCTGAAAACTATCAGAACCTGCTTTCTAAAGATGGTGGTCCAGTAGAAACCGTTAACTACATCAACGAACTGGATGCTTTTATGATTGCCCAAAAAGATGGGTTGAACATGGTAAAGGCAAAAACTGGAGAAAAATCTGGGAAACGAAATTGTTTAAGGGGAGTATCGGCAAATATGTTTACGATAGAAGCAAAAACGAAATCGTAATGATTAACTATAAACCAACAGCACTAGCGGCATTGTTTTCAGGATTTAAAAATCAATTGGTTAAGATCAATGCAGCCAATGGAGAGATTTTATGGGATGCCACTTTTAGGGGTACGATTGAAAAGAAACTGATCTCTAGAGAAGCCCTGGTCAACTTGGATATCAAAGGAAATAAGGTTTTCTTATGGTTAGATGGGCTGCAATGTTTCAATCTGGATAATGGACAAAAGGTTTGGGAGGTAGAATACGAAAACGACATGAGCAAGTCGTCGGGCATATTGGGCAACCGATCTAAAAAAGGAATCTATGGAACTTTGGCCGACCCATCTTTACCAAAGACGCGGTGTATATCGTAATCTTCGCCAACCGTAGTCGCACAAAATATGTAGAAAAACACGACCTGGAAACAGGTAAGCTGATTTGGGCTTCAGAAAAAATTGCGGGTGCATTTTCTATGCCCCATATCTACAGAACAAACAATAGGGTAATGGTTCAAGTTGGAGGTAAAGTGGAAGTCCAAGAGATTGAAACCAGGAGAACCACCAGTGGAACCGAAACAGAATACAAGATCTATACAGACTACATCAACCAAAAAAATGGGATCCTTTCTTTAGATGATAAAACAGGACAAACCGTGTGGCGTTCAGAGCGATTTGATAAACGCATTACCGATATGATCATCAACGAGGATAAAACAGTTTTTGTTGGGGATGGCGATGAGTTTTATGCTTATGATATTGAATCTGGCAAACAATTGTTTGATGTAAAACACAATGATGCAAGAGTAGGTAAAGCAACGGATGTGATCGATTTTGGAGAAACCGTGGTTGTCCTATCAGAAAAAGGATTGGCCAGTTACCAAAAGGCAGACGGCAAAAGGGTTTATGCTACAGATAAATTGCCTGATGTTGATTTCTTCTACGAAATTGGTGGTAATTACTTTTTGCGCAACCAAAAGAATTCCAAAAATGTAATCTATGGGGTTGACATGAGCAATGGCGCCATCAAAGGAAAAGTAGAATCAAAAGGGAAAGGTGGAAGTGAAAGATATGGTGATGGTATTGATATTACAGATGATGGAGAGTTTATCTTCGCTTTCAAAGGTAAAAAAGTAGAGAAAATAAAGGTCAACAACTAGTTGTGTAAACAACATTGTTTATGGTTCGGTTGCAGGATTACCTGCAGCCGTTTTTTATAACTGAAAACCAAATCAACAATGAACAAAATCTTCTTTTTCCTTTTACTTGGGCCATTATTTGCTCAGGCCCAACAAGTGCAGTATGCCAGCAAGGTGCTCAAATATTCGTCGGATCAGGCGGAAAACTGAATAGCGTAAAGCGTATTTTAGGTAAACCAGATGCTTTTCCGCAGGGTGGACCAAGTGCCAATGCTTGGGTGGCTAAAGATGCTTTGGGCAATGCCTATGTAGATGTTGAGTTTGAACAAGCACAGACTGTAAAACAGATTGCCGTGTTCGAAAACCTAAATGCAGGTTGTATAACCCGAGTTATGGTGGGCGATGCTTCTGGCAAACTCCATACCGTAAATAAAAAACAAGGTGGTTTTGTAAGATGGATGAATACTTTGCGGTCGAAAGGAAATGCAGACAGGGCTTATTATTTTAATAGAAAGAGACGCAAGATAGAAGTCGCCCCCAATGTAGAAAGCAATGCAGATATTGCCTATTTTATCTTGGATGTACCGGAGAATAACGTGAAGATTGTGCGTATAGAATTCAATTTTTCGTTAAAGCCAGGGCAAAAACAAATCGACGCCATTGCCATTTCTGACAGTGAAGTTCCGATACAACCACAAATTAACCTGATTCCTGAAGCTGAAAAACTGGGCAATGCCGAAAAACTGGTTTATGCACCAGATAACGATTACGACCTGAGCTCAATCTTCATCCTCGAAAATGACCTATTCTACACCATTAGCAGGTACGAAAAAGCAAGCGAGATCCATGCTATTGATCTGACACACCCAAAAGAAATTGTAGATGTAACCAAAAAGATCAGAAATGACAAAAGGCTCAATTACATTTTTGGTTATGCTCCGGCAACCCAAACATTGCTGATGGGCAGTGAGAACAAGTTCAGAAGAGATGGGGATGTGTTAGGTTTTGATTTTTTTAACCTGAATGAAGGGATATTTACCTATCAAAAACCCTTAAAAGTAGTGGCCTATACCAATTATGGCGATTATGCAGATGTATTTTTGACAAAGGACGGCAAACGTATTATTTTTGGAATAGAGTCTGACTTGACCCAAGGGGGATATGACCTTTATTTTACCCAGCCCAAAGATGAAGATACCTACGGCCTGCTTCAAAACATGGGCAAAGGATTAAATACTGCTGCCGATGAAACCAATCCTTTTATTTTAAGCGATAATAAAACATTGATCTTTGCCAGTAATGGTTATAGTGGTTATGGAGATTTTGATCTATATGTAAGCGCGAGGTTGGATGATACCTGGAAAAATTGGTCTACCCCTAAAAACCTGGGACCAAAAGTAAACGGACAAAGTTTTGATACCAGTCCCTTTTACGATGAAAGCACAGAGATGCTTTATTATGTTTCTTTCAGGGATGGTGTGTCGGTTATCCAAAAAGTCAAAATTCCGATGGCACAATTAACAACAGCTTCGCAATAAGTGTTTTTTGTATATTTGTAAAAAATATAAAGAACATGAAAGAGATTTCGGTACAAGAACTTAAACAAAAGATAGATAACAAAGAAGATTTTCAATTGATCGATGTGAGAGAAACTTTCGAGTATGAAACTTCAAATCTTGATGGTGTAAACATCCCATTGGGCGGTATCTTAATTGAAACTGAAAAAATTGCTACAGACAAACCTGTAATTGTACAATGCCGTAGTGGTAAAAGAAGCGCTGCCGCAATTATGCAATTAGAGCAGATGCATGGCTTTGATAACCTGTATAACCTTAAAGGAGGGATTTTAGCTTGGCAAGAAGCTTTTGATCCAAATATGCCAGTTTATTAATTTTGAATGGGCGAATTTTGAATGAGTGAATAGGAGATTTTGCCTATTCCATCGTTCAAAACTCCTTCCTTCAGTCATTATTTCTCACTTATGGGTAAAAAAATTGCCATCAATGTATTCTATAACTTAGGTTTGATCCTCTCTATTTTTGGAATGGGATGGGCCTTTAACAACAACAGCTGGCTGATTGTTGCTTTTTTTGCTGCAACATTTGCCGCTTTCTTATTCTTTAAGATCCAATTGCTTAAAGATGTTAGAAAAGACATCAGAAAATAAAATACAGATGCTGACCTCGCTAAACTGGGGTCAGCATTTTAATTTAAGCTTAAGAAGGAAATAATTCAGGTCAATCCCAGTTAGCCCTAAACCAGGTTGGTTGTTTAAGATATATCTGCCCTCTTTCATCTCTGGTGCATCAAATGGATTGTTTTTGGTTAACCAAGGTCCGTCCAAATCTGCCCAATCACATAAGGGCGCAAGTGCTGCTCCGGCCAAAGTAGCAATAGAGGTTTCACTCATACAACCAATTAAGATCTTCATCCCAAAACTTCTTGCTTTTAATATCATTTGATGGGCTTCGTACATTCCGGCACTTTTCATCAATTTGATATTGATGCCATGATAGGCACCTCTTAGTCCATCCATATCAGCTAAACGCTGCACTGCTTCATCAGCCAAGATTGGTATCGGGCTGCGTTGGGTAAGCCAAGTATTGCCCTCTAGGTTATTTTTGTCCATTGGTTGCTCAATCAGCAATACCCCTTGGTCGTGTAGCCAATAACACATCTCAATAGCTTGTTTCCTATCACTCCATCCTTGGTTGGCATCCACATATAAAGGTAAGTTGCTTACACTTCTGATCGTTTGGATCAGCTCCTTATCATTGTCTCTACCCAATTTGATTTTTAACACCTTGAACCCTTTTGCATCTGCAACCTTTTCTTTGATCACTTCAGGGCTATCAATGCCAATGGTGTAAGAAGTGATGGGCATCTTGGCAGGGTCAGCTCCATAAATGGCAGCGCAAGACTGATTTAAGATTTTGCCATTGATGTCGTTTAAGGCAATGTCAATAGCGGCCTTTACAGCAGGGTTTCCAGGAGCCAATTGATCTAGGTATTGATGGATTTCGGCAAAATCAAAAGGAAATTGAAACCTGCTCCAGTCTACCTTGGCCAAAAAAGCGTTGGCCGAAGCATAACTTTCGCCCATATAAGGCACCATGCTTGCCTCACCATAACCTGTAAAATCTTTGTAATTGACCTTTAAAAGCAATAATGGGGTACTTGTTCTTGTAAATTTCGAAATCGAAAAAGGATGTTTTAATTCTAGTTCAAATTCTTTGCAACTTATTTTCATTTTAAATCGTCTTGTTATTAAAAGGGATGGATCCTCACCTATATTTGTATCCGATAACGCTAAATCCTATTGTTATGAAAACCAGTTCAAGATTACGGTATTTTATTTATTTATCCATACTAATTGTTGGATGTACCACCGGAAAAAAAGCTTTGCAAAAAGGAAACTACGATGCTTCAGTATCAAAAGCTGTAGACCGTTTAAAGAACTCGCCAAAAAATACAGAAGCGTTACAGGTTTTAGAAACAGCGTATGAGTTGGCCCTAAAAGACCACCTCAGAAAAATAGATGATGCAAAACTATCTGCCAATGTATTAAGGTGGGAGTCTATCCTTGCAGATTACCAACAGATCAACCAATTGGGAGAGGAAATCAACAGTTGTCCATCATGCCTAACCGTGGTTCCAAATCCACAGCGATTTGTAAGGGAAGTAGAAGACACCAAATATAAAGCTGCAGAGGTAAGATATACTTTGGGTATAAAGATGATGAACGAAAATACCCGTACCAGTGCAAAAAATGCCTATTATAGTTTTGAAAAAGCCCAGCAGTTATACCCAAACTATAAAGATGTAAAAGATAAGATCGAAGATGCTTATTGGGCTGCTGTAGTAAAGGTAGTTGTACAGCCTGTAGTGGTTAACAGTAACTATTATAAACTGAGCAATCAATATTTTCAACAGCAGATAGACCAGTTTATGGCCAACTACCAGAAAAATAAATTCGTTATCTTTTATTCAGAACAACAAGCCAGTAAACAAAGAATTACGCCTGATCAAGTGTTGAGTTTAAATTTTGATGATTTTGTAGTAGGCCAGACTTATGTAAAAGAAAGGGTTGAAAAACTTAAAAAAGATAGTGTAGTGATTGGGGAAACCAGGGCTAATGGAAAGATTTACGGAACCGTAAAAGCAACCTTGAGCATTTTCGACAAAAGAGTTTCTTCTTCAGGTTTATTAGACCTGACCATTACAGATTGGACAAGCCGTAAGGTCATCAAAAGACAAAAACTACCTGGAACTTTTGTATGGCAAGACAGTTGGGCAAGTTATAAAGGCGATGAACGTGCATTGAGCAAACAACAGCTGCAAATGACCAAAAGAAGAGAATCTTTACCACCACCTCCAGATGCGCTTTTTGTAGAATTTACCAAACCTATCTACGCACAGTTGGTTGATGAGATTGGTTATTTCTATAACAGGTATTGATTTTATTGATGCTGAATAAAATGAAGAATCTCTATAGTTTGCGCTATAGAGATTTTTTGTTTTACACCAAATGTTGCCCAGCTTAAAAGTAATGCGAACGTTAAAATATCTAGATAAGGATGGGCACTAAAAATATATTAGCTAATATTGCAGCAATGAATACTGCCCTGTACAACCCATTCAAAAACTTTGATTTTAAGACCGATAAATGCTTTTTAAGTGGTGATGGTTTTACATCACCCTTGGTAACCATTAACGTTTTGCCAGATTGGCTGCTGTCTATGGCCAACCTTACCGGGAATGAGCAGATCCAATTGTTGGACGAAACCATCCGTACCTATAAAAGTTTGGTGGTGCCTTGCAACAGTACAGTATACGACCAGTTTGTATCTCCTTTGGAAGATAAAGTGGCTTTAGCTTTTGGTAAAGGTTATGCGGGTGTTTCTGCCCTGCCAGAACAAGACCTGTTCAATTGGATCGGTAAACTAATGTACAGCTTTTTGTATATCGAAATGCAGGGCGCTATTCGCTTGCAGCAATTAAGTGGCGATGGCATGAACATGTCGCAGGGATTGATGCATAAGTTTGGTAACCTACATACCATGCTACAAAGCATTTATCGTGAGGTAGTGTTAGAAGATTTTACACCTTGGTCTATTGTGGTTGTGCCTTTAACAGATACCGATACCGCATTTAGTTTTAGGGACGAGATCAACACCTTGACTTTCTCTTTAAAATTTAAGGATTTTGGTATCATCGCCTGTTTACAAGATAATGGAACCAATAAAAGGTATCATCAAGGGTTATTGGATTTCATCAAAGAGCAACCTTTATCTACCCAACAGTTTGAAGAGATTGCTGCCCGTTTTTTCTATTCGGCCTATTTGTTTAACCGCTTGCCAGAATACAATATCATACCCGTAAATGATGTGGTTTATATTGATGCTATGCCCTTAAGAGGTACACAAAATAAAGCAATCTTTGATGCTTGGGCCAACAAAACCTATGGACAGGTGTTAGAAAACTTTTGGAAACCTTGGGGCCATACCTTGTTCGAGATCATTAAGGGTACCTACCGCACCAATGAGCTATTTTGCTGAACCCCACCTACCCCTAACCGAATAGTTTTTCTAAGAAATAAGGGATTATTCCAGGTACAAAAATTACGGTAAAGATCAATCCAGTTAAGGCACCGAAAAAATGGGCATCGTGTCCGATATTGTCTTTTGCATTTTTAGACATGTACCAAGAGTAGACCAGGTAAAGTACAGCAAACACAATGGCAGGCATGGGGATGAACATTACACCAATGATACTTAAGGGCTCAAATAGAATATAACTGAACAATACCGCACTAATTGCGCCAGATGCGCCTAAGCTATTGTACCAGAAATGGTCTTTGTGTTTGATCACAGTAGGAATATCACTCAAGATCAAACTCAAAATATAGAGCAATCCAAACTGCCAATGGCCGATCATCATTTCTAACTTAAAAGCGAAGAAAAAGAAGGTAAACATATTAAAGAACAAGTGCCCCCAATCGGCATGGATCAATCCGCTGGTGATAAAGGTATATAGCTTTTTGCCTTTGCTTACCGTATAGGGATGCATCATAAACTTACCATACACCTGTGGGTCGTTAAAGGCATAAATGCTCGTTACAATGGTAAAGAGAAATATGATAGAAGCTACAGGAGTGTCGTTAAGATATTGCATCATGTTATTTCAAATTGAGTTTGATGTCTTGTTTAAGCCTTCCAATAGGATAGCGCATATAGGTTTTTTCGTAATAGTCGGAATTTTTATACACAAAATCTAATTGCATCCTTCCACTTTTGGCCAATTCAGGGTTTTTCAGTTTTTCAGCTTCTAGTTTTTGTTTCAGCTCAGGGTCCTTTTTCAAAAGTTCTGCTGCGGTATCCTCAAAAACGTAAGAAGAATAGCCCTCCTTTTGTCCTAAGATAGAGTCGAAGAAGTTCCAGTTGAAAAACGAATCAATCGCTTGAGGTTCCAAGGTTTCTACAATATAACGGTTGTTTGGTTGATTTACATATACCACATAATCGCCGGCATAAAATTGCACTTTTTGCAGCATTGGGTTCAATACCACTGCCGAGTGTTGGTAATGTCCCTCGTAAGGGCGTGTACCAGTCTTCATATCACCAATGTAGTACATCTCCAAATCCAGTTTGGTGTCAGCCGTTAATTGTTGCATTTTAACGTTGTTCAGTTTCAATAACTCGATTACCCTATCCCAAGCTTTTGGAATAACATAGGCAATCGGTTTGGTTACGGTCAAACTTGGCTCAAACTGGTCCCAATATTTTATTTTTTTGGTGTAAGGGTCATTTCGGTCGTAATACAAACGATCGGTCCCACTTACCTCACTTGGTTTCTTTTTGCCTACATAACCTTTAAAATCGATACTGTCGTAAACCGAGCGGTTTAACTTCCAATCTAATGGAAATACGGTCTGCTGGGTGGTAAATTCATCAGCTTTGCGTTTGTTTTCGCCAATTACTTTTGCATCACGAACAATGATGTCGATGTAGGTCTGCAATAATTTATAGGTCGATTCTACACGTTTATCGAAGGTTTTGAGCATGTGCGTTTCTGGCATAAAACCAATTGTATTGTGTAGTGCAGCATAACCAGTAGAATATCTTGGCGATTCGATGTAACCTGTTATTCCAGCATCTGGCGTTTCGTTGATAGAGTTGACATAAGGATCAACTCATAACCTTTGCCCTTCATCTGGCTATAAAGATCAGGCACCATGGTTTTGGTGAGGTAACTCGATAAAATTGGGTTCAATTTGTCTTTTTGGGTAGGAATCAATGTCATGGTGTATTGATAATCCGCTCCATTACTGGTATGTGTATCTACAAATATTTCAGGCTGCCAAGTGTTAAAAATCTGTTGAAATGCCTGTGAGTTTTTAGAATCGGTTTTGATGAAATCCCTATTCAGGTCGTAGTTTTTACTATTACCTCTAAAACCATAGGCAACAGGCCCATTTTGGTTTGCCCTCGAGGTACCACTGCGGTTATGGCTACCATCGATGTTATATACTGGGATGATACAGATCACCACATCTTCAGGTAGTTTATTTCCTTTTAATAAGTCTCGAGACAGCATCATACTCGCATCTATACCTTCTGGTTCTCCAGGATGGATACCATTGTTGACCAAGAAGATCCTCTTATTGCTTTTTCTTAATGCACTGGGATCAAATATGCCCTTTTTAGATAAAACCAAAAGATGTAAAGGCTTCCCGAAATCTGTACTTCCATAGGTAAATAATTTTGCCTGTTGTGGAAATGCTTTGGCCAAACCTTCGTAAAAGGCGATGGCTTCGGCATAGGTTGTGGTTTCTTTTTTGTTGCTACGCTCAAAAGGCGTTTGCTGTGCAAATGATGCCATACTGATCGCCATAAGTGAAAGAAGTAGAAGTTTCTTCATGGTGTAAAATTAAGGTTATGGCACTAAATTACTTTTTTTATTTGAGGCAAACTGTAACATTCTCTTTTCTTCTTTTGAAGGGATTAAAAAACAAGTTTTCTATATAATTGCTATTGCTTGTAGTTTCAATATGCTAATTTTGGTTTATGATTACTTATTCAAACAAAGAACAACAGCTTCAGGAGCGTTTTTTCAGGTATGTAAAAATAGATACCCAATCAGATCCAGCCTCTAAAACCTGCCCATCAACCATGAAACAGAAAAATCTGGGTAAGGTATTGGTTGCAGAGTTATTGGAGATGGGTGTTGAAGATGCGCACTTAGATGAGTTCGGTTATGTATATGGAACCATTCCTGGAAATACAGAAAAGGATGTTCCGGTAATCTGTTTTTGTTCGCATATGGATACCTCACCAGATTGTAGTGGAGCAAACGTAAAACCTATCATCCATAAAAATTATAACGGAGAAGACCTGGTTTTGCCAGACGACCATGCTATCGTTCTAAAATTGAATGAACACAAGGACCTGAAAGATCAGATCGGCAACGACATCATCACGGCAAGTGGTACCACCCTTTTAGGCGCTGATAATAAAGCTGGGTTGGCAGAAATTATGGAAGCTGCCGCTTTTCTGCTAAAAAATCCAGAAATCAAACATGGGACAATCAAAATCCTGTTTACACCAGATGAGGAAATAGGAAGAGGCGTAGACAAAGCCGACCTGAAAAAATTAGGAGCGGATTTTGCATATACCATAGACGGGGAGACACTCGGTTCTATTGAAGATGAAACCTTTTCTGCAGATGGGGTAAAACTGACCATCAATGGGGTAAGTGCCCACCCAGGTTTTGCAAAAGGTAAAATGGAAAGTGCCATTAAAATATTGGCCGATATCTTATCAGCATTGCCCAAAGATAGATTGACGCCAGAAGCAACCAGCGGAAAAGAAGGGTTTATCCATCCGGTAAGTTTCCACGGACAGGCAGAACAAGCTGAGGCGCAGTTCATCATCAGGGATTTTGAAGACGAGTTGCTCGAGCAACATGAAGCTACATTAGAAAACATAGTGAAAGAGATAATGAAAGCCTATCCTAATTCGACGTATGAGTTTAAAGTAACAGCGCAATACCGGAACATGAAAAAGATATTGGACAAGTACCCACAAATTATTGCCAATGGTGTAGAAGCGATAAAAAGGGCGGGCTTAGTGCCTAAAAAGCAAAGTATAAGAGGAGGTACAGACGGATCAAGGCTGTCTTTTATGGGCTTGCCATGTCCAAATATCTTTGCAGGTGAACATGCTTTTCATGGAAAACAAGAATGGGTGTCTGTTCAGGATATGGAAAAGGCAGTGCAGACGATTGTCAATATTGCCAACATTTGGGAAGAGAACGCTTAAAAAATAGCGTTCAGACTAGTATGAGAATCTCTTTATCTTTACACTTTTAAAGACAACCGGGCTAGATATTGATCTTCTCCATCGTCAAAAACAATTTCACATTGCCAGCCGTGTTGGTTTGCAATGTGGGTCAATGTCAGTTGGTCTAGATATAACCAGTTGAACCAATTGCCTTTTTGTTGCTGATATTCGTATCGGTAACTGACCTCTCCAAAATATTTGTTTTCGGGCTTGGGAAGACCTTCATAGAGATAGGAAATGTCTGAGCTGTCAAAGATCAATTGACCATCTGCATGGATGAGGTTTTTTGCCTTGTCCAAAAAATCAGCAAACCCTGCTAAAGTTCCGGTTAAACCAATACCGTTCATTAAAAACAGAAGTGTATCGTATTTGTCGGTGGTTAAAAATATATCTTGCTCTAGGGCTTTTTTAACACCTCGTTGTTGCATGATCTTAACGGCAGGTGCAGAAATATCGATAGCGGTAACATCTATGTCCATTTCTTGCAACAATAAGGCATGGCTACCTACTCCCGCGCCAACGTCTAAGGTTTTTCCATAGCAAAGGGTCAATGCTTTGTGTTCCAGGATCGGGCATTTCTTCTCCATCTCTAAAGAAAATATCGATTGGCATTTCTTCAGGTTCATCGTACGAGTTGTACAACCATAAAATATCAGCGTTGCCTTTTTTGTAAAAATCAGAAAGTGCTAAACCAAAAACATCCATGTTTCAAAGATAGGTATTGCCTTAGCTTATCCTAAAATCTAGGCTCGCACTTTTGCCAAACTATTTTTGACCAGCTCTCCCACTGTACCTAATTTTTCTTTCGAATTGTCTAAAAGATCGCAGAACCAATCACTTACTTTTCCTTTTAATTCATCATTTCTATCTGATGTAAGTGCCAATGCTACCACGGCGCCTACTGCAGCGCCGGCCAATAAACCTGTTAATATTTTCGTTTGCTTTGTCATGATCTTAATATTTATCTATTTAACACAATTGCGACAAACTTGTTTGTCATTTTACGTACATATGTATCAAACGATAAGAAAATAGAACTGGTATGGTAAACTTCTTAGTTGTCAACTACGTTTAAAGATCTGGTAATTATATAATATATATCAAAATGCTTCAAAAGCTCTCTTATTCCAATCTGGTATTGGCCATGGTTTATCTATTGGTGTATTTAAAGAGTGGAACCTTTAATTCTACTGCTGGTATTTTTGTGGTGATTGTGTTCAATTGGCTATGTCTGAGAAGCTATCAGTTGGATAACTATAAATGGAAGATTTGGCATTACCTTACAGGCTTGTGGAGCTTGTATTTTATAGGAACGATAATTTACGGATCTGTATTTATCTTAAGTTCATCACTAGAATATAGTTTTATAAGTAATGATACACTGATCTATTTGTTGATCAGTATTGTTTTTAGCCTGTCTGTACTGTTGCATTTGGGGGTATATGTTAAGGCAAGCTATAAGGCTGTAAGTTAATGGGTTGAAGGTGTTTTCTAAAGGTTGAAATCAAAATATAATTTTATATTTGGTTTACCTATGACTACAAAACTACCTCTCGCAATCGTATCAGATGATATTGTTGTGAACAAGATCTATGAAATCCGAAACCAAAAAGTAATGCTTGATAGAGATTTGGCTGAGCTTTATGGTGTAGAAACAAGAGTGTTAAATCAAGCAGTAAAACGGAATATCGACCGTTTTCCAGAAGATTTTATGTTTCAACTAAATGCAGAAGAATTAGAAAATTGGAAATCACAGATTGTGATATCCAATCGTGAAAAATTTGGGCTTCGTAAAGCGCCTTTTGTTTTTACCGAACATGGTGTTTTAATGTTGTCGAGTGTTTTAAACAGTCAACAGGCCATCCAAGTAAATATCCAGATCGTAAGAATTTTTACAAGATTGAGAAAATTGCTGGAGGGACATAACGAGCTGAAATTGGAGATAGCCGATATTAAAAAGAAGCTGAAGAGCCAAGATAAAAACATAGAACTGGTATTTAGCTATATCGACGAGCTGATAGAAAAGAAGGCCAAGCCAAGAAAACGGATTGGTTTTAAACCAGATGATCTATAATATTCCAATAGGCTTTGATAGGTGCACAAGCTTTGCCATCTAAACTGGATTGGAGCGGCATCTCCCGATTCTTTATCGGGAATATAACGGAAAGCCAGATTGCCATTAAAAGGGGCTATGGTTTTGCTTTTCAAAAGGATATATTTAATTGATTCTGAGCTTTTTTCTTCTCAAAATGTAGGGTGTTGTAAACCATGACTTCTAACTTTCAACTTTTTTTGCCTCAACCCTTTGGTAATTAAAGTATTCTCCCTATCTTTGCAGTCCCTAAAAAACTGGGATAATCAATATTTTTTAACAAATTAAATAAAAGCAAGTGAATACGTTAAGTTACAAAACTGTCTCTGCCAATGCCAAAACTGTTAATAAACAGTGGGTTGTTGTTGATGCTGAAGGAGAGATTTTGGGGCGCTTGTCTTCTAAGATCGCGATGATGATCAGAGGAAAAAACAAGCCAGAGTTTACCCCAAACGTAGACTGCGGTGATAACGTTATCGTTATTAATGCAGACAAGGTAAAATTGACAGGAAACAAATTCGAAGAAAAAGAATATGTTTCATATACTGGATATCCAGGTGGTCAAAAATTCATTTCTCCAAAAGAGTTAATGGCAAAACACCCTACTCGTGTTGTTGAGAAGGCTGTTCGCGGAATGTTACCTAAAAGTCGTTTGGGCAAAAAATTGTACACCAATCTTTTTGTTTACGCAGGTTCAGAGCACCCGCATGCAGCACAATCACCAAAAACCATTAAACTTTAATTAAAAGAGAAAAGAAAATGTCAGTTACAAATACTTCAGGAAGAAGAAAGACTGCAGTTGCCCGTATCTATTTAAAAGAAGGCAACGGCACTATTACCGTTAACGGTAAAGACCACAAAGAATATTTCCCAACATTACCTCTACAATACATTGTTAACCAATCATTCGAAGTTTCTGAATCAGTTGGTAAATTTGATGTAACTGTAAATGTAAATGGTGGTGGAGTAAAAGGACAAGCAGAAGCAGTTCGCTTAGCAATCGCTAAGGCTATTGTTGAATTAGATGCTGAGAAAAAACCAGCATTACGTGCTAAAGGGTTAATGACCCGTGATATGCGTATGGTTGAACGTAAAAAACCAGGACGTAAAAAAGCACGTAAGAAATTCCAATTCAGTAAACGTTAATCTTAAAGGAGACAAACACAATGGCAAGAACTACATATCAAGACTTATTGGATGCAGGTGTACACTTTGGTCACCTTACCCGCAAATGGAATCCGAAAATGGCACCATATATTTTTATGGAGCGCAATGGAATTCACATTATAGATTTAAATAAAACTTTAACTAAAACTGAAGAAGCTGCAGCAGCGATTAAACAAATCGTAAAGTCAGGTCGTAAGATCTTATTCGTAGCTACGAAGAAACAAGCTAAAGAAATCGTTGCTGAGCAAGCAAGAAAAGTAAACATGCCTTTCGTAACCGAGCGTTGGTTAGGTGGTATGTTAACCAACTTTGCTACAGTACGTAAGTCAATTAAAAAGATGGTTACCATCGATAAAATGACTAAAGATGGTACTTACTCTATTCTTTCTAAAAAAGAGCGTTTGATGATCAAACGTGAGCGTATCAAATTAGAAAGCTTATTGGGTGGTATTGCAGATCTAAACCGTTTACCGGCTGCAATTTTCTTAATCGACGTTAAAAAAGAACATATTGCTGTAGCAGAAGCGATGAAATTGAACATCCCAACTTTTGCAATGGTTGATACCAACTCTGATCCATCTAACATCGATTTCCCAATCCCTGCGAATGATGATGCAACTAAATCAATTTTATTGATTACTGACGTTATCATCAAAGCAATTGAAGAAGGTTTAGACGAGCGCAAACGCGAAAAAGATGATGAAGCTGAGAAAGAAGCTGTAGCGGTTAAAGCTGCTGCTGATGCTCCAGAAGCTGCAACACCTAGAGAAGCTGGTGCAAAAAGACCAACTAAAAAAGAAACTGCTGAAGCAGAAGCCTCATCAGAAGATAGTACAGAAGCTTAATTCAGTTATGAGTTACGAGTTATAAGTTTTGGGGTCAAATCCATAACCTGTAACCCGTAACTTTTAACATTTTATAAAATTCATAAAATTTAAAAAATGTCTACAGTACAAATTACTGCCGCAGATGTAAACAAATTACGCCAACAGACCGGTGCCGGTATGATGGATTGCAAAAAAGCATTAGTAGAAGCCAATGGAGATTTCGAAGCTGCTGTTGATTTATTGCGCAAAAAAGGTCAAAAAGTATCTGCCGCTCGTTCTGGTAATGCTACTTCTGAAGGTCAAGTATTGATCAATGTTTCAGCAGATGGCACTAATGGTAAATTAGTTGCTTTAGCTTGTGAAACTGAGCCAGTTTCTAAAGTTGAAGATTTCCGCAATCTTGCTCAGGCTGTTTTAGCTGCAGCAGTTGCTAACAATCCTGCTTCTATTGAAGAATTAGCAGCGATTACATTGGAAGATGGACGTACAGTTGCCGAAACCATTACTGAACTAACCGGTAAAATCGGAGAGAAGATCGTTATTCAAGAGTATGCAAATGTATCTGGTGAAAAAATCGTATCTTATATCCACTCTAATGGTAAAATGGGTGTTCTAGTAGTATTTGAAGGTGCTAATGGCGTAGATATCACTGAAGCTGGTAAAGATGTTGCCATGCAAATTGCTGCAATGAACCCAGTTGCTGTTGATAAAGACGGTGTTGATCCTGCTACTATCGAGCGTGAAATCGAAATTGCTAAAGACGTAATTCGTCAAGAAGGTAAACCAGAAGAAATGGTTGAAAAAATCGCGGCTGGTAAATTGAACAAATTCTACAAAGACAGTACTTTATTAAACCAAGAGTTTGTTAAAGACGGTTCAGTAGATGTTCGTAAATTCTTAGATAACACTGCTAAAGGATTAACTGTTGTTGCTTTCAAACGCGTACAATTAGGTGCTTAATCCGATACTATAATTAAAGAAAAGGCCAGTTAGTTTAACTGGCCTTTTTTTATGCTCTTCTTTTTGCAGTATAACCACCTACTTCTTTTCCCGAATCGTCTAACATTGTAACTTTTATTTCTTTATCATTGACCACAATTTTGGTTAAGGTCCGGTTGCCATCTTTTGGCCCACCACCGATTACCAATGGATAGTTGTTGGCCATTTTATTAGGCTGGTGGATAATGTATTTATGGGTGTGGCCACTTAATACCAAATCAACTTTGCCTTGGTTCAATAAAGGTTCGAACAATTCTGTACAATGTTTTGGTCCATGGGCATCGCCCGAAAAACGTGGTGGAATATGCATTAACACAATCCTGAACGGGGCTTTTTTAAATGCTTTTGAATTGATTTCGGCCTTTAACCAAGCCGCCTGCTCAAGCCGATATTGGTCGAAATCGACAATGCCTGCATACACTGGATGTGCATCTTCTTTATCCTCACCAGTATCTAAGATCACAAAACGAACAGGGCCAAGATTAAAGGCTGCGTGACCTACATGGGTAAAATATTGGGGAAATTCTCTGGCAAACTTTCCACGGGTTTCATGGTTCCCTCTTACATAGATGAAAGGCGTTTTTTTCGCAAATGAATCTACACAAGGTTTGAGCATGTGGTCAATGATCTGTTGCTCGTCTGTTTGATAATCGAAGATATCGCCATTGAAGAAGATAAAATCATTGTTTTTTTCTTTGTCTAGATTGATCAACAGCGGGATGGATTGTGGACGATCATGGATATCGTTCAACATCAAAAATGAAATCTCTGGTTTGGTAATAGCGGGATTGATGAAACTTTCGGTTTCCGAATGCACAGTGTTGCCGTAAGTTAATTTATAAGGTTGAAAATCTTTAATCTCTTTAGAAAAGACCTGATAATAGTAGGTTTTGCCTGGACTTAGGTTTTTAAGTGTAACCGAATTGAGTTTGGTATTCGCTGCTTTTAAACCCAGTTCGGTTTTTCCATAAGCTTTCTGATCTAGATTATTGGCATCTTCCCCATAGGCAACCCAACCTGCTGCAACTTTGTTGGTGAGCCACAGGATCGTCATTTCATTACCAAAGTTGGTCTGTAGATATGGACCAACTGCAATGGCCAACTCGTCTGTAGTCGCGGGTAAATTAGCCATCGTTTGGTTAGGTGCAAGTAAGGTTGCAGCACCTAAAGTTAAACTGGTCTTCAGAAAATTTCTTCGTTGTTGTTGCATTTGGTTCTGATCTATTTTACTTACAGGTTATCAAGCTCAACTCAAATATATGGTTTACTATATTTAACTTTGAACAAGATCAAATTAAATTTATATAAAATATGCCCTTCACAGCACTTTCCAACTGCGCCTATTTTCAAGATGACCAGCTCGTAAAGAATCAGGAGATTACCATTAACGGAACAGATATTTCAAATATTGGGGATTCGAACACAACACAGGAAAGTGAAGCCCTAGTTATTCCAGGTTTTATAGACTTACAAATCTACGGAGCAGGAGGAAAGCTTTTTTCGGCAGAGCCTACAGTTGAGGCTTTGACAATTATTGAAAACGACCTGCTGAAAAAAGGCACAACAAGCTTTTTAGCTTGTATGGCTACCAATACACCCGAGGTTTTTAATGCTTGTATCGTTGCGGCTAAAGAGCACCGTAAAATTGCCAGAAACTGTTTAGGATTACATTTAGAAGGGCCTTTTTTAAATCCTAAACGTAGAGGGGCACATGTAGAAGCCCACATTCGTAAGGCAAGTTTGGATGAGGTTAAAGCCCTGCTTGATTTTGGTGATGGTGTGATTAAAATGATGACCATCGCTCCTGAACTACAAGACGACGAAGTGATCCAATATCTTTTAGACAATGACGTAATCGTATCATTAGGGCATAGTGATGCCAGTATAGAACAAGCTACGGCTGCTTATGATCAAGGCGTGCAAACAACCACGCACCTTTTTAATGCCATGACACCAATCCACCATCGTGAACCAGGTATTCCAACAGCAGTATTTAACCATCATAAAGCAATGGCAAGTATCATCGTAGACAATCGACATGTTGATTTTGAAGTAGTGAAGTTTAGCCAAAAACTGCTGAAAGAACGTTTGTTTTTAATTACAGACGCGGTAACTGAATGCACAACCGGACCCTACCAGCATCATTTGGTCGGAGACAAGTTTGTAATGCCCGATGGCACATTGTCGGGTTCGTCTTTAACCATGCTTCAGGCGGTTAAAAATTGTGTTGACCATTGTGATATCAGTTTGAGCGATGCCTTGAAAATGAGTTCGTTGTATCCGGCAAAACTCATTAATGCCGATAATTTAAAAGGCAAAATTGCCTCAGGCTATCAGGCAGACCTGCTGGTTTTAGATCAAGAATTAAATCTCAAAGAAGTGATATTTAAAGGGGTATCTATCCCAAACTAAATATTTACACCAATTGTTAAAAAGCATAGCTAGGTATTAAAAAATTGTTGATATTTTTGGGGTCATGAAGTATAAACGGATTTTACTAAAGTTGAGTGGCGAGTCGTTAATGGGCGATAAGCAATATGGGATTGACAATGAGCGTGTTAGGCAATATGCGGAAGACATCAAAGCAGTTCATTCAAAAGGGCTAGAAATAGCTATCGTTATTGGGGGAGGCAACATTTTTAGAGGTCTGAGCGCTGAAAAGTCTGGAATGGACAGGGCACAGGCAGATTACATGGGCATGTTGGCAACGGTGATCAATAGCATGGCTTTACAAGATGCATTGGAAAAAGTAGGTTTAAAAACCCGTTTATTAACCGCAATTAAAATGGAACAGATCTGCGAACCATTTATCCGTCGTAGAGCTGTTCGTCACTTAGAAAAAGGCCGTGTGGTCATTTTTGGTGCAGGAACAGGAAATCCATATTTTACGACCGATTCTGCCGCTGCTTTAAGGGCCATCGAAATCAAAGCAGATGCAGTTTTAAAAGGGACTAGAGTGGATGGTATCTATACTGCCGACCCAGAAAAGGATCCAACAGCAACAAAATATACCGAAATCTCTTTCAAAGAGGTTTATGCCAAAGGTTTAAACGTAATGGACATGACAGCTTTCACCTTATGTGAAGAAAACCAGGTTCCGATTATCGTATTTGACATGAATAAAACCGGTAACTTTATGAAAATTGCAAATGGCGAAGAAATTGGTACCTTAGTTCAAGGCTAAATTTTGACCATTTTTTATATTTTTGTATAAACATAACACATTATGAACGACCTCATAAAGAAACAATTAGAAGATGCACAGGCAACAATGGAAAAAGCGATTGCCCATTGTGAAGCTGAATTAACTAAAATACGTGCAGGTAAGGCATCTGCAGGGATGTTAGATGGTATTATGGTAGACTATTATGGAACACCAACACCATTGGCACAAGTGGGTAGCATCAATACACCAGATGCAAGAACCTTGATCATCCAACCTTGGGAAAAATCATTATTAGTGCCAATTGAACGTGCCATTATGGAAGCCAATATTGGTATCAATCCACAGAATGATGGTGTAATTATCAGATTGGTTGTACCACCTTTAACAGAAGAACGCCGTAGAGAACTGGTTAAAAAAGTGAAGGAAGAAGCAGAAAGAGGTCGTATTACCGTTCGTAATATCCGCAAAGATGCCAATAGCAAGATCCAACGTCTAAAAGGCGAAAGCGTTTCTGACGATGAGATCAAGACTGGCGAAGGCGAGGTTCAGAAAATTACCGATGCGTACATCATCAAAGTTGATAAACACGCAGAGGTAAAAGAAAAAGATATCATGACTATCTAATCTCTATATAGTCTAAATGTAATATAAAAGGGAATGTAGCTGAGCTTCATTCCCTTTGTTTATTTTTGCAACCCAAACAATAAAAAAGATGAAATTACTGCTCCAATATTTGAAAGCCCATAAATGGGTTGTCGTTTTAGCATTGGTACTAGCCGCTTTTAATATAGGCTTCTCTTTAATGGACCCCTACTTTACAGGTAGGATCTTAGATAGATACATCAACAGACATAACGAATTAAGTAGAACTGAATACATCTGGGGTATTTTAGGCCTTGTAGGTTTAGCGATCTGTGCAGCGATGGTATCTAGGATTGCCAAAAACTTCCAAGATTATTTTACCAACATCATTGTACAAAAGGTTGGTGCAAAGATGTATGCAGATGGTTTAAAACACTCTTTAGAACTACCTTATCAGGTTTTTGAAGACCAACGTAGTGGAGAAACATTGGGAGTGTTGCAAAAAGTAAGATTAGATAGCGAAAAATTCATTACGTCTTTCATCAGCATTCTTTTTGTGAGTTTAATAGGGTTGATTTTTGTAATCGTCTACTCCTTAAGTGTAAGTTATAAGGTATCATTGATCTTATGCGGCATCTATTCCAATCATCAGCTTTTTAAGCTGGTACCTAAGTCGTAAGATCAAGACCATCCAACGTTCTATCGTTGCAGAAACAACTGCTTTAGCGGGTTCTACTACCGAATCATTGCGCAATATCGAACTGGTAAAAAGTTTAGGTTTGGCCAGTCAGGAAATAGAGCGTTTGAATAAAACAACCTATAAAATATTAGGCTTAGAGCTGAGAAAAGTAAAATATGTAAGAAGCATGAGCTTTGTGCAAGGTACAACCGTTAATTTGGTGCGTAGCACGATGGTGGTTGTATTGCTGATGTTGATCTTTGATAAAGCGATTACGCCAGGGCAATATTTCTCCTTCCTTTTTTATTCTTTCTTCCTTTTTGGACCATTACAAGAGTTAGGTAATGTGATCTTGGCTTGGAGAGAGGCCGAAGTTTCCTTGGGTAATTTTAAAAAGATCCTAAGTACACCAGTAGATAGAAAACCAGCCAATCCAGTTCGATTGGAAAAAGTAAATACCTTGGCTTTTGCAAATGTCAGTTTCAAACACCTTTCTGGTAAGACCAATGCCTTAAATAGCATCAGTTTTGCGGTGAACAATGGCGAAACGATTGCTTTTGTTGGTCCATCAGGTTCTGGTAAAACAACATTGGTTAAACTATTGGTGGGTCTTTACCAACCCATTGAAGGAGAGGTTTTTTATAACCAGACTTCTGGAAAAGAAATTGATCTAGATTTGTTGAGAGAAAAAATCGGTTTTGTAACCCAAGATACCCAATTGTTTTCGGGGACCATCAGAGAGAATCTACAGTTTGTAAAACCGGGTGCAAGCGATGAAGATTGTATGCGGGTATTACAACAGGCCGCTTGTCAGAATTTGATGGCAAGAGCCGATAAAGGATTGGATACCGTAATTGGTGAAGGTGGGGTAAAGGTTTCTGGTGGTGAAAAACAGCGTTTATCCATTGCTAGGGCTTTATTGCGTAATCCAGATATTTTAGTATTTGATGAAGCGACCTCTTCACTGGATTCATTGACCGAAGAAGAGATTACTGCAACCATCCGTGATGTTTCTGTTTTGACAAGCCATGTTACCATTCTCATTGCACACCGTTTGTCGACCATCCGCCATGCAGATCGCATTTATGTTTTAGAAAAGGGACATATCATCGAACAAGGTAAGCATGCAGATCTGTTAGCAGAAAAAGGACTGTACTTTGCGATGTGGAGACAACAGGTTGGCGAAAGATTGGATAATTAGTCAGAAATATCATATCTGGATTAACGGAGAGGAAATATTTTTACCACCTGAGACAGCTGAGTTTTAATTAAGCTTAGCTTTTCTTAGGTGGTTTAAGCCAACTATTCTAGACTTAAATCTGGTCTTCTATTTTTTCGGCAGGTTTAATGTCGCTAAGCGTTAAAGGCAGCAGACTTTTGGTCTTGAAGTAAGTAATGGCAGCAATGCCCAATGTCATACTTCCGCCAAAAACTACAGCGGGCACCGTACGCATCAATTTAGCCGTTAAGCCCGATTCAAAAGCACCTATTTCGTTAGATGAGCCAATAAACATGCTGTTTACTGCCGAAACCCGACCACGCATCTGGTCTGGCGTAAGCAATTGCATAATGGTAGAACGGATAATTACGCTTACGCTATCAAAGGCACCCTCACAGAACAAGAAAAACAAGGTCAAATAGAAACTCTTTGACAAGCCATAACAGATAATGCTGATGGCAAAACCAGTAACGGCAATCAAAAGGTTACGCCATGGTCTGCCCATCGGAGAGAATCTAGTCATCATCAACATGGTTAAAACGGCACCCAAAGAAGCAGCAGCCCTCATGAAACCTAAACCTTCTGAACCTACTTTTAGGATGTCATTTGCAAACACCGGCAGTAAGGCAACTGCCCCACCAAAGAATACGGAGAACAAATCCAAACTCATTGCACCCAACATCATTTTGCTCTTAAACACAAAGTTCATTCCTTCTTTTAAGCTTTTTGCAATGCTTTCTTTTGGGATAAATGTTGGCGGATGTTTCTTTAGGAAGAAGATACACACCAAAGCCAAAAAGATAAAGGAAATGATCACAATATAGGTGGTAGTAATGCCATAGAAGCCATAGATTAAACCACCTATTGCAGGTCCAGCGATAGATGCCATTTGCCAGCTAGAGCTGCTCCAGGTGCTGGCATTGGGATAAAGTTCTTTAGGTAGATCTGTGCCATTAAAGAAAAGGTTGCAGGTCCGAAGAAACCCCTGGCCAAACCAATACAAAATATCATCCCATACATAATGGGTACGATAGAACTGGTAGGTACGTAACTGTGCATCTGTTTGCTGGTGACCACAAGCATGATCACAGAGCAAAGAAAAACACCAGAAAATATTTTTAACAACAACCCTCTTTTTTCTGTTTTATCTGCCACATAACCTCCATATAGGGCAATACTGATGGCAGGAATAGCCTCACTTAGGCCAATAAATGCCAAGGCCAAAGGGTCATTGGTGAGATGGTAGATGTGAAAACCGATAATTACCGCCTGCATCTGGTAAGCAAACGTAAAGAAGAAGCGCATGCCTACATAGGAGCGGAATTCACGGTAGCGCAGTGCGGCAAAGGGGTCTTTTTTTTCGGGTAGAGCAGATTGGTCTTCCAAAGTAACTTAGTTTCGAGTAAAAGTATGACTTTCGAACCTAAATGAGTAGCACCGAAAAGGTTAAATCTAAATTAAGCTAAAAATTGACAAGGAATTAACCATTTAGATCAGCGGCTCGGCAGGATTGTTTTTGTAATGGTCTAGTTTGTATTGGAACATTTCACTCATTCTTGCTGCGCGCCACTTGGCCTCATCAGCCTTAGCGCCTTTAAAATGCGAATCGACCGTTTCGTTAAACAAACTGATCCAGGTATCAAAATGTTCTTTTGCAATCGGAAGTTTGGCATGCTTTAAAAACGGGCTACCACTATAGGCAGGTGTTTCTAATAAAATCGTCTGCCAAAAACCATACATCTTTTCCAGATGCGCAGGCCAGTTATCTTTGATTACCGCATTAAAGACAGTGGCTAACAATTCATTGTCTCGAACCCTGGTATAAAAATCATCAACCAAAGTTTTAACATCAGTTAAATTAAGAATGTCTGTATTTGTTGTTTCCATGTCAATCGGTAATGATTATTTCAAAGATAAGCTCTTGGATTTGTTGAAACCTGTTGACAATCATAAAATGACCTGATTTTAACTACAATGTTTGAGGTGCTGTTCAAATTGTTGAGAATGAGATTTTCATCTCCTTGGTTATTGAATTTAATCTATTTCATTATAGAAATCTTGATAGGCTTCATACAAGTCTTCAGACTGGGCTATGGCCGAAGAAACAGCAATGCCGTAAATACCAGTTTGCAAAAGAGTCGTCACGTCAGGTAAAGTAATGCCACCAACGGCCAAGATTGGCAGGTCTATATTTGCCGTCTTTAACGCATTAGCAGCATCAGTATAACCTTTTATCCCTATTAACGGAAAGGAATTGGGTTTGGTTGTCGTGGTGGAATATGGACCAAAGCCAGCATAATCGGCGCCTTCAACAGCCAATCTCATCAAGCCCTCAATTGTAGTTGCAGAACCTCCCAAAGTAAATTCTTCTCCGATCTGATTGCGCAGGGCGATAAAGTCTGCATCTAGGTCTTCTATATGAAAACCTTGGATATCTGCTTGGCCTTTAAGATGAGTATGATTGGTAACGATCAAAGTCGAACCCCAATCATCGCAGATGGCCGCAATCTGGTTAATGTCTGTTAAAAGTTCATCATCTGTTTTACTTAAACAACGATATTGGATCCATTTTGCACCAGCTTCGCAAGCCAATTGTGCCTGTTCAATATGCGTATACTGCGCTATATCATGTGTGATGAAATGGAGTTTTTCAATGAATTTTTTCATGCTACCTCTTGAATCAAACTCCCTGATGAAGAGTTTAATCTGCATCAGGGAGTTCAAATGTTTAACCTTATTTTAGGCAATCGTTAGAACTTTAAGCTCAAACTTAATAAAAAATTACGGGTAGCTTGCGGATAATAAACGTTGTAACGACTCACTTCTCCTTTTGAAAAAGAAGGATAAGAAGCACCATTACTTTCATAAAGTGTGTTGAACACGTTGTTTACCAAGAGGCTTAAGCCAACATTTTTAACTCCGGTAAAGGCCGTTTGATAATTTAAACGGATATCGTTTACAAAAAAGCTGGATAAAGATTGTCCATCATCTGAAAGGTTATTCAAGTATTGTTTGCCTACATATTTGCTGATGAAAGCAATTTCCGCATTTTGGATTGGCTTATAGGCAATTTCACTCGACATGATCAACGAAGGAGAGAAAGAGATATCGGTGTTTTGGAAGGTGTTTTTTACAAAAGTCTTTCTTGTCTTGTCTGCTTTATCATAAATATACTCTGTAAATTCCTTGATCTTGTTACGGCTAAAGGTAGCCGTTGCAGCCCATGACAGGGTTTTGGTCAATTGTAAACGGCCATCAAATTCTATACCTGCACGGTAGCTATCAGCTACATTTTGGCGGGTCTGTCCGCCAACATTGTTCAGCTCTCCAGTATTGATCAACTGATCTTTATATAACATGGCAAAACCATTTATCCCTGCAGTAAAGTTGGTAGCTTGTATGCGGTAACCAGCTTCTATGTCAGTTAAATGTTCTGGCTGCGGCCTACTGTCGATGTTCGAATCTGTAAAATCTCTTCGGTTTGGTTCCTTATTCCCAATAGCGACCGATGCATAGATGTTACTTTTAGCATTGATGGTATAAGTTATCCCTGCTTTTGGATTGAAAAAGTTAAGTGTAGCATTTTGTTGTGCCATACCATTGTTCAGGTCTTTCCCAAAATAAGAGTAATAAACCCTGCGATATTGTAGGTCGGCAAAGAAGCTAAACTGATCAATTTGATAATTTGCCCTACCAAAGATGTTAAAATCAGTTTTGAAAGCATCGTTGTCATCATATCTATGACGCAATGATTTACTGGCGTCGTAGTTGGCATATTGTGCCCAGATGACCTCATCAAAATGTCTGCCCTTAAATTCGTTGTAAGCACCGCCCAATATAAAATTCAGCTCCTTCTTTGGGGTATAATTTAAGGAGTAGGTTACGCCATAAAAATCATTATCCAACCATAAGCGTCTCACTAGGTCAGATTCTGTTTTTGTACTGTTGCCAATTACTAAAGGAGCGATTCCATAATCGGCAAGGGTTTGTTGTTCTTGATACTCTTCATAATAACCACGGCCATAGGTATAATGTAAAGCGGCGTTAGCTACTAATTTTGGACTTAAATTACGGGTATAGAATAATTGGTAATGGTCTTGTTGATAATTATCGGTCTGGTTATCATAAGTGAAATCGTTATTTCTTCTATTGATTTTCAGCATATCTTCACCTACACCATTCCAAGCCTGATATGTTTTTTCGGTGCCACTAAACACATTCATCCTCAATAAATCCTTTTTGCCATAATAAGCACCAGAAAAGAAGAACGATTTTAAGTTTGAACTTGCCCTGTCAATGTATCCATCTGATTTGATCCTTGATAAACGACCATCAAAACTGAACTTATTGTTGATCATACCTGTACCTACGCTAACCGTGTTTTTCCAAGTCTCGAAAGAACCATAAGTATTGTTGAGCTCAGCATAAGCTGAATCTCTTCGGGTAGTGGTTTGGATATTTAAGCTGGCTCCGAAAGAACCTGCACCATTGGTTGATGTACCTACACCACGTTGGATCCTGGATGTTGTCTATTGAAGAAGCCAAATCGGGTAGGTTAATGAAAAAGCTACCTTGGCTTTCGGCATCATTCAGTGGGATGCCGTTTAAGGTCACATTGATCCTGGTAGCGTCACTACCCCGGACCCGCATTCCTGTATAACCTACACCAGCTCCTGCGTCAGAAGTGACCACCACAGAGGGGGTCTGGTTCAGTAAGTAAGGCATATCCTGTCCGAAATTATTTTTCTCCAACTCGGCTTTGCTCATGTTCCGAAAAGTAGTGCCCGTGTTCTTTGAAGCTCTTGTGGCACTCACCACAATCTCATCCGCAATGAAGCTCAATGCTTCTAGGCTAAAGTTTAGGGTGGTGTTTGAAGAAAGGTCTACAGTTTTTTCTTCTGTTTTAAAGCCAACATAACTTACACTCAGCACATATTTGCCTGGCGATAGGTTGCTGATGGTATAAGAACCATTCGCATCGCTAATCACTGTGGTTGCTTTGTTCTTTAATTTGATGTTTGCTCCAGAAAGCGGTTTTTGATTGTTGTCGTTTACTTTTCCAGTAACAACGATTTGTGCCATGGCGAAACAAGGCAACAACATGGCAAGGATTGCCATAAGTCTCAATTTTTTCAATTTTTTTTTAATTGTTTAGTTAAACCTGCCGGCAGTAGGGGTACTCCCGACTTTAGTTAAACTCCATAAACCATCCCTACGCCAGCATTACCTGGATCAGGTGCATTTAAGGTTTAGGGTTGTGGGGTTTAGGGCGTAAGGTTAGCCTAATGCTACCTTTTACCTTTCACCTTTTACCTTTCACCTTAAAATGGGTATGATCTCAGCCTGTATTTGTGTTTTACAAAACAAGGCACCCCTTATTGATGAGACAAAGTTAAGGTAAAAGGATTGATATTATGAAATTGTGACCAAAATAATAGCTTAATGCTTGTTTTTTAGTGTTTTAGGAAAGTGTCAATTGCAATAATTGCATTTTGTAGCCGGGTTTCTATTCCTCTTATAACTACATAATTGGCATCTAGAGCTTGTAGTTCTTTATGCCAAATTTCCATAAAATGTTCGCGCATAGTTGGGAAATCTCTTAAGGAATCTTCCTGCCAAGGCAAATCGATGTCTAATAAGAGGTAAAGGTCATATGGGCGTTTGTGCAATTCATCCAAAACAACCTGAGGTGTTTTACCGAACAT
The DNA here is from genome assembly GCF_042698365.1 of Pedobacter sp. UC225_65. Classification (GTDB taxonomy): domain Bacteria; phylum Bacteroidota; class Bacteroidia; order Sphingobacteriales; family Sphingobacteriaceae; genus Pedobacter. Next base: position 3,397,654 of record NZ_CP170550.1, read on the forward strand.
TTCATCACTCCAGATCTTAACCGTTACAAAAGTGGTATCACAGATAATGAAATCGGTATCGGCCATTGCCAAAACCGACTCTTCTAGCGCAACCTGTCCGTGGAACATATTGACTTCATCTTGCAGGGTACAGTCTGCAGTTAATGCAGCACAATAATAACGGGCATATTCTGGTACCCAAGGTACTTTGTAGTACTTGGCCAGTTGTTGTGATATGGTCGATTTGCCCGTGCTTTCTGGGCCAACAATCGCTATTTTTTTAATGATTTTGTTCACGATAAATTTTCTTCCAATCTATATAACCTACTGTAGCAATAAATATATACAGAGCATACATCAAACCTGTTGCATATAAGCCCTTGGCAAAATATACGCTTACGTATATAATGTCTACAAAAATCCAAATTAACCAATTTTGTAAAACCTTTCTAGCTAAAAATAGCTGTGCAATAAGACTACACGCCGTACAAAAGCTATCGATAAAAGGAAAAGAAGCATCCGTGTTTTGGTGTAAGAACAAGCCAATGATCAAGGTAAATACAATTATACCAATAATAGAGAGTAAGATTTCTTTTCTGGTGATCAGGGTAATGGGTCTGTCCTTTTGTGGATTGTTTTTTTGTCTACTCCAGAAATACCAACCATAAGCATTCATGGCAAAAAAATAAAACTGTAGGCCCATGTCTGCATAGAGCTTACTTTCAAAAAAGATAAAAATATAAATGGATACACTGATGATCGCAATTGGCCAATTCCAGATGTTGTTCTTAGCAGCCAGCCAAACACATAAAATGCCTGTAAAAACACCAAGCCACTCTAATACCCCAGTTCCATATACAAATTGGGTTAAGCTATCTTTAAGGGCATTGGCCATGGCTAACATGTTTCAAAAGTATAAAATAGTATTGAGGAGTAGGTTATTTTTGGAATACGAAAAGCCAGAAAACAAAAAATCCGATAGGGAACAACCCCTACCGGATAATAAACCAAACAAACTATTTATGAAGAATACCCTCAGACAAATGATTGTCGAGGATGCTTTAGATCTTATTTTGGATTTGGCGACGAACTAAAATTAACTGCCGCCCTCACACTCACGTTACTTGTTAAATTATTCCTTAACGTGTACTCCATCCTTATTTTCAAATTACTTCCTTTAATGTAGTCATCTACAAAACGTGTGTTGTCTATATCTAGTACAAGATTGTTGCCAATATTTTCAGACACATCGCTTCTTGACGCTATCATGACTTCCGCATTACTCCCATTTACAATAAAGAGCTTTACCGATTTAAAGATACCCAAGTTCTGGTTTGTAGGATTGATCGCTTCTAATTTTACTGAAGTAACCCTAACTTCTTTGATATAATCGGCACCACTCTGATTGCCAAAAATCTGGTCGAAACTACTTGCTGTGCTCGTTGTAGTTAGCATAACTCCACTTTTTGCCTCTGCCGGTATACTCAAAGTTGCCGTGTAGGGGAAGGTAGATTTGATAATGGATTGGACCGTTGCACAACCCGAAACAACTACTAAAAGAACAAATAATGAAAGTGATATTTTTTTCATACAATACCAATAACAAATAATTCTCTGTTTAGGTTTTAAAAAATTAAAGAAAATAAAATGTATTTATTTTAAGACAACAGTGTGTAGAGATAAGGAATTTTTAGAAGGGATATTTAACAATTGGCCCAACAAAACATTAACCATTAGTTAAAATAAAAATACAAAAGATAAAACAATCCAATTAAAGAGGTGTTACTTATGGACAAACATTAAAATAGTAGAACGTTAGAAATAAACATGGAAGAAATTTACGCTTAATTAATAGAAGTTAAATTAAAAAATTAATGTCATGAAAAGAGCGAGTTTAAATTTTTTAGCTGTTGCAGGTTTATCATTAGGTCTATTTGCATTCGGCTCAATCAAAGAAGGTGGAATACAAGGTAAAGTGTCGCCAGCAGAAGGTGCAAGAGAAGTAGTAGCGGTTGCAGGTACAGATACCTTAAGAAGCCAAGTTAGTAACGGGGCTTTTGTATTCAGTAATGTTAAAAAAGGTACTTATACCGTTTGGGTAAAAGCAAATGCCCCTTATAAAGATGCTTCGGTAGAAAATGTTGCGGTAACAGATAGTGCTACAACAGATATCGGCGAAATAAAATTGCAACAATAAAACGTTGTGTGTGTGGAAAAGGGAAAGAGGGCTTCAAGGCCCTCTTTTTTATTGTAATATATTTTAAAAATTCAGTCATATTTCTAGACAAAAAACCTATCTTTGCATCCCGACAGAGCAGTTGGGATTTTTCATTTCATAGCAGAGGATCTCTCCCAGCTATCAGTCAGATTTGACTTTTTACTTTAGACTTTTTAAAAACCCCCATGCCTAAAGACACCTCCATACGTTCAGTACTTATTATCGGATCAGGACCTATTATTATTGGTCAAGCTTGTGAATTTGATTATTCTGGTTCTCAAGCCGCACTTTCTTTAAAAGAAGAAGGTATTGCTGTTTCCATCATCAATTCTAACCCCGCAACCATCATGACCGATAAGGTAATCGGTCGATCATGTTTACCTGCGACCTTTGACTTTAGAGTCGATAGAACAGATTTTAACTGAACATGCAAACTCTCCAAGTTTACCAACCATTGATGCCGTATTGCCGACCATGGGTGGACAAACAGCTTTAAACCTATGTGTTGACGCTGAAGAACGTGGACTATGGAAAGCACATGGTGTAAAGATCATTGGAGTAGATGTAGCAGCAATTGAGAAGACCGAGAACAGGGAATCTTTCCGTCAGTTAATGGTTGATATCGGTGTTGGTGTTGCCCCATCTAAAATTGCCAATTCATTTTTAGAAGGAAAAGAAGCCGCTCAAGAGATCGGTTATCCATTGGTAATTCGCCCTTCCTACACCCTTGGCGGTTCAGGAGGTGGTTTTGTACATAAAAAAGAAGAGTTTGATGCCGCTTTAAAACGTGGTCTGGAAGCCTCTCCAACACACGAAGTTTTGGTAGAAAAAGCAGTTTTAGGCTGGAAAGAATACGAATTGGAATTGTTGAGAGACAGCAATGACAATGTGATCATTATCTGTTCTATCGAAAATTTCGACCCAATGGGTATCCATACCGGAGATTCGATTACGGTAGCACCTGCCATGACTTTATCAGACAGATGTTATCAAGAAATGCGCAACCAGGCCATCAAAATGATGCGTGCCATCGGTAATTTCGCAGGTGGATGTAATGTTCAGTTCTCGGTAAATCCAGATAATGACGACATCATCGCCATCGAAATCAACCCACGTGTTTCCCGTTCGTCCGCATTGGCAAGTAAGGCAACTGGTTACCCGATTGCTAAAATTGCTGCTAAACTAGCCATTGGCTACAACTTGGACGAAATAGAAAACCAGATCGACCAAAACAACCTCAGCCTATTTTGAGCCTACCTTGGATTATGTGATTGTAAAAATCCCTCGTTGGAACTTTGATAAGTTTAAAGGAGCTAACATGGAACTAGGTTTGCAGATGAAAGCTGTAGGTGAGGTAATGGCCATTGGCCGTAGCTTTATCGAGGCTTTACAAAAGGCTTGTCAGAGTTTAGAAATTGGCAGAGCTGGATTAGGTGCAGACGGCAGACAGAAAAGAAACATCGAAGAGATCATGTATGGCTTGGAACACCCAAGTTGGAACCGCTTGTTCTTGATCAAAGACGCGATGAGCATGGGTGTACCACTTGAATCTATCCGCAAGGTAACCAAGATCGATAAATGGTTCCTGTCTCAAATTCAAGAACTGGTTAACCTAGAAGTAGAATTGAAGCGTTACTCGCTAAATAATATCCCTAAAGACTTCTTCTTTAACTTAAAACAAAGAGGTTTCTCTGATATACAGATTGCCTATGTTTTGGGTAACGTAACAGAAGATGAGGTTTACAATCGCCGTAAAGAATTAGGCATTAGAAGAGTGTACAAAATGGTGGATACCTGTGCGGCAGAGTTTGCGGCACAAACCCCATATTTCTACTCTACTTTTGAAGAAAGCCCAATCCAGATTTCATTGGTGGGTACAGAAACCCTTTCAACGGGAGATGAACTAGGTACAAACGAATCAATTGTTTCTGACAGGAAAAAAGTAATCGTTTTAGGCTCTGGTCCTAACCGTATCGGTCAGGGAATTGAGTTTGATTACTCTTGTGTACACGGATTGTTGGCCGCAAAAGAAAGTGGCTTTGAGGCAATCATGATCAATTGTAATCCTGAAACCGTATCTACAGACTTTAACATGGCAGATAAGTTATACTTTGAGCCTGTGTTCTGGGAGCATGTTCGCGAGATCATTGAGTTAGAGAACCCAATCGGGGTGATTGTTCAATTAGGAGGTCAAACGGCCCTTAAAATGGCAGAAAAACTGCATGAGAACAACATCAGAATCATCGGTACTTCTTATAATGACATGGATGTTGCCGAAGATCGTGGACGCTTCTCAGACCTATTGAAAGAATTGGATATTCCTTATCCAAAATATGGTGTGGCCGAAAATGCTGAAGAAGCAATTGTGGTAGCGAATGAAGTTGGCTATCCAGTATTGGTGAGACCAAGTTATGTATTGGGTGGACAAGGGATGAGCATTGTGATCAATGATGAAGACCTTGAAAAAGCAGTAGTGAAATTGCTTGGCGACCTTCCTGGTAACCGCGTATTGATCGATCATTTCTTGGATAGAGCAGAAGAGACAGAATCAGACTCAATCTGCGATGGAACGGATGTACACATTGTTGGATTGATGGAACACATTGAGCCAGCAGGTATCCACTCAGGAGATTCAAGTGCGGTATTACCGCCTTTCAGTTTATCAGAAAAGGTAATTGCAGACATGGAAGCATATTCTAAAAAGATTGCCAGAGCCTTAAACGTAATCGGATTGTTGAATATCCAATTTGCGGTTAAAGACGATAAAGTATATGTGATTGAAGCCAATCCAAGGGCATCTCGTACGGTTCCATTCATAGCGAAGGCTTACGATGTACCTTACATCAATATCGCAGCCAGGATAATGCTAGGCGTTAACAAATTAAAAGATTTCAATATCGTTCGTAAACTAGAAGGATATGCAATCAAAGAACCTGTATTCTCTTTTGATAAATTCCCAGAAGTAACCAAAGAATTAGGCCCGGAGATGAAATCTACTGGAGAAGCTATTCGCTTCATCAAAGATTTAGAAGATACCTTACTTCCGTAAGTTATATAAAGATAAATCGATGTATTTATCTAAATAATAAAAAAGCCCTTAGCAAAAATGTTAAGGGCTTTTTCTATTTAAGGATATATAGTTGGTTAATATTGGCCAACTCAATCATTAAGTTACTGTTTGGTCCAGATTCGGGTATTCAGGTCTAGTTCTTGGATAATGTCGTACATGAAACTCAATACAGACATGTCATCGTCCAACAGGTCTGGTTTCAATAAGGTCTTAAAAACAGGGGGTTCAAAATAATTCTTATTGAGTGGGAAGGCAATGTAAAGACTAGAGTTCACAAAAGATACCGATACTGTATAGGCCGATCGTTCATCTAAGGCATTGATTTTTTCCATCATGGAAGGGGTTAAAATGTACCTTGCTTCAATTTGATCAGTACTGTAGGTTACGAACTTCTTGTTAAAGCTGTCGTTTTCCAATTGTACCACATTTTTATCACCTATCGAGAATACATTTTTTGAAAACCAGGCACCAATTGAAGCACCTAGATACCTTTGGCCTTACCACTGTAACCCCATTAAAATTTTTATTAAAATCGGCGCTAAATACAATTCCTTTTAAAATATCATGCCATTGAACCTGTCTGCCACTTTTGGTTTGTGTTTCGGTTTTATACTCTGCATGTACCTCGGCAAAATAAAAGCTCGTTTTACCTGCTTTGCCACTTACCAGGTCTTCGGTATGGTAGCGGTCTGGGTTGGTGCTGAAAAGCTGAGAAAACCTAAATTCAGCCTCTAGTATGCCTTTATAAGGGTCGATGATCAAACTTGGGTCTACACTGCTTAAAGCTGCGCCTATCACTTCGTTCTTGAAGCGGTTTTTATACAGTCCTATTTTTTCCCCTAGCCGATAGACAATAACTATCCCGGGTATAATTGCTGCTGCTCCAAGGATCAAGGCAATTAACATTTGTCCAGTTGAGGAGACCACGATCAGGGCAATAATGCCCAAAACAATAGCACCCCAGCCTTTCAACTTGCTGGAAACAATTTCCTTGCGCTGGATTTCTAAATCTGCAAGTACACTTTCTACTGCCGGATTTATGGTAAAATTTGAAGACATTAACTGTTAAAAAGCTCTTTGGCGCTAACGTTTTTGCGTTCTGCTTCGGCAGTTTCTAATACAGCCATTGGTTGATAGCCCAACATGCCGGCAAACATATTACCTGGAAACATCATTACAGCATTGTTATAAGTAGTAACTGATGAATTGTAGTTTCTTCTTGCTGCGGCAATCTGTTCCTCGCTTTCTGTCCAGGTGCTTTGTAGGGTCAAAAAATTCTGGTTGGCCTTTAAGTCAGGATAGTTCTCTACACTCACCATCAGCCCTTTTACAGCCGACCCAATTTGCTGGTCTAATTGTAACCTGTCACTTTCACTTACATCGCTTCCAAGGGCTTTCCCTCTCAGTTCGGTAATTTTTGTTAAGGTATCGCCCTCGTATTGCATGTACTGTTTAACAGTTTCAACAAGGTTTGGAATCAGGTCAAAACGTTTTTTTAACATTACATCTATGGCAGAAAATGCATTGGCAACTTGGTTCTTTTTGCTAATTAGCGAGTTGTAGAAGCCAATACCGATCAATAAAATGGCGACTGCTATTACGATTACTATAATCATTGCTGGTTGGTTTTAAGACTATGCTAAATATAAATAAAAAATACAATCATATAGATGTACAATTGTTGATCCTGTTACAAGATGGCAGTAAAAAAAGAACCCTGCTCCGGAGAGAGCAGGGTTCAACCAATCAATATTAAAAAGGAGAACCTTCTTAATTCGGTAAAATTACAACTCCTTTTGCTTCAAACACAATTTCTTTTTTAGGTTTTGTAATTTTTGCTATTTCTGCCTCTGATTTTTTGGCATCTTCAGCAAAATGTTTTAAATCTTCAACAGAAGTTTCTTTTCTTTCGGCAAAACCATCGATCACTACTTTTTTACCAGCAAGATCTTTTGGCATAAAGAAAGCATAATCTTTAAAGTTAACAAACATTGTTTCGCCATTTGGCAAAGCTAAATTCATAAAACAACCCTTTTTTTGACAAACCAAAGTAACTACGCCAGTTACCTTCATGTCTTTTTTGGTATCTTTTCCTAATTTGGCATCAACTTCTGCAGTGGTGATCACATCACCCTTTTTTACACCTTCGCCAAAAGATTTTCCTTCAAATGAAGTTGCATCTTGGGCAAATGCAAATGCTGTAAATAAACAGAAGGTCAAGCTTAAAATAATTTTTTTCATAATGCTATTATTGTTTTTTAGTTGGATTGGAACTGGTATCTCGTTCACGGTCCATTTTAATTTGGTGTAACGCTTTATCTTATCTCTAGCAAAAATATTTAAAATCTTTCTAAATAAGCAATGTTCTGTAAATAATTTTAAAACATAAAAAAACCCCACTACTAAAAAGCAGTGAGGTCAATCATCCCTATTGTTATTATCCATTCGCAGGACAAGAACACCCATATAAGGCAATAAAATATCCAAACCTTGATTTTCTGGCTGTTTTTATATAATTGATTGACAATTAGTCATTTAATTTTTTGATTGCTTGAAAACAAGAAATCCAGATTTGTAACGATGGGGAAATAAAAACCTTTTTTTCTTAAGTTGGGTAAATAATTTCCACACTTCAAAGTTGTAGGCGGTATTGGTTCTTGTCGAAATTAACCAAACAACAAAGAGAAAACTTCTTCGATCTTGCTTACCGTAACGATTTCGATCTTAAATTTATCCCTTACCAATCCCTTAAGATTATAATTAGAGATAAAGATTTTCTCAAAGCCCAATTTTTCGGCCTCCGATATCCGTTGTTCGATCCTATTTACAGCCCTGATTTCGCCAGATAGACCTACTTCGGCTGCAAAGCAGATTTTGGAGGAGATAAAGATATCTTCATGAGAAGAGATGATGGCGGCCATGATGGAGAGGTCAATAGCAGGGTCTTCCACTTTGATGCCACCAGCGATATTCAAGAATACATCCTTTGCACTAAGCCTAAAACCACATCTTTTTTCAAGTACTGCCAAGAGCATGTTCATTCTTTTGGTATCAAAGCCCGTAGCAGAACGCTGTGGCGTTCCGTAGGCGGCAATGCTTACCAACGCCTGCGTTTCTATTAGCATGGGTCTGGCGCCTTCTAAGGTGGCTCCAATGGTAATTCCACTTAATTCTTCATCTCTTTGCGACAATAAGATCTCTGATGGGTTAGAAACTTCCCTTAGCCCATTGCTTTGCATGGCATAAATGCCCAGTTCTGCTGCAGCACCAAATCTGTTTTTGATAGACCTTAATATCCGATAGATGTGATGCCTATCGCCCTCAAATTGTAATACGGTATCAACCATATGCTCCAAGTCTTAGGGCCTGCTATGGCCCCGTCTTTGGTGATATGACCGATCAGAAAAACTGGGGTATCGGTTTCTTTGGCAAAACGGAGGAGTTCGGCCGTACATTCTCTTACCTGCGAAACACTACCTGGGGTAGATTCGATATGTGCTGAATGGAGTGTTTGGATAGAATCGATAATGACAATCTCAGGGACCAACTGTTCTATCTGCTTAAAAATATTCTGTGTAGAAGTTTCCGTTAAGATATAACAATCTGCTTTAGGTTGGCTTGTAATACGTTCTGCACGCATTTTGATCTGTTGTTCGCTCTCTTCTCCAGAAACGTACAAAATCTTTCTGCCAGCGATATTTAAGGCCAACTGTAACATCAAGGTCGATTTGCCAATACCAGGTTCACCACCTATTAAAGTAACAGAACCGGCCACAAGACCACCGCCCAATACCCGATCCAGTTCGGCATCGCCAGTTGATGTCCTGTCTTCTGTTGCACTCTGGATTTCCTCAACTTTGTTGGGCCTGCTTAATTTTTGCGTACCAGTTACAGATTTCCAAGTAGGGACATTTGCAATGCCCTTGTCTACGATTTCTTCTACAAAGGTATTCCATTGGCTACAAGATGGACACTTGCCCAACCACTTTGCAGATTCATAACCACAACTTTGACAGAAATATGCTGATTTTGTTTTAGCCAACTGATCTTAGATTTATATGATACGAATTTAGATTTATTTTGTGGCAATACCCGATCAAGTTTTAAACAACAAGAAGCCTGATTGTGATCGATGAAATTAGACCATTTTATTCAACATGATTCAATTTCTCTTTTTTTACAAAATGTTTTTTAATTTAAATGGTGTATATCAACGTTTTATGTTTTTACGTGGTAAAAAAACAACCTAACCTAAATTAAAACTTAAATTATGAACAAATCAAACCTACTCAGTAAAGCTGAGATGAAAAAAGTAATGGGTGGAGATGGGCCTGACCCTTCAACATGTCTTGGTAAACCCGAATGTAAAATGTGTTGTCCATCTACATCCAATGTGTTTATTTGCGAGACTTTGTGCGATATGCACCAAACCACTTAGCATTAATATTGAGGGGCGGGTCAAAGCATGCTTTGGGCTGCCTTATCTAGAGCTATAACAAAATTGTTTAGCAAAAAAAGCCTGATTTCTATCAATGAAATCAGGCTTTCGAATGTTTTGAATACAATGTTACAATTTGATCTCTTCGTCTTTTGAAGAAAGGAAATGGAACTCTGTAAGGTGATAAGAAGAGATAGACTTCACTTTGATGCGTTGACCAAATTTGAAAAACCATTTCCATTGCAAAGAGAACAATCCCTTTTTAATGAAGGCCTCAATATATGGATGTACACAAAGGGTGACATTCTTCTCGTTCTGCTCTTGCAAAATATAGGTTAGGTTACTTTCAATATCGTCCATCAGCACAATACTGGCTTTGATCTCTCCAGTACCATCACATGTAGGGCATTTTTCTACAGTAACGATGTTCATTTCTGGTCTTACACGTTGACGGGTAATTTGCACCAGGCCAAATTTACTTGGCGGCAGGATGGTGTGTTTGGCACGATCCAGCAACATCAGTTCGCGTAGGTAATCAAAAAGCATTTTACGGTTGGTCGGTTTGTGCATATCGATAAAATCGATCACAACGATACCACCCATGTCTCTCAACCTCAATTGGCGAGCAATTTCTTTAGCTGCTTCTTTATTTACCTGAAGCGCATTTTCTTCTTGGTTTTCTTTGCTAGCTGTTCTATTACCACTATTTACATCAATAACGTGTAAAGCTTCCGTATGTTCAACTACCAAATAGGCTCCGCCAGCAAGATTAACTGTTTTACCGAAACCGTTTTTAATTTGTTTTTCTACACCGAAATGCTCAAAGATGGGTTCTTTATGTTTGTAATGTTTAACGATCTTCTCCATTTCTGGCGAAATCTCGTGCACATAAGAACGGATGTCTTCGAACAGGTTTGCATCGTTTACGTAAACGTTGGCAAAATCGGCATTTAAAATATCTCTGATCAGGGTGGAAGTACGATCCATCTCCCCCCAAACCCTTTTAGAAGGTTCTGCATCAGGAAGCTTCTTTGCAAAGCTTTCCCATTTGGACACAGAATCCAATAAGTCTTTTTGTAATTCGGCAACACCCTTACCTTCAGATACCGTTCTAATGATGACCCCAAAATTTTTGGGTTTGATACTTTCAATAATCTTTTTTAAACGATTACGTTCAGTATTGCTTTTAATCTTTTTAGAGATCGATATGACGTTAGAGAAAGGAACTAAAACTATGTATCTTCCTGCAATAGAAAGATCAGAGCTTAATCTTGGGCCTTTAGTAGATATAGGTTCTTTAGCAATTTGAACGGGTAGGATCAAATTTTTACTGACGATCTCGGAAATCTTCCCCGCTTTATTGATGTCAGCTTCTAATTTAAAATTATCTAATAAAGTTCCATTAACTGTGCCATTACGCTTAATTTTAGTAAGCTTTATTAAAGATTGTACTTGTGGGCCTAAATCGAAATAATGCAGAAATGCATCTTTCTCATAACCTACATCAACAAACGCAGCATTTAAGCCCGGCATAATTTTCTTTATGCGACCTAAATAAATATCGCCTACGGCGTAATTGTTGTTGATGTGTTCCTTATGAAGCTCTACAAGGTATTTGTCTTCAATTAAAGCTATGGTTACTCCCGTGGGAGTCGAATCGATTATTAATTCCTTTACCAAAAGCTACAGATTTTAAGGCAAATCAATGCCTTATTACACATGGACAAAAAACAATGGAATCCAAAAATAAACACCCGATTGATCAGGTGTTTATTTTTGGACAATACACAAATAGGAAAATCCTATTTTTTCTTGTGTCTGTTTTTTCTTAAACGTTTTTTACGTTTGTGCGTAGCCATTTTATGTCTTTTTCTTTTTTTACCGCTTGGCATAATTTTAAGTTTTTAATGTTTTTATTAATCTGTTAATTAACGTTTATTCTTTAACTCAGCCACCTTTTTATCAATAAACTTCGATAAGGTAGGATTGGCCGCTAATTTCTTGCTATTTAAATAAGCGTCTATTGCTTCTTTGTTTTTGCCTAAACTCTCATATGCTGTTGCCAGCCAGAAGTAGACATCTGGGGTAGCTTTGATATTGCTGATGATATCGTTGAAACGAGTAATCGCTTTATCAAATTGACCAGATTTCATTGCAAACATGCCTAAATTCATATTTGCCTTAAAGTTTTTAGGTTCTTTTTTTACTACATCCAACAACATCGCAATACCTTGCATTGGTGCACCCATACCATTTACAATGGTAATGCCTAAACCAGTCTTGCCTTCGATATTAGCCGAATCTAAAGCTAATGCATTCGTAAAAGAAGCATTGGCTTTTTGCAGCATTACTGGTTTTACCAAGCTGTCTTGCGTATTGTCAAAGGCTTTCAAAAAACGGTCTCCAGAACTTAACCAATTGGTTAATGATGGACTCTGCTTTTGCTACAACCTCTAAATACATTGCACTAGGAATGGATTGTTCTAAATCATCCCATTTTTGCGCCAGTACGGTTGCCTGTTTGTTTTTATCACTCCCAGAAGCACTTTGATAAGTCCGTTCTAGAGCAGATATATCTTTGGCAGACGCTGCGCTGATCATGTTTTTAGCGGTTGAAGAAACCTCTTCTATACTAAGTTGTGGAGTATTTGCTGCCATATCTGATGTTGCAGCGGCTTTACCGGCTTCATCTTTTGGCTTCACTAACCCTTTGATCTCTCTTGTAAACAAAAATCCTACAAGCGCTAGCATTGCGACAATAATTATAACTTGTGTTGAACGGACTTTGTTTGCCATGATAGATTAAGCTTCAGCTTTAACTTTTTTCGAGTTGTTTTTTACTTTATCAACAAAAACTTTTGCTGGTTTAAAGCTTGGAACGAAATGCTCAGGGATGATAATCGCAGTGTTTTTAGAAATATTTCTAGCAGTTTTTTGCGCTCTCTTTTTTACAACGAAACTGCCAAAGCCTCTAACGTATACATTTTCTCCGCCAATCATGCTGTTCTTGATTACTTTGAAAAATGCCTCTACTGTTTCCTGTACATCTACTTTTTCAATTCCTGTTTTTGTTGATATTTCTGAAATAATATCTGCCTTAGTCATATTTTCTATTTATTAAGTTATTGAGTGTTAAATATTATAACTGTTTTGGGGTTGCAAAAGTATTGCTTTTTAATGAGATAGGAAAATAAAAGATGATTTATTTGCGATCAAATGTATCATGTTATTGCAAGTTTTATAAAAAAGATATATTTTGATTGTATTTTTGAGGAAATGAATTTCCAAAATGAAATTATAAAATGGTATAAAGTTAACAAACGCGAGCTACCATGGCGTAATACTACCGATGCTTATGTGATCTGGTTATCTGAAGTTATCTTGCAACAGACCAGAGTTGAACAAGGCCTGCCCTATTTCAATAAATTTTTGGCAAACTTCCCAACGGTGGGTTCCTTTGCTGCTGCATCAGAAATACAGGTGCTTAAATTATGGCAGGGCCTAGGTTATTACTCTAGAGGGAGGAACATGCTGTTTACCGCCAAACAAGTGGTAGAGTTGCATCAGGGATCTTCCCAGTCGAATATGAGCAATTGATCAAACTAAAAGGAATTGGCGAATATACGGCCGCAGCGATATCCTCTTTTTCAAACAATGAGGCCAAGGCAGTTTTAGACGGGAATGTTTTTAGGGTACTGGCCCGATATTTTGGGGTAGAAGAACCCATCAATTCTACTGGAGGTAAGAAGATATTTACAACGCTGGCCCAATCGCTGATCGAAAATCAACAACCCTCTTTATATAATCAAGCGATCATGGAGTTTGGGGCACTGCAGTGTAAGCCCAAATCACCTGCCTGCCAAGTTTGTCCTGTACAATTGGGTTGTTATGCCCTTAAACACAGCAAAGTTGATGTATTGCCAGTTAAATTGAAAAAGGTAAAGGTTAAAGAAAGATGGTTCAATTACTTTATTGGGATCAAGGATGGATACATTTTAACCAAACAACGTAATCCTGGAGACATATGGCAACAACTCTTCGATTTTCCATTGATAGAGACGGCAGAAAAACCGAATGCTGACGATCCAATTTTATAAAAAGTATAAAAGAAATGTTTGGGGAAGAAGTAAAAACCTCATTTATTTCAGAAAAAAGACATTTATTGACCCACCAAATTATATATGTCCAATTTTTTGCTTTAGATAATTATATTATTAACTTTAATCTAAAGACGGACATTAAATCGGTTTTACTTGAGGATTTTGAAGATTTACCACATCCTAAGGTAATTAGCGATTTTGTTAATCTATATATAAAAACTAATCAAATTTAAGCATGTCTGGTATTAACAAAGTTATTTTGGTGGGGCATCTGGGTAAAGATCCAGAAGTTCGACATTTAGAGGGAGGAGTTACAGTAGCCAGCTTCCCATTGGCTACTTCGGAAACTTACAATAAAGATGGAAAACGTGTAGAACAAACAGAATGGCATAACATTGTGCTGTGGAGGGGTTTGGCAGAAGTGGCATCTAAGTATCTGCAAAAAGGAAAATTGGTCTACATTGAAGGTAAATTAAGAACACGTTCATTTGAGGATAAAGAAAAAGTTAAAAAATATGTAACCGAGGTTGTTGCCGAAAACTTTACCATGTTGGGTAGAAAAAGTGATTTTGAGAACACACCAGTAAGCAGTGGCACACCGAAAAGTGAAGACGATTTTGTTAGTCCTGTTGATGCAACAGGCGACCTGCCCTTTTAAATAGGAGCAAAGAACATAAAAAGGCCCAATCAATTGATTGGGCCTTTTTTGTTTATTCTACAGTTACTGATTTGGCCAGATTTCTGGGCTGATCTACGTTACAGCCCCTTAATACGGCAATATGGTAAGATAACAATTGCAATGGAATGGTAGCTAGCAAAGGCAAGAAAGCCTCGCTGGCATCAGGAATTTCGATACAATAGTCGGCCATCTTTTTAACTTCAACATCACCTTCGGTAACAATGGCAATGACGATTCCCTTTCTTGCTTTTACCTCTTGGATGTTACTGATTACCTTTTCGTACGATGAATTTTTAGTGGCAATAACTACAACAGGCATTTCCTCATCGATCAAGGCAATAGGTCCGTGTTTCATCTCTGCTGCCGGATAGCCTTCGGCATGGATATAAGAAATCTCTTTTAGCTTTAAAGCACCCTCTAACGCTACAGGGAAACCGCTTCCTCTTCCTAAGAACAGACAATTCCTCGAATCTTTAAACTTCTCTGAAATGTCTTTGATCAGGTCGTTGCTTTGTAGGGCAACATGGATTTTATCAGGAATACAATCTAACTCTGTTAATAGCTCTATGAGTTTTGAGTTAGAGATGGTTCCTTTTTGTTGGGCCATGTAAAAGGCCATCAAAGTTAAAACGGTAACTTGGGCAGTAAAGGCTTTTGTAGAAGCCACTCCAATCTCAGGGCCGGCGTGGGTATAAACACCAGCATGTGTAATCCGTGGGATTGAAGCCCCAACCACATTACATACGCCGAAAATTGTAGCTCCCTTTTCTTTTGCCATTTCTATAGCGGCCATGGTATCGGCAGTTTCGCCAGATTGCGAAATAGCGATCACTACGTCTTTCTCGGTAATAATTGGATTCCTATATCTAAATTCGGAAGCATATTCAACCTCAACGGGGATACGGGCATATTCTTCAATCAGGTATTCGCCTACTAAACCAGCATGCCAAGAAGTACCACAGGCCACAATGATGATCCTGTCGATGTTCTTAAGTTTGTCTGCAAACTCTTTGATACCACCGAGCTGTACTTTGCCCTCTTCAGGGTAAATTCGGCCCCTCATGCAATCTCTGATAGAACGGGGTTGCTCATAGATCTCTTTTAACATAAAGTGGTCATAGCCGCCTTTTTCGAGCATCTCTAGTTGAAGCTCCAGTTCTTGGATATATGGGGTCTGAACAACATTGTCCAATCGCTTGATCAACAGTTCATCGCGTTTGAGATAGGCAATCTCATTGTCGTTTAAGTAGATTACATTTTTGGTGTATTCTATGATCGGGGTAGCATCAGAAGCGATAAAATATTCGCCTTTACCTACACCAATCACCATCGGACTTCCTTTTCTGGCTGCAATGAGCTCATTTGGATTATCTTGGTCCATTACCACGATCGCATAGGCACCAGTAACCTTGTTTAAGGCTAGCCTTACTGCTTCAAGCAGATCTGTATGTTCGTTTTTATAAACCTCTTCAATTAAATGGATCAATACCTCTGTATCAGTATCGCTGTTAAAAGCATGTCCTCTTCTTAGCAACTCTTCTTTTAAGGTAGCATAATTCTCTATGATTCCATTGTGGATAATGCTTAACCTACCGTTGTTGGAGGTATGTGGATGGGAGTTCCTATCAGAAGGTGCGCCGTGGGTAGCCCAACGGGTATGTCCCATACCGATGGTACCTGCAAGGTTTTTACCTTCTGCATAATTCTCAAGTTCTTGAACCTTGCCCGCTTTTTTATAGATATTCAGGTCGCCGTTGTCTATCAATGCAATACCTGCACTGTCATATCCACGGTATTCTAACCTTTTTAATCCTTTGATAACAATTGGCCAAGCTTCACGAAAGCCAATGTAGCCTACAATTCCACACATAAAATTTCTTGTAAAAGTAAATCCCCCGAAAATACTTATTTCTCGGGGGATTAGTCAAATAAACTATAAATTAAATTAGTTTATTTTAGTGTAATAAATATTCAATTTCATTAGGTTATCACCAGTTGCCGGGGTCTTTTTAAAGAATCAATAACTGATCTGCCGCCACTACTTAATGAAGGGGCTACAGAAAACTCTTTCAATGGCGTTGGTGCGATAAATGTACCATAATCTTTAAGCTTGCCACTCATGAGGTCTTGTATGTAACTGGTTACCACAAAAACATATTGTTTTTTTACAGAGTTGAAATAGCCGCCAAAAACAGCAGATTCAAGTCCACGAGTATCAAATTCTGGGTTGTTATCAGGTACATTTTGTCTTTTCTCGGCCAGGTCATATCTATATAGCGACAACCTTGTTGCCGGGTCGAATGGCTTGCCATCTGATCCAGAACTCAGGTCGATCACCAGTTCTGCTTTGTTCACTACAACCTTGCCAACATTAGCTGCAAACTTTGCTAGATATGGGAAAGAGATCTTGTTTCTTAAGCCGATTAAAGGCTGTAGATAAGTTACTGCATATTGTTGATTTGGATTAGCCAGTTGTGTTGCGATAGGCGTTCCTGTATAATCATGTTTTATTGAAGCGGATACCGGTCCAGTGCTGCTATTGATTGGGAAATCTACAGCAACAGTATCTATTGCACTAACAGTAGTTGCATTTTGTTTTTTGTAGTATAGCGTTAAATTGGAGTTGGTGCTTGTAAAATCAAAAAACATCAATCCGCCCGTGCCTGTCGAACTGGTTTTATTAACCTGTACATATAAACCCTTAAAGGCATCAGCAAAACGGGCATTTGTTTTTAAGCTCGCATCGGGTAGTTTAACGATGTTGTTTTGGATAAAGCTGTTGTCGAGTTTAATCCTCATTTGAGGGGCGACAGTTTTTAAGGTGTCTGCTTTACCGGCAACTATATCGGTTATCTTAAAAGGTGTAGTTGGGTATAATTTCCCAGTTCTATTTCCCAATAATGTACTGTTGGTAGCGTATTCTACAGTGTTTAGAAAAGAAAGTCTATCATTGATATTAGAACTCAACTGACGTACGTCGATACTATAAGTGGCTGTACTATCACCATAAAACTCTCCACCAAAGCTTAGCGACAATACGGCCGAATCGATAACAGCATCGGTTCCGAAACTATAGGCTTCGCTAGGAACATTGATGGCCATGGCCAAACCAGCTTCGGTTTTTCCAAATACAGGTCTATTAAATAACCAAGCGGGTGTCTAACTAACGAAAGTGTGGTGCTGTTTTCATCAAGAAGAGTTCTGGAGCTTACGGTTACAGTGTCAACCAAGGCTCCCTGCACGGCACTGTTAGGGTCTACTTCTAGACCAATTGTAGCGGTTTTTTCGCATGATGCGAAAAGAAAAGACTTATCAACAGGGTTAATAAGTCTAGTTTTATAAATTTCATATTTAATATTAAAATAATGCTTTTTAAGCTACTGAAACCAATTCTTCATCAGAGATTTCCTCATAGAAATTGAAGAAGTTCTCGTAATTTTCGGTTAAATTAAAGGCTAAAGTTGGCTTATTAGAATCTTTAACAAATTTTAACACATCTTTATCTATGTTTTCATCTGCTAAAACAACTGCATCAGAATGGGTTATTGCGCCCATATGCAGGCTGTTACAGTCTGCTTTGATGAAAGCCTTGGTGTCTTCTTCTGTCATGTGGTTCATCACCGCTTTTTTATGTAGATCAGCGTTTAATGTTTCTGTAAAACAGTTCTCATAAACAGAGTAAACCACCTTCGCATTTTTAAATGTAGGATCGTTTTTGTAGGTTGTTTTGATATAGGCAGGAACTAAAGAAGTCATCCAGCCATGGCAATGCACCACATCTGGGGCCCAGCCTAATTTTTTAACAGTCTCTAACGCACCTTTGCAGAAAAGATCGTACGTTCGTCATTGTCTGCATAAAACTTGTTTTCTTTATCTCTGAAAACATATTTACGTTGGAAATAATCTTCGTTATCCAAGAAATAAACCTGCATACGTGCAGCTGGGATCGAGGCAACTTTAATGATCAATGGATTGTCATTGTCATCAATAATAATATTCATTCCCGATAAACGAATAACTTCGTGTAACCTGTTCCTTCTTTCGTTGATGTTACCAAATCTTGGCATTAAGATGCGGATTTCAAATCCTTTTTCTTGCATTGCCTGTGGTAATTGACGAGTGATTTCTGAAATTTTGGTAAGTTCGAGGAAAGGCGACATCTCGTGTGTAACAATCAGTAGCTTCGTTTTTGCCATCTCCATATTGTATATTAAATTATGTTAATTTAAAGATTATCAAGGTGCAAAGGTACTAATAATATTAATATTTATCAATAACTTATGCAATAGGCTTTGTAAGTTTTAGATAAATGCTCAACTTTGGCCTTTTAAAAACCAATTGGTAATTTGGAAATTATACATACAGTCGCAGCATTAAAGATGTTGTTGGCGCCTTTACAAAAGGCAGATTCTAAAATCGCACTGGTACCAACAATGGGTGCTTTGCATAAGGGACATCTATCATTGATAGAGATGGCACAAAAACAGGCGCAGATCGTGGTCTGCAGCATCTTTGTTAATCCCACCCAGTTTACAGACCCCAAAGACCTCGAGAGATATCCCCGACCATTAGAGCACGACATTAAAATGTTGTACGATGCTGGTTGTAACGTTGTCTTTATGCCAAGCGTAAAGGAAATGTACCCCTCTTTTCCTACTCCGGAGCATTGGCAGGTCGATCTAGGTCCGGCCGAATTTTTGTTGGAAGGAGAATTTAGGAAAGGACATTACCAAGGTGTAACCCAGATTGTAAAAAAGCTTTTTGATGCCGTACAGCCAGATGTAGCCTTCTTCGGGCAGAAAGATTTTCAGCAGGTGCTGATGATCAAAAACATGGTGAAGTATTTTAACATGGAGGTTGAGATTGTCTCTTGTCCAATCATAAGAGAGGAAGACGGTTTGGCCATGAGCTCTAGAAATATACATCTATCTTTAACCGATAGGGAAAATGCCTTGGTGTTGAGTAAGGCGCTTACCTACGTGGCCACACATTTTGATCAAGAAAACCTGCCAACTTTATTGGCTAAGGCCAAAACAATGATCAATGAAACACCTGGCGTAGTATTGGATTATTTTACCATTGCAGATGGAGAGACCTTATTGCCTATCGAAAACAAGAATGCTGCCCACCCTGTAGCATTGGTAGCTGCCAAGGTTGGCGAAACACGCTTGATTGACAATGTATTGCTCAGTTAAATACTGCTGACCAAAAATTGACAACTGTTAATTCTTTTATTCCTAACTTTGCAGAATGATTATCGAGGTCTTAAAATCGAAAATACACCGTGTTAAAGTAACACAGGCAGAATTAAATTATGTAGGCAGCATCACTATCGATGAAGATCTATTAGATGCAGCTAACATTATTCCAAACGAAAAAGTACAGATCGTAAACAACAACAATGGCGAACGTTTTGAAACCTATGCCATTAGGGGCGAACGTGGTACTGGAACGATCTGCCTAAATGGTGCTACAGCCAGGAAAGTACAAGTAGGTGATATTTTGATCATCATGTCTTACGGTTCTTTACCAATGGAAGAAGCGAAAAAATATCAGCCAATCTTGGTGTTCCCTGACGACAATAACCGTTTGTTAAAATAAGCCACCCTTCATTAGTTGGCCCTATTTTCTTCCTCGCTTTTTTTGCTTTCCTTTATTTTGAAGGTAGAGCTGCCAAAGTTGTAGGTTAAGCTAAGGACCAATCGTTGTGCACCAAAATAATGATACATGTCATTGTCGATGATGCTCTTTTCCCTAAAAATGAGTCTTCTTTTGATGCTGTCGAAGGCGTCGTAAAGCGTAAGTTTGGTGTTGAGCTTGCTTTTGAACCAAGCTTTTTGCACACCAAGATCTATCCCATAAACTGGTTTGAATACGTAAAGACCATTACCACTTTTCGATTCGTAGGTATAACTTACATCCAATAACCAATCTTTTAGCATGAAAATCTGACTGCCATTAAGTGTATAATTGAATACGCCAATTTCGTAAGTCCTGTCAAAATAAGGGGTCAGCTCCTTGTTGTAATAGAATCCAATGTTGTTGTTCATCCTCCACCATGTGTTGATGGTAAGGGGCGAACTGATCAACAGGTTTGCAAAATTTCTGTAGGGAAGGTTGCGCCCCAAGAAAATGAGTTCGTTTGTTGCTGGGTTATATTCTGGATAACGTGCCATCACATCCGTTTCTCGCCCTGCGTTTAAGGAAACGTTAAGTGCCTTTCTGCTATAAGACAATGCAAAAAGATTGGTGGTAGAAGGCTGCAAATATGGATTACCTATCCAGTAATGACGCGGACTGTAGTAAAAACGAAAAGGATTTAAGAACGCAAAAGTAGGCCTGGTTAGGCGCCTGCTGTAGCTGAAGCTGAGTTGTTCGCTCTGGTTAATGGCATAGGCAACATTTAAACTCGGTAGCCATTTGAGGTACTTTCTTTCGGTAAGCATGCTTGTTGTAATGGAATTGGCCACAGTACGGGTATATTCGGCTCTTAAACCTAGGCTATAACTGATGTTGTTCCATTTGCCCTGATAAGAAAGATAACCCGCCATAATGTATTCTCCGTAATTGAACTGGTTGCTGCGTTGGGGGTCAAAGTTAAAAACGGAGTTGGCCAATGTATCATAGCGCAGGTTGTTCTCGGTAGTAGTGTAGGCAAACTTTCCACCAAATTCTAATTTGCCTGTGCCCATGTTTTGACTGTAGTCTGCCTGAGCGGTGCGGATCAAAATGTTGTTTCGGGAATTGGTCTTCCAATAACTGAGCAGGCCATTGTAGAGTGAACTGTTCATGATATTTCTGTTTTGGATGTCTTCCATTTGTCGGTTGTCGATTTGTGCCAAAGAAGCAATTACATGTAATTCGCCGTTCTTAAACTGTGCATCGTAATTGATGCCACCTGCATAGTTATGTTGTTTTGGACGGGCGTCGTTTTCACTTTTTGTAATTGCAATGGTCTGGTCTAATTTGGCGGTTTGTGTAGTTAGGTAATTATCAGAGGTGGCATTCCTGTCAATTTGTAAGGTCCTTACAAAGGCTTCTATGCTCTGCCCCTTTTTAGGTTCATAAGCTATCCTGGCCTGCACATTAAAGTTCTGGTTAGCTGTAACAGTTCGTGTATCGGTAATCATAGCATTGGTATTGGCCAGATACTGCAGCGCATAATATTTATAAAAAGTGCTGCCGGTAATATGGCCAAGGTTTAAGTCATAGGTAAATCGGTCGGTCTTATAACTCAAAGACAAGTTATTGTCCAATAAACTATAATTGTTTCGCTGAAACCTGGCATTATAGCTACCTCTTAAACCTAAAGATTGATTACGTTTCAGTTTTACATCTATGATGCCCTGATATTCGCCATCATATTTTGAAGAGGGCTGATTGATCATCTCGATTGATTCGACCATGTCTGGTGATAAACTATTGAGATAGGTTAGGATTTCGTCATTGTTCATGTTTACAGGTTTGCCATCAACAAATAATGTTGGTGTTGCCCTACTGGCCATTAGCATTGTCCCATCTTGGTTAACCTGCAGGCCTGGCAACCTTCTGAAAACATCCAATAGATTAGATGAAGACTTGAAGAACGGATTATTGGCAACCCCAATTTTCAGTTGACCATTTTGGGTAGCAAAATTGGCTGTTCCACCTGTAACGGTTATTTCTTTGAGCAGGTTGGGGTCTTCGTTCATTAAAATGATTCCAAGAATCCAGCTTTTTTACAGTATTTTCATTAATGGTAAGCTCTCGCTGTATTTTTTGGTAGCCCATAGACGTGGCCGATAGTATATATTTTCCAATGGGGATTTCCTTAAACTCGAAGCGGCCTAAAGTGTCACTACTTGTATACTTGATGGCGGTTGGTTGGTTCTGGCTGGCTAATGATAAGTTGACCAAGGCAATCGCCTGTTTGGTTTTTGCATCAACCAATTTTCCAATAATGGCTTGTGCGTGCAGGTATGTACTTGTAAATAAGCAAAGGCATAGCAATAATGTCGATTTCATCTTCATGTGTTGGGGTTATAGAATGCACCAAAACTAGAAGAGAAGAAAAGATAAAGGGTTTTGATTCTCAGATTTAGGAGTTCGGAATTATAAATTCAGACCAGATCTAGAAAGATGAAACAGCCGATAGCTGTTCTTTGTAAAGTGTTGGGGTGGTAGATTTATGCTTTTTAAAGGCAGTGTAAAAAGTAGATTTCGAATTGAAACCAACCTCATAACCAATGGCTTCCAATTTAATGCCTTTGTCATTTATGATCAGTTGGCAGGCTTCGTTGATCCGATATTCGTTGATGTAGGCGGCAAAACTCTTGCCCAAATTGTCGTTCAGTAACTGCGAAAGCTGGTGACCTGAAATGCCAGCCTTTTTGGCGAGGTCGTTGAGTTTGAGGTCTGGATTTTTATAAAGCTCTTCCTCCAAAATGATTTTTTGTAGTCTTTCTGTTAAAGTTGAGGCCTGTGCTTTGTCAATTTTTTTGTTGGCATAGCGCACTTGATCTTGATTGTCTGAAAGCAGGTTGCTGGTTTTTCTTCTGCTGATAAACAAGAAGGTGTTCAGGTAAAGGATCAGCGAAAAAAACAGGGCGCCACTAATACAAGGGCCATTAAAAAAAGAGAAGATAGACAACTTAAATGAAGCAGGAACGACAATATTGCCAATCAATACAGATAGCAATAGTTTCTCCGTTGTAGAAACTTTTTCACCCTTGTCTAAAAGTTTGACAAAAGTCGTTCGCATCAACCATCCAGATAAAACCATGTAGATGGCCATTTGTAAAGCTATAATTGACCAGATATAATTTTCCCAGATGTCTGGTTGACTATCATATGGAGCAACAATGCTGGCAATTAAAATGGCCAAGAACCAAAACAGATAGGTTGCTTTTTGGATGGTCGTTATTTTTGTGTCTGTCCCCAATGCAGATTTAATCAAATAAAAAAGAGAAGGGCCTATCAAAGAACCTCCCCAAATACCGATTTGGATATAGATGCCAGGCAAGGCCGGATAGAAATAAGAGATAAAAGATTTGCCGATCTTTAAGCACAGTCCTAAAAGCATTAGTCCTAAAAAATATGAAGCTGCCGATTTCGATTTTTTAAAAACCAGCAGATAAGCGCTAATGATAAAACCATTAAACACACCTAAGGCGCTAAAGAAAAACAAGATTTGTTGACCTAGGTTCATCTAACAAAAATAATAATCTTACGGTAACACCAAGATTATAAATGTTAATGATCTTGCTTTTGGTGTATTAAAATTGTGATATATCCTTTAAAATGGCTTCAGAGGGCATTGTTGTGTAAAAAATTGCTATGGCTGCATAGTAATTTCGAAGAGAAATACTAAATTTGGCAGATCTAACCTTTTATAAATCAAAATTATGCTGTTTGAACTAAGTGAAGAACAATTAATGATCCAACAGGCTGCCAGAGATTTTGCGCAGACTGAACTAAAACCGGGTGTTATTGAAAGAGATGAGCATCAAAAATTCCCAACAGAACAAGTGAAGAAACTAGGAGAGCTTGGGTTTTTGGGGATGATGGTTGATCAAAAATATAGTGGAAGTGGTATGGATGCAGTTTCTTACGTATTGGTAATGGAAGAACTATCCAAAGTTGATGCTTCTGCTTCTGTTGTGGTTTCGGTGAATAATTCTTTGGTCTGCTACGGGCTTGAATCTTATGGAAACGAAGCGCAAAAAGAAAAATATCTAAAACCTTTGGCCTCAGGAGAAAAAATCGGTGCTTTCTGCCTTTCGGAGCCAGAAGCAGGACCTGATGCAACCTCTCAGCAAACAACTGCCGAAGACATGGGCGACTATTATTTGTTGAACGGCACTAAAAACTGGATCACCAATGGGAGCACTGCAGGTATCTACCTGGTGATTGCCCAAACACATAAAGAATTAAAACACAAAGGCATCAATGCCTTTATCGTAGAAAAAGGAACACCTGGTTTTACCATTGGACCAAAAGAGAATAAATTAGGAATCCGTGGATCTGATACACATTCTTTGATGTTCAATGACGTAAAAGTGCCAAAAGAAAATCGCATTGGAGAAGATGGCTTTGGGTTCAAGTTTGCCATGAAGACTTTAGAAGGAGGCCGAATTGGTATTGCAGCGCAAGCTCTAGGCATTGCGGCTGGGGCCTATGAGTTGGCTTTGGAATATTCGAAACAACGTAAAGCATTTGGTAAACCCATTTCTGATGATCAAGCAATTGCCTTTAAATTGGCAGATATGGCTACGCAGATAGAGGCAGCACGTATGTTGGTGTATAAAGCTGCTTGGTTAAAAGATCAAGGCCAGTCTTATACTTTGGCTGGATCAATGGCCAAATTGTTTGCCAGCAAGGTGGCCATGGATGTAACGGTTGAAGCTGTGCAGATCCATGGAGGTTATGGTTTTGTGAAAGAATACCATGTGGAGCGCTTAATGAGGGACGCAAAGATTACCCAGATCTATGAAGGTACTTCAGAGGATCCAGAAAATGGTGATCAGTCGTAGTATTTTGAGCTAAGAAGAAATTTATAAATCATTAAAAAGCCACAAGGAAGATGATTCGTTGTGGCTTTTTTGTAGTTGAACAGTCTTTCTATTCTTTCTCCATTCCAAAAATAGAATTCAACAGCATTTTAATAATGGCAATTACAATGGCCAGAATTGCTGCGGCCAAAAAACCAGAGGTATTAAAGCCTGTCATAAAATGGTCTACCAATAAGATTGATCAATACCGTAATAATGAATGAAATGAGGCCAAGGGTTAATACGTTTAAAGGAAAAGTAAATATCCTTAAGATCAGTCCAATGGTGGCATTGGCCACTGCAATTAAGATAGCGGCAATGATTGCGCTTCCATAACCATCAACCTGAACACCTGGCACAATGTAAGCGCCCAACAACATGGCCAGACCCATGATTAAAATTTCAAATATTAGTTTCATAATTGTTAATTTAGTTAGATGTTTAAATATATAAAGTTAATTATTCTTTTCAGTTCTTTTTTGGTTGCCTGTAGCCCTACAAATAACAAGCCAGTATCGATCCATTTTTCGACAGATAGCAATACCATCGTTATTTCGGATCTAAACGGAGCAAGTTTATTGCAACTGAAGAATAACATCAACACAGATTCAAGCTATCAGCATTTGGTTTCAGTGCTGCAGACCCCTGTAGACGATGATTCGACAACAATGGAGATGGACTGGCCTGGCAAACTCAGTGTGGCCAATAACCAACTGATTTTTACACCCCAAATGCCTTTTGTTAAGGGCAAGACCTATTTGGTAGAAACCATGGTCACTGCAGAGTTTGCCAGTGGAAAAGATATAATAAAATCAAAAGTAGGTTATAAGGTAAAGCCTCAGCAACAATTATTAAAACGTTAATAAATAGCTCATTTGTTAGGATTTTTTTCTTTTGAAAAAAATATTTCGTACATTTGCACGGTAATGGAGAAAGAAGAGGGGACTGAGTCCCCTTTTTTCTTTTGCAACAAATTAGGATATGCAGGTAGAAAAAAGAGTTATAGCACTCGTAGAGGAGAAGATTGCAGACAGGCCTGAGCTGTTTTTGGTAGGAGTAAAAATGTTGCCAAATAACAAACTGATCATCCATGTAGATGGCGATCAGGGAATAAGTATTCAGGACTGTGCATCAATTAGCAGACATGTGGGTTTTCATCTAGAAGAAGAAAATACCATTGAAAAAGCTTATAATTTGGAAGTTTCATCTCCTGGCGTTGGCGAACCGCTTCAATTGAACCGTCAGTATCACAAAAATATTGGCAGAGAGTTGAGCATCAAACTGGCAAATGGTGAAAAAAAAGAAGGTAAGCTGCTCGCGGTTAACGACAATGAAATCTCGATAGAAGAGAAAGTAAAAGAAAAAGGTAAAAAAGCCCAATTGGTAGAAACACAGATCGGGTTTGATAATATAGTAGAAACAAAGGTTTTAATTTCATTTAAATAGAAAAATGAGCAATATTAATTTAATCGATTCATTCCAGGAGTTTAAAGACTTTAAGAATATCGACCGCCCTACAGTAATTAGCGTACTGGAAGAGGTATTTCGCAGTATGTTGCGTAAAAAATATGGCACTGATGAGAATTGTGACGTAATCGTAAACCCTGACAACGGGGATTTGGAGATCTGGCGTACAAGAAAAGTGATGGAAGATGGTTTTTCTGAAGATGATGACCTAGAGATCGAACTGGCAGAAGTAAAGCAGTTGGATCCAGATATGGAAGTTGGGGATGATTACATTGAACAGATTACTTTGGAGAGCTTTGGTCGTAGAGCGATCTTGGCTGCCCGTCAAACTTTGGTTTCTAAAGTTTTAGAATTAGAGAAAGACGAAATCTTCAAGAAATATAAAGATAGAGTTGGAGAGATCGTAACAGGTGAGGTTTACCAGGTTTGGAAAAAAGAGACTTTGGTATTGGATGATGAAGGCAATGAGTTGATGATGCCAAAAACGGAGCAAGATCCCAGCAGATTATTTCAAAAAAGGAGATTCGGTACGTGCCGTAATTTCTAAAGTTGATATGGTAAACGCTACGCCAAAAATCATCATTTCGAGAATTGCCCCTGAATTCTTACAACGTTTGTTCGAAATCGAGGTGCCAGAGATCTTTGATGGTTTGATTACGATCAAGAAAATTGTTCGCGAACCTGGAGAGCGTGCCAAAGTGGCTGTAGAATCTTATGATGACAGGATCGATCCAGTAGGTGCTTGTGTGGGGATGAAAGGTTCTCGTATCCACGGTATCGTGAGAGAGCTTAAGAACGAAAATATTGATGTAATCAACTTTACCAACAATATTTCACTATACATCCAACGTGCATTGAGCCCTGCAAAAATCACCTCTATTAAATTAGACGATGTTACAAAACATGCTTCAGTGTATCTAAAACCAGATCAGGTTTCATTGGCAATTGGACGTGGTGGACATAACATCAAATTGGCAGGTAAATTGACGGGATATGAGATCGATGTTTACCGTGAGGCTGGAGAAGAAGATGAAGATGTGGATATCGAAGAATTCTCAGATGAAATTGACAGCTGGATCATTGATGAGTTAAAAGCAATTGGTTGCGATACCGCAAAAAGTGTTTTAGCTTTATCAGTAGATGAATTAGTAAAACGTACCGATCTTGAAGAAGAAACAATCAAAGAAGTGATCAGTATTCTTCAATCGGAATTTGAATAACGTGTTATGCTTGAATAAATAAGAATAAACGTTACTTTTGTATATAAATTAGTAAAAAATAGGATAATCAATGTCAGACGACAAACCCATAATTTTATTTAAAGCAGTTAAAGAACTTAACGTAGGGATAGCTACAGCCGTAGAGTTTCTAAGTAAGAAAGGCTTTGCTGTGGAAAATAAGCCCACTACAAAACTATCTAAAGAGATGTATGATACATTACTAAGAGAGTTTCAGGGGGATAAAATCGTAAAAGAAGAAGCCAATCAGATAGTTATAGGTAAAATTCGTCGTGATGAACCCGAAGCAGCTGAGAAAGCTCCTGAGGTACCTAGAAAAAAACAAGACTTTGAAAACGAAGGTGTTTTAATCAAAAACCTTCATTCATATACTCCTCCTGCTGAGAAGCCGAAGGAAGAAAAACCTGTTGAAGCGGTTAAACCAGTTGAGCCTACTCCGGCTCCTGCTAAAGAAGTTGAAGCGAAGGAAGAAGAAAGTGCCTTGCCAGGTGTTAAAATTGTTGGTAAGATCGATCTTAATGATCTGAACAGCAAAACACGCCCTGTTAAGAAAGAGGAAGCAGCTCCTGTAGAAGCTAAAAAGGAAGAGCCAGTAGTGGCTGCTCCTAAAGTTGAGGAGCCTGTGGTAGAAAAACCAGCTCCAGTACAAGCTCAGGAAGAAAAAGCTCCAGTTGTGGAACCAAAGGTTGAAGAAAAACCTAAAGCTCCAGAAGTTGTGGCTACACCTACACCTACCCCTGCACCTGTAGTTGCTCCTACTCCTCCGGTACAAGCTGCCGATGATGAGGTAATCAAAGCACGCTCGGTTAAACTTTCAGGTCCGAATATTATTGGTAAAATTGTTTTACCAACTACACCGGATCGTAGAAACCAGCCAGTAGCATCTTCTAACGATAGTGAAGCTGCTAAACGTAAGCGTAAGCGCAAAAAAGCGCCGGGAGGCAATAACCCTGCTCCAGGACAGCAACAAGGACAAGGTCAGCCAAATCAAGGCCAACAAGGAAATAACCCACCTCGCCCAGCGGGAACAGGTGCTCCGGTTGGAAATAGACCTGACTTTAGAAACAATACAAACAATACGGCTGGTGGTCGTCCAAACTTTAGAAATGCTAGACCTGGTGCTGCACCAAGTGGACCTAAAGAAGAACCAACAGAAAAAGAAATACAAGATAGATCAAAGCC
The DNA here is from genome assembly GCF_042698365.1 of Pedobacter sp. UC225_65. Taxonomy (GTDB): domain Bacteria; phylum Bacteroidota; class Bacteroidia; order Sphingobacteriales; family Sphingobacteriaceae; genus Pedobacter. The sequence goes on from NZ_CP170550.1 coordinate 3,426,554, forward strand.
ACACTTGCACGTTTAAGTGGAGCAGGTAAATCTGGTAAATTTGCACAAAGAGCAAAACTACGTCGTCAAAAACGTGATGATGTTGCTTTAACGGCTGAAGAAGCGGCAGCAGAAGAACAATTACAATCTAAAGTGTTAAAGGTTACCGAGTTTGTTACGGCAAATGAGTTGGCTAACATGATGGATGTACCGGTAACCAAAATTATTGGTACTTGTATGAGTTTGGGCATGTTCGTTTCGATCAACCAACGTTTGGATGCAGAAACTTTAACCATTGTTGCGGATGAGTTTGGCTACGAAATCCAGTTTGTAAAAGCAGATGAAGAAGCTGATAGTATCATTGAAGAAGAAGATGCACCAGAAGATTTGGAACCAAGAGTACCAGTGGTTACGATCATGGGTCACGTAGATTGATGGTAAAACATCTTTGCTAGATTATATCCGTAAAGCAAATGTGGTAGCTGGTGAGGCTGGGGGTATTACCCAACACATTGGTGCCTATAAAGTAACAACAAACTCTGGCAAACAAGTAACGTTCTTAGATACGCCAGGTCACGAAGCCTTTACAGCGATGCGTGCCCGTGGTGCTAAGGTAGCAGATATTGCGATCATTGTAATTGCGGCTGATGATGCAGTGATGCCTCAAACAAAAGAGGCAATCAACCACGCACAAGCTGCGGGTGTACCATTGGTATTTGCCTTTACAAAAATTGATAAACCAGGTGCAAACTCGGATAGAGTTAAAGAACAATTATCGGCCATGAACATCTTGGTTGAAGATTGGGGTGGTAAATTCCAGTCGCAAGAAATCTCAAGTAAAAGTGGCTTAAATGTCGACTTGTTATTAGATAAAGTATTGTTAGAAGCAGAGTTGTTAGAATTACAAGCTAACCCTAACAAACGTGCAACAGGTACGGTAATTGAGGCTACACTAGATAAAGGACGTGGTATTGTAACTACAGTATTGGTACAAGCCGGTACATTAAGAGTTGGAGAATCCAATTTTGGCAGGTAGTTATAGTGGTAAAGTAAAAGCGCTATTTAACGAACGTGGTCAAAAAGTTGAAGAAGCCGGACCATCTGTACCTGTACAGGTATTGGGTATGCAAGGTGCACCAACTGCAGGTGATAAGTTCAATGCTCTAGAAAGTGAAGTTGAAGCAAGAGAGATTGCCAATAAACGTTTACAATTGATGCGTGAGCAGGGCTTACGTACACAAAAACATATTACCTTGGATGAGATTGGTCGTCGTTTGGCAATTGGTAACTTTAAAGAGTTAAACCTGATTGTTAAAGGTGATGTGGATGGTTCAATCGAAGCGCTTGCCGATTCATTATTGAAACTATCTACAGAAGAGATCCAGATCAATATCATTGGTAAAGCAGTAGGACAGATTTCAGAATCTGATGTATTGTTGGCATCTGCTTCAGATGCGATCATCATTGGTTTCCAGGTACGCCCTTCACCAGGTGCGCGTAAATTGGCAGAAGCTGAACAGATCGATATCCGTTTATATTCTATCATCTACGATGCGATCAACGAGATCAAAGCGGCGATGGAAGGTATGTTGGCACCAGAATTTGAAGAGAAGATTGTGGCTAACGTAGAGATCAGAGAAACCTTTAAAATTACGAAGGTAGGTACCATTGCAGGTTGTATGGTGTTGGATGGTAAGATTACCAGAAACAGCAAAATCCGTATCGTACGTGATGGTGTAGTAATCTATACCGGAGAACTGGCTTCATTGAAACGTTTCAAAGACGATGTAAAAGAAGTGGCAAAAGGTTACGAATGTGGTCTGAATATCCAAAACTTCAACAACATCGAAGTTGGAGATATTGTGGAAGCCTACGAACAAGTAGAAGTTAAACGTAAATTGTAAGGTTTACAAAACATAACAGAAGGGTCTCGAGTAATTGAGACCCTTTTTTTGTGGGTGTTTTTTTATGAAGATAAGACATCTCTATGATGTGGTGAATCTCCAGAGCATAAAGGTCCGCTACTTTCTTTAGCTGGGAAATAGAAAAGTTGACCCGATTATTCTCCCATCGTTTATAAGCCTCTCGGCTAATCTCTAAACAATTTGCCACATGTTGTTGAGAGTATTTGTGCATGTTGCGTAGCTTTCGCAAGGTAATGCCAATATCTATTGTAATCATTGAATTTCATATGTAGGTATATTAAGTTAGGAAATTCCTTTTTTGAGAAGAAAAATATTGTACCAAATGGTATTGATTGAGTATGAAATGTATTCTACCGTATATATGTATTGTTATAAGATTTGCTTTTTCAGCCACCGTAGCTTTGTTTTTGGAAACAGCTGGTTACCAAAACACTAGGTGTTGTAATGTAAATTGCTATCTACATAAACCTTAATTACACTACAACTATGAAAAACTTAAAAATGTTAACTGCGACTGCATGTTTTGTGCTATTTGCAGCTATGGCCATTCTTAGTGGCTGCAAAAAAAATGATGTACCTAAAGAAAATACAGGTAAAGGGATTGATAAAAAGAAAAGGGACGGCATTGGTACCAATTCTGCGGGTGATGGAAAAAATGACCTGTTGGGCTATGGTTATGACCTCACTGGAGAATTTGCGAACTCGAGTGCATCTAAATTCTCGGTAATCAATGTCGACAAGCTAAGATTAGAACAGCCTACACGAGTAGAATGGGATTTGTCGAGTAGAAGAGAAGGTGTACTGATTGCTGGAGAAAATGCAACCTCTTACTTGGAAAAGGTTACTGCAAAACTCAATTCTTCTTTTTCACTTTTTGGTCTACAAAAGCTTCTTCTTTTTAAAGCCTCTATTAGTGGAACCTACTCAGATTCTGATGCGTTTTCATCAAAGTATCTATATAGTAGCTATAGCCATAAGATACAGCAGAAACGGGTGAAGCTCAATGCGACTAATGGCATGCTTAGAGATTACCTTACAGCAAGTTTTGCAACAGATGTGCAAAATGAAACTCCAGCATACATTGTCAGCAGATATGGCACGCATGTGCTTACCGATATTATCTTAGGTGCAAAATTGGAGGTTTTATACCGGTCTACTACGACAAAAACAGATAGGATCAATGCGAGTACGGCTGGGGTTGATGTGGGAGTAAAAGCAGTATTTAGCATCAATACGGGATTTACTTATGATTATAATAGTACAACCCAGAACTTCTCACAAACCTTACACTACAAAACCATTGGTGGTGAACCTTCAACAAGTATATTGGGGAATACGAATATTGTGTCGGCAAACCCACCTACGGTAAATATCTCTGCTTGGGAAAATAGTTCGTCATTAGCGAATGCAGAAATGATTGACATTGCAGAAAATGGTCTAATCCCAATCTGGGATTTGATTGCAGACCCGTAAAAAGTGATGCGGTTAAAACTTATGTGATACAGTATTTGAAGGATAATGAGGCGAAATTGATCATTGCTCCTCATCCTCAAGAAGGATTGCTCTTCGATACCACAATTGATGGTATCTACTTTGTATTTAGTATAATGGATGGTAAAGCTAGACATATTCAAGATCCGGGAACTCTAAAAGCTGTATATGTTAATTCAATCTTACATGGAAATAGTTTGACTAGTTTGAGTTTAGAACAGGGTTTACCAATTCCACCAGGAACTGAACTTTTGCGAGATATAAATAATGGCAAGGTATATTTTATGGAGCGTATTGGGGCTGAAAAGGTATTAAGACATATTTTAAGCCCATCTATTGCCGATAAATATCGATTTAATCTTTCCAAAGCCAGAAATATAAATGGAATTGTTAGTTATGTTGTAGGACCAATACTTCAATAGTGTATTCTATACAGTAGCCCGATCAATGAATTCTCTTGGAATTTAATTTAGAACTGTAATGATTTTAATAGAGAAGTCTCAATTAATTTGGGACTTTTTTGTTGATATTCGCCTTTTAACTTTTCTAAAAGATGAAAGCGGATATTGCCTTTGAAAAAAAGAAAAATTTTGATTTTATAGACTCTATTCGAGGTATCGCTATGTTTGGTATCGTTATCGAACATAGTTCTGCATTTTGGTTGTTAAAATATGATGGTTATGGAGAGAAGTTTGTCCAATCTGCATACATGGAAATTTTCAAGTTCGCTACCATTGCCTTCTTTCTGATCAGCGGCTTTCTCATCAATCATAAGTTTACAGAATATACACCATTACAATATATTAAGAACCGATTTAAGAATACAATTGGGCCATGGTTGTTTTGGATTTTTATCTATCTAGTCTTAACCGTAGGTCAACAGGTGTTTATGTTGTTAAAAGCAAGTAATGCAAATGCCCATCCTATAGATTGGTATGACGCAACTGTAGGAATGTTTTTTCGGGTAATCTTTCATAGTAATTATTGGTTTATCCTCAATTTCTTAATCTGTATTGCCATCCTGCTCATATTTAAAAAATATATCTACAAGTGGGGATTTGGATTGATTTTGGGTTTGTTTTCCTTTTTCTATAGTGTAAACCTTTACTTTGGCTGGTTACCCGTAGAGCATACAACCGCTTTATTTGGCTTTGTATTTTATCTTTGGCTGGGTATATTTTTGAATAAGCATTTCGACCAGGTAAAGGCTATCTTATGCAAAATTTCATTCGCTTCCCTTATTGGAGTTAATCTTATGCTGTTTATGCTAAGTACACTAGAAACGGTTCATTTGATGGATTTAAATCTCCAGGATCCTTTTAATACGCTTCGCATAACTAATATATTTTATTCTCTTGGAATGTTTACCCTGTTGTTAAAAATGGGTGATATGAAAAATGTGCAAAAGACACTAAATCCAAGACATACAACTTTTGGAATATATCTTCTTCATCAAATTATCATTGATCGAGTATTGATTGAAGTTGTAAGGCCTTTAAAGCTAAATTTAGATACAATGTCTGCATTAAGTGTTGCCGGATATTCTGTATTGAGGTTTATTTTTGTTTATGTACTCACTTTTGCAGTTGTAAAGCTTATCTCAAGAACAAAATTCAAATGGTCAATCGGTTCTAGGTAAAATAGACTATAGGCATTTCTGCAATCGCTGTTAGATTTTTATAAACAAAAAGATTAAGCAGTCGTTCGCTTAAGAAACCTATTGTTCTATTTTGATAAGGGTAAGGACTAATCTGGATGTTTTTTTCGAGCTCAAACAGTATCGGAAACAACCAAGTGCAATAAGCATTAACAAAGGACTTATCGGCGATAAACATATTATAGCAATGCATGGTATTCCTAGTCGAAAAGAAGGTCTTTGCAAACTCATGGTCTAGGGGTACTAGTTTTTTTAAAGTCTGTTCAAAAATCAGCCAATCTTCTCGTAAATGATAATATATAAATTGGTCTTCAATGTTGAAAAGATGGCTGCCTAAAGAACCAATGGTACTTGCTTTAGGTAATAATATTTGTTTTTCTGCTAATTTTTCTAATATATAGGTTTTGGTTATAGGTGATGCTATCTCATTAATGCTGTAATCAGATAGGGGTCTGTTGTAGATATCTGAATTGTCTTCTATGTTTTTTGTGCCAAATAATTTTTGTTTTGTCCTAGTTTCAGGTATGGTCAAATAGCGTCTATAATGCGCCAAACCAATATATTGGCTATCGATATTGTCGAGATTTTTCCAGATCCAATACAATGCAGTAGTTTCACAAAAACGCTCGTTTTTTTCTGAAATGTTATCGCCAGTGTCATCACTTAAAAATGGGAGGTCAAGTTGGCTTTGTAATTTGCCTACTTGTATGGGTCTAATAAATGAGCACTTGGGAGATGGGTACTCTTTATGAAAAACACTGAAAATCGTTAAGTCCTTATCGTACATTTAATTCATTTTTAGCGACGTGAATGGCGGCACCTATCACCTGATGCATGTCATAGTATTTATACTCTGCAAGTCTACCACCGAAAATCACGTTAGGTTCTAATTCCTTTAATTTTTTATATTTTTTAGCCAATTCTTCGTTTTCTATATCATTTATTGGATAGTAGGGTTCTTTATTTGTTGTCCATTCTTGCGGATATTCCTTGGTAATGACTGTTTTTGGTTGTTTGCCAAATTCGAAATGTTTATGCTCAATAATGCGGGTATAAGGTGTTTCAAAATCAGTATAATTGACGGCCGCTGTACCTTGATGGTTATCAGTATCTAGTACTTGATGGTCAAATTCTAAGCTACGATACTTCAAATGACCTAAGGAGTAGTTAAAGTATTCATCCAATTTCCCGGTATAGACAACTTTATCTGCAATCTTTATCAATTCTTTTTTATTGGCAAAAAAGTCTATGCCGAGTTTTACTTCGATTCCCTGTAGAAGTCCTTCTGTCAGCTTATTATAGCCACCAATTGGGATGCCTTGATACTTGTCGTTAAAATAATTATTATCAAATGTAAATCTAAGAGGTAAACGCTTAATAATAAATGCAGGTAGCTCAGTTCCTTTTCTTCCCCATTGTTTTTCTGTGTAACCTTTGATCAATTTTATATAAATATCTTCACCTACAAAATTTAATGCTTGTTCCTCAAGGTTTTTAGGGTTCTTTACCAAATTAGCCTTGATCTGTTTATCAATCACAGCTTTGGCTTCTTGAGGTGTTTTTGTTCCCCAAAGTTGATAAAAGGTGTTCAAATTAAAAGGCAGATTGTAGAGTTCGCCTTTGTAGTTTGCAATTGGAGTATATATAAACCTATTGAATTCAACAAATGAATTAACAAAATCCCAAATCTCTTTGTCGTTAGTGTGGAAAATATGTGGGCCGTACCAATGGACATTGATATTCTCAATTTCCTTGCAATAAATATTTCCTCCTGCATGATCTTTTATCGATAACTAAGCATTTTTTCCCTGCTTTCGTCATCTGATGTGCGAATGTTGCGCCAAAAAGTCCAGAACCCACAATGAGGTAATCGTAACTCTTATCCATATCAAGCAAATATAATTATTGCGATTTGGAAAATATTATTTTATAAAGATTAGTTTTGTTCTTACATGATATCGATAATAATTGCATCTATAGACCAACGCTTTTTAGACGACGTTACAACTAATATTGCCGAAACCATTGGTGTTGAATTTGAGATAATAGGAATAGCCAATGGAGACGGTAAAATGGGAATTTGTGAAGTCTATAATAAAGGACTTGCAAAGGCGAAATACAATATTCTATGCTTCATGCATGAGGACTTGTTAATAAAAACAGAAAATTGGGGGCCTATTGTGGCTGATATTTTTAAAACAAATCCAGAATTTGGCTTAATTGGTATTGCTGGTGGTCAGTATAAATCTATGGCGCCATCTAGTTGGTATTGTTATGAACAAGAGGCGCCAGAGTTACTAAACTATAACCTAATTCAAAGGTATAAGTATATTGATAAGTCAACAAGTAGAGAATTTGCAAACCCAACCGACCATAAACTTGTAGAAGTCGCAACTGTAGATGGGGTTTGGTTTTGTTGTACCAGATCAGCTGCAAACTCTTATACCTTTAATCAAGAATTGTTAAAAGGCTTTCATGGGTATGATGTAGATTTTTCTTTAGGTATAGGACAAAGCTTTAAAGTAGGTGTAACATTTGATATCTTAATCGAACATTTTTCCGAAGGTTATACAGATAGAAATTGGCTTCAAGAAATTTTAAAGGTACATGCTAAGTGGGGTGCTAGTTTACCGATAAATATTGCTGAGCTGCCTAAGGCTAAGATGACCCTTTTAGAGAAAAGGGGTTTTAGAAGTGTTATAGATAGGATGAAAGCAGAAGAGTTTACTTTTGGCCAGGTCCAATCAATGCTTTTTCAGAGTAGAAAGTCAAGAATAATGACAATGGCATTGTTCTTAAAACTTTATCTACACCTTCTTAAGGTATTTCTTAAAAAGGGTAGATAAAATCTGGTTAAGATAATTATTTAACGGCTTTTGCAAGTTCCTCTAGATAAGCATAACCATATTTTTGGTCAGGTTCTAAATGAGCGCCTTCTCCCCACTCATTCCAAGCATTAACAAATAAAAGCTGCTCATTTTGAGGAAGGTTTGCCTTGGTATATGCAACCATTTTTTTGGCCCATACACCAAAGAGTTCCGGAGTATTATCAATATATAAAGTTGCATTTTCCTTTCTCCGAGCAGAGTTGTCCCAAGATGGGCTAATGCATCTGAAATATTTATAGGTAGGCCTTGGTTTACTAACCATGTTGTTTACTAAAGTAGGATAAGAAAAAATCTTATTTGTGAATTTGGCAGATGGTTTTATTTTGGTAGTATGCAATACTTTATTCACTACATAACTAAGCATATTTTTCTTTCCTGTTTTTTCTCCACTATATTTTCCGTCAGGAGCAAATTCGGTTCCTGCATCAAAACCATGTAAGTGAGGTTCTAAATCTCTTTCAAAATTTTCAACTCTAATTAAGTATAAATCAGGAAAACCTTCTTTTTTTACTTCTTCTCGCCAAATTTCAGTAGCTTCTTTAATGTTTGGATGAAGTTCGGTTCTGTACATCAAGAAAACAGGTTTTCCATCAATTTTGATATACCTCTCATCTTTGAAAAAAGGAATAAGGTATCTGATATGTGCAAGATCATCCTCTAATGAATAGTCTTGTTTCATCAAAACCTCTTTTTCCTGTCCATCCCAAGTTCTAGTCCAATTTTCATTTGCCCAACATAGGCAAAATGGGATTTCTGGGGTTTTGTTAGCCAAAAGATGATGTAAGGGTGTTTCTAATAACAATTTGCCATTAAACCAATAGTGATAAAAACAAAAGCCATATAAGCCATATTCAAGAGCAAGTTTTGCCTGTTCTTCGAGTACCCTATTGTTGCTTAAGTCATAATAGTTATGGTCAATAGGAATATGTGGCTGGTAATGACCTTTAAACTTCGGTTGCGCTTTTTTTACATTTGTCCATTCCGTAAAACCCTCTCCCCACCATTCGTTGTTTTCTTTTATTTCATGATATTGTGGAAGGTAAAAAGCTATAGGCTTAATTTGTTTATTCATTATTCAGGTATTTGTGTTATCTGCTTTCGTTTAACAAAAACTTCAATTTAGAGTAGAAAGATTTTTTTCTTATGTAAAGTAATTCGTGGCTGTTTTGGAATAAAAGTAAAAACAATTTAAAAGAGAATGCCAGTTGTTTTTTACTTAAGTATTCTTTTAACAGTTTTTGAAGAAGGTTTTTTAGGTCTTCTGGAGTTGTGTTACAAGCAATAAAATGCTCTAACTGTTGGATTCTTAATTTTTTTGGTTCCGTTTTGTCATTGGCTGTAGAACTTTCTTGGTGTAGCCTATGATTGACCAATATCTCATCAACATAATCCATTCTGCCAAGACAGCCCGCTGTATAGGCAAGCCACCAATCGTAATAAAAATTTGCTGGGATTGTTCCAACAATCTTAATTAGTTCCTTGTTGATAAGACAAGCATGTCCAGAAACACAATTAAAATAAATAAGATTAATTGCGCAATTCCCATTTACAAAGTGGTGATATGATTTTACCGTTTTTCCTGTCAGCACATCATTTTCATCAATATAAGCAGAGTTGTGGTAGATCAAAAGGTTATTTTTGATGTTAGCCAACAGTGTGGCCACTTTATGGCTGTACCATATGTCATCTTGGTCTGCAATGGCCACAAAGTCTCCTCGACAAAGGGTTAAACATTTTGCGAAATTAGAGTTAAAACCGATGTTCTCTTCATTCCGATATAGCTTTATTCTAGCGTCTCTCTGCTGGTAATCAATTAATATAGATAAGGTTTGGTCAGTTGAACAATCATCTACAATTACTATCTCTATTGCTTCGTAGGATTGAGATAAGATCGAATCCAATTGATGGGCAATATATTTTTCACCATTATAGGTGCATAATGCAATTGATACTAAAGGTGATTTGTGTTCAGTCTCAATCATTAAAACTTCTTTTTTAGGCTATTGAACATTCTAATGAAAAATAGAGATATTGGATTTCTCAAAAAAAACTTAATCTGAGAACCAGATAAGAAAAAAATAGTGTTATTAGTCTGTACCCATCTACTTCTGAAAAAAGAATCATACTTTTTGACCAATTCTTTTTTAATCCTATAAAATGCCTCATCTCTATTGCCAAAGCTTTTATGTGTAAGGTTAAATGCAATGGCATAAGCTGAAAAACCATTTAACTCTGCTTGTAAGCATAAATCTGTTCCATATAAATGAAACCCATTAACGTCATTTGAAACCTTTAATAAAGCAGTATTTTTTACAAGTATAAAATTTTCATCAATCGCATTAACCTTTAGAGGAAAACGACCCTTGCTCATCAATCCCTTATTCGGATAAGAAATATGATAAACAATATGATTAGGACCTGCTGCACCGGAGTTACTACAGATTGCCCAATTTGAATCTATAGCGTCTAACTCATCTAATTTATTTCTAAGATCTGAGATATCATCTTCATTGATCAAAATATCTTGATGGCATACAATGATATATTTTCCCTTAGCTTGTCGTAAAAAAACATTAAAAGCCTCATAAGCATCAAATAAATTACCGTCTGTATTATCAGCAAAGAGATATTCGCAAAGATTATCAGTAAAACCGCTATCATTAAACGATTGTACCATCTCATTATATTCTGCTCTGCGGGTAACCAATGTACAGATGGAAAATTCAAAAAGATGTTCATCCCTTTTGATTGGAGTCGCTTGAATAGACATATCCCTACTAATTTTTAATCATTAAAAGCCTGCATATCTATTAAACGCTTGTAAAGACCATTTCGCAACATCAATTCGCTATGACTTCCAGTTTCTACTACTTCACCTTTGTCAATTACTACAATTGTATCGGCATGTTGTATGGTGCTTAAACGGTGGGCAATAACGATAGAGGTCCGATTCTGCATCAGGTTATTTAAAGCTTCCTGTACCAGTTTTTCTGATTCGGTATCTAGCGCAGAGGTAGCCTCGTCCAATAGCATAATTGGCGGATTTGCCAATACCGCCCTTGCAATACAGATCCGTTGTTTCTGTCCGCCCGATAATTTATTGCCCCTGTCGCCAACAAATGATTGATAACCTTGTTCCGTATTTAAGATAAATTCGTGTGCATTGGCAATTTTAGCTGCATTGATTACCTCTTCTTCACTTGCCTCAGGCTTGCCAAAAGCAATGTTGTTGAATATGGTATCATTGAATAAAATACTTTCTTGATTTACCGTTCCAATCTGCGCCCTGATGCTTTCTACAGTAAGGTCTCTATAATCATGACCATCAATTTTAACCACTCCCGATTTAGGGTCATGGAAACGTGGAATCAAGTCCATTAAAGTGCTTTTCCCTCCACCAGAAGGACCAACCAAGGCAACAGTAGATCCTTTTTTAATATTGATATTGATGTTTTTTAATACTTGTTTGTCGCCATAATTAAAATCAACATGCTCAAAGGTTAACTCTCTTTCAAACTTGGTTAGATTTTCAGCGCCAGGTTTGTTGACCAATTCTGGCTTGGTATCTATTAAGTCTAGCACACGCTCACCAGCCGCAATTCCTGAATGAATGCCACTAAATGAATCTGTTAGCGCTTTAATGGGCTGCATCAGTTGCGAGAAAGTGGCTAAGTACACTATAAATTTATGCGCTTCTAAATCGCCAGTTCCATCCAAGATTTGTATCCCTCCATATAAAAGGATAAACACCACTACCAAAACCCCAAGCGTTTGGGAAACAGGCGAGGCCAACTGCTGACGTCTGGCCATTTTGCGGTTCAGTTTAGAATAGAATTTATTCTCTTCATCAAACTTTTCTTTAATCCTGAAAGTTGCATTAAAGGCTTTGATGATCTTGATGCCTCCTAGAGCTTCATCTAAGAAGCCAATCATCTTTGCAAAAGACTGATGGGATTGAGTTGATTGTTGTTTTAAGCGTTTAACAATTTTGCTGATCACAAAACCAGAAATGGGAATAACCAATAACGAGAATAAGGTCAATTTAAGAGAGATGCTAATCAATACCCCAATAAAGAACAACAGCTGCACTGGTTCTTTAAAAACAACTTGTAGGGTATTGGTAACAGAAAATTGTACCACCTGAACGTCTGAAGCTACTTTTGAAATGATGTCTCCTTTACGTTCATTGTTAAAATAGCCCACATGGAGGTTCATTACATTGTCAAATACCGTTTTTCTAAGATTTAATAGCGTATGAACCCTTAAATCTTCCATATAACGTTGAGAGAAATAACGGAAAAAATTGGCTAAAAAAACCGTGATGACAATTACCACGCATATTATTTTTAGTGCAAATATTTTATCGTCAGCTATAACGTTGTTGATATAACTGTCAAATTGCTCCATAGGGTTCCATGAGCTACTGGCATCGGTTTTCGTAACAGTTTCACATTTTTCTAGAAAAATAGCCTGCATCAAAGGCCCTAGTAAAGTAAAAAGAAACGTGTTAAAAGATATGGCCAATAAGGTGGCAATAATATATGGGATAGCAAATTTTTCAATTGGCTTAGCAAACGATAATAATCGAAAATAGGTTTTCATCTATATAATGTAATCAGAACAAAGTTACGATTTTTTGTTCTTTGTTTTTTCTGCGGGCCCTAAGCCCATAGGATATGGAAGTAGATTGAGGTTGTTTAGTAAAAAATATGTTTATTTGCGATAAGATAGGTTTTGTTGATGAAATCACACGAAGTATTTAAAATAGGTTTAACAGAAGGAGATTTTAGGGTCATTGCCAGGGCATTGACTTTAGTAGAAAATGACCTTGAGCCTGCTGCAGCGTTGTTAAAAGACATCAAGATCAACTATCAGGTTCCTGTTATCGGAATTACAGGACCACCTGGGGCGGGGAAAAGTACACTGGTTAACGCCATTACGAGCGAGCTGGTTACAAAAGGTCATAAAATTGCCATATTGGCAGTAGACCCCACTTCTCCATTTAATTTCGGTTCATTATTGGGTGAGGGATCAGGATGGCACAACAGTTTAACAACCCAAATGTGTTTATCAGGTCTATTGCAACCAGAGGAGCTTTAGGCGGTATTTCTGTTAAAACCTTAGAAATGGTCGACCTACTAAGAGCTGCCAACTTTGACTTGATTTTGGTAGAAACGGTTGGTGTGGGACAGTCGGAAGTGGAAATAGCTGGCTTGGCCGATCAAACAGTTGTGGTGTTAGTTCCCGAATCTGGCGATGAGATCCAGAATATTAAATCTGGACTAATGGAAATTGCACAAGCTTTCGTAGTCAATAAGGCAGATAGAGAAGGAGCTGATACTTTTGCGAACAACCTTAAAAAATTGGTGCATGAACAACATCAGCAGATCCCCATCTTTAAAACCGTGGCAGATAAAAACGAAGGCATAACTGCATTGTGTAAGTGGCTGCTAAAAGGTAATCAGCAATTAAATGAACGCAAAACACTTTTAATGGCAGAGAAAGCATTTCGAATTATACAGCATCAGCGTATGACGGATATTGATAAAACAAAGCTCCGAGTAGCAGTAAACGAAGCCTTGTTAGACCATGATTTTAATATCTATCGTTTTGTAGAGTCGTGGATCAAGCGTTCATGATATCTTCAATCTCTTCTGCGATGATTGGGATTTTTGCCATCAGATCCATATTTCCTTCTTTGGTAATCAAGATATCATTTTCAAGCCTTACACCGAGCCCCTCTTCTGGAATATATATACCCGGTTCACAGGTTAAAATATTGCCCACCGCAAATGGAGTATATCTGCCTGCGAAATCATGTACATCAATACCTAAGTGATGCGTATTGCCGTGCATAAAATATTTTTTATAGGCAGGGTATTTTGGATTTTGATTTTTAACATCAGTTACAGAAATTAACCCTAGTTTAATTAATTGCTCAGTCATGATTTCTCCTACCTGTTCATGATAGGTATTCCATATCGCACCCGCAACCATCAATTTTTTAGATTCGTCCATTACCGTTAAAACAGCATTGTAAACTTCTTTTTGTCTTTTGGTAAATCTGCCATTCACAGGAATTGTTCTGGTCAGGTCTGCATTGTAGTTGCCATACTCTGCTCCAAAGTCCATCAAGATGAGCTCTCCATCCTTACATTCCTGATTGTTATCCGTATAATGTAGAATATTGGCATTGTTGCCGGCCGCAATTATTGGAGAATAACCGTGTCCAGTGGCTCTTTTACTAATAAATTCATGGATGATTTCTGCTTCAACCTCATACTCCATTACGCCAGGTTTTACAAATTTTAAAACACGTAGAAAAGCCCCGCCAGTAATGTCGCAAGCTTTTTGGGTCAGTGCGATTTCAACATCTGATTTTATTGCACGTAATTCTCTCATCAAAGGAGCTACCCTTTCATAATGATGAAGAGGATATTTTGTGCGGAGCTGCTCAATAAACCTGATGTCTCTATAGGTTACTGTATGTGCATATCTATCATTTTCATTGGTGTTGAGATAGACATGGTCAGCATAATGGATAATGCTATGGAGGATGTTATCAAAATCTTCTAACCAATAGATATTTTCAATTCCAGAGACTGATCTAGCTTGGTCTTTGGTATATTTATGGCCTTCCCATACTTTAATAAGGTCGTTTGTCTGTCTTAAAAAAAGGACTTCTCTGTATAAAGGATTAGGACAGTCTGGAAAAAGCAATAAAATGGATTGCTCTTCTACTATGCCAGATAGATAGAAGAGATCTGGGTTTTGCTTAAAAGGAAAATTCTGGTCTCCACTTCGTGGAAACTCATCATTAGACTGAAATATAGCTAAAGCGTTAGCTTTAAGGAGATTTGCTAAATTTTTTCTGTTCTCGATGAACAATGAATTATTTATTTGCTCGTATTTCATACTTTTATTTAAATTTACAGGTATTGATCTATCAAATGTACAAAAAGTTAAAGCGTTTCGAAGTTTGGAACGGAGTTTGTATAGTATTTTGAGATTATAAAAAATTGTTTAATTTTGTTCTTACAAAAAATTATACAATTAATATTTGTTTAACCTTAAAAAAGAAAATTATGAATTATTCTACTTTAAAGAAGGGTCTTGTTGCCTCTCTAGTAGCATTGATGGGAGTAACATCTCTAGCAAGTGCTCAAGATGCTACAGCTCCTTCATCATCTGCTAAGGTATTTGGCGGAAGAGGACAATACAGGTCTTGGTCAATAGGGGTCAATGCTGGTGTTACTACTCCTATCGTTCTTTTAGGCGGTAGAAACGATTTTACTAACTGGGATGTTAACTTAGGTTATGGCGTTTCATTGCGTAAACAACTAGGTCATGCTTTCGGTTTAGAAGCTAACGTAATGCGTGGTAAAGTTTCAGGATCTAACAAAGACGCAGCTGGTGGTATCCAGAATGGTGTTAAAGATTTCGAAACCAAAATGCAATATGCAGTTGATTTAAGAGGTGTGGTAAATGTAGCTACAGTAGATTTCTTACGTCGTGAGAACTCTGTAAACTTCATTTTATCTGCAGGTTACGGTTTGGTAGCTTATCAGCCAACTACAACTTTAGCTAACGGTACTAAAAATGTACAGAAACCAGCTGATGGTGATGATTACTACAAAGGTGCTTACATTCCTGTAGGTGCTGGTGTTAAATTTAAAGTATCTGATCGTGTATCATTTAACTTAAACTACACCATGAACTTTATTGATGATTTTAACTTCAATGGTGTTCAAGCTGGTAATAGCATCACTTCTAACTTTGATAAATTCAGCTATGCTTCTGCAGGCTTAGAATTCTCTCTAGGTTCGAAATCTAAACCAAACTTGGATTGGGTTAACCCACTTGCATTAATGTATGATGAATTGAAAAAGTCTTCATTACGTCAAGAAGTTGAAGCATTGAAAAACCGTGTTTCTAACGTAGAGAAATCTATCGAAGATTTGAAAAAAGATACTGACGGTGACGGTGTTGCTGATCAATTTGACAAATGTGCTGGTACTCCAGCTGGAACTAAAGTTGATGGTTCAGGATGTCCACTTCCTCCTCCACCAGCACCAGTTGTTGTAGCTCCTACAGCTCCAACTGTTTCAGGTTGGGAAACTATCCAATTCGAATTTAACAGTTCAGTGTTAAAAACTGAAGCTTATCCAGTTTTAGATAAATTATCTTCAACTTTGCGTGAAAACGGTGGTAAAATAACTGCTAAAGGTTATGCTTCTAGCGAAGGTACTGCTGCATACAACTTGAAATTATCTAAAGACAGAGCTAACTCTGTTAAAACTTACTTAGTAAACTCTGGCGTTAACGCTAGTCAAGTTACTGCTAAAGGTTTTGGCGAAGCTAATCCAATTGCTTCTAACGATACTGAAGAAGGTCGTATCCAAAACCGTCGTGTTGAGACTTCAAGAAACTAATCTTTCTTAATTCGATATAAAAAGAGGTCCGAAATTTCGGGCCTCTTTTTTTTTATGCCTACATTTGTATATGTACTTTTTCAGAAAGCCAGATCCAAAAAGACCAACGAACATTAACATCAGGATAATGCATATCATTAATGCCTTGGCCATTGTGCTGTTTGTTGGGGGAATCATCTGGAAACTTATCCAATGGTTTATATTAAAAAATTAAATGAAAACAATCATCAACACCAGCAATGCACCTGCTCCAATTGGTCCTTATAGTCAAGCTGTAATAGCCAATGGATTTTTATTCCTATCAGGTCAAGTAGCGATCAATCCAGAAAATGGCGAGCTTAATCTAACTTCTATTGCAGAGGAAACACACCAGGTGATGCGCAATATCAAAGCGGTGTTATTGGAAGCTGAATATGAGTTTGAACATATTGTTAAAACAACAATCTTCTTGGCTGATATGAGCTTATTTGCGGAAGTGAATGAAATCTATGGGGCTTATTTTGAAAGTGCTTTTCCTGCCCGTGAAACTGTTGCTGTAAAAGGTTTGCCAAAAGGCGTAAATGTTGAAATCTCTGTAACAGCATTTAAAGCCTAAGTTTCGTTGAAATCTAAATCGCGTTACTTATTAGCGGCTTTTTTATCAGTTGCCATTTGGGGCTTCTTTTCCATTCCCTTAAGAAACCTTAAAGCTTTTCCTTCAGAAGAGATATTGTATTATCGCATCTTCACTTCGTTGATTGTGATATGGATTGCGATTTTGTTGTTTAGAAGGAAATACCTCAAACAAGATATCCAATATTTTAGATCAGCCCTGCCCAGAGAAAAGAAGATCGATTGTTTGGCAGATCATTGGTGCAACCATCTTACTTACCTTAAACTGGTATACATTTATTTATGCAGTTAACAATGTGAGCTTAAAGTCGGCTGCCTTTGCCTATATGGTCTGTCCATTGATTACGGCATTTGGAGGCTTCCTGATCTTGAAGGAAGAACTCTCCAAAATCAAACTCATCTCGTTGGGCATTGCCTTATTAAGTATCGTGATGTTGGCCACAGGCTCTTTTATTGAAGTAGTATGGTCGGTAATTATTGCTGCATTATATGCATTCTATCTTATCATCCAACGAAAGATGCAACATCTGGATAAGCTGAATGTATTGGCCCTACAGATTACTTTAGCCGTGGTAATGATGTTGCCTTTTTACATTGCGCATCATGCTGGTTTTCCGACTGGAATATGGTTTTGGGGACATATTGTTGCCATTGCAGTTGTATTTACCATTATCCCACTTTTTTTAAGTCTGTATGCACTGATTGGGATCCCATCTTCCACATTGGGAATTATTATCTATGTTAATCCAATTATTGCATTTGCAGTTGCCGTTTTATATTTTGACGAACACATCAGTGTCAATCAATTGATGGCTTATCTCCTGTTGCTCTCTGCAGTTTTGCTATTTAATTGGAACTTGATCAAAGATATCTTTACTTTGAAGAGAAAATAAGTCCAATTTTGTTTGCCTCAAATTTAGATACAGCACTGGTTTACCTGAAAGGCGTTGGCCCTAAGCGTGCCGAACTTTTGCAAAAAGAGTTAGGCATTTCTACCTATGAGCAACTTTTGGATCATTACCCATTTAGATATATTGATCGGACACGTTTTTATAAGATCAACGAACTCAATCCAGATATGCCATTGGTGCAGGTAGTAGGACGGATCACGAGTAAAGAGACCATCGGCGAAAAACATAAAAAGAGGATTGTAGCAAAGTTTACGGACGATACCGGAACAATGGACTTGGTTTGGTTCCAAAGCTTAAAATGGGTTGAAGACCACGTGATGAGAGGAAGCCTTTACATCGCATTTGGGAAGCCAACCTTATTCAACAATGGGTTTAGCATTTCACACCCAGATCTGGAAAACTATCCTAGGCAAACGGGTATCACAGGAAACTTAACCTTACAACCCATCTATAACTCTACCGAAAAGCTTAAAAAGAGCTTTTTGGATAGTAAGGGAATCCAAAAGCTGATCCATCATATCATTGAACTACACATCAATGAAATCAGGGAAACATTGCCCGCCTATATCTTGGAAAAGTATAAACTGATCAGTAGGAAAGAAGCACTGGTCCATATCCATTTTCCAGCCAATGCGTCGATGTTGCAACATGCCGAACGGCGCTTAAAGTTTGAAGAGCTTTTCTTTATCCAACTGCAATTGCTGCACAACAAACAACTGCGTAGCTTAAAGTTTAAAGGAGCTGTGTTTAATGCGGTAGGAGAGCGCGTAAATACTTTCTACAACACAATGCTCCCATTCGACTTGACGAATGCGCAGAAGCGCGTTATTAAAGAAATTAGGTTAGATACCCAAAGAGGCAGCCAAATGAATAGGCTCATTCAGGGCGATGTAGGAAGTGGCAAGACTGTAGTAGCGCTAATGAGCATGTTGTTGGCCAACGACAATGGCTACCAAGCTTGTATGATGGCACCTACAGAAATATTGGCCCGTCAACATTATCAATCTTTGGTTGACCTGTTAAAAGGAGAACTGGTCAATGTAGCGATATTAACCGGAAATACTACTAAAAAGCAAAGGACCATATTGCATCAACAATTGGAATCTGGAGAGATTGATATTTTAGTAGGTACACATGCCTTAATTGAAGATAAAGTCCAGTTTAAGAATCTTGGACTTGTAGTGATTGACGAGCAACATCGCTTTGGTGTAGAACAAAGGGCAAAGTTATGGCGCAAAAATGTAGTTCCTCCACATATATTGGTCATGACGGCAACACCCATACCAAGAACATTGGCCATGACCCTTTACGGCGACCTTGATGTTTCGGTAATTGATGAGCTTCCTGTTGGAAGAAAACCAATCGAGACCCTCCATTTATTTGAAGGTCAACGTTTACGCATGTTTGGTTTTATGAAGCAAGAGATCGCCAAAGGTAGGCAGGTCTATATTGTTTATCCATTGATCAGAGAAAGTGAAAAACTAGATCTTTGCACCTGGAAGCTGGTATTGAACAGATGCGCTATCAATTTCCTTTACCCGAATATCAGATCAGTATTGTACATGGTCAGATGCCTAATGCCGATAAGCAGTATGAAATGCAGCGCTTTATTGAGGGTAAGAGCCAGATTATGGTGGCAACAACGGTCGATCGAGGTGGGTGTAAATGTACCCAATGCCTCAGTGATGATCATTGAAAATGCTGAACGTTTTGGGCTTTCTCAACTGCACCAATTAAGAGGGCGGGTTGGTCGTGGAGCAGAGCAGTCATTCTGTATCTTGATGTCTGGAAATAAGCTTGGACCAAATTCTAAACTGCGTTTAGATACCATGGTTAAAACCAACAATGGTTTCGAAATTTCTGAAATAGACCTGCAATTGCGTGGTCCAGGGGATATTACCGGTACACAACAAAGTGGGGTGTTAGAACTCAAGATGGCGAATTTGGCCAAAGGATCAGGTTATTCTCCAAGAAGCCAGAAATACGGTAATCGAACTTTTTGAAAAAGATGCGATGCTTGAATTGCCTGAAAATGCTTTACTTAAAAGATATCTAGATAAAAAGGACCGAGGCATTGCCTTTGATAAGATTTCTTAATATCTCATCATTTGATATCCCATTTAAAGGCATCAAAACCTTTTAAATTCCTATCCCCAAAATCAACAGTACGCTCTACTTGAGTGGTAGCAATAAACCGTATGTTTTTGTGTTGGCCCTTTTCTGCTGTAAATATGGTGTTTTTACTGCTATGGTCTAAAACATACCCATCACTTTCTTTAGTATATTTAAACTGATAGGTTTCGGCATCTATTTTAAATGCAGCCGGTTTTGAATTGCTTAAATTAGTATTTTGACTTATAAAACGGGGTTTGTTGTTCAATAACCTCGTCTCAAATTCATAAATTCCAAAATCCTGTTTATCTACAATTAAATACCCTTCTATACTAAACAAAAAATATTTCTTTTTCTGTTTAAACTCCAATCTGTAATAAGTTTCGCTCGCTACAATTTTGTAATCGAATAGATCTTGGTGTAGAAAAAAATTATTGAAGTCAGCACTATAATGGATACCTAAGGGGGTTAGAGAAAACAGGTCCCAAAAATCGGCCTCTTTGCCACCCCAGCTGTAAACTTTTGAGATGTTCTCTTTAACTTGTACATGTCTGAAATTTTTTACAATCTTGGTCTGATCGTTTATTTTAAAGTTGCCCCTCTCAAATGTAAATCGGTTATTAAGATAATGTAAGGTGTCATTACCTGCCATAAATTTATTGTAAATCTGTAGGTGATGGGGGATTTTATAACTCAATCTGCCCTTTTTGGTTTTACCCTCTTCAATAAAATCACCAACTTTTTTGAGTAATTTTTGAGCTGTCATAGGACTAACCACCACTTCATTTAGAAGGATTACCCTATTTTTAACCATCAATATTGTTGGGGTCAATTGATTCTTGGCCAATACAATATCCTCATAGTCGTTTTTAACAAACACCAGACTATCTATATTGGTTAACTGTAGGCTAACTTTGCCTTCTTTATTCGTTTCACCTATCAGGTTTGTTTTGTAATAGATCAGTACATTGGCTAAAGGCTGATTATCGACAGCAGATAGCACAGTAAGAGTTGTTTGCGCTTTAACAGTACTTATGGTCAAGAACAGTGTCAATAGATAGCCTAGTTTCATAACTGAAAGCTAAATATTTATCAAATGAAAAAAGTACTTATTTATGTTAAAATTAGTTAATCTTCATCGCTGCCTGGCAATGAACCAGCACCGGTATAAGCACCTTTTCTAATGATCGGCATCTTTAAATACTTGAACAATTCGTCTAAGTGCATTAAACTTCCATTGGTTAAATTACCTAAGAAGATCACCACGATATCTTTGTCTAGATCGCGGATATAGATATGACGGAAACCATGCCACCAACCCGTATGGTAAACTACTTTGTCCATACCCTTACCATCGAACATGCGCCAGCCATAGCCATAATTAAAGTGGCCATTTACAGCTTTATTGCGACCAACATACGCAGAGTCCAAACTCCTTTTGGTTAACAACCGGCCATTTTTTAGGTATTTGTCATATAGAACCAAATCATGTAGGGTACTATAAATACCTTTATCGCCAACTGGGCCATCTAAGAAGTTCTGGACTACAGAATAACGCCAGGTACGGTCGTGGCCCACTACATCAACAGGAATTTTTGGATAAACGGTAGTAGAATAAACATGGGTGTTTTTCATCCCTGCAGGTTTAAATACGTGTTCCATCATGTATTCTGCATAGGTTTTCCCAGTTACTTTTTCTATAATGGCCCCTAAAACCATAAAATTGGAATTGTTATAATGAAAAACCTTATTTGGTTTGGTATAAGGGTTTGGTTTTTTATCGGCAATTACATTCATGACATCTTGGTTGGAAACACCCTTTTTCATGTCGCGTTTTTCCTTGCGCCAGATGTCGTCGATAAAATAGACATAGTTCATCATTCCACTTCGGTGCGATAACAATAGTTGTACAGTTATCCCATCATAAGGAAAATTGGGGAAGAATTTTTTTACATCATCCGTTAGTTTCAGTTTTCCAGCCTCAACTAATTGCATAATGGCAACGCCGGTAAAAGTTTTGGTAATGGATGCCAACTCAAATTCTGAGTTGATCTTTAAACTATCGCGATGCAGGTAATCGGCCCAGCCAATTGCCTTTTCGTACAAGATCTTTCCTTTTCTAGCAACTAACATGTTGCCATTGAACCCGGATTTTTTGTGCAGGTTCTGTACAAAATCGGCAATCCATGAATCCCCTTTTTGAGGGTCATAGGCAATAAGCAAACTGTCTGCCTTATCGTCTTCCTTGGTTCTTACTTTTTTATCGGCCTCTGCCTTTTTAGCTTTTTCTTCTTTACTGGTACAAGATGAGAGCGATAGAATGGTTAATGCAAACGCAAGGGTGAATAGACGAAACTTCATTTAGTAAAATATACGGGTTTAAAAGCTGGCAAAATAAGAATTATTGCCTTTCCAAACGCAAAAGAGTTTTAAACATTATGGCATTTTGGGTTCACTTTTAGTGATTAAAGAAACACAGAAAATAAATACCTATTATAAAAAGCTAGAAAAGATCAGCTTTTCAAATTTTGCATCATGTTCATCTTCATGACCATATTTTAGGTGCTTAAAATCACAAGCAGGTAACGATTTAAATATCTTGGCTAAATACACTACTTTAAAAATCAAAAAGGTTAAATTTGCCAAAAAAACAACAACATCATGAGTTTCAGAATAGAACACGATACCATGGGCGAGGTACAGGTGCCCGCAGATAAATATTGGGGTGCACAGACCGAACGTTCACGTAATAATTTCAAAATTGGCCCAGAGGCTTCAATGCCTAAGGAAATCATACATGCTTTTGGATATTTGAAAAAGGCAGCCGCTTTAGCAAATACAGAATTAGGTGTTTTGTCGAAAGAGAAAGCTACTTTAATTGCAAATGCCTGTGACGAGGTTATTGCAGGTAAACTGGATGCAGAATTTCCATTGGTGATCTGGCAAACCGGTTCTGGTACACAGAGCAACATGAATGCGAATGAGGTGATTGCCAACCGTGCCCATGTTTTAAATGGTGGGAGTTTAGCTGATGATCAAAAAGTACTGCACCCAAATGATGATGTGAACAAATCACAATCTTCTAATGATACCTACCCAACGGCGATGCATATTGCGGCCTACAAACAGGCAGTAGAAATTACCATCCCAGGATTGGAAAAATTAAGAAATACCTTGGCGCAGAAAGCAGCGTCTTGGAATGATATCGTTAAAACTGGCCGTACCCATTTTATGGATGCAACGCCTTTAACTTTGGGCCAAGAATTTTCTGGATATGTACAACAGATTGACAATGGTTTAAGGGCAATTAAAAATGCTTTGCAGATGATCAGTGAGTTGGCTTTAGGCGGAACTGCAGTTGGTACAGGTTTAAATACACCAAATGGATACGATGTATTGGTTGCAAAAAAGATTGCTGAATTGACAGGTCTGGCTTTTGTAACTGCACCAAATAAATTCGAGGCACTTGCTGCACATGATGCGATGGTAGAATTATCTGGAGCTTACAAGCGCGTTGCCGTTTCTTTGATGAAGATTGCGAACGACATCAGGATGTTGAGCTCAGGCCCACGTTGTGGGATTGGAGAAATCATCATCCCTGATAATGAGCCAGGGTCTTCGATCATGCCGGGTAAAGTTAACCCAACACAACCAGAAGCTTTGACTATGGTATGTGCGCAGGTAATGGGTAATGATGTTACGGTTGGTATTGGTGGCAGCAATGGTCATTTTGAGCTGAATGTGTTCAAACCTGTTATTGCAGCCAATGTTTTGCAGTCTGGTCGTTTGATCGGTGATGCTTGTGTGTCGTTTAACGATAAATGTGCAGAAGGTATCGAACCAAATAAACCTGTAATTAAACAGCACATGGAAAACTCGTTGATGTTGGTGACAGCGTTGAACCCACATATTGGCTATGAGAATGCAGCCAAGATTGCAAAGAAAGCCCATAAAGAGAATAAAACCTTACGCGAAGCCGCTGTTGAATTAGGTTTACTAACCAGCGAGCAATTTGACGAGTGGGTGCGCCCAGAAGAGATGGTGGGTAGTTTAAAATAATTTAAAAGTTGAAAGTATAAAGTTTAGAACAACATGCTTTAATTGATAAATACTGGAAATATGATGTTTGATAAACGAATTTACATTCTACTTTTTACTTTCAACTTTTTGTTCTTATGCGTATCCTGTACCAGATTGCCAAATGTACAAGGCAAAGGAGAAGCTCTTTTACAAGGTGTTTGGAACCAAGATAGCATTGCAGATGCCGATCAATTGTTGAATTATACCCAGCACCGCTTTAAAATAAGTTGTGATTCATTTTATGTAGATTTAACTACTTATTCGAAAGTGAATTACTATGAGGATTCATGTTTTAACAAAGGGATTTGGAAGGAGCATGCCAAGGGAACTTATGTTGTTAAAGGTGATACCTTGATATTGACAGGTACGTTTACCAAGGCTAACTACAAACAAAAAGTAACAGGATGTTACCGCAATGGTCGCTATTTGAGTAATTTTATCATCAGATCATCAAGTGCCGACCGTTTGGTATTAGAGAGTTTAAATGACCACAAAGAATGTGCACTGGTATTAAAAGAAAAAATTACCTGTGTACCTAAAGAATTATAATATGAAGAAGATATCAGTTTTAAAGAAAATCATTATAGTATTTGCATTGGCCTATCTGCCTTTTACGGCAGGCGCATGGGGTGTTTTAGGACATCGAATTGTTGGTGAAGTAGCCGACCAGTACCTACAGGCCAAAGCCCGTTTGGCCATTAAACAGATTTTGGGAACAGAAAGCATGGCTATGGCAGCCAACTGGGCAGATTTTATCAAATCTGATACCAGCTATAATTACCTAAGCAACTGGCATTATGTAAACCTTCCGGCCGATCTGTCAAAAACGGATGTATATAGTTTTTTATCTAGTCAACCAGGAGCAAACATCTATAACAAGACAAACGAGATGATTGCCATTTTAAAAAACTCGAAAAGCACGGCTGATCAAAAGAAATTAGCTTTAAGGATGTTGATCCATTTGGTTGGAGATATGCACCAGCCTATGCATACAGCTAGAAAAGACGATTTGGGAGGAAATAAAATCCAGCTGACCTGGTTTGGCGAAAAATCTAACCTGCACAAGGTTTGGGACGAAGGTTTGGTTGATTTTCAGCAATTGAGTTATACGGAGTATACCAAAGCCATCAATCACCCAACTAACCAACAATTGGTCAACTGGCAAAAAACAAGTTTACAAGACTGTGTTTTTGAATCGTACCAAATCTGCAATAGCATTTATGCAACAGGAATCAAAAATGACGACAAATTAAGTTATAGATACAATTTTGATTGGATTGGTACTGTTAATGAACAATTGTTAAAAGGTGGTGTACGTTTGGCAAAAATCTTGAACGATATTTATAAATAAACATATTATTGGTTATGAAAAAGTTGGTTTTATTGTTTTGTATCTGCGCATTTATCAGCTGTAAAAAAGATGCAGCTAAAGACATTACCAAATACCGCTGGGTTTTAGATAAGGCTGTAGTTTCGCCTGCAATGACAGTAGGTAATAGAACAACTACCGATTATAAAAGCATAAATGGTCCTCATAGTTGCTTGGCCAATAATTATACCTATGTTTTTTTAACCACTGGGACTTACCAAGTTTCTTCCAATGGTGCATTATGTGATATGGTAGCCAACTCTAGTTCGCAAAAGTGGACAAAAGAAGGTGACAAGATCATTTTAGCAAATGGCTACGGTAGCAATAGAGAGGCAACCGTTGAAGGCAACAAAATGGAGCAAACTTCTACCTTTTCAAAAGAAGGAATAACCTATACCGTAAAATATACTTATAAAGCCAAATCAAAATAATATATTGAAAATTTTAATGGTCTGTTTGGGCAATATCTGTCGGTCGCCTTTGGCCGAGGGTGTACTGCGGCATTTGGTCAATGCTCAAGGGTTGGACTGGGAAATTGCATCGGCAGGAACAGGCGATTGGCATATTGGTCAAGCGCCAGATAGACGAAGTGTTGCCGTAGCCAAAACCTATGGATACGATATCTCTGCACAAAGAGCCAGACATTTTACCAGAGCTTCATTTGATCAGTTTGACCATATTTTAGTGATGGATAAAAACAACCTTAAGGACGTTCTAGGTTTGGCTATTAATCAAGAACAAAAGCAAAAGGTAAGTTTATTTTTGACCGATGACGCAGAGGTTGCCGATCCTTATTATGACAATGCCTTGTTTGATCCCGTATTTAAAATTGTAGAAGCAAGGTGTAAACAACTAATTGAAGATTGGAAGTAATTTTCATATTCAATCCATTATCTAATTTATTATCCCCTTCTTACCCCCAGTTAAATAGATGTAGTTGAACATACAAAAACAGGCAACTGCACCGAAAGTATGCCATAAGAAGTGTGTCCCAGAATCTAACCATTCCCATTTGTCGGCAATACGAAAAGTAAGCGCAGCAACAAAAGCCATCAAGGCAAATCCTACCCACTTTCCATCTTTCCATTTGGTATAGATGAGATAGCCTAATACAGGTAGCAAGACCAGTGCGGCCATCATGGCATAATTGATATTGATAAACAATTGGATATTGCGCTGCATCAATAGATCTCTTAACAAGAACTGGCATGCGGCATAGGCTACTACCAACAATAAAGCATAATACCATTTGATCAGTTGCGCCAAAAAATAAACACCAGCTGATACACAAAGCAACATGATTGGGAGCCAATCCATCATGATAAATGGACGCCACTGTCTAAAAGCGTGATACGTTGTGCCACCTATACCGCCAATGTATAACAACAATAGGCAATAACTCAAGAAAGGATATGTCCTGAAGTTCCGCCAAAGCTTAAAAGTCCAATACATAGCAATGGCTAGAAAAAAGCAGGAAGTTAAAGCATTTAAAGGCTCCGGAAAAATATTTTGCAGATTGGTTTCTGTATACAGACTGCCACCATCAGGTGGAATTTGGAGTGCATGCATAAGGTGGATTTCTTTTTTAAGAACGTTGATAAACTCTAAATGTTTTGCTTTAAATTTATCACTTATTGAAACCATAAGCAATGGAAACACCACAATTATTTATGATCTTATTAGGTGCTAAACCTAAAGGAAGAAATATAGAACAGCACGATATATTTTTTGGTATTGGCATATCCATCAAAGCGCTATTGCCAGAAATATTGGATTCTTGGCCGGAAGCCAATGGCAAAGTCCATGTAGATGCTTATCGCATAGTAAATAAGGTTGGTGCCTACAAGGTAGAAGTGGTCAGTAAAACAGAAGCAGACAACAATAATTCGAATGGCTTATTTTTTATGAATTTGGGAGGCTACAAAAGAGATGAATTTGAAGAATTTCATTACAAGATGTTAGTGGTAGCTGATCAAAAGGCATTAGCCATTAAAGAGGCAAAAGAAACAGCCTTTTATAAACACGTCTGGTTTGATGGGGCAACCTCGCACATTGATGATAAATATGGTGTAGATGTTGATGATATCTTCGAGATCAATGATATCCTCTCGCCCGAAACGAAAAGTAGGTATGCCTTAAGGTTCTCAGCAGGCGATGAGTTACCAGAAGATGAAATCGTGCTGGGTTATATGCCTTTGTCTAAAATATAAAAGGTTGCGCTGGGTTGAGGCTTCAAAATGAAAATCAATACCCAGCACAACCAGAATGTTATTTGTCTAGGGCAGGTTGTTTTTGCGTAGCAATAGAAATTCTATTCCAGCCATTGATTGCCACCACTACCATGATCAATTGTGCAATGTATTGGTCGTCAAATATGGCTTTGGCTTTTTGATAAGTCTCATCAGAAACACCGCCCTGCGAAATCAAGGTGATTTCTTCGGTCAGGGCTAAAACCACCCTCTCTTCCTCAGTAAAAAAGTCGGTTTCTCTCCAGGCATTCAATAGGTAGATACGTTGTTCTGTTTCGCCATGTTTTCTCGCATCTTTGGTATGCATGTCGATACAAAAGGCACAGCCATTGATCTGCGAAGCCCTCGTCTTGATCAATTCTTTATGTGTTTTTAGAATCTTGGTAGTAGCTATATATTGCTCTAGGGCAAACATTGATTTATAGCCAGCAGGCTCAATTTCTTCGATGTTAATTCTCTTGTTCATGTCAGTTGTTTTAAAATGATGAACAAAGGTAAAACACGTAGAACGAAGAAAACTTAAGCTAGTTTAAGAAATGAAATCAACCATGTTTTTTTCTAAGTTCGCTGAGGTATTCTGGTGTAAGCCCTAGGTAAGAGGCCAACATATATTGTGGTATGCGTTGTACAAATTCTGGAAACAGGGATACGAAAACACGATAGTTTTCTTCTTTGGTATAATCATGAAAAAACTTAAACCGTCTTTGTGTCGCGGCGTAGGCCCTTTGCATCATGATCCTAAAATAACGTTCCATTTGCGGTAATTCTTTAAATAGCTCATCCTGTTTTTGAGCGTCGACCGCAATAATTTCAGATGGTTCAATGGTCTGGATATAGAATAGGGATTTCGTTTGGATGGTCAAGCTCATGTAATCGGCGAGCCACCAGTTTTCCAAAGCAAATTGTACGATTTGTTCTGTACCCTTGTCATTAATGAAAAACATCCGCAAGCACCCACTTTCTACAAAATAATTCGCTTTACAGATCTCTCCTTCCCGCAGTAGATAGCTTTTCTTTTGGAGGGTTAAAGGTTTGATGTATTTTAAAAGGATCTGTTCTTCATCCTCGTTAAGTGAAACATATCTTTTTACATGTTGGATGAAATTTGGATACATAGATAATGGGCTTATGTTTTGTAATATTCAAATATAGTAAAGGTTTCATTCCCAAATGCGCTAAGGAAATTTAAACATTTCAAAAGTTAGACTGTTCTTCTATCACATCAAAACTATTAAAGACATGGAAACAAGAACAGTAAATGCAGAAATCTTAAACGACCTTATCCAGATCAATAATGATAGAGTGGTAGGTTACGAAAAAGCAATCGAAGAATTAAAATCAGAAGATGCAGACCTGAAATCATTATTTGTGAAGATGATTGGCGAAAGCCACAAATTGAAAATGGCATTGGCCACAGAAGTACAGGCTTTAGGCGAAGAAATTGAAGAAGGAACCACAAGTTCGGGTAAAATCTACAGGGCTTGGATGGATGTGAAAGCCGTTTTTACAGGCCACGACCGTAAAGCAGTTTTAAGCAATTGCGAATTTGGAGAAGATGCGGCCCAAAAAGCATACAAAATGGCATTGGCCGAAGAAGGCCTTTCTGCAGATCTTAGAAGTCTGGTTACAGAACAAAAGGCACAGTTGAGACAATCACACGATGAGATCAAAAGGTTGAGAGACCTGCAAGCCTAAGCAGTTTGTACCATAAACAAAGCCCCGATTTTGTCGGGGCTTTGTTGTTTATAGCCATTGGATACTATTTTTTATCCAGCTCTTTGTCTAGGTAATAAGTGGCTTTGTGGATGGCATTATCAATCGTGTCACTCAAGATCGTAATAAAAGATCCTGCTTTGGCATTAACGATTAGTTTCTTCATGCAATCTTCGCCATTATTGTTGATGTCTACCTGAATATCTGGTTTCACCTCCCTTAGGCCCGTTAATAATAAGTCTATCAGTTCCTGTTGTTTTCTGCCACGAAGGTATTTTTCTTGGCAGATCACCACCCTGTCGAACATCTGTGCAGCAATACGGGCTGTTTCTATAATATCTTCATCTCTCCTATCGCCTGTACCGGATATTACGCCAACATGCTCTGTAGCTTCAACTGTTTTAAGGTAGTCTTTAATCCCGTTAAAACCATCAGGATTATGGGCAAAATCTACCAATACCTTAAACTCTTTGAACTTGAAGATGTTCATCCTACCCGGTGTATGTGCCGCAGAAGGGATAAAAGTTTCTAGAGACATCCGGATATCTTCCGTTTTGTAGCCCCATAAGAAAGTAGTTAGCGTAGCTGCCAAAACATTTTGGATCATGAAATCAACAGAACCATTAAATGTTAAGGGAATGTGGGTTGCTTTTTCAACACGTATTTTCCAATCGCCTTTTTTAATGGTTACATAACCGTTTTCGTAGATGGCCGCTATTCCCCCTTTTTTACAATGCTCTTTGATTACTGGATTTTTTTCGTCCATACTAAAGTAGGCAATATTACAATCGGCGTTCGCTGCAATTTTTAGGCAGTAGGCATTGTCGGCATTCAGAACGCCCCAACCATCGCGTTTCACCGCCCCGATGATTACCGATTTTACCCTTGTAAGGTCGTCTAGGTTATGGATGTCTGAAATCCCTAAATGGTCTTCCTGGATATTGGTAACTACGCCGATGTCGCATTTGTTAAAGCCTAGGCCAGAACGTAAAATTCCACCTCTGGCAGTTTCCAAAACGGCAACTTCTACCGTTGGTTCCTTTAAAATAAATTCTGCACTGAATGGGCCAGTGGTGTCACCTTTCATTAACAAGGTATTCTGTACATAGATCCCATCAGAAGTGGTAAAACCCACCCTGCTACCATTGTTTTTTACAATATGCGCAATTAAACGGGTGGTGGTGGTTTTACCATTTGTACCCGTAACGGCAATGATCGGAATACGTGCAGATTTGCCCGGTGGATACAACATATCAATTACAGGAGCGGCCACATTGCGTGGTAGCCCTTCGCTGGGTGCCAAGTGCATCCTGAAACCTGGTGCAGCATTTACTTCTAAAATTACACCTCCATTTTCTGTTAAAGGCTCAGTTAGGTTTTGGGCCATGATGTCAATCCCACAAATATCTAAGCCAACAATACGTGAAATTCGCTCACAGTTGAAAACATTTTGAGGGTGTACTTGGTCGGTTACATCAATAGAAGTACCACCTGTACTTAAGTTCGCAGTTGATTTTAGGTAAACAATTTCGCCCTTTGGCGCTATGGTTTCTAAAGTATAAGCCTTTTTCTCCAGTAGATCAAGTGTATCACGGTCTACTGTAATTTCGGTCAATACGTTTTCATGCCCATAACCACGTCTTGGATCTTCGTTTTCTTTATCAATCAATTGCTGTATGGTACTTTTTCCATCTCCTTTTACATGTGCAGGCACACGCAGGGCAGCTGCAACCATTTTATGGTCAATCACCAAAACCCTGAAGTCGTGTCCAGTGATAAAACTTTCTACAATGATTCTTCTCGAATATTCTTTGGCATAGTGGAAAGCAGCAATGGCTTCTTCTTCTGTCTTCACATTAATTGTTGCGCCCTTGCCATGGTTGCCATCCAGTGGTTTAAACACCAATGGAAATCCAACTCTTTTAATGGCATCATATACATCTTCCAATGTAGAAGCAGTGAGGCCTTTGGCCACAGGTATGGCAGCATCACTCAATAAACGTTTGGTCTCGTCCTTATTTCCTGCAATATCAACGGCAATGCTACTGGTCCTTTCGGTCATGGTTGCTCTAAAACGAACCTGATTTTTCCCATAGCCTAACTGTACCAAAGAGCTTTTGTTCAGCCTGATCCATGGAATGTTTCTCGAAATCGCTTCATCTACAATAGAACCCGTACTTGGTCCTAATCTTTCCGATTCGCGCAACTCACGCATCCGATGGATATCATGTTCCAAATCATATTCCTTACCCTCAATCAGCGCTTCGGCAATGCGCACAGCAGATTCTGCAGCATAAACTCCAGCTTTCTCTTCCAGATAACTGAAAACAACATTATAGATACCCTCTGTTTTGGTCTGGCGTGTTCGGCCAAAGCCAGTATCCATGCCTGCAAGGGTCTGTATCTCTAAGGCAATGTGCTCAATTACGTGTCCCATCCACGTTCCCTCTTCTACACGGGCCAAAAAACCACCTGGTGCACCTTTAGAGCAACGGTGTGTATATAAACTTGGGATCAGTTGTTCTATCCGCGCTCTAAATCCTTCAATTACATTGGTTGGTCTTTGCTCCAGTTCTTCAAGATCCAGACGCATTTGGATCAGTTTTTTTCTGTTGATAGACCAGATATTTGGTCCCCTTAGCACCTGTATGCCTAATATTTTCATTATAAGTTTCGTTTTAAGTGGTAGTAATCGGAGCGTTGTACTCCATTGAGAAAATATTCTCAAAGAAAAAATTAAAGTATAAAATTTTTTTCAAAAAATTGCCAATTCAGAATTAAAAATTTGACTATAATTTAGAGTGAAAAAAATTAACAAAACCGCCTAATTTGTTAATTAAAAGTATAATATTGATAAAAATAATGTTAAAAATTAGACTAATGCCCATATATTTGGCACATTAGCGAAAACGTAAACGATTAGAATGGCTCCAAAAGGTAAATTAATAATAATTGGCGGTGCGATAAATACTGGAAGTTTTGCCGAAACACAGTTCGGATTGCCACAAAACATGAACTTTTTTGAGCGTGGAATTTTAAAAAGGATCACTACAGAATCTGCCAATGGTAATGATTCCAGGTTCGAGATGATGACAACGGCCTCTTTGATTCCCGAAAAAGTTGGCGAAGAATACATCAAGGCTTTTGCCCAATTAGATGTGCATGATGTTGGTGTACTGAACATCGGAAGTAGAGAAGAAGCGAACCGGGCCGAATATGTAGAACGCATCAAATCTGCTGATGTGGTTATCTTTACTGGGGGCGACCAATTGCGCCTGTCTTCTATTTTTGGAGGTACAGAGATCCATCGCATTTTATTAGAGAAATATCAGGATACGGCCATTGTAATCGCAGGAACCTCGGCTGGTGCTGCGGCGAGTTCAAAAAACATGATCTATCAAGGAAGCAGTAAGGATGCCTTGTTAAAAGGCGAGGTGAAGATGACGGGTGGGCTAGGCTTTATTGATGACGTGATTGTAGACACACATTTTGTACAACGTGGTAGGATTGGTCGTTTGTTATATGCTACAGCAAGTAATCCAGGAATCTTAGGAATAGGCCTTGGAGAAGATACGGGTCTTTACATCCACGAGCATACCATGGAAGCAATTGGCTCTGGAATGGTGATCTTGGTAGATGGTAGGAACATGGCCGATACCAATTTAACTGATGTAGAAATGGGACAACCGGTTTCAATCAAAAATATGGTGGTACATGTCATGTGTGATGGAGATACCTACGATTTAAAAACACATCAACTGGTAATCCACCACCCTAAAGCGGTTCCAACAGAGTAAATTGAGTTGAGAGTCAGAAGTCTAAAGACAGAAGTCAGGAAGTATAAAGTTTCTTTATACTTTTAAGCTTTGGCAATGAACTAATGATACCAATTGAACTAATGAACTAGTGAACCAATGAACCAATGAAACCGATTTTAATCATCAGTTAAAAATTACTTGACCCAATCAAAATGAAAGTTATTATACACGGTGGTTTTTTCAGCGAATCGGCCACCAATCAAGAAACAAAAAAGGCCAAACAAGATGCCTTGGCAGAGATTGTAGAAAAAGCACATCAATTTTTGGCTAGCCATACCGCTTTAGAGACTGTAGTTTACGCAGTGAGTTTATTGGAAGACAATGAACTTTTCAATGCAGGTATCGGTTCGCAGATCCAAAGTGATGGAAAAGTACGCCTCAGCGCTGCTTTAATGGATGGCCATACACAGAAATTTAGTGGGGTAATTAACTTGGAAGATGTTAAAAACCCAATAGCGGTTGCACAAAAACTGCTCGATTATGATGATAGGGTATTGAGTGGAGAAGGAGCCTTGGCATTTGCCAGAGCGAATGGCTTCGACTATTTTAACCCTATCACCGCACAAAGACAAGCAGAATATCAGGAAAAAATAAACCAGCAAGGCAGAAAAGGAACTGTAGGCTGTGTGGCTTTAGACGCTGATGGCAATTTAGCAGCAGCGACCTCTACAGGTGGAAAAGGTTTTGAAATTCCATGTCGCGTAAGCGATTCGGCCACGGTTGCAGGTAATTTTGCCAACAACTTTGCAGGGATTTCTTGTACTGGTGTGGGCGAGGATATTGTGAGTGGTGCGCTTGCCGCTAAGATCGTAACACGCGTAACCGACGGTTTTACATTGCAGGCCGCCTGCGATAAATCTTTTGCAGAACTTAAACCCTTTGATGGTTTTGCAGGCGTAATTGGAATTACAAACGAAGGAGAAATCTATCATTGCGACTCGCACCCTTATATGGTATGGGCATCTTTTGATGTTAATTTACAGGTATTTAACTAAAATTTTATACCTTTATAAGATGAACAAAATCTACCTCGGACTTGTTTGCTTATTTTTGGTATCGGATGCCATTGCACAAAATGCCAACCCAGCTCCTCAAGAAGGAGTTCCACCTAGTGCTGCAATTAATATTGCCGTGTCTAGAATGGAAGATACTGATGGTGACGAATACTTCGCAGATGCGGAGAAAAACGAACGAAAAGGGGATTTGAATGAAGCGCTGACCCTATTCGGTAAAGCAGCCTTTGAATACAATAGCGATAAAAAATTTAGCCGATACGCGGCTTCATTATTGAGGATGAGCAATGTACATCTTTTGCTTTTGCACTACACAGAAGCCGAACAAGTAATCCTAAATGCCGCATTAAAAACCTACACCAAAATTGGAAGCAAGTCTGGTCAGATGGCTTCTTATAACCAATTGGGCAGGATCTATCTGGCGGCAAATAAGTTGACCCAATCGTTATGGTTCTATACCCAGCAAGGAATTTTGGCCCAACAGCTTAAAAACAATACAGCCTATATCGAGTCTGTACTTGGCATTGCATCAGTAAAGATCAAAAAGAAAGAATACGCAATGGCAAGCAGGGATGTGAACAGGGCAGAACTATTGGCCAAAAATGCAAATATTACCCAATTTGCACAGCAGATAAAAATGAGCAGGGCTACCATCGCCGAAAAACAGTTGCCTAAAGCCAAAACACGTTAAAATCCGTATTTCTGGGTATTTATTGGTCTTTATAATAAACGAACTTAGATCTGTGCCTCAAATCAAGTTAAACCAAGCCTACAAGTTATTGATTGTTCCCTTATTCTTTTTGGGATCATTCAGCTTGCCTTTGGTTGTTGTTGCCCAACACAACCAATTGTTAGATTCAGCAAAGCATATTTTTAGGTCTAAACCCGAAGAGGCCATCTTACTTTTAAAGCAGGTAAAAAAAGAGGCATTAAGAACAAAAGACCATACTGTTTTTATCCAAGCAGAACTGATCAGTGGTAATATTGCTTATTTTAAAGGAAAACATGATGAAGCACTCAAAATCTACATGGGCGCTTTGCAAATTGCAGAACAAGCGAAGCTCCACCTGCAGATTGCCGCTGTTTGCAATGAAATAGGTACGCTTTTAAAAAAGAACAAAGAACTACAAAAGGCACTTGGATATTACACAAGAGCGCTAGCTGAAGCAACAGTTGTTAAACATGATGAACAGATGGCCAATGCTTGTAATAATATTGGACTGATTTATGAAGAAGAAGGTAAATATGCGAAGGCCTTGGTGCAATATCAAAAATCTTTGCTCGCCTATCAAAAGATAAAAGATAAGCTAGGCGAATCTTATAGTTTAGAATATATCGGTTATGTCTATGCGCTGATGAAAAACTATGATCTGGCAGTAACCAATCTTCAAAAAAGTTTATCCTTGCGTATCGAACTGAAAGACAATTATGGGATTGCCATTTGCTTAATTGAGCTTACAGAAGTTTTTAGAGATAAAAAAGATGATCAGTTGGCCATTGCTTATGCAAAAAGAGCAATCAGTTATAGCAGAGAGATCAATTATCCGGATATGTTGCAGAAAGGATACGAGTTATTGGCAGAAATCTATGGGCGAGAGCAGAATTTTGCTGCTGCTTACCAAGCGCATCAACAATATACAAAGGTAAAGGATTCCATTTTCAACATTGAGAAGAGCAAGCAGATTGGCGAGTTGCAGACCAAATATGAAACAGAAAAGAAAGAGCAGAAGATAGATCTTTTGCATAAGGAAAATACCATCCAAAAGTTAAAACTTACCCAACGCGATGGAATTATTGGTGTTATCAGTGTTGTTTTTCTAGGCTGCTTATTTATCGTATATCTGCTGTATAACCGTTATCGGTTGAAACAACAGACCAGGTTACAGGCCGAAGTAATGACACAACAAGACCTGGCCACAAAAGCAGTTTTAACTGCTGAAGAAAATGAGCGCAAACGCATTGCCGGAGAACTTCATGATGGTTTGGGGCAGATGTTTTCGGCCGTAAAGCTGAATCTCTCAGCCATTGGCGAAAACCTTACTTTTAAAGACGAACACAATGAAAAGATGTTTAGCAAGACCTTGCATCTGGTTGATGAAAGCTGTAAAGAAGTAAGGGCCATCTCGCATCAAATGGCCCCAAATGTTTTATTGAAAGCAGGTCTTACCAGTGCCGTGAGGGATTTTATTGATAAGATTGATGCCCGAAAATTAAAGGTGAACCTAACTACCTTCGGTTTACAGGAACGTTTAAGTACCGAATATAGAAATCGTTTTATATCGAGTGATCCAAGAAACGGTAAATAATGTAATTAAACATGCCAAGGCCAGCGCATTGGATATCCAACTGACCAAAGATGTAGAAGGAATCAATGTGATGATTGAAGATAATGGAACTGGTTTCAATGTGGCCCAGCTCGAAAAATTTGATGGCATTGGGCTAAAAAATATCCGTACCAGAGTGGCCTACCTCAAAGGAACTGTAGATTTTTCATCCCGCCCAGATGAGGGTACATTGGTGGCGATATACATTCCTTTTTAGGGATTAAAAATACCCAATAGAGGGTATATAGCCGATGCAGATTTCACTCTAAATTTGGGGATTAACACATCTCTATGAAACTTGCATACCGGCTTTTATTTCTATGTTTAGGTTTCAGCTATGCTTCAAATGCTCAGAACAAAGTAGTTGTTGATAGCTTGAATAAAGTAATCTCTTTAAAAACACCCAAAGACACAACCTACATCAAAGCATTGAATGATCTGGCATGGATTTATTCAAAGGTCGATTCGGCCAAAGCCATGAACTATGCAATGCGGGCAAAAAATGCGGCCACCAATAAACAATACACTTTAGGGTTGGCCGAAGCCTATAAATGCATAGGGCATATCAATTCTTATAAAAACCATACGGCCATTGCTATCCAAAACTTTAATATCTCCAATGATTATTATACCAAGTTGAACAATAAACGTGAAATTGGTGGCAATTATAACAACATGGGCACTGCCTATAAGTTGGTGGGTAACCTGAACGAAGCTTTGCCCTATTTTCTTAAAGCAGAAAAGATCCATAGGAGTATAAACGACCTTGAGGCCCTCGGAGCGGACTTGAACAATATAGGTACCGTATATACGGATCTCGGTAATCTTAGCAAGGCCATTGATTACTATCTTGAAGCAATCAGTATAACTGAAAAGTCTAAGATACCTAGAAATAATGCACAGACCTTTATCAATGTCGGCAATATACTGCGCTTACAGAAAAACTATAAAGAAGGCATTTTGTATTACGACAAAGCCATCAAGATCTTGATCGATTTTAATGACCAGCTAAATTTGGGCATTGCCTATATCAATTATGCCAATATCTACATCGAGCAATCTGCTTACGATAAAGCAATCCATCTGATTGATCAAAGTGTGGCTGCATTTACCAAAGTCAATTTTAAACGTGGGCTACAGGTCTGTTACAATAACCTTGGTGCGTTATACATCAGACAGAAAAGATATAAAGAGGCCATCCCTATTTTAGAGAAATCGATCAAAATTGTAGAAGAATCGAAAAATTTTGCTGGTTTGGCATTGGTAGAGCAGAACATCGCTTTTTCTTACACCAAAATGGGGCAGTTTAAACAGGCCGAAGAATGGTTTAACAAGGCCGAAGCATCTGCCTTAAAGTATAATAAAATAGATGTAAATACATTTGCCGAAATCTATAACAATCGGTCTTCGCTAGATTCGGCAACAGGAGATTTTAAAAAGGCATTTTTTGGTAGAGAAAGATACAGACTGATCAAAGATAGCTTGCTGAACGAAAAATTGGGCAAGCAGATCAACGAGCTCAATACCAAATACCAAACGGAGAAAAAACAAAACCAGATTACTCTTTTAAGTACACAGAACCAGATCCAAGGGCTACAACTGAACAAGAGCAAGCTCGAAATCATGAATAAGAACCTTATTTTAGACAAAAATAACCTCCAGATCAACACCCAAAATCTATTATTGGAAAGAAATCGCTCAGAGCTGAAGCAGAAGAAATCTGAAGCTACCGTAAAAGAGCAAAAAATCAAACTGCTCAATACCGAAAACCAAATACAAAGATTAGAACTGCTCAAAAGAAATATCACCATTGTCATTATTGCTGCCATCTTGATCTTTAGTTTCTTGATCGGTTTTCTATTTTACAACAAGTATAAACTCAAACAAGAAGCAAGGCTACAAACCGAAGTGATCAAGCAGCAAGACCTTTCTACCAAAGCCGTTCTAAATGCAGAAGAGAATGAACGCAAACGGATTTCTGGCGAATTGCACGATGGTTTAGGTCAGCTGTTTTCGGCAGTTAAGATGAACCTCTCGGCATTGACGGAGAGCCTTGATTTTAAAGACCCACATGGTGCAGAAATGTTCCATAAAACCATGAGTTTGGTTGATGAAAGCTGCAAAGAGGTTCGCTTGATCTCGCACCAAATGGCACCTAATGTTTTATTGAAGTCTGGACTTACAGCTGCCGTTAGAGATTTCATCAGTAAAATAGATGCCAGAAAACTCAAGATCAACTTAGAGACATTTGGCTTACAGCAGAGGTTAGACCAGAATATAGAAACGGTATTGTATCGGGTTAATCCAAGAGACAGTGAATAATGTGATCAAACACTCAGAGGCAGATACCTTGGATATTCAACTTACGAAAGATGAAGAAGGAATCAACGCAATGATCGAAGATAATGGAAAAGGTTTTGATGCCTCATCGCTAGAAAGATTTGAAGGAATTGGCCTCAAGAACATCAAAAGTAGAGTAGGTTATTTAAAAGGCTCGGTAGATTTTTCTTCAACCCCAGGTTCGGGAACCCTTGTGGCAATCCATATTCCTTTGTAGCTTAGTGAGATGGAAAATGCGTCTAAAATAAACCTATTTATCATTGATGACCATCAATTGGTTGTAGATGGATTAAGTTCTTTACTCAATAACGAAGAGCGATTTGCATTGGTAGGTTTTTGTAACCAGCCCAAAGAGGTAATGGCCATGCTGGAAGAAAGGCAAGTTGATATTTTATTAACAGACATCAACATGCCCGAAATGTCTGGCGTAGAGTTGACCAGAAATGTCAAAAAGCGGTTTCCTCAAATCAAAGTGTTGGCCCTTTCCATGTATGGCGAACGACAGGTAATCAAAGAAATGATTGATGCTGGTGTATCTGGTTATATCCTAAAAAATACAGGAAAGAAGGAGTTGGTAGAAGCCTTGGATAAACTGGCCAGCGGGCACACCTTTTTTGGCGATGAGGTGACCCAAGAACTCATGAAATCTTTTAAAGGTAACGAAGACGAATCGCATCTTACCAATCGTGAGGTAAGATGATCCGCTTGATCGAGCGAGAATTGAGCAATAAAAAAATTGCCGATCTATTGTTTATCAGCGAGCGTACCGTAGAGACCCACCGTAAAAATATATTCAGAAAAACAGGTACGCAAAGTATCGTAGGCCTCCTAAAATATGCCTACGATTGATAAGATCATTTAAACATGTACCTACTAATGGGTAGATGAATATACCCTGAACTTGGTATTGTACAGGGGCATGGTTTTTTCAATTTTTGTTACTACGAACAATCATCTGAATCAACCCATTGTACATGAAGAATAATGCAATTAGAATTACTGATGTTTTAAGTAGACGAGAGGTGGAGATTATAAAGCTCATTACCCAAGAATACAGCAATGAGGAAATTGCAGCCCATTTGGCCATCAGTAGACGTACTGTAGAAACACACCGAAAAAATATCTTTAAGAAAACAAAAGTGAAAAGTATTGTTGGATTGGTGATGTTAGCCATTAAAAGCAAGCTGATTTCTTGATCAAAACCTTATTTTTATAAACTTTACAAAAAAGATACACTTAAAAACTGTATCTTTTTTGTTTATTTAAGAAATTGGTATCATATTGGATGTTGATTTACATGAAATGGATTTTAAACTGTTTAAAGAGATGTTGAGAAGAATATTAATGATAACATTTACTGCCGCGGCGTTGGCATGTAGTGCTGCACCAAAGGCGCAAAAAATGGTTGATGGTGTACAGAATATCAAACCAGACGAACAACAAAGTTTGGTTTGCAGAGAAGTTGTCCAACTGATAGAAAATTATAATTATAAAAAGATAAAATTGAATGACTCGATATCTTCAGTCATTTTCGATAGGTACATCAAAGCATTGGATCCTTCTAGATATTATTTTTTGGCAAGCGATATCAAAGAATTTGAAAAATACAGAACTACGTTAGATGACGATTTCAGGATTGGTGATCTAAGTGCTCCTTTTTATATTTTCAATGTTTACCTCAAAAGATACAATGATCGTGTGAACTATTCATTGGCCCAACTTAAAGAGAAGTATGATTTTAACCAGAATGATACTTATACATACGATAGAGAAAAGATGCCATGGATAACAAGCACAACAGCTTTAGATGATGTTTGGAAAAAAAGAGTGAAATATGAGTTGGTTAACCTGAAGATTGCAGGTACGGATCAGGCCAAAAACATTGAGACACTAACCAAGCGTTACGAAAACTTAAAATCTCAAGCCGCAAAGTTCAATAACCAAGATGTATTCCAAATCTTAATGGATTCGTTTACAGAAGCGATTGATCCACATACCAACTATTTCAACCCTCGAAATGCAGAAACTTTTAATCAAGAAATGTCACGCTCTATCGAGGGAATCGGTGCAACACTACAATTAGAAAATGAAGTGACCAAAATTGTATCTGTAGTTCCAGGCGGACCAGCTTTTAAAAGCAAACAGATCAATGCTGGTGATAGGATTGTGGCGGTAGCACAGGGTGTAGATGGAGAGTTTGAAGATATTATTGGATGGAGAATTGACAATGCGGTAGCAAAAATCAAAGGTCCAAAAGGAACAACGGTAAGGTTAAAAGTTATCCCAGTTGGACAAGAGCTTTCGTCTAAACCAATTGTGATTACCCTAGTAAGAGAGAAAGTGATTTTGGCTGACCAATCTGCAAAGAAATCAGTTAAAACCATCCAATCTGATGGCAAGCCTTATAAAATTGGCATTATAGACGTACCAGCATTTTATGCA
The DNA here is from genome assembly GCF_042698365.1 of Pedobacter sp. UC225_65. Taxonomy (GTDB): domain Bacteria; phylum Bacteroidota; class Bacteroidia; order Sphingobacteriales; family Sphingobacteriaceae; genus Pedobacter. The sequence continues at coordinate 3,467,909 of NZ_CP170550.1, forward strand.
GACTTTAAAGCGGCAAATGCCGGAGACCCTAATTACAAAAGCACCACACGTGATGTGCGTTTATTGATAGATACCTTAAAGAATATTGATAAAGTAGATGCAATTGTAATGGACCTACGTGCAAATGGTGGCGGATCATTGGTAGAAGCCATTGACCTAACAGGTTTGTTTATTGACAAAGGCCCAGTAGTACAAGTGAAAGACCTAAGAGGTGCTGTTGAAGTTGACGAAGATAAAAATGCAGGTGTGGCCTGGTCTGGTCCATTTGGTGTAATGATTGATCGTTTAAGCGCATCGGCTTCTGAGATTTTTGCCGGAGCGATACAAGATTATGGTAGAGGTGTGATCATGGGTACACAAAGTTATGGCAAAGGAACAGTGCAGTCTTCTATAGATCTAAATAGATTGGTAGAGCCATCGTTGTTGCAAAAAATGGCTGCGGTCTTCAAAAAAGCACAACCAGAGAGTCAACCTGGAGCAAAACAAGGAGCACCAGCTTCTTCAAGCTCAGTAGTTGTGGATAAAGACGGAACCCCACAACTTGGTGTGATTAACTTAACTATGGGTAAATTCTATCGCATCAATGGTAACAGTACACAACATAAAGGTGTAATACCTGATTTCAATTTCCCTTCGGTTTATCCAATGGATAAAATTGGTGAAGATACTGAACCATCGGCATTGCCATTTGATATGGTTAAACCTTCTAACTTTAAAATGGTTGCAGACCTAACAGATGTAAAAATGAAATTGTTAAAACTGCACAACGATAGAATGGCGGGTTCTGTAGCGTATAAGATATTACAAGAAGACATTGCTGACTCTAAAAAACGTGATGGAGAAACCTCTATCTCTTTGAATGAAGCAAAATTAAAAGCGGAACGTGATGAGTTGGAAGCGAAATCCCTAGCTCGCTTAAATCAATTGAGAGCATCTAGAGGCTTAGCTCCGGTTAAAAAAGGAGACAAGACCACAAAAGATGAAGCCTTTGATTTTGTACAGGATGAGAGCTTAAAGATCATGGTGGATCTAATGAAGTTGACCAATGTTGATGGAAAACTGACCAACGTTATCCCTCCTTTTAACAAATAAACTTAATTATAAAACACAAAAAAAGTCCAGCTGATCTAGCTGGACTTTTTTTATGGAATAAATTTATCTATTTCTTTTCTTTTGAGATCTGCATTGACATCATCTCTTTCATGGTTTTGTTCATCCCTTCTGTAGAACCATCTAAGAAAATCACATTACCATCACTATTCTCTGCAAAATGTTTGATAGACTCGGTCCACATGGTAAATAGGATAACAGAAATATCCAAGTTGGCCTGTTCCATTTCTTGTGCGGCCTTGGTCATACCATGTGCTACCTCTGCACGGAACAAAGCAATACCTTGTCCACGTAATTGGGCCGCCTCACGTTCTGCTGCTGCTGCAATTTTAATGGCATTACCATCTGCTTCAGCTCCTTTTGTTTTGGTCGATCAACAAGGCCTGACCTTCGTTTTCGGCGGCAGCCTTTAAATTGTTAGAAGCAACTACCCTGCTCATAGAACGCATCATCTCTTCATCAAAAGTGATATCGTTCAACTGCAGGTCTTGTAGGTGGTAACCCCAGCTTTCCAATACCTGGTCTATCTGATGTTTCACATGGTCTACGATCTCATTTCTCTGGGCCAATACATTGGCCTGTTTTTGTGTTGCTACATAGGCCCTGATCGAGCCTTCAATGGTGCGGATCAAAGCCTGCATCAAGTTGTTGGCATCCACAAATTTAAAAGCTACGTTTTTAATGGTTTCTTCATCATGGTTCAGTACAGAATAAAGTAACATGGCCTTAAAATAAACATTAGCCTGATCGTGGGTAACGGCTTGGAATGAAAGCTCTACCGATCGATTTTGGATAGAAATCCTAGAATGAATCTGCTCTATCAAAGGAATTTTTAGGCTTAACCCAGGGCGCAACTGCCTGCGGTATTTGCCAAATATGGTAATAACTGCAATTGTACCCTGTTTTACAGTTACAAAAGAGCTAAGTAGGACAATCAGTCCAAAGAAAAGTAAAACATAAGGTATGTAAATCATCGTTTCAATTTGTTAAATTCTAATCAATATTACTAATAATTGAAGTTTCTATGTAGCTTTATTTTAAATAATTTATTTAATTAAACATGTATGAAACTAAAATTAGGTTTACCACTAATTGGCTTGGCTTTAATTGTAGCCTGTCAAAGTAAAAATACCAGTACCGAAAATCGGACTGTATTTCTTGATACTGCAGGAATGGATACTTCAGTTAACCCTGGAGATAATTTCTTTATGTATGCAAACGGAAAGTGGATGAAGAATACAGTAATTCCTGATGACCAGAGCGGTTGGGGAAGCTTTTATACGTTATATGAAGATAATCTTAAAAAACTGAAGGGAATTGTTGAAGAAGCAGAGAAAGAAGGTGCAGCCAAAGGTACGGCCAAACAAAAGGTAGGTGATTATTACGCCAGCGGAATGGATACTGTTGCCATAGAAAAATTAGGTGCGGAACCACTTAAGCCTGTACTGGCGAAAATAGACGCGGCAAAAGACTATAAAGAACTGGTTAAGCTATTGGCAGAGTTGGCCAAAACCGATGAAGCAAGTTTATTGGGGATGGGTGTTGGTGCAGACGAAAAAAATAGTGTTAAAAATATAGCTTCATTCTATCAGTCTGGCTTGTCTTTGCCAGAAAAAGAATACTATTTTAAAACGGATAGTGCTTCTAAGGTAGCTAGAACAGGTTTTGTTGATTATGCTACTAAACTGTTTAGCTTGACAGGGGTGGATGGTGCAACAGCGACTAAAAACGCGAACGCTATATTGGCCTTGGAAACAGAGATTGCCAAATCGCACCGTAGTCCAGAACAACTGAGAGAATCCACAAAAGAACTACAATAAAATGAGCGTTGCCCAATTGGCCCAATTGGCACCAAACTTGGATGTTGTAGGCCTTTTTGCTGCGATGAAGATAAAAACCGATAGTGTAAATGTTGGTCAGCCTGATTATTTTAAAACATTGAGTACTTTATTGGCCAGCCAGCCGATTGATGTTTGGAAAACCAAGTTCAAATATGATTACATGGCCAGAAATGCAGGCTTTTTAAGTAAAGCATTTGTAGATGCATCTTTCAATTTCAATAAGATCTTTAACGGACAAAAGAAACAGTCTGAGAGATGGAAAAAATTAATCAATGGAATAGATGGGAACCTTGGCGATCTTTTAGGTCAGCTTTACGTAGAGAAATACTTTACACCAGAAGCCAAAAAACGTATGGATGAATTGGTAAATAACTTACAGAAAGTGTTTGCTAGCCGTATCGAAAAATTGGATTGGATGAGTGCCGAAACAAAAACAAAAGCAACTGAAAAGCTGAATATCTTCTTAAAGAAAATTGGTTATACCACCAAATGGAAGAATTTTGATGATGTAACCATTACCAAAAACGATTACTTAGGAAATGCACGTAGTGCCAGAACACACGGTTATAATGAAATGATTGGAAAGATCGGTCAACCAGTTGATAAAACAGAATGGGGAATGACACCACCAACAGTAAATGCATATTACAATCCTACATTTAACGAAATTGTTTTCCCTGCCGGGATTTTACAGTTTCCGTTTTTTGATGCAAATGCTGATGATGCCATCAACTATGGTGCAATTGGTGCGGTAATTGGTCACGAAATGACACATGGATTTGATGACCAAGGTCGTCAGTACGATGCTGCAGGTAACATGAAAGATTGGTGGACCAAAGCAGACGCAGCTCAATTTAAAACCAAAGCTGATAAAGTTGCAGCCATGTATAGCGGATTTACCTTGTTGGATAACCAACACGTAAATGGCAATTTAACATTGGGAGAAAACCTAGCGGATATTGGTGGTTTGGCCATTGCCTACGATGCTTTTAAATTAACAGCACAGGGCAAAGAAGCGACAAAGAAAATTGATGGTTTTACACCAGACCAAAGGTTCTTTTTAAGCTTTGCCCAAGTATGGAGGATCAAAGACAGAGATGAAAACATGCGTGTTCGTATCAAAACAGATCCACACTCGCCAGAAATGTTTAGGGTAAATGGGCCTGTATACAGCATGGAAGCATTTTATAAGGCATTTAATGTGCCTGCAACAGCTAAGATGTACATTGCCCCAGCAAATAGGTTAGGTGTTTGGTAGATTAAGCTAAAGGCAATATAAAAAGATAAAGCGGCATCATGAATTTGGTGTCGCTTTTTTATTAAAACAAAATGATAAACAGGATGTTATAAAGCTATTAAACTCATTGATATGAATGTAAAACGTACTTTCGGTACAGTGCTAACTATTTTAGGTATTATTGGTCTGATCTACTCGGGTTGGGGTTTTGTACAAAACAGTATACAAACCAAAGAATTGATTGTAATCGGCATCATAGCAATCATCTTTTTTGTATCTGGTATCGGATTGGTGAAAAATACAAAGGATGAGGCTTAATTTGCCTTGTCTGTTTCGTTTTGATCTTTTAAAGAGATTCTATTGTTATCAAACTTTAATTGATGGCCTTTAAAATCAACATCCGTTAAACTTTGCATCTTTTTAAATGCGGTGAAGTTTTCATCTAAAGTTAGCCTGTTGATCTTATCCTGTTTTACAGAAATTACATCAGCATATAAAAAATCGCCTTTGGCATTGAGCTTTAATTGAAGTAGTGGCGCAAAACCATTTGGGCCTTTTAAACTGAACATCCCGTAAGTACAGAAATTGCCTAGGCTATAAGCAATGAATTTATTTTTATAGACTTCAACTGCTCTGGTTACATGCGGGCCATGTCCTAAAACCACATCTGCACCAGCATCAATCACGCCATGTGCAAAAGCATAAACATTTCCACGGTTTTCTTTATAAAAGATTTCTGTCTGTCGGGTTACATGCTCAAAGTTTGCCCCTTCGCCACCCCCATGAAAAGAGACAATCACAATATCTACCTGTTTTTTCAAGGCCGCAACCAGTTTTTTCGCACTATCGATGTCTTTAATAGAAACGGTATTCTCGTTAGGTGCAAATGCACAAAAGGCATATTTTACACTATCTTTTTCAAAAATGTCGAAAGGTTTGTTGAGCTGACCAGCATACTTGATCTGTAACGAATCCAAGAATCCTTGCGGTATTTTTTCTACCTCTACTGTCAAAATCACCTACGTGATTGTTGGCAATGCTCAATACATTAAAACCCGCTTTTTTAAAAATGGCACCATAACGGTCTGGCATCCGAAAAGCATAACAGCTATTGGAATCTGATCCTTTGCACTTTGAAGAATTGCCATCATTTAAAAAACAACCTTCTAAGTTTCCAAAAACAATATCTCCTTTTAGAAATGAATCCACAGCTTTAAAACTGTTGATAGCATCATCTGGTGGAAGATTAAGTTTAGTTGGAAAAGCAGAGCCCAACATGATATCGCCAACGGCAACAATACTGATGGTATCTTTCGTTTGATGAAGGCTATCTGGTGGGAGCAGTTTTGATTGTTGGTCAACTGTTTTACTCTGACAGCTCAATACAAAATAGGCCACCAATAGGGTAAAACCAAAAAGGGCAAAAAAGTTCTTCATTGCTGAGGTATAAAAAAATCCCCCTGGATAATAGGAGGATTAAATATTTTAAATGTTGATCAATTGAAAATTAGGCTATTCTTCAACAAAGTCCTTCTTGCCTGATTCGATAATTCTGCCACCCTTAAAAAAGATACGCGAATAATAAGGTTCATTAAGATTGCTGATTACCACACCACGTGAGGATGAGGCATGTGCAAATCGATTATCGCCTAAGTAAACACCAACATGAGAAATCTTGCGGCCATTACCTCTAAAGAATACCAGATCACCTTCTTTTAACTCGTCTTTAGACAAAGGAACGGTCATTCCGAAGATATCGCCAGAATTACGTAAGATAGTTGTATTGAAAACTTTGTCGTAAATGGTTTTTGCAAAGGCTGAACAATCAATTCCTTTTTTGGTATTACCAGCGAAGCGGTATGGAGTTCCAATCCACTCGTATATAAATTTGTAAAGCTTTAAGTTAGACGTCGCATCTACTGCAACACCCATTACTTGCGAGAAATATTGTGAAGCTAAGTTATCTGGATCTTCTACGTTGGTCTCTTTTGCCTTGCTTTGAACTTCTTTTGTTTTTTTGCTTTTTTGAGCAAATGTAGCAGAGTAGCTACAAGTGATAATCAAGAGGGAGAACAAAAACTTTTTAATCATGTTATACTGTTAAGTTTGGGTAAAATGACACTTACACTTAAACGTACACCACTAGGGCTTATTGTTAGGGTAGCAAAAATATGTTATTTGAATATGTTATCCAAATGTTTTTCAGTCATTTGTAAAAGTTATTAACATTTGTTGCGTTTTTACCTCCGCTATCGTATCATTTTAATTGTTTTTTTGTTGATAAAATCAAATTTAACGCTATAGAAAATAGATTTCGCCAACAGAATAATATTTCCCCTTCTTTTTTAATTCATTCTAAAATTTATAGTGAATTGGCGAAAGCAAAAAATAATAATCCCAGCTATGGTCAGATCACAAAAAATAAAAAGAGCATGAAATCGGTTAAATGGTTTAAAATCTAATGGTTTAGCTGCCTCACAAAGATAATTTTACATTAAATGATGTCAGAAATTGCGTAAAAAAAATTAGATTTGCTCTCGTAAATAAAAAATCAATACCTCAACATGAGTGCAGTAGAAATAAATAAGGATACCTATTTGAAGTGGTTTGAGTCGATGTTGCTTATGCGCAAGTTCGAAGAAAAAACCGGACAGCTATACGGACAGCAAAAGATACGTGGTTTTTGCCACCTATACATCGGCCAAGAGGCAGTAGTTGCAGGCGCAATCTCTGCAATGGGACCAGACGATTCTATGATTACAGCTTATCGTGATCACGCACATGCTTTGGCATTGGGTGTAAGTGCAAACAGTATCATGGCAGAAATGTATGGTAAGATCACTGGTTGCTCTAAAGGTAAAGGTGGTTCAATGCACATCTTTAGCAAGGAACATAACTTTTATGGTGGACATGGTATCGTAGGTGGTCAGATTCCTTTAGGTGCAGGTATTGCATTTGCAGAGAAATATAAAGGCACCAAAAATGTAAACATCTGTTACATGGGCGACGGAGCAGTTCGTCAAGGGGCCTTAAACGAAGCTTTTAACATGGCCATGTTATGGAAATTACCAGTAGTTTTTGTTTGCGAGAACAATGGCTACGCCATGGGAACTTCTGTAGAGCGTACCACCAACATGACCGATATCTATAAAATCGGTTTAGGTTTTGATATGCCTTGTGCACCAGTTGACGGGATGGATCCAGTTGCCGTACACAATGCAATGGACGAAGCAATCCAACGTGCACGTAGTGGTGAAGGACCTACTTTCTTAGAAATGAGAACTTACCGCTACCGTGGTCACTCGATGTCTGATCCAGCAAAATACCGTACCAAAGACGAGTTGGAAGAATACAAATCAAAAGATCCAATTGAGCAAGTGAGAGAAATTATTCTGGAACAGAAATATGCTGATGATAAATGGATAGCTGAGATTGAAGAAAAAGTAAAAGGAATAGTTGATGAATCAGTGAAATTTGCTGAAGAATCTCCTTGGCCAGATGCATCTGAACTGTACAAAGATGTTTATGTGCAAACTGACTATCCATACCAAGATTAATTTTTTAGAACGCATTTTCAATAGATTTATATAAATGGCTGATATAGTAAAAATGCCCAAAATGAGCGATACCATGACCGAAGGGGTAATGGCGAAGTGGCATAAAAAAGTAGGCGATAAAGTTAAGAGCGGCGATGTTTTGGCCGAAGTAGAAACCGATAAGGCGACTATGGATTTAGAGTCTTATTGGGACGGAACATTATTGTTTGTTGGTGTTGAAGAGGGTAAAGCTGTACCGGTTGATGCTGTAATTGCCGTAATTGGTAAAGAAGGCGAAGACTATAAAGCTGCACTTGAAGCGGAAGGTGGTGCTACAACAGCAGCAGCTCCTAAAGCCGAAGAAGCTCCAAAAGAAGAAACTAAAGCGCCAGCACAAGGTGGTGGCTTAAGCGAAGAAGAATTGAGTAAAAAAGGAGTAACGGTAATCCGTATGCCTTTGTTAAGTGATACTATGACTGAAGGCGTTATCGCCGAATGGCATAAAAAGGTTGGTGATAAAGTTAAGGATGATGATGTGCTGGCCGACGTAGAAACCGATAAGGCTACGATGGAAGTGATGGGCTACGCAACTGGAACTTTATTGCATATTGGCGTAAACAAAGGTGAAGCAGCTAAAGTAAATGGCATTATCGCTATTGTTGGCCCTGAAGGAACAGATATCTCTGCTATTTTAGCACAAGGTGATGCTCCTGCTAAAACTACAAGCGCAGCAGCAGCTGAAAGCCCTAAAGCCGAAGTAACCCAGGAAGAAGCAAAACCTCAAGTTGTTGCCAATGCAAATACTGGTCGGATCATCGCTTCGCCTTTGGCTAAAAAAATTGCTAAAGAAAAAGGAATTGACCTAGCTCAGGTTGCCGGTAGTGCAGATGGTGGTCGTATCATTAAAAAGGATATCGAAAACTTTAAACCTGCGGCTACGCCTCAAGCTGATAGCCAGAAGTCAGAAAGTCCAAAAGAAAAAGCAGCTCCAGCAATTCCACAATTTGTTGGTGAGGAGAAATTTAGTGAGAGACCAGTTACCCAGATGCGTAAAGCAATCAGCAGACGTTTATCTGAAAGTTTATTTACTGCTCCTCATTTCTATGTAACCATGAGCATTGATATGGACCAAGCGATTGCGGCCCGTACCAAAATGAACGAATATGCCCCGGTTAAGATTTCTTTCAACGATCTAGTGTTAAAAGCGGTGGCTATTGCCTTGAAACAACATCCTGCAATTAATTCATCTTTCTTAGGTGATACCATCCGCACCAACGAACATGTACATATTGGTGTAGCTGTTGCAGTTGACGAAGGTCTATTGGTGCCTGTTATCCGCTTTGCTGATGGAAAATCATTAAGCCATATTTCTGCAGAGGTTAAAGAATATGCACAAAAAGCAAAATCTAAAAAACTACAACCAGCAGAAATGGAAGGTTCAACCTTTACCATCTCTAACTTGGGTATGTTCGGTGTAGATGAATTTACAGCCATTATCAATACACCAAATGCTTGTATCCTTGCCGTAAGTGGCATTGCACAAGTACCAGTAGTTAAAAATGGTGCAGTTGTACCAGGAAACGTAATGAAAGTTACCTTAAGCTGCGACCACCGTGTGGTTGATGGTGCTACAGGTGCGGCTTTCTTGCAGACTTTAAAAGCATTGTTAGAAGAACCAGTAAGGTTATTGGTTTAATCAATAATTATTATCCTCGGCTTGTCTGAGAATTTAATAAAAAGGCTACCTGTTTGGGTAGCCTTTTTTGTTTGGGTAATTTGTATTAAAAGTAAAGTAATGGATTAATGATATTCTACTTTAGACAATTAATTAGTGTAAAATATATGAATGCCAGAATCAGAAGTATTTCCTTTACTATCTCTTGTAATCACTTTCCAATAGTAAGTCGTCCCCGCATTTACGGCAACATCGGCTAAGGCATGATCTACTTGGTTACTTTTTAATAATGTTGGATTAGCATTGGTACCTAAATAGATATCATAATTTACAATATCGTTATCTACATCACTTCCCACCCATTGTAAGGTAATTTTACCAGCTGTTGGCGTAATGCGCTGTCCCATGGTTGGACTAGCCATCTCGGCAGGAAAAGGAGTATAAAAGCTTAGTGCTTCCCCGGCGTTATAAAATTTCCAAACTTCACTTTGTGCTGTTGTACTAGTTCTAGATGATTTAGCAGTTACAGACCAAGAATAAGGGGTGTTTCGAGATAATGTTACTGGTATTTCTGTGGTTGTTGTTGTTTGGGTAATAATCGATCCACTTTCCAAATTTTTTATAGTAAGTACATATGATTCTGCATTTTGAGATGCAGTCCATTTAAATGAGATAGAACTTAAAGTTGGCGAAATAATAGTGCCACTAATGCAAGTCTCATTATTGTTAGGGAGCGCTAATACCGCTTTTGTTGGTGGATCAATCACCTTAGGGGTTTTCTCACAACCGATGACTACTAGACATAATAGGCATATAAATAGATATTTTTTCATCTGATAGCGTTTATGATTAATCTTTTAAGACCTTATGGATGGTTTTTGTATTTCCGATAGATAGGGTAAGCACATGTAACCCTTTACTCAGTTTAGAAAGACTTACACCTACTCTTCCATATTCTGCAATATGCTGACTAGTATGCACCAACCTTCCATCTAACGAGTGTACTTCTATTTTAGCAAGACTTGATTCAGTACTTCCTGTAGAAATATAAAGAATGTCTTTTACCGGGTTTGGGTAAAATGAAATACGATTTGTAGTTAAAAATGTTCTTTCAATTATACCTTGACAGGTTTTATCAGAGGATATCTTAACAATATTATTTCCTTTAATTAAAGGAAGTGAAATCTCTTGATCAGTAGTTGTAATTACCTGACCATTCAAATCGATTCTATAGAAATTACTACCCTCTAGTTTCAATACCACAGTATTGCCATCATTTTTCAGGCTCGAATAGACAGCTAGGTCTTTCGGTTCTTTGATCACTAGGTCAAAGCATTGTTTATAGTTTGCCTGCCCATTAATGGTTATGCATACATTATATGTTCCAGCAGCAAGGTTATTTACTGCTAATACAGAGTTAAAGGGATGGGTAGTGGTTTTGTTGTTCCCAGAAATTGTTGCGGTATAATTTAGCGTTTGTGTTGCTGTAATTTGGATTGCACCATTGCCACTTCCTTTGCAGGTTACATCAGTTGATTTGATCGTAAAATTGCTTACAGGTAATGTATAAACAACATCTAGATTCTGAGGTACTTCAACAGCTGCGTTAAAATTATTATTACCAACTTGCATGGCAGTAATAACCGTAGCGCCTGATGCAATGATATGCACCTTGTTTCCTGTAATGGTAGCCACTGCTGTATTAGAACTTCTATAGGCAACAGGTAGCCCAGAACTTGCTGTAGCATTCAGCTCAAAATCAGGGTCATTATAGTTTTTAACTGTAATAGGCAAGAAAGTAATGGTTTGATTAGACTTATTTACAACCAAAGTAACAGCAACAGCAGTTGCCGCAGCAAACTCTGTATTGCCGGTCTGTGAAGCTGTAATGATTGTAGATCCAGCCCCAACAATATGTATTTTATTAGCAACAATTGTAGCAACATTGGGGTCTGAGCTTGTATAGGTTACCATCAGCCTTGAACTTGCACTTGCTCCTGGGTCAAAGTCTGGACTGTTGAGTTCCTTTGCGCTAAGATTAGGGAAAACAATGGTCTGAGCGAATTTACTAACAGTTAGATCAATCGAGATAGGTGTTGCTGGGCTATAATTTGCATCTCCATTTTGAATAGCCGTAATTGTTGTGGATCCAGCTCCAACAATGTGTACTTTCGAGTTGATGATGGTGGCAACAGCAGGATTAGAGCTTGTATAATTTACCATTAGCCCAGAAGTTGCAATACCATCTAGATCAAAGTCCTAATCTGTCACCAGTTTTGTTGGTATAGTTGAAAGGGAAATGCTCTGGTTAGCCTTGTTAACAAGTAAATTAAGGTTTACAATCGCTGGACTATAGGTAGCGTTACCAGTTTGTGTTGCGGTAATAATTGTCGTTCCGGCACTTATGATATGCACTTTGTTGTTCACAATTGTTGCGACTAAAGGATTACTGCTTGTATAAGTAATTGGAAGTCCAGAACTTGCTGTAACATTTGGATCAAAATCAATATCTCCATATGTTTTATTGGGGAAAGGATTAAATGTTAAAGTTTGTGAAGACTTTGTGATATAAGTAAAGCCGGATTTTGTTGCAACTCCTCCTGGTGTAGTTATACTCACATCTCCTGTTGCTCCATTTGCAATTATAGCGGTTATTTCAGTTGGAGAAACCACATTGAATGATGTCGCAATTACATTGCCAAAACGTACATCCGTAACAGACGAGAAATTAGTGCCTGTAATGGTTACTACAGTTCCCGTTGCGCCTGCTGTTGGGGTAAAAGAGGTAATTGTTGGAGATGATAAGCCACAGCTTCCAGCAGGAAATGGTATGATGGCACCATTGCAAGAAAGAGCACCCATTGCAGCGCTATTAATTAACATATAGTTTCCCCCTTCAATAACAGCAGCATTTAATGACCTGTTTGTAGTGCCGATTTTGGTATTATAATACATTGGATCTCCTACATTATTTACATGTACAAGGCCATGGGCATGTCCCAATTGATGTAAAGCGACTGTTTCGAAGTCATATTGATTACTTGAAGGGGCGCTACTTGTATAGTTCCAATTGTAATCTTGATTGTTAAACGTTATGTCCACATCTCCAAGCTCCCATTCTCCATTGGGACATCGTCTGAAACCCATTGAAGTGTAAGCTAAAGTTCCAACTATAATTTCACTTGCCCCTCCAAACTTGACCATGTTTACATTTGTAGAAGCAGCTTCACTTACTGTGGCTGTTGAGCCAATTCCCCAATTTATATTGGTTGCACATACCCATGTATCCATTGCTTTTTTAAAGGATGTGCTAGCTGCTGTATTGCTTGCAAAATTAGTTTCCATTCTGAAAGTGTAACCACCATTACCATTGTTATTTGAGAGTATTAAAGGCAATGCGTTATACGAGGTAAATACAGCATATTTTACAGTTAATGGAGTGTTGGACTTAATAGGATTATTATGATCGCCATTTAATATCACTGAAATTATACCAGATCCAGCACTTTCAGATACTTTGGCAACTATTTGTGTATTGCTCCAAGAAATAATTTCAGAGCTATTGGTCCCGATAGCAGCATCTCCATCCGCTCCCGACCATTTAAAAAAAACAGAGCCAGGTGTTGAGCCAAATCCAGAACCATTTATAGTGATTAGGCTCTGAGTGCCGGCAGAAATGCTGGTTGGACTAAAAGAACTGATGTAAGCAGGGCCATTGTTTATAGTATTACTTATGATTAATTGTCCTAAGTAAATGCCGCGTGTCGATCTATTATAATTATGGGCCCTCCAGTTCCGGCTCCAGCAGGAACCTTTACCTGTATCTTAGTATCCGTCCACAAGATATAATCGCTCTCTAAAACCTTTATCACGGTAAGGTTTGTTGGGTCTTGTCTGGAAAATGCAACGTAAGCATTTGGCCCCCTACTAGAGCCAAAGCCTATACCAGTAAAGGTGAGTACGCTTCCGGTTCCTGCGGTAATAGTTTTGGGATTGAAATCGATTATCTGACTAAATGTTGTCGAAGAAAGAATGAAAACAAAAAACAAAAAGCAAAGAGAGAAACGGAAATTTAGTATTTTTTTAATCATTGTATCTCAATTTTGAAAGGTGCTTTTTGTACAGTTTTTATATCAGATTTTGTTTGGGCAACGATTTTGGTGTAAACTTCTTTATTAATGTTTTTATAATTGCTAAACATATCGTTAGCCGAACCATTTTTTAAATCATACTGTATAAAGCCTTGTATTCCAGTATATACTTTTAACTGTGTAAGCTTGGTTGTGGTTGTTATTCTTGTGGTATTTGGTATAGCAGTAAAAACTCCAGCATCTCCAATTTTTAATTCAAGTGAATATGTAATGCGTTCCATTCTATCGCCAACAATTCCTCCTGGTGTGATGATCTCCACTTGCTTTGCAGTTAATTGACCTTTAAATACCTTATATACCTCAACAATATTAGCAGTGTAGATATGGGTCTTGTTTTCGTCCCAATAAGAGGTTTGACCAATTACCTTTCCTTCCAGAATGGTTGTGGCATTTTCAATACGTTGTTCTAAAGAAATTGGAACCAATTGTCCGAAAGAGGGACAAGCATAAAAAAGCAGAAGGAAGAGCCCTGCCGTTCTAAGAGATTTCATTGTTTTTTGAGTAGAAGTTAATGTCATAGATAGCGAATCAATTAAAGATTTAGTTGATAAATTTTTTGAAGATAATAGAAATCTTTAATTTTAGGGGAATTAATTTTAAAATTGCTGAATAGCAGATGTTTAAGATTTTGAATCGTTAATAATCTATTGTTTTCATTACTAAATTTAGGGGCTATTAAATTTGCATCTATAAAAACACTAACTTTAATTAACCTCATAAATTTAATGAAATGGATAATGCCCTAAGCCAACCAATTCAACTCAACCAGCGGACTGTAATTGTAGATATATTGAGGGGCTGGGCCCTTTTGGGTGTGGTGTTGATGAACTATTTCGACTTCTTTACCTTCGGTAGGGATTGGAATGCTTTCAAGCCCGATATGTTGACGAACATCTTGATGTTTTTTACCAGCATCTTCTTCTCCGCCAAATCATGGACCATGTTGAGCTTGCTTTTTGGCTATGGCTTTGCGGTATTAATGAACAATGTTAAAGGAAAGGGACATAACCCATACGGATTTTTTGCGGGAAGGATGTTTTGGCTCTTGATGTTGGCCTTGATCAATAGTGCCTTCTTTTTTGGAGATATCCTGAAAGATTATGCCATCTTGGGCTTATTGTTATTGCTCTTTTATAAAAGTTCGGCTAAAACAACCTTCATCACAAGTATCATCTTATTATTGGCTATTCCAGCAGTTTCGGCCTATATCAATTCCTTAAATGATTCGGGATGGAACCACATGTCTAAATTATTTCCATTGTACAGGAGCAATAACTTATTGGATGTACTGTCGTTTGGCTTGAAAGCAACGTATGTCGGACAAATGATCAGTAAGCCCTATCTATATACCGTCCATGTAGTGATGTTCTGCTGCTTTTTATGGGGTTTCTCTTTATATAAGATCAACTTCTTCAATGACCTAACTAGTAAAAGAAAAGAAATTAAGCGCACATTCTGGATCTCATTAGTGGTTACACTTTTGCTCACCGCATTTTTCCCGACCAGCCAAAAACTTAAATTACCCATACAAAACTATTATAACATGCGTTATTGGGTAATTTTAAGTACAATGATATTTATCGGTAGTGCTATCTGTTGGTTATACATTGCAGGAAAGTTAAAAGCGTTCTTCGCTAACTTGGCCATTATGGGTAAAATGACCTTGACCAATTACATGACCCAAAATCTGATTGGTTTACTGGTGTTTTCAGGCTTTGGCTTCGGTGTTTGGAATACAAAGCCTGTTTGGTTTTATCTGTTATTGGCCATTGTGGTTTACACTATACAAGTCTATTTTAGCAAGTGGTGGCTCTCTAGATATAACTATGGTCCAATAGAATGGATCCTGGAGACAATTGAGCTATCGCAAACGTCTGCCGCTAAAAAAATCAACTTTATAAATTTATACAACAGAACCGATGAAAAAATTAGCTTTTGCCTTATTGATAGCTATCACAATATGTGCTTGTAAACAGCCAAGTAAACCTTCAACCGAAACCAACAAGAATTTTGCGGCTTTATGTGAACAATATTATGAGGAGGGTTTAAAACTCAACCCGATCAATGCCACATTTATTGGTGACGAAAGATACAATGACCTTTTGGCCAATGATGGTTCTGTAGCTTATATAAAAGAATATGGAGCGTTTAATCAACGCTTCCTTGATAGTTTGACTAAATACGATAGAGAGCGTTTAAATGCGAACGACAAGCTTTCGTACGATTTTTTAAAGGATCAGCTAGACATGAACATCGAAGGGCTTAAATACCATTCAGAATACTTGCCATTTAACCAGATGTTTGCTTTGCCTTTAACCATCGGTCAATTAGGGTCTGGAACAGGAGCACAACCTTTTAAAACCGTAAAGAATTATGAAGATTGGCTGAAACGTGTAAATGCATTTGCGGTTTGGGCAGATACGGCCATTGGTAACTTTAAAAAAGGGATGCAAAGCGGTATTGTGCTGCCCAAAGCGTTAGTGGTTAAAATGATTCCGCAGATGCAGAGCATGGTAGTGGCCAATCCAGAGCAGAGTTTGTTCTACGACCCGATTAAATTGATGCCTAAAGATTTTTCTCCTGCAGATCAAAAAAGATTAACTGAGGCATACAAAAAAAGCATCCGAACCGTAATTGTACCAACCTATAAAAAACTAGGGGATTTCCTGCAAAATGAATACCTCCCTAAAGCAAGGACAAGTTCTGGCATGTCGGCCATGCCTGTTGGAGCAGAATGGTATGCTTATTTGGTTAGACAACAAACCACCACCAAGAAAACACCAGAAGAGATTTATCAAACAGGCTTGAAAGAGGTGGCGAGGATCAAAGCGCAAATGGATAGCATCAAAAATCTGGTCGGTTTTAAAGGTGATCTTAAGGCATTTTTCGAATACATGAAGACCGACCCCAAGTTTATGCCTTACAAAACGCCAAAAGAAGTATTGGCTGCGTTTGAAGACATCCACCAACGGATGAAGCCTAACTTGAAAAAGATGTTCGACCACGAACCTAAAACGCCTTTCGAAATCAGACAGACAGAAGCTTTCAGGGCGGCATCGGCAAGTGCAGAATATAACCAAGGCTCTGCAGATGGTAAAAGACCAGGCATATTTTATGTACCCATTTTAGATGCAACTAAGTTTAACATCACTTCTGGAATGGAATCCCTATTTTTACACGAAGCCATCCCTGGGCACCATTATCAGATTTCCTTAACGCAAGAAAATACCTCCTTGCCGAAATTCCGCAGGTTTGGTTTCCATAATGCCTATGTAGAAGGCTGGGCGCTGTATTGCGAATCATTAGGTAAAGAATTAGGCCTATACCAAGACCCCTATCAACACATGGGGGCGCTTGGCGATGAAATGCACCGTGCCATCCGTTTGGTGGTTGATGTGGCCATCCATACCAAGAACATGAGCAGAGAAGAAGCCATCAAATACATGATGGACAATGAGGCCATCAGCGAAGAAGGAGCAACTGCTGAAATTGAACGTTACATGGGTATTCCAGCCCAGGCATTGGGGTACAAAACCGGAGCAATGAAGATAAGGGAGTTGAGAACCAAGTATGAAAAAGAATTGGGCACCAAGTTCAAACTCTCTGCTTTCCATACCGAGGTATTGAAAGATGGTTCATTGCCTTTAAGCGTTTTTGAAGCAAAAATGGATACTTGGGCGGCTAGCCAGAAATAAAATAGAAAATGTAAGGTGGAAGAGGGGCAATGCTTTCATCTTATATTTGTCTTTTTTACTTGTTTCTGTTACCAAACGAAAGCCAAAAAACCTATTTTTGAGCAATTAAAATCAAAAGCTAATGATAGCCCACCACGTATTATTCTGGCTAAAGGCCGACACTACTGAAACACAAAAAGCCAATTTCCGTAAAGGATTGGATTCTTTAGAGCACATTGAAGTTGTACAATATTTTCACATTGGTACTCCAGCTCCGATAGAACGTGCGGTAGTTGATACGACCTATACCTTTAGCCTGGTTTTGTTTTTTGAAGATTTGGCCGGTCATGACGTTTATCAGAGCCATCCGATCCATCAAGCTTTTTTGGATGAGTTTAGGGTCTTTTTCGAAAAGGTCATCATCTACGATGCCGAGTAGTAAAAAAATCTGATCAATTGCTAATCGAAAGCTGCAAACAGAGAACTGAAAACTGCCATCTTTTTTAGTATTTTTGCGCCATGTCTATTACCAAGCCAAGTTTACCCAAAGGAACAAGAGATTTTTCGCCGCAAGAAATGGTGAAACGCAATTATATTTTTGATACCATTAAAACGGTTTTCAAGAAATATGGTTATGCCGAAATACAAACACCAAGTATGGAGAACTTGTCTACCTTAACTGGTAAATATGGTGATG
Organism: Pedobacter sp. UC225_65; assembly: GCF_042698365.1. GTDB lineage: Bacteria > Bacteroidota > Bacteroidia > Sphingobacteriales > Sphingobacteriaceae > Pedobacter. The sequence goes on from NZ_CP170550.1 coordinate 3,485,830, forward strand.
AAGGTGACAAACTCATCTTCAAGATTTTAAATAGTGGAGATTTTTTAAAGGAAGCAGACAACAAAAAGCAAAAAGATCAGGATTTTGAATACAATTCAAGAAACCTATTACCACTTGTTTCTGAAAAAGCATTACGTTATGATCTTACCGTGCCTTTTGCCCGTTATGTGGTAATGCACCAGAGCGAAATTTCATTCCCATTCAAGCGTTTTCAGGTACAGCCTGTTTGGCGTGCAGACCGCCCTCAAAAAGGACGCTACAGAGAGTTCTATCAATGTGATGCAGATGTGGTTGGTTCTCCCTCACTATTAAACGAGGCAGAGTTTGTGCTGATCTACCACGAAGCCTTGAGTAATCTAGGCCTGAAGGATTTTAACATCAAGATCAATAACCGTAAGATACTATCAGGCATAGCCGAAATTATTGGTAAGCCAGAGCTGATCGTAGACATGACGGTGGCGATTGATAAACTGGATAAGATTGGTTTTGAAGGGGTAACAAAAGAACTATTAGAACGTGGTTTTACAACTGCCGATATTGATCAATTGAAACCTGTGATATTGCTGCAAGGTTCGAACCTTGAAAAATTAACAAGTTTAAAATCTGTTTTAACTAATTCGGCAATAGGCTTAAAAGGAATTGAAGAAATTGAAACAGTCTTCAAATATATCTCTAATCTCCAGTCTCCAATTTCTAATCTCTCAACAGTAGTTGAATTAGACATTACCTTGGCACGTGGTTTAAATTATTACACAGGCTGTATCTTTGAGGTAAAAACCAACGAGGTGGCCATGGGCAGTATTGGTGGTGGTGGCCGTTATGACGACCTGACAGGAATGTTTGGCTTAAAAGACCTTACTGGTGTTGGAATTTCGTTTGGCGCAGATCGAATTTATGATGTGCTGGAAGAATTGAATCTTTTTCCAACGTCGGCCGCACAGGGCACAACCGTATTGATCAGTAATTTTGATGAGGAAGCAGAATTATATGCCTTGCCGATCTTGCAACAATTAAGGACAGCCAATATCTCGGCAGAATTGTATCCGTCAGCAGCGAAACTTAAAAAACAGATGAGCTATGCAGATGCAAAACATATTCCTTATGTGATCTTAATTGGAGGGGATGAGATGCAAAGTGGACTATTGACGCTCAAAAACATGGAAAGTGGTGATCAGCAAAAGCTGGATGTCAATGCCATTGTCACTTATTTAAGCAAATAGTTATTTCTTGCCCATAAAGCTATCTAGGTTTTTCATGGCCTGGGCGCTCACTTTTTTTCGTAGAAAATTGGTCCAACCCAATAAAATACCATTGATACCCAAGGCCTGTTTGGCCCAAGTGTAAAAACTAAAATGGTCTGTATGTTTAACAATTTTGCCATTTTCTATTTCAAAACTGGCGTCAATGCGGTTGATCACTTTGTTGCCTGTTGAAGAAAAGGTATAATAGGCATCCCAATGTGCAGTTGCCGTATGGTCATTGGCAGAGACATTGCCAAACTCAACACGCATATCCTTGCCTTTTTGGATCAGCATTTCCCACATCGCCCTAACTTGGCTCGCATTAAGATTTTTGAATACAGCATCGCTAAAAGTAGCATGGTCGGCATAACAGGCCTGCATCCCTTTATAATCCTTTTGCTGAAAACAAGTGTAGAAATGGTGTATAAGTTCTTCGTTGGCGTTCATCCTATTTTTGTTTATTTAAATGTAGGAAAAATATACCCGATAAATATCAATAAGTTTTTCCGGCCAAAATGCCTTCTATCTTATCCAAAAGGTCGTCAATGTCAAAAGGTTTCGCTAAAAATCCATTGGGTTTGTGGTCGCCATGTTGTATGTTTTGCGCAGTGTATTTAGCAGAAATCATCAATACAGGAATATTAGCAGTCTGCTGGTTGGTTCGGATTTGGCTTAATAGCTCCCTTCCATCTCCATCAGGAAGCATAATATCCAAGATGATCAAATCTGGTTGGAAGGCGTCAATATGTTGCATCATATCGGCGCTTTTGTTTAAACCGGCAACTTTGTAAGCTTCGCTTTGCAGTATCAAAGTTATAACATCTAAAATGGCATGATTATCTTCGATAACCAAGATGTTTTTATATTTTTTTTTGTTTTTTGCCAAGGTGTTAGAACATTTAATTTTTACAAATATATTTAATGTAATGATATTTTAAGCATAATCTATTTGTAAGAAATATGCTGTAAATTTATTGTCAGATAATAGTTACAAGCAAACAATTGTAACAGCAAAACACTTTAGTTAAATAAAAAACAATTGATATGAAAAGAAATGCAACAGCCGTTTGGAATGGCACTGGAAAAGATGGAAAAGGAACCTTGACCACACAAAGTGGCACATTAAATCAAACCCAATATTCTTTCAAAAGTCGTTTTGAGGAAGGTGTTGGTACAAACCCTGAAGAACTGGTTGCTGCGGCACATGCTGGTTGTTTTGCCATGAAATTGAGTTTCAACATTTCTGCAGAAAATATAACTCCCGAAGAATTGACTACCAAGGCCATTGTAAATCTTAATCCTGAAAAAGGAGAGATTGTAGATATCCATTTAGAGGTGAAGGTAAAAGCAGAAGGCTTGTCTAAAGAGAAATTTGATGAATTGGTGGCCGATGCAAAAGCGAATTGCCCAATCTCCAAATTATTGAATACGACCATTACCATTGAAGCTGAATTGCTATAACAAGATTTTTTTAAAATAAGATGCCGGTCAAATTCGATTTGGGCGGCATTTTTATTTCACAGTTTTTAACATTAAAGCGGTTGAAATATTATTAACTTTGAATCTCACCCTGTGTGTGATGACCAATGTTATGAAGAAAACCTTTTTATTGATTGCCCTACTGTTTGTAAGTACAGTTACCTTTTCTCAGAATGTTTTAAGCCTATTCAGCAAAACAAACCAGTTTTTCATTTTTATGGCTGAAGAAAAATTTACCGATGCCCATAAATCTTTTGATGAGACAGAGCAAGCAAAAATTTCGCCCGAACAGCTCAAAGAACTGTGGGATAATATTACAGCCAAGCTGGGTAAACCAGTAACATTAGATGCGGTTCAGAGCAAGCTTCAAGGAGAATTTTATGCTGTTACCGTAGAGGGTGAATTTGAAAAGGACAACCAAAACTTCGTGGTTTTGTTTAACAAGGCCGAAAAAATAATCGGTTTGTTTATGCCGCCTAAAGCATCGGTATATACCAAACCATTGTATGCCGATACCAATTTGTACGAAGAAAAATCGGTATACCTTCAAACCCCTGGTCATCAATTGGCAGCGGTAATCACCACCCCTAAAAATGTAAAAAACTTCCCAATGGTGGTTTTGGTACATGGTTCTGGTCCAAATGATATGGATGCCAGCGTTGGTCCAAATAAACCTTTTAAAGATTTGGCAGCAGGTTTAGCTTCAAAAGGAATAGGTTCGATCCGTTATGTAAAAAGAACCTTAGTATATGCCCATGAGTTTACAAAGACATTTACGGTTAAGGAAGAAGTAACAGACGATGCAGTTGCTGCAGTAGCTTTGGCCAAGACTGTTGCAGGGGCCAATCCGAAGAATGTATATGTATTTGGACATAGCTTAGGTGGTATGCTGGCGCCTCGTATTGCTACCCTTACACCAGACATTGCAGGGATTATTTTAGCGGCAGCTCCGGCAAGAAAATTAACTGATATTATTGTTGAGCAGAATAAATACATGTTCGAATTGGCAAAGGATACTACAGAGGCCAGTAAAAAACAATTCCAGACCGTGATCACCGAAATTGAGAGAAGTAAACTTTCTAAGTTGAACGATATCAAAGCAGATTCGGTAATTATCGGTTTGCCTGCTGCTTATTGGGTAGACCTAAATGTGTATGACCAAGTTGCAACCGCAAAGAAATTAACCAAGCCACGTATTTTCGTTTTACAGGGAGGGAATGACATCCAAGTTTCTGAAACAGATTACAATTTATGGAGTGCTGGTCTGGCCAAAAAAGCAAATGTTACCTTTAAGCTATATCCAGAATTGAACCACTTGTTAAGCCCACAGACGGAGAAAAGCAATGGCTCGCAATATCAGGTTCCGGTAAACGTATCTGAAACACTGATCAACGATATTGCCGCATGGATTAAGGCGGGTAAGTAAGGGCCATGAAAAGATAGTTATGGTACGTTTAGAATTTTGGTTTAAAAAGCGTACCTTTGCACCAAAATTGTTTCCCTGAAGGCTGTGCTTTAAAATTTTGCAATCATTTCATAAACAAATACATATCAAAAGATTTTATGAAAAAGGTTGGAGATTACAGAAAAATTTTAGGCGTTACCAAAGCCACAGAGTTAAAAGAGGATCAAGAGCATCTATAGAGGCTTGATGAAAGATTGGCACCCTGATAAGTTTACTGAAAGCGCTGAAAGCCAATTGGCGGCAGAAGAAAAAAGTAAAGAAATTATCGAAGCTTATACTTTTTTGGTGAGCATTGCACCAGAAACTTTAGCACACGCTAAAGATGAATACATCCAAACGACAACTTTATCTAACATTCAGGATTTTCAATACAAAGACCAGATTCTTCGTATCGACTTTTTTGATGGTAGTGGTTATGAGTATTTTGATGTGCCTAGAGCAATGTACATTAAATTGGTAAACGCCGACTCGCCAGGTAGATTTGCAAGAAGACACATTTTCAATGCATTTCCTTACCGTAATGTAAGTAAATTGGCAACGGCCTAATCGCCATTTTCTAGCCAATTTTTCCAGTTATTGTTTTTAAATTCGTAACCTAAAATAGTAGGCACGTTGATGCTGTCTACCTGTTTCCATGGTAAAAGCTCATCCACAAATTGCGGTTCAGCCATATTGGCTGTGCTACAGGCTGCGGTATAAAATATTGCTCTTGTTGGATGGTCTGGCACAACGCCATGATAAATATGTCCAAAAGCTTTTTGCGTAATGATCGCTAAGGTGATACCCAGACAATCGTCAAGGTGGATCAGGTTAACTGGTGCCAGTCCATTTGGGATAGCAGTTCTACCTGCAAAATGTTTGGCTAGGTTTCTACCCGGACCAATCAATCCTGCAAAGCGGATAATGGTAAGCGTCGATGATTTTTTTTCATTGGCCAACTGTTCAGCGGCAAACATCGCCTTGCCCGAATCGGTATCAGGACTCTGGAATGGTATTTTCGTCTACCTTAAAATTCCCATCTTGGTAAACCCCCGTTGAACTGATCAAAATGATGTGTTGAACACCTTGTGTTGCTGCAGCAGCAATGATCTGTTTAATTTTAGTAGGAAAATCTTTTAAGTTTGGTGAACTTCGTTTGGGTGGAATGCTGATGACCAAAAAATCGCATTGAAAAAAAGACTCATCAAAAGAACCCTCACCCTCCTCAAAATTGACCAAATAGGCTTCAATACCTGTCTCTTGCAAACGGGCTAACTTATCTTCACTTGTTGTAGATCCTTTAACCCGATAGCCATGGCCAACCAGCTTTTTAGCCAGTGCCAATCCATACCAGCCACAACCTAAAATACTGATCGTTTCTTTTGTCGTATCCATCTTAATGCTTGCAAATTTTAAGCAAGTTAAGGCAATTGCACTATAAGTTTAAACATAGCTTTTTTCTTGACACAGGCCTGTATTTTAACGCTACTAAATATGTAAGGATATACGTAATTTTAGTCCGAAAACTTAAAACAGAAAAAATGAAATTAACAATCAAAACTATTTTGTTGCTTTTAGTTGTATGGGGTATGCAATTAGAGGTAAACGCCCAAGGTCTTAAGATGCCACAAGCAAGTAGTGGACAAACATTGATCCAGGATTTTGGATTGGGAAAAATTACCATCACGTATTCGCGTCCCAACACTAAAGGTCGTAAGGTATTTGGTGATTTGGAGCCATTTGATAAGGTTTGGCGTACGGGTGCCAATTCGGCAACGGTGATCAAATTTACAGAGTCGGTAAACTTAAATGGTAAGATTGTTCCAGCTGGAGAATATGGCCTGTTTACCATTCCAAATCCAACAGAATGGACAGTGATCTTAAGTAAAACCGCTCAACAATGGGGAGCTTATACCTACAAAGAATCTGACGACGTTTTACGTTTTAAGGTAAAACCAACTGTATTGAAAGACAAGGTTGAAACCTTTACCATCCAATTTGCCAATGTATTGCCAACTTCGGCTCAATTGCAGTTGATGTGGGAAAACACAGCCATCTCGATCAACCTTACCACTTCTATTGATGAAAAAGTAATGGCCAATATCGATGAGGCGATGAAAGGTGAGAAGAAACCATACTTCCAAGCTGCACAATACTATTTCGAAAATGGTAAAAGCTTAAAAACAGCATTGAACTGGATGAACGAAGCTGAAAAAGCAGATCCAAAAGCACCATGGGTAAAACTATGGAAAGGACGTGTATTGTTGAAATTGGGAGATAAAGAAGCTGCTCAGGTAACTGCAAAAGAGGGAATCGCTTTAGCTACAGAAGCTAAAAATGATGAATACATCCGTCTAAATTCTCAACTTTTGGCCGAAGCTAAAAAATAGTTCAATTTACAAGATCAATCAACCGCTGGAATTTCTTCAGCGGTTTTTTTGTGCCTGAACTGTTGGATTACCAAAGCAAAAATAACCACCAATAAACAGCCGATTACGTTTAGCCATAAATAAGCAACTACTTCTAGGTAACCACAGATGCAAACGATAATCTCGGTTAGGATGGCTGCATAGAAAACCGCTTTGCCATCTATCTTTTTGAGGTAGAAGGCCACGATGAAGACACCTAGAATAGTTCCATAGATAAAGGAACCTAAAATATTGACCGCCTCGATTAGGTTACCGATCTTACTGGTATATAAAGCCATCAATATGCACACTACGCCCCAAATGATCGTAGCCCATCGCGAGGCCTTTACATATTGTTGATCTGTGGCCTCTTTATTGACCAGTCGCTTATAGATGTCGATAACACTGGTAGAGGCCAAAGAGTTTAAGGCGCTAGCAGTTGAACCCATGGAAGCCAAGAAGATAATGGCAATCAACAGTCCAATTAGGCCTTTTGGCAGGTATTGGGTTACAAAACTTAAAAAGATATAATTGTTGTCGTTTGTAGCTGCTTTTTTATCATTCTTCAACATCAGGTCTGTTAAATCTTTTCTGATGCTTTTGGTCTGCTCATCGGCTTTTTTTACGGCAATGCGCTGCTGGTCTATCGCCTTTTGGTCATTGGCATCCAAGGCCTTATCTAACTTGTTTACTTCTTGTTGTTTGCTTTCAAAAGATTGGTCGTAGGCGGCCTGGATTTTTTTTAGCTCTGGCTGATAAGGGCTTTGCGCTAATTTGTTCAGCTCGTAGCTGTTAAAAAATAACGGTGCTTTATTGTATTGATAAAAGGTAAACACCAATACGCCAATCAATAAAATGAGAAATTGCATTGGGATTTTAACCAAGCCATTCATCAATAGCCCCAAACGACTTTGACTAACCGATGCTCCCGTCAAGTAGCGCCCAACTTGGCTTTGGTCTGTTCCGAAGTAAGAAAGCTGCAAGAAAAAACCACCAATCAATCCACTCCAAACGGTATATTGGTTGTTCCAGTCGAAACTAAAATCAATGGCATTTGTCCTGCCCATTTTACCTGCAATGGAAATGGCCTTGGTAAAACCGATATTTCCTGGTAAAAGATGCACCACCATGATCCTGCTGCAAAGAGCCCACAGAAAATGATGCTCATTTGTAGGAGCTGTGTGTAGGAAACGGCTTTGGTGCCTCCATAAACTGTATAAAAGATCACTAAGCCACCAATAAATAAGGTGGTGTAGGTGGTATCTATATTTAAGATTGTAGAAAGGATAATGGATGGAGCGTAAATGGTCATCCCAGTTGACAATCCTCTCTGGATCAAGAATAAAAATGCAGTTAAGGCCCTAGTTTTAAGGTCAAAGCGTTGTTCCAGATATTCGTAGGCTGTGTAGACCTTCAGGCGATGGAAGATGGGCACAAAAGTAATGCAGAGTACGATCATCGCCAGTGGCAACCCAAAATAGAACTGTACAAAACTCATCCCCGACGAATAGGCCAAGCCAGGAGCTGAAAGAAAGGTAATTGCACTCGCTTGTGTAGCCATTACCGAAAGACAGACCGTATACCAAGGTAAACTCTGGTTGCCCAATAGATAGGCCTGCATGCTTTGTGCCCCACGACTTTTATAAACGCCATAACCTACAATTAACAGTAGCGTTGCAATTAAAACTGCCCAATCAATCGTGCTCATTCGAAGTATTTGGTAAAAGCGTAAAACAAAACAATGAGGAAAACGAGCCAAGCGATGAGCAGGCCATAAAACTGTTTCCAGCTTTTTACAAAGGGAGGTAAGTCTTTCTCTGGTTGCTGCTCTTCCATATTAAGGTTGCTTTGGGGCTAACAAATTGGCAAATAGACGGTAGGCACCTGGTACACCTGCCGGCAGTTCTCTAAAGAAAACCAAAGAGGTGTACACAAACTTCCCTTTTCCATAATCAGCAATCAATAATGAACCATCGCTAGCGGCTTCGCCAGTATCATTCATGCTCAATATAGTGGTGTACTTAGGGTCAATATCTGTGGCAAAATAGATTCCACGCTCTTGTACCCAGCCATCAAAATCTTTGGTGGTGATGGTATTTGGATAGTTCAATGCTGGATTTGTTGGGGCTAGAAAATTCACTTTGGCATCTTCTTCTGTTACCCTCTTGTTGGCCAGTTTAAAAGGATAGGGTCCAATATTCAGCATTTTAAGGCCATTGTTTACATTATACTGGATCAAGAGTGTTCCACCGTTCTGCACATAAGTCAACAACTTTGGCTGAATGGTTTTAACCTCGTCATTGATGTTATATAAACGAACGCCCGTTACAATTGCATCATAAACAGAAAGGTCATTGGCTAAGACCTGTGCTGGCGTAAAATGGGTAACTTCATATCCAATCTGTTTTAATGCATCGCCAACCAGATCGCCGGCTCCATCGATATAGGCAATGCGTTTACCCACAATCTTCAGATCAATTTTTTCTACTCTGGCAGTGGCCTGCGGAAAAAGAGTGATATTGGGAATATGCTCGTAACTGATTGTCCTTAGGCCCCTGTTATCAATGTTTCCATTAATGTTTACCTGTAGGTCAAGATTTCCACTATTGGTTTCACTACCAGGGGTAATGGTAAAACTGATGGTCTGTTCGTCGCCTTTGCGGAGGAGATTGAAATCTACCTTTTCGGGATTACTTTTCCATCCCTTTGGTAATTTAGGCGTAACGAAACCCATGCTATTGTTTCTGAAACTTTTAAGCTGCACCGTAATGGTTTTGGCATTGTTGCCATTAAACATAAATGCTTTTTCGCTTAAGGTTGCTGTAACTGTTGGTGCCAAAACCAAAGGTTGGTATTTCTCGCCACGGATAGGATCTGTTGATTTATAGACAATAGGTTGCTCCAATTCGATTTTTTCGCCATTAATGGTCAATTGCAGTTTGATGCTTAAAGATTTCGGATTTTCTGGAAAGCCTACATCTTGTTGCGAATCGATCACAAATTGCCCAATTGGATGGGCTTTTGCGAGCCAATAAGGTTGCGTAATGTCTGCCGATGAAGAAGCAACCTTATAGTCAATAACTGCTAATTTATTTGGTTCTAATTTGGTGCTTTTGTTGATTGTTGTCCCCAGTGTAACAGACAATGGAGCTGTTGCCCTTACTATGGCCTGTATCTTGATTGGAATCGAATCGCCAGCGGCATAACTGTTTTCTGGCGCATTGGCTTCAACCCAAATTCCGGCACAAGCTAAAATGAGCTCATCTAACAATTGGTGGTTAAACGCAATGGGTTGACTGATCTTTTTAAGTTTTAATAGATCTGGTAGGGATAACCAAGGTGCATTGTTGCGGTAATTGGATTGGATCTTTGTTAAAAGTGCTTCAACTTCCTTGTTGCCAATCATCGTGTTTACACCATCTAACAGCCCTGTTTTTGCAGGTTCTCCACCCACGTGACTAAAATATTCAAAAGCTTCACCGCGTTGTAAAGCTGAACCAAAGCCTTGGCTTTTGTGGTTGGTACGGCTAATTGCAGCAATTTCGCCATAACTTTTGCCCAATAAAGGGTTGAAAAGACCTACATCTATTTTAAGTTGATCTGCCGAAGTGGTATTGGTGCCGCCAAAGTTAAAGGTATTCCATAGTATTCTTTTGGCCTGCCAAACTTGTACATATTTGAGTTGTTCAGGAAAACGTTTGGGATCTGCAGCAGCGCTAAAAGCCTCTCTCGCTAAAATTGCCGAACCAGAATGGTGTCCATGGCCAGCTCGAGCATCTTCCGGAAAACGGGTAATGATTACATCTGGTCTAAATTTACGGATCACCCACACTACATCAGCTAGAATCTGTTCTTTACCCCAGACTTAAAACTTTCTTCAGGAGTTTTAGAAAAACCAAAATCATTTGCCCGAGTAAAAAACTGCTCGGCCCCATCAATGTTGCGTGCGGCCAATAGTTCTTGAGTCCTGATCAATCCCAACAGTTCAGCCTGCTCATTGCCGATCAGATTTTGTCCGCCATCGCCTCTGGTTAAGGATAAATAGCCAGCTCTTACTTTTGCTTCTTTGGCCAGATAGGCCAATAGACGGGTGTTCTCGTCATCAGGATGTGCAGCAATATACAATACGCTTCCCTTAATGCCTAGTTTGGCAATGCCCAAGGCAATTTCTGCAGCATTGAGCTGTTGTTGCTGAGCCTTTAAAAAACAAGGGAACAATAAAAAAACAAGAAAATAGATACGAGAGTTCATACAGTATTTTATGATGTAAATTAACTAAAATTTTAGCATAACATAGGATGAAGGTCATATTGTTACGTAATAATTTGACTTTAAAACGAGATAATATAAACAGGAAAAAATTTTAATGATCAGATGATTTATACCTTTGCGGCTATACCAACGTTAACAAGTAATGAACAAAGTCTTTTTTATCTTCCTATTTACCGCCGTTTTATCATCTTGTAGTATCAATAAACAGGCGCAACAGATCAAAGCTTTAGAGAAGTGCGAATATAGATTGATCGATGCCAACAACATTACTTTGGCAGGTACAGACGTTAAAAAACTGATTGCAGGGAAATCATTTAACCTGATCAATGCACCAGCATTAGCTTTGGCATTCTTGAGACAGGACATTCCGTTAAGAGCAGATCTAAACCTAGAGATCAAAAATCCATCTAATTCATTAGCGGCCATCAATAATTTCGAATATATCATTTTGATCAATAAACAAGAAATTGTAAATGGTACGGTAGACCAAAGGGTATCTATCGAGGCAGGTCAAACCAGTGTGGTGCCTTTGCTGCTTAACACCAATATCTATAAATTTCTGTCAAACGGTAAGATTTTAGATGATGTTACCCAATTTTTAACAAGTGCATCAAATGGAACAGAAGCCAAAGGATTGGTGACCATTAAAATTAAACCATCTATCATGGTTGGTGGAAGTTTGGTCAAATATCCAGGCTACATCACCATCGACAAAGAAATCAGCAGCAAGATTTTGTTGTAAATTAAAACGGGCCTATTTCATCCCATTTCTGGCTCGTTTCGTCACATTTTTCATTTCTAAAAATTTAAGCTTGGCATCTTTACAATGCAATCAGCATGGCTGGTTGTAAAAATGATGAAACGATTTTAATGTACGAATACTTTCGTATAACTGATTCTGTCAAATCGTTGTTTTACGGAAATTTCGTAACAATAACGATGGAAAGCCATTTTAGCAAACTAGTTTTATAGTTTTGATGCAACATATGGGAAATTTAGAGTCTTGTTACTAGTTTAAACTTATACAGAACCTTTTATGAAGAAAAATTTATTTGTCCTTGCCCTTACACTTATCCTAAGCTCTAACTTGTTATTTGCCCAAAAAGGAAGTATTACTGGTGTTTTAATGGATAGTACAGACCACAAATTGACTCTAAACTATGCCACATCTCTGTTTTTAAAGAAGCAGATACCGTATTGAGCACTTATAAACTATCAGATGATAAAGGTGTTTTTAAGATCGGTAATTTGGAAATTGGAGTTAAATACCGTTTGGTAGTCAATGCTTGGATGTATGGCATTCTACGTAGAGAGGTGACCATTAATGCCGCTACACCAAATGTTAACCTAGGCAATTTGTTCCTATCAGCTAAATCAAATACCTTAAATGAGATTGTGGTGCTATCTGAAAGGCCTCCAGTTATTGTAAGGAAAGATACCATTGAATTTAATGCAGAATCCTTTAAGACCTTGCCCACTGCTGTAGTAGAAGATTTATTAAAAAAGCTGCCAGGTGTTGCTGTTGCTGCTGATGGTTCTATACAGGTGAATGGAAAAACAGTAAGTAAGATCCTGGTAGATGGAAAAGAGTTTTTTGGAGGCGACCAGCAAATAGCCACAAAGAATTTGCCAGCCAACATTATTGATAAGATCCAGGTAAGCGACGATAAAGAGGCCAAACGGAATGATCCAGACCTATTGGCAGCCAATACGCCGCAGGTAATCAATCTGAAATTGAAAAAAGCAATTAAACAGGGCGCTTTTGGAAAGATCTTTGCCGGAGGTGGTCCAAATGAACGTTATGAAACAGGGGCGATCATGAGCTTTTTTAGAGATACCACCCAAGTAAGTTTATTGGCTTATGGAAATAACATCAACAGACCTGGTTTTGGCATCAATGATGTGATGCGGATTGGTGGTTTTCAGCGGATGGGTGTAAATTCTATGATGGTCAATTCAGATGGTGGTTTTGAACTCAATGGGATGGGCTTCGGTGGATCTTCTAGCGGGATACAAAAATCAGCAGGTGCTGGTGCAAACTTTAATACCTTAACCAAAAAAGGAATTAAACTAAACGGAAGGTACTTTTTTGGACAAAGCAATACTTCGTTACAGCAGTTAACGGATATTGACCAGACCCTTCAGAATGGTAAGTTGTTAACGGCCACCAACTCAAACCAGCTCAACAAAAATTACAACCACATCTTTGGTGCAAAGGCAGAAATCAAATTAGATAGTTTGACCACCTTGACCATCGAACCTTCTGTAAACCTAAATATTGTACGCAATGCGAATACCTTACTTACACAGAATAGAAATGGATCCAACCAACTCTTGAATGATGGAGTTAACAATACAAGGTTTAGGGGAGACAATACCTCTTATCTGATTGTAGCCAATTTATGGAAAGACTTTAAAAAAGCTGGAAGAAGTTTCAATACGAGTGTCAATGTCTCTAAAAAGGATAATCTTGGCGATAATTTTAATATGGCTACGACCAACTTCTATAATCCGGCATCATCAGATGTAAAAGACCAATTACGTGATAATGATGTGAGCAACTTTAATACCTACTTAAATCTGAACTATAACGAACCGATCAGTAAAAAACTAAGTTTTACCCTGGCCTCTAGTGGGAATTACATCGACAACGAAAATGCGCTGGCTACTTTTTATAAAGATCCATTAAGTCAGGCATACGATATTGCCGTTCCAGATTTTACACAAACTGTTTCACAATCAGGATCAAAACAAATAGTAGGGCTTCATTAAGGTGGAAGATAACCAAAGACTTTAACATCCAACCAGGTTTTGTATTCAATACCATCGATCTAACCAACAAATTCAATAGTTCGAAGTACCCAGATTTCGAACAGAACTTTAAATTTGTTGCCCCTTCTTTGATCATCAGGTATAAGGACTTGAGCATCAACTATTCTCCATCGTTTAGAGAGCCAGATGTCAATTATGTGCAGCCTGTTGCCAATAATACCAATCCCTTGTTCATCCAAAATGGTAATCCAAATTTAAAACCATCCAAAACACATCAGGTATACCTGAATTTATATAAATACGATACCAAAAATAACCTGAACTATAATGCGAACCTTAATGGGAATGTGGATTACGATGGTGTGATCATGGCAAGAACAATTGACAATGCAACAGGAGTGCAGACTTCTACCCCAGTTAATGCTAATGGTATTTATAGGTTCAATGGTGGATTTAACATTACCAAAGAATTTAAAAATGCCAAGCGGCAGAATCAGTGTTGGAACAGGTTTTTGGTCTAACTATACCAGAAATGTAGTACAGATCAATGGAGATCGTAGTTATGCCTATATCTTAGGCTTCAATCCAAGAGCAAATATTCGCTTGAACCTAAATGACAAGTTTGAACTTGCCGAAAGCTACAATATGGGCATTAATAATAGTAAATACGACTCGCAGTTTTACAAGGATATCAACTATCTTACCCATAGTAGTGAAACAGAACTGATTGTACGTTGGCCTAAAAAAATGGTTTGGGAAACCACCTATAGAATCCAATACAACACCCAAACAGTAGCAGGTTTTAACAACAATATTAAAATTTGGAATGCCGCACTTACCTTGCTGTTTATGAAAAATGATAGGGCACAGTTAAAGTTTGCAGTGAATGATATTTTGAACACAAACACGAGAAGGAATATTTACATTAGCGATAACTCCATCCGTGATTCAAGAACCAATAACTTGGGTAGACATGGTTTGGTTACCTTGACTTATAACATCCAAAACTTTGGTGGTAAAGTTGGTGGAAAAGATACCATGTTTAGATTTTAAACTTAAATTCACATACATTAATCTTATTTTATGAAATTGATCAAAAAACTAGCTGTTCTAATTATTCTCAATTGTTTGATCGTGTTTGCTACAAATGCGCAAACAATTGGCTTTGTAAAGCTGAAAGGACAATTAAAAGGATTTAACAATCAGGTTGATGTAGAAGACATTTCCGCATTCCAGTTTTTATTGCCACCAAATGCAAACAACATGATCTTGCCAGATTCGGCTGGAAGATTCAGCGCTAAACTTAAGGTCAACAAGCCTAATTATTATCGAATAGGCCGGAACATACTATACTTGTCGCCTGGAGACGATATGGAGGTCTTTATTGATCGTAGCGCTCCCGAAAAATCTACTTTTAAGGGCATTGGCGCTATTGCAAACAACTATTTGCGGAAAACTCCATTTCCGAAGGAAGCTTCGTTTATTAAAGGTGGAGGAAATGTGAAGGAAAGTCCTGAGGCAACTTTGTTATGGATAGAACAGGAAGCTAAATTACGTGAGCAAGAACTTGCCGCCATTAAACAGCTTACACCTGAATTTAGGCGTCTGGAAAACGCCCGTATCAAAGCTGATCTGATGAATAGCTATATCAATGGAGAATTTTACATTGGCTACATGCTTAAACTTAAGGATGAAGCTGAAAAGGAATTTGCAGAGAAATATCCAAAAATAATTGCGCCCAAGATCAAAGCATTAAGTAAGAATTTTGCAGATGCTTCCTTATTGCAATTGGTGGTATATAGAGATGTAGCCAATGAGGTAATCAAAGAAGGAGGTAAGCCGACTGATGTACAGCAGATCAAAGATTATTTTGCGGTCTCTGACATGGTCAAAAAAATGCAAAAGGTAAGTGATAAACTATCGTTGGCTAACTTTAAAACAGAAATCGCAGTGCTAAAGACCCCTTCTTATCAAAATGCAGCGAACCGGATGCTGACTTATCTGATGGCATTTGGTAAAGGAGACCAAGCTGTAGATTTTATGGTGGCTACGGCTGATGGGAGCAAAGTGAATTTAAGTAGTTTAAAAGGTAAAGTAATCTACGTTGACCTTTGGGCTACCTGGTGTGGTCCTTGTATGCAGGAAATGCCAGCCTACGAAAAACTGAAACAAAAATATGCAGCAAACCCTGAGGTGGCTTTTGTTTCTTTGTCAATTGACGATAGCGAAGTATTGTGGAAAGAAAGCCTTGCCCAACGCAAAGCGGATGACCACCAATGGATGATCAATCGAGCTAAACTACAGGCCTATAATATTGTAAGTATCCCGCGGAGTTTATTGATCGATAAAAACTTTATAATGGTAGACATGAATGCGCCAATGCCATCGCAACCTACTGCTGCAAAAGCAATTGATGAGCTTTTGAAATAGAGATAGCCAAAAAGGTGAGAAGGTTTACTAAATTATTTAAGCATATTTGGTAAACAATACTGGAAAATGAAAAAGATCAATTGGCGACAATTTTTAGGTTTCTTACTCATTGCCCTTGCGTTAAATCTCTATAGTTGCTCAAACAAAGAGCAGCCAGCACAGAATAATGTTGTAAATGATATTACGCAACTCAATCCTATAAAGGTACAAGGTATTGTTTCGCCAGTTTCTACCAGAGAGCTTATCGATTTGGTAAAAAGACATAAAGGGGCCATTTCGATTGGTGGAGGCAGATTTAGCATGGGTGGTCAAACAGCTACAGAAAATGCCATCCAGATAGACATGCGGAGGTTTAATCACATTGTCAGCTTCTCAAAAGAAAAGAAGGAGATTACCGTACAAGCGGGGATTAGATGGAGAACATTGATTCAGTTTATTGATCAATATGATCTTTCTGTCAAGATAATGCAGACCTATGCTAATTTTACCGTTGGAGGGTCGTTAAGTGTAAATGTTCATGGCAGATATGTAGGTCAAGGCCCTATCATCCTTTCCGTGAAAAGTATCAAAGTTGTGTTGGCTAATGGCGATTTAATCGAAGCGAGTCCAAGCCAAAATCAAGAGATTTTTAATGCGATAATTGGTGGTTATGGAGGTATAGGGATAATTGCTGAGGCCACTTTATCGTTAACGGATAACTGTAAAGTAGAGCGGATCGATACCGTAATGAAAATCGGAGCTTATAGCCAGTTCTTTCAAAAATCAATCAGAAACAATAAAAAGGTGATATTTCATAATGCAGATATCTACCCTAACGGGTTTGATGAGGTGAGGGCCATATCCTACCTCGAGACCAATAAGCACTTAACAATTAAAGATAGATTAAAACCAAATGATGGTGGTTATGCCTTCAATCGTATGGCAATAGATATTGTTTCAGGTTCCAAATTTGGTAAATGGTTAAGAAAAAGAATTGGTAATCCTATCTATTACCGCAAAAATATAGTGGAATGGAGAAATTATGAAGCAACTTATGACGTTAAAGAATTAGAACCTAGGTCTCGTCAAACATCAACCTATGTGTTACAAGAATATTTTGTGCCAATTGAAAAATTCGATTCATTTTATCCCAAAATGAATCGAATACTAAAACAACATAAAGTCAATGTCATCAATATTTCTATTCGGCACGCCAAAAAGATCCAGGTTCAATGATGGCTTGGGCTAAGACAGAGGTTTTTGCGTTTGTTATTTATTACAGGCAAGGTGTTTCTAGCACAGAAAAACAAAAAGTTAAAGTTTGGACACAGCAACTGATAGATGCTTCCTTGTCTGAGGAAGGTTCATATTATCTACCCTATCAAATTTATGCCACACCAACCCAATTTGCTAAGGCTTATCCAAATTCATCAGCATTTTTTAAGCTAAAGAAAAAGTACGACCCAAGCTATAAGTTTAGGAATAAGCTATTTGATGCCTACTATAAAAACTAAAACTGGGTCTATTATTTCAATCCCAATCGATGTGTACTTAATGTGTCTTTGGCAATGTCATAACCTGCATCTGCATGAAGGATGACATCCGTGGCTTGAGGTCTATTAATCTTTGCAATAATTCTACCGCGTTACAACTACCCTAATAGAAAGGGCTCTATCAATGGCTTCGTCTATATCGTAAACGATCTCGTCGATATATCTTGTTTCTAAACGTTTTCAATATTATTGAACTGGTTTTATAGTTCTGATGCAACATAACAGAGATTTTAGTGTCTTGCTAGTAGTTTTAAATTTATACAGAACCTTTTTATGAAGAAAAATTTATTTGCTCTTGCCCTTACACTCATCCTAAGCTCCAACTTATTATTTGCCCAGAAAGGAAGTATTACTGGTGTTTTAATGGATAGTACAGACCACAAATTGACACTTAATTATGCCACGATCTCTGTTTTTAAAGATGCAGATACCATATTGAGCACCTATAAATTGTCAGATGACAAGGGCGTTTTTAAAATCAGCAATTTAGAAATTGGTATTAAATATCGTTTGGTAGTGAATGCATGGATGTATGGCGTTCTACGAAAGGAAGTAACCATCAATGCTGCCACACCAAATGTTAACTTGGGCAATTTGTTCTTATCACCCAAATCAAATACCTTAAATGAGATTGTGGTGCTATCTGAAAGACCTCCTGTTATTGTAAGAAAAGATACCATCGAATTTAATGCAGAATCATTTAAAACACTACCCAGTGCAGTAGTTGAAGATTTATTGAAAAAGTTGCCAGGTGTAGCTATTGATGCCAATGGTGGAATAATGGTTAACGGCAAATCGGTAAGTAAAATATTAGTTGATGGAAAAGAATTTTTTGGTGGAGACCAGCAAATTGCGACAAAAAATCTTCCAGCTAATATTATTGATAAAGTGCAGTTAAGTGACGATCCTGAGGCAAAGCGTAGAGATCCAGATATTGTTGCGGGTAGCATACCACAAATCATCAACTTAAAATTAAAGAAAGCAATTAAAAGTGGTGCTTTTGGAAAAATATATGCCGGTGGCGGACCAAAAGAACTTTTTGAAGCAGGTGGTATTATGAATTTTTTTAGAGATACGACCCAAGTTAGTGTGTTGGGTTATGGCAATAACGTGAACAAACCTGGTTTTAGCATCGGTGATGTAATGCGTATTGGAGGCTTTTCTAGATCTGGTGTAAATTCTACAATGATTAATTCAGATGGAGGCTTTTCTTTAAATGGTATTTCCTTCGGAGGTGCGATGAACGGTGGTCTGCAAAAATCTGCTGGCGGAGGAGCTAATTTTAACACGTTGACTAAAAAAGGAGTAAAGATTAATGGAAAATACTTTTTAGGTTATAGTGATAACTTCAATGATACACAAACAGATGTTGACCAAACTTTGGGAAATAGGCGATTATTTACAAATAGCCAATCTTTGCAAAATAATGTCAATTACAGCCACAATTTTGGAGGCAGAATAGAAGCAAACCTAGATAGCTTAACCAAGCTTACTATTGAACCCAATATCTCCATTGGAATTGCCAATAGTGATGGCACATTAGTTACCTCAACTTTCAATAATAACCTTCAGCGTGAAAGCGATGGTAATAATATTTCTAGATCAAAAGGGCGAAGCCATGAGTATAACATTAGTGCCAACCTTTGGAAAGACTTTAAGAAAAAAGGGAGGTCCCTTAATCTTACCTTAAATTTTTCGCAAAGAGATAACTTATCCGATAATTTTAATACCAATGAAACCAACTTTTATCTCCCACAAAATCCAACTGTGCTATTAGATCAGTTAAGAGATAATAATATTACTAATTTCAATATTAACATCAATGGAAACTATAGCGAACCGCTCAGTAAAACCTTAACATTGAGCATTGCAAGTAGCGCCAATTACCTTGATAATGAAAATGCATTGATTACTTTTTTCAGAAATCCAAACAACCAGGCTTATGATATTGCCATACCTAATCTTAGCGAAACGGTAATTCAAAGTGGTTATAAAACCAACAATAGAGTAAGTTTGCGTTGGGCTGTAACCAAAGACTTAAATATTCAACCAGGTTTTGTTTTTAATACCATCGATTTAAAAAACGAGTTTACCAACAATCTAAACTTCGACCAACATTTTAACTTTTTTGCACCGCAATTAACCATTAGGTATAAAAACCTAAACTTTAGTTATTCACCATCATTTAGAGAGGCTGATGTAAGGTATCTACAACCAATTGCCAACAATACCAACCAGTTCTATATCCAAAATGGTAATTCGAATTTAAGACCATCCAAAACACATCAGGTAAACATGAATTTGTATAAATACGATACGCAAAAAGCATTGAGTTACAATTTGTATTTAGGTGGTAGTGTACAAAATGATGGTGTAATTATGTCAAGAGTAATTGGCGATGGAGGTGTACAAACTGTAACGCCAATTAATCAAGATGGTATTTGGCAGTTTCACAGTAATGGTAATATCTCTAAAGATTTTAAAAGCACAAAAAAACAGTTTACAGTTAGTACTGGTTACTGGGGAAATTACAACAAGAGTTATGTAATTGTAAATAATATTATTAGCGAGAGCAAGATCGATTAACGGAGGTCCGCGAATTGGAGCTAGAATTAATTTAAGTGATAAATTTGAATTTGGAGAAACCTATAGTTTTGGTTTTAACAAAAGCTTTTATACCGATAAATTTTTTAGGAATCTAAACTATTACAACCACGGAAGTGATACTGAATTGATTGTCCGTATTCCTAAAAAAGTGGTTTGGGAGACCAATTACCGTTTACAATATAATACTCAAACACTTAACGGACAAAATAATACCATTAGTTTCTGGAATGCTGCTGTTACCACACTTTTTATGAAAAATGACAGATTGCAACTTAAATTGTCGGTTAATGATATCTTAAATACCAATAACCGTCGTTACGTTTACATTACAGAGAATACGGCGAGAGATTTAAGAACAAATAATATCGGCAGACATGGTTTGTTAACGTTAACTTACAATATCCAAAACTTTGGTGGTAAAGTTGGCGGAAAAGATACCATGTTTAGATTTTAAAACTTAAATACGCATACATTGATCAGCTTATTTTATGAAATTGATCAAAAACCTCGCTGTTGAAATGACAAAACTTTAAGAACTGATAAATTTGAAAACTCATGGGCTAAACCCATGAGTTTTTATATTTACTTCAATCCCAATCGATGTGTTCTTAAAGTGTCTTTAGCAATGTCATAACCTGCATCAGCGTGACGGATGACACCCATGGCTGGGTCATTGTGCAAAACACGTTTAATGCGAACTGCAGCATCGGCAGTACCATCAGCCACGATTACCATGCCCGCATGGATGGAATAACCTATGCCAACCCCACCACCATGATGTAAAGAAACCCAACTTGCCCCACCTGCAGTATTGATCAATGCATTTAAGATGGGCCAATCTGCCACCGCATCAGAACCATCAAGCATGGCTTCCGTTTCGCGATTTGGAGAAGCTACAGAACCTGTATCCAAATGATCGCGACCAATCACGATTGGTGCTTTCACCTTTCCATCGGCTACCAATTGATTAAAGGCCAAGCCTGCTTTTTCTCTTTCTCCTTGTCCCAACCAACAGATCCGTGCAGGTAAACCTTGAAAGGCAATGCGTTCTTGCGCCATGGTGATCCATTGACGTAGGCTTTCATTTTCTGGAAACAATTCGAGAATCAGTTTGTCTGTTTCATAAATATCCTGTGGATCGCCACTTAAAGCTGCCCAACGGAAAGGGCCTTTACCTTCACAAAATAAAGGGCGGATATAAGCAGGTACAAAACCAGGGAAATCAAATGCATTTTTAACGCCAACTTCTAGTGCTCTTCCACGTAGGTTGTTTCCATAATCGAAAGTAATCGCACCTCGTTTCTGCAGCTCAAGCATTTGCGTAACATGTTTGGCCATTGTTGCATAAGAACGTTTGGTATACTCCTCAGGGTTTATTGTTCTCAATGTATTGGCTTCTGCTACGCTTAACCCCTCTGGGAAATAACCGATCAATGGGTCGTGTGCAGAGGTCTGGTCTGTTAAGGTATCTGGCGTAATGTTGCGGTCTATTAATCTTTGCAATAATTCTACCGCGTTACAAACTACCCCAATAGAAAGGGCTTTATTTTCTTTTTTGTATTGAAGGGCCCTATCAATGGCTTCGTCTATATCGTAAACGATTTCGTCGATATATCTTGTTTCTAAACGTTTTTTAATACGCCATTCCTCTACATCAGCTGCTAAGCAAACACCTTGGTTCATGGTAATGGCCAAGGGCTGTGCGCCTCCCATACCGCCCAAACCGGCAGTAACATTTAGTGTTCCTTTTAAATTGCTTTGGAAATGCTTTTTGGCTAATGCCGAATAAGTTTCATAAGTTCCTTGTACAATGCCCTGCGACCCAATGTAGATCCACGAACCAGCCGTCATCTGTCCATACATCATCAGGCCTTTATCTTCCAACTCGTCAAAATGTTGTTGCGTAGCCCATTTAGGTACCAACTGCGAATTAGAGATCAATACCCTTGGGGCATCTTTGTGCGTAGGCAAAATGCCAACCGGCTTTCCAGATTGGATCAATAAAGTTTCGTCTTCTTCTAAATTTTTTAAGGCTTTTATAATTAAAGCCAAAGCTTCTTTGTTGCGGGCCGCTTTTCCTCTGCCGCCATAAACGATCAGGTCTTCTGGGCGTTCGGCAACCTCTGGATCTAAGTTGTTTAACAGCATTCTGAGCGCAGCTTCTTGTACCCAACCTTTACAGGTTAAGGTGCTGCCATTTGGAGTTTGTTTGGTGCTAAGGTTTAAACCGTCTAATGTATTTGAAGTCATATCAAGGCAATGTTACAATTTCAAATGTATGAAATTTATGTTATTTGCGTAGGTTTGTTGTCGAAATTGAAAAAGAGGCGCTTACATATCCACAGAATTTTAACCGTAGTAATGCTATGGGTATTTTCGCTTGCGATTACGCCTTGGGGTGCTTTACATCACCATGAAGAAGTAGCATCTGTTGCAGTTGAAAAAAACTGTACACATAAAGTACACCTTAAAGCGCAACAAGATACCTGTTTGATCTGTGCCGCCCATTTCGAAAAAAATTATACCAACATTACTTATTCATACGCTACTTATCTAAGCGGTAAACGTATCGTAAAAAATAATCCGCTGGTGATCGGTTCCTATACCGAACTGATTGCTACAGCGCTCAGAGGACCCCCAGCTTTTTCATAATAAGCGATGACTCGACAGGCAGAAGGCTTGTCTCCCAACTGTTATTTAATTATTCGATAAATCAGCTATGGCCTGAGGCTATGGGCATTTATCCTTAACAACACATTATTATGAAAAAGATACACCTATTTTTGGTTGTACTCCTGAGTTTTTTATCCTTTACGGTGTCGGCAAGTTCCATGGCCGATGTAAAAGGTAAAGTTACCGATGCAAGCACAAAAGAGCCTTTAGTTGGCGCTACCATTTATATATCAGATCTAAAAGCCACCACTACTACCGATGCCAATGGTGAGTTTACCTTTAAGAATGTCCCTAACAAGGGAAGATTTTTGATCGAAGTACGTTACATTGGCTACAAAACAGCCTCACAACAAATAGATTTAAGTGCCAATGGAGCCATATCTTTTGCACTGGAGCCATCGGTAATTGAAAGTGCAGAGATTGTAGTTACAGGTACACCGCACAGTGCCAATAGCAAAACAAACAGTTTGGCCGTAGTAACGGTAAGCAGAGAGAAATTATCACAGTCAGGTGGTACAAACATCATCGATGCCATTGCCAAAGTGCCAGGTGTTTCTCAAGTAACTACAGGAGGTGCCATTTCTAAACCATCCATTAGAGGTTTGGGTTATAATCGCGTACTCACCATTGTGGATGGAGCGAGAGAAGAAGCCCAACAATGGGGCGATGAACACGGTGTAGAAGTAGACCAGTTTGCTGCGGCCAGAATTGAAATATTAAAAGGTCCGGCCAGTTTATTGTATGGTTCTGATGCACTTGGTGGTGTAATCAATATCATCGATGACCTAGTGCCTCCTTCAGGAGAGTTTCATGGCAACTTTACCACCAGTTACGGTACAAATAATGGACTGAGCGCCTCTTCGTTAATGTTACAGGGAAACAGTAATGGACTTGTATATCGTGGTCGTGTGTCTTATAAAAATGCCTACGGATTTGGTTATAAAGGCCATACTGTACCTAATTCTGGTTTCAATGAAACCAATGTGAGTGGCATGGTGGGCTTGAATAAAACATGGGGTTATGCACACTTGAGCCTATCAAGATTTAACACCAATGTGGGTCTTGTAGAAAATGGACCTGATGACAATGGAAACTATCTGGATGAGGACGGCAATGTGATCAGCAATAGCGATGCCCGCTCTAGAAAGCTAGAGTTGCCGTATCAGAACATTAACCATTACCGTGCCGCTTTAAACAGCAATATCCTTTTAGGTGGTGGACAGTTGAAAACAACTTTAGCCTTTCAAAGAAATATCCGTAAAGAATTTGAAGAAAGTAAAGATGAGCCAGGATTGTTCTTAAACCTCAATTCTTACACTTACGACATAAAATATTCGTTTGCCAATGATGGTAAATGGGAGCCTACAATTGGCGTTCAAGGAATGCACCAGACCAATGCGAACAGTGGGGATGAGTTTTTGATCCCAGATTACACCAGCGATAATGTTGGTGCTTTCGCCTACCTGAAACGTAATTTTAGCAAAGGTGCAATCAATGCTGGTGTAAGGTACGATTATAAAAACATTGATGGCCGTGACCTAATCGCAGATGGAGAACAGGTTTTTACAGCGTTCAACAATAAATTTTCGAATGTTTCGGGATCTTTGGGCTTTGCCTTTGAAATTGCCAAAAACCTAAACTTTAAAGGTAATGTTGGTTCTGGTTTCAGGGCACCGAACATTGCCGAGTTGGGAGCCAATGGCCGCCATGAAGGAACATTTAGATACGAAATTGGAAATAGCAACCTTAAACAAGAAACAAGTTTACAATTTGATCTAGGTTTATCATACAGTCTCGAAAATGTTACATTGGGATTGAACGCCTATAGCAACCGCATTTATAACTATATCTACCCTGGAAATTTCAATAACGAAACTACCCCTTTTGTAGATGAAGGAGGGCTGAGCACAGTAATCCCAGTATACCGTTTTGTGCAAACAGACGCAGATTTAGTGGGTGGAGAGGCTTCTGTCGATTTCCATTTGATCAAATCTTTACACTTTGAAAATACCTTTGCTTATGTAAAAGGAACCAACAGAGCAACAGATTCTCCATTACCTTTTATCCCATCTGCAAGTCTAAATAACGAATTACGTTTTGAGCCCACAATAAAAGGGTTAAAAGATAGTTATGTAAAAGTCGGGTTAACTAATGTATTTAAACAAGACCGTTTTGACAGCTTTGAAACAGAAACCAAAGGCTACACTTTAATAGATGCAGGTATTGGTACTTCGTTAAAAGTTAAAAACGGAAAAGTTAATTTATGGGTTACCGGACAAAACCTAACAAACAAACTATATTACAACCATTTAAGTAGATACAAACCCGCTGGGATATACAATCCGGGCAGGAATATAAGCGTTGGCATCAGTGTGCCGATTCTATAAAGATTTAGATTAGTTAATAGTACCCCCAGCCCTGTGGATGCAGCCTGGGGTTTTTTTGTGCCCTGATTTTTTTGGATCTCTCCAATCAAATAAAAAAATAACAATAAAAACCAGCTAAAGCATGTAATAACGATGTTTTTCGACCTAACGAGAAAAAAACCGGATAAAATATTTTCGAAATAATTTGGTGGTTTCAAAAATAGCTGATACTTTAGTGTATTATTTAACTAATACAGTAGAATATGATTAAAATCAACAACCTAAATTTTGGTTACAGCAAGCACCAACTATTGTTCAAAAATATGAGCATGCAATTAAGCAATGGCCACATTTATGGCTTGCTTGGTAAAAATGGTGCAGGTAAATCAAGTTTATTAAAAAACCTAGCGGGATTGGTTTATGCTGAAAGCGGATCAATGGACGTCATGGGATATGACCCTGCAAAGCGTCAACCTGCTTTGTTAGAGCAGATCTGTTTCATTCCAGAAGAGTTTTATCTGCCTTCGGTAAAGATAGATGCTTATGTAAAAGCAAATGCTGCTTTTTATCCAAACTTCAACCATGGTTATTTTGCCGATCTATTGGCAGAGTTTGATATCCCTGTGGCACAGAAGCTGATCAACATGTCTTATGGACAGAAGAAAAAAGTGATCATTGCTTTCGGATTGGCTACGCAGGCCAAACTGGTGATCATGGATGAGCCGACCAATGGTCTGGATATTCCTTCTAAAGCACAGTTTCGTAAAATCATGGCTTCTGCCTTAACTGATGATCGTTGTATTATTATTTCTACACACCAGGTAAGAGACTTAGATAACTTGATCGATACGGTCGATCATGCTTGATGAAAGCAGTGTGGCCCTAAAAGCTTCTATTGAAGAGATGACCAATAAACTTTGCTTCAAACGCATCAAAGAATTGGATGAAACTGTAATCTATGCAGAACCCTCTTTGTCAGGTTTTAATGCGGTAATGCCAAACTTTCACAACGAGGATAGCAAGCTGGATATTGAGCTTTTATTCAATGCGGTATTGGCAGAGAAGCACAAACTAAAACCAATTTTTAACTAAACCAGCAACAGACATGAACAATACATTTAATATACAGCGTTTTGGTCTTTTATTGAAAAGACAATGGTTAGAGTTTGGAAAGACCTACTTGATCAGTTTGGTGGTGGTACTTGGTGTTGATGTGGCCTTTTATGTGTTTAACCTCTATCCTTTTAGTGGGTTTTCGTCAGAGACATTAGAGTTTAGGACTCCGTTATTTGTACTCTTTGGCCTACTTTTCATTACGGCTATTGCCAGTACCTATTTTGCCCACCTAGGCCAAAAACCAAAGGCGATCATCGATCTGCTTATCCCTGCTTCTACGTTTGAGAAATTCTTAGGAGGTATTTTATTTGCCGGGATATTAAGTACCATCAGTTTTGTTTTGATATTTTATCTAACAGACCTTGCCTTTGTTTCGTACATGCGTAGTATTTTCAATGATGGAGAAATATCGCAAACTATGCCTTCTGTAAAGGAAAATTTAGCTTATTTCTTTGTAGACCAAGCGGAAAGATCGCACTTATTGCAACCTTTTTATATTGCCCCGTTGATGATGACCAGCATCTTTTTATTAGGTTCTGTGTACTTTAATAAGTTCCATTACATTAAAACCGCAATTTCTTTAATGATTTTTTGTGGGGTATGGACCGCAATTATTGCCAAAAGTGGAAAACTGCTTTTTGACAACAAGATAAGGAGCCATCACAATATGCCTATGGGTATAGATAAAGACAATATAGAATTTTTGATGACACTACTTTTAATTGTTCTGACCGTTATTTTTTGGGCCATTACTTATGTGAGGCTTAAAGAAAAAGAGGTTTAATTTTAATCGGTATAGATATGGAATTTAGAGATAACAAGGCAATATATCTTCAGATAGCAGAATATGTTTGTGAGCATATCCTGTTAGGAAAATGGAAAGCCGATGAAAAAGTACCCTCTGTTAGAGAAATGGCCGTTGAGTTGGAAGTAAACCCCAACACCGTTATGCGTACTTACGAGCTTTTGCAAAGCAAAAATATAATCAGTAATAAAAGAGGCATCGGCTTTTTTGTGGGCGACGAAGCCATAGCAAATGTAAAAAGCTATAGGAAAACCCAGTTTATGGACGATGAACTTCCGGTAGTATTTAGAAATGTATACTTATTGAACATTGGGTTTGACGAGTTGCAAAGCCGATACGACACTTTTGTTAAAGAAAACTTTTAATCCTTAAAAACATGAAGACAAGCAATAAATTATTGATCACTTTTGCATTGGCATTGACCCTTATTCCTTTAATTGGAATGGTATATGATGCAAAGGTCAACTATACAGATGATAAAGGTTATGCCATTGAGGAGAGCAACAGGGCCAAAGAAGATGCAAATTTCAATACTCCTTCTAAGAATATGGAAAGTAAGGTGATCGCAGCCCCATTTCAATCCGTAAATATTGAAGATGCCAAAAAAATCGGAATCAATATCCATTATGTGAAAGCTGAACAATATGGGGTTAAAGTTTCTAAAGGCGTAAAAGACTCAATCGATTTCAAAGTAGATGCAAATGGGCAATTACAGATCAGCTTTAAGGATAAAACAGAAGATAAGGATAGCTATTATATTTCTATCCTGGTTTATGCACCAACACTTAAACAGTTGAACATCAACAACACCAAAGCTTTATTTGTTAATGCTCAAACCGATTCACTTGATCTTAACGTGAACAACTCAGGTGTCATCTCTTTTGATAAGGATGCGGTTATTGGTAAGCTGAATATCAACGCAGAAAATGTAGACAATGTGAATGCTTGGGAGAGCAATAAAATTACTAACCTCTATCTCAACTTAAAGAACAGTGATTTTACCAGCACCCGCAGTACTTTTGAAAACTTATCCATCAATTCTTCAGTTAAATCTGAAATAGAGATTTTTGGAGAAAATGGAGGGAAAACCCCAAGCTTGATCAAGAATTTGGTTTTAAATACGCTTGATGTCGCTAATGTGAAATTGGAAAATGTCAAAGTAGCGAATTGCTCAGGTAACCTTTCTGATCAGACCCAAGTTCAGATGCCAGCCATCAACCTTAATCAGATGTATAAAGCAAAAAAATAAAGAACAACTGATAACAATAAAAAACATAGTTTTTATAGCTGTTCTTATGCCATTAATAAGAACAAGGAATGAGAGGTTTACCTATCCTCCTTAAAAACCAAATAAACAAAAAAAGCAAGCTTTTCGATTTCCCGTTAAGCTTGCTTTAATTAAAAAATCATCAGTAAAATGATCTTCTTCCTAATTTTTATTATCGTTTTTTGCTGGCTGTTAAATTTTATGATATGGATGTGTTTCTAATAAAATCAATAGAAGCACTGATATCTTTAGCAAGTAACCTATCTGCCTCGTTAAAAGAAACAATTTTACGATAGTCGGCTACCAAGGCCTCTATTTTTGGAGAGGATTGTTCTGGTCTTCTCAGGTCTAAGGCCTGACAAGCGGTCAATAGTTCTATCGCAATGATCCTTTCTAAGTTATCACACACACGAAGACATTTGGTGGCTGCATTTGCACCCATACTTACATGGTCTTCCTGTCCATTGCTACTCACAATGCTGTCTACAGAGGCAGGTGTACACAATTGTTTGTTTTCACTGGCAATAGAGGCAGCTGTATATTGGGTAATCATCAATCCAGAATTTAGCCCTGCATTTTTGATCAAGAATGGTGGCAAACCGCGAGCGCCAGAAATCAATTGGAAGGTTCTTCTTTCCGAAATAGACCCCAACTCGGCCAAGGCCATGCATAAGAAATCTAAGGTTAATGCCAAAGGCTGTCCGTGGAAATTACCTGCAGAAATGATCAGGTCTTCATCTGGAAATACATTCGGATTGTCTGTTACCGAGTTCATTTCGGTTTCAAAAACAGACTGGATATAATTGATGCTATCTTTACTTGCTCCATGTACCTGTGGCACACAGCGGAACGAATAAGGATCTTGTGTTTGTTTGCCTTTTCTTTGGATCAGTTCACTTCCTGTCAACCAAGCTTTGATGTTGGCTGCGGTAGTAAGCTGGCCCTGATGGGGTCTGATCAGATGGCTTAATTCTAAAAATGGCTCAATCCTACAATCAAATGCATCTACAGAAATTGCGGCAACCACATCAGCCCAAGCGGAGAGTTTTTGGGCTTTTAACAAACAAAAAGCGCCATAAGCATTCATAAACTGGGTACCATTGATCAGGGCTAAACCTTCTTTGCTTTGTAGCGTTAAAGCCTGCCAGCCTAAACTTTTGTTAAGTTCAGCTGCGGTAATCCTTTGTTCATTGAACCACACTTCACCTTCGCCGATTAAAGGTAGGGCCAAATGGGCAAGTGGAGCCAGATCGCCCGACGCACCTAAAGATCCTTGGGTATAAATTATAGGTAACACATCATGATTATAAAAATCTACCAGACGTTGTACCGTAGTAAGGGCAACTGCAGAATGTCCGTAGCTTAAAGATTGGATCTTCAACAACAGCATTAATTTCACAATGGGCTTAGGAACTTCCATCCCTGTTCCACAAGCGTGGGAAAGCAAAAGATTATGTTGCAATTGGGTCAGGTTTTCGGAATCTACCTTTACATTTTGTAAAGAACCGAAACCCGTATTGATGCCATAAATTGGTCCGTCGTGGTTACTGAGCTTCTGATCTAGATATTTTCTGCATTTTTCTATCCGTTCAATTGATAAAGCAGATAGGCTGATTTTTTTGTTGTCTTCAATGATACTGTTGATCACAGCAAGTGATAACTCTCCTGAGCCAATTTCGTAATCCGTCATATATATTTCTATTTGGTGACCAAAAGTATAAATAATGCTTAAATTTAACACAATCACACCTGATGATTGTTTCTTATTTGACTAAACTCTTATTTATGATTAAAAACTTTTGCTGTATTGTACTTTCTGTTCTGTTATTAGGTTCCATTGCGAAGGCGCAAAAGCAAGATACCCTGTCTATTACACTCGAAAATGTAAAATATCCATATCCCATTAAGTATTTTAATATCCAAACAGAAGATCAGGATTTACGGATGGCTTATATGGATGTGGCCCCTACGGTAACCCCGAATGGACGTACGGTGATGTTGTTTCATGGTAAAAATTTTGGTGGCTATTATTGGACAAGTGTAATCAAAGCTTTAACAAATGGTGGTTTTAGGGTAGTTGTACCTGATCAGATTGGTTTTGGTAAATCGTCAAAAGCTTTTATCCATTATAGTTTTCATCAGATGGCGGCTTGGAACAAACAGTTGTTGGATACTTTGGGTGTTCAAAAAGCTTCGTTATTGGGCCATTCGATGGGCGGGATGTTGGCTACTCGTTTTGCACTCCTTTTTCCAGATAGAACAGAAAAACTGTTGTTGGAAAATCCAATTGGTTTGGAAGATTATAAAACTTTTATCCCTTATGTAAGTACCGAGCAACAATATCGAACTGAACTTAAATCAAACGCAGAAAGCATCAAGAAATATTATCAATCGTCATATTTTACCGTATGGAAGCCAGAATATGATGAATTGGTGCGTATTGCTGCTGGTGTAACTTTTAGTGCCGATTATCCACGATGGGCAAAAGTGGCAGCCATGACTTTTACCATGATCTATGAACAACCTGTTGTTGATGAGTTTGTAAATATCAGGGTGCCTACCATTTTATTTATTGGGAAAGAAGATCGGACCATTGTTGGCAAAGGCTTATTGAGCATAGACCAACAAGCTCTATATGGGCAATATAAAATGTTGGGCAAAAAAACTGCGGCCAAAATATATGGTGCGAAACTGATCGAGTTTGAAGGCGTTGGACATATTCCACATATAGAAAACCCAACAGAATTTCTGATTGCCCTGATGGGAGGTTTATAGATTAACTCGGCTCAGCCTCTAAAATTTCAAGTTGTGCTAAAATATCGTCTTCAGTAATGGGATAAGCCACATCATTAACAATGGCTTGGTAAACCGCCTCAAATAGCCCAGTGTAGTCTCCTTTTGCTGATGAGACTAGCTCAGTAGTTCTACCACCATCTGCAGTTACCAAAGTGAGTTTTCCTGCATCTTTTGGATCTTCAATGCCATAATTAGGATCAGTTGGTTTAATTCCCTTTAGCAATTGGCCTTCCTGTACATCGGCATGGTTTTTACTGAATGAACCCATTAAACCATTGATCACAAAAGCATCTTTTACATCGGCAACCAACATGCTTGCCGTTAGAAAGACATTCAGCTCATTTGGATAGCTCAATTGGATCGAGAAATAGTCGTCTACTTTTGTACCCACTCTATTTTTGCTCAATACTTTGTAGTAATTAGTTGGTCTGCCAAAAAGGGCGATGGCCTGATCTAATAAATGTGGTCCCAAGTCATATTGCAGACCGCTTGCTTCAACAGGCTCTTCCTTGAATGCCTTCAGCCCAATTTCGTTTCTATATCGGTCAAAGCGAAAGTGAACTTCTACCAACTTGCCCAAGCTACCGCTGTCTATCACCTTTTTTGTGGCATTGAAACCGCTATCAAACCTTCGGTTCTGATAAACCAATGCCTTTTTTCCAACACTTTTGGCCAGTGCAAACAGTTCCTTTGCTTGTGCGGTAGTTGCAGTAAATGGTTTTTCTACCAAGATATGTTTACCTGCCATTAAAGCAAGTTTTGCATACTCGTAATGGGTATAGTTGGGCGAGTTGACAATAACCAGATCTATCGTATCATCGGCCAATAAATCATCAACACTATTATAGCTTTTGATCGATGGATAATCGTTAGCTGCATTTTTATGGTTTCTTTCTGTAACCGCCGATAGGTTAAAGGCAGGATGACTATCTATAAAAGGGGCATGAAATACCTTGCCAGACATGCCATAAGCGAGTAAACCAGTGTTGATTTTATTGTTCATCCTACAAAGCTAAAAATTTGACTTAGATGTGCGTTAATCTGTAAGTCATTAAAGCAGGTAGAAATGTATATTTGCGATATGAAACCAGCAGAAATACATGCCAAATGGAAAACTTTGCAGATAAAAATCGCAGAGGAATTTGAATCGGATACACCCGATCTAAAGGTAGTCCTGTTTTTGATTGGCGTACAAGAATTAGGTAAAGGGCCTAGAAAATATAGCAAAAGACAAAAGGAAGAACTCATGCATATTGCCACCTGTCGTTTATTGAGCGAAATGGGGTTTTATGAGTTGGAAGGGTTGGACCAAGATGGGTGGCCGCATTGGAAGCTCATCAAGCCAATTCCGTCTTATGCTTTAATGGAGCAAGAACTATTGCTCAAATCGTTGGCGATTACCTATTTCGAAGATATTTATCAATAAGGATTGTTGAAGAGGGTATTGTTAAAACCCTTAAATGCCAAAAAAACCCTGAAGTAAGTAATTACTTCAGGGTTTTATAATTTATAGGTAGATATAAATTTTATGATTAACCTTTAGCGGCTGCTTCTTTTTTCAATTGATCGTTAGCTACGATTACAATTTCTACTCTACGGTTAGCGGCACGACCTTCGTCAGTTGCATTATCTGCAATTGGTTCGGCAAAACCTTTACCAACAGTGATCAAACGTGAAGAAGGAACACCTTGAGAAACTGCATAAGCTTTTACAGCTGCAGCTCTTTTTTCAGATAATCCCATATTGTACTCTTCAGTACCACGGCTGTCTGTATGACCGATTACCTTAATGTCTGTTCCTGGATATTGGTTTAATGAACTTGCTAAAGATTCGATATTTTTCTTAGCTGCATCTTTTAATGCAAATTTGTCAAAATCGAATAGGATACCACTGTCAAATTTTACGATAATACCTTCTCCTTCGCGGATAACTTCTGCGTTAGGGATTGCATTTTGTATTTCTGCAGCTTGTTTATCCATACGTTTACCGATGAAACCACCAGCTGTACCACCTACAGCCGCACCAATAATGGCACCTACTGCAGTATTACCTGCTTTTTTACCAATTATACCACCAATTACACCACCAGCGGCTGCACCTATACCCGCACCTTTTTGGGTGTTTGTTAAGCTATCACATCCTTGAAATGTCATTGCACCAAGGGCCAATGCAATACTAAAAGCAGCTATTTTAAATTTTGACGTTACCATTTTCTTATTTTTTTGATTTAACTACGATGGCATTGTCAAATGAAGTGCCAATTCCTAAAACCTAAATAAATTAAATTTCTATCAACTGAATTAGTGCATGTTAGGTGCATTTAAAAGCCATATGCCAATTTTGCCAAAAAAATAAATGGTCAATCAAATACCACATGTTGGGTAGCTGATTGACCATAATTCTATACAATTGTTACAATAGATTATTCTGAAAAGTAAGCTTCCAGTTCTTTTAAAGTATTTTCATCAGTATGGAAATCTTTGATAATTAGACCTTTTTCCAATAAGATGACCGATCGCAAACATCAGTTACATGATTAAGGTCGTGACTAGAGATCAAGGTCGTTAAACGATGCGAAGCTTTTAGAGACTTGATCAAAGATTTAAGCCTGATTCTGCGTAGTAGATACTAAATTGGCAAAAGGCTCATCGAGTACCAAAAGTTCAGGTTTTTGCATCAATGCAGCTGCAATGCCTACTTTGTTTTGGTTCCCTTTAGAAAAATCGCGGATGTATTTTCCCCTGTTTAGGATTTCGCCATTAAAAAACTCTTCGTATTGTTTTAAATAATCGCCAACATCGGCCACACTGAGGTTATGTAATCCGCCGGTAAAGATAAAATACTCTTCAGGCGTTAAGTAATCAATTAGGAAACCTTCATCTAAATAAGAGGCCGTATAATCTTTCCAATGATCGTTGGTGGCCACGTTTTGGTCCTTCGATAAAACTTCACCACTGTCGGGTCTGATTAGGTCTAGCAACATCCTGAACATCGTCGTTTTACCAGCCCCGTTATTTCCAACCAGACCAATAGTTTCGCCAGCACGAATAGTTAAGTTATTAATATCTACTACGGTACGACCACCATAGGTTTTTTTCAATTGTTTAAATTCTAACATATTCATATTATTCTCTAAAGCCTTCGGCTATTTTATAACGTTGTTTTTCAAATTTTTTAACTAACAGATTCACCCAGAAATTGCGCATCAATAAGGTGATCAAGCCAAATGAAGCAATTGCGCCTAAGCCCCAATAAGGTTTGTTCATAATACCGAATGGCATATAGATGAAAATTGGGATCAATATAAATGGTAGGCCTAAGATCCATTGTGTAGCTCCAATGCCCTGCCAGTTGAAACTGGCACTTTTGGTAATGTCCAATCGTTTATAGTTCAATGTGGCAAAATACAATACAATAACTGTAGCAAAGCCTATGTTATAAAGATAAGCTGCTGCATGCAACAATAGTAACTTATAGCTCATCAATCCATAAAAACTGGCTAGTATGGTAATAATGGTAGAACTGATGGTAAACAATAAAAATTTAGCTTTGATAAAATCCTTAAAGTCGATTTTGCTCACCAATAGGCCATCAAAATGGGTACTCTGCCAAGCAAACATAAACTGCCCATAGGTTAAGATGCCAATGCCGGTCATAAACAAAGCAGCAAATAACAGCTTGCCAAACTCATCTTTTTCAATCATTGGGCCTTTATAAAAAATAAATCCATAAGCCAAAAAGACAAAACCCATTAAAACTGAACCTCTAGAACGTTTATGACGGAGAATCAATTTTAGTTCTAAAGCTGCCAATTCTCCAACCTTGCCAAAGCGATTTAAAAACGGATAATCGGTGCTTGTTTTTTTATCGTCTTTCGTGCTTAACTCTTCGGTATATAGGTTGGCACGTAGGTAGTTGGAGTTGACGATGAAAATAGCGACTGCAGCCAAGGTAAAGACCAAACCTAAAAATGGATATTTAGTAATGTTAACAAAAATGAAGTTAGAGAAATCCCTTACTGAAATGATATGGTAATAATCTAAGCCTCCTAATACAGCAACTAACCCAATGATGAAAAGAAAATAGGAAAAGTTATTGATTGATTTACGCTTTAAGTATAAAACCAGATAATTGTTAAACACAACTAATGACAGGATAGAAACTACATACATTAACGCGGTGAGCGCACCGTAGGTAGTGCCAATCTTCATGAGACTAAAAGGAATAAATACAAATAAGGGCAGGATGTTAAATAACGTGAAAAGCGATTTGATGTTTAAGAAATTGACAATCGTTTTCCGCTTGATCCTAAGGTGCAGATAGGGTACGATACTTAAGGTAGGAAGTTCTTGCATCTGTGTACGGATAGCCAGATCGAACAAGAAATAATACAAGATGTAGCCATTAAAAACCGTGATGACATTTTGGCCAGGGAAAGCTGCTTCTAGGAGCTTGCTCATCCAAAAACCAATGCCAACTGCAAGGGCCAGGAAATAAAGCATAAAAAAGCCCAATAATAGATTAGCAGCGATACTGCCGGCTTTATTTCGGCTACGCCAAAAATCCATCCATTGATGGCTTAAGAAAGTTGATAGCATATTAATAATTGTATTTGTTTTTCCAATTCTGTTTTAATTTTTCTCTTAATTTTTCTTCTGCCGGATTTTTGCCCGGGTCATATAATTTGGTGCCGCTGAGTTGTTCTGGCATATATTCCTGCTCAGAAAAATTCCCTTCAAAACTATGCGAATATTGGTAATCTTTTCCATAACCTATATTTTTCATCAACTTTGTTGGTGCATTTCTAATATGTAATGGGACTGGCAGATTGCCCGTTTGTTTCACCAAAGCCTGTGCTTTATTAATGGCCTCATAACTGGCATTGCTCTTAACCGATGAGGCCAAGTAAGTTACACATTGCGAAAGAATAATTCTTGCCTCTGGGTAGCCGATTACATTTACTGCAGTGAAACAATTATTTGCCAATAACAAGGCATTCGGATTGGCATTGCCAATATCTTCTGAAGCGAGGATCAATAACCTGCGTGCAATAAATAAAGGGTCTTCTCCGCCCTCCATCATTCGGGCCAACCAATAAACGGCCGCATTTGGGTCGCTGCCCCTAATGGATTTGATAAATGCCGAAATGATGTCGTAATGTTGTTCTCCTGCTTTATCGTATAAAGCAAGGTTCTGTTGGGCATGGGCAAGTACATTCTCATTGGTGAGCTCAATCTTGCTACCGCCAATACCATTAATGGCAATTTCCAGAACATTCAAAAGTTTACGGGCATCACCACCAGATAAACGGATCAAAGCTTCGTGCTCTTTGATCTTTACTGTTTTTCTTTTAGGATGACATCTTTTTTGATTGCCGTGTCCAATAAACCAACCAACTCCTCTTCACTTAAGCCTTGTAAAATATAGATTTGGCATCGCGATAATAAAGCGGAGATGACTTCAAAAGATGGATTTTCTGTAGTTGCGCCAATCAGCGTAACCAAACCTCGCTCAACGGCCCCTAATAAACTGTCTTGCTGCGATTTGCTAAAACGATGGATCTCATCAATAAACAGGATAGGCAGACCCATAAAACTGTCTTTCAAGGCTGCGGCTTTGTCAATCACATCGCGGATATCTTTAACGCCCGAGTTGATGGCGCTCAAGTTAAAAAAAGGTCTATCTAAACTTTGGGAGATGATATAAGCCAAGGTTGTTTTGCCAACTCCAGGAGGTCCCCAGAAGATCATTGATGGCAATTGACCGCTTTCTATCGCTTTGCGCAACACCGCATTTGGACCAACCAGATGTTTTTGCCCAACATACTCGTCCAAATGATGTGGACGCATCCGTTCTGCTAATGGGGCTTGGTTTTGCATAGCTAAAGATAGGAAATTTAAAATTTTACCCTATAGAAAAGAAATGCGTTTTATCCACAAACCATTAGATGAAGAAGAAAAATTAGATTTCGTTGAGCTATATTAAATTAATAGAATGTCAGTCTGAGCTTGTCGAAGACCAATACAAAAGATGTTTCGACAGGCTCAACATGACAGTTTCTAAATAAACCAATATTGTAAATCCTAACCACTGATGGCCGATAGGTTACTAAGTACTCGCCTTAGGTTTCTTCTTGAAAAACTTCTTTTTCTTTACATAAGGCTTTTTCTCGGTAGTTGGCTCATCTTTTGGCGCTTCTCCCAAGTGCTCAGGTAAAGGAATCCGGTCTATTTCACGTTCAATGAGTTTCTCTATGTTGGCGAACTTACGCTTGTCTTTTGCGTTCACCAAGGTAATCGCAGTCCCGGTAGTTTCTGCCCTTGCTGTTCTACCAATACGATGGATGTAATCTTCTGGGTCATGCGGTACATCATAATTGATCACCAAACTGATTCCTTCTACATCAATACCTCTACTTAAAACATCAGTACCGATCAATACAGGGATGCGTTTGTTCTTAAAGTCGAGCATAATGGCCTCACGTTCTTTCTGACCTAAGTCCGAATGGAAAGCTTCTGCCTTAAATCCTAAACGACTAAAAACCTTGCCTAACTCTTTTACCTTATCTTTTGTAGAGGCAAAAACGATAATGCTTTTATAATCGGCATGTTTCATCACCTCGGTCAGTAATTTTACTTTCTGACTATCGTGCACGAAATAAGCTTGTTGGCTAATACCGGCTGCAGGTTTAGATAAGGCAATATTTATAGATTCAGGCTGGTTTAAAAGTTTGCCTGCCAATGTTCTGATTTTTGGGGGCATGGTTGCCGAGAACATCACAGTCTGTCGTTCTTTAGGAAGATAGCCTACAATTTTCATGATGTCGTCATAAAAGCCCATGTCCAACATCCTGTCTGCTTCATCCAAAACCAGGTAATGTAATTTGTCCATTTTGAGTACGCCCGACGAAAGGTGCGCAATCAATCTTCCAGGTGTAGCAATGATAATGTCTACCCCTTCGCGCATCGAGCGTTTCTGCTGTTCGTAAGCGATGCCATCGCCACCACCATACACCGTTAACGAACTGATATTGGTGAAATAAGAGAGGGCTTCAACCTGCAGGTCGATCTGCTGGGCCAGTTCTCTGGTAGGTGCAAGAATCAAAGTGGTATTATGCCTATCGTTGTTTTCGGTAAGCATATTCATGATTGGTAACAGATAGGCTCCGGTTTTACCAGTTCCTGTTTGCGCACAAGCAATCAAATCCTTTTTTGCTAAAATTAGCGGTATCGCTTGTTGTTGTATCGGCGTAGCGTTACGAAAACCCATCGCTAATAAACCTTCTAAAAGTTCAGGGTTAAAATTAAAATCTTTAAAATCCAAAGTTGTTATTGTAAAATACTGTATAAAAGTACCTCAAATTAAAGCCAAAAGCAAATGAAGCGATGGATGATGCAAATGACATGAAAAAAGGCCAGTATAAACTAGAGATTTTAAATTCCTTCAATAACGGGTTTATTGCCAAAAGCCTTGTACCTTGATGCTTTTGGGTTGGGTGTTGAGCTGTTTGATCCTTTTGCGCAATTGTACACATGTAGGAATATGTCCTGTAATATAAACCGTTGCGGTAGTAAGGTCATTGGTTTCTATCCAATTGGCCAAGGCAGAATATCCTCCAAAATCTTGTTGGGCAATGGCACCAATGTTCCAATCTAGGTATTCGTTAAATTCTCGGCGATGATGTTCTTCTGCTATGGTAATTGCGCCTACGAGCGGTTGTTCTTTTGCCAATTGTTGTAGGGCCAAATAATGACCAATGCTGCTCATATCTCCCAAGCTGATCATGGCACTATTGGTTGTGGGTTGATGAAAAGTTGGTCCCACACCAACATATACGATAGTGTCGCCCTTTTTTAAACTACTTGCCCATTTGCTTCCGGGTCCTTCATGCTGTGCATCGATAAAGAGGGTGCAAGTACTGGTTTCTACGTCCCAACAGGCGGGGGTGTAGTCTCTATAGATGCCCTCGGCAACCCTAACCTTTATATGCTGCACCTTATCCCATTTCTCCATTTTCATGTCCGGAAAATGTACATCGACCTCAAAAAAAGTAGCAGGGTTCCAAGCCCTTACTTCTAACACTTTTCCAGTTTTGCCAAATGCGTTTTCTAATAAAGAAATGACTTTGTTTTTAATGGTCATCGTCGTTAAATTTTGATACACAAAGCACGTGATAAAGCGATTTGGAAACAATGCTTAAAACAATGTAAGTGTTGGACTATTCGTGGTAGTCTCTTCTGAACTGGATCGGAGATTGCCCCACAACTTTGCTGAAAAGTCTGGAGAAATAAGCATGGTCTGCATATCCTAAGGCCACTGCAATTTCTTTAATGCTGTTATTTGTATAATAAAGTAAACGTTTGGCCTCTAGGATAATTTCTTGGTGGATCCAATAACTGATCGCAAAACCAGTATTTTGTTTAACAGCCTCGTTGAGATAAGCTGGTGAAATGTTCAATAAACTGGCATAGGCAGCCGGACTTTTGATTTCTTTAAAGTTTTGGCGAAGTAACTGTCTAAACTGTCGGGTAATGGTGGTTGGTCGTAGCTCATGTTGATGTTGTCCGTTTTCGGCTGTTAAATAAGCAGCTGTAAAAAAACCTATAGTAGTGTCAATCAACGAACGGATGATTTGGGATTGGAACTTAAAATCCTGAGTCTGGTTACAGATTTTATCCAATAAAGAAAGACTTTGTTCTAAATATGCTGTAGTTTCATGGTCTGGAGCAATAGGTTGTTGCCCAATTAATCGCTCATCTAAAACTGTTCTGTAGGTTTCGTTGAGGTATTCTGCCCCCACTGCCAAGAACCAGCCTGTACAATTGTGGTTAGCCAACACCTGATGGACCTGACCTGGTAAGATAAAGAATAACCACTTGCCTGCACGTGTAATTTCCTTAAAATCAACCATGATCTGGCTAAAACCACCTTGTTGAAAGAAGAATAGGTAGTGGTCATCACGATGCACGCCATATATATCTTCGTCAATTTCCCTTATTGATGCCAAATGACGTATTTCAAGTCCAACTTTGTTGATGTCTTTTAACGAATGGATTGGAATATGTTGACTTGGCATTTCACAAAGATAAAGTAAAGGATGATTGCTTCAGTTTTTTGGATTTTGTTTCTACATAATATATTTATCTTTAAGTAAAAAACAAATAACTATGGAAATGACACATAATGCAGCTAGTTGGATCGAAATTCCAGTGCTTGATTTTGATCGGGCAAAAAAATTTTACAGTGCAATTTTTGATTATGAAATGCCTGAAATGCAGATGGGACCTTTTAGGATGGGCTTCTTATTATATGATCGAGAAAATGGAGGCGTGGGCGTGGCCATTGTTGCAGGCGAAGGCTACAAGGTAAGTGCTGATGGGCCAAAAGTTTATCTTAATGGTGGGAATGACCTCAATACGGTTTTAGCAAGGATACCAGCGGCAAATGGCAAAGTGTTGATGGAAAAAACAATGATCGCCCCAGATATGGGTTATATGGCCAATTTTGAAGATGTAGAGGGAAATAATCTTTGGTT
Organism: Pedobacter sp. UC225_65; assembly: GCF_042698365.1. GTDB lineage: Bacteria > Bacteroidota > Bacteroidia > Sphingobacteriales > Sphingobacteriaceae > Pedobacter. The sequence goes on from NZ_CP170550.1 coordinate 3,526,573, forward strand.
ATTTTCGATAAATTGATAGTCTATTGAAACTTTATTAAAAACAAAAGCTTCCCAAAATTCAGGAAGCTTTTTGTTTTAAAAGCAATTTTATCGGTCGATTTATGGTGTGCCTGCCCTTCGTGGATTACCCGCTCACAGGACTTTTTTATCTAAGTTTTGCTGTTCTTTTTAGTTAGAACAAGCTAGGAAATCTTTAGTTTTAATTGGATAAAAATTTATCCACAAATCCACAATTTTGTTAACTACTTTTTGGTGTCTGCATAACCAAATACCTTTTGTAGCAAACCAGTAGAACGGGCACCAATGTTGTCTCTGATTTTTAATTCCTCTTGGGCAACCTGTATAAACATGCCATCTATCGCCTTTTGCGCAACATATGATGATAAGTCTGTATTTACGGGTTTAACCAGTGGTATTTTATTGTAGGCTAAGGCGGCATCTCCCCAGTATTTTGTAGCACCAACCTTACTCAAGCTACTTGTAATTACAGGTTTAAATTTTTCCATGAGTTGTGCAGTTGTTACTCTCTTAAAATATTGGGTTGCTGCATCTTTGTTACCTAACAAGATATTGGTAGCATCAGCAATGGTCATCTGTTTTATAGCTGAGATAAAAATTGGTTTTGCTTCCTTTGCAGCATCCTCGGCTGCTCGGTTGATGCTCAAGATCACATTGTCGGCCAAAGAATTTAAACCGATACTTCGCAAGGTCTTCTCTACCTTTTGAGCTTCTGTAGGGAAAAGAATCTTCACTGCTAAGTTCCCAAAAAAGCCATCTTTTGCCGAAAGTTTATCTGCACCTTGGGAGGTCCCGATTTCTAATGCCTGCTTGATTCCCTGCCCAATCTCTAAAGTTGTTGGCGTGCCACTTGTTGGAATCTGTTTTAATATATTGCCGATTTTGTTTTGGCTCTGTACATCGCAACTGCCAAGGCATAGGATACAAAGTGCCGAGAAATATAAACTGATTTTTTTCATTTTTTCTGTTTTAGCGTTAAATTAAAGAAACAGATGAGGTCAGCAATGGGTCATTTGATACCAACACACTATTTAACATCATTTCTATTGGCAATAGTAAGCAAATCTTTTGCCATTAGTTGAGTAGGATTAGCCAATTTTAAAATTTCTGATCGGGAGCCTTCTCTATTTTTCCTCATAGTACCCTTTTAAAAAAAGATAAATAATAATTTTTTCATGAGTTTTGGTTTTTAATATGGATGTAAGGTTTATCAGATTTCCAGATCTTATCCGAAAATATTTTTTATACTTGACTCAATTTAGCCGAAACACCGTTTGAAGTTTATTAAAAATACAGCCAGAATAAATGAGCAGGATGATTCTTCGCTTATTGCCGCCTATAAAGAAAGTGGTAACTTGGAGGTATTGGGTACACTTTACAATAAGTACATGCACTTGGTGTTTGGGGTATGCCTAAATTATTTTAAGGATGAGGAGCAGAGCAAAGATGCAGTGATGCAGATCTTTGAAGAACTGGTGGTGAAACTGAAAGTTCATGAAGTGCAGAACTTTAAAAGCTGGTTACATGTACTTTCTAGGAACCATTGTTTAATGGCCTTGCGCAAGGCTTCCAAAAATCCAACGGTTGCCATGGAAGATAATTTTGTGGAAAATGCTGATTTTGTGCATCTAGATATTGATGATACAAGAGAAACTCAGCTAAGCGTGATGGAAAAGTGCATGGAAACCCTACCTGAAGAACAGCGCAAAAGTGTAGATTTGTTTTATTTGCAAGAGAAATGTTATAAGGAAGTTGCCGAAATAACGGGATATGATATGCTTAAAGTAAAGAGCTATATCCAGAATGGGAAAAGGAATTTGAAAATTTGTATCGAGAAAAACAGTGAGTTATAACGAGTGGTTAGATATAGAAGTATTGGAAGATTACCTTGATGGTAAGCTTGATGCCAAAGCTATGTACCAGGTTGAAAAGCTTTCGTTGGAGGGTACCCTTTTGTAGCCGAGGCGCTAGCTGGATTAAGCCAATCTCCAAGAAGGACGCAATCTTTGTCGTTGTTACAAAAGCAGTTGCAAGAACGTATTGCGCAAAAACCTGTAGAACAGAAAAGATGGCGAATTACCTCGCAACGTTTAAGTATTGCTGCAACAGCTGCTGTTCTATTTGTTACCGTAAGTCTGTTGTTCTGGATGAAGGAAAACAAACGTCAAGAAATATTGGCAGGCCAAACTAAAAATATCGATGTAAATATTGCAGCAGGAGGAGCTAAAAAGAGTCCAGAAGTTAAGGAACCCCCTCAAGTAGCAGCTGTAATAGATAAAGCCTTGGCAGATGCCAAAACCAATACGTTGGCGAATAACAAAAAGCCTAAGGCTGTTGAAAATAAGCAGGTCCAGTCAATAATTGCTGCAGCGCCAACAGTAGCTAGGAAAGCTACTGAAGATACTGCTGTAGCCAAAGAAATCCAGTTAAAGGAAATAACTGCAGCTGCAGCAGCACCACCTGTCCAAATGGATAAGGCACTTCAAGGGAGAATAGCAGGAATAACTATTGCCCAACCTACTGTTAAGGTGATCGGAAAAGTAACGGATGAAGATGGTGAGCCTATTATCGGAGCTTTGGTTAAATCAAAAGGAAGTAATATTACGGCCACTACAAATGCAAAAGGCGAATTTGTGTTGAACTTAGATAGTAATTTAAGTAAGCAAAAACTAGCCATTGGGTATATCGGTTTTAAACAGAAAGAAGTAGAGATCAAAGCCAATGAGCCACTTCGTGTGGCTTTAGAGCAAGATGCAAGTACTCTAAGTGAAGTTGTGGTTACAGGTTTTGGTAAAAATAAGGTAGCGAAAAGGGAAGTTACTTCAGCTGTTCAAAGCATCTCTGATTATGCTTCAAAACCAATTGATGGTTGGGAAAAATTTGAACAGTATCTGCTTGATAACAACAAATTGCTGAAAGATAAAACGACCACAGGTAGAGCTGTTCGGTTGAGCTTTAAGGTTAACAAAAAAGGGCGGCCTGTTAACATCAAGGTTGTTGGTACATTAACCAAATTTGAAAATGACGAGGCCATTCGTTTAGTTAAAAATGGTCCAAATTGGGAAGTGCCTACAAAAAGCTCACCTGTTGTGGTTAGCATTAAATTCTAGACTGCTTAGTCCACTATTCTCCATTTTATAATCTTATTGATCCAATGTATAAGAGCTCACATTTTGAAGAAAAAGATGCCGATAAAGTATTGGCGTTTATGAAAGCCCATTCCTTTATTACCTTGATAGGTTTTGATGGAACCTATCCTGTCGCTACCCAAGTCCCTGTGCAGATCTATCAGGATGAAGAGGGGATGCACATCGTTGGCCATATCATGCGAAAGACCGACCATCATTTGGCCTATGCCAAAAATGAAAATGTAATGGCCCTTTTTACAGGTGCACATGCCTATGTCAGCGCTGCTGTTTACGAAAACCCAGCCGTCGCCTCTACTTGGAACTACAGTTCGGTACAGGCCAAAGGTAAGATTAGGTTAATGGCTGAGGATGAAACACGAAGAGTAATCATGCAACTCACCGATAGCTATGAAGATGCGAATAACAGTCCAGCCTCTTTTCATAAAATGGATACTGCTTATATCGACAAACACTTAAAGGCAATTGCAGGCTTCAAAATCAGGGTAGAAGATCTACAGCATGTGTTTAAGTTAAGCCAGAACCACTCTACAGCTAACCGAACAAACATTGCCGAACATCTAGCCGCGAGTGACGATGCAGATTCTAGAAAGGTTGCCGAGCAGATGAAAGCTTTAGAATAAACCTAGTGGATAAAAGCGCTTAATAGGTAGTAGATCAATGCGGCTAAGATCGCAGATACAGGAATGGTCAATACCCATGCCCAGATCAGTTTTACCGTTACGCCCCATTTTACTGCAGAAACACCTTTTGTTAAGCCTGAACCAATAATTGAACCTGTAATGGTATGTGTTGTACTTACAGGGATTTTTAAGTGTTCAGTGAAATATAACGTCAATGCACCAGCAGTTTCTGCGGTTACACCTTCAAATGGCGTTACTTTGGTAATTTTAGAGCCCATTGTTTTTACGATTTTCCATCCGCCACTTAATGTTCCGGCAGCAATTGCACTGTAACAGGCCAATGGAATCCATGGTGGCATGTGTCCGGCAATTTCTTCGCCATTTGGTCCTTTAGATGGAAGGGCAACATGTAGCCAAGCTGGTAATTCTGTCATGGCTACTCCACTGGTGTGGATGTACACTACAACAGCGGCGGCAATGATACCCATTACTTTTTGCGAGTCGTTACCACCATGCCCTAAACTGAAGGAAGCTGATGATAACAATTGCATTTTTCTTAACCAAGCAGTAGATTGTGTTTGGTTTAAACTGCTAAAAATTAAGCAGAAGAAACTGATGGAAAGAATGATAAATCCTACCAAAAGCCATTTGATATTGTGCGATTCGAAAATTACACTATAAAAGTGAGAGTCGAAACGTGGTTTTTTGATTTCACTATACATCAACATCTGATTGCTGATGAACCAAATGGTGCAGATGATTAAGGTTAAGGTAAATATTTTGGGCCAGATACTCTTTTTTGCAGAGTGTAAAAGCCAAATGGAGATAAAATAAGAAACAATAGCCCCAATAAACGGAGCCAGTACAATAAATCCTACAATAACCAATACGCCAGTTGGCATTTCGCCAGCTTTACCTTCCTTATACCAATTCACTACATTGATGCCTGCATGGGCAATGGCGGCACCAGCAAAACCACCAATTAAGGTGTGCGATGAACTTGATGGGATACCAAACCACCAGGTAAATAAATTCCAGATGATGGCGGCAATAACCCCTGCCAATATTACAACCAGGTTGATCTCCATGGTATTGGCTGTTTTGGCCACTGTATCTGCAACTCCAAAACCAAAAACCCAATAGGCTAAAAAGTTGAAGAATGCTGCCCAAACTACAGCTTGAAAAGGTGTTAATACTTTAGTGGCCACAATGGTAGCAATTGCATTTGCAGCATCATGAAAGCCATTGATATAATCGAAGATCAGCGCTAATACAATGATGACCAAAAGGAGGGTTAGACTCATATTTTCTTAAGCGTTTTTAACCAAAATAGACTCCAATACGTTAGCTGCATCTTCACATTTGTCGGTTGCAATTTCTAAGGTCTGTAAAATCTCTTTTTGTTTAATCAATTCTATAGCGTTGGTTTCAAATTCAAACAAACGTGCAATGGCTAAATTACACACGTAATCTGCTTGGTTTTCTGCACTGTTGATCCTTACACAGGCATCAGCAATAACACGGATATTTTTAAAGCTTCTCAACTCTTTAATGGCTTTTTCCAAATCGCCACACATTTCTACAAGCAGTTCGGCTAATTTAACCATGGCATCGCCAATATTGGTTACATTATACAGTTCGATGTTACCTGCAGAAGCATGGATATAATCAGCAATGTCATCAATGGCACTGGCCAAAGAGTGGATATCCTCTCTGTCAAAAGGAGTGATGAAGTTTTTACTTAATTCGATGAAGATGGTATGGGTAATGTCGTCTCCAACATGCTCAAGGCGTTCAACTTCCTTAATGGCTTCTTTTCTTTTTTCTAGGTCATTAGTTGTAACCACAACCAATAAGGCTTCAGAAATTTTTAAAACATTTGCGCCCGCTTGTTCAAACAGCGGTTGAAATTTCTTGTCTTTAGGTGTAAAGAAGCTAAAAATGCTATTCATATTAAATTAAATATGATGCAAATCTAAAGTTAGTATGTTAAGTTAATGTTAACTCTTTCAACTATTTTAAGAGAATTTATCATTAACTGCCTTTTTGCAAGGTAAATGCAAAGGTAGTACCTATGTTAGGGGTACTACGTACAGAAATGGTTTGCTGATGCGCTTCCAGGATGTGTTTTACAATGGCAAGGCCTAAACCCGTACCTCCTTCTTGGCGCGAACGGTGCGAATCGATCCGGTAAAAACGTTCAAATAATCTTGTCAGGTGTTTTTCTTCAATTCCAATTCCATCGTCAGTTACCTCAATCAGAAACTGGTCGTGTAATTCGAAGATCTTAATGGCGGTAGATCCATTCAGGTTGCCATATTTGATAGAATTTTGAATCAGATTGATCATTACTTGCCTAATTTTTTCCCTATCAGCAAAAACAATAGTAGGGGCGGTATATTTTTCTTTAAAAGAAAGGTTGATCTTATGGGTTAAGGCTCTGTCTTCCAAATTCTCCATCACCTCTTTGGCCAAGACTACAAAATCAAATTTTTCGAAGTTGATCGGAATTTCTCCTGTTTCCAACTTAGAGATCGAATCGAGGTCGTTGATCAGATAGCTTAAGCGTTCTACATTGTTCTCAGCTTTTTTTAAAAACTTCATGGCCATCTCTGGATGATCGATCAGGCAGTCTTGTAAAGTTTCTATATAGCCTTGGATAGCAAAAAGAGGCGTTTTAAATTCATGAGAAACATTGGAAAGGAACTCTCGCCTAAATTGTTCCTGCTTTTTCAACAGGTCAATCTCTTTCTTTTTGGCCCCTGCCCATTCTTTAACCTCTTGTTCTACATCATTGATGGGGTCAGAGCTTACATATTCGCCCAAAGCTTCTTTTAAATCTTTACCTAGCTTAAGGTTATGGATCAACTTATAGATTAGTTTGATCTTGGTATAGATGTATTTCTCTAAAAGGTAATAGAAAACCAGAAAGCTGGTTACAAATGAAATCCCAAAGAGAGATCAAAAGATAGTACCAGCTACTTTGGAAATGGTAGTTTACCAAGCCGATAGAAAGGCCAACGGCGAGTGCGGTGATCAGAACAAGGACACTTAGCTTCATAAAGCTAATTTACGCTTTTCTAAGTTAAGTAAATGTTAAATTAATTTGGGGTGTGAACAGCTTCTACGCCTTTGCAAGGAACAGCAACGGCTATTTTTTGCCTTCCCATTCTCCATAAAACTGGTCCAGATAGCTCAACATAAATTGATGGCGTTGTGTAGCCATTGTTTTGCCAGCATCAGTTTTCATCAGGTCTTTCAGCAACAGCAGTTTTTCATAAAAATGATTGATTGTTGGGGCTGTAGTATTTTTATACTCTTCCTTGCTCATGTTAAGGTTTGGTTTGATGGCGGATCATACAATACCCTATTTTTATAACCTCCATAAGTAAATGCCCTAGCAATGCCAATTGCGCCAATTGCGTCAAGTCTATCGGCATCCTGTACAATGTCCAGTTCTTTAGAAGCAAATGTAATGTGGCCTAAACTTGCTTTGTAAGACAGATTTCTGATGATTTCTTGCACATGTAAAATTACATCGGCCGGTACATTGATGCTTTGCATAAAATCTCCTGCTTTCTGAGGGCCAATCTCTTCATCGCCATTGTTGAACTTGCTATCAGCAATATCATGTAATAGTGCGGCAAGGGCAACTATAAGCTCATCACCTTTTTCTGTGTCATTAATGGTTTGCGCAGTTTTGTATACGCGTTCGATGTGGAACCAATCGTGTCCAGTTTCGGCATTGGCCAAAGTAATTTTAACGAAATTGATGGTTTGGTCGATGATTTTTTGCATAAAGAAATTCTATGCCCGCAAGTTATTGCGAATTTAGCTGTAAACGATCATGTGTTGAAAAGTTATTGAACGAAGGCTCTTTTACTTCTTAAATTGTGTTGGGTCAAAATAGAGCAGCTGTGTTACTTTTACATCTAAAATAAGGGCGATATGAAAAAGCCTATCTAGGGTAAGTTTACTATAGCTCAATTCTATTTTGCTATATGCATTTTGAGAGATCTCTAATTTAGCTGCTAAATAATCTTGGGTGTAGTTTCTGTATTCTCTAATTTTTCTAATGTTGCCTGCCACAACTTTCATTTCCTCTTTTAACTGATCTTTCATAGAATCAATAAGTTAATCATGAAACTATAAACGCAAAAGAAGGGCCAACAGTTTTAGTTAATTTCTGTTTTCAGAAATTTATCCCAATTTGGCTTTCGGACGATCTTCTTCAGCTCTTCTTGTTCCATCGTACAATTCATACTCCAGCATACGACAATCGAGCTTTCCGTTATAGAATTCTATTTTTTTATCAGCTTTTAATCCAATCTTTTTGGCCAGGTCTGGGTTGCCAGTAAAGATATAGCCAAAATAACCCTTGCAATTTTTCTTCATGAAATCACCGATGCGTTTATAGGTCAGTTCTAGTTTAGAATGTACACCCAAACGTTCACCGTATTCTGGGTTAAATACCACAACACCTTTTCCACCTTCAGGAACCTGCGTTTCTTCAAAATCACAAACTTCAAAAGTAATCAATGTATCTACACCGGCAGTTTTCGCATTTTTGCGACTTACGTCTACAGCATCTTCAGAAATGTCGGTGGCAATGATCTGAAGGTCGGCATTTTTGATAACTTGGTCTTTTAAGATTCTGCGTTCGGTAAAGAACACTTCTTCGTCATAGCCCATAATGTGCATGAAACCGTAGTTCATCCTGAACAGACCAGGTCTGCGGTTGGTGGCCAATAATGCAGCTTCGATGGCTAATGTTCCAGAACCACACATCGGGTTAACAAACGGAGATTTTTGGTCCCATTGTGTAGCCAAGATTACGCTGGTAGCCAAAGCTTCCAACATTGGCGCTTTTCCAGGGATTTTGCGGTAACCATGTTTGGCCAAAGTTTCGCCACTGGTATCTAAAAACACATCTGCTTCATCATCCTTCCAGTAGAGATGTACTACTGTTTTATTGGCATCTGCACCAGAATTTGGACGGATACCTTTTTTGTCTTTAATTCGGTCTACAATGGCATCCTTTACCTTTAGATTGGCAAAAAGCGGCGTGGTGATCGTTGGATTGTCTACATTCGATGTCACCGAAAAATAGCCCGAAAAATCAATCAGTTCTTCCCATTCCATGGCTACTAAAGCCGTGTAAAGTTCATCAGGAGTGTTGGCTTTAAAGCTGTTTATACAGTAGAGAGTACTGGCTGGCACATCTTAGATTAAGGTTAAGCTTGATACACTCGGTTAAAGTGATATTCAACTCAACTCCCGTTGGGAAAGCCCTTACAATATCATAGCCTAAAGCTACAACCTCATCTTGTAAATAAGGAGAAAGCCTTTTGTTGCAGGTAATGATTACCTTGCTTTTGGTTTGGAAAACTTGCATCATATTAAAGGCAAAGTTACCAATAAAAAAAGAGATTTAATTTGAAGGATGATTATACGCTAATTAAAACGATAATAATTTCTTCATGATAGAATTAATTAACGGCACTGGGTGTGGAAAACTTGATGTGGATGAAGCATAGATTTCTCAATAAAAATTGAGAGATTTGGTTTGATAGTATAATTATAAGTATTGAAATGGAAATTAAAGGCAAGGTGCACGAAATTGGTGCGGTACAACAGGTAAGTGATACGTTTAAAAAACGTGATTTAATTATAGAATACGCAGAAAATCCTACTTACCCTGAATATATCAGGTTTGAGGCTTTACAAGATAAAACAGCTTTGTTCGATACTTTAAAAGCAGGTGATGAAGTAGAAGTTTCCTTCAATTTACGCGGTCGCCCGTGGACAAACAAAGAAGGAGTGACCTCTTATTTCAATAGTTTGGTGGTTTGGCGTTTAACTGCATTGACCAATACGGCAGGCGCTGCAGCAGCTCCACAATATGCTGCTCCAGTAGATTTGAACGCACCAGCAGGTGAAGAAGATGATCTACCGTTTTAAGTAGTCTTTTAGGAAAACAAATTTATAAATCTAAGCCATTCTGATGTTCGGAATGGCTTTTTTGGTGTTTAATTGGTTGGTTTATATTGTGTTAAAAAGTGTTAAAACCAACGGAGTTGCTTATTAATCATTTATTTTTGAATAGCTAAAATGAAAAAAAGAAGCCTCTGGTTGATCACGGCCCTAATGACCTTCGCATTGCTAGGTGTTTTTGTAATGCAATTGTATTACATCAGGGAATCTTATAAGCTAAATTCCAAGTTATTTGAGCAAAATGTAAACCAGGCGTTGAACGCCGTGGTGAATAAAGTCCAAGCCCTAAACGCCGTAGATCATATTGGCAAAAAAGATCTGGATTTTAAGCTGCAACGCAAGCAGAGCGACTTAGACAGGGCCCAAGAATACGTAGAGTTAAGAGAAAAATTTAAAGAAGAAGAAGAGAAAAGGAAACGTGAGAACTTCCGCCAGATTGTGGATGCCCTTAATTATCAGGATACATTAGTTAAAATGAACTTTGGCGATGGTGTGGATCCTTTCGGAAGAAGAGTATAACAACTTGCCTAATCTTTTGCATTCAGGTGTTTCGTTGATCACAAGAGATATCAAAGATAAAAATGGGAACTTGATGCGGACGATTGCCCTAAATTACGATCCAAATAGGGCCAAAACTTTTAATCTATCCCCTACCAGTTTGCCAGATAGCATCAGGTACCTCGTGTTAGATCCTAGAAATGGATTACCGTTAACAGTTTCTGTACCAACAGTAGATAATACGCTGACCAAAAAGTTCAAGATCGAAGACGCCATTGCCCATAGAAGATATAAACAAGCCTTGACTGAGCTGAATGCCGATACAGCGAGGCTATTGGATGATGGAAGTGTGAGCGTGCTGCAGGCAGCAGCTAAGGAGATGGCAGATAAGGATGTGCCGTTGGCAGATCGCATACCAAGTAGCGATAAATTAGACACCCTGATCAAAAGAGAATTATTGAACAAGGGTATCAATCTCAGCTATGATTTTTGGGTCAAATTGGCAAAGAAGGATTCTATATTATATAAAAATGTGTCTCATGTTGACGAGGAAGTATTACCAAAAAATATCTATGGTTTTACATTATTCAATAAGGATATCATCAGAGACCCAGGTATACTTTATGTTTATTTTCCGCAAAAGAACTCCTTGTTGTTAGATAATATATTTGCCACAATGGCCTCGTCGGCAGCTTTGCTGTTGGTCCTTATCTTTATCTTCACTTATACAATCTATGCCATCATCAGACAGAAAAAACTGTCAGAAATGAAGACAGATTTTATCAATAACATGACCCACGAGTTTAAGACGCCTGTGGCAACGATCATGATCGCCAGCGAGGCTTTGAAGGATCCAGAAATTGTAGAAGATAAAAATAGGATCAATCGTTTGGCAGGTATCATCTATGATGAAAATGTGCGTTTGGGCAACCACATCGAGCGTGTACTTAGTGTTGCCCGCTTAGATAAAAAAGAAATCAAGTTAGAGCAGGGCCCAGTTAATATGAATGACCTGATTACGGCTGTTGTAGATAGCATGAGCTTGCAGCTGCAGAAAAAGGGGGCCGAAATTACGCTTCATCTAAATGCAGAACAGGATATCATTATGGGTGATGAATTGCATTTGTCCAATGTAATCTACAACCTGATTGATAATGCAAATAAATATAGTTTAGACGCTCCCAAAATAATAATCAGTACAAAAAGTACCACTAAAAATCTTTGTATCGAAATCAGCGATGAAGGTATTGGACTTACAAAAGAACAGACCAAACGCATTTTTGATCAATTTTATAGGGTGCCAACAGGTAACTTGCATGATGTAAAAGGTTTTGGATTGGGGTTGAACTATGTGCAAGATATTGTTACTCAAATGAATGGGAGTATTAAAGTGCATAGTGAAAAGGATAGAGGAACAACATTTGAGGTTACCTTACCGTTTAAGCAAAACAACTAATTAACACACACATGAAGAAAATCTTACTGGTAGAAGACGACCCTAACTTGGGGCTGTTATTGCAAGATTACTTGCAGCTAAAAGGCAAGTTCGATGTTGTATTGAGTACTGATGGTGAAGAAGGTTTGAAGGCCTTTTCTAAACAAAGCTTTGATCTCTGCATCTTGGATGTAATGATGCCCAAAAAGGATGGTTTTACGTTAGGCAAGGAGATTAGGAAGATCAATCAGGAAGTTCCCATTATCTTTGCTACGGCAAAGGCCATGATGGAAGATAAAGCTTCTGCCTATGATCTTGGTGGGGATGATTATATTACCAAACCCTTTCGCATAGAAGAGTTGTTGCTGCGGATCAATGCCTTACTGAAAAGAGTGGCCACCAAAGAAAATCCGGTACATGAACCTGAACAGACCCAGTTTGAGATTGGTAAATATAATTTTGACTATACTACTCAATTGATTCATTTTAATGGGAAACAACAAAAACTTTCTACAAAGGAAGCAGAGCTTTTACAGTTATTGTGTTTAAAGAAAAATACGGTTTTGACCAGAGAAGAAGCATTGTTGAGCATTTGGCACGATGACAACTATTTTAACGGTCGCAGTATGGATGTATTCTTGAGCAAATTGCGCAAATACCTTAAAGAAGATCCAAAAGTAGAGATTTTAAATGTACATGGGAAAGGTTATAAACTGCTCGTGAACTAAACAAGCTTTTAATTTATAATAGGCAAAAAGAAAGCCCCAGATGATTAGTCTGGGGCTTTCTTTTTAGTTTTGGTATTACAACAAGAATGCTTTTAATGCATCTTGGGCATATTCTCCCCAATCCTTTAACGCCGCTTTTAAAGTGGTGATCAATTGTTTATTGTCGACCGGTTTGCCTTTTATTGGCGCTTTTAGTTTGTCATCTGTTACAGGTTGGTCCAATACAGAAGTAGCGAACCAGGTTACGTGTTCATAAGGTAAGGCTACTCCTAATATCATTCCTGGTAGACCTGTAAATGATTCAGGGCCGCCAGAAACGGGTATTTGATCGGTATAAAATGCCACTACATAAATAGAATCCATGATCAAGGCATTGGCTCTACGACAGTCGTATCCGGCAATGTTTCGGATCTCGTTGGTAATTTTCCAGTTGATCTTACGGGTACTGTCTTTTACCAGATAGGTCTCTTCATACACCTTTTTCTGGCTTATGCTGGTGCCAGCTTCAGTATTAGTAAAAACGGTATTGTTCTGTGTCGATGCGCCAAAATCATCACCCCACATGGTATTGTTTATTGCATCTTTATTTTCAATCGGCTTAAACAATGTTTGGTCTTTGCTAAAGGTAAGCGTGCTTTTTAAGCTTTTGAATTGTGGCTGTGTCTTCTGGTAATTCTCGAGCATGGGTTTCATGTAACTTTCGTTACGTGGCGTGATCTGTTTTTTGATCAATGCATACATGTTTACCCTTTTCTCGTATTCGATAATGCCTTGTGTAGCAAAGCGGGCATTCTGGGCAACTGCTGTTTGTACAGTAAACAACAGCAGACATATAATTATAAATTGGTTTGATTTCATTGCTATTTAGTTTTTAGATACGCCACCCATTTTGTTAAAGTCCCATGTAATTGAGTACATGAAATAACGCCTAATGGTGTTATAACTAGTTTGTGTAATCATGTTCTCTGATGCACTTCTGTTAAAGCCCCTGTTCTGGTTCAAAAGATCGTTTGCAGTGATGCTCATTTTTAGGTTTTCTCCTTTAAAGAAGCTTTTGGTGATGCCAGAGTTCCATATCACCTGACTAAAGCTAGTATTAAGGGTTTCTGTTTTTCCATTATAAGTATACTGCGCATCAGATCTAAGCTGTATTTTGCCAGGGAAGAAAATGGCGAATGAGGCGCTTCCATTAAAATTCCAACCATCATTATTGGACGTTGGACGTAAGGAAAGATTCTGTCTTCTATAGCTTGGCCCTCCATAAAATTGGATTTCGTATTTCTTCTCTACAGATTTATTGATATTGAGGTTCGCACCATAATTGCTGGTGTTTGTTTTGTTCATTTGGCTATTGATGTAGCTATAATTGGTGCCACCATTGGTATTTAGGCTTAAACCTATATAGGTATCAATTGAACTTATTTTTTTGCCCAGATCTAAATATAAACGATAGTTGATAGGTGTCTTGTCTTTCAAGTTGATGGCTTGCGATATAGTTTTACCCGCATCATCGGTAGTGGTATTGTTGATCAATCTGATTGTTTACAAAGCCATAGCTACCACTGATATAAATAGATTGGTTGGTTAATACTTTGTAAGAATTGTAACTGATGTTAAAGCTACTATTGTAAGAAGGTTTAAGGTCGGGGTTACCCAATGGGATGTTTAATGGGTCGTTGTTTACCCGAACAGGTTGCAATTGTTCTACGCTAGGCTGCGAAGTATAACCATAGTAATTAAATCGCAATGACTTTTGTTGTGAAAACCTGTATTGGTAAGTTGCCTGTGGAATCCAATTTAAGAAACTTCTTTTGTATCGGGTATTGGTATAGGCCTCAGATTGGTCAAAACTAACGGCATTGATCTTCGTACCCCAGTTTAGGGTCGTTTTGTTGGTTCTGTAATTAAAAACGGCACCTCCTTGATTGGTAATCTGCGTGGCCTCAAAATCATTACTGAACTCCGAATCCAAGATATCGTATTTGCCCGGAACAGAAGCGTTGTAAGATCTTTTGTCGGCATTGCTATTGTTTAGTCCAAAACCGTAATTGAGCGATAACGAAAGTTTTTTACCTAAAGGCTCGTTGTAGGTAATGTTAGAGTTAAATGAATTGGTTTTGAGTTTGTTGATCTTAAATTGATCGATGTTCTCAATACTGTCTAATTGCCCTGTGGTATTAAAGTATTCATTTTTTGCCTTCAAATAACCTTCATTATCTTTTTCATTTACCATTTGTGCAACCCTGATAGAATAATTTCTTCCAGTTTTCTTTAACTTTTTGGTATAAAATGCCGAGATGTTAAAAATCTGTTCATCGCCGTTGTTGCTCAAGTCTCTGGCAGATTTAGTGATCAAACTATTGTCACCCCTGGTACCAATGCTGCTATAGTTATTGGCTGTTTCATTGTTCTTTAACGTTCCATCAATCATGATCTTTAGATTGGATGTAGTGTCTAATTTGATTTGATAAGTTGCATCAACCTTTTGTCTGAACATGTAATTGTCGGTAAACTGATCTCTGTTGCTATTGATGATGCCTCCTGGCAAAGTGTTTTGGTTAATGGTATTTTTATTGGCCTTTACACTTAATGAACCAATTTTATAATTTAGATTGATTGATTCTTTGTCTTTGTTCCACTTGGTATCATAATGGGCGCCACCATTGTTTGCCCTTGGTATGCCTTCACCATCATATTGACCACCCCAAGAGTCCATATCGTCGCCACCTCCGTAAGAAATCATCATTCCCCCATCAAGAAACTCCATATCTCCACCACCGCCACCGCCAAATCGGTCACTATCGTCCCAGCCAAGGCCTGTTTTATTGGTATTACTTGTAGTGCCGTAAATAGAGAACTTTTGTTTTGCCTTAAACTTGTTGAACATCGCCTGACCTTGATAAAAGCCACTGTTTCCTACGCCCGCATCAATTTTACCGAAGTAACCATTCTTTTTATCCTCCTTTAGTTTGATGTTGATGGTCTGGGTTTTTTGCCCATCGTCAACACCTGTAAAAGTAGCTTGGTCGCTTTTCTTTTCGTATAGCTGTACCTTATCTACCATATCTGCCCTCAGGTTTTTGGTGACCAACGTAGGGTCATCGCCAAAAAATTCTTCCCCATCTACCAATACTTTAGGCACGGCTTTACCCTGTGCGGTAATCTTGCCATCCTTGTCTACTTGAATACCTGGCATTTTTTTCAAGAGATCTTCTACTTTATCGTTGGGCTGTATGGTGTAACTTGCGGCATTGAATTCGGTAGTATCGCCTTTGATTTTAATGGCTGCAACTTTTCCCTTCACAATGATCTCATTCAGCAGCGTGGCTTTGGAGTTCATGCCGATTACCTTAAAATCTATACTGCTATTTACAGAATCCAAAGTAAATGGAGCGACATAATCAACATAGTTAGGGTAGGTAAGTAATAAGATAAAATTACCTTTCTTCATCGGTAGAATAGAGAAGGTTCCATTGGCTGCCGCACGTGTAAATTTGTATAAGGTAGAGTCTTTTGCGTTTAAGATGCTAATGGTGGCATTGTGTAACCGACTGCTACTGGTGGTGTCTGCAACAATTCCTTTTATTGCATAAGGATTTTGTGCAAAAAGAGCACTACTAAAGCATAAGGATAGCAGTAGTGCAAGACATAATGATCTCATTTAGTAAGTTTTGTTTGGTCGGCCGAATATAAAACTAAAATTATAATACTAAAAATATAGTTGTGTTATTTAACACTTAATAACATTATTTAACAAACGCGTGGCAATCAACGGTTTTCATGGTAGATTTGATGTTCCTCTGTTTTTGTAGAAACTATGAAATTATCTTGATTGTAAGCGTTGGTCTTTAAAAGAGAGAAGAGAACAATCGAGAAAACAAATTTAAATACCCTAATTTTACAGCCTATTTGCTTATAAAGAAGAATTGATAAGTCGTACGAAACTTCTTTTAGTTCAAGCTATATTTTTATAAAAAGTAGAATTTGTATAAAGTGAAAGCCGTATATTAAGGAGCCCGTGATCAAAACATACCATGTTACAACCATCAGAAGAACTGCATCCCGCCCAACTTGCTGCTAAATTTATCAATTTAACTTCAAGACATATTTTTCTGACCGGAAAGGCGGGTACGGGTAAAACGACATTTTTGCGTAACCTGATTTCATTAACGCATAAAAAGGCAGTTATTGTTGCCCCAACGGGCATAGCTGCCATTAATGCGGCCGGTGTAACGATCGATTCGCTTTTTCAGTTGCCTTTCGGTACATTTTTGCCTAAAGTGGCGCCAACTACAACTATTGAAGCCTATCAGCATTACCATACGCCAAAATCCATCATCAAACATTTGAACATGAATGCCACAAAACGTCGCATTTTGTTGGACTTGGAGTTATTGGTCATTGATGAAGTAAGTATGCTTAGGGCTGATCTTTTGGATGCTATTGATATGGTTTTACGTTACATCCGTAAAAACAATGCTAATTTTGGTGGTGTACAGCTTTTGTTCATCGGCGACCTTCACCAATTGCCTCCGGTGGTCAAAAATACAGAATGGAATCTGCTCAGCTCGTTCTATAAAAGTGCTTTCTTTTTTGATGCTTTAGCGCTGGAGAAAAATCCGCCAGTATATATTGAACTGGAGAAGACTCTACCGTCAGGCAGACGAAACATTTATCCATTTGTTAAATAACCTGCGCAATAACCAAGTTACCGCGCAAGACATGGCTTTGCTCGAAACCTATTATAGAGAAGACTACCAACCTCAATTAACGGATAATTATATTACCCTGACCACACATAACCACAAAGCGGATACGTTAAACAAAAACAGTTTAAATGAACTCAAGGGCAAGTCTTATTTTTATAGCGCTGTAGTAGAAAAGGAGTTTAGCGAGAGTGCCTATCCGGCAGAAAAAAGTCTCGAGTTAAAGGTTGGCGCTCAAGTTATGTTCATCAAAAATGATCCAACTGGCGAACAACGCTTTTTTAACGGAAAAATAGCTGTGGTGACCAAGCTCAGTAACGATGTGATAGAAGTGCAGGTTGATGGAAGCAGACAGGGCCTGGTAATTGAAAAATACACCTGGAAAAACATCAGGTATACCACCAATAAAACGACCAATGAAATAGAAGAGGAGATTGCAGGCACTTTTACGCAATTTCCACTAAAATTGGCTTGGGCAATTACCGTGCACAAAAGCCAGGGTTTAACCTTTGATAAAGCGATCATTGATATTGGGGATGCTTTTGCCCCGGGACAAATTTATGTGGCGCTTTCCCGATTGCGTTCGCTCGATGGGCTGATCCTCACCTCCTTAATTTCTAACAGAGGGATTAGACAAGACCAAAATGTAACTTATTTTGCAAGGACCAAAGAACAACAGGAAGACCTGAGCATCCAGATCAAAAAAGAAAGTGATGCTTTTTTAAAACATTCGTTATTGCAGAGCTTTAGTTTTACCACCCTAGATAATTATGTGTTTGAACATGTTTTTAGTTATACCAAAGATGAAAAACGTTCTACTAAACAAACACATCTGAAATGGGCCGTTAAAATGCAGCAAGAGCTAATGGCCTTAAAGGTAAATGCAGATAAATTCTTAAAACAGATCGAGCGACTGTTCGTTACTGAAAATGCAGAAAGTTTGGCTTTATTATTAGAGCGCACAGCAGCGGCAGAGAATTATTTTAATCCTCAACTAGAGCAAATCAGCAACTCGATTTTTGAACTCATCGAAATTGTAAAGACAGAAAAACAGACCAAAGAATACCTGGCAGAACTGATTGATATGGAGGCCATGTTTTACGAACAATTTAAAAAGATACGTAAAGCTAAGGCTATGCTTGCGGCGGCCAATAGTGGGGTAGAGTTGACCAAGGAAGATGTGATGGCTTTGTACAATAGTGCAAAAAGAGAAGAACAAGTTAAGCGGGCTTATACATTACCAAATAAGGAAGAGTTTAATCCATCTGCTGATGAGTTTTATAGTAGGCCAAAAGCTGCTAAAAAGCAGAAAGCCCCAGCCCAACCAAAAGTAGATACAAAAGAAGTTACCCTTGCCTTGTTTAAGGAAGGTAAAACACTAGTTGAAATTGCAAGTGAACGAAAAATCACGCAGAGTACGATAGAAGGGCATTTGGCACATTTTGTGGCTAAACAGGAAATACAAGCTAGCGAACTGGTACCAGCTAGAAGATTGGCCGAAATTACCGCAACCATTGTAAAGTTAAAATCTATTAGGTTAAATGAGATCAGAGCGCATTTAGGCAAATCTTATGCTTTTGGAGAGATAAAAATTGCGATTGCAGCTTATCTGGCTGAGGGGAATTAGGTTATGAGTCTAGAGTCGGAAGTCTGATGACCGAAGTCGGGATGTAGAAAGTCGGAAAGTCTGAGGTCTGAAGTTTGAATATTTTGATTCAGATCCAAATGAACCAATGACGAAAGAACCACTAAACAGTTAACCAATTAAACAATTGAGCAATTAAACAATAGGGGCTAAGGTCTTGATGTTGAAGAGTCGGAAAGTCCGAGGTCTGGAGTTTGAATATTGACTCAAATCCAAATGAACCAATGACGAATGAACTAGTAAACAATTGAGTAATTAAACTTCCAACTCCCCATCAAAAACCCTTTCTGCAGGGCCACATAAAAAGACATTGGTAAATTTTGAACCATCATAATCAAAATTGATCTGTAGTTTGCCACCCAAAACCTCAATAGGTGTTTGGATATGTCCCGCTTCTTTTTGTTGTGCCATGGCCATGGCCACCGCTGTTACTCCTGTTCCGCAGGCATAGGTCTCATCTTCTACGCCACGTTCAAAAGTGCGCACAAAAAGATGGTCGCCTTTATCTTCTACAAAATTTACATTGATTCCGTTTTGTTGATAGGTTGCATTGTTACGAATCGCTTTTCCGGTGGTAAATACATCCAGTTCGGCTAAATTTTGAACTTTCTCTACATAATGAGGAGAACCTGTGTTCAAAACAAATGCTTCACCATCTTTTGTAATGGTAGCCACGTCAATCATCTGCAGCTCAACCCAATTCCCTTCGGCTGTAATTTTGGCATAATGCGGACCATCAACTGCCAAAAAATTGGTTTCACTGTCAATTATGCCTAGGTGTTTGGCAAAAGCAACGATGCAACGTCCACCATTGCCACACATGCTGCCAACATTTCCATCCGCATTGTAATAGACCATTTCAAAATCGTAGTCTGCATGTTTGGTCAAAAACATCAATCCATCACCCCCAATACCAAAACGACGATTACAGAGCTTGGCTATCAGCTCATTATCAATGTTTTTTAACGGGCTCATGGTATGGTCTATCAAAATAAAGTCATTGCCTGCGCCTTGGTATTTTGAGAATTTGATGTTCATTATTTCTTCATTTAAGAATAAAATATTTGTTTGCTGAAAATGGAAAATCTAAAGCTAAATTTGATTTAACATTTTTTAACACAAAATCAGATGTGTTACACGTGCAAATATCGTTTATATGGTATTAAATTTGAGTAAGTCATTCGTAAAAAGATAAATAAATAATATAAACAATGAAAAAAATAGGATTAATAGTGTTTGCTGCCTTTTTAGGAGGAGCAGTTGCAATTGGCGCTTATAAACTATTAGAGCGCAACAATGATGGCTTTTCATTAACAGAAAAGCAAAACATGATGTTTGCCAGTAACCCAGTTAAAATTTCATCTGCAGGATCAGTAGATTTTGTACAAGCTGCAGCTGCGGTTTCGCCAGCGGTAGTCCATATCAAGACCACCTATAATGCCAAAGCTTCTAATGATAGCGGTAGTGGCATGCCAGATATGTTTGAACAGTTTTTTGGTGGCGGTAGCGGCAGAAGACCACGAGTGCCAAGTGCAGCTTCAGGATCTGGTGTAATTTTAACAGCTGATGGTTATATCGTAACCAATAACCACGTAGTAGACAATGCTGATAAAATTGAAGTGATCTTGTCTAACAGACGTAAAGTTACCGCTAAAGTAATTGGTAAAGATGCCAATACAGACTTGGCTTTGATCAAAGTTGATGTTACAGGTTTGCCATTTGTAAAAATGGGTAACTCTGATAATGTGCAGGTTGGAGAATGGGTATTGGCTGTTGGTTTCCCTTTAGATCTACAAACTACAGTTACTGCGGGTATTGTAAGTGCAAAAGCAAGAAATATTGGGATCTTGAATAGAGAAAACCAATCTATGACCCAAGAAGAGTGGATGGAAATGCAACGTACAGGCAAAAGACCAGAACGTCCGGCAAATACAGCCATCGAATCTTACATCCAAACTGATGCGGCCATCAATCCAGGAAATAGTGGGGGAGCTTTGGTGAATGCCAATGGAGAATTGGTAGGTATCAATGCGGCTATTGCTTCAGAAACTGGTAGAAACGAAGGTTATGGTTTTGCCATTCCAGTAAATTTGGCCAAAAAGATTTTAGAAGATTTTAAACAATATGGTGTGGTGAAACGTGGCTATATTGGTGTTAGTTTTGCTGCATTAGATGCTGACAAGGCAGAAGAGCTTAAAGTAAAGAGATCAATGGTCTATATGTAAGTAGCGTAATTCCTAATGGTGGAGCAGCTGCTGCAGGAATCAAAGAAGGTGATATCATTAAAAAAGTAGAGGGTGTAGAGATTTATGACTCGCCAGATTTGCAAGAAAAAATCGGACGTATGCGCCCTGGTGATAAAGTAGCTTTGACCGTTTTAAAAAGCGATGGTACAACCAAAAATGTAACTGTAACCTTAAAACCAGAAAGTAATGCAGCCTTGGCTTCTAACTCAACTGCCAACGCAGGCAAGTCTACAGGTGTAAATGCAAGTGCATTAGGTGCTGAGTTTGCGCCAGCTTCTGCTGCGATCAAATCAAAATATGGCATTACAAATGGTGTAGTAGTTACCAAAGTTGAGCCTGGAAAACTATTTGATTATTATGATATTGCTAAAGGTGTGGTGATTACCAAGATCAATGGCAAGGCTGTAAACAGTGTTGAAGAGGTAGAAAAAGCATTGCCAACTTCTAGAGATGGAAAAACAACCATAACCGGAATTAGCGATCGTGGAATTTATACCATTTCATTTCAATAGAAATTAATTAATAATACCTGTTATAACTGGGGGAATGGCATTGTGCTATTCCCCTTTTTTATGCTTAAAATTGAGACTAAAAGCTTCAATTTCATATTGATTTAGACAAATAATAACCAGTTTTTTTTAGAACGTTTCTAAATAGCTTCTTTATTGTGTTTTTATGTCAAGCATTTCTAATTTAAATCATATTTTAAATACTTTTGCACTAACTGAATAAAAAAATAAAAAGCTAATGGGTAGTATCGCAAATGCTTTTTCCTCTTCAATAGGAAAAAAACTAATAATGGGCATCACAGGCCTTTTTCTTATCTCTTTTTTAGTCGTACACTGTTTCTTAAACGCTTTTGTGTTCTTTGACAATACAGGTGTATTATTTAATGAAGGGGCACATTTTATGGCCACCAACTGGATCATTCGGGCCATGGAGGTTGTTTTGATGGCAGGATTATTACTGCACATTGTTCAAGGTGCACGTTTAACTTTCCAAAATCAAGCGGCAAGACCTGTTAAATATGCCTATAACGATGGCAATGCCAACAGCAAATGGTATTCTCGTTCTATGGGACTATTGGGTACTTTGTTGTTGATCTTCTTGATTGTTCACCTGAGCCAATTCTGGACAGTTTCTCGTTTTACTGGTATCCCTACCATTGATGCGAACGGACACGAAGATCTATATGCGGTAATGAAAGAAACCTTCTCTAACATTGGATGGGTGATTTTGTACGTATTGTCGATGATTTCTTTAGGTTATCACTTGTTACATGGTTTTGCTTCTGCTTTCCAGACTTTAGGTTGGAACCATAAAAAATATACGCCGATCATTAAAGCCATAGGAGTTTGGTTCTCTATCCTTATCCCTTTGATTTTTGCAGCAATGCCGGTTTGGACTATTTAGGTCTTTAAAATAATTTTGAACGAATAAAGCTAAATATAATGTCAGCATTAAATTCAAATATACCAGAAGGAGAATTGACGAGTAAATGGACGAAGTTTAAATCGTCTGTGCCTTTGGTTAACCCTTCAAATAAAAGAAGTTTAGAAGTAATTGTAGTGGGTTCTGGGTTAGCTGGGGCTTCTGCTGCTGCAACCTTGGCCGAAATGGGCTACAAGGTAAAATGCTTCTGTTTTCAAGATTCACCCCGTAGGGCACACTCTATTGCTGCACAGGGTGGTATCAATGCCGCAAAGAATTATCAAAATGATGGGGATAGTACCTATCGTTTATTTTACGATACCATCAAAGGTGGAGATTACCGTGCCCGCGAAGCCAACGTACACCGTTTGGCAGAAGTAAGTGCAAACATCATTGATCAGTGTGTGGCTCAAGGTGTGCCATTGGCCAGAGAATATGGGGGTTTGTTAGACAACCGTTCTTTTGGGGGTACGCAGGTGCAAAGAACATTTTATGCTGCAGGACAAACCGGTCAACAATTGTTGTTAGGTGCCTATAGCGCTTTAGAACGTCAGATTGGAATGGGTAAAGTAGAGATGTTTACCCGTCATGAAATGTTGGAAGTTGTTAAAATTGATGGTAAGGCCCGTGGGATCATTGCCCGTAACTTGATTACTGGTGAGTTGGAACGTCACTTTGGTCATGCTGTGGTTTTAGGAACTGGAGGTTACGGAAACGTATTCTACCTTTCTACCAATGCGATGGGAAGTAACGTAACTGCAGCTTGGAAAGCAAATAAACAAGGTGCTTTTTTTGCAAATCCATGTTACACGCAGATTCACCCAACTTGTATCCCAGTTTCTGGTGATCACCAATCTAAACTAACCCTAATGTCTGAGTCGTTGCGTAACGATGGAAGAATCTGGGTACCTAAAAAGAAAGACGATACCCGTAAAGCTTCAGAAATTCCTGAAGACGAAAGAGATTATTACCTAGAACGTCGTTATCCTGCTTTTGGTAACTTGGTGCCTCGTGATGTGGCTTCGAGAGCTGCCAAAGAGCGTTGTGATGCCGGTTATGGTGTAGGTGCTTCTAAATTGGCCGTTTACCTAGATTTTAAAGCCAATACCGAACGTTATGGTAAAATAGAAGCTTCTAAAGCAGGTAACCACAATCCTGATAAAGAAACTTGTATGCGTTTGGGTACAGAGGTCGATCAAAGAGAAATATGGTAACCTATTTGATATGTATGCACAGATTACTGGTGAAAACCCATACGAAATGCCAATGCGAATCTATCCAGCAGTTCACTATACAATGGGTGGTTTATGGGTTGATTATAACTTGATGACAACTGTTCCTGGTTTATACTGTACCGGAGAGGCCAACTTCTCAGACCATGGTGCCAACCGTTTAGGTGCATCTGCATTGATGCAAGGTTTGGCTGATGGTTATTTCGTGTTGCCATATACCATTGGTGCTTATCTATCAAAAGAGATTTCTGTAAAAGCAATTCCAACAGACCATCCTGCATTTGTAGAAGCAGAAGCGAAAGCCAAAGGAATTTTAGATACGTTGATCGGTATTAAAGGAACCAAATCTGTTGATCATTTCCACAAAAAATTAGGTTTGATCATGTGGGAGAAATGTGGAATGGCCCGTAATGCTGAAGGACTAAGATCAGCCATTGCTGAAATCCAACAATTGAAAAAAGACTTCTGGAGCGATGTTCGTGTACCAGGAGAGTCGAATGAATATAACCCTGAACTAGAGAAAGCAGGCCGTGTAGCAGATTTCATCGAATTAGGTGAATTGATGTGTATGGATGCTTTAAATCGTAATGAAAGCTGTGGAGGACACTTTAGAGAAGAGTACCAGACAGAAGAAGGCGAAGCTTTACGTGATGATGAAAATTATGCTTACGTAGCGGCTTGGGAGAATAAAGGAGACGGAACTTTTGAGCTTCATAAAGAAGAGTTGAAGTTTGAAAATATTAAGATAGCACAAAGAAGTTATAAATAAGATGTGAGTAGAGAGATATGAGATACGAGAATGGGAGAAATTAGTACTCCAGTCTCAGATCTCACTTCTCAGGTCTCCCATCTCAAATCTCAATACCATGAGTAAAGGAAATATGAACTTAACGCTAAAAGTTTGGCGTCAGAAGAACAACAATACTAAAGGAACACTTGTAGATTACAAAGTGTCGGATATCTCTCCAGATATGTCTTTTTTAGAGATGTTCGATGTTTTAAACGAGGGACCTGATTACGAAAGGTGATGAGCCGATTGTATTTGACCACGACTGTCGTGAAGGTATTTGCGGAATGTGTTCGATGTTCATCAATGGACGTCCACACGGGCCAAAAGATGCTGTAACTACCTGTCAGTTGCACATGCGTTCTTTTAAAGATGGAGATACCATCGTAGTTGAGCCATGGAGAGCAAAGGCATTTCCGGTAATCAAAGATTTAACGGTAGATAGGTCTGCATTTGACCGTGTTATTGCGGCAGGAGGCTTTATTTCGGTTAACACAGGTAATGCACAAGATGCCAACAATCTTCCAATTCCTAAGGCACAAGCTGATGCAGCATTTGAAGCAGCAGCCTGTATCGGTTGTGGAGCTTGTGTAGCTACTTGTAAAAATGCTTCGGCGATGTTATTTGTTTCTGCGAAGATTTCTCAATTGGCTTTATTGCCACAAGGACAGCCTGAGCGTTACAAACGTGTGCAGAACATGGTAGCGCAGATGGATGCAGAAGGTTTTGGTAACTGTACCAATACTGGTGCTTGCGAAGCTGAATGTCCTAAAGGGATTTCGCTTGAGAATATTGCCCGTATGAACAGGGATTATTACTCAGCTAAGTTCATCAGCGAAGAAGAAGGATAAGCTCAACGATCAGTCCACAGTTTTCAGTTGCAGATCAACAACTGAAAGCGATAAAGTTGATTTGTTTTTAAACGATTAATTGATTAGATTTAACTATCCGAGACAAAGGAGACTAAACAATAAAAAACCCCGACCATTTTGGTTGGGGTTTTTTGTAGAGTATTAATTTTGCTTAAAATTATGCTAGCTTTTTAATGAAAATTTGATTGGAATATTCATCTTAACACGTACTGGTTTTCCGTCAATTTTAGCTGGAGCCCATTTTTTTGTGCTTTTTAAAGCCACAATCGCTGCTTCGGTCAATCCCGATCCCAAATCTTTATCGGGCGAGATATTACCTATAGCTCCATTCTTTTCAATGATAAAAGACAAGACTACTGTACCCTGTACATTCTTTTTAGATGCAGCTTCAGGATAATTAACATTATTAAAAACCGTTTTATAAAACTGCTCAACACCACCAGGATAAGTAGGAGGGTTTTTTAACTTCTGAAATTCATAAAATTTTGCATCAGTTTTGGTTGCAGTTGATTTTTCTTGTGCATGTACCATTTCGTTTTGACATAACACGAGCATTAACACCGCAAATAGCGATGAGAAAAACATTTTTTTCATGTGGTTTTGGTTTAGGGTTTGTTTATTTGTTTAGCTTCTTTTTTGGTGGTAATGATAACCACACCATTTTTTGCACTATCTCCATATGTAGCAAAAGCTGATGCATTTCTTAGGATGGTAATATGTTCGATCTTGTCTGGTTTAATTGTGTTTATGTCGTCAACTAGTTCATCATCAATAATGTATATCGGACTATTGGTTTTGTCGGAAGATCCATTCCATTTCATGGCCAACGTCTTCTTTTGAGGAGTACTATCTGCATCTTTTGTATGCATTATAATTACACCATTCTTTCCTTTATCACCATACAAGGCAAAAGCCGAGGCATCCTTTAGAATGGTGATATGTTTGATTTTGTCTGGTGAAATTGTATTTATATTATCCACCACTTCATCATCAACAATGTAGAGCGGGTCATTGGTCTTAGTAGCGGCCCCATTCCATTTAATGGTCATGTTAAATTTTTGAGGGGAATCAGTATTTTCTTCTTTTGTATCAATAACAATTACCCCATTTTTAGCTTGATCGCCATAATCCGCAATAGCAGATAAGCCTCTTAAAATAGTCACACCCTTGATGTTCTTTGTATCTATCGTATTGCTTTCAAAGCTATCAAGTATTCTGCCATCTAAAACTACCAATGGATCAACAGAAGGATTATGGTTTTTTGATCTCAAGGCAATGGCCTTACTGTTTTCATAAACAATAGTAGCTGGAGCAGTAACGGTTATCTTTTTTAGTGCAATATAACCTTGAGGTATCTTAATGTCCTTATTGATCAGCTCAGCCTTGCTCTGGTCAATTAGAAACGAGGTCGTTAGTGCATATTTACCAATCTTTAAACTTTTAAGGTTTGGATAAGAGAGGATGGCATTTACAATAGCGATATCTAAGCCAAGGCCAAGTGCAGCTTCAACTTTTACATTTTTAAGTTGACCTCCTGTAGCAATGGTAAACAATACCAAGCTATTTCCCTGCAGGTCGGCAGCTATCGCTTTTTGGTCGTAAATAGCTCCATTAAGCACATGTTTATAAAAAGCTTCCCAAGGATTGGTATTGTTAACATCCTGGCGTCCGGTATCAGCTTTTACATTTTGTAATGAAGCCGACAACAGCAGAGTAATTACTATTAACGGGATTAGCTTTTTCATGTGGTTTAGTTTTAGGTTTTATTTAAACAGTGTAGCTGATACTCTGGCCTTTTCTGGGTTTTTAGAAGTGATGATAATCGCTCCATTTTCGCCTTTTTTACCATACAAGGCTATGGCGCTTGCTCCTTTTAATACATCTATAGTTTCAATTTTGTTGGCATCAAGTTCTTTTAGGATACCCCCAGTCTCTTTAAGCTCACCGTCAACAATAAATAAAGGCTCTCTATTTGGTCCTTCTGGAAAGTTTTTTAAGCGAATACTGGCAATTACACTTGCTTTACTCTCTCTTTTATTCTGGTCTAGCGCAAACTTGATAGGAATGCTATAATTAACTCTAACTGTTTTGCCATCTTGAACAGCGGGAAGCCATTTGCTTAATTTTAGTACCCTTATTGCTTCCTCGTCAAGACCAAAACCTAATTTACGATCTGTTTTAAGGTTGCTTAGTGAGCCATCTTTTTCTACAATAAAGTTTACTGTTACCGTTCCCTGTATATCATTATCTAAGGCCGCTATCGGATACTTGATTTTTTTATCCAAAAATTGGTTTAGCTTTTGTGTACCGCCTGGAAATACAGGTGGAGCAGAAACAGCCACAAAATTTGATGTAGGTTTCTCTATGGCAACTTCTTCTTTGGGCGCTATGCCTGTAATGGTAATGGCCAATGGAGTATAGCCATCTTGCGTAGTCGCATTTTCGTTCTGCATGGGCGTATCAGCCCCATCCAATTTAAAAGTGGCCTTTAAGCTATAATTGCCATCTTTTTTGATGTAGTCGGTATAGTTCGCAATTGGTTTTAATACTTCTTGATCCAAACCGTAACCCAACTCGTTCTGTACAATGGCATCTGTAATTCTTCCGTTTTTAACAGAGAAATTGATGATTGTATTTCCTTGTATTTTATTCTCTGCAGCATTGACAGGATAAATGATGGAGTTGAAAACATGTTTATAGAAGGGTTCAAGCGCATTTTGGTCAGGTTCATTGCCGCTCTCGGTAGATTCGGTAACCACATCTCCATAAACTAAGGTCTGTTGCGGTACACGATCCGCTTTTGGAGGAGGAGGGTAGATGAAATCTACCACCTCTAAAGGTGTTGCCAATACTTCTTTTACAAAAGATCTGGCTGTAATTGATGATATCTTATCGGCCATGCCCAGAATTTTATCGTTTTTACGGATAGTGGCCGATGATAACACTAAAGTAAGCGCAAAAAGAGGCACAAATAATCCATATTTTAAGATGGCCACCTTTTTGGAGCGCTGTTTATGCAGCATAAAAATTCTTTTCTTGATCAATGATTTAGTGAAAAAACCATTGGTTAAAGAATTTGGTCTTACGCCAAATGCCTGGCTGAGCAATAACATGGCATATTCTTCTTTGTCACCTTGAAATTTTGCAGCAGCTTCATCTGCAAGGTATTCATGGATGTTTTTTATGGTGTTTTTATAGGCGTAAATGATTGGATTGAACCAAGTAATGATGCCTAAAAATTCAAAAAATAGAACATCCAACGTATGTAATTGCTTTACGTGGATATCTTCGTGTAGATGAACCGTTGCCGACTCTGGTAGATTGTTGGAAATGACCTTCTTGTTTAAAAAAGAGAAGGCCATGCCATTGCCAATGGTTTTTAATAAGCGCCTAACAGCAACCAATTGAAAAATGAATCGGCCTAAGCAAAACAATATCCCTAGCAGATAGATAAAAACAATCAAATTACCCCAGTTAAATTTTTCTGTAGTGTCTTTTACAACAGTAGCCTGTGTAACCAAAGTATTCAATTGGTCTACACTGGTATAGATGTGTTGTGTTACTTCTTGTTTATTGAACCATTCGAACCGCAAAAAAGGAATGGCCAATGATAGCACACCAGATGCGATTAAATAAATGCGGTTTAAAACAAAATAAGTTTCCTTATCTAGCAACAGCTTGTAAAAACAGAAGAAAATAACCAGGTAGATGTTTACCTGCAGGAGATAATGTGCCCAACTCATTTTGGTTTGTTTTTGAATTTATTGATCATTTTTAAAATTTCATCCACATCACCTAAGTCCAATTTTTCTTCTTTCACAAAAAATGAGAACATGCTTTCTACAGAATTTTCGAAATAGCTACCCAATAATTTTTCGGTAGCATGTCTTTTATACTCTTCTCTACTAATTAGGGGATGGTATTTGTGTGCTTTTCCAAAAGCTTCATGGCCAATAAAACCCTTCACTTCTAAAATTCTGATAATGGTAGAAACGGTATTGTAAGCCGGTTTTGGCTCGGGTAAATAATCCATCACCTCTTTTACAAATCCGCTTTCTAGTTGCCACACAATTTGCATGATCTGTTCCTCTGCCTTCGTTAAATCTTTAATTTCCATGATAATTGTTGTTTAGCGCTTTCCTGAGCGTTTTTTATTATTTTATTAGAACTAATTTAGTGTTTGTATACCAAATACTTAGCTAAATCTAAAACTAATCTGTTAGTTTACAAAATATTTCGGGATTTATTTTTACTATATTGAAAAATAAATTTTAAAACATATGAAAATAGCCTTTCATGGTGCTGCCCGTAACGTTACCGGTAGTAAACATTTGATCACTTTACAGAATGGCAAAAAAATATTATTAGACTGTGGCATGTTTCAGGGAATGGGACATGAAACGGAAGAATTAAACGAAAATTTTGGATTTGATGCAGCTGAGGTAGATATTTTGGTGTTATCTCATGCGCACATAGACCATAGTGGATTGATACCCCGTTTAATTGCTCAAGGTTTTAAAGGTGTGATTTATGGAACTCCTGCAACCAAAGAACTCAGTAAGATCTTATTGCTCGATTCGGCCAAGATACAAGCAGGCGACCTAAAATATAAAAACAAGAAGTTACAGCAAAGAGGGTTGCCCTTAGAAAAGGCACTATATGAAGAAGAGGATGTGTTGAAGGCCATGGACTATTTTGTTTCCGTAGACTATCATAACGAAACTAGGTTGATGGAAGGGGTTACCTTACAGTTTATCGATGCTGGACATATCATTGGCAGTGCCTCTGTACACTTAACAATTGTAGAAAACGGGCAGACTACACACTTAAGTTTTAGTGGAGATGTTGGCCAATATGGCGATTTGTTGCTCAGGTCTCCACAAGCATTTCCTCAGGCAGATTATATTTTACTGGAGTCGACCTATGGTGATCGACTGCATAAAGATGCACAACCTACAGAGCAGGCATTTTTAGAGGTGATCTTAAATACCTGTGTTCAAAAAAAGGGGAAAGTGATCATTCCTGCGTTTAGCGTTGGCCGTACACAGGAGCTTTTGTATATTTTAAATAACCTCGATTTGGAAGGGAAACTGCCGCCCATTAAGGTTTATGTAGACAGTCCTTTATCAGCTAAGGCTACGCAGATCATAGAGAACCATGCAGAAGGATACAATGATGAAGTATTGGATGTTTTAAAAGTCGATGACAACCCATTTGATTTCAAGGGTCTACATTATGTTGAAGATTCAGAGGAATCCAAAGCGCTCAATTCAAATCCGGAGCCTTGTATTATTATTTCTGCATCTGGTATGGCAGAGGCGGGACGGGTAAAACACCATATTAAAAATAACATTAGCGACCATAAAAATACCATCTTAATGGTAGGCTATTGTGAACCGAGATCTCTGGGTGGACAGCTAAAAAATGGAGCTAAGGAAGTCAGTATCTATGGAGAGCGTTTTCAGGTAGAGGCAGAAGTGCAGAGCATCCAATCGATGAGTGCACATGGTGATTATGAAGACTTATTAAAGTTTATATCAGGTCAAGATCCAAACAAAGTAAAAAAGATATTCCTGGTTCATGGCGATTATGAGGTACAACAGGTTTTTAGAGAAAAATTATTGGCTAAAGGGTTTAAAGATGTAGAAATCCCAGATAGACATCAGGAATTTACACTTAGTTAATTGGTCGGTTTAAATATTGATTAACTGGTGTTTGATGGCATAGACCACTAGACCTGTTCTTGACTTGATGTTAAGTTTACTAAATAGCGATTCGCGGTAATTATCTACCGTACGTGGACTGACATTCATTAAAGAAGCAATTTCCTTGTACGTAAGCTCCGTGCTACAGTATTGTAGAAAAACAAGCTCACGCTCGGTAAAAATGGGCTTGGTTTGAGTTTGTTTTAAGGAAACCAACAAACGACCAGAAACAAGTTCATTGATGTAGAAACCTTTGTCAATCATGGTTTTAATGGCCAACAAAAGATCACTTGGTTTAGATTCCTTAACCATATAACCACCCGCACCGGCTTTTAACATATCGATCATCTCTTTTTCTTGGTCAAACATGCTCAAAGCAAGTATATGTATTTTGGGATAATGCTCTTTTAGCCATTTGGTACTTTCATAACCATCCATTAATGGCATATTGATATCCATTAAAACGAGCTGTGTGTGAGGGTGGTTTTTAATTTTTTCTTTGAGGTCAATTCCGTTGTTGGCCTCAAATTCGACTGTTATTTCCTCAAATTCTGCTAAAAGGCTAGCCAGTCCTGAGCGGAAAAGTGTGTGGTCATCAACAATGGCAATAGATATAGTAGGTGTTTCCATGGTTTAGGGATAGGGGATTTCTATAGTAATGGACGAGCCTAGTTTTGGCTCTGAGAAAATGTTAATGGTGCCATTGATCATGGCTACTCGCTTTTGCAAGGATTGTAGACCCATACCGCGGTTTTCCTTTTTCACGATTTCGTAATCAAAGCCAATACCATCTTCCTTTACGTTAAGGTGTAAGCTGTCATTTTTAAAATGCACATCAATCGCAATATGCTTGGCTTTGGCATGTTTAATAATGTTGTTGAATATCTCTTGTAAAAGGCGCAGTACGATGAGGTCTTTATTTGGAGAGGTGATTTTTATATCGATCAGCTGGTTGTTGAATTGGAGTTGATAAGCGCCTGTTCTTTTAAGCCAATCAAATTCTTGTTGTAGCGCATGACCAAGGCCCAAGGCAACCAATTGCTCACCTTGTAAGAGTTTGGCTAGTTCACGTAGTTCTTTAATAGATTTGTTAACCAATGATAATGAATCTCCTACTTTCTTTTCCGCTTTCTTTTGCTGTTGGATATCAATGGAGTTTAAGGTAAGTGCAGTTAAGCTCAACAACTGGCCAATATTGTCGTGTAGATCACTGGCTATGGTCTGCATGGTCTGTTCTTGTACTTCAATATGTGTTTTGAGGAGCTCGGCCTCAAATTTTTGGTTCATTTCTTTTTTTTCTTCTATATCTTTTATTTTTTGCCAATTGTTTTGTTTGACATAAAATAAGAGGAATAGAGGAGCCAAGACAAAGATGCAGGTGGCAACAATTATGACCCAGATAATTTCTGTTGACGCGATCGGCATAAAAATGAATAAGCCCAAAAACTGTATAAAATTAAATTTAAAAAAATCATCACATATACCAATAGTTTATAAGGTTTTGGGATATCGTCTAATAAAAAGTAAAGACAAAGATTATATACTGTACCCCCAAAATAATAGATGAGGACGCCTGTTACCCACCAAAATTGCCAATGATATTTAAGATTTATCGGGTTTTTATCCTTCTGTAGTAATAAGAAATAATATAAGCTGATCATGATAATCAAAACGGACATTACAGAAAGTGTGACAGTATTAAATTTAAAAAAACCGTGATTACTTATTTCAATCAGATAACAAAGACAAAAAACACCTAAAAAGCTAAAGATAATAGGAGAAGATTTTTTGGTAAAAGCAATTAAAGCTGCATATAAACCATACGCTATATATGCAGCTTCAAAAATGATAGAGATATTATATAACCAAGCATTTGACTTATGAAATGTCTTAATATAAATCAATCCAGAAATTTCAGTTAAACAGACGATTGTTAAATAAAAAATGGTAAGTCGAGAAAATTTGGATAGGTCATTTTTCAAAAAAAAATCGATGCTATTAAACAGCTTATTTCGATGATAATATTAATTGCAGGGGTCATATTTGCCGTTGATTATTTAAGTATATCACTTGTTGGGTCACAACCTTCTTCTGGTGGACATAGTACACCTCTATTCTCAGGAAGCATTCCTTTACCGTCTTTCATAATGGACTCGAAGTAGTCTCTGTGATAGGTTTTTTTTCCTACTTGTTCTTCAAAGGTTGATACAAGAACTACTGTGTTTCTATCTTTATTTTCTCCATTAGGATATTTTGCAAAATAGACGCGTACACCATCTGTTCCTTTTCCCAGTAATTTCTCTGTTTCCAAGATTACATAGATTTTCTTCAAATGCTCAAGACTAAACCAAACAGAGGTTGTTATTTCATTAGCACCTGCTCCTGAACCTCCTCCAACAGTATTTCTATAATTTTGAACCATTGCTTTAGCTTCATCAAATGAGATGCTTTCTAGGATTGTCTTTTGTTTGTTTTCTTCGTTTGCCATAATAATTAAAAGTTAAATTAAAATTTTGATTTATTAATGGTAAAACTATTGGTTTTCATTTAGTTAAGTTAAGTAAAATTCTTCTATTCACTACCGTAAAAATACCCTATTAGATAAGGCGTATTTAGGTATGCCTGCTTAGAGAGGTCAGGATAACTTTGATGACGCAACTTAAAAACCAAAATTATGACACAATTGATTACATCACAACAGGATGCTGACCAATGGTTGGCCTATGTTGAAAGTGAAGCCACATCCTTATCACATTTGGATGAGTTTAGTATCAACAATTATGCAGATAGCGAATTGCTCAATCCAGAAGTGCAAGATTACCTCCTCAACAGATATGTTGATTTGGGAAGTGAAGAAACATTGTTAGATAGCATTAACACCTTGTCACTTTCATTTGCACAAAACAAAATTGCAGGGCAAGAAGCTTTGTTATTTGGAAGATGGGCAAGGGTAAAAGCAACTATCCGCAAGATTTTTTGCACAGTGATCGGAACGGTACTTGGAGATAGTGATTTGAAATGGAAAGACATTATCAAAGCTGTTTTGTTAGCACTTATTCCAGCTTTTGGCACAGGGTTACCTTTAATAACTTTGCCTATTGTAGTGTCATTGTTGGCCGCACTAATGAAGTACGGCTATCAAAGTGTTTGTCCAGCTTAGGTACGATCAAAGTTAAACCAAACAGAAAATTATCATTTGGCTAATGTTCTTGGCAAAAATCAATCAACTTGAAACAAAAAGGCCTTCGATTTTTCGAAGGCCTTTTTTATAAATTGAGCTGGGAATTATTGTCTTGGAGCTGCTGGTTTAGGCATCTCTTTGCGTGGTAATTTTTCTGCTCTTTCTGAAGTATGGTAAACAAAAGAAGCTACGATCGTTGCTGATTTTTTCAAGTCATCTTCTACCAAACGGTCAAAAGTATCCATGTTAGAGTGGTGGGTACGTGTATTGTAGTCCATTGGATCTTGGATGAACTGGAAGCCAGGTAAGCCTACACCATCAAAAGATTGGTGGTCGGTACCACCGGTATTACCAACAGTAATGGTTTTAGCACCTAGGTCTGTAAAAGGATTGATCCAAGCCTGGAAGATATCCTTAACAGCGGTATTACCTTGTAAATATACACCACGGATTGTTCCAGTACCATTATCCAAGTTGTAATACGCACTTAATTTTTCATGCTCAGGTTTTGGTTTCATATCAGCAGGATCTGCAAAGTGCTCTTTCACATAACCTCTAGAACCAAACAGACCTTGCTCTTCCGAACTCCATAAAGCAATACGGATGGTACGTTTTGGTTTAAAATCAATCGCTTTTAAAATACGCATGGCTTCGATCATTACCGTAGAACCAGCTGCATTATCTGTAGCGCCAGTTCCTGAGTGCCATGAATCGTAGTGGCCACCAAGCATTACAATTTCGCTTTTTAGTTTCGGGTCAGTTCCAGGGATTTCGGCAATTACGTTATATCCTTTTGGATCTTTGTCGTAAAATGAAGTCTTAACTTCAGCTTCGATCTCTACTTTCTCACCACCACGTAACAAACGTAGGATGTGTAGATAATCTTCACTGCTTACCTCTAACTCAGGGTTAACTGGTTTAGCATCTAATTTATAAGAAGCACCATTACTAGTAAAGAAAGTACCATAGCTACCTCTTGCATAAGTTAATTTCAAACCGATTTTCTCAGCCAATAACATGCTGTCGATAGCTGCTCTTACTGCGCCCATTCTCATCATCATTGCTCTTTGGTTATTGTTGGCAGCTGGCCCTTGTGGACGGTTGCCTCCTCCTGGAGCTGCTGGTTGCGCATCAGCCATTTTCGCTAAAGCTTCATCAGTATAACGTACCACATCTGGAGTATAAGAATTTTTTAAAGGTTGTAATGTAGCCGATTCGATCATTACGATTTTACCTGCTAATTTACCTTTGTATTTAGCCAAATCCGTTACAGTATCTGCTTTGATCAAAATTACTTCCGATTTGATTGGACCGTTTGTACCTGGAGTCCATGCTTTTGGAGAAGCAATGATCGGACGATAAAAAGGAACTGTAGTAGCTGCATAATATTTGTCAACTTGCCATCCTCTACCAAAATCGCCCCAAGCCTCTAAATGAACGTTTTTAAGGCCCATTTCCTTGAAATATTTAACCGCCCAGTCTTGTGCTCTTTTTAAGCCCGGCGAGTTAGATAGACGTGGCCCAGCAACATCAGTAATGTGGTAGGCAATGTCCATGGCTTTAGATTTATCCAAGCCTTCTGTTCTGATCTTTTGTACAATCTCCGTATTAACTGGTTCTTGTGCAAATGCAGAGAAGCACAAGCCTAAGGCAAGTGCGCTGAAAGTAATTTTTTTCATCATATCTTATTTAGTTTAAGTAACGTTATTGTGGGTGAATTTACAGGTAATGCTAAATAGTTGTACCTTTCTATTCATATTTTTACACATCCCTTTTATGGTCAGATTAAAACATTTTGGCATCCTTTTATTACTGATGGCTTTTTCAGGAGAAAGATTATATGCCCAACGAACAGAAATTAGAGATGCCAACATCAGTGCAATGGTTAACGAGGTTGGAGCTGCTAATCTAGAGCAAATCATTAAAAAACTAGTCTCATTTCAAACAAGGCATACCTTAAGTGATACCTTGAGCAAAACAACAGGTATTGGAGCTGCAAGAACGTGGATCAAAGCGAGTTTGAAAAGTACGGTGCAGCAAGTGGTGGTAGGCTACAGGTATCTTATGATTCCTTTGTGCAAGCTGCGGATGGCAGAAGAATTACAGCACCCGTAGTACTTAAAAATGTAATGGCTGTTTTGCCAGGTACAGATCCTAATGACAAAAGAATGCTGATGGTTTCTGGCCATTATGATTCGAGGGTTACCGACGTAATGAACATTAAGGATTTTGCACCAGGTGCAAATGACGATGCTTCTGGTGTAGCCGCGGTAATGGAGATGTGCCGCATCATGAGCAAGCAAAAATTTAGCTGTACACTGGTATTTGTGGCCATGGTAGGTGAAGAACAAGGTTTATATGGAGCAACGAATTTGGCTAAAAGAGCGAAGGAAGAGGGTTGGAATGTCCATTTATTGATGAACAATGATATTGTAGGTAACTCTTACGGTATGGAAACCGATATAAAGGACAACAAAAGCGTACGTGTATTTAGCGAAGGTGTGTCTGCTTTAGAAACACCTGCTCAAGCTGCTGCTCGTCAATCGGCAGGTACAGAAAATGATGGCAAAGCACGTCAGGCAGCCAGATATATTAAAGAAGTAGCAGAGCGATATGTGGATCAGCTAGAGGTGAAATTGATTTATCGTCGCGACCGCTTTTTACGCGGAGGTGACCACACCCCTTTTTCGCAACAAGGTTTTGCCGCCGTTAGGATCACTGAAATGAATGAAGATTTTAACAGGCAACATCAGGACATCAGAACTGAAAATGGATTTAAATTCGGTGATTTACCTGAATATGTAGACTACAACTATCTGCAAAAAGTAACACGTATGAATCTGTCGGTCATGGCAAATTTAGGACTTTCTACACAAGAGCCAGAAAATGTAGTGGTGCTTACCGCAGGTTTAACCAATAAAACAGCGTTAAAATGGGAAGTGCCAAAAGGCAAAAAACCAGCTGGTTATTATGTGTTGATGCGTGAAACGACAAGCCCATTCTGGGAAAGAAAATTCTTTGTAAAGGAAAACTCGGCTACACTGGCCTACTCTAAAGACAATTACTTTTTTGGTGTTCAGTCTGTAGATGAAGATGGGCACGAAAGTTTAGTGGTTACGCCTAAAGCAGGCAGGTAGTTTTAGCAATGATATTCAAATGAAAAAGGCGGTGTAAAACCGCCCTTTTCATACTAAACTAAAAACTAAACTAAAATCTTTATTTGATATTTCTTTTTGATAAGATAAAGTAACCGACAATAAACATCACCAATGCACAAACCAAGCTTACCCAAATCTCTTGTGAAAACACAGGGAAGTCCTCTATTTTTGCATCTTTAGTTGTTCTGGTTACACGTAAGGCCAATGTTGGGTCACTGTAGGGAATAAGATAAGCATATTCCCAACCTACGTTCGCGGTAATAATGCCAGCAATCGTAGCCACAAATCCAATTCCCATTGGCTTTAAAAAATCAGCCCAAAGCAAGCTCAATACAAATTGGATAGAAAGGATACCCAAAGAGGCCAAGAACAACTTACTGTAAAACTTGGTCAGTAAAACGAATGGGTTATAATCGTTAAAGGTGAATTTTGGAACTAAGGTTTGAAGAAGGTAACCACTTGCAATCGTTAATATTTCAAATAAGAAAAGACAGATGAACAAAAGCAGTACCGCATAGATATATTTGGCGGCATAGATAGAAAACTTATTAAGCGGTTGTGTAAATAGTGTTTTCCAAGTATCGTTTTTATGTTCGATGTTGTTGACAGAAAAAGCCATGAACATGACATAAAAAGGTAGGATCAACATTCCCATTACACCCAATGCGGCGCCACTGAACTTACCCCAAAGCATTAAGCCTGGATAACCCAATTTTAGTATTTTATCGGCACTACTATAAAAACCTATGGCAATAAGACCACAGATCAATATGGGTAAAATTATAGCTGCCCAAAAGGCAAGCGTTTTGCGAGATTTGTAAAACTCTGAAGTTAGAGAAATAAATAATGAGCGTACCATATTAGTTTTTTGAGGTGATGTCTAAGAATAAATTTTCAAGGTCCTTTCTTTCTTTATTGATGCTATAAACGGTAATTCCGTTCTGCACTAATAAAGTGTTCAGGTGGCCCATGTCTTCTTTCCCTTTAAAGGTTACAGAAATGGCATTTTCATCTTGATGAACAACTTCTGCGCCTGTGGTTCCCACTATATTGGCTGCAGCGGCTTGGTCATTGGTCTCAATTTTAACAACTGGTTTGCTTAAGTCATGTAGTTCGCCAATGGTACCTTGAAAAAGCAATTCGCCTTTATTGATAATGCCCACATGGGTAGCTGTTCTTTCAATCTCGGCCAAAAGGTGGCTTGATACCAAAATGGTTTTTCCATGCTTGGTAGTCAATTCAATCATCAGGTTTCTGATTTCTATAATTCCATTCGGATCTAGGCCATTGGTAGGCTCATCTAACAGTAAAAGTTCTGGATCACCGATCAAAGCTAAGGCAATGCCCAAACGTTGTTTCATCCCTAAAGAATACTTTCCTGCTTTTTTATTGGCAGCTTCGGTTAAACCAACCAAACTCAACATTTCTGTACATTTACTTTTATTGATGCCCAAAAGTGTACAGCGGTTAACTAGGTTCTCTTTTCCTGTTAAGTGGGTATAGATAGCAGGTTGCTCTACTAAAGAACCCATGCGTTTTAAACTGGCAATGCGATTAGCGTTAATTTCTTTGCCAAAAATAAATACCTGGTCTGCAGGAGACTGTAACAAGTTAAGCAGGATTTTTATGGTTGTGGTCTTTCCTGCACCATTTGGGCCCAGAAAACCATAGATACTTCCTTTTGGTACTTGCAACGAAAAGTCTTTAACTACGGTCTGCGTACCAAAGTGATGGGTCAGGCCTACCGTTTCTATTGCGAAATTGCTCATACTTATTTTAAGATTGCAGTTGTTGCTTTTACAATCGTGTTGGTTGTAGAAGGTGTGCTTTTTAAGGCAACTTCTTCATCTTGGTTATGGTTAGTGCTGGTAGCAAAAGCCAATACCATCATCACAAATACTGGAAATAATAAAAGTAGGAATGGCGATACGTTTGATAACTTTTTCATGGTTCTTTTATTTTAGGTCTAATTGTTCTGGTTTGTTGAAACAAATAGAATGATTAAAAAAAACATGCTAAAATCTTTTAGACCAAGTGTATTTTATTCTAGATAAACGGTTAAAATGGATAGTTTTGTAACTCGTTGTATGAATTAGCCTTTTGGTAGAAAAAAAATGCCAGTTCGTCGAAAGTAAAGGGTTAAAATGAATAGATTAGTTACTTTGGATACAATTAAAGGCGTATTTAGATGAATGTAAACATGAAGAGCAAAGGAGCAATTATTATCCATTCCATATTTTGGGGTATCATTTTATTGCTTGCCCTTGCTACAATCTTTATTGGTGGCGCAAAACAGACCACTAAAGACTATGTCTTTTCTTATGGATTGTTCAGTGTACTGAATTTGTCCATGTTTTATATCAACTACATCATTCTTATCCCCGAACTGATCCAGAAAAGAAAGAAATATTGGTTGTATATATTGGCCTTTATTCTGCTGATCTTGGTCTGCGTACTTGTTAAAACCGTTATCGCAGCGCTCTATCCAGAAGACCTGCTCAAAACAATCAACAGAAGAAACGTAGCGCATTACATGTCTATCAATGAATATGCGCTGATCAGTACTTTTTTCTCTGGTTTCATCTTGGTTAGTAGCTGTATCATCAAATTTTCTGTTGATTGGTTTTCGAATGAAAGTGTACAACGCAATCTAGAAAGCGAAAAAAAAGACATGGAGCTCCAATTTTTAAAATCGCAGCTCAATCCGCACTTTTTATTCAACTCTCTTAATAATATCTATTCCTTAGCTTATCAGAAATCTGATAAAACGGCCGATGCCATCTTAAAGCTTTCGGAGATGATGCGTTACATGATCTATGAGAGTAACGATAGCTGGGTAGCTTTGAGTAAAGAAGTAGAATACGTGCAAAGTTACATTGAACTCCATAAACTAAGGTTTAAAGATGGGGCAGCCGTACAGTTTACATTGAATGGAGAAATTGATGGGCAACAGATCGTTCCGCTGATCTTGATCTCTTTTGTAGAAAATGCCTTTAAACATGGGGTTGCGAACGACCATGACGACCCGATCAAAGATCAATATCATTGCCAACCAAAAAATCCTTCATTTTAGTGTGAGCAATAAAAAGAGTAAAACCAATAAAGATGCCATGGGCGGTGTTGGGCTAAACAATGTTGAACGAAGATTGCAACTACTTTACCCGAATAGATATAAATTAAATATTGTAAATTCGGCTACCCATTACACCACAGAACTGATGTTAGACTTATGATATTAAAATGTATTGCCGTAGATGACGAACCACTAGCGCTCGACATCATTGAAGATTACGTTTCTAAAGTGCCTTTTTTGCAACTGGTAAAACGTACAGAAAATGCAATTGAAGCTTTACAGTTGGTACAGGCTGGGGGGATAGAATCTAGTATTCCTTGATATCCAGATGCCAGATCTTACAGGAATCCAATTCTTGAAAATTGCCAGCGGAAAAGCAAATTATATCCTAACTACAGCTTATTCTCAATACGCATTGGAAAGTTATGATCTAAATGTTTCTGATTACCTGTTAAAACCAATTGCATTTGATCGTTTTTATAAAGCGGTAGAAAAAGTCCACCATCAGCTACAAAAGGCAGAGCCAGCCGCAGTTGCTGCTCCCGAACCAGTTGTAGCACCAGTAGCTACTCCCAACCATGCTGCACCTGTACAAGATTTCATCTTTGTGAAAACAGAACATAAGATCCAAAAAATACAGTTAGACGACATTTTGTATATCGAAGGATTAAAGGATTACATTTCTATTTTTACCAAAAACGAAAGGGTCATCACTTTACAGAACATGAAAAAAATGGAAGAAACCTTACCGAAAGGGGAATTTATTCGTGTCCATAAATCTTACATCATTGCGCTAGACAAAATAGAAAGCATTGAAAGGAGTAGGATTTCGATTGCGGCTAAGGTTATCCCAATAGGAGATACCTATAGAGACGAATTCTTTAAACTAATTGACGGAAAAAATATCTAATAAGAATAGGGCCTAATTAGTTTACGGCAATGGGTTTTACTGTATAACCTATAGCCTGTAAGCCTTTGATGAGCCCATCTTTACCTACCAAGTGTCCTGCGCCAACCGCAATAAATAAAGATTGGTCTTGCATTAGCGTTGGAAGTTGGTCGATCCATTTTTGGTTACGGTGCTTGATGATCTGGTCCATTTCTTCTTGGCTATAATCTGTTGTGCTTGTAAAAAGCTTGGTCAGTTCTTTCATGTTCTGGGCAATGTAATAATCGTACAATTTCTGCCCTTCCTCTTTATTTTTAGCTTCGTCTTTCACCATTTTGAGCAAGAGCTCTTTCTGTCTTTCCAAACTGCTGCCAAACAACAGTTGTGCTTGGTCGTCTACCGTTTCTAAACCCAATAGTTTTTTGCCATTTGCTTTGCCATACTCCTGAAAATATTGATCTAGTGCAGGATTATCCTTGGTAAATGTTTTAGGTGCGGTAAACTGTAATAGTGTAACCTGAACGGCTGCGGGTTTCATTGAGTTGAATAACTTCAGGTCGTAACTGCTTATCTTTTTCAGGTAATCGGCTACCAACTGGTATTCTTCAGCGGTTAACAGTTTATCTAAAAAATTATTCTTCATCAACATGTGTGGCATCAGTTTGGCAGCCATGGTATTATCCATGATCAATTCGCCAACTACAGCATCTGCCTGATTGAGTTTTGCATTTAAAACCTGCATCGTATCGATGAAATCTTTACCAGCAAAATGATAAGTGCCGAATAGATATGATGGTTTTTTTAATCCTTTACCAGAAATCTCCCATAACAAGGTGTTTTCTTTGTCTTTCTTTTGTGCGTGGGCTGTTGTTAAACCAAGGCTGATAAAGCCGATTAAAAGATATTTGATCAATTTCATGTGGTTAAGGTTTGGTTCAGTTTTGTTCTGATGGCATTTTCTGCGGCTAAGGTAATTTGCTCGGCATTTTTGTCGGTTTGATCTATAGGGCTTAAAACCGTCCAACGGATGCGCTCGCCGAAACTTAAGGGAAATTTGCCATATCGTACGATCTTCCAAGAATTCTCGATGGCCACAGGCACAACCAAGGCATTTGGAACGACCTTTAAGAGTGTAGCAATACCACCTACCTGAAAGGGTTTTAATTGGCCGTCTTTAGCTCTGGTCCCTTCGGCAAATATCACAGTGCTCCAGTTTTTTTCTTTCATCCTACGGCCTAGTTTGATCATCTCTGATACAGCTTGTTTACTGTCTTTGCGGTCGATATTGGCACCGCCACCATATTTAAGGTTATAGGAGATAGAAGGAATGCCCTTTGTAAGTTCGATCTTGGAAATAAACTTGGGTTGATACTTACGGAGGTTCCAGATCAATCCAGGGATATCGTACATGCTCTGGTGGTTGGCCACAAAGATGATTGGCTGATCTTTTGGTAGGTTTTGATGGTTGATAAAGGTTACAGAATTGCCCAAAAACCAATTGCAATAGGTTAAGAAAAAGTTTAAGATATCTACCGAAACCTTATGGGCCTTATAGCCAAAAAATCGATAACAGATCCATTGTATGGGTTGGAAAATAACCAACATCAAGAAAAAGAAAAAGTAAAAAATCGGCGTAAACAGGTATCCTAAAAATTTGTTCATGTGAATTAGATCTTGCCTTCTTGTATTAATATTTTTGTTTTTAAAATTGCCGCTACACTCATGCTGTCTGTAATCGTACCATCGATTACCATGTGGTAAGCCTCATCAAAAGGAAGTTTACGAATGACCAATTCTTCTGTTTCTTCTGGTGATGATTTGCCCAGCTGTAGGCCTTGGGCAAGGTAGATGATTGCCAGTTCATCACTTACAGAATTAGACAGGTGTAACCTTTGGATTTCTGTAAACATTTGGGCAATTAAACCACTTTCTTCTGCCAATTCGCGTTGGGCACTTGTAATGGGGTCAATATCCAATAAACCACCACCTTCAATGATCTCCCAACTGTAACTTTTAAGTGGAAAACGGTACTGCCCCACCAGCCATGTATTAAGGTCTTCATCTAATGGAAGAATGCCAATAGCGATATTCTTGAAATGGACTTCGCCATAG
Source organism: Pedobacter sp. UC225_65 (assembly GCF_042698365.1). Classification (GTDB taxonomy): domain Bacteria; phylum Bacteroidota; class Bacteroidia; order Sphingobacteriales; family Sphingobacteriaceae; genus Pedobacter. The sequence continues at coordinate 3,570,052 of NZ_CP170550.1, forward strand.
ATCCCTCGCCACCAGATGGGTTGATCAACCTGATGCTCGGTTAAAGAAATCCAATTGTTATCGTAAATTTTTTTACTGTTTAAGACTTTCCAAGGATTGTGGCTATTCATGGCTGCAAGATACGGACTTTAGTCTGATTTACCAGTTATCAACTATAGCTTTGAGCACTCGGCTTCCCGCCATTTGCTTTGAGCCTTACACCTTATCATTAGTTTTTAGGTTTTGTGCTAGCTGGTGGTGGGATAGCAACCTTGTTTGTTTTTACTTTGGTAAAGCGATAGTTTAAACTGAACGACACATTGCTGGAGTTGTTGGTCGAATAACTTTGAGAGGTAAAATTACTGCCTTGATTGAATGAGTTGTTGTTCTTTCGGCCAAAAGGGTCGTTGGTACTGATACGGGCAGATAAGGTGTTTTTAAAGAAACTCTTTCTTGCCCCAAAACTACTGTTGATCGAACCTTTGTTACGGCCTTGGGCATTGATGTTGTTGGCGTAGTTTAAATTGGATTCGAAAGCAGTTTTATAAGGGAGTTGCATTGAGAATCCCATAGATGCCCTAAGGCTTAAACCGTCCCTATTGAGCGATGAATTTAGCTTTGAAGCATACCTGCTTTGGATCACGCTAAAATTGCCATTGGCAGAGATCTTATTGGTTGGACGAAAATTACCAATCAGCATAAATGCCATTGAATAATTGGTGCCAATATTGTCGAAGGTGCTTTCTGATACGCCATTGCTTTTCACAGTCCTATATCTTTCTATCACCCCTTTGCTGGTAGAGTAGGAAATACGGGGTGTGAAAGACCATTTTTTACCAAAAGCACCAAAACTGAAATCCATTTGATGGGTATAGGCAGGCGATAAGTTGGGGTTGCCGTATGAGATGTTTAAAGTGTCTGAATTGTTTACCTGCGGGTTCAAGGCATTTTCCCTAGGCCTGTTGATCCTTACACTGTAGGTAGCCCCGAAGTTGTATCGCTTCTTAAAAAAATGATTTATCGAAAAGTTGGGGAATAAGCTTAGGTAAGGATCTACATGATAACTCGTACCTGTAGAAAGGTCGAAATTTACATCCGTATACTCACCTCTTAAACCACCTTTAAGGCCCCAACCTTTTTTTCGATAATTGTAAGAAACATAACCCGATAAGATATTCTCATTGTAGAAAAACTTATTGGTCAGGTTCTGGTTGGTAATGTATTCCTGGTCTTTGAAGTTAAAATTCTGGACCAATAGGTCGTTTTCATTTTTGCGGTAGTTATACGCTATACCAAATTCCAATTGGTCTCGCTTCTTAAAAACAGGCTTATCATAATCGAGGTTGAAATTTAGGCCACGGTTACTTACTTCGTTGTCGTTCTGTTGTAGGCTTGGGTTCAAATTGCTTGGAAAAGCATAAGTTCTATTATAAGAGCGGAGGTCGCTGTTCTTGTTGGTATTGAAGGTAATGCCCATCGATAATTTACCGCCACTGGTATCGGTTTGCAGGTTGTAATCGGCATTGAATACAAAATTGTTACTGTTGCCATCGCCTAGGTTTTGCTGGTTGCGCAAACGCGTAGTGATCTGCTCTTGGTTAAGGTAATAAAAATCGTTCCCAGCAACGTTATTGTTGTTATTGATATTATAATTGGTAGAAAAACGTAGGCCCTGTTTTGGGGTAATGTCCCAATCAAAACCCAACCTAAAATTACCACCATTACTTTCGTTACGGTTGTTGTTGAATTGGTTGTAGTAAAAAGTAGTATCAGGGAAAAAATTGGTTCGGTAACTTTCGCTATTTCCTTTGCCAATATTTTGTCTAAATGCCCCACTGCCATTGATGTTGTAGTTTTTGCCCTTATAAGAAGCATTGGCATTGGTGTTGGTGTTTCCCTGCACGCCAGCTGTTATGCCCACATTACCATTAAAGCCAACTTTAAACCCTTTTTTCATCACAATATTAAGGATGCCTTCACCATCTCCCGAATATTTGGATGGGGGATTGGTCATTACCTCGATCTTCTCTATGGCATCAGATGGTAGTACATTTAAGAGGTCGGCAATATTTGAGGTCATGTAATCCGATGGTTTTCCATCTATAAATACACGGGTACTCCTTTTACCAGAAATGGTGGCATTGCCATCGATATCTACTTGTACCATGGGTACGTTTTTTAAGATATCGGTAGCTGTACTTCCTTCAGCCAAAATAGATGAGCCCACGTTATAGGTAATTACATCTGCCCCAAACTCTACCAAAGGCTTAGGAGCAGTAACTACAACCTCGGTTAGGCTATTGGCTTCATTACTTAGTTTTAAGGTGCCTAAGTTCTTGTCAAACTCCTTATCGGTAATAAAAATATCGTTTACGGTAAGATTGGCAAAACCAACATAGGTTACCTTTATTTTGTAGGTGCCGGGTTTGATGTTGATGAGTTTGAAATAGCCATTTTCGTCGGTCTGTGTATTGGCTAAAGATGGTTGCTCGGTAAGGGCATCATAGAGCACTACCGTGGCATAAGCAACTGGTAATGCTCCATCTTCCTCTATGATTTTTCCTCTAATGATTCCTTTTTCTGCCGCAGAAACGGCAAATGACAATAAGCTCAGTACAGCAACGGCGAAAAATTGGAGGAAGATTCTTTTCAAGACAGTACTAAGATAGAAATATTAAAATGATTCTTCATCTGGGCGAGAACCTTGGTCATCACCTTTTTTGGTTTTCTTAAAGTTAAAATCAGTTTTACCAAAACGATAAGAGAAAGTTAAGTTGGCCATGGTCCTTTGCATGTAGCGGCTAAAGTCAACTACCGAATTGGTTCCGGTTGTGGTCATCTCCCATTTTCTGGTTGCAAAAACGTCTCTTATGTTCAAGCTCAAACTTGCTTTTCTGTTTTTGAAATCGTATTTCGCACCTGCGTCTACGCCATAGTTGGCTTTTCTTATGCCTTGTGCCATTACTTCTCTAGAGCGGTAATCGCCTTTAACCTGCAAGGTAATGCCAAAAGGCAATACAAAGTTGTTGGTAAGATTGGCATTGTAACTGAAGCCTGAATTTTCTACAATTCCGAAGGCAGGTACACCTTCGATCTTGCTTTGGTAAAGGTTAACGTTAGTGGTGAAGTTCCATGATTTCAATACATCGTACTTACCAATCAACTCCACCCCACTAGAAATATTTCTAGTTAAGTTTTGTGGAGTACTTAAGGTAATTCCATTTGCATCTGGTTCAGTTCTGATTCTTTGGATTACATCATTGGTCTGGCGCAGATATAAAGATGAAATGATGGAGAACTTGGTCCAATACCTACTGTAGCTCAATTCAAAAGCATGTACATCTTCGGGCTTTAGGTTGGCATTACCCTGACGGTAGTTCAATGGGTCAGAAACATCCAAGAAGGGATTGGTATCCCATCCTCTTGGTCTATTTACCCTACGGCTATAGCTCAACTGTAGTTGTTGTTCGCCACTAAATTTCTGGGTTAAAAATATACTTGGATACAACCTGGTGTAAGCAACCTTACCTGGGGTGTAGTTTAAATTGCTGTTGATGTTATAAGCGCCCAAACGCGTATTCAATGCCGCATCTTCTGCTCTTAAACCAACCTGATAACCGAAGTTCTTGATCTGGTTCTGGTAATTTGCATAAATGGCATGTACTTGGTCTTTGCTATTAAATTCATTGCTTAACTGGTAGTTGAAATCAAATGTGCCAGCAGCATTATTGAAAATGTCGGCAATGGTACTGTTTTCAGAAATACGGATCTGGCTTCTGTAACCCGCTTCGATCTTGCCAGTTTTGCCAACAGGTAAACTATAATCCAATTGGGCGTTGTAATTACGGTTAAAGCCAGCGCCATCGTTTCTTTGGATGTTTGGCACTGGACTGATCGTATTGCCATTTAGGTTATAAACTTGTGTGTTGTAAGTCTGGAAGTTATCGTTGTTCCCTTCAGAATAACCAAAGTTCATGGTCAGTTCTTCTTTTGGTTTTTTAAATTTTTGAGTGAAATCCAAGTTCAGGTCGTAACTGTTTCCGGTACCATCGTTGATATTTGAACGGTTGCTCAACTGTAAAGGATTAAGGCTAGAGTTAAATTGGTTGATCTTAAAAATTCATTCCTGTTATTGTCTCTGATGTTAACTCCGGCCGAGAAACTGATTACACTTTTTTCTGCTAAATAATAATCCATTCCTGCTTTTAGGTTATGACCTTTATCTAAAGACCTCGAATCGGTATTCTGGTTAGCAAAAGCTGTAGGGCTGGTAGTGTTGATGTAAGCGATGTTATTGTAGCCACCACCAATGCGGTTGCCATAACGATAACTATAATTACCATAAAGATTTATCCTTTTGTTCTGGAAACTTAAGCTTGTATTGGCATTGTAATTTTCGCGGTTACCAGCAGTTAAGGCAACAGAACCATTAAAGCCAAGCTTTTTGTTTCTTTTTAAAACAATGTTGATAATGCCCGACTGCCCTTCTGCATCGTATTTTGCAGATGGGTTGGTGATCAATTCTACACTTTCGATCGAACTTGCAGGGATCGATTGTAGAATCTGGGCAACGCTACCCCCAGCAATCAACGAAGGCTTGCCATCTATTAAAACCTTAACACCAGCAGAACCACGTAAACTTACATTTCCATCAATATCTGTTTGTACAGAAGGTACATTTTGCAAAAGATCCGAAGCAGAACCGCCCTCACTTACCAGACTTTGGTCTACTGAGAATACTTTTTTGTCAATCCCCATCTGCATGGTAGCCTTAGGCGCGGTAACGGTAACCTCATTCAATAGGTTTCCTTTGGCAGGTTTCATTTTAATTACACCTAAATTGATGTCTTTGGCAAGATCGGTGATTGAAACGGAATCCCTAACCATGGTTTGGAAACCAATAGAACTTGCCTTAAAAGTGAATACACCTTTAGGTAGGTTGGTGATCACAAAATTTCCGTCTATATCCGATTGCACAACTTTGATGTTGGCTTTGGTTTTCCTGTCTAATAAAAATGCAGTTGCGTAAGAAACTGGTTCGTTTGTAGCTGCTTCAAAAATTTTTCCACTTATTTTGCCATCACCGGTAGTTTGTGCAAAAAGTTTTACAGTTAAAATACAAATAGCTAATGTTAATAATAGAACTTTGTGTGTAATAATTTTCATCTAGATGTTTTCTCGTTTTACGTTTTCCTTATCAGGAAGACAAAGTTCGGGCTTCGGGGTTTAAAAAAAGAGGCGTAACTATTTTATTACAGCTATATCATGCTTAATTACGGTAATATTTTTGATAGCGATGGACTGGATTATACCAGCTATCGCGAATTGGTAAACAAACTTTTAGCAGAAGGTAAAACCACTGGTCCAGACGATTCTGATGCCATGTTACACTATACCAAAATGAACGTTCAAAGGATGAACAGGGTTGACAAGACCACTGTACTGAACGATGAAATGTTAAAAACAATTGATCAGATAAAAGGCAACTATCACTTCTTGGTCATTTCTGAAGGATGGTGTGGCGATGCGGCACAAATTGTTCCGGTGATCAACCAGATTGTTTTGGCAAGCCATGGTAAATTTGATTTAAAACTGGTGTTGAGAGACCAACATCTGCCATTGATCGATGCGCATTTGACCAATGGAGGAAGAGCCATCCCGGTATTGCTGATCTTAGACGAAAATAAAGAATTGGTATTGCCAAAATGGGGTCCTAGACCAGATATCTTACAACATTTGTTAGCCCAATGGAAAAAAGACAGCACAGATATGATGCTGATTGCAGAGCAGTTGCATGGTTGGTACGCGAAGGATAAAACACAAAGTACGCAGGCAGAACTTATACAGGTGTTGGGTAAGCTGAAATAAATCGACTTGGGTTTATTTTCACCACCTAAGGTATATTAGCACACCCAAGTTATGGGTTTTGTTGCCTCAAGATAACTTTGTGGTCAGTGTCCGTTACAAACCTTAGGTTTTCTTGGGTGTCTAAGGTGGTTAAAGAAATGTGGGTTAATCAACCGAAACTGTTAAGCCCTCTTATTGTAAGATTTTATTTTCACCATCTAAGACCTATTAGGTCATCTAAGTTATAGGATTTCTTATCCCAAATAAACATAGAGAACATAGCTTTTTGACTATTGTTCACCAAAAATTCTTAGCCTTTCTAAGGTGTCTGAGGTGGTTAAAGAAATGTGGGTTAATCAACTGAAACTGTTAAGCCCTCTTGTTGTAAGATTTTACGGTAAACTTCCATTTCGGTAAAAGAGCCCTCTAAAATGGCACATTTGCCTTTGTTGTGCACTTCCCAGGCTATTTTTTCGCCTTGGGCTTCAGAGTAGTCCAAGTATTTCATCATGCACCAGATTACATGTTCAAACGTATTTACATCATCGTTCCATAAAATCAGGCGATGAACGGTTTTAAGAGAAGTTAAGATCTTTCTAATGTAAATGTTTCTTCCTTGGTTTCTGTAGCCATAGTACAAAAATAAGCATTATATCGAAGATTTTAGATATTAAACTTTGCGCTGCATATCAGATTTCTAAAATCTTTTTAATTAAATTACATTTGTTTTTCAAACCAAAATTATGCAAAGTTCTAAAATCGCCGGTATCGGTTATTACGTTCCTAAAAACGTATATACCAATAATGATCTATCAAAGTTTATGGACACCAATGATGAATGGATCCAAGAGCGTACAGGCATCAAAGAACGTCGTTTTGCAGATAGACTTGGAGAAACCACTACTACCATGGGTGTAGAAGCAGCAAAGATTGCTATAGAAAGAGCTGGAATTACCGCTCAAGATGTCGATTTCATCATTTTTGCTACCTTAAGTCCAGATTATTATTTTCCGGGTTGTGGTGTTTTGCTACAGCGTGAAATGAAAATGAAAGAAATTGGTGCTTTAGATATCCGTAACCAATGTTCTGGATTTTTGTATGCCTTATCCATCGCTGATCAGTTTATCAAAACTGGCATGTACAAAAATATCTTAGTGGTAGGCAGCGAAAAGCATTCTTTCGCTATGGATTTTGAAACAAGAAGCAGAAATGTTTCGGTAATTTTTGGTGATGGTGCCGGTGCGGTTGTGCTGCAGCCCACACAAAAAGAAGGGCAAGGGATTTTAAGCACACATCTGCATAGCGATGGTGCGGATGCAGATCTTGGCCATGTTCTACCCTGGTTCACATGCCAACAAATGGATGCCAGAAAAACCAGGTTATCCAGTATGAAGAGCTCGGTGGATTATTCATGACAACAGAGCAGTTGGAAAGTGGAGCTGCATTACCTTATATGGATGGACCTGCGGTATTTAAAAAAGCGGTGGTTAAATTTCCAGAAGTGATCAAGGAAGCGTTAAAAGCAAATAACCTCACTGAAAAAGATATCGATTTACTGGTGCCGCATCAGGCAAACCTGCGGATCAGCCAATATGTACAACAGTTGTTGGGCTTAAAAGACGACCAAGTATTCAATAATATCCAAAAATACGGAAACACCACTGCAGCTTCTGTACCAATTGCATTGTGCGAGGCATGGGAAGCAGGTAAGATCGCAGAAGGCGATTTGGTTTGTTTGGCCGCCTTTGGTTCTGGCTTTACTTGGGCCAGTGCATTGATCAGGTGGTAAATTCCTAATTTTTGCTGAAGAAGTGGATTAATTATCTTAAGTTTAAGTTAATTATTTGACAAGGCATGGCAATTGATGTTTATAGAGGAGACTTTGGTGCAAAAGAATTAACGCATTTGTTAAAACGTTGTTTGTTTGGTGTAAAAAGGGCTGATGTTACCTCACTTACAGGCAGAAACCTAAGCTATGTAGTAGACTATCTACTGCAAGACTTACCACTTCCTGCACCTCCAATTAACAATTACAATGATGCCAGTTATACCGATGCCGAAATACAGGATGGTGCTACTTGGGTAAATGCCGCCTATGGCGATGGTACGGTAAATGGTAGGAGGGTGGCCTCGTTCAAGTCGTGGTGGATCGGGCAGATGCTCAATCAACAAGTTTCGTTAAAAGAAAAAATGGTGTTGTTTTGGCACAATCATTTTGCCACCCAAACCGCAACCATCGGCGATAGTAGGTACATCTATAAACACAACAATACCCTAAGGACATTTGCTTTCGGCAATTTTAAAGAACTGGTTAAACAGGTTACCATTGATCCGGCCATGCTCCGTTATCTTAATGGCTATGTAAATACAAAATCTGCACCCGACGAAAACTATGCAAGAGAACTGCAAGAGCTATTTACAATGGGTAAGGGCCCAAATTCTAAATATACCGAAGCAGATGTAAAAGCAGCAGCTAGATTGCTTACGGGATATAAATTAGATGCCGTTGCCATCACTTCTGTATTTGATGCTTCGCGACACGATAGCACCGACAAACAGTTCTCTTCTTTTTATAACAATAAGCTGATCAAAGGTAAAACGGGTGTAGATGGTGCAAAAGAGGTAGATGATCTGATGGACATGCTGTTTGCCCAGAATGAACTTAGTTTATACATCTGTAGACGACTGTATCGCTTCTTTGTATATTATGATATTACAGCAGATGCCGAGCAGAACGTAATTGTGCCATTGGCCGAAATCTTCAGAAACAACAATTACCAGATCAAACCGGTTCTAAAGGCATTATTTACCAGCAACCACTTCTTTTTAATACAAAATCGTTCCTGTAACATAAAGTCACCTGTCGATTTTACCATTGGTCTGTGTCGTGAATTTGAAATCGTATTTCCCGATAACCTGGATTATGTAAATGCGTATTACATGTGGGATTATCTGCGGTCGCAGGCTCAGAACCTGCAACAGAGCATTGGCGATCCGCCCAATGTTTCGGGTTGGCCAGCCTATTACCAAGTACCACAGTTTTACGAGCTTTGGATCAACTCAGATACCTTACCCAAACGCAATGCTTTTACTGATCGCTTTATCGCTTCAGGTTATACCAGAAACAACAAAAAGATTGTAATTGATCCGCTGGTTTATACAGCCAAATTCAATAAGCCCGAAGACCCAGACCAATTGATCAATGACGTGATCGGCACACCTATATACCATCGATGTAAATGCCGAGGTAAAAACTTTTTTGAAGAGTATTTTGTTGAGTAACCAGGTTACCAATAATTATTGGACAGAGGCTTGGACCAATTACAAACTTAGTCCGAATGATAATGCAAAGACAACCATTGTATTGACCCGCCTAAAAGCATTTTATAAATATGTGATGAACCTGGAGGAGTATCAACTATCATGAAAAGGCGGGAATTTATAGCCAAGACTTTACCGGCAGGTGTATTGTTGCCTTCGCTGATCAGTGGTTTCTCGCTTAAGGCTTTTGGTGCCTCTAGTTTACTATCGGCCATTACGGCTGCAAGTGAAGAAACAGACCACGTATTGGTCATGATCCAGCTTAATGGAGGAAACGACGGCCTGAATATGGTTATCCCCTTAGATTATTATGAGAACCTGAATCTGGCCCGTCCGAATATTATCCTCCCTCAAAATAAGATGATCAAATTAGGCAATTATAATACGGGCATCCATCCAAAAATGACGGGTTTGGGCGATCTGTATAAAGATGGTAAGGTTCAGGTTATCCAATCCGTTGGCTATCCGACACCAAATTTTAGCCATTTTAGGGCAACAGATATCTGGTTAACCGCTTCAGATTCTGATAAGATTGATCAATACAGGTTGGGGAGGAAGGTATTTAAGCGAAGAATACAGCAACTTTCCCATTGGTTATCCCAATACGGTAATGCCCGATCCTTTGGCTATTCAGATTGGTTCGTTCCTATCGCCGGCATTTCAAGGTCCATCCATTAACATGGGTATGGCCATTGCGGATCCTGTTAATTTTTATAACCTGATCAATGGGATACAGACACCTGCGCCAAATACAAATGCAGGCAAAGAGCTGAGCTATATCAGGCAGGTATCGCAACAGACCCAGCAATATGCCAATGTGATCAAAACTGCGGCCAACAAAGTGAAGGTGCAAGGTACTTATCCAACAGGTAACACATTGGCCGATCAGCTCAAAGTAGTGGCCCGCTTAATTGGAGGTGGACTAAAAACCCGGATGTACATGGTAAACATCGGTTCTTTTGATACCCATGCAGGGCAGGTAACTGCTGGCGCTACAGATACAGGTACACATGCCAACTTATTAGAAAAAGTTAGTGCGGCCATCAAAGCATTTATGGATGATTTAGAAGGTTTGGGTGCAGCTAAGAGAGTTGCCGGAATGACATTCTCAGAATTTGGCCGTAGGATCAAATCAAATGCTGGTGGAGGTACCGATCATGGTGCAGCAGCGCCAATTATTGTTTTTGGTGATGCCATACAGGGTGGTGTTTTGGGTACCAATCCTGTAATCAGTGCTTCAACTTCTGTTAATGACAATATTCCAATGCAATACGATTTCAGGTCTGTTTACGCCACTTTATTAGAGAAATGGTTTTGCGTAGATAAAGCCATATTACAAAATGTAATGCTCAAAAACTTTCAGTCGTTGCCCATTATCAAAGCAGGTACCAATTGTATGTCTACAGACCTGTCGCAGGCCAACCACGAAAGCGGTAAAAACCTGATGACCAATTATCCTAATCCATTTAACAACTCCACAACAATCAAATATACATCTAAGGGCGGGCATGTGCTGATCCAGATATTTAATACCATGGGCAAGCTGATCACTACACTTATAGATGGCATCAAAGAAGAAGGTACCTATACCACTACTTTCGAAAATAGGGCGTATCCAGCTGGGGTCTATTATGCCCGTTTGCAGAATGGAGAGCTACAACAAGTACGCAATATGATGATCGTACGTTAATTATACAACGTATATTGCGCCAACAATTGATACTTAATACACAAAGATGAATTTTAAACTAGGCGATTTTGTCCGTTTTGTAGACGAAAAAAGAGAAGGTTATATTACCAGAATAATTGATAATTTAACAGTGGGTGTTACCGATACAGATGGATTTGAAATCCCTGTCGCCCTCAGTAACCTAACTCATGTGCATGGCCATTCTTCTGCTGCTGTAACTCAAGTAAGCAACCAGCCGCAAGCCATAGTAGCTACTGAAGAATTTAGAAATACTGGGATATTCTTGGCCGTGGCCGAAGACCATAAGGCCAGTGCCGTGGTACACTTTACATTGATCAACAGTACATCTTATCAATTATTGCTCACTTTGGCTACAGATAAAAAGGGAGCATACAGAGGAGAGTTTGCAAGTCAGATCCAACCTAAAACAGCCCAGCAGATCTACAGCGCCAATCTTGCAGATATAGAGATCTGGCCAGAGTTTATCTTTCAGGTCTTGTGTTTTACCCCAGCTAACCTTAAGCCAAAGTCGCCGATAGAGATTGTAAAGAAATTTAAGGCCAAAGATTTTAATGGAGCCAAGAAAGAGGTAAAAGAGATCAATAAATATGCATGGCTACTTCAACTTGATGAGCCAGTACCTTTGATCGATGCACAAAAACTAAAAGAGAGCTTTTTTAGAGGAACATCAGCCAAACAAGAAGTTAAGGTGCCTGGCAGTGAGATAAGTCTGCACATTGAGAAATTGAGAGACGACCATCAATTCTTAACACAATCAGAAATCATCAATATCCAATTGGCACATTTTCAGCAAACCTTAGATGCTGCTATTGTACATCAACTCCCATCCATTATTTTTATTCACGGTGTTGGAAATGGGACTTTGAGACACCATATCCACAAAGTCATCAGCAAGCATCCACAAGTAAAGACCTTTATGGATGCCCGCAAAGAAAAATTTGGGTTCGGCGCTACCGAAGTTGTTTTTAAGAATTCGTTATAGTTTGATGTAAAAGAGAGCTAGCTTCCTTTAGCCGATCTTGTCATTTGTTCAAGCATGTCCCACATTTCGTTAGGGATAGCCTCTAAGCCATTCATCTGACCAGCGCCTTGCAGCCATTCGCCACCATCAATGGTAATTACCTCGCCATTGATATAACCAGCAAAATCGCTGATCAAGAAAGCGGCAAGGTTGGCCAGTTCTTGGTTTTCGCCAACACGCTTCAAAGGAACACGTTTTTTAAAATCGAACTTTTCTGCCAAGTCTCCAGGCAGTAACCTATCCCAAGCACCTTTGGTAGGAAATGGCCCTGGCGCAATGGCGTTAGATGGATCCCGTATTTGCCCCACTCTACAGCCAAAGATCGGGTCATGGCTAAAACGCCACCTTTTGCACAAGCAGAGGGTACGACGTAAGCAGATCCAGTAAAGGCATAAGTAGTTACGATATTTAAGATGCTTGCAGGTTGTTTAGCGGCAATCCAATGTTTGCCGAAAGCCAAAGTGCAGTTTACAGTTCCTTTTAAAACGATGTCGATGATACTCGAAAATGCATTTGCAGATAAACGTTCTGTTGGAGAAATAAAGTTACCAGCGGCATTGTTCAATAGGCCATCAACCTTTCCAAATTTCTCGATGGTCTGGGCCAAAACCTGTTCTACCTGTGCATAATCCCTTACATCGCATTGCACCGCTAAAACCTGTCCGCCGGTTTCTGCCGACATTTCATCTGCAGTTTTTTGAAGTACTTCTAGTTTGCGACTGGTGATCACCAGATTGGCGCCGAGTTTTAAGAAATAAGTGCCCATTGCACGGCCAAGGCCAGTGCCACCTCCGGTTACTACAATTGTTTTGCCTTTTAACGCATCATCTTTTAACATGGGTTGATTATACATGGGAGTTTAAGTTTTAATAATAAAATAGAGGCTTAGTTAGGTTATGCCTTTTTTTGTTGTAGGCTATCGATGATGGTTTTTAGGATAGCCCTTGTACTTGGCGACCACCATTGTTTCAACATGACCTCAAGATCGGCACTTTGGTCAGCACTTGTACTTTGGATCAGCTCTTTGCGGATATTCAGTTTACTTTGGCTCCAAGTATTCCTTTCGTAGGCCATATACTTTCTGGCCTTACGCTCTGCTGCGGTTAAAATGCTTTCAGGTTTAACAAGTTCATCCACTAGGCCAATGGCCAAAGCCTCTTCAGGATTGAATAATTTGCCCTCTAATAAACTTCTAGTTGCATTTGCTTTGCCCAACCAGAACGCATAAAGGTTAAAGATACTGTTCGGCACAATGATCCCAACAGGTACTTCATTTAAACCAATAATGTATTTTCCTTCGGCCATTACCCTTGCATCGCAAGCTAGGGCAATTACGCAACCACCTGCTGGGCTATGCCCATTAATTGCAGCAATCAATGGTTTTTTAAATGAAGTGATCTTTGAAATAAAGTTCAAGAACAGGTCCCAAAAACTTTTCGCTTCGTCTTCATTATAGTTGTATAGTTCGATCAAGTCTAGTCCTGCAGAAAAGAAATGTTCTTTACCAGTGATCATCGCACCACCAATATTTGGATCATTGTCAATATTACCTAACATATCTGTCAACTCAACAACCATTTCGCGGTTTAATGAATTAGATTTTCCACGATTAAGTGTAATGATGGCCAAGCGGTCTTTTATAGTTACTTCGATAGTTTTCATGAGTATGTTATTTTACTTCGTAAGTATAAACCTTTCGGGCCAAATTACCAATAGCATCAATTCCTTCGATCACAATTCTGTAAGTACCACTTTGGTCGGTATTGAAATAATTGAAAACGGCTTTTCCGCTCACATCAGAAATTAGATGTGGATTCCAATAAACAGTGGTCCTCAAGTCAGGTTTGTCATCAGGATTTACATCATATTTCGGCGAATAGAATTCTCTGTTTACCTGGAACCCTTTAGGCGCATACGTAACGATTCCTGGAGAATATCTATTGTAATTACTTGTGCCTGCACCTCTCTTAGTAGTAATAACCAATACGCCATTTGCGCCCTGACCACCGTAAATAGCCGTATTACCAATGCTTTTTAAAACTTCAATGGTTTCTATGTCTTGTACCACGATATCGTCTAACTCAAACTCATCTCCCATGCTCATGCCATCTAAAACAACATTCATAGGCCCTTTTGAACCCCTAGAAAAGGCTTGACCTTTAGTTACCGTAACACCTGCAACCCTGCCCAACAAATATTGGGATAAGGTAAAGGCAGTTTCCAGATCTTTAGCAGTAATCACTGCATCGGCCATCCCGGGACCATTTAAGTTTTGCGAATTAGGCGTTAAATTTTTCTTTTCAACGATATTGATCTCTTTGAGCATGATGGTACGGTTCAACAGGCCTTTTTTATATTGCTCATCAAAATAGCTGTTACTCTGGTTCAGGTAAGACATTAAAGACTCATTTACGTTGATCTTACATCGCCAGTATTTTTATTGGGGGTTACCAGCTGTCCGGGTACAATGTCAAGGTCAATCTGCACATTTTTATTGTTCTTGTCAGTTCTGGCCTGCACTACAAATTTAGTGCTATCCGTAAAACTGATCTGGTCAAAATTAAATTCGCCCTTGGCATTACTTAAAGTATCAATTGCAAAAAAACCACGTGTTGTAGAAAAAAGAGAAACTTTTCCATTTGCTACCGGCTTTCCGCCTTTAGTGATCTTTCCGCTGATCTTCATTGTTTTCTCTGCCGGAAAAGCAATAAAAGGCTGTTGGTTGTCATTGATCAGTTTCCAATTGATCTTGCGCCAACCCTGCGTCAACATTAGGTTATCTAAAGCCGTACGTGTTTTCGGATCATTACCTAAAAAATAAGAATTGGGTTTTTCTACGTAACCCACCAAATCTGCTGTTAGTAAAAGTCTGGTTAAGATATTGCTTTCGTTTTCTAGGTCTGGTTTAACAATAGCCGTATTGGTAACCGCTACAGAAAAACTCCCTTGTAAAGGTTTATTGCTATTGGTAGCCATAAAGCTTAAATCTACCTTGCCTCTTTTGCCATAATCAGGTTTTAGGTTCTGTACCTCTACATTGATCAGGTCACTCTTGTTTTCGATGAATACGATACGTTCGCTAACAGGAACATTATCTGGAGAAAATAGGGTAAACTGCGTTATGCCAGAAAGAAATTCAGTTTTAGGTACGGCAACCGAAACAATCTGTTTGGTAGTAGGGATTACATTAGAAAAATAGACCATGCCATTGTGTTGCGCTACCAATTTAAGCTCACCTTTGTTCAGCAGGTCGGCAGTTAACATTACCTTTACCGCTACCTTAGTAGTGTCGTTGGTATTCACCGCAAGCGAATAACCACTTTTTTCTATTTTAGGTAAGGGAAATGTTTTTTCGTTGCCGTTGGCAAACTTTACTTTGGCCGTATAGGTTTTACCTGCAATTGGACTTAGAAAAAGAGAGCCCATGCCCAAGTGTGTTGTTTCAAATTTTAAAATTTCACCACCATCATTATCAACAATCACCCCATTGATGTTTTCACCTAGGCCAATGGCATTTACAGCCTTGATCCTACTCTAGAAGGTAGCCCTTCTATCAGCGAACCACCTTCCGGAAAAAATTGCACATCTACTGCGCTCGAAGTGGTTTTAAGAGGAATACTTTTAACGATCTTTTGTTTGTCTATCGTAATTGTGGCAATGATTTTACCCGATTTGCCAGGCTGGTTATTGGTGATGTTGACCACAATCTCACCATTGGTATTGGTAGTTTCTTTACCTCTGCTAATGGTCTTTTTATTGATCTGCGCCTCGTAATTCACTACAGCATTTGCATAAGGTTTGCCCTGCTTGTCTGCAAATTGTATAGTGCTGGTTACTTTGTCTGCATTACCCTCCGTACTTAGAACATTACTTGTTTTAACAAACACTTCATTGGTCCATGAATTGCCAATTTTGATGGTCTTGTCGAAAAAGAAATCCGGGCCGGCATTCCTCATCCATTGCGTATAGGCCCTTACCCTGTAATTGCCGTCCGTTAAAGTGTCGGAAAGTTTAAAATCACCCCAGGTAATGCCACTTTCCATGGGTAGCTTGAGCTGTTTGGTAATGGAGTCTTTCTCATTGATCAGCTCTACATAAAGAATGTTGCTCAGTGTAGAAGGTGCAGAAGTTTTGGCATCTACAACATAAGCTTTAAACCAGATATCGTCGCCTGCAGCATAATAAGGCTTGTCTAAATGTAGGTACAGTTTTTCTTGAGGATATTTTTTGGTATACTCTTCCAGCTTTTTAAGCAGAGCAGCCAGAGGATCTTCATCTACCACAAAGGCAGAAAAACTAAATAATGTGAGTAGCGCAACTGATAAAATGAGTAAGTTCCTTTTCATTGAAAAATAATAAAGCCTTAAGTTACGAAAACCTAAGGCTTTATAGCAATATAAAGGAATTAAATTATTAGTTGATTCCTTTAAAAGGTGTTTTTGAACATCATGCTCTCTACCGGTTTGGTAGTCTTGTTGTTGTATTTTGCATTGTCTTTGGTATTGTACATATTGGTAATGCTGCCATCAACCGCAAAATAGATCAACTGTCCAATAGGCATGCCTGCATAGATACGAACAGGCTGTGCACAAGAAATTTCCAAAGTCCAGGTATTACAAAAACCAACATCGCCCTTGCCAGCAGTGGCATGGATGTCGATTCCCAATCGGCCAGTGCTGCTTTTCCCTTCTAAAAACGGAACATGAGCATGTGTTTCGGTATATTCTAAGGTTACGCCCAAATATAAAGTGCCTGGTTGTAGCACATAACCCTCTTTCGGAATTTCGAAATGGTCTATGGTATTGTGTGCCTTTGCATCTAAAACGCGGTCTTTATAAGTAGCCAAATATTTGCCCAAATGCACATCGTAAGAGTTTGTACCTAGGCAATCTATTTTAAATGGTTCGATGATAATGGTTCCCTTATCTATTTCCTCGAGTATTCGTTTATCTGAGAGTATCATTTTTTATGAAGTATTTTGGACTAAATTATGATTAATTTAAGATACTTTTGTATGGATTTTCTAAATAAGACATGCCAATAGTTTTCAATAAAAGAATTGATGATGAAACCATACTTGCTGTATGGAAAATTGAAGAAACAGAAGAGCAACTCCTTTCTAGCCTACAGCTGAAACAACATGAGCTAGATGTGATCGCTTCTTTGAGTAATGGGAAAAGAGCATTACATTGGTTAAGTACCAGGGTATTATTGAGAACCATGTTAAATACCGCCGATTATATCGATTGTAGGATGGACGAACATGGCAAACCCTATCTGGTCAATTCTACAACCCACATCTCTTTAAGCCACTCTTACGATTATGCTGCCGTAATTGTCAGTAAGAATAAAAAAGTGGGTGTAGATATAGAGCTGATCAAACACAAGATCAAGAGCATCAAGCATAAATTCCTTTCGGATGTAGAGCTGGCCCAAAAACAGATCGGCGACAATACCAACGGCCTATATGTAAGTTGGTGTGCAAAAGAGGCCGTTTACAAATGGCATGGTAAAAAAGGACTGGAATTTAAACAACACATCCATATCAAACCATTTAAGCTAAAAGGAGAGGGTTCCCTGCAGGTTTTGGTAGAGTTGCCAGAAGGCTTGAGAGAACTGGAAGTGAATTATTTCAAGACCAAAGACGATTACATGTTAGGTTACGTGGTTGCTTAATCAAGTACAATGAACAAAGCCGTAGAGTTTATAGATTGGGGTTTAACAGACTATCAGGAAGCTTGGACAAAACAAGAAGAACTGTTTGATGGTACCGTTGCGTTAAAAACAAAAAATAGGACCGAAAACACCAACTTTCCCACCCCAAATTATTTGGTCTTTTGTGAACACCCACATGTGTATACTTTGGGCAAAAGCGGACATCCTGAAAATCTGCTGTTAGACGAGCAGGGATTGAAGGATAAAAAAGCGACCTATTACAAGATCAACCGTGGTGGCGATATCACCTATCATGGGCCAGGCCAGATCGTGGGTTACCCGATCCTAGATTTGGATAATTTTTTTACAGACATCCATCTTTACCTCAGGACACTTGAAGAGGCCGTGATCTTAACCTTGGCCGATTATGGCATCACTGCGGGCAGATATCCAGGCTATACAGGTGTTTGGCTAGACCCAGATAACGAAAAGGCGCGTAAAATTTGTGCCATGGGTGTGCGTTGCAGCCGTTGGGTAACCATGCATGGCTTTGCCTTTAATGTAAATGCCAACCTCGATTACTTCAATAATATTGTGCCTTGTGGTATCGACGACAAAGCTGTAACCTCTATGCAAAACGAGCTTGGCTACGAATTGGACATGGAAGAGGTAAAGGCCAAATTAAAGAACCATATTGCGGCACTGTTTAAAATGGAGTTAAGCTGATGAAAAAATACCTTCTCTTTTTGATCGCAGTTTTACTGCAGCTAACTGCCCAGGCCCAAAATCTGGATGATGTAATTAAGTTCATCAAAGAAAACCCAAAAAAAGCCTCGCTTTACCTGATAGAAGATGGTAAAACGGTAATCGATTATAACAGCAACCAGCAAATGCCTTTGGCCAGTGCAGTTAAAACCATCATTGCCATAGAGTTTGCCAAACAATGTACAGCAAAGAAAATATCACCACTCACCAAGATCGCAGTAAAAGACCTCGCTAAATATTATATTCCCAATACCGATGGTGGTGCACAGCCGAGCTGGCTTAAATCTATCGGTAAAACTACTGTAGATAGTGTTCAGCTTTTAGACATTGCCAAAGGGATGATCATGTACAGCTCAAACGCCAATACAGAGTTTTTGCAAGACCTTTTAGGTTTAACCAATATCAACAAAAACCTAAAAGAGCTTGGGTTAAAAGAACATCAGCCCTTATATTATTTTACAGCTTCGGCCTTAATGGTATGTTTAAAACCTGCAGACATTACCGAAGGGGAATGGATCAAAAAGCTAAGCGTAATGCCATTAGCAGCATACCATAAAAAATGTGAAGAGGCCCATCAAAAACTCAAAACTGACCCTTCATTTATCAAAAGCTTTAATTTTGCCAACCTATCTTTAAATATACAACAAATATGGTCTGATCGGTTGGTGGCATCCAATACTGCTAATTATGCGCATTTGATGCAAAAGATAGCAGGCAGAAAATTCTTTGCGCCAGAAACCCAAGCCGTATTAGAAAGTATCATCGAATGGCCAATGGCCTATCCTGGCAATAAGGCACAATTTAAACACTTGGGTCAAAAAGGAGGGTCTACAGCTTTTGTATTGACAGATGCATTTTATGCGATACCTAAAACGGGGACTCAACTGGCTTGTTCGTTTTTCTTTAATGGGTTAACCCAAACGCAAAGCGCCTTTATCAACAAAAACTTTGGCGATTTTGAGGCCAGTATCTTAACGAGTGCAGCCTTCAGAAAAAAACTGATTGAAGGATTAAAATAAAAAGCTTTCTTGTAAGTCTTTTGTTTTCAGTGTTTAAACCTCAAAAATATTTTGATGTTTTAGTTTAAGTATTATCTTTATACTAACTAAAAATTAAACTATGGAATATTCATCCGACTACTCTTCGTCAGCATTTGGCGCACTTGCTGGTATCTTTATGATGATCTGGCTCGTTTGCCTTGCCTTTGCGATCATTGCCGTTATCGGCATGTGGAAAACGTTCGAAAAAGCAGGTAAACCAGGCTGGGCTGCCCTTATCCCGATCTACAACATTCTAATTATGATTGAGATTGTGGGTAAACCTACCATTTGGTTGTTGTGGCTGCTCATCCCTTGCATTAACATTGTGTTTATGGTCTGGTTGTACAACCTGATCAGCAAAAGCTATGGCAAAGACGAAGGTTTTACCGTAGGTCTGGTTTTGTTGGGTTTTGTTTTCTGGCCAATTTTAGGTTTCGGTAGTGCTAAATATTTAGGCCCATCTGCTGCAGAGGCCCGATTTGGTTTTGGCAACCATCCTTTTAACAACCCAAACGACCCCTTTAACAATCCACCAAGTCCACCATCAAACCCAGAAGCATAATTGCAACTGTTTATCCTGTATACTACATCCGTTTTGTCTAAGCTATTAGGCAAAGCGGATTATTTTTTGATTCCTGTCCGTTTAAATACCTTACTCATTTAGATTGCCCGGGCTGCGGTTTTCAACGTGCCGTACTCGCTTTGTTGCAGGGCAACCTTACGGAAAGCTTTCATTTGTACCCACCTGCCATCCCTTTTTTGGTAAGTGCCTTGGCCACACTGACCACTTATACGTTAAAGTTGGACAAAAATTCAAAAACCTTAAAAACAATGTATGTGGCAACCGGAATAATCATGGTCATTAACTACACTTATAAGATCATCACACACCAATTGCATTAGCCAACATCCATTTCGTATGGTTTTTCGTAAATTAAGATATGAAATGGAGTAGTATTTTTTTGTCTTTATGCTTATTATTGGCCTGCGATAAAAAAGCAAACGATGCCATGATAGCAATACCAACCACACCTACAACAGGTACCCCTTTAACCTACCTCGCCCTTGGCGATTCTTATACCATTGGAGAGGCCGTGGCCCAGAAAGAATCCTTTCCATATCAGCTAATGGCCCAGTTGAACATCGAAGGTAAAAATATTGCCGCACCAAAGATCATTGCCAAAACCGGTTGGACAACAGACGAACTACAAGCTGCAATTAAAACAGAAAACCTCAATCAGAATTTTGATATGGTTACACTATTGATTGGCGTCAATAACCAATATAGAGGATACCCACAAACTACCTATCGCAAAGAATTTAAAGAGTTGTTGCAAACTGCCATAACTTATGCAGGCAAGAACAAAAAAATGGTTTTTGTAGTTTCCATTCCAGATTGGGGTGTAACTCCGTTTGGTAAGTCTAGTGGCAGAAACCAACAGACCATTGCCCAAGAAATCGATGCCTATAATGCCATTGCAAAAGAAGAGACTCTGGCCATGGGTGTAAGTTATACCGATATTACCCCAGGCTCTAGAAATGCAGCTACAGATTTGTCTTTGGTAGCTTCAGATGGTTTGCACCCTTCGGGCAAGATGTATAATCAATGGGCCATAAAAGTGGCGCCTGCAGTTTTAACTTCCCTTAAATAAACTATTATATTTTGGCAGTGATCTGGTTATAGTCCATGATCACTGTTTTTAAAAACTGAAGCTCGTTCATGCCTTCAGGTATGCTGATCCTTAAATGGTTGGTTACCTTTGCGGCCATCTGATAGACCAGGTCGGCATTACGTGTTTTATAATAGGTGTTCAGTACCTCATGGATCAGCTCGATGTCGCGGTCGTTCATTTCGGCAACCGTATCAAAAACAGGGATATATTCTTCTGCAGCAGGATGGAAGGCAATATGCTCAAATTGCGTTCGAGGCACGGTTTTGATCAAGGTAGTGCCAGCCACAATATCGCCAATGCGTTGTTTGTTCTCGGTAACGGCCACGCAGATCAGTGCCCCTACCCACGAGGTCAGCACAAAATCAACAATCCTAAAAACCCACCTGATAAAGTATTGCCCCAAACTTGGCTGGGCACCATCAAGGCTGATCGACCTTGATCTTTAACAAACGCTTGCCAATGCTCTGCCCATTCATAAAGATCTCGCAAATTAGGTCGTAGAATACAAAGCCCGCACCAAAAATCAGCAACATCACAATCACAACTATCCTACCAGAGTTGATCAGACCAGTCAGTGAGAAAAAGAGCAAGAAGATCAAGAATATGGCTATAAATAACCCGAAATCTATTAACCTGGCCGCAACCCTTTCGCCAAGGCCTGCAACAGGGTAATCAATATCTACATGTTGGCTCGTACTTACTCTTACTGTTTCCATTTGCCCAAATATAATAGGGTTTTTTATTTTTTATTGACTAATAAGAATTTTGTTTTATTTTAACGGAATATTTAAGGACTGGAAAACAATTTTATGAGAGAAGCGCTGTTTGTAAAGCAGAATTCTGAAAAATGGAAGAGTTACGAACAATTACAAACTAACAATCCAGACGAATTAGCACACCGATTTATTGACATTACCAACGATCTGGCCTACGCAAAAACGTTTTATCCCAAATCAAAGACTACTGCATACCTAAACGGTATCGCTTCGGTGTTGCACCAATCACTCTATAAAAACAAAAAAGAAGAAACAGGACGCTTTATCCGCTTTTGGAAATACGAACTGCCCCTGTTGTTCTATCAATACCGAAGGCAGATCTTGTATGCTTTTATCTTTTTCTTTATTTCGGCCAGTATCGGAGCCATTTCAGCTAAATACGACGATACCTTTGTGCGTTTGATCCTGGGTGATAGCTATGTAAATATGACCAATGCAAATATTGCCAAAGGCGACCCTTTTGGCGTGTACAAAAGAGAGAACGAGTTCAGTATGTTTTTCCACATTGCGGCCAACAACACTTGGGTTACTTTGGTGATGGTGATCAGTGGTGCGTTATTTAGTATAGGTCCAGTTTTTTTTCTGTTAAGGAATGGGGTGATGTTGGGCTCATTCGAATATTATTTCTTTAGCAAAGGCGTAGGTGCAGAATCCATATTGGTGATCTGGATCCACGGTACATTAGAGATCTTGGCCATTATTGTGGCTGGTGGAGCAGGTTTGGTACTTGGCCATGGCCTACTTTTCCCAAAAACCTACACCCGCTTGGTCGCCTTTAGAAACAGTGCAAAAGATGCCGCTAAAATAGGTTTGGGTCTGATCCCATCATCCTTTTAGCTGCCTTTTTCGAAGGGTACATTACCCGCCATACCGAAATGCCGATCTGGCTAAGCCTAAGCATTTTAATAGGTTCATTAACATTTATGGTATGGTATGTAGTCATTTACCCCATGCAATTAAATAAACGCCAACAAAACATAGTGCCATGAAAGACAAGGTAGAATTTAGAAAAGTAAGAGAATTTGGAGAGATGATCGGAGATACCTTCCTTTTCATTAAGCAGAACTTTAAACCATTGATGAAGGCATTTCTTTACCTCTGTGGCTTTTTTATCTTGGCAGGTATGGTCAATGCCATTGTGCTACAGTTGCAGCTTGTAGATGTAACACAAGATACAAGTAATTTTAGCATAGCCTCAAGATATAGCAGCAGGTATTTTTCGTGGAGCTTCCTAGGTGTATTTGTTTTTATGATACTTAACTACACCGCAATTTATGTTACTGTTTTAAGCTACATTTCCATTTACATACAAAAGGGCAATATGGCCCCAAGCGTAGAAGAAGTTTGGAGCTACTTTAAATACTACTTTTTCAGGATGCTGGGCAGTGGTATGCTCATGAGTATATTTCTGTTTATATGTTTTATTTGCTGCTTCTTTCCTGGGGTCTACGTTTTTCCAGCGGTAACTTTGGTCTATCCCATCCTAATCTTAGAGAATGCATCTTTGGGTTACTCTTTTACGCGTTCGTTTAAACTGTTAAAAGACAACTGGTGGATCACCTTTGGTATTTTGGTGGTCATCTGGATCATTACCTATTGCTGTACCACTTTTATACAATTGCCAGCGGTGATCATTACCATGTTCAATACCTTTACCAATCCATCAAATCCCATCACAAGAGCCTATGCCATTATAAGTTCCATTTCTAGCTATGTTGCCCAAGTGTTTATGGTCATTCCGGTTATATGTTCTGCTTTCTGCTATTTTAATCTGGTAGAGCACAAAGAGAGTACAGGTCTGTTGGATCGTATAGAAAACTTTGGTAACGATAATCAAAATCAGCACACTACCCACCAAGAAGAATATTAACATGCGTATACTCTTGTTTTTACTGTTTTTTTATGGGGCATTTAATGCCCGCGCAACTGCTTTGCAAAAACCGGTGGTAGAAAAGGTAGTAGTTAAAAAAGAGCCGCAAGTACTAAAAATAGACACTAACAGTAAAGTAGAACTGCGCAGGTTTGATGAGCAGGCCATTAAAAACTATAGCAAAAAAAGAGATTTCATTTACGATGATACGGTAGCGGTACCGAGCGCTTGGGATCGTTTTTGGGCATGGGTATGGAGTTTGGTCAGAGAGGTGCTAGGTAACAAGCTAGGTGGCACGATCATTAAATATATACTTGTCGCATTGGTTATCGCCCTCATTGTTTTTATTGTGTTGAAACTGATGGGGATAGATTATAAACTGTTAACGAGTAGATCTAAACCCATTGCCGTACCCTATCAAGAAGGGTTGGAAAACATCCACGAAATTGATTTCGATGAACAGATAGAACAGGCCATGCAAATGGGCAATTACCGTTTGGTAGTAAGGTTGTTGTACCTTAAAACCCTTAAGCAACTGAGCGATAGAGAACTGATCCATTGGTTGCCAGAAAAGACCAACCAGGCCTATGTGCTAGAAATTGCCGATCAGGCCAAACAACAAGAATTTGCCCAGTTAACCACCCAGTTCGAGTACATCTGGTATGGCGAGTTCTTTATAGACAAGAACAGTTTTGCGCCCATACAAGAATCCTTTCATCAGTTTAACCAATACAAAGCATGAGTGGATTAAGAAAATATTTGATCATCGGAAGTATCCTGTTGGTGGGTTACCTGTTGGCACAGTACTTTAGCCCAAAACCTACCGATTGGAAACAGACCTATTTGGCCAAAGACAAGATTCCATTCGGCACTTATATCCTGCACCAACAACTTACAGATATCTTTCCAGGGGCAAAAGTCAAAACCGTTCAAACCGCCATCTACAACACCCTACAAGCTAAGCCAGCCGGCCCTTCAAATTACCTGCTCATTGCTGGTACCGTTAAGGTAGATGAGTTAGATTATAGCGAAATGGTAAAATACATGCAGGCTGGCAACAACATCCTCATTGCGGCCGATCAGCTACAGGGCATTTTGCTAGATACTTTAAAGCTTAAGGTCAGGGCCAACTATAGTTTCAGGAGCAAAAGAAAATTCCCGATCAACTTCGTTAACCCATTGGTAAAAAAAGAGTACGACTATTATTTTGAGAAAGGCATCAGCAGCCAATATTTCTCAGCTATAGATACCGCAAGAGCAACGGTATTAGGACGGGTACAGAACGAACAGGCCAACTTTGTGCGATACAGGTTTGGCAAAGGCGCATTATACCTCATGCCCAACCCGCAACTGTTAACCAATTACAGCCTGTTAAAAGAAGATGGTATAGACTATGCCGGCAAAATACTTTCGTATCTGCCCAAAACCGATCAACTGATATGGGACGAATACTTTACCAAAAGAGACCAGAACAACACCTCGGTGTTAAGGGTGTTTTTTGAGTATGAGCAATTGCGATGGGCCTATTACATTGCCCTGTTTAGTCTGGTGGCATTTGTGTTGTTCGAAATCAAAAGAAGACAACGCATTATCCCCATAATCGAAAGACCGAAGAACACATCGGTAGAATTTGTTGAAGTGGTAGGTAAGGTATATTACCAACAAAGAAACAACAGAGACATTGCAGAGAAAAAGATAACCTACCTCTTAGCGTATATCCGCAACAAATACAGACTAAAAACCACCGAGCTTGACCAAGAATTTGCAGCTGCATTGATCAATATGGCAGGGGCAAGCGAAGCTGTTATCGAAGAACTTTTACAAGAAATAAACTACCTTAAAGCGGGCCATGCCGTTAAAGATGCACAGCTGATCCGCTTAAATAAACTCATAGAACAATTTTATAAACAAGACCAATAACATATGGAACAGGAAATGTTTAACCAAAGAACCGATCTAAGCCAATTGAACCAGGCCGTAGAGCAGATCAGACAATCATTAGGCAATGTCATCGTTGGTCAAAAAGATACCATAGACCTTTTGATCGCAGGGCTATTGGCCGATGGACATCTCTTATTAGAAGGTGTACCAGGCGTTGCCAAAACCTTAAGCGCCAAATTGGTGGCCAAATGTATTTCGGCAACATTCTCAAGGATCCAGTTTACCCCAGATCTAATGCCATCCGATGTGTTGGGTACGGCAGTGTTCAGCCCAAAAACGGCAGAGTTCCAATTTAGGCAAGGCCCGATTTTTGGCAATATCATTTTGGTAGACGAAATCAACCGTGCCCCTGCAAAAACCCAATCGGCATTGTTCGAGGCCATGGAAGAAAGACAGATCACCGTTGATGGGCATACCTATAAACTAGAAGAACCCTTTATGGTATTGGCCACCCAAAACCCAATAGAACAAGAAGGAACCTATCGTTTGCCCGAAGCACAACTAGATCGTTTCTTGTTCAAGATCGAAGTCAAATACCCAACGCTAGAAGAAGAGATAGAGATCCTTACCCAACAGCATCAACACAAAACCGAAGACCAATTGCAGGCCATCAAAGCAGTGTTGACCGTTGATCAGATCAAAACTTTAAGGGCAACGATCAAGGCACTGTTTGTAGAACCTAAACTATTGGCTTATGTGGCGCAGATCATCCACGAAACACGCCATAACAAATCACTATACTTAGGCGCTTCGCCAAGAGCATCGTTGGCGATCGTAAATGGTGCAAAAGCAATAGCGGCCATGGCCGGAAGAGATTTTGTAACCCCCGATGACATTATCAAAGTGGCAACACCAGTATTGGTACATCGCATTATGTTGAGCCCAGAAAAAGAGATGGAAGGCCTAACCACCGCCGATGTAGTGGCGCAGATCATCAAAAAAATAGAAGTACCTAGATAGTAGAATATACCGTCATTGCGTTCATCGCAATAACGAATATGAATTAAAATGAAGAAGATCTTTAGAAAATATTACACCGACCTGTTCTTAGGTAAAAGGCTGTTTATAGGCCTTGGCCTTTGCGTGTGCCTGTTTCTATTTTCGTTCTTTATACCAATTTTGGGGCATCTGCCTTATTTGGCTTTTGGTGCATTAATGGTGCTCTTATTGATCGATTTTTTTGTTGCACCAAAAAGGGGCAAAGGTGTTTTTGCGTAGAGATGCACCCGAAAGGTTAAGCAATGGCGACGATAATGAACTTAAGATCTACCTCGAAAACTTTTATCCTTTTAAAGTAGGCATTGGATCATAGACGAGATACCTTTCCAGTTTCAAAAAAGAGACCTTTGGTTTACTACCAGTTTGGCCCCGAGAGAACAAAAAACCATAACCTATTACCTGCGCCCAACCAAACGTGGCGAGTACGATTTTGGTCTCACCAGACTTTACGTGCAATCGCCCTTGGCATTGCTTAGCCGTAGGTTTAACGTTGGAGCAGATAAGGTGGTGCCTGTTTATCCATCCTTTTTAAGAATGAGACAGTACGAGCTGATGGCCGTTTCTAACCGCTTAACCGATATCGGCATCAAAAAGACCCGACGTGTTGGCCATAGCATGGAGTTTGACCAAGTAAAAACCTATGTGGCAGGTGACGATTATAGAACTGTAAACTGGAAAGCCACAGCACGCAAAGGCGAGCTAATGGTAAATGCCTATACCGACGAAAAAGCACAGCACATCTATTGCGCAATTGATAAATCGAGGGCCATGAAAATGCCGTTTGAAGGATTGAGCTTATTAGATTACGCTATCAACGCCAGCTTGATCCTAAGTAGTGTGGCTTTGGTAAAACAAGACAAGGCAGGCTTGATCACCATTGCCGAAAAAACAGGAAGCATTGTGCCCGCCGATAGACGCCCAACACAGCTGAACAAGATCATGGAGGTGTTGTACAAAGAAAAGACCCGTTACCTGGAAACAGATATGGAAGCCTTGTACATTAGCGTAAGGGCAACTCTAAAACAACGTAGTTTAATGGTTTTCTTTACCAATTTCGAAAGTATGTCGGCATTAGAAAGACAGTTGCCATTTTTAAAGCGCATGGCAAAGTTTCACCTGTTGATGGTGGTGTTCTTTGAAAATACAACATTGAAAACTTTAAGTGAAGAACCAGCTGAGAATGTAGAGGGAATCTATATCAAGACCATTGCCGAGAAATTTGCCTTCGAAAAGAAACTGATGGTTAAAGAATTGGCCAAGCATGGTATCCTTAGCCTGCTCACCGTACCACAAAACCTAACCGTAAATGTGGTAAACAGGTATTTGGCCATCAAAGCCAGACAACAGATCTAAACCCAACCTTATTGGTTCGTGTACCGTTGGTTCGTGTCCACACGAACCAACGGTGTTGAATAATAAATATTTAAAAGCTTTGTCATTCTGAGCGCAGCGAAGAATCTCCTTTTTTAATCATGTCCAAACTCATTGGTTCTTGTCCCCACGAAACAAAAGACCGTTTTAAACGGACCACATAGTAACATAGTTGACATAGACTAGACGTTTAATCATAAGCAATAAGACCTTTGCGCCTTTGTGATAAAAAACCTAGCACTCAGGCAAACTCAGCGGAATATTGGTGGCCAAGCCCCCATCAGAAGTTTCTTTATATTTAGAGTTCATGTCTAATGCTGTTTCCCACATGGTATTTACCACCGCATCCAAACTCACTTTTGCCTTATCAGGATTACTTTGCAAAGCCAGCTGACTGGCTGTAATCGCCTTAATGGCGCCCATGGTATTGCGTTCAATACAAGGAATTTGTACCAAACCACCAATCGGATCACAAGTTAGCCCTAAATGATGCTCCATTGCTATCTCTGCAGCCATCAATACCTGTCGTTGCGAGCCACCCAAACATTCCGTTAAAGCAGCCGCGGCCATGGCAGAAGACACCCCAATTTCAGCCTGACATCCACCCATCGCCGCAGATATCGTAGCCCCCTTTTTAAAGATGCTACCAATCTCCGAAGCACAAGTAATAAACTGGATGATCTTTTCCTCGTTGTAGCCATCACAAAAAGCAATAAAATACTGTAGCACTGCAGGTATTACACCCGCCGCACCGTTGGTAGGTGCAGTAACCACCCTGCCAAAAGCAGCATTCTCCTCGTTCACGGCAAGCGCAAAACAGCTTACCCAGTCCAATATATAATTAAAGCCGTTGCCACCATTTCTAATGGCCATTAACCAGCTATCATAATCCGTATAAACCTGATCACCAATTAAGCGTTGGTTCAGTTTCGATGCCCTTCTGGCCACATCCAAACCACCAGGTAAAAAGCCACCAGTATGGCAACCCCGATAAATACAATCTTTGATTACCTGAAAATGTTGCATTACCCCTTTTTTCGTTTCGGCTTCCGTACGCCAGGCACTTTCGTTTTCCATTACCACTTCGCTTACCTTTAAACCAGTAGATAAGCACCAATGTAAAAGTTCGCTCGCTTTCTCTACCGGAAACGGTAGGTCAACCTGTTCCTTTTCACTACCATTTTCGCCCTCTTTAACCACAAAACCACCACCAATAGAATAATAGGTTTCAGAAAAAGCTTTGCCAGAGCTTAAAAAAGCCTGAAATGTAACCGCATTCGGATGAAAAGGCAAACTCTCGGTAAACAAGAACAACAAATCATCAGTATAAGAGAAATTGATCTCTCTTTCGCCACCTAACAACAAACGCTGCGAAGCCTTGATCTCTGCCACCGTACTATCGATCGCATTTACATCAAAAGTTACAGGGTCGCCACCAGCAAGGCCCAGCAAAATGGCAATATCAGTACCATGCCCCTTGCCAGTTTTGGCCAAAGAACCATAAAGTAAGATCTTTACCTGTTCAACCTCAGCAAGCAGGCCTTGTTTTTTTAAAGAAGAAGTAAACTGTTGTGCAGCCCTCCATGGGCCTAAAGTATGCGAGCTCGAAGGGCCGATTCCTATCTTAAAAATATCGAATACTGAAATCTGTTCATTTGGCATACACAAATCTACAATAGTTTTATTGTATTATACAATAAGATAAACCATTGTACATATCTATTATATCGGTTATATTCGTCAAAAATAAAACATCAATGAGAGCTACCCTTTTTCTATTTGCCCTACTTTTTACACTAAGTGCAGTTAAGGCCCAAAAAAAACAGAACATCTATTTCTTTAAAAACAATGGCAAAGAAGTGAGCACAAAAGACAGTGCAGATTTTATGCGGGCGATCCAAGAACCAGATTCAGGGGAGACCAATTTTGTATACCTCGAGTTTTTTGCAGACGGTAAAAGAAAAGCAGTAGGTAAAGTTT